>NZ_SOHE01000048.1 GCF_004403305.1 Cryobacterium frigoriphilum | reverse complement strand
GGCCCCGGAACCCGTCGCCGCACCCGAGCCCGTTGCAGCACCGGCGCCGGCAGCAGCGCCCGCACCGGTTGCAGCACCGGAGCCCGTTGCAGCGCCGGCACCGGTTGCAGCACCGGAGCCCGTTGCAGCGCCGGCACCGGTTGCAGCACCGGCACCGGTTGCAGCACCGGCACCCGCCGCCGCACCGGCACCCGCCGCCGCACCGGCACCCACGGCGCGTGGATCCCACGCGGGCACGTCGGGTTACGTCACTCCGATCGTGCGCAAGCTTGCCAACGAGGCCGGCGTCGACCTGTCGACGATCAGCGGCACCGGAGTCGGCGGCCGCATTCGTAAGGAAGACATCGTCGCCGCGATTCCTGCCGCGGCCGCAACGCTCGCGGCACCCGTTGTAGAGATCTCCCCGCTGCGTGGAACGACCCAGCCGATGTCACGACTGCGCAAGGTCGTGGCCGAGCGTGCCGTCATCTCGATGCAGTCGTCGGCTCAGCTGACGACCGTCGTCGAGGTGGATGTCACCCGCGTGGCCATGCTGCGCGACCGCGTCAAGGCCGAGTTCGCCGCGAAGACCGGTAACAAGCTGTCGTTCCTTCCGTTCTTTGCCCTCGCGGCGGCGGAAGCACTGCAGTCGAACCCGATCGTCAACGCCACGATTGACGGGGACACCATCGTGTACCCGGCGAGCGAGAACATCAGCATTGCCGTTGACACCGAGCGCGGGCTGCTGACCCCCGTCGTTCGCAACGCCGGGGACCTTGATCTGGCCGGCTTTGCCGCTCAGATTGCCGACCTGGCCGCGCGGACCCGCGAGAACAAGCTCAAGCCCGACGAGTTGTCCGGCGGAACGTTCACGCTGACCAACACCGGTTCGCGTGGCGCACTGTTTGACACGCCCGTTGTTTTTCTGCCGCAGAGCGCAATTCTCGGCACCGGCATCGTCTACAAGAAGCCGCTCGTGGTTACCAACGATGGCCTTGATTCCATCGCGATTCGGTCGAGCGTGTACCTCGCGCTGTCTTACGACCACCGCATCATCGATGGGGCCGACGCCGCGCGGTTCCTGACGACGATGAAGGCCCGGCTCGAAGCCGGCGCGTTCGAAGGCAACCTGGGCCTCTAACCCACGAGTCCTCAATAGTCGAATAGTTCGCGCAGACGCCAACCGGTCTCGCCCCTGATCATCAGGGCCGAGGCCGGTTTGTCTGTATCGAAGACCAGCGCGATCAGGGCCGAGTTGCCCGTGCGCTCGACGAGCTCGACCGTGGCCAGGTGACCGGCTGCGCGTGCCGGTTGCGCCTCGTTCGCTGCAGACAGACCCTGCTGGCTGTGCCGAATACTGTCGACATCGGCTGCCATCAGCGGCCCGTCGGGCTGGTCGGTCACGGCGAGACACGCGAGGGACGCCGTTGCCAGACACTGTGCTCGCAGGGTCAGCAGCACCCGAGCTGCCGCGACCGGATCGTCCGAGGCCAGCGTGGCCGCGTCACTCGGTGCCATTACGGGTGCCATTACGGGTGCCTGCGCGGGTGCCGTGGCCTGCGCCGATGACCCGTCGGGCCGATTCGGCGCAACCGCGGGCAGCAGCACGAACGCGGCAATTGTGGCCGCGGTGGCCAGACTCAGGGCATAGATGACCCGGCTCCAGCGTCGGGCCACGGCTTGCGGCCGGCCGCGGTCGGTGCCCGTGCCGGTGCCGCGCGACCGTCCGTGCACTCGTGGCATGTTCAGCGTCGTCAGCCGCACCGACACATACCGACCCAGCTCGGTGACCGAGCTCAGCAGCTCGGCGGCATCGGCGGGCAGTCCGAGGCGTTGTCCGACGTGCTGTCCGACGTGCTGTCCGAGGCGCAACCGGGTCGCCTGCGATGTGGCGTTCCGAGGATGCGTATCCAGTGCCGTGCTGAGCCGCGGCACGGCAGCGACCACAGCAGCGCCAGCGCCGGCGGTGGTGTTGCGCCCGTAGCTGAGAGCCAGTGCCGGTGCCCAGTCGAAGAGGTGGCGCTCGATCTGCTCCAGACACGCCACGAACACGGCGGCTGAAGCGGCGGACTCACACCGGGCCAGCAGGGCGGCCGACCCGGAGACGCCCGCCTGGCCCGGCCTGTTTTCACCGCCCGCGCCGGCATTTCCGACCAAATCATCGACCACGTCACCGAGCACACCGGCGAGAAGAACCGTCAACCGAGCATAGTCAGCACGCAGCAGCGCGACCCGATCTGCACCAGACGCCGGGACAGTTGCCAGAGACCCCAGACCCAGCAGCACCGGCCGCCCCCGTTCGTCGATAAGGATCGAGGCCTGGCTCAGGCCCCGGTGCACCAGACCGGTTGAGTGCAATTGCCGCAGAGCGACGACGACGGGCGCGAGGATCGTCACCGCTTCGCCGGGGCACAGCGGACCGAACTTCGTCAGATAGTGGGCCAGGGAATCACCGCGGATTCGTTGCAGCACGAGGCACACCCGACCGTCACCGAGGGTTGCCACATCGATCAGGTGGGCGAGTCCCGTGCGCGACTCGGTGAGGGCCGTGATCTCCCGCTCCACGGAGTCGGTATCGATGTGCGCGCGGTAGACCTTGAGCGCAACCTGGCTGCCGTTCGCGCTCGAGTCACCGCGAACCGCGTCGCCGAGGGGCGAATGGCCGAGGTAGATGTCGCTTCGGCGTCCCTCCCCCAAGCGGCGAACGACGCTGTAACCGGCGATACTGGCCGGAATGCTGTCCGGCACCCCGGCCGCGCACGTGCCCTCGGCCGCCGGCGGGGCTACCTCGAATGAGGGGTGGGAGCGATGATAAATTCTCATCTGGTAATGATGGCTGCGCGAGAACCCGTGTCGATGTCCCTGTTGCGATTTTGTGCACAGTTGGCCTCGACGGGCGCCTGTGGAGGAACCCGTAGACTGTTCCCATGCTCGACTTTGTCGTCGCGGGGCTAAGCGCCAACTCCGTGCCGTATGTTGAGGGCCTTGAGCTCCAACGCGCAGTCCATCGTTCCGTCGTCTCGGGAGAGAGACCGGACACACTCATCCTGCTGGAGCATCCCGCGGTGTATACCGCCGGAAAACGCACCCTGCCGGAGGAACGCCCCAGCGACGGTACGGCGGTCATCGACGTCGATCGCGGGGGAAAAATCACCTGGCATGGCCCCGGTCAGCTCGTGGGCTATCCCATTTTTCGGCTACAGGATCCGATCGACGTGGTGCAGTATGTGCGCACGCTCGAAAGACTGCTGATCTCCGTGCTCGCCTCCTGGGATATTGAGGGCGTGCAGGTTGCCGGCCGATCGGGAGTCTGGGTCGGCCAGGCCGGCCTCGAAGAGAAAATTGCCGCCATCGGCATCCGCGTCGCCGAGGGCGTCACGATGCACGGTTTCGCGCTCAACTGCGGCAATTCCCTCGACGCCTACAGCAACATCGTCGCCTGCGGAATTCGCGATGCCGGTGTTACGACGATGTCGCGGGTGCTCGGCCGACAGATCGACACCATCGAACTGATCGAGCCGATTGAGAGCGCCTTTCTGGCGGCCTTTCCCTATTCAGGCCGAACCACACCAGGCCACAACCCATCAGGCCAGTCCACAACCCTCACGACCGAAGGAGTGCCAGCATGAGCGCCGTCCCCGAAGGCCGCAAACTGCTGCGCCTCGAAATTCGCAACGCCGAAACACCGATCGAACGCAAGCCCGCGTGGATCAAGACGGTCGCCAAAATGGGCCCGGAATACCGCAAACTGCAGAATCTGGTCAAGAGCGAGGGGCTGCACACCGTCTGTCAGGAAGCCGGCTGCCCGAACATCTTCGAGTGCTGGGAAGACCGCGAAGCCACGTTCCTGATCGGCGGTTCGCAGTGCACGCGCCGGTGCGATTTCTGCCAGATCGACACGGGTAAGCCCGCGGACTACGACCGCGACGAACCGAGACGCGTCGGCGAATCCGTCGTGGCCATGAACCTGCGCTACGCCACCGTCACCGGCGTCGCCCGCGACGACCTGCCCGACGAGGGATCGTGGCTGTACGCCGAAACAATCCGTCAGATCCACCAGCAGAGCCCCGGCACCGGCGTCGAAATTCTCGTTCCCGACTTTTCCGGCAATCCAGAGCACCTGGCCGAGGTGTTCTCGGCCAGACCAGAGGTCTTCGCGCACAATGTAGAAACGGTTCCGCGCATCTTCAAGCGCGTTCGCCCGGCGTTCCGCTACGACCGCTCACTCGATGTGCTCACCCAGGGTCGCAACGCGGGCATGATCACCAAGTCGAACCTGATCCTGGGCATGGGTGAGGAACGTGCCGAAGTCAGTCAGGCCCTGCAGGACCTGCACGACGCCGGCACCGATATCATCACGATCACCCAGTATCTGCGTCCAAGCGCCCGGCACCTGCCCGTGGCACGCTGGGTGCGGCCAGAGGAGTTCGTGGAACTGAATGCCGAGGCCGAAGAAATCGGTTTTCTCGGCGTTCTGTCCGGTCCGCTCGTGCGCTCGTCCTACCGCGCCGGTCGGCTGTGGGCACAGTCGATGGTGAAGAGCGGGCGCGAGATGCCGGATGAACTCCGTCACCTGGCGGATGCGTCACTCGGCTTTGCGCAGGCAGCGTCCTAGACTCACGTGCACCCGGTGAAATCGGTCACCGGGTATTCGGGTGACTGGGTAGTCTAGTTGCATGGCACGCACCAAGGAGAAAACTCCTAAACCCCCCAAAAAGCCCGGTCGCATGAAGCAAATGTGGCAGGTCTTCCAGATGACCCGGCGCTATGACTCGAACATCGTCTGGATTCTGGTCCTGGCCTTTCTGGTTCCGGTACTGCTGGCCGTCGGGCTCGCGCTTTTGCTCTCACCCGGCAACGTGTTCTCGATCGTGCTCTGGAGCATCTCGGGGGTACTGGCCGGCATCCTGGCCATGCTCATCATTCTGGGTCGTCGGGCCGAGAAGGCCGCGTACTCGCAAATCGAGGGCCAGCCCGGTGCCGTCGGCGCGGTGCTGCGCAGCTCTCTCAAGCGCGGCTGGGTCGGCAGCGAAATGCCCGTCGCGGTCAACGGCAAGACGCAGGACGCGGTCTACCGCGCTATCGGCCGCGGTGGAGTCGTTCTCATCAGCGAGGGACCGCGAACCCGCACGACCCGCATGGTAGAAGAAGAACGCCGCAAGGTCACCCGCGTGCTCGGCACGATCCCGATCACCGTCGTCTCGGTCGGCCCCGATGAAGACGCCGTACCGCTGCACAAGCTCGCCGGCAAGCTGACCCGCATCAAGCCGACGCTGACCAAGGCCGAGGTCCTCGCCGTCAACAATCGGCTGAGTTCACTGGGAACCAAGCTGCCGATCCCCAAGGGCGTCGACCCGATGAAGGCCCGGCCGCAGCGCGGCTAAGACCGAATGAGCACGGTGCCCGCGACCTTGTCGTGAAACCCGCGCTGGTCTGAATCCCAGACCAGCGCGGGCAGGGCGAGCACGAGCAGCGCCGTGCGCACGGCCGGTCGCCACAGGCCGATCCAGCCGCCCTGCAGCGCCACGGTGCGCAACCCGACGAATCGCTGGCCGATGCTGCCGCCGATGGTCGGAATGAACACGATCTGCAGCACGACGAACACGAGCAGGGTCGCGAACTCCTCGTAGTCGAAGAACGCCAGAGACACGCCGACCGCGAGGGCCCAGTCGATGGCGATTCCGCCCAGGCGTCGACCCACCCGCCCCACGGATCCGGGGCCGGATCGGGGCATTCCCAGTCGCTCCCCCGGCCACTGGCTCGGGGGAAGGGAACCAAAGCTGGTAGATTTTGAAGATGAGTCCGGCACGTGTCGAGTCTACCGAGACACCCGCGCTGTAACATGCGGGAAACATTCGCGTCACCGTCGGGAAACGCCATCCCACTAATCTCATTGAAGCCGCAGTGTGTTTTCGCAGTGCGCGACTGAGAAGTTGTCTCACCAATTCTCAGCCAACGAGATCTACGCCCCCGTCGTCTGGAGTAAAACCGCATGTTCCGCGATTCGTCCGAAGTGCTCAAATTCATCAAAGACAATGACGTCAAGTTTCTTGACATCCGTTTCACCGATCTTCCCGGTGTACAGCAGCACTTCAACATCCCGGCCTCGACCGTTGATGAAGAATTCTTCACCGTCGGCCAAATGTTTGATGGTTCCTCGATCCGCGGTTTCGCGTCGATCCACGAATCCGACATGCAGCTCATCCCCGACGTGTCGACCGCGTACCTCGACCCGTTCCGTGCCGAGAAGACGCTCATCATGCTCTTCGACATCTACAACCCGCGCAACGGCGAGATCTACTCCAAGGACCCGCGCCAGGTAGCCAAGAAGGCCGAAAAGTACCTCGCGTCGACCGGCATCGGCGACACCGCCTTCTTCGGCTCCGAAGCCGAGTTCTACATCTTCGACGACGTGCGCTACGAAGTGAACCAGCACACCAGCTTCTACTCCGTCGACTCGAGCGAGGGCGCCTGGAACTCAGGCAAGAAGGAAGAGGGCGGCAACCTCGCCAACAAGACCCCCTTCAAGGGCGGCTACTTCCCGGTCAGCCCCGTCGACCAGCACGTCGACATGCGCGATGACATCTGCCTCAAGCTCATCGACTCCGGCCTTATCCTCGAGCGCAGCCACCACGAGGTCGGCACCGGCGGCCAGGGCGAGATCAACTACAAGTTCGACACCATGGTTCACGCCGCGGACGACCTGCTCAAGTTCAAGTACATCGTCAAGAACACCGCGCACGACTGGGGCAAGACGGCGACCTTCATGCCGAAGCCGCTGTTCGGCGACAACGGGTCGGGAATGCACACGCACCAGTCCCTCTGGGCCGACGGCAAGCCGCTCTTCTATGATGAGGCCGGCTACGGCGGACTGTCCGACGTCGCTCGCTGGTACATCGGCGGACTGCTGAAGCACGCCCCGGCCGTTCTCGCCTTCACCAACCCGACGGTCAACTCGTACCACCGTCTCGTTCCCGGCTTCGAAGCCCCGGTCAACCTGGTCTACTCGGCCGGTAACCGTTCGGCCTCGATCCGCATCCCGATCACGGGCACCAACCCCAAGGCCAAGCGCCTCGAGTTCCGCGCACCCGATGCGTCCGGTAACCCGTACCTCGCCTTCGCCGCGCAGCTCATGGCTGGCCTCGACGGCATCAAGAACCGCATCGAGCCGCACGAGCCCGTCGACAAGGACCTCTACGAGCTTCCGCCCGAGGAAGCCAAGAACATCCCGCAGGTTCCCGCCTCCCTCGAAGAGGCCCTGCAGGCGCTCGAAGCCGACCACGAGTTCTTGCTTGCCGGCAACGTGTTCACGCCCGAACTGATCGAAACCTGGATCTCGTACAAGCGTGAAAACGAGATCAAGCCCCTCGCGCAGCGCCCGCACCCGTTCGAGTTCGAACTCTACTACGGCGTCTAACCACTCGGCATAAACCAGCTCCACAGCTCCACACCCCCGCGAGAGCGGGTGAAACGTCGCTTAGAGTTTCTCTAACCGGCGCTTCACCCGCTCTCGCGGCGTTTTAAGCCGGGCCGTAGAAGAGGCGCTCGAAGACAGCCCGGGAACGGCGCGTGACGGCGAGGTAATCCTCTTCGAGCTCGTTTCCCGAGCCCGGTGGGTATTCCATGACGCGGGCGATGCCCTCGAGCGCGTCACGGTCGGTCGGCAGCACGTTTGACGTGCGGTTGGTCCACAGGGTGATCGCCGAGCGCGCGCGCGACGCGAAGATCCAGGCGGCGCGCAGCGTTGCGGCATCCGCTTCGCTCACCAGACCGGCCGTGACCGACTCGGTCAGTGCAACGAGCGTCGATGTCGTGCGCAGGCTCGGCACCGCGGCCGCGTGCTGCAGTTGCATCAGCTGCACGAACCATTCCACGTCGCTCAGCGAACCCCGTCCGAGCTTCAGGTGGCGATTCGGATCTGCGCCCTGCGGCAGCCGCTCGTTTTCGACCCGCGCCTTGATGCGTTTCACCTCGCGCACTTCCTGCAGGGCGATCGCGGTGGGATACCGCACCGCGTCCGCGAGGTGTTCGAAGTCGGCCAGCAGGGCCGTGTCACCGGCGACACCGCGCCCACGCAACAGGGCCTGGGCCTCCCAGGTGAGCGACCACCGCGCGTAGTAGGCGGCGTACGAGTCAAGCGAGCGCACCACCGGGCCGTTGCTGCCCTCGGGGCGCAAACCGATGTCCAGGTCGAGCGGCAGCCGGTTGTCGTCGGTGAGGCGTTTGAGCTCGCGCACGATGAAGCTCGCGCGATCGTGCGCTTCGGCACCCTCGAGCCGGCCGGGCCGAAAGACGTACATAACGTCGGCATCCGACCCGAACCCCAGCTCGGCTCCCCCGAAACGGCCCATGCCGATGACGGCGAACTCGATCCCATCCGGGGACGTGCCGCGCAGGTCATCCCCGCGAATGGCCGAGACGACGCCCTGAATGAAGGTCGACGTGACGTCGGTCAGCCCGACCGCGAGCTCATCGATCGAGATCTCGCCCAGGATCGACGAGAACGCCAGCCGCAGCATTTCCCGGCGCCGCGCCGTGCGCAGAATGGATGCCGCCGCGTCGGCGCTCTCATGGCGCGCCAGCACCGCACGCGCCTCCGCCTGCAGGGCGATGAGAGGTCGGGGCCGCAGATCGTCTTCGTCCTCCAGCCAGGCGACGGATTCGGGAATCGTTTCGAGAAGTTCGCCGACGAAGCGCGAGCCGGAGAGTACCCGGGTCAACCGCTCAGCGGCGCCGGAGGAGTCCCGCAGCATGCGCAGAAACCAATAGGTCGAGCCGAGGTTGTCGCTCAGCCGTCGAAAGGCCAGCAGGCCGTAATCCGGGTCGGCGCCCTGCGAGAACCACTGCAGCATGACGGGAAGCAGATGGCGTTGGATGGTGGCTCGCCGGGACACCCCGGCGGAGAGCACGGCAATATGAGCGAGGGCGCCCTGGGTATTGCGGAAGCCGATCGCGGCGAGTCGGGCCTCGGCCTGGGCACTCGTGAGGTTGAGTCCCTCCGCCGGAAGCGCGGCCACGGCGGACAGCAGCGGCCGATAGAAGAGTCGCTCGTGCAGGCCGCGCACACGCAGTTTGATATCGGCCCACCGGATCGTGAGGCCCTCGGCGTTCGTCGCGAGGCCCGTGGCCCTGGCCAGAACGCGCAGGCTGTCCTGATCGCGCGGCACCAGGTGCGTGCGTCGCAGGCGCTCCAGCTGCAGGCGGTGCTCCATGAGCCGCAGCATGCGATAGTCGAGGGCGAAGTCGGCCGCCTCGGCTCGTCCGACGTAGCCGGCGTCGGCGAGGGCGGTGAGCGCGGGCAGGGTGCCGGGTTGGCGTACCGAGGGGTCGGTCTGTCCGTGAACCAGCTGCAGCAGCTGCACCGTGAACTCGATGTCCCGCAGGCCACCCGGACCGAGCTTGAGCTGCACGTCGACCTCGTCGTCGGGGATGTTCTGGGTGACACGCTCACGCATCCGCTGCACGGATTCGACGAAGTTCTCGCGGCTCGCGCTGCTCCAGACGAGGGGGGCGACCGCCGCGAGGTAGCGGTCGCCGAGCTCGCGGTCGCCGGCGAGGGGGCGTGCCTTGAGCAGCGCCTGGAATTCCCAGCTCTTCGCCCACCGATCGTAGTACTTGATGTGCGACTCGAGCGAGCGCACGAGGGCGCCGTTTTTTCCCTCGGGGCGCAGGTTCGCATCGACCTCCCACAGCTCGGGCTCGATGTCGGTCTCGTGCAGGCCGCGCATCACGAGAATAGCCAGCCGGGTCGCGATCTCCACCGCACGCGCCGTGTCGAGCTCCGCGTCTCCCTCGGCGACGAAGATCACGTCGACGTCGCTGACATAGTTGAGTTCGCTCGCCCCCGCCTTGCCCATGCCGATGATCGCGAGGCGAGTGGCGCGCACCTCCGGCACCGCAAAGACGCCACGACCGGCGACCGGGCCGGAGGCCAGGCTGCGCGCGACGGCGAGTCCGGCATCGAGGGCCGCCGAAGCGAGATCGGCCAGGGCACAGGCGATGCCGTCTACACCGGCCACCGGATCGGCCTGTTCGAGGTCGTAGGCGGCGATCTCGGCGAGGCGGCGCCGGTAGCGCACCCGCAGCGCCCCCCAGACCTCGGCGTCGGGCACGGTCGCGAATCCATCCGTGGCGCCCACGGAGGCGAGCAGGTCGGCGGTCAGTTGCGGCGCCGTCGGCAATGCCGGGGCCGCGCCGTGCAGCACATCGAGCTCTTCCGGATGACGAAGGAAGAATTCGGTGAGGCCGGTGCTGGCGCCAAGCACGCGCAGCAGCCGCAGGGGTGCGCTCGGAATGCGCAGCAGGGCGCCGACCTCGGATGGCCACTGCCGCAGCAGCACGTGCAACGCCGCGAGGGCGCTGTCGGGATTCGCCGTCTGTGCCAGCAACGGCAACAGGTCCGCTGTCACCGGGCCGCCCAGTGCGGCGACCTCGGACAGGCCGGAACGGGCCTGCCCGAAATCGGCGAAGCCGACCCGGGCGAGGTCCGTCAGAGTGAGCTCGTTGCGCGCCATCGCGTACCGTTCGACGGGAACTCCTAGAGCATCTCGAGGTTCTTGCGCAGCTCAAAGGGGGTGACCTGAGAGCGGTACTCGCGCCATTCCTGGCGCTTGTTCAGCAGCACGAAGTTGAAGACGTGCTCCCCCAGGGTCTCGGCCACGAGCTCGGAATCCGACATCAGCTGGATCGCGTGGTCGAGGCTGGCCGGCAGCTGGGCGTAGCCGAGCGCGCGTCGCTCGGTGTCGCTGAGGCTCCAGACGTTGTCTTCGGCCTCCGGCGGCAACTCGTAGCCCTCTTCGATGCCCTTGAGGCCCGCAGCGAGCATCAGAGAGTAGGCGAGGTACGGGTTGGCGGCCGAGTCGATGGCACGGTACTCGATGCGCGAGCTCTGGCCCTTGTTGGGCTTGTAGAGCGGCACGCGAATCAGGGCGGAGCGGTTGTTGTGGCCCCAGCAGACGAAACTGGGTGCCTCACCGCCGCCCCAGAGCCGCTTGTAGGAGTTCACGAACTGGTTGGTGACGGCCGTGATCTCCGGCGCGTGCTTGAGCAGTCCGGCGATGAAGTGGCGTCCGGTCTTGGACAGCTGGTATTGCGCGCCGGCCTCGTAGAACGCGTTGGTGTCGCCTTCGAAGAGCGAGAGGTGCGTGTGCATGCCGGAACCGGGGTGTTCGGACATCGGCTTGGGCATGAAGGTGGCGTAGACGCCCTGCTCGATGGCGACCTCTTTGACCACGGTGCGGAAGGTCATGATGTTGTCGGCGGTCGTGAGCGCGTCGGCGTACCGCAGGTCGATCTCGTTCTGGCCGGGACCGGCCTCGTGGTGGCTGAACTCCACCGAGATGCCGAGGTCTTCGAGCATGCGCACCGAACGGCGCCGGAAGTCGTGGGCGGTGCCGCCGGGAACGTTGTCGAAGTATCCGGCCGAGTCGACCGGCACCGGGCCGTCTTTACCGAACTTGGAGGACTTGAGCAGGTAGAACTCGATCTCCGGGTGCGTGTAGAAGGTGAAGCCACGGTCGGCGGCCTTCGCGAGCGTGCGCTTGAGCACGTTGCGCGGGTCCGCGACGGCGGGCTGGCCGTCGGGGGTGGTGATGTCGCAGAACATGCGCGCGGTCGGATCGACCTCACCGCGCCACGGCAGGATCTGAAAGGTGGTGGGGTCCGGGTGGGCCAGAACATCCGCTTCGAAGGAACGCGTGAGCCCCTCAATCGCCGAGCCGTCGAATCCGAGCCCCTCATTGAAGGCTCCCTCGACCTCGGCCGGTGCGATGGCCACCGATTTGAGTGTTCCCACGACGTCGGTGAACCACAGTCGAACGAACTTGATTCCCCGCTCTTCGATGGTACGGAGAACGAAATCGCGCTGCTTGTCCATTCAGGCCCCTTCAGGTTCTCTCCTAGGCTACCGTTTCGGCTCGCCCCCGACGCGCCCCCGGGCCGGGCGCCCTGACTACACTTGAGGCATGCCAGAGCTGACAGGGCCCGTTTCCGAGCAAAAGACCTACGGTGAGGTGCCGCCCGGGCCTAAACGGGTGCGTACCCGCCACTTTCACAACGCCAAGGCGCAGGGTATTCCGATTACCGGCCTGACGAGCTATGACATGCTCACGGCCCAGATTTTCGACCAGGCCGGCATCGACTTTCTGCTGGTCGGCGATTCCGCCGGCAATAACGTCTTCGGTTACGAGACGACCCTGCCGGTCACCATCGATGAGCTCATTCCCCTCACCCGCGCCGTCGCTCGCGCGGTCACCCGCGCGCTCGTGGTCGCCGACATGCCGTTCGGCTCCTACGAGAGCGGACCGGATCAGGCCCTGTCGACGGCGGTGCGCTTCATGAAAGAGGCCCAGGCGCACGCGGTCAAGCTCGAGGGTGGTGTGCGCAGCCACAAGCAGATCAAACGTATCGTCGGCGCCGGCATCCCGGTGATGGGCCACATCGGCTTCACCCCACAGAGCGAGCACGGGCTCGGCGGCCATATGATTCAGGGGCGTGGCGAGGCGGCCGAGCAGTTGCTCGCCGACGCCCTCGCGGTGCAGGAGGCCGGAGCCTTCGCTGTCGTGCTCGAAATGGTGCCCGCCACCGTCGCGGCCGAGGTGACGAAGGCGCTGTCGATCCCGACGATCGGGGTCGGGGCCGGTCCATCCGTTGACGGCCAGCTTCTGGTCTGGACCGACTTCGCCGGTATGACCGAGGGTCGAGTGCCGCGCTTCGTTCGCCAGTACGCCGACCTGCGCGGGGTATTGACGGATGCCGTGCAGCGCTTTCGCGCCGACGTCAACTCCGGCAGCTACCCGGCCCCGGAACACAACTACGAGTAGGTTCCGGCCGACCCAACGCGGCTACTGATTGTCGCGCGCGTCGTCTTCCGACCACTTCGCGCTGTTCGCGCGCAGCTTCTCGAGGGCGTGCGTCGCCTCGACATGGGTGGCAAAGGGGCCCACCCGATCGATCGACGCCGATTGGAAGCCCTGTTCGACTTCGCCCGTGCGCATGTTGTACCAGAACTGGTGTTCAGTGTCGGCGGCCATAAGCTTGATCCTATGCCTAAGGATTCCATCGGTCACCTGCTCCCTGGAACGGTCTCCGCGACCCGTTTCGTTCCCGCGCACATTCCCCGCCCCGAGTACGTGGGGAGGAAGGCTCCGGCGCCCTTCACCGGTTCGGATGTCTACAGCCCGGCGCGCATCGAGCAGATTCGCGCCTCCGGCCAGATTGCCGCACGGGCGATCGAGGCCGTCGGCCAGGCCATCCGCCCGGGCATCACGACCGAAGAGCTCGACCAGATCGGGCACGACTATATGGTCGCGCACGACGCCTATCCCTCGACGCTCGGCTACCGCGGCTATCCGAAGTCGCTCTGCAGCTCGGTCAACGAGGTCATCTGCCACGGCATCCCCGACACCACCGTGCTCGATGAGGGCGACATCGTCAACATCGATATCACCGCCTTCAAGAACGGTGTGCACGGGGACACCAACGTCACGTTCATCGTCGGCGAGGCCAGCGAAGCCGTCACCCTGCTGGTCGAACGTACCAAGGAGGCCATGATGCGCGGCATCAAGGCCGTCGCTCCCGGACGGCAGGTGAACGTCATCGGACGAGCCATCGAGTCCTACGCCAAACGTTTCAATTACGGTGTCGTGCGGGACTATACGGGACACGGTGTCGGCGAAGCCTTCCACTCCGGGCTGATCATTCCGCACTACGACTCCGCACCGCGCTACGACACCGTCATGGAGGTCGGCATGGTCTTCACGATCGAGCCGATGCTCACCCTCGGCGGCCAGGAGTCCGACATCTGGGCGGACGACTGGACGGTCACGACCAAGGACAAGAGCGTGACGGCCCAGTTCGAGCACACGCTCGTGGTCACGGAACGCGGTGCCGAGATTCTGACACTGCCCTAGCCGGAGACAGCGTTTGGGGTCAGGGCCTGTAGCCGGCGCCCGTAGCCGGTAGGTTTTAACCCATGAGTTCAACGACGGCTATAGGAATCGACATCGGCGGCACCGGCATCAAGGGGGCGGTTGTCGATCTGGCCACCGGGGCTCTGCTGTCCGATCGGGTTAAACTTCCCACTCCCAAGGGCGGGCGGCCGCAGGACATCATCGAGGTCACTCGTGGCCTCCTGAAGACGGTGTCCGCGGGCGTCTCCGACCTGCCGGTGGGCGTGTGCTTTCCGGCCGTGGTCAAGAACGGTCGCACCATGTCCGCCGCGAACGTATCGGACAAGTGGATCGGCCTCGCGGCCGAGGAACTCTTCGAAAAAGCCCTCGGGCAGAACATTCACTTCGTGAACGACGCGGATGCCGCGGGTTACGCGGAGGCACAGTTCGGGGCAGCGAAGGGGGTCGGTGGTGTTGTCCTCCTCACCACCCTCGGCACCGGCATCGGCACGGCGCTGCTCAATGACGGCGTGCTCGTTGCCAATACCGAGCTCGGTCACCTGGAGATCGACGGCAAAGACTACGAGACCAAGGCCGCCTTCTCGGCGAAGGAGAAGGAGAACCTGAGCTGGGAGAAGTGGGCCACACGCCTGCAGAAGTACTATGGCACGCTCGAGCGCCTCTTCACTCCGGACCTGTTCATCGTCGGCGGTGGCGTCTCGAAGTACCACCAGGAATTTCTGCCGTTGCTCACGCTCAACACCCCGATCATCCCGGCCGTGCACCGCAACAACGCCGGAATCCTTGGCGCAGCGGCCCTCGCCGTGAAGTTCGAACCGGCCGCCTAGCCGTCACGCCACCGCACCCGGCACCACCGCACCCGGCACAACCAAGAAAGCCCCCGACGCGAACGTCGGGGGCTTTCTGTGTGGACTGGGCCGGCTATTACGCCGGGTTCTGTTCGGGTGCACAAGGCACCGTTGACGGCCATCTATCTCGGGACTACGTTGCCGCAGCCCTCTAGCGGCCTACCCGAAAGCTCGGCGAGCCGCCTTAGCGCTTTCTGTCTGACCTTGCTCCGGACGAGGTTTACCTAGCCGACCAGGTCACCCTGGCCTCTGGTGGTCTCTTACACCACCGTTTCACCCTTACCCCTGGCCGGGCCCGAAGGCTCTGCCGGTGGCGGTCTACTTTCTGTGGCACTGTCTCGCGGGTTGCCCCGGGTGGGTGTTACCCACCATCCTGCTCTGTGGAGCCCGGACGTTCCTCGGCATCCGCTCGGTCCGAAAACCCAACGGATGACGCGACCGTCTTGTCGACCCAATCCAAGGGTCCAGCCTACAGGCTCTAGATGCCCGATTCCTCCGTGCGCACGAGGATCGCGCCGCAGTCGGGGCAGAAGACGACCTCGTCGACGGGCGCCTGACGCACGTCGGCCAGGTCACTGCCGGTGAGCGTCATGGTGCAGCCGCTGCAGGTGCGGGCCCGCAGCAGAGCGGCTGCGTTGCCGTGGCCGGTAATGCGGCGCTTCTCATAGAGGGCCGACAGCTCGGGCGGGATACTCGCCGCAACGGTTTCCCGGTCCCTGACGAGTTCCCCGAGCTGGCGATGCACGTCGACGAGCTTGTCGTTACGCAGGCCTTCCGTCTCGGTGATCTGAGCGAGAAGCGCGTCGCGCTCGGTTTCGACCGTGGCGACGGATGCGTCGTGCTCCTCGAGCCGTTCCATCACGGCGATCTCGATCTCTTCGAGGTCAAGCAGACGCTTGCGCAGCGCCGTGAGTTCGAGCTCAAACGCCTGCACATCCTTCACCGACGAGGTGGCCTGCGCCCGCTCGGTGTCGCGCTGAATGCGCTTTTCGACGACCTCAACGTCGGACTCGATACGTCGAAGCTCCGTGCGCACGTCGTCACGTTCGCCGCTGCGCGCGGCGAGCGTCATCTTGGTGGCGTCGAGGCTCGTTCCGAGTGTCTTGAGAACGGCGATCTCGGGAAGCGCGGTGGTCTGGTGGGTGAGCTGGACAACCTTGATGTCCGCAGCCTGGAGCCGCAGAAGCTCCTTCTGCTCGAGGGGAGATGCCTTCACGATGTCCTGACTGTACGAATGTGGAATTGGGAGAGAGATGGGGAGAGGCTTCGAGAGTGCAGGTTACTGCATGACGACGAAGTCCCACGGGTCGGTGCGGATCTCGCTGACGGTGACGGTGACGCCGGGGAGTGCCGCGCGCAGCTGCGCGGCCGCGGTGTCGAGCCAGAGCCACTCGCTCGCCCAGTGCGAGACATCGATCAGGGCCGGGCCGGTGGACAGGCCGGCCTGTTCGCGGGCCTCTGACGCCGGGTGGTGGCGCAGGTCCGAGGTGATGTAGACATCCGCCGAGGTCACCAGGGGGTGGCGCAGCAGGGAATCCCCCGCTCCCCCGCACAGCGCGACGGTCGAGATGGGGTCGCCGTAATCACCCGACACCCGCACGCCCGAGGCCGTTGCCGGCAGCAGAGCGGCCAGCCGCCGGGCGAGTGCGCCGAGGGTCGTCGGCTCGGCCAGTCGCCCGACGCGTCCGATGCCGGTTGCCGGCACGTCGCCCTGCTCGATGGGCCGGGCATTCTCGAGGCCCAGGCGGGTGGCGAAAATGTCGGAGACACCGTCGACGACGACGTCGGCGTTGGTGTGGGCGGCCAGCAGCGCGCAGCGGGCACGGATGAGTCGGGCGAGCAGGGCGCCCTTGTAGGTGTCTTCCGCCACGGTGACCACGCCGCGAAGCAACAACGGATGGTGCACGAACAGCAGGTCGGCGTCGAGATCGATCGCCTCGTCAACGGTCAGCGAGACGGCGTCGACGGCCAGATGAATCGAGGTGATCGGGTCGGTTCCCCGGCCGGTCACGAGCCCCGGAGCGTCCCACGCGGAGGCGCCGGACAGTGGCCACAGGTCATGGATGACCCGGGTGACGTCGTTCAGGGAAAAAGACACCGTCCCAGACTACCCGTGCCACCCATGCTGCTCTGCTTCCACCCCTGCCCTACCGGCCCAGCACTACCAGCCCAGCGTGCCGGCGGCACCCTTGAACGGGCCGACGATGTTGCGGGTGATCCACCCGCCGTAGAAGTCGCCGTCTTGTTTGGTGACGACCTCGCCGTTGACCGTGCACTCCTCCATCAGGCCCGGGTACAGGGCAACGTGGTTTCGCAGCGCCTCGTAGCCGGCCGTGGGGTCGGGGTACAGCCAGGCCGCTGCATCAGCCCGGCGCCCGTCGAGCACGACGTCGAGGTAGGCCGCGACGCCCTTGAACTCACACACGGTGCGTCGCCGGGTCGGCTGGAGCGCGCCGGGAAGGAAGGCCGTCAGCGGAAGGTAATAGCCCGGCGGGTGGCTCGTCTCCAGCACCCGAAAGGATGTCGTGGTGTCGACGAGAACCTGACCGTTAAAGCGCACGACCACCCGGTCGAAGCACTCCTCGACGCGCGGCGGCCGCGGATAATCCCAGACCGATTGCTGCATGTGCCTCCAGAACGCTGCGTTGAGAGCTGAACCGGGTCAGTAATCGAACCTGATCAGTAGTCGAAGTCGTCGAACTGAGCGGATGCCGATTCCTCGCGTGTCCAGGAGGCCGGAATCATGGCGCCGGTCTGTGCCTTGCGGCGCAGGAAATCCGTTGTCTCGGGCTCAACGAGCTCGGGAGCGAATGACTCGGAGGTTACGCTGACCAGCTGGCTGGCGGAACCAATCAGAAATTGGGCTCGGAGAAATTCTCCGGAGTCACCAACGACAGGAATGTCGACGACATCGACCTGTCGGCGATTGCTGAGTGCCTCTGCGTACAGAAGAACGGCATCCGCCAACTCACTGCCGGTGACGACCGAACCGCCTGGGTGAAATATACGTTTCATGGTCTCCCTCGGAAGGGTCTCCCCTCGAAGCTCACATCTACTGGTGCGCTACCAGGGTCCGGGGTGGCACCGGCCAGTCTACGCCGCGACTCGGGATCGTGCGACGTATTCGCTCGAGATTCATCGGCAGAATTCGCCGGGTGCATATGTGTGCTTGCTAGATTTTGAGGGTGCGATTCACAATCTGTTCCGCTACCTCGGCCAGCGCGAGCCCGTTACTGCGGGCATAGTCGCGAATCAGGCTGAAGGCGTCACCCATGTGCACGTCGTTCATGTACGCGACGACGCCTTTTGCCTGCTCGATCAGGACGCGGCTGTTGAGCGCGTGCTGTAGCTGCTGGCGTACGACGTCGCTCTCACGGATCGCACGCTCCTGCAAAATGCCGATCGTCGCGACATCCGCCAGTGCTTGAACGGCGAGGGTGTCGACCTCGCTCAGACCCCCGCTGCGGTCCCAAAACAGGTTGAGCGACCCGATCGTGGTGTCCCGCAGACGCAGCGGAACCGCGTGCATCGACGAGAAGCCCTGTTCGAGGGCGCCGCTCTGAAAACGCGGCCAGGTATCGCCGAGCAGGGCAATATCCGGAATCGATACGGAGTGACCGGTCGTGAAGCTTTCCACGCAGGGGCCGCTTCCGGCTCGCAATTGCAGGATCTCGACGAGGCGGCTGCGTTCGTTGGTCGACGCGACGACCTCCAGCTCGCCGTCACCGGCCGAGAGAATGATGCCCGCGGCGGACGCGTCCAGGAGCGCAGCGCACTTCTCCACGAGCGTGTGGAGAAGGTCAACTATGTCGTAGTCCGCGACGAGCGTGTCAGCGAGGGTCACGAAAGTCTCGACGAGTTGACCTTCCCGAGTTTTGGTCACCATATCTGCAATCCTACGGCGCGGTCGCTTAGGACTCGTCCAGCGCCGAAAAATCGAGGCGCCGCGCCACGACATCGGCCGCGACCGCTCGCACGGATCGGCCGCTCGCGAAGGCGTGGCCGTGAATGATCAGGAGCGCATCACCGGCGGTGGAATTCAGCTGCGCCAGCACCATGCCGGTCGCCTGGTGCACGGCTCGGCGCGAGAGTTCCCCGTCCTCGTCGGGTTGCGCCTCGTGCGCCGAACCGCTGAGGGCGCGTCGCAGCACGTGACGGGCAGCGATTCCGGCCAAGACCTGGGCGTCGACGACCTGGCCGGGATCGAGCAGGCCCGCAACCCGGGAGTGCAGATCGACCGCGCCCACGGTGAGCGAACCGACCATGAGGGGAAAGGCATACACGGCAGCGATCTCGAGTGACGCACTGTGCTCGCGCAGGGTTGGCCAGCGCGATTCGGTGGCAGCGTCCGCGGGCCCACGGATGTCTCCCACGAGCATCGGGCGCCGCGTCTCGGCCGCAGACCAGAGGGGGCCTTCGCCGAGATCGAGCTGGATCTCGTCGAAGCGCGCCGCCGTCGCATCCGTCGCGCACAGCGTTTCCCGCGCAAACGGAGGACCAAGCGTTGAAATGGCGGCGCCATCGACGGGCAGGGTCGTGAGGAACGGTTGGCAGAGACTGGTTCCGCTGGCGGAGGAACGAAGCAGCACGTTGACGGCCGTTTCGAAGGCAAAACGATCAGACACAGTCGCCCCCCAACTTGGTCCGCCCGGGAGCAAGTGCACGTTCGTGACGGCCGAAAACCCCGGTGCGGGTACGAATAGCGTAGCGGGCATGGCCGAGACGTGCGCTCAGGCAAACACCCCGTGTGGCTTGCGACGTGGCGTCAGAGGGTGACCTTGCGGTTGATCACGCTTCGAGCCGTGTCGTGCATGGCCTCGCTGTTCGAGCGGGCATAGGCCCGCAGGCGACGGAACGCCTCGTCCATGTCCACGTTGCTGCGCTGCGCGATCACGCCCTTTGCCTGTTCGATGAGGATGCGGCTGTTGAGGGCGCGCTGGAGCTGCTCGTTGACCATCGTGTTCTCACGAAACGTACGTTCCTGCAGAATGCTGATGGTCGCGACATCGGCCAGTGCCTGACCGATCGAGGCGTCTTCGGCGTTCATTTCGCCCTTGTCGGTGCGGAAGAGATTGAGTGCACCGATTGTGCGGGGGCGCACCCGCATCGGGATCGCGTGAACAGATTGGAAACCCTGAGACAGCGCGGCAGCCTGAAAGTCCGGGTACCGGTCGCCCTCGGCCCTGATGTCAGCGAGCGTGACGACCTTGCCGGTTTTATAGGAGTCGACGCAGGGGCCGACCCCGGCCTGGCTCTGCAGAACCTCAACCAGCTGGCTCGCCTCACTCGTCGAGGCCAGAACCTGCAGATTTCCGCTCGGATCGGCCAGCAACAGGCCGGCGGCGGTCGCATCGAGCAGTTCCACCGACTGCTCAACGAGTGTGTGCAACAGGTCAAGCACGTCGAACTGGCCCACCAACGCATCGGTGAGCTTAACGAAAGCCTCGCTGACGCGTGAGGCCCGAGACAGGATGACCACGACACCAGTGTACGGCGAATACTGATGAACGCTCAATAAATCTGCCTGCGAAGTGCTGCGCGCGTTCGCGTCTCAGGCCGCAAAGACCAGCCGCCGCTCCACGACGTCACCGGCAACGTCGCGTAATGATTTGTCGTGCGAAAAGGCGTGGGCGCGCATCACCAGAAGTGCCTCGGTCGCGTTCGAACCCAGTTGTACGAGCACCATCCCGGTGGCCTGATGAATTTCTCGCCGCGACAGCGGCGCGTTGTCACGTGGTTCGGTGGTGCGGGCAGCCTCCTGCATGCTGAGCAGATGGTCCAGCAGAGTCCAGGCGGTCTCGGAGGCGAGGGCCTGTGCGATCGCATTGTCCCTGGCGCTCAGCGGCCCCGGCCTCAGGCTGTAGAGCTCGACGACTCCCACGTCGAGGGCCGCCACCGACAACGGATAGACGAAGAGGGCGGCGACTTCGGTCTGCTTGAGCGCGGCACCGAACATGGGCCAGTTCTGGTGTGTGGAGTGCTGAACGTGGGTCTCGTGCACCGGGAGTCGGGATGACGCCGAATCCCACCGGGGCCCCTCGCCCAGATCGAACTGCATCTCGTCGAGCCGCGCCGCCATCACGTCACTGGCGCAGATCGACGTCTCAGGCACCATCCCGCCGAAAACGGACACTGCGGCGCCCGTGATCGGAAGCGCCGAGACGAAGCGGGCACACAACCGCGAATCATCGGGTCGCATGACGCTGTCACTCTCGGCGAAGTCCGAGGATGCCATGAGTGATCGGCCTCCTGCCCTCGCGCTGGCGTGATATGAACCACTTTACGACGAGAGCTTGGGTGAAGCCAGAAAATTGACACCAGAACGTGACGCAAGAAAACCGTGGGCCCTACCGGGCTCGAACCGATGACATCCACGGTGTAAACGTGGCGCTCTACCAACTGAGCTAAAGGCCCCCGCCGGTAGACGAACTACGCGGGGTGAATCTTTACTATAGCCGCACTCGTCACGCCGGCAGCACCGGAAGTGCCGGCTGCAGCATGTCGAGCGCCGCCTGATAGTCGCTGATCGATCGTGCTTCGCCCGGCGCCGTGATGAAACTCGCCCGGATGATGCCATCACGATCGATCACGAATGTGGCCCGGTTGGCAAAGCCCTTGTCTTCGAGAAACACGCCGTACTCCTTCGCGACCCCGCCGTGGGGCCAGAAGTCGGCGAGCAGGCTGAAGCCGTACTGCTCCTGTTCGCCAAACGCGCGCAGCGCATGGCGGGAATCGACGGATATCCCGAGCAGCTCCACTCCGCTGTCGGCGAACAGGGCGATGTTGTCCCGCAGAGCACACAGTTCGCCGCTGCAGATTCCCGAGAACGCGAGGGGAAAAAACACCAGGGCGACGGCCTTCTCGCCGCGGAACTGGCTGAGTTGGATCCGTTCTCCGAACTGGTTGAGAAGCTCAAAATCGGGTGCTTGGGTATCGTTTTCCAAAGCCATGGTGCACGTCCTCCCCGACCGCCATTGGCGCGGCTGAGCCGGTGCCACAGCTTAACCCGCGCGCGGCGTCGCGCGCGAACGGAGTACGGAATCGGTAGGCTGGCGTGGTGCCTACGGTCCTCACCGACCCGCCATCTGCTGGCACGACACTTAGGCACGACCTGCCCAACCGCGACCTCCTGCCAGCACCCGCCGGCCAGCGACTCGCCGGGCGGAAACCTGCCCCGAGAGAGAGGTCGACTGTGACCGTCAACGACCAGGATCCATACTCCGTGACAAAGTCGGATGCCGACCCGGCCGAGACCGCAGAGTGGAATGAGTCCCTCGACTCCCTCGTGGCCAGCCACGGCCACCAGCGCGCCCGCGAGATCATGCTGAGCCTTCTGAAGCGTTCCAAAGAGCTTCACCTCGGCGTGCCGATGGTGCCCACCACGGACTACATCAACACCATTGCTCCAGAGAACGAGCCCGCTTTTCCCGGCGATGAAGACATCGAGCGTCGCTACCGCGCCTGGATTCGCTGGAACGCTGCCGTTCTGGTGCACCGCGCCCAGCGCCCCGGCATCGCGGTGGGCGGGCACATCTCGACCTACGCTTCATCCGCTGCCCTCTACGAGGTGGGCTTCAACCACTTCTTCCGCGGTCAGGACCACCCGGGCGGCGGCGACCAGATCTTCATTCAGGGCCATGCCTCCCCCGGCACCTACGCCAGAGCCTTTCTCGAGGGCCGCCTGACCGAGAACCAGCTTGACGGGTTCCGCCAGGAAAAGTCCCACGCCGGCGGCGGTGTCTCGTCCTACCCGCACCCGCGCCTGATGCCGGAATTCTGGCAGTTCCCCACGGTCTCGATGGGCCTCGGTCCGATCAACGCGATCTATCAGGCGCAGCTCAACCGCTACCTGACCAACCGCGGCATCAAGGACGCGAGCGACCAGCAGGTCTGGGCGTTCCTCGGTGACGGCGAAATGGACGAGGTCGAAAGTCGTGGCCAGCTGCAGGTCGCCGCCAACGAGGGCCTCGACAACCTCAACTTCGTGATCAACTGCAACCTGCAGCGCCTCGACGGCCCCGTTCGCGGCAACGGCAAGATCATTCAGGAGCTCGAGAGCTTCTTCCGCGGCGCCGGCTGGAATGTCATCAAGGTGGTCTGGGGCCGCGAGTGGGACGACCTGCTGAAGCGCGACACCGACGGCGCCCTGCTGAATCTGATGAACGTCACCCCCGACGGCGACTACCAGACCTACAAGGCCGAGAGCGGCGCCTACGTGCGGGAGAACTTCTTCGGCCGCGACCCGCGTGCGCTCGAACTCATCGAGGGCTACAGCGACGACGACGTCTGGAACCTCAAGCGCGGCGGCCATGACTACCGCAAGGTGTACGCCGCCTTCAAAGCCGCGTCGGAGCACACCGGACAGCCGACCGTCATCCTCGCGAAGACCGTCAAGGGCTATGGGCTCGGCCCGAGCTTCGAGGGTCGCAACGCGACCCACCAGATGAAGAAGATGACGCTCGACAACCTCAAGACCTTCCGGGACAGCATGCACGTGCCGATCACGGACGCCCAGCTCGAAGAGAACCCGTACCTGCCGCCGTACTACACGCCCGGCGACAAGGACGAAGCGATCGAGTACATGCACGAACGCCGCCGCGCCCTCGGCGGTTATTTGCCCGAGCGTCGCACGAAGCACACGGCCCTCAACCTGCCGGGCGACTCGACCTACGCGATCACCAAGAAGGGCTCCGGCACCCAGGAGATCGCCACCACGATGGCCTTCGTGCGCCTGCTCAAGGAGCTCGTGCGTGCCAAGGACTTCGGCAATCGAATCGTGCCGATCATTCCCGACGAGGCCCGCACCTTTGGAATCGATGCGTTCTTCCCGAACGCGAAGATCTACAACCCCAACGGCCAGCACTACACCTCGGTCGACCACGCGCAGCTGCTCGCCTACAAGGAGAGCGCGCAGGGACAGATTCTGCACGTCGGCATCAACGAGGCCGGTGCCGCGGCGGCCTTCACCAACGTGGGCACCGCGTACGCCACCCAGGGTGAACCGCTCATCCCGGTGTACGTCTTCTACTCCATGTTCGGTTTTCAGCGCACCGGGGATGCCCTCTGGGCCGCCGGCGACCAGATGGCCCGTGGGTTCATGATTGGCGCTACCGCCGGCCGCACCACCCTGACGGGTGAGGGCCTGCAGCACGCCGACGGCCACTCTCCGCTGCTCGCCTCCACCAACCCGGCGGTCGTCTCGTACGACCCCGCCTACGGCTACGAGATCGGCCACATCGTGCGTGCGGGCCTCGACCGCATGTACGGCGGCGAGCACTCCGACCCGAACGTCATGTACTACATCACCGTCTACAACGAGCCGCAGGTTCAGCCCGTCGAACCGTTCGACGTCGACGTCGACGGCATTCTGCGCGGCCTGCACCGGGTGAGTGAATCGACGGTGGCCGGTCCGAAGGCCCAGCTGCTGGCATCCGGTGTCTCGGTGCCCTGGGCACTGGAGGCCCAGAAGCTTCTCGCCGACGACTGGGGCGTCTCGGCCGATGTCTGGTCGGTCACGAGCTGGGCCGAACTGCGCCGTGACGGCCTGGCCGCCGAGGAATACAACTTTCTGAATCCCGACGCCGCCCCGAAGACCCCGTACGTCACGAGCAAGCTCGCGGGCGCCGACGGACCCTACGTGGCCGTGACCGACTTCATGCACGCGGTGCCTGACCAGATTCGACAGTTCGTCCCCGGTGACTTCGCCACCCTCGGCGCCGACGGCTTCGGCTTCTCGGACACCCGCCCGGCGGCTCGCCGGTTCTTCAAGATCGATGGCCCCTCGATGGTCGTACGCACCCTTGAGCTGCTCGCCCGCCGCGGCGAGATCGACCCCGGATTCGCCGGCCAGGCCATCGAGCGCTACCGTCTTCACGACGTGAGCGCCGGAACCACGGGATCGGCCGGGGGCGAGAGCTAAAACACGTGGCATCGGCGCCCCGAACAAAAGAGCAAACCCTCAACTGGCTGCGTACGATCAGCGGCGAGCTGTGCACGACGACACTCAAGCGACTCGAGGACACGCTGCCCTGGTACGGCGATATGCCACCGGGGCGGCGGTCCGCGGTCGGTCTCGTGGCACAGGCCGGCATCACCTCCTTCATCTCCTGGTTCGACGACCCCAAGTCGACCCCGTGGATCGCGGCCGACGTCTTCGGCGCGGCACCGCGGGAATTGCTGCGCTCGGTGAGCCTGCAGCAGACCCTGCAGCTGATTCGGGTCACCGTGGAGGTCGTCGAGGAACGGGTCAAGGACGGCAGCGAATCCCTGCGCGAGGCGATCTTGCTCTACTCGCGGGAGATAGCGTTCGGGGCAGCGGATGTCTACGCCCGGGCCGCCGAGGCTCGCGGGCTCTGGGACGCGCGTCTCGAGGCGCTCGTGGTGGACTCGATCCTGAGCGGCGAGTACGACGACGATCTGCCCAGCCGCATCGCCGCCCTCGGCTGGCACGGGCACGGTGAGGTCTGCGTGCTCGTGGGCACCACGCCGAGCATGCTCGACGTGGATCAGCTGCGTCGCTCGGCCAGACACATGGCCGCCGATGTACTGATCGGCGTGCAGGGCAATCGACTCGTGCTGGTCATCGGGCGGGCTCGCCCGGCCTCCCCCGATCCGGTGACGGATGCCGCCGCACCCGCCACCGGTAGCCTGGGCGCCGTCGGCACCGGGTCGACCAACGGCCACGCAGCCGGAACTGAGCAAACCCTCAGCTTCATGGACATCGCCATGCAGCTCGAGCCCATCTTCGGTCCCGGGCACCTCGTGCTCGGCCACGAGGTACCGAACCTGGTCGACGCGTCGAAGAGCGCGAAGGCTGCGCTGGCCGGCTTCGCCGTGGCCCGATCGTGGCGGAATGCCCCGCGCCCGGTTCAGGCCGACGACCTGCTGCCCGAACGTGCCCTGGCCGGCGATCCCCTGGCGCGAGCCACGCTGATCCACCGCATCTACCGGCCGCTGCAGGCGCACTCGACCGAGCTGCTCACGACGCTCTGGTGCTATCTCGACAACGGCCGATCGCTCGAGGCCACCGCTCGGGAGCTGTTCGTGCACCCGAACACCGTCAGGTATCGCCTGAAGCGGGTCTCTGAGGTCATCGGTTACGACGCCACCGGTGCCCGCGAGGCGCTTATTCTGCAGGCCGCTCTCATTCTCGGTTCCATCAGCGAACATGACGGGTCGACGCGGCGGAGATAGGCACTCCCGGCACAAATTTGCGGATTCACACAAACCTTCTTCGAATACTTAGGTGTTCTCTAACACTCACCCCCGAATTCAGATTGGGAAACTAGATAAGTGATCGTCGTCGTATGCCCCGGACAGGGCTCCCAAACTCCAGGATTTCTCGAACCGTGGCTGCCGCACTTCGGCTCGGAGCTGAGCGAACTCAGCACCGCGGCCGGGTTCGATCTCGTTGAAGCCGGCACCGTGAGCGATGCCGACACGATTCGCGACACCGCCATCGCGCAGCCGCTGCTCGTGGCCGCGGGGCTGCTGACCCTGAACCTGCTGCTCGCGGACGGGCGACGCGAGAAGATCGGCGGCATCGCCGGTCATTCCGTTGGCGAGATCACCGCGGCCGCCGGTGCCGGCATCCTGCGCACCGACGAGGCTATTCACTTCGTGCGTGAACGCGGCCTGGCCATGCAGAGCGCGGCCGCGCTCGAACCGACCGGCATGAGCGCCGTGCTGGGCGGCGATGAGGCCGAACTGCTGGCACGCTTACAGGAGCTGGGACTGGAACCCGCCAACTTCAACGGTGGCGGACAGATCGTCGTCGCCGGGGCCATGGCCGCCCTCGCGGAGCTCGCCGCGAACCCGCCCACCCGGTCACGAGTCATTCCGCTCTCCGTGGCCGGTGCCTTCCACACCCGCTACATGCGCCCCGCGGTCGAGCGCCTCAGCACCGTCGCAGCGACCCTCACGGCCGCCGATCCAACGATGCCGATCTGGAGCAACCATGACGGCAGCCTGGTCGAGAACGGCAGCCGATTCGTCGACCTACTCGTCGGTCAGGTCTCTTCCTCGGTACGGTGGGACAGGTGCATGCAGTCATTCGGCGAGGCCGGAGTAACCGGAATCATTGAAGTCGCACCGGCCGGAGCTCTCGTCGGCCTCGCAAAACGTGCCCTCAAAGGCATTCCGAGCGTCGCCATCAAGACGCCGGACGACCTGCCCGCCGCCTTCGCCCTGATCGACGCACAGAACTAAGACGCACAGAACTAAGACACACAGAACCAACACCCGCACGAATTTGCAGCACAGCAGCACCCCGATTGAAAGAGACGTATGACCAAGCCAACACTTCAGCAGTCGCACGGTCCGCAGTACACCCGCATCCTGTCGGTCGGTGCCGCCCGCGGTGACCTCGTCGTTCCCAACTCTGAGCTGGTCGGGCCGATCGACTCCTCCGACGAGTGGATTCAGCAGCGCACCGGAATTATCACGCGCACCCGGGCCAGCCAGCAGATCGACGCGGTCGATCTGGCGACGGATGCCGCCCGCGAAGCGATCGAACGCAGCGGAATCGATGCCGCCCTGATCGACGCGGTCATCGTCGCGACCATCAGCAACTCACGCCAGACGCCATCTATCGCGGCCGTCGTCGCCGACCGGGTGGGCACCAACCCCGCCGCGGCCTACGACATCAACGCCGCGTGCGCTGGATACGCCTACGCCGTCGCACAGGCCGACGCCCTCATCCGCACCGGAGCCGCACACTACGCGCTCGTGATCGGTGCCGAGAAGCTCTCGGACCTCGTCGATCCGGCCGACCGCAGCATTTCCTTTTTGCTCGGCGACGGTGCCGGCGCGATCGTCATCGGCCCGAGCGAGTACCCGGGTATCTCCACGACGGTGTGGGGATCCGATGGTTCCAAGGCCGCGACGATCCAGATGGATCACACGCTGCAGGAGTACCGCCGCGGTGAAGCCGACTGGCCTACCCTGCGTCAGGAAGGACCGGCCGTCTTTCGCTGGGCCGTCTGGGACATGGCCAAGGTCGCCAAGAAGGCCCTCGAGGTCGCCGGCATCACCGGCGCCGACCTCGCCGCGTTCATCCCGCACCAGGCCAACATGCGCATCATCGACGAATTCGCCAAGCAGCTCAAACTGCCGGAATCCGTCGTGATCGCCCGCGACGTGGCCACGACAGGTAACACGTCGTCGGCTTCCATCCCGCTCGCCACCCACCGTCTTCTCGAGGAACACCCCGAGCTCAGCGGCGGCCTCGCACTGCAGATCGGCTTCGGCGCCGGTCTGGTTTTCGGCGCGCAGGTCGTTGTACTGCCCTGACCACCCCCACCCCGTAAACTAAATCTCGGTCAAACGAGAAATTCACAAGGAGAAAACACCATGGCATTGTCCACCGAAGAAGTTCTTGCCGGCCTCGCCGAGCTCATCAATGACGAGACGGGCATCGCGACCGACACGGTTGAGCTGGACAAGTCGTTCACCGACGACCTGGACATCGATTCCATCTCGATGATGACCATCGTCGTCAACGCAGAAGAGAAGTTCGATGTGAAGATCCCCGACGAAGAGGTCAAAAACCTCAAGTCCGTCGGCGACGCGGTCTCGTTCATCGTCAAGGCTCAGGTCTAACACCCTGCACGCAGCAGGCCGGTCGGCTTTCGGGCCGACCGGCCTGCTTTGTGGGCCTGTTCTCAGGTCTTACCTCCCGTTTCCACGTCTCACGGCGTTTTCACGCCCCACGGAGAGTTCGTTATGACCAAAAAGATCGTTATCACCGGGATCGGGGCGACGACGCCCCTCGGCGGCACCGCAACCGACACCTGGACCAACCTGCTCGCCGGCCAGTCCGGCACGAGCACCCTCAATCATCCCTGGGTGGCCGAGACCCAGATTCCGGTCACCTTCGCCGCACAGGCCCGCGTGTCGCCCGCCGACGTGCTCGAGCGCTTTGAAGTCAAACGCCTCGACCCCTCCAGCCAGTTCGCCCTCATCGCCGGCCGTGAGGCCTGGGCGGATGCCGGCTCCCCCGAGGTCGAACCCGAACGCGTCGCCGTCGACTGGGCCACCGGAATCGGTGGAGTCTGGACTCTGCTCGACGCCTGGGACACCCTGCGCGAGCGCGGCCCGCGCCGCGTGCTGCCGATGACCGTGCCCATGCTCATGCCCAACGGGCCGGGAGCGGCCCTCGGCATGGACCTGCACGCCCGTGCCGGCATCCGCACCGTCGTCTCGGCCTGCGCGTCGAGCACCGAGGCACTCGTCAATGCCTACGACCGCCTGCAGGCCGGGCTCGCCGACATCGTGATCGCCGGAGGTTCCGAGGCCGCGATTCACCCGCTGCCGATCGCCGCCTTCGCCGCGATGCACGCCCTGTCGACCCGCAACGACGACCCGGCGACGGCCAGCCGCCCCTACGACATTGGCCGGGATGGCTTCGTGCTCGGTGAGGGCGCGGCCGCCCTCGTCGTCGAGACCGAGGAGCACGCGAAGGCCCGCGGTGCCCACATCTACGCCGAGCTGCTCGGCGGCGTCGTGAACAGCGACGCCTATCACATCACCGCTCCGGACCCCGAGGGCGCCGCAGCCGCCCGTGCCATGATCGGCACGATCCAGAACGCGGGCTTCGATCTGAAAGACGTCGCCCACATCAACGCACACGCCACGAGCACGCCGGTCGGCGATATCGCGGAGTACAACGCGCTGCGCCGCGTCTTCGGCGACCTGCTCGACGGCATCCCGGTGTCGGCCACGAAGGCATCCACCGGGCACCTGCTCGGCGGTGCCGGTGCGATCGAAGCGGTCTTCACGGTCAAGGCGCTCGCTGAGCGCATGGCGCCGCCCACGATCAACCTCACTGCGCAGGACCCGGCCATTCCGCTCGACGTGGTGACCACGCCGCGCGCCCTGCCGGCCGGCGACCTGCTCGCGATCAGTAACTCCTTCGGGTTCGGCGGCCACAACGCCGTCATCGCGTTCCGTTCGGTCTAACGCTCGGTTCTAACCACCCGCAGCAGCACCCCGCGAGAGCGGGTGAATCGTCGCCTTGGCTCTGCCAAACCGACGTTTCACCCGCTCTCGCGGTCGTTGACGATGGCGTGAGCCGCCGACACCTCGCGTTGCGGACAGTTCTAGTCGCCGACGGCGTGGAGCCAGACCACGGAGTTGAAGTCGCAGGCGTGGCGGAACGGCTCGAGCTCATCGTCCCAGGCTTGGCCGAGGGCGAGACGCAGCTCGCGATGCAGTTCGAGGGCGTTGGCTCCGGCGACCTCCATGGCGTACCGCAGCCGATCTTCGGGAATGACCACGTTGCCGACGGTGTCGGTTTGGGCATAGAAGATACCGAGATCGGGCGTGTGCAGCCAGCGTCCGCCGTCACTCGCCGGCCCGGCGTCTTCGGTCACCTCGAATCGGAGGTGTTCCCAGCCACGCAGCGCGGAGGCGAGTGCGGCACCGGTTCCGCTGGGTCCCTGCCAGTAATATTCGGCGCGTTGAGAACCGCGAAGCACGGGCTGGTCGGCCCACTCGAAGTTCACGGCCTCGCCGAGGGCGCGACCGGCCGCCCACTCGACGTGGGGGCACAGCGCACGCGGTGAGGAGTGCACGTACAGCACTCCCCGTGCCACGGCACGGCGTTCGCTACCGGCACGGATCGGTCCGGCCAGAGATTGTGGTGCAGTCATCGTTTCTCCTTCCGTTTGATGTAGGCGCGTCTTCCCCAACGACCTGCAACGGAAATATCGACAACGATATCTGCGGTGGTGCTGTTCAGTTGTCTTTGCAGTATGGCCCATCCACCCGGCAATTGACAATACGCTTCGGTATGCTCGGTATACGTTTTGTGACCGTGGTACCTGGAGGATCCGTGTCCGTGCGCACCAGTCTGCTGGCCGTTCTGACCATCGGCCCCGCCTACGGCTTTCAGCTCCACGGTGAGCTCGCGGCCCGCACCGCTGGTCGGCGACGGGTGAATGTGGGACAGATCTACGGCACCCTCGAACGTCTCATCATGCAGGCAGCCATCGAATCCGCCGGAACGACGGATGACGGTCTGCCGCTCTACCGACTGACCCCGGCCGGCCACGCCGAAGCCCTTGAGTGGCTGCACGACACCGACAGTGCCGTGGGCGATGAGTGGGATGACCTCGTGGACCGGGTGTTGATCGCGTCGTCCCTGCCCCGCACCGAGAGCGACGTTGACGCCCAGGCGATCATTGCCGGTAACCGCGCCTGGTGGATCACCCGCCGCGACGCTGCCCCACGCGGACCCGTCGACACGGCACAGGACCGCCTTGCGGTGGCGGCGGCATCCGCTCTCGCCGAGGCCGCGCTGCGCTGGCTCGACGAGGCCGAGCTGCAGCTGCTGACGGCCGAACCCGGCAGTATCGAGCGTGGCCTGAGCGAGGAGCGTCCGCGGCGCGGCCGTCGGCCGGCCGCGGTGCTCGAGCCCTGATCTGAAGGCAGATCCGGGGCCCGATTCTGGCGCCTACTTCGCGTCGGCGTAGTTCTCGACCGTCGCGACGGTCAGCGGAAAGTCCACCGGAAAATCACCGAAGAGCAGCTTTCCGGCCGCGGTCGCTGCCCGGGCGACGAGTGCGGCGACCTGCTCGGCCAGCGCGAGCGGCGTGTGCACGATGACCTCGTCGTGCAGAAAGAAGACCAGGTGCGGTGCTGCGGCGAACAGCCCGGGACCGCGGCCCGCGACCGATGCGCTGCCCTCGAGTTTCCAGAGCTGGGTGCGGATCTCCGCCATCCAGCACAGCGCCCACTCGGCGGCGCTGCCCTGCACGACAAAGTTGCGCGTGAAGCGCCCCCAATCCCTGGCCTGGCTGCGAGCTCGGCGTTCGTCGACGTGTGACGCCGACGCGGCGTAGGCCTGGGCCTGCGCGGCGAGCCAGGCGTCGGGCGGCCGGGGCGATGACCGGCCGAGCCGGGTCGTGACCACGTCGCCCCGTTCCCCGGTGCGGGCGGCCGCCTCGGTGAGGCCGAGCGCCCGCGGGTACGCACGGGCGAGCCGCGGCAGCAGCCGGCCGCTCTCCCCCGTCGTGGCGCCGTACATGGCTCCCAACATCGCGACCTTGGCGTGGGCGCGGGTTTCGACTACCCCGCTTGCGACAATTCCCGCGTACAGGTCGGTTTCGTGGCCGGCCTGGGCCATGGCCAGGTCGCCCGACAGCGCCGCGAGAATGCGTGGTTCGAGCTGGGCGGCATCCGCTACCACGAAGGTCCAGCCGGGGTCGGCGATCACCGCGGCACGCACCTGTTTGGGCAGTTGCAGCGCCCCGCCGCCGCGCGCCGCCCACCGGCCGGTGACGACACCGCCCGGCAGGTATTCGGCGTGGAACCGCCCGTCGACGATCCAGGCGTCGAGCCACGACCATCCGTTGGCGCTCAGCAGCCGCGACAATTTTCGGTACTGCAGCAGCGGGGCGATGACCGGATGCTCGACCTCTTTGAGATGCCACTGCTGGGTCGAGGTGATCGGCAGCCCTGCGTTCTGCAGGGCCTTGAGCAGATCCTGCTGTGAATCGGGATTCAGCGTGCGGTCGTCGAGCAGCACGCGGATGGTCGCGGCGAGTTGCTCGAGCCGCTCGGGGCGCACGCCGGAGGGCACTCGGGCACCGAGCTCCCTGGTCAGCAGTTGCTCGTGCGCCGCGGTGTTCCACGGCAGGCCCGCGAAACGCATCTCGGCAGCGATCAGCGCGCCGGCCGACTCGGCCGCCAGCAGCAGCCGGATGCGACGGGGCTCGGCAGACGAGTTCACCGCGGCGAGCTGGCGCCGAAATTCCGGTTCACTGTCGGATTCGGGAGCCTGCTCGGCCTCCAGGTCGAACAGCGCCGTGCCCCGATGCCGAGCCGTGGGTTGCTGCTCGGGAGCGGCGTCCCAGAAGCCGCGGTCGGTGGACGCAAGAAGGCTCGCACCGGTCAGGGCGGAATTGCGCAGGATGGCGTGGCAGAGACGCAGGTCGTGGCAGCGCTGCACGCGCACGTCGGCGGCGAGCAGCTTCGGGTAGAAGCTCGCCGTGTCGTCCCACACCCAGCGCGCTGCATCCTGCCCGCGGTGGCTGAGTTCGTGGTCGCGCACGAAGGCGAGAAACGTCGCCAGAGTGAACCGGCGCCCGGGTTCGAGTGCAACACCGCCGTCGTCGAACGACCGGAGCAGCAGGGCAGGGGCGATCTCGCCGGTGATCCGTGCGGGCGCCGCGGACTCGTCGCTCGTCACCAGAAAGTACACACGTCCATTCTGCCTGCTGACACTCGGTCGTCACGCCGCCCGCAGCACATCGATGAGGACCCGTGAGTAAGCGGGCTCAGGCCGAGGGTGTCGGGACACCGTCGCTCTGCAACTCCCGCAGCACGACCTTCATGATCTTGCCGGTTGCGGTGCGCGGCAGCTCGTCGACGAAGGTGATGTAGTCGGGCACCTTGAAGCTCGCGATGAGGTACTTCGTGTGCGTGAGCAGGTCGACCTCGGTGATGATGTGGTCTGGCCGCAGCACAACGTAGGCCTTCGGTCGCTCCCCCCATTTCTCGTGCGGCACACCCACGACGGCCACGTCGAGCACGGTCGGGTGCGCCAGAATCGCGTTCTCGACCTCGATCGTCGAGATGTTCTCGCCACCGGAGATGATGATGTCCTTGGCGCGGTCCTTGATCTCGATGTAGCCATCCGGATGCATCACGCCGAGGTCGCCGGTGTGGAACCAGCCGCCGCGGAAGGCGTCCTTGGTCGCCGCCGGGTTCTTGAAGTAGCCGAGCATGACGTTATTGCCGCGCAGCACGATCTCACCGATCGTGCGGGCGTCTTTCGGCACGTCCTGCATGGCGCTGTCCACAATGCGGGCGGATTCGGCCTGCAGCATGCCGACCCCCTGGCGGGAGATCTTGCGGGCACGCTCGTCTTCGGGCAGGTCGTCCCAGTCGTGCTGGTATTCGCAGATCGTGTACGGCCCGTAGACCTCGGTGAGGCCGTAGACGTGCACGACGGTGATGCCCAGGTGTTCGAGCTGCTGGATCACGCTCGGCGACGGCGGTGCGCCGGCGGTCGTGATGCTCAAGCGGCGTTCCACGGGGTGGGCCTGGGGTGCGTTGGCGATGATGCTGCACACGGTCGGCGCGCCACAGAGGTTGGTGACGCCGAGGGCGTCGATGGCGCCCCAGACGGCATCCGCTCGTACGGCCCGCAGGCAGACGTGGGTGGCGCCGGCGGCGGTGACCGCCCACGGGGTGCACCAGCCGTTGCAGTGGAACATCGGCAGGGTCCACAGGTACACGGAATCGCTCGTGAACTTGTTGTGGAAGACCTCGCCGAAGGAGTTGAGGTAGGCGCCTCGGTGCGAGTACATCACGCCCTTGGGCTTGCCGGTGGTGCCCGAGGTGTAGTTGATCGCGATGACGCCGCGTTCATCGCGCACCTCCCAGCAGAGCGGCGACTCATCGGTGTCGATGGCCTCCGACACGAAGCTGTCGAGGCGCTGCTGTCCGAGGCTGAGGCCGCTCGCGGCGACGCCGAACTCGGCGTCGGCAATCTCGATCACGGCCTTGAGGCTCGGGGACGCCTCGAATGCGTTGCCGACGGTGGCCAGTATCTCGGCGTCCACGAACAGCAGCGTGGCTTCGGAGTGGGTGAGCACGTAGTCGATCTCCGGCTTGGCCAGACGGGAGTTGAGGGCGACGAGTACTCCCCCGGCCAGCGGCACCGCGTAGTGGGCGATGAGCATTTCGGGAATGTTCGGGGCCAAAAAGATGACCCGGTCGCCGGGCTCAATGCGGGCGCGGATGGCGTGCGCGAGCTTCTCGGCACTCTCGCGGAACTCGGTGTAGGTGTAGCGGCGGCCTCCGTAAATGATCGCATTCTTGTGGGGGAAGACTTCGGCAGAGCGCTGCAAAAAGCGCATCGGGGTGAGCGGTGAATCGTTGGGTGACGCGGCCATCTGTTCCAGCACGGGGACTCCTTTGTCCGAATAACGGTGAGGTGGTGAAGGGGTGTCGCAGATCAGGGTCTACTTGAAGGCGCTGACGCCCGTCAGGTCGCGGCCGATCAGCAACGACTGGATGCTCTCGGTGCCCTCGTAGGTGTGGATCGATTCGATGTCGGCCAGGTGCCGGATGACGTGGTTTTCCAGCAGGATACCGTTGCCGCCGAGCATGTCCCTGGCGAGCGAGGCGAGTTCACGGGCGGCGCGGGTGTTATGGAACTTGGCGAGGCTCGCCTGGATGGGGCGCAGCGTACCGGCGGCATCGAGCTCGGCCAGGCGCAGGCAGTGCAACTGCATGGAGGTGAGCTGGGACAGCATGAGCGTCAGACGCTCCTGCACGATCTGGAACGAGGCCAACGGCTTACCGAACTGGTGGCGCAGGGTTGAGTAGTTCAGTGCCGCCTCGAAAACGGCGGTGGCGTGGCCGAGGGCAGACCAGGCCACACCGAGCCGGGTCGCGAAAAGCACCGCGGCGGTGTCCTTGAACGTGTGGGTGCCGGGCAGCACGGCGTCGAGCGGAATGCGCACGTCGGTGAGGGTGATGCGGGCCTGGTGGATCGCGCGCAGCGAGGCCTTGCCGGTCATGGTGACGCCGTCATAGCCGGGGGTGTCCTGCTCGACGAGAAAGCCCCGCACGTCGCCGGCATCGTCGCGGGCCCAGACGACGGTCAGATCGCCGACGGACCCGTTGCCGATCCACATCTTCTCGCCGTTCAGCACCCACTCATCGCCGTCGCGGTGAGCCGTGGTCGTCAGGCCGACCGAGTCGGAGCCGTGATCGGGTTCGGTGAGGGCAAACGCGCCGAGCTTCTCGGCGCGGGCGAGCGGCACGAGCCATTGGGCCTTCTGCGCGTCGCTGCCGTACATCGCGATGCTGCGCAGGGCGAGTCCGCCCTGCACGGCGATGACGGTACCCATCGACCCGTCGCCGCGCGAGATTTCCATGTTGACGAGGCCGGCGGCGAGCGGGGACATCGGCGTGAGGCCCGGCCCTTCGACACCGTCGGTCAGCAGGTCGAGTTCGCCGAGGCGGCGGGCGAGGTGAACGGGGTACTCTGCCTTGTCCCAGGCCGCGTTCATTTCGTCGAGGGTATCGACCGCGAAGGTACGGGCGCGGTCCCAGAACGCCCGGTCAGCGGCGGGAACGGTGGCGAAGATGCCGTAGTAGTCGGTGTCGAGCGGAACCGAGACGTCATAGTCCGGCGCGGTGGCAGTGGGTCTCGTGGTCGTAGTCGTCGTGCTCATCGTGCAACCGCCTGTTCGGGGATTCGTGGTGCGCTTGCGACACCGGGTGAGTGAAAGGTGGAGCCGGTCTGGGCGCGGGAGGCCCCTGACCGGTCGAGAAGTGGGGTGAGTCCACCGGTGTGGTGGGGGTAGTTGGCACCGAGCATCATGCAGGCGTCGATATCGGCGGCCGTAGCGACGGTGCCCTCGGCCAGCATGCGGGCCGTTTCGTCGGCCAGTCCGCCGAGCAGCAGGTCGCGCACGGCGGCGCTCGTCAGAGCGGGGCCCGCCGCTGTAGTGGGTGCTGTCGTGGCTGGTGTCGTGGCTGGTGTCGTGGCTTCGGCAGCGGATGCCGCGGCGACTCCATCGACGATCGCCTGCGCCTCCGGCGTCAGGCCGCCCGTCGTCGTGAGGTATCCGGACAGCTTCTGCTCGACGATGCGGGCGAGGCTGGGGCTGACCGTGAACCGGTCGGGAAAGGCGGCGTGCATGGTCTCGAAGATGTGCAGCTGCACGGCCGGACCGATGTAGTCGAGCAGCGTCAGCGCGGTCATCGGAAGCCCGTCGCCGACCAGGGCGGTATCGACGACCCGGGCATCCGTACCGGTGTCGATCAGGGCGAGGGAATCGCTGAACAGCCGGGTCAGCAGCCGATTGACGACAAACCCGGGGGTGTCAGCCACGAGCACCGCCGTCTTGCCGAGGGAACCGGCGAGGTGGAATGCGGCGTCGATCACGTCGGGGCTGGTGTGGGCCGCGCGCACGATCTCGATCAGGGGCAGCACCGCGACCGGGTTGAAGAAGTGCAGGCCGATCAGGCGTTCCGGGCGAAGCAGCTCGGCGCCCTGTTCGGCGATCGAGAGCGACGAGGTGTTGGTGAGCAGGATCGTGTCGAGGGGCACGACGCTCTCTACCGAGGCCCAGACCTGCTGCTTGACCGTGAGGTCTTCGAAGACCGCCTCGATGACGAGTGTGCTGCCGGTCTGGTCGGTCGGGTCGGCGCTCGCCGTGATGTGGGCGGCGATCCGGTCTCGACGCTCCGGGGGCAGGGAACCACGGGCGGCGGCCCGGTCAAGTTGGGCACTCACCCGCTCGAGGGCGAGGTCGGCGCGTTCGGGAGTGACCTCGGTGAGGTGGGTGGGGGCATCCAGCTTGGTGGCGAACAGCACGGCCAGCTGCGTGGCCATGAGCCCGCCGCCGATGACCCCGACCCGGGTGGGGGCCGGGGAGGCGGCGGATTCGGCGGTGCCCTCGCGGTCTCCGCCGGCCGGGCGACTGCGTTTGCGGGCGGCCTGCAGGGTGAAGAACGCGTAGATGCTCGCCCGGCATTCATCGGTGTGCAGGAGGGCACCGAACAGGGCAACGGTGTCGGCTTCGATCGGGTCGCCGCCGACGGCCAGTCGTGCCAGTGTGCGGTTGCCGACGTCGCTGGGGCCGGCCGACCGGGTCTGCCACTCCGTCAGCAGGGTGATGATGGCCTCGACCGCGGGGAGAGTCGTGGGAATGCGCTTGGCGACGGTGGCGCGCACGGCATCGGCGCTCCAGCTGCCCGCGGCAATGGCGAGGGCGGGCGGCTCGCGCCCATCGAGCACGTCAACGGCCCAGGTCAGCGAGGCGGTGAGAAAGTCTGCGTCGGCGATGACGGCATCCGTCACGCCGAAGTTCTGAGATTCGACCGCCGTGAGGTGGCGGCCGGCAAGGGACCGCACGATCGCGATCTCTGCGGTCGCGGCTGCTCCGATGAGGGTGCTGAGCGATGCGAGACCGCCCCAGCCCGGCAGTAGTCCGAGGCTGGCTTCGGGCAGGCCGATCGCCCGGGTGCCCGCCGCGACCGTGCGGTAGTCGGCGCGCAGGGCGAGTTCGAGGGCTCCCCCGACGGCGGTGCCGTTGAGAAAGGCGAAGGTCGGCACCGCGAGGCCGGTGATGCCGGCGAAGGCCGCAAAGCCCTCACGGGCGATGTCCTCGCCGTCGGCCGGGGTGGCGGCCTGCTGAAAGCCGGCGAGGTCGGCACCCGCCCCGAAGGCGGACCCGCTTCCGATGAAGGCGACCGCCGAGACCGTGGAGGTATCAATCGACCGTACGACGGCCGCGAGCTCGGTGAGTGCACCGGGAGTCCAGGTCACGAGGGCGCCCGGGGCCGCTTCGAAGGTGATGACGGCGATGCGGTGGGCGCCGAGGGTGCGGATTCCGAGGCTGACCCGGGTGGGTGTGTGCCGAGAGTTGACAGCAGACTTCACGGTGCTCCTTTGCGCCAGGTGAGAGGGTGTGTGAGTCCTGTCTAACTGACACTGAGTGTCATGTCAAGTGACACCCAGTTTCTTCTCAGGCTGGAGCGAGACCGCTAGGGCGCCGCGGACCCCACACGTTCGGCGATCAGGCGGGCAAGGTCGGCGGGCGGAGTCGACGCAGGGAAAATCGCGACCACGATGGGCGCGGGCGCCGTCGACGCGGTGCCGGCGGCATCCGCTTCACCATCGGATGGGCGCAACAGGCGGCGCACCTCCGCGAGTGCGCTGATCAGCTCATCGGGACCGAAGGGCTCAGCGGCTCGGATGAGACGGCGCAGCTCAAAGTTGTGGGTGGCCGTGACGGCGGCGGCGAAGCGGATGGCGGCGAGGGCGCTGACACCGGGCTGGCGTCGCAGGTAGGCCGAGAAGGTCTTCTCATAGCGGGAGACCATGACGGTCTCGCGGTCTCGCAGAATCTCGCTCTCGCGCACGACCTGATCGCGCAGGCGCACAATATTCAGTCGGGCGTGGAACTGGTCGAAGACCATGATCGCCGCGGTGCAGACGGCGATCCAGGGATCAGGGTGGTCCTGACCGAAATAGGCGGAGATGTGATCGAGAAGTTCGTCGTGGTCGGCGAAGATGACGTCGTCCTTGGACCGAAACTGCCGAAAGAAGGTGCTGCGGGACAGGCCGGCGGCCTCGGCGATCTCGGTTGCACTCGTGGCCTCGTAGCCGCGCTCGTGAAAGAGCCGCACCGCGATGTCGCCGACGCTGATGCGGGACAGTCCCTGATGCCGCGCTGAAGTGTCGAGGGGCGGGTTGGTCGATCGCGCTTCAGGCATGGTCTGGTGAAGTTATCACATCGATGGCTTGCCGGGGCGGCGCGAGGGGCCAAGCGGCCGAGCGCAGCGGCTATACCTCGGTACGGTTGCCACCACCGCGTTTCGCTCGGTACATCGCAGCATCGGCGCGGCGGATCAGATCACCGGCGATGTCACCGACCCGAGCAGTCGCGACCCCGATCGATGCGGTGACCGGCACGTCCTGACCTCTGATGCTCAGCGGTGGACCGAGGGCGGCCAACAGCCGATCCCCGACGATCCGTGCGGTCACCGCGTCCGTTTCCGCACACAGAATGACGAACTCATCGCCGCCAAAGCGGGCGACCGTGTCCGCCGCGCGAGCGGACGAGAGAAAGCGCTCGGCTATCTGCGTGAGAACCGCGTCGCCACCGTCGTGCCCGAGAGAATCGTTGATCGCCTTGAACGAGTCGACGTCGACAAAGAGCACGGCGACGTCCCCGCCACGAGTGTGCGCCTCCAGAGCATGCTCGAGACGATCAACGAGAAGACGCCGGTTGGGCAATCCCGTCAGCGAGTCGTGCAGGGCGAACCGAGCAAGGCTGGACTCCACCCGGCGAAGGAAGGCGCCGTTGAGGTCGCGACCGAGTTCGACGGCGTCGTGCTGGGCATCGTTCCACGGCTCTGCCCGGCCGGAAACACTCCCGCTCCAGGCGGAGAATGAACTCCGCGGGGACAGGCTGGCGTCGCGATTGGACTCGGACTGATCGCCGAGCCAGCTGATGGTCTGCGTCATCTCCCGCCGGAACCACGCCAGATAGTTCCCGTCGGGGCCGAAGGGCACGATCAAGGCTCCGGCTACCTCGGGTAGCATCCCGGCCAACTCGGCATGCTCAGCAACGAGGGATTCGCAGACGAAGGGCAACTGGCCGCCGCTCGCGAGGAGTCGCTGCACGAACCACCCCACCCGGTCTCTGTCCACAACGTCGTTCGCCACCCAGACGCGTCCCTGATATTGCAGCGCGGCGGAATGAGCGGGAACCAGGTCGAACATCGTGACTGCCCCGGACAGTAGCGCCGGGGCCGGGTCGCCGCTGGCGCTGAATTGCTCGATCAGCCGCTTGCGCAGCGCGAGGGCCCGGTTGGTGTGCATCAGCGCGCTGATGTCCCTCATGGCAGCGAACAGTGCCGCGATCTGTCCGGCGAAGACCTCGAGGGACTGACGGAGTCGGTACGGCAGACGTCGCGGAGTGCGGTGGGCGCACGTCACCATTCCGACCAGTGTGCCGCCGGTGATGAGCGAGAACGACAGCGTTGCCGCCTGACCCATATTGCGCATAAATCGGGAATGGTAGGGCGAGATGCTGCGCAATTCTGCCACGCTCAGGTCCAACGGTTCGCCCGTCAGGGGGTTTTCTGCTGGCTCCACGCGAGAGGACGTTTCCGACGTCGAAGCAACGGTGCGCGAAATCTTGGTCAGGTAAAGCTCCCGGGCCTGCGCCGGAATGTCAGACGCCGGAAAGTGCAGGCCCAGGTAGGATTCCAGTGTGTCGTCGGCTCGTTTCTCAGCGACGATCTCCCCGTGCCCGTCGGGATGGAACCGATAGATCATGACTCGATCGAATCCAGTCAGCCGTTGCATGTCACGGGCGGCGAGATCCCAGAGCTCGTCCGGTGTCGACAGCGTCGCCATGCGGCTGATTGCCGCGTACACCGACGGCGTCGAGCTGAACCGTCCGGGTGGCAGCGCGGGTTCGAACTCGACGACGGTGACTCCGTCGGCGGCGTGAACAATCAGGTCGAAGGTCACCGCGTTGCACTCGATGGTGACCGGATTCGACGTGCGCTGGTCCCCCCTCAGGACCGCCGCGAGCCGTGCCACGGCGGCAGGACCGATCAGGTTCGAGAGCGGAGTCCCCAACAATTGCGGCACGGAACGCCCGACCAGAGCAGCACTATTCTGGCTGGCCTGCAGTATCGTCCACGTCGCTCGGCTCACCGTCAGCAGCATGCCGTGGGCCTGAATGGAACCGGGACGGCGAATGGGTTCTCGAGCGCATGCCTCGAGGCGGGCACGCTCGGCGTCGGTGACGAGAAGGCGTGGAAGGGTCATCGGGGTTAGTCCTGGCGAGGCATCGCGACGTGCATTTCGAAGGACAGAAAAGTCCGGCGAGCCCCGTCGACGACCAAACTGCTGCCGTCGGCACCACCATCGAATCGTTGGAGGGCCTCGGTGAGCGTTCGCCACGGCGATGGATGCCCCCGGTCTCCGCTCTCGAAGAAGCGCGTGGGAACCTCTCCGATCGAGGATCGGATGGCCGGTCCGATCACGCGTCCGCCCAAAGCCGAGCCCTCGAGCACGTACAGGCACCCCAGCATGCCCGGGAAGCACGAGATGCCCGTTATCGGAGACGCGTCAACGGGCGGCGACGCCTGCATGTCCTGAAGGTCCTTCTCGATCAGGTGGGATCGCCGGAATCGTCGCAGATCGATGTCGAGAACTGCCCACGCTTGCGCCCATTGCGAATCAGCGAGGGACACCTCCGCCGCCCGATGGAACCCGTGCAGGCGATAGAGAAGCGTTCGGTAGTCGACACGGCTGCGAATGGAGCCGGGTAGACCGGTTGCGGTCTCGACCGCAGCATGAAGATCAGCAGTTTCGCGCCGAAGAAGCGACGGCAAGTCTTCCATCTCGAGGTTTCCGCCTCACTGAAGTCTGGGCGAACACGACCACCGTGCAGGCCCACAAACAGGCAGTTCACACGATACAACAATCATTCCGAAAATACCTCATGTTCGTTGTTTTCCGCGGCTTCACCGGCCGCGCTGTCCGGGCATTCGTCGAACCGTCGGCGGAGGGTTCGAAGGCGCGCTCCGCGCTCCCGTACCATGAGGGGCATGCCGGACACCGACAGTATTGCGACCCGTAGCGAGCTTTCGACCTTGGTCAGTCGGGTCCTGGGCCTGCAGCGCCCGGGGCAGCGGATGATTCTGGGCATTGCGGGCGGACCGGGTTCGGGCAAGACGACGATGGCCCTGGGCCTCGTGCAAGCCATCAACGCGCTCTCCGTCGCCCGCGGCGGGGCGCAGCACCTCGCCGTGCACCTGCCGATGGATGGGTTTCACCTCGCGAACGCCACCCTGGATCGGCTCGGCAGCCACAACCGCAAGGGCGCGATCGACACCTTCGACGCCTGGGGCTTCACGGCCCTGCTGCAGCGTCTTCTGGTCGAGGTCGACCACATCGTGTACGCGCCCAGCTTTCGGCGGGAGGTCGACGAGGGCGTCGCCGGCGAGATCGCGGTACTGCCCGAATCCCGCATTGTGATCACCGAGGGCAACTACCTGCTCGTCGACGAGGAACCGTGGCGTGCCACGGCCCGTCTCGCGACCGAGATCTGGTTCTGCGAGACGACCGACACCGAGCGGATGCGGCGGCTCATCGACCGCCACGAGCGGCACGGCAGCAGCGCCGAGGCCGCGGAGGCCTGGGCGCGCACCGTGGACGGAGTGAACGCTCGCCTGGTCGATGACTCACGGCATCGGGCCGCCCTCGTCATCTCGGGTGAGGGCGGGGTTTCGCACTCACAGCCCGGGTGAGAGCCCAGAACCGATAGGGCGACTCAGGAGGGGATGGTTTCGTTGGGACCTCGGACACAAGAGTCACGCCTCCATGCCCGGCCGCACCGCCCGCCGCGCCGCCTCATGCGGATCGCACGTGTCGTTCGGGTCGTACGGGTCGTGCGGGGGCGCGCCCAGACTCACTCGCAGTCAGTCGTCACTCAAGGATCTTCCAGAAGGAATCCTTGCGGCTGATTTTGCCGTTGTGGTCGAACTCGAGCAGGTCGAGTCCGCGCACCTCGATCTGTTGGCCCGAGGTCGACGTGCCGGTGAGCGTCCACTCGGACACGCCGACGTCATCACCGCAGACCCAGTGACGGTCGTCCCCGTAGTGAACGTTCGGGATGCCCGCGAATCGCGTCGCGAGCCCCGCCCGAACGGCGGCCTTGCCCACATACTGGTCACCGCGCGGCCTCGCACCGCGCGGCATGAAGAAGACGCAGTCGTCGGCAAAATATCCCATGATGGCGTCGAGATCATGGCTGTTGAATGCCTCCAGAAAACCCTTCAGCACGTCTTGCGTCACCTTGTCGCCCATGGTCCGGGCCTCCTCGTGGTCGTTGCCGCTGGAGATTCTCGTGACGATCATGCCCGAGAGAAGGGCAACTATCAACGATCACGGTACAAGGGACATCGCTCTGCAACGATGGCGGCAGATCGATCACTGTAAGGGTGCTCAATTCAATGGAATGCGGCTCTACTCACGCAGGAGGCTTCGCGGGCCGGGAACGGCAGGGATCAGCGGTGGCCGAGGATGCTCTGCACGGCATCGAACAGATCGTCGTGAGTCTGACGTGACCGCGGTGCCTGCGCCTGCGCCGGCGCCGGCGCCGGCGAATCAGTCTGTACCCCGGTCTTCGCGCAACCGCAACCGCAGCCCGCGGCAGCTGCCGGCGGTACGGCGGATGTCAAGCGATGCGTCACTGCTGCAGCCGCCCCGGTGACGACCGCGTGGCGGCGCGCACGTCGGATTGCCGCAGACACCGCACCGGGATCGGTGACATCCGGCGCAGCGGTCTGCGCGACCTCGGCAACAGCGCACGATGTCGAGGAATCCCCGTTGCGCAGATAGGACACGAGCTCCTGCGGCCAGAATGCCACGAACTCCGCGCCTGCCGCGGTCAGCTGATCCTCCGTGTGCATGCCCCAGCTCACACCGACGGCGCGGATTCCCGCGGCCAGTGCCGCCTCCACGTCACCGATCGTGTCGGTCACGAGCACCGTCTGGTCGTCGCCCAGGGGAATACCGGGAGCGTCCTCGTCGTAGAAGGCCGAACATCGTCGGCCGGTACCCTGCGCCGCGTCGGCGATGAAACGGCGGATGCCGTGGGTCTTGTTCGGCTCGACGTCGCCGCCGAACACGTGAGCGAAGCAGTATTCAATGCCGTTGCCGATCAGCACCCGTCTGATCACGGAGGTGAGGTTCGAGGTCAGCACGGCGAGAACGGATGTGGGGGCGAGAGCGTGCACGACGTCCACCATGCCCGGAATCATCACCGGGAAGTAGTCGCTTCCGAGGCGGCTCATGAACGATTCGATCGCGGCATCCGCTCTCTGCGTGCTGTCGCAGAGTTCGCGAATTTGCTCAAAGAGGTTGCCGTTCAGCAGGTCGAAATACTGCTCTTTGGTATCGATGCCCAGGCCGAACTCGTCATTTACCTGCTGGAATACCTGCCAGGATGCGACCCTGGTCTGCACCAGGGTGCCATCCAGATCGAACAGAATGTGGCTCGCGGGCCGCGACTGGGTCATCAGCTAGAGCCGGCTGTAGATGGCGGTCAGGTTTTGCGGTCCGACGAAGTCCTGGATCTCACCCCAGCCGGTCAGATCGCCGCAGCGCCATTCGGCGAGAACGTTGAACCCCACGGTGCCGGGTCCTGCCTGCCAGGGGAAGCTCGTGCGCCCGGCACCGCTGAGGTTCCAGGTGCGGCCGGCGCTGTCGACGACCTCGATTTCGACGCTCTTCGCGTAGTACCCCTCGCGGACCGTTCGGCTCGTGCCGGAGGCGATGCCGAAGATTTCACCGTTCTCGAGCACATAGCCGTGCAGAGCCGGTGCGACGGTAACCGCATCCGGCCCCTTGGTGTGGTCGAAGTCGAAGATCGCGTGAATCGCGAGGTCCTTCGAGAAGTGTGCGTGCAGCCAGCTCATGTTGTGGTCCTGGTGCTCGGCGCGCAGGCCCCAGCTGTGGTCCATCGTCGAGACGCAGTCGATGGGATAGCTCGTGCCGTTGAGCGTCAGCTCGCCCTCGTAATGTCCCGTCTGGTCGAAGTGGCCCTTGTACGCTTCGCCCCAGGCGAAGGTGTCGGCACCGCGCTGTGCCGCGACGATCGGGTCCTGCTCGGGGTCTGAGATGTCAAAGGCGAGGCCGAGCGCGGTGTAGCGAAACCGCATCGACACGTTCTTTCCGTTGTCGAACTCGACCTGCCACACCCGATTCGGCTCGATCGATTTCACCGACAGCCCGTTGCGCAGGGTGTAATCGCGCAGGTTCGGGGGCTGCGGAATGGGAAGGTGGTGCTGCGGGTCCCAGTAGTCCGCCTCCCACGGCTTGTCGACAAAGCGCGAGTTGATCGCGACGGTCGAGATGACCACCCCGACGTTCGGGCGGAACAGGGTGTAAACGCCGACGTTGAGTGGAACCTCGGCAATGTAGAAGCCAAAGAAGTTCGTCTCCGCCCAGGTCGGATCATCACTCGTCGGCGGGTGGAAGTCGGCGTCTTCAGGCTTGATCACGGCGGATTCTCCTCACTAGGTGTGTGGAACACTGTCCCGTCTGGGAAGGCCGCGAGATACGACGCCGGCCGACAACCGACCCGCATCACGTTATCCCGGGGAGATAACGCGGTCATTCTTCGACTGGGCCTTACTTGACCTTGGCAACGCAACACGACGAGGTGCCGCGATGGCACTCTCGTTGGATCACGATGGGTTGGATCACGATGGGGTTCTATCACGATGGGAGTGACCACATGCGACTCGGAACAGTCGTGGGACAGGTTGTCTCGACAGCCAAAGAACCGGGACTCTCCGGTTTCACACTCCTGCTCATCGAAGACCTGGACGGACCCCCGGCCGAGGCAGGCTCGGTCTACGTCGCGATTGACCTTGTTGGTGCGGGCGACGGAGAAGTCGTTCTCGTGGCAACGGGGAGTGGAGCGCGTGTCAGCCAGGCCGCCGGCCAAGCGTCCGTCGACTCGGCGGTGGTCGCCATTGCCGACACCGTCATTCGACGCGGCGAAATCACCTACAGCAAGTAACGACCTTCGGAGGATTGACATGGCTGAAATACAGCCCGGTGGAATGCGCAGTGCAGGCGCTCTCGGTTTGATCGAGACGAAAGGCCTCGTCGGAGCGATCGAGGCGGCCGATGCGATGGTCAAGGCGGCCAACGTGCGCGTGATCGGTCACAAAGAGATCGGTGGCGGACTCGTGACGATCCTCATTCGAGGTGACGTTGGTGCGGTGAAGGCCGCGACCGATGCCGGGGCCGTGGCAGCGGGGAAGGCCGGAGAAGTCGTCTCCGTGCACGTCATCCCCCGACCTCACGAGGAGACGGAGGAAATGCTCATCGCCCTGGTGGCCCGCAAGGCCTGACCTCCCCTCGACTCGCACCACGATGCCTCCCGCGTTCTCGCCGGAAGCATCCTCGACCATGCAAAGGAGAGGTGATGACGGTGACGATATCCCTGGACGCCGACCTCGCCGCGCTCGCAGATGTGCGCGCAAAAGCGGATGCGGGCAGCCGCGCCGCTCGAGAGATCGAAAACGCCGACCAGGCCTGGCTCGACGAAATCATTCGGGCCATGGCGAAGGCGGGCTATGCCGCGTCCGAGCAACTTGCCCGCCTCGCCGTGACCGAGACCGGATATGGCGTATACGAGGACAAGGTCGTGAAGAACCGTTTCAACACGGGGTTCGTCGCCGAGTGGATGCTCGAGCGCCGCGCCGTCGGCGTGCTCTGGGTCGACGAGGTGCACAAGGTGACCGCGATCGGATCCCCGATGGGATTGATCGCCGCGATCATCCCCGTCACCAACCCGACCGCGACCATCCTCTTCAAGTCCCTAGCCGCGGTCAAGGCGGGCAACGCCATCGTTCACGCCCCGCACCCGCGGGCCGCCCGATGCTCGAATCTCGCGGCTGAGATCATGGCGGAGGCGGCCATGCGGGCCGGAGCGCCCGACGGACTCATTTCCTGCCTGACGGATCCGACGCTCGAAGCAACGCAGGCGCTCATGCGACACCCCGCGGTGCGTCTCGTGATGGCGACCGGCGGGCCGGCGATGGTGGCAGCCGCGTACTCGAGCGGCAAACCGACGATCGCGGTCGGAGCCGGAAACGTGCCAGCCTACGTCGATTCGAGCGTCACCGACGTCGCGGAGGCGGCCGAGATGATCATTGCGTCGAAGTCTTTCGACAATGGAACCGCCTGCGTCGCCGAGCAATCGGTCGTCGTCGCCGAGTCCGTTGCCGAGCCCTTCTTTCGCCATTTTGAGCAGCAGGGGGCCGCGTGGCTGAACGCCGAGCAGCAGAAGGCTCTCACCGGCGTCCTCTTCGATGAACGAGGTGCGCTGCGTGCCGCCAACGTCGGGCAGTCGGCCGTGCGCCTGGCCGAACTGAGCGGCTTCACGGTCGCCCCCGGTACCAAAGTGCTTGCCGCCGAACTGGGTCGGGTGGGCCGCGACGAGCCGTTGTCGCGCGAAATCCTCGGGCCGGTTCTGTCCGTCTACCGGGTGAAAGACAGCACGGAGGGCTGGACCCGCTGCCGCGAGATTCTCGCGTTCGGCGGTGAGGGCCACACCGTCGCCGTGCACGCGGCGGATGCCGAGGTGATTGCACGCTTCGGGGCGCTGCCGGCGGGGCGCATCGTCATCAACACGCCCGCGCTGTTCGGAGGGATGGGGTACTCGGCCGAAGTCGATCCGTCATTCCAGCTCGGCACCGGCACCTGGAGCGGCTCGATCTGCTCCGACAACGTCACGCCCCTGCACCTGGTCAACATCAAACGAATCGCCCACCAGGTTCGCCCGTGGCGCGGGGTCTACGCGTGATCGCCGCCATGACCGACCCGCAGATCAACCGTTCGGTTGAGCAACGACTCGAGACGGCCTTCGCGGTCTACCGCACCCCGGCCGAGCACTGGACCGGCCCGCTGAGCGTCGGCATCGACCTGGGAACCTCGACGTGCGCGATTGCGGTCGTCGATGCCCAGGGCGTGCCGGTGTGGATGGATTCCCGCGGTACCGCGGCCATCCGTGACGGCGTCGTCTTCGACTATTGGGGTGCACGGGATGCGACGGCCTCGCTCAAAGAAGACGCGGAGGCCGCACTCGGGGTCGCCTTCACCCGGGCGGCGACCGCATTTCCTCCCGGGGTCGATGAATCCGACAGTCGCGCCTGCGGATTCGTGCTCGAATCGGCGGGGTTCGATGATATTCTGCTGCTCGACGAGGTGAGCGCGGCCAACCTGACCCTCGGAATCGACAACGGTGTCGTCGTAGACGTCGGCGGCGGTTCGACCGGCGTGGGGGTGTTTCGCGACGGACGACTCGTCGCGCTCGACGATCGACCGGGCGGCGGCCACCATCTCGACCTGATTCTTGCCGGGTCCCTGGGCATCCCCCTCGAGCAGGCCGAGTTGCTGAAGCGAACCCACGCCGACGACTACCTGGGGATTCTGCGTCCGGGGCTCGAACGCGTCGCGGAGTCGATCCGCGCGCTGAGCCTGGGTGCCGAAAAGCTCGACGTGCACCTGGCCGGCGGTGCGTTGATGATTGACGGCGCCGACCGCGTCATCGCCGCCTACCTCGGTCGACCCGTGCGGTCGTATCCCCACGCTCTGTACATCACCCCACTGGGAATCGCGAGGCACGCATCATGAGTTCACCATCACTTCGAACATATGCCTTTCTCGACCGGATGCAGCCGCAGTGCGCCGCGCACGTCGCTGCGACGAGCCCGGGTGACGTGCCACTCGCCGGAATGGCCGAACTCTTCATCGAACTCGCTCCCGGCAACGAGGTGTTCCGCGCCGCCGACATCGCCCTCAAGGCGGCGGGGGTCCGGCCCGCGCTGCAGATCATCGAGCGCGAGTTCGGGCTGCTCGAGATCCACTCCGAACAACAGGCGGAGGTGCTCGCAGCGGGCCAGGCGGTGCTCGACGCCCTCGGGCTGAGGGAAGAGGACCGGATCAAGCCGCGAATCGAGTCCACCCAGTTCATCACCAACGTGCACGCCTACCAGGCGCAGCTGCTCAACAAGTGGCGCAAGGGATCCCTGCTGATGCCCGGCTCCAGCCTCTTCGTCATGGAGGTCGCCCCCGCGGCCTACGTCACACTCGCCGCGAACGAGGCGGAGAAGGCGGCCGAGATCAGCATTATCGAGATCAGGGCCGTCGGCCGATTCGGCCGCATGTTTCTCTCCGGCACGGAATCCGACGTGCAGACGGCCAGAGACGCGGCCGTGTCCGCCCTCGAGCACCTGAGCGGAGTCGAGGAGGCTCGTCGATGACCGTGTACGGTACCGACGACATCGACGCGGTGATCGCATCCGCCGGGGGTGCAGCCGCGCGCCTCACCGTGAGGCGCGGAGACATCGTGACGCCGCTGGCCCGCGACCAGGCGGCCGCAGTCGGGGTCGAGATCATCGTCACGGAGGCGGCCGCGCCGGCTCACGCTCCGGTGCGGCCCTCGCCATCCGGCCGAGCGCCGGGTACAGCGCCGGCTACAGCACCAGGGACAGTACCGGGCGGTCGCGCGCTGGCCCCCGCGCTCATGCCTTCTTCCGCGCTTTCGCCCTCCCCCGCGCTGTACCGTCGGGGCGCTCCCCTCGAGGCTCGCTATCTGCCCCGATCGCGTCGAACCGCGGTGACTGACACGGCGCACGGCCCAGGCCCGGGCCACGGTACGCCGCCCGGCCGGGTCGCCCGCATCGTCGTCGTCGGTGCCGGACGCGTCGGCATGATCACCGCGATGCGTCTCGCCGAGACCGACCTCGTGAACGAAATCGTGCTCGTCGACGTCGCCGGCGGACTCGCCGCTGGCATTGCCCTTGATATCAGCCACTCGGCGGGGCTGCTCGGCTTCAGCACCAGGCTGCGCGGAGAGCAGACCGTTGCTGCCGCCGGAACGGCCGCCTTTACCGTCGTCACGGCCGGCCAGGCGCGCCGACCGGGCATGAGCAGAGGCGATCTGGCCGGCACCAACGCCACGATCGTCGGAGCGCTGGCCCAGCAGATCGCGGCGACCTCGCCCGACGGCGTCATCCTCGTTGTCACGAACCCACTCGACGAGATGACGGCACACGCCTGGCGACAATCGGGTCTGCCCTCTGGCCGGGTGATCGGCATGGCGGGCGTGCTCGATACCGCTCGGTTCGCGAGTCTGCTCTCCCTGACCGGCATCGCCGATGCGTCGGAGATCCGCGGACTCGCCCTCGGCAGCCACGGCGACGAGATGGTCATCCCACGCTCGCTCGTGAGCGTCAACGGCTCATCGATCGATGGCCGGATCGACGAGGCGGTGCTCGACGGGGTCGTCTCCCGCACCCGCAACTCGGGAGCCGAGGTCGTCGGCCTGCTCGGTCACGGCAGCGCCTTCATCACCCCCGGACTGTGCGCCGCCCAGATGGTCACGGCGATGATCCGCGAGGACGACCGCGTCGTCGCGGCAACCGTGCGACCCAACGGCCAGTACGGTGTCGACGGAACCTACGTCGGACTTCCCGTGCGCCTCGGCAGGCACGGTCTCGCCTCCATCGTCGAGCTCGACCTCACCCCCGGCGAGCGCCGGGCCATCGTGTCGGCGGCATCCCGCATCAGCGATCGCGTTCGATCCCTCGCCGGCGGTCACCCATGACCGCCGGGACCATGCGCGCGGTGGTCTTCGCCGGCAGTGAGCGCGTATCGATCGAAGCCGTTGCCGCTGCCACGCTCGTCGACCCCGACGACGTTCTCGTCAGGATCACCCGCGCCGCGATCTGCGGCACGGACCTCGGCCTGCTGAGGCATCCGGATCACCTGCCGGTCGGTACCATTCTCGGGCACGAGTACGTGGGCATCGTCGACTCGGTCGGGTCGGGTGTGCGCGGCTTCCGCCCCGGCGACCGCGTGTGCGGTTCCGACTTCATCGCCTGCGGGCGCTGCTGGTGGTGCCGGCGTGGCGACCACTGGGAGTGTCGTGTGCGTGCCTTTTTCGGCACCGGTACCGCGTTCGGCCCCGCGCTCGCCGGCGCTCAGGCGGAACTGCTGCGGGTGCCGCGCGGCGACGTCGTGCTACAGCTGCTGCCCGACTCCGTCAGCGATGACGTCGGCGTGTTCTTCGGTGACGTGTTGGCGACCGCATACGCGGCCGTGAGCCGCGCAGATATTCTCCCCGGGGACACTGTCGCGGTCATCGGCGGTGGTCCGGTCGGCCAGGTGGTGAGCATGATGGCGCAGACAAGGGGTGCCGGGCCCGTCGTGCTCGTCGAACCGGTCGAGTCGCGGCGCACCGCGGCGGCGAGCCTGGGGTCTCTCGCGGTGGACCCGGTCGGGGCCCGTTCGCTCGTGGACAGCCTCACCGACAGGCGGGGGGCGGATGCTGTGATCGATGCGGTTGGCGGCCACATCGGCCTCGGCTCGTCGTTCGGCCTCGTGCGGCGCCGCGGAACGATCGTCTCGGTCGGCGTGCACCACGAGGACCGCTGGTCGCTGCCGGTGCGGCGCGCGTTCGCCGACGAGCTGACGGTGCGCTTCGCCATCGGCGATTCGATGCGCGATCGGGACCAGTTCACGGCCCTTGCCGCGGCCGGGCTGATCGACCTCCGGGCCGTGATCACCCGTGTGGTTCCCTTCGGCGATGCCGTGGCGGCCTACGAGGATTTACTCGCTCAGAGGGCTGTCAAAATCGTGCTCGCGCTGTAACCTGACCCGGTAGGAGGTCAACGATGACCCTGTCCCACAAATCCTGGCCGGTGCTCGCAGCCCTGCCCGCACCTCGCCCGCTGGCTACCATCAGCGACGAACTTCTCGCGATCACCGCACGCGAGCCGACAAGTGCTGCAGCGGCCATTGCCGCTATCGGCGGTTGCCTGCGTCGCTATGCCCCCGAAGTCTTCACCATTGTGCGGCTCGCCGGTGAGACCTGGACCCCCCTGGTGCCTTCCGGAGTCGCCGACTCCCCCGCGGTGACCGCGCTCAGCGTTCGCACGGATCGGCCATCCGCTCATCGCGTCGCTCGCGCCGGCGACATCGCGATCGTGACCGCGTGGTTCGATGACGCACCACCGCTCATCGACGCCCAGCTACTCCGTCACGTGGCCCGATGGCTGTCGATGACGATCGCACTCGAGAACGCGGCGGCGCGGGTCGTTTTCGCCGACGACGAGGCGACCGTGCTGCGGCTGGTCGCTTCTGAAATTTTGACGATTCGCGACCTCGATCAGGTGCTGCTCTCGATTGCGACTCAGACCCTCGGCCTGCTCGATGCCGACATCTGTGGGGTGCTGCTGCGTGAGGGCGACCGCGTGCAGATGCGTTCCTGCGTCGGCCACCGCATGGTGGAGACGGCACACCTGCGCATGAAGCGGGGGCAGGGGGTTGCCGGGCTCGTCTTTCAGACCGGCGAGATCGGTCGCGTCGACAGTTACCTCACCGACCGCACCATCAGCGGCGATTTTCTCTCGCTCGCCGCGCAGGAAGCGACCCGCTCGGCGCTCGCCGTTCCGCTGCGCTCCCACGGCGAGTTCATCGGCGTGCTCGAGGTCTGGCGTCGACGGGACTCCATCTTCACCGACGCCGATGTGCGGCGGATGGTGTCCCTCGCCGACCTCGCGACCATCGCCATTGAGAACGCGAGCCTGTACGAGGACCAGCGTGTGATGGTCGACAAGCTCCGTGAGGCGCACGACGCGATGGAACACCAGGTCGAGCTGCTGCGGCGCTCATCTCGGCTGCAGAACTCGCTGCTGCGTCTCATCCTCGAGGGTTCGGGGGCCTACGGCGGCATAGTGAAGACGGTCTCGAGAGAGCTGGGCTGCACGGTTGCGTATTCGACGGCCGATGGCCAGCTCGACTGCTGCGAGCCGGCCGACGCTCACCTGGCAGAGATCCAGTCGAGCGTCGCCGAACTGTCACGCACTCACCACCGCGCCGTTCACACCGCCACCCGACGCATGCTGCCCTCCGGTCGACGCTGGTGGACGCATGCGGTCTTCGTCGCAGAGATCGAGATCGGAATGGTCAGCCTGATCGGCGGCACTGAGGCCGACGAGGCGATGGAGGTCGCGGCCGGCCAGGCCGCGATGGCCTGCTCGCTCGCTCATCTGGAGCAGCGAGCGGCGAGCCAGGCACGCAACGCCGCCTTCGATCAGATTGTCTGGGACCTGATGGAAGGTCCCGTCGAGCACCGCACGGCCGCTCTGGGCCGGGCTGGCGAAATGGGGATTCAGCTGAGCGGACCGCACCGCGTCATCCATGGGTCATTCGCCAATCTCACCGAGCTGGCCCGGGAGCGGGAGTGGGACACCGCGACCGTCGACAGGTCGAAGCGATCGGTGATTCGGGCGCTGAAATCATCGTCGGCCGGGCACGCGGTACGGATGCTCAGCCTGCGCGGCGACTGGATCGTGGCCGTCGTTGAGGTCAACGGGCGAGCGGACGCGCGTGGCCTCATGTCGACGCTCACGACGGCAGCCCGCGAGAGCGTTCCGGGGGTGGAACTGCACTGGGGCATGAGTAGTTGTTACGACAAGCCGCTCAACTACCCTGCTGCCTTTCGCGAGGCGCAGACCGCGCTGAGCGGAGCACGTCGGCTGCGCACCGGTACCTTCTCGCTCTACGACGAACTCGGAATCGTCAGGCTACTGCTCGGGCCCACCGGCGAAAGCGCCGACCTGCAGCGCTTTATCGACGAGGTGACGGCCCCGCTGACCGCCTACGACCGGCAACACGACGGTTCGCTGCTCATCACCCTGCGTGCATTCTTTGACAGCGACTGCTCCCAGAAACGTGCGGCCGAGATGCTCTTCGTTCACCCGAAGACCCTGCGCTATCGGCTCGACCAGATCGCCCAGCTCTCCGGCCTCGACCTGTCCGTGCATGCGGATCGAATGCGTGCCGACCTTGCGCTGCGCCTTCTCGAGGTCTCGGCCAACAACGTGCAAAGCTGACTCGAGCGGCTCACGCTGCGGTGTAGCGGGGCGGCTATTCCGCAGCGGGAACGGCCTTTCCGAGGGCGAGACGCACGGGGGCCGCCTCGGCCGAATCGACCGCGAAGCGACGGAATCCGTGAGCGAACAGCTCACCGATGAGGCTTTCCGAGGCCTCGCCGGACACTCGCACCCCGACGCGCGTGGCCGCGTTTGCGCCGGCCGCCCCGGCGACCGTGGCGAGCAGTGGAATGACCGAGGGGTCGATGGAGTCGCGGGGATTGACGGAGAGCAGGCCGCGGGAACTGTAGCGGTCCAGGGGTTCGCGGGCAAGCAGGTACTCGTCCGGCAGGCCGAACATCGCGGCCTGCAGCAGCCGCAGCTCCACCCAGACCAGCTCGACCTCGTCACCGAGTTCGTGCGCCGCCAGGGCACCACGCGGACTGGTCAGGTAGACACCGAGTTCGACTCCGCCAGACCCCTCCTGCTCGGCTCTGATGACCGCGAGAGCGGCCGCCTCGGCACGGTCGGAGACGTTGCGCACGCATAGGCTGACGCGAGGGCGGGCACCGGATGCCGCAACCGCGCGGGTGATGCCGCGCAACTGGGCGCGGATGGACTCCGCCGAACCGAGCGGCATCGCCAGGTGGGGGTACTCGACCGCGATGGTTCTGGTGTCGAGCACGTCGGAGATCTTGTCGGTGAGAAAATCGATCGCGCGAATGCTGAACTCCAGGTCACCGGCCGCCGCGAACAGCGCGGTGAACTGCTCGGCCAGCACGTCTTCGACGACGGCGAAGGTACTCGCTTCGTCTTCGGGCGCCCGAAGAGACTCGATGACCTCGGCGAACCGAGCGCTCGTGGCCAGGATATCCGCTGCCGAAGCGACCACTCCCGGCAGGCCGGCACGCTTCGCCGCCATCACCTGGTCGACCGTGGTCGCCCGCACGAGCACTTCGGCCCCGGATCTCCGGTTGGAGAGACCGAGCAACCGCTCGAGTTGCGCACCGGCGATGGCCGGCCTCGTGAGGGTCAGCGCTCCGACGAAGACCTCCCCCGTAGCACCATCCAGCGAGAGGGCGTCACCTTCCCGAATCACGTGACCTCCGACGGACAGTGTCTTGCTCGACGCATCGATCACCAATTGCGCGCAGCCGACGACGCAGGTCTTTCCAAGTGCCCGGGCGACGACCGCAGCGTGGCTCGTGGCGCCACCGGTCGCCGTCACGATCCCGTCGGCCGCAATCATGCCGTGCAGGTCGGTCGGACTGGTGATCTGACGGGCAAGAATCACGCGCACGCCCGTCTTCGCGAGGGCCTTGGCCCGATCGGGGTCGAGGGTCACGATTCCGGTGACCTGGCCGGGGGAAGCACCGATCCCCTGAGCGATGACCCGGCCTGTCGCCCGAGCATCCACGACTTCCGCGGGGTCGAATCCGGGGCGCTGCACCTGGCGTACCTGATCGACAGACAGCATTTGCAGGGCCGCGTGGTCAGACACCGTTCCTTCGTCGAGCAGGTCGGTCGCGATTCGGATGGCGGCCGTGGCGGTGCGCTTGGCGCTGCGCACCTGCAGAAAGTACAGCACCCCACGCTCGATCGTGAACTCGATGTCGAGTACGTCCTGGTTGAGCTTCTCGAGGCGGGCGACCGTGGCGGTCAGGTCGTCGAACGCGTCGGGCAGCAGGTCGTGCAGGCCGGAGATCGGGTCGGGAGTGCGGGTACCGGCGACGACGTCTTCGCCCTGGCTGGCCGCGAGAAACTCGCCGAACAGGCCGGGGGCGCCGCTCACCGGGTTACGGCTGAAGACCACGCCCGACCCGGAATGCGCGTCGAGGTTGCCGAACACCATCGACTGCACGACGACGGCGGTGCCCATCTGGTGCGGGATGCGGTGAAGCTCGCGGTAGGTGATCGCCCGGCGGGTGTTCCAGGAACGGAAGACGGCCTCGATCGCTCGACGTAACTGTTCTCGAGGTTCTGCCGGTACCTCTTCGTCACCCTGTTCGACGAGCCTCGCCTGGCAGAAGTCCCACACGGTGTCGTAGACGACTGCCGGGTCAGGGTCGTCGCCGAGGGGGCCGAGGATCGCGTCGAGCTCGCCCGGGTCGGGCACGTCGAGAACGTCGAGCACGATTTGTGCATACATCGCGTGGAACCGGAACAGCACATCGGCCATGAATCGGGGGTTGCGGGTCTGCGTCGCGAGCGCGACGGCTGCCGGCCGGTTCAAGCCCAGGTTGAGTACGGTGTCCATCATCCCCGGCATCGAGACCGGCGCCCCGGAACGAACCGAGAGCAGGAGTGGCGTGGGGCCGCCGCCGAAGACCTTGCCCGTCTGCCGTTCGAGCGAGACCAGACGCTCCTCGATCTGCGCGAGCAGTCCCGCCGGTATGGCGCCAGAGACAAAGTATTCCCGACAGCAGGCGGTCGAGAGCACATACCCGGGTGGAACGCGCAGCCCACTGCGGGTCATCGCGATCAGCCCGGCACCCTTTCCCCCCAGCACGGCCTTGCCGGCCGTCGACGCATCATCGAACGAAAAGGTGAGAGCCGGCTCGATCGATCGAACGGTCGATTCGGCCGTGTCTGTCATTCCCCACGCTCCTGCCCGAGGGTACGCAGGAGGTCCTCGTGAAATTCGAACCAGATGTTGTGCACCGATTCGATGGTTGGTGAGGACACGTACGCCAGGTCGCCCGCCAGCACGAGATCGGTCGCGCGGATGAACCTCACCGCGTACCTGTCGAAGCGACCGTCCTGGTGGCTCAACACGGCGATGAGCTGCACCAGCCTCGACACGAGCTTGTCGAGGCGGTCGAGAACCTTGCTGTCGTATTCCGAGTCGCTGTGATCGTTCGTGATCTTGCGCCCGGCCACGTCGACCTGCTGCCACGACGAGATGGCCTTGAGAAACTGTCCGTTGACCTGCTCGAACTTCGTCGCCATCTCAAGCACGGCCGGATCGATTCTCAGGTTCGCGTATCGGGTCGCAGCGGTGGCCACGAGCGCCGGAACCGCATCATCCGTTGGCAGGGACTGCGTGCCGATCGTGACCACGAGTCCCTGCGACTCGAGATCGTCAAGGGCCGTCGCGACCTGCCCGAGGCTGACGCCGGAGGCGTCCGCGATCGCCTTCTCGGCGGCCATCTTCTTCAGGGCGATCGTATTGAGCACGTCATAGTTCACGTTGTCGAGCAGCGTGCGAGTCATGGTGGTCCTCCCGAGCGTGGAAAGCGGAGACAGCCGCATCGGGCGACTGCCTCCGCTGGGGACAAACGGGTCAGAAGAGCCAGCTGGCCTTCGACGCCCGGATGTCGGCCTTCTCGCCGAACGGCAGATAGCCCGCTCCGGAGAAGATCTTCTGCGGCACCGTTTCCTGGGCGAATCCACGCTTCTGGATGTCGTAGTAGTAGTTCGCGATGCGCTGGTCGACCTCTTTCAGCTGGAGGTCTTGTACGGCCTTGTCCCAGGTACCCGCGCGACGCAGGTGCGGCAGGATCATGCCCTGGTAGTACACGTCGTGCCCGGCCCAGATCAACTCACGCTTGGACATCTTCGACATCTTTGTGTAGAGCTTGATCGTGGCTTGCTGCACCTTCGCGAGCTGTGCCGGCAGGTCCTGAATCTTGATCGTCTGGATGTTGGCCATGGGGGTGTCCCACTTCTCCCGGGCGAAGACCGCGCCGCCGACAATCGCCGGGATGTAGTTCTTCGGACGGGTGAAGGTCGTGGAGATGTCGTTGACCCGAATCTCCGCCAGCCCCATCGCATTCGGGTCGATCTCGATCGCCAGCGTGTACGCGTGCGGCAGGCCGGCATCGCCGCAGACGTCGCTCCAGTGGTACTCCTCCTCGTTGACGAAGAGGTCACGGATGATGACGATGTTGCCGTTCGGCAGCTCGTACGGTCCCGTGTCGCCGAGCCCGAGGCGGCAGTCGAAGTGGTCGAGGAACGCCAGCAGTTCGGCGGCCGCGTTGAACCGGGTGAACTGCTCGTGACGGGGGCTTCCCTCCTCGAGCGGCTCGATCTGGTCGATGATCGTCTGCAGAAAATCCGTGTCGTGGATACGCGCCCGATAGCGGTCCTGCGAGTTCAGGATAAAACCATCCTGGCGCTTGCCGTACAGTACCCGCTGCATGAACTTGAGGATCTCGTTGCTCTCCTCGACGTAGTCGTTTGGCTTGATGGCGTCGAGCGCGAGCAGCCCGCACCGGCCCATCCCGAACCCGACAGCGCCAATACACCAGTCATGAACCCCGTTGACCTTGGTGCCGATCTCCCGACGCGACTGCGCCCCGATGTCGAGGATTCCCTGGGCGCCGACCTCGTCGGTCGTCATGCGCAGAAACTCCGGCCAGCGGTAGAACTCGTGCATGAAGGCAAGGATCTCGTACTCCTGGCGGGGAATCATGCCAGAGACGCCCTCCGTCGCGCGCATGACCAGCACATCCCAGACGTTCCAGGCGAGGTAGTTGTTCAGGTCGTTCAACTCGGGAATCGTGAACTGGTCTTTGAGCACGTCGTCCTTCGTCACGCGCTCGAGCACCTTGGACTGTGCGCGTTCTTTTTGCACCTTGTCGCCGAGGATGCCGTCTTTCAGCGGCGGCAGATCGATAAAGTTGCCGACGAATTCGAGGTCCTGAAACCTGAGCCCGTCGTCTTCTTCCTTGTAGCGATCCTTGTACGTCGCTCGCTTTCCTACTTCGGCTTCGATCGTCATCTGTATCTCCTCACATCATTGTGATCGTGTCGTTGTGATCGTGGTGTTGCGGTGGTGGTGTCGCGTTGGTGGTGTTGCAGCGGTTTAGGGGGATGCCTGCGGATCAGTCCATGAGGACGACTCGCCCGACCTCCGAATCCGTCACGTCGAGCCGCACATGCTTTCCCTCCAGATTGGCCGCCATCTCTTCGAAATGAGCGTCACCCGATTTGCCGACAACGTAGCGCGAATCGCTCGATGTCAGGTAGGCGGTCATCACACACGGAGTCTGGAACTCCCGCGAGAGAATCCCGAGGTGCGATTCGGGAGCGCCCGACATGGTGATGATGCCGATCGCGCCCATGCTCAGAGCGGGCGACAGAAAGGTCGTCGTGCCGCCTCTGACCAACAGAATGTGTTCGGCGAGCTTGCCGCTGGACAAAAGCTGGATCACGTCCTGGGGCGATCCCAGGTATTTGACCGTTCCTTCCGGACTCTTCGTGGTCTCGAAGGCGTTGAAGCCTTCGGCGAGTACTGTCGTCATGCCAATCCTCCTTGAGTGGTCTGCGTGCCGCCGCAGTCTCTTCGACGAGATTGCGCATAGCGGTATATTCCCGGAGTACGACGCTGTTACGGACTGGGCGGGGAGACAACAATCGCCGTGGTAACTATCGCGCCGAGATAGTCGCCGAGACCTGACCTCGCGGCCGCCGGGCTAGTCGTCGATGACCGCAACGCCTTGGCGGGCGAGTTTCTCGAGACCGTCGCGCATCGCCTGCAGCTGAGCGGGCGAGTGTCCCGACCAATCAACCAGTTCACCGACCACCTCCACCGGCTCACGAGTTCGGTACGAGTGGGTCGGATTGCCGGGGAATTTCTTATCCGTGACGTTCGGGTCGTCTTCGAGACGTCCCGTCGGTTTCACGATGTAGATCCGACCCCGTCCCTCGCCCGCGGCCAGCTCGGCGCCCCAGGTGGCGGCATCCAGTGTTGCGGTCAGATAGACGTGGTTCGCTCGCCGCCCGGTTTCAAAGTTCGAGTCGCGGCCGGGCACCAACAGATCTCCCACCGCCAGATGCGCTTTGGTGCCGTGGAACAAGGCCCCCGACTCGTGGACTTCGAAGGGTGTCGGCTCGTTCGTCATCTGCACTCCCTGCAACTCTGAACCGCTGCAATTCTGAACCCCTGCAATTCTGAGCTGATTCGACCTCAGCCTAGCGGCGTGCTCGCCGAGGGAGGCCCTGCTGGTACCCGTCACGAGCGACACTCCCACGCCCACGTCTGGCGCCACGGATGTGCGAAGCGAAATCGTGACCGATTCGACCATCAGCCAGCCGACGCATGCCATCGTGCGTCAAGCCTCCGTCACCTCGACTGTGGCTGGCAGTGACCTTCACTCTTCGCGGTCTGTTGCGTGGCGGCCCAGGAGGCCAGCACCTTCAGGGCATCCGCTGTCGCAGAACCGACCGGCGCCGTGTATACGTTCATGACCAGGCCCGGCTCGCTCGGCAGTTCGAGGGACTCGTAGTTGAGGTCGAGGTCGCCCACAATCGGGTGGTGCATTCGCTTGAGACCACTGCGGTGATGCATCACGTCGCGTGATGCCCAGCGCTGCCGAAACAGCTCGCTCTGGGTCGACAACTCCCCCACGAGCTTGATCAGCTCGGGGTCGTGCGGGCTGCGGCCAGCCTCCAGCCGCAGCATCGCGGCAGAATCGTTGGCGATCTGATCGTAGTCACGCCAGAACTCACGCGCAGCCGGATTCAGGTAGGTGAACCGAGTGGTGTTGACCGGGCGCCGGGGATCGTCGAACACCGGGGAATAGAGCGCTCGCCCGAGGCTGTTGGCCGCGAGGATGTCGTGGCGGCCGTTGCGCACCCAGGCGGGGGCATCCGACACGGCATCGAGTATCTGCTGAACCGCCGGACGAACTGAAATGGATGGCCGTTGCCGGCGAGGGCGCGCCGGCCCGGCGGCACGGGCCAGATTGAACAGGTACTCTCGCTCCGCCTCGGTCAGCCGAAGGGTTCGCGCGAGAGCGTCGAGAACACTTTCCGACGCGCCGGCGAGATTGCCGCGTTCCAGCCGAACGTAGTAGTCCACCGACACGCCGCTGAGCATCGCCACCTCTTCGCGGCGCAGGCCCGCGACCCGACGGTTGCCGCCATAGGCCGGCAGACCCGCCTGCTCCGGGGTGACGCGGGCGCGACGAGAACTCAAAAACTCACGGATCTCTGCACGCGTTTCGGTCATGCCTTAACGCTAAGCCACGTCAGGCCGGTGCGGGAGGCACTGCCGTTACCTGCCTCGGGAGCACCCTGCTCGCGGGCCGGCGCAGGAGCCCGGCCAGTGGATTCGAGGCTCCCGCTGCGACAGACTGGCGAGTCGAATTGCCCCCCCTCGCCCCGGCGTGCAGCACGGTCCGGCGTGAACGCTGTTCGCCGACCGTCCGGTGGCGAATTCAGGAAAAGCCTCCCGTGCCGGTGCGGAGCGGCCGGGCCAGTGCGGTGGCGGCACCGTTGCCCGGCAGATTTCCTGAATTCGCCACCGAAGTGATCGTGGCAGAGCCGGGTTCGCCGCTTCCGACGTGGCGGCCGCCTCTTCATCATTGAGACTCTGCTGCGTCGTCGCGAGCGGTTCTCCCCGCATTACTGGTGAGATCTGCGTCTCTTGTTCGGTCTCTTCGTCTTCGCGGTGACGTCGTTCTCGGAGAAGGTAGCCACCGACGCGCTGGTCCTCGAACGCGGCAAAACGACGCTGGAATACGCCGATGATGATGCCCCGCCGCCGGATGCCGATTTGACGACGTCAGCCAGAATGATTGCCACCGTCAGTATGACTCCACCGATCGACTGCAGAACGGCCAGAGTTCGTCTGAGCAGCGTACGGCTGCGGATGTTCGTTCCCATTTCGATGCCCCCTTTCGAGGCAGCTTAGCAAGTTGCGAGACGGCTGTTCAGTCTCATGCGGACGGCCGTCGGCAGCCCAGAACTGACCCCGGAGGCTGACTCGTACGGGGTCGCTCACAGTGTCTTCCCGAAGCGCGTAGTCGACGTCGCCCCCTCGGCGACAGGACGAACCTGTCAGCCGAGTCGCCGCCGCGGCGCCGGTAGATCTGCGCCGAAAAAATACTCTGATCAGGGGAACGGATTGATGCTATTATCACGCCGATTCTGGAAGTGCCAAACCTACTGCACGAGAGGAATTCATCATGATCTCCCAAGATCAGAAAGTCGTCGTTCCTTCAACGCCAGGCAATCCAGCAAACGTGGGCGTTCCGACTCAGGTTGCCAATCCACGCAGAGCCGGTTGGCGCACCTTTATCCAATCAGCTCTACCCATTCTCTTCGCGCTGAACCTCGCCATTCCACTTCTTCAGGATCTTCTTGCGACGCCGCCCTTTGACGCGCTAACTCCGGGGTGGGCCATCGTCGCGCTGAACCTGTTCGGGCTCGTAATTGCGTTCCTCGCCAAGCTTCTGGCACAGCTGATGGCGATCCCCGCGGTCAACGACTGGATCTCTCGAAACGTTCGTTTTCTTGCACCCATCAAGCAGATTGCGTCGCGACCAGAATCACCCACGCACCAGACGCAAGCCCCGTCCGCACCAGTCACCCGCGACGACGACTAATTCGGGAGTTTCGGCTGCGCACCCTTTTTCACCGCGGCGGAGAAGAAAGGCCCCGACCGGGACGCACCCGAACTGAAATGACCATCGACCTGCCGCGTCCCCGTCAACGGCGCAACAAGACCGACGGGATACAGGTGGCGGTCGCCTGTGCATCGTTGAGACGCTCCTGACCCGAGATCGAATCAATGCGACCCGGATGCCTTCAGCCGAACACCGCCTACCCTCGCACGCTTACAATCCAGCCGACAACCTGGCCGTGGTGGGCGCGCGGCTGGCGCAGGCTCAGTACGCTGTGCTGCATGGCTCCCCCTGCCTGCGGCAGCAGGACGCCGCGTTCCGCTGCATCCGTCGACGGGTGGTAGCGCACCGAGATCTGATCGATGCGGACGCTCCGACCCAGCTGCTGCACGCAGCACACCGCTGTCCCAGAGAGCCTGCTGAATATCGAGCGCCTCGGTTTCAGTTGGGTGTTCCCACGCCGCCAGCGGCTGACGAACGGCGCTTTGCGCTCCCCCAGGCCGCGCGACCGGCGATCGCGAGCAGCGCGGGTACGAGCACCAGCATCACGACGAGGGCGTACACGGCGACGGACATCGCCAGGCCGAAGCCGAACATCGTCACGGTGCGCTGGTCGTTGAGAATGAAGCTGCCGAAGACGACAACCATGACGGAGGCCGCGGCCAGAATCACCCGGGCCGTCGCGGCCAGGCCGTCGCGCACCGCCCGGTCGGTGTCTCCCGTGCGAGCGAGCTCCTCTTTGACGCGACTGAGCAGAAACACGGTGTAGTCGGTGGACAGACCGAACAGCACCGCGAAGAGCATCACGGGCACGAACGATTCCACCGGGCCGGAGGATACCCCGAGCAGATCGGCGGGCCACCATCCCCACTGGAACACGGCGACGACGGGGCCGTAGGCGGCGCCGACCGCGAACAGGTTCATGATCACGGCCATGGCAGCGATGAACGGCGCTCGGAACTCGATCAGAAGCACGATGAAGGCCAGCACAACCACGATCAGAATGAACCAGCCGATCTGGGCCAAAAGCGTATCGGCCAGGTCGATGCTCGTCGCCGTCGCCCCGCCAACATGGGCGACCGCATCCGGTGCCGCAGCCGGCAGTACGGTGTCGCGCAGGTTGTGCACCAGGATCTCGGTGGCGGCGTCGTCCGGCGAGCTGGTGGGGATCACCGTGAAGAGCGCGGTCGTTCCGTTCTCGGCCAGTCGCGGCGGCGTGACCGCGCTCACGCCATCCGTCACCGCCAACTGGGTGTGAATGGCGAGGCTCGCGGTCTGGTTCTCGGCCGGTGTCGAGTCGGTGCCGAAGTCGACCGTGACCAGAAGCGGGCCTGCCCACCCGGCACCGAAGCCGTCGACGATGAGGTCGTAGGCCTTGCGCTGGGTGGTGTCTGCGGCCTGGGACCCACCGTCGGCGGTGCCGAGCCGCAGCGAGAGCAGAGGCAGCGCCAGAATCGCCAGCACGAGCACCGCGGCGAGCGCCGACACCCAGCGACGACGCTGAATAAGGCCCACCCAGCCGCGCCAGCCCGACGCGGGCTGAGTGCGGGAGCTGCGCACGGCATCCGTCGTCGGCGGGGTCGTCTTGCGGAGCTTCCGCACCCGCACGCGGTCTAGGTTGGAGCCGAAGATCGCCAGCAGCGCCGGCAGCAGGGTGACGGCGGCGAGCATCGTGGCGCTGACCACGATGGCGCTGGCGAGCCCGAGCGAGGAGACGAACGGGATGCCGATGGCGTAGAGGCTGAGGATGGCGATGATCACCGTGGCGCCGGCCACCAGAACGGAACGGCCCGCGGTGGTCATGGCCGCTTCGATGGATGCGTTCGGGTGCAGTCCCCGAGACATGCCCTCGCGGTGCCGGGTGACGATCAACAGGGCATAGTCGATGCCGACGCCGAGGCCGATCATGGCGGCCACGATGGGGCCGGATGTGCCGATGGTCATCACCGAGGCGATCATGGAGATCGAGGCGATCCCGATGCCGAGGGCCATGAGGGCACTGACCAGAGTGACCACCATGGCGAACACGGAACCGAACACCAGGAGCAGCACCAGGGCAGCGGCCAGCAGCCCGTAGACCTCGCTCCCCGACGGTCCAGACTCGGCCTGTGCGGCGGGGCCGCCGAATTCGACCTGCACCCCGGTGCTCTGCACGCCGGCAAAGGCGGCCTGCGCCTTGGCCAGAGTTTTCGCCGGGATGTCCTTGGCCCGCTCGGTGAACTGGATGGTCACCATCGCCGTCATGGCGTCTTCGGAGACCATCGGCTGGGGCGGGCCGTACGGCGACCGAACGGCGGCGACGCCGTCGAGCGTGGCCAGCTCGGCCACGGCCGCCTCCACTGCGGTACGGGTGGAGTCGGAGGTGACGGGTGCTCCAGCATCCGTGCTGTGCACGATGGCCTGCATGCCGTCACCGGACAGTTCCGGGAATTGTTCACGAAGGGTGTCATAGGCGGCCTGCGAGTCCGTGCCGGCGAGGGTCAGGTCGTTGCTGAAGGCGCCGCCGATCGCCCGGCTGCCAAACAGGGTGCCGAGGAGCAGCACCAGCCACATCGAGACTACGAGCCAACGGTGGCGGGTTGATGCGCGAGCGAGTGCAGAAAGCACGGATGGTCCCATCACGATTCATCGAATGTGGCAGCCCGATACGGGCTGCTCATTCGAGACTAGATGAAACGAGACAGCGCTGTCTAGTTTTCCACCGCAGGGTTCGTGGCGTCGGGGCTCTCGTTCCCTGTCGCGATCCCGCCGACCAGGGTGCGAAAAATGAGGTCGGACACGTCGATGTCAGCGTGTTTCGTGGTCGGCGCCGCGCGCACCGCGGCGATGAGCATCGAGGCCATGGCCGTGACGATCCACTCCGGCGCCAGGTCGGCACGAATATCGCCTTCACGCTGACCCCGCTTGACGACCTCCACCACGGGGGCGAGCACCTGGTCGCGCTGGGTGAGGAATCGCGGGCTGGCGTCGGACGCCTTGATCAGGATGATGCGGAAGCGCATCCCATGCTTGCCCAGCGCACCGATGACACGCCGGAGCACCTCCAAAGCATTCCCGTCGTCGAGGCGACACGCGTGTAGCGTCTCCGACGCACGAGTGAGGGCCTCCGCCTGGATCGCCTTGAGCAGGGTCGGCCTGTTGCTGAAATGACGATAGAGGGTGGCGCGGGTCAGGTTCGCGGCCTGCGCAACGTCCGCCATCGAGGAGTCGGGGTCGCGTGCGAGCACGTCGGCCGCCGCCGCCAGCAGTGCCCGCTGGTGGCGTTCCACGTCGACGCGCGGAACGGCTGGTTCTTTAGGGCTGGGCATGGTGCCTTTCCGGGGAGTTCATAAAACTCGACGATACGCGACGCCGTGATCCAGAGTCAGGTGCGCGCATCCGTCACCTCGGTGCGAGGCAGCAGGCGCGGGAGAACGTCGGACAGGGTCACGATGCCACGGAACGTGCCGTCGGCGTTGACCACCACGACGAGCTGCTGGCTCGTCGCGCGCATCTGGGCGAGGACCTCGTAGACGCGGGTCTCCCCCGCCAGTGCCAGCACGGATCGTACGAAGGGGGCGGCAGGGGCATCGAGGGCGTCGACCAGGGTGTCCCGAACATGGATGACACCGGGAACACCCTTCTCGAGGTCGCCGACCAGGATGCGCATGTGGCCGGATTGAGCAGCAGCACGCTGCACGTCGGCGACGGTTGCATTGTGGGGCACAACGGTGGGGCTGATACTGACGTCGATGAGCTCATCGAGGCGCAACGTTTCCAATTCGATCGCGCCTTCCAGCTGATCCCGGAACGAGCTGTCGAGCATGCCGGTGCGGGCCGATAACTCCACGAGGTGCCGGATCGTCTCCGCGTTCTGCCCGCCGACCGCGGCGCTTTCGACCGGCATGACACCGGATGCGGCCACCAGCTTGTTGGCAATGCTGTTGATCCAGATCAGGAGGGGCCGGAAGGGCCAGATGAAGATGCGGGACGGGATACCGATCACCTTTGCCGCAGTCTCGGGGTGAGCGATGGCCCAGGACTTCGGGGCCATCTCTCCAACCACGAGGTGCAGGAAGGTGACGATCAGCAGAGAGAGCGAGAACGCGAGCACGCCGGCAGCCCACTCCGGCATCCCCCAGGTCGAGAAGATCGGCCCGAGCCAGTAGTCCAGAGCAGGCTTGGTCACGGCGCCGAGCGCGAAGGTGCAGGCCGTAATGCCCAGCTGCGCACCGGCGAGCATCAAGGTCAGTTCGTTGACGCCTTTCAGAGCGGCTCGGGCGGAACGGTCCGTCGCCGCAGTAGCCTCAAGGCGGTGCCGCCGCGCACCCAACAGCGCGAACTCAATGATCACGAAGAACGCGCTGAGCGCGATCAGGACGACGGTGGCGATCGCCACAACAAGACCATCACTCATCGGTCAACCGCCTCGGTGTCGTCGGATGCCGGTTCGGATCCCGGGCGGGAGCGCTCGTCGCCAAGGGTCTCGATGAGGGTCACGCGTACCTCGTGCGGAACATGGCGTTCAATGGTCAGGATCTCGATTTCCAGCGCCCTGTGCACCTCGTCGTCTCGAACGAGATCAGCGGGGTCATCGGGAAGTGCGACGTGGAAGGTTTCACCGGCGCGGGGCAGGCCGCCGCGCTCGGCAATGATGAGACCGGCAACGGTCTCGAAGTCACCGGTGGGCAACTCGTACCCGATGGCGCGGTGCATCTCGTCGACGTGCACGTCGCCGGTCATGAGCCAGATCGCGTCACCGTCAATGTCGACGGACGGAGCGGATGACTCGTCGTGCTCATCGGTGATCTCGCCGACGATTTCCTCCGCGAGGTCTTCGAGGGTGAGGATTCCGGCGAATCCGCCATACTCGTCGATCACGCAGGCGAGTTCGTTATGGGCACGAGTGATCTCGGCGAGAGCATTGGGCAGTTTCGTCAGCGTGGACAGAACGACCGCTGGTTGCATGAGTTGTGTCACAGGGGCATCTTCAGGCAGCGTGGATCCGAGCACGTCGGTGAGTTGAACCACGCCCAGAGGCTGGCTCTCATCGTCAACGACCGGGTAGCGCGTGTGAGCACGCGCCATCAGCTGGCGCACCTCACCGATGGTGGTATCGGGGCGAACCGTGGCGACGAGGGATCGGGGAATCATCGCGTGCTCAACATCTTGCTCGGGAAACTCCAGGATGCGATCGAGCATGAGGGACAGCTCCGCGGGCAGATCACCGCTGTCGCGGGAGTCCGAGACGATGCGTTCGAGGTCTTGTGCCGTGGCGCTGGAGTCGACGTCGTGCACCGGTTCGATACGCAACAGCCGGAGCAGGGCATTGGCCGCGAAGTCAAAGATGGCGATGAGCCATCCGAAGACCGCCAGATAGATCGTGGTTGAACGAGCCAAACCGCGCGCGAGGGGCTCAGGGTTCGCGATCGCCAGGTTCTTGGGGTAGAGCTCACCGAAGATCATCTGTACGACTGTCGCGAGCACCAGGGCGATGACCGTACCCAGGGTGACGCTGACCGCCATGGACACGCCGACCCCGCCCAGCAGAGCGCCCAGGGATTCACCGATCAGCGGCTGCGCGACGAAGCCGACGAGCAGCCCCGTCACGGTGATGCCCAGTTGCGCGCCGGAGAGCATGAATGACGTGCGCTTCGTGACGGCGAGGGCGCGTACCGCCGAGACGTCCCCCGCCGCCGCGCGGGTGCCGAGTCGGTTGCGGTCCACCGACATGTAGGCGAATTCCTGAGCCACAAAGTAGCCGTTGGCCGCGATGATCACGAGTGTGATTACGATGCCGAGCAGCAAGAGAAGCAGGGTTTCGATCACGAGTACGTCACCTCGTCAGGGTGCGATCGAAACTCTCGCGTTCGATGTGAAGTCGTGCATGGCCGGTCAATGGCCCACAGGGCCATGGCTGGTGAGCCCACAGTAGCGGTCAACGCCTTTCGAGGTGTGCAAATAGAAAGAATCTCTATTTTACTGAACGGTTGCTGTATATGAGCAGAGCGTTCGAGTCACCGGATTGAAACCCCGAGACCACTGCCTAGCGTCCTGCGGTCATGGCGGAGGACTGTGGCTGTTCGACCCAGGTTCGAGCCATTCGATCGACCGCTCGCCATCGGACGCCGCACCAGGGCTGACTCACCCGAGTCAGGCCAGCAGGTCGCCGAGCAGGATGTTCACGACAGCTTCCTCGTGCACTGCGGCGTTCGTCCGTACCATCACCCAGGACAGCTGCTCATCCCACTGGGTCTCCCGGCGGACACCGTCCAAAGGCCCGAACGGTCCTGTGCTCGCAGCGGCCGCATAGTCGCCCGCTCCCATCCGCCACGGCTCAGCGCCGGCAGACAGTACCCGGCTGGCAATGAGAATTCCCGGCCAGTCGAAGTCGCCGTGATACCGCACCGTAATCCCGCTGCGGATCAGCGAGCGGAGCACCTGCCATCCGGCTGCTGCCCCTTGCCCAGAGAGGCACACTAACGGTGCGCCGACGGCCGACCGTGCTGCGGCCGACAGGATCTGCGGGTTCTCGCATGCGAATACCACGGAACCCGGTACGGCGAACGTTGTGTCACCGACGGTGCGGAGCTCCTGCACCGTCAGGTGGGTGACCAGGCCAAGGTCGGCGCGTTCCCGCATCATCACCGCCCACCGGTCACTCCCAGGCGGGCGGAGTCCCCAAGTCATGGCCGTCCCCGACACGTCATCCGTGGCAACACCGGCACGCTCCCACAGACGGCGGGTGTCCTCACCAGACGCCGGCAACGGTTCGTCGAACTTCACAGCCAAAGCCCTCACCATAAGGCGGGCAGCTAGTTCCCCTTCATCGAACCCGTGCGCTGTCCCGGTGGCGGTGGTCGCCAGCTCTCCCAATCCGAACACTGGATTTGATCCGATTTCCGGGTCGTGAAACACGAGAGCACGGGCGAGCTCACCCCACCCGATTTTGAACCCGCCGATAGCTTGCACCGCGGCCATAGCACCGGCCTTCGTGAGCACCCCGGACCTCCGAACACCTTCCACGAACGCCTGCGCTTGCACCGGGGTGAACACGGCGCTGGCCGCCTGCTCGAGAGCGGTCATGAGTTGTGCCGTAGATGTGGTCCGGTCTTCCCGGGCTTGCCGGCGGTCCACAAGGGGAGACCCGGTGACCGCTGCCGTCACGTCGGCGAGGTTCGCCTGCGGGGAAGACCGCCGGAGTGCCATGTCGAGAGCGTCCAGCTTCACCCGGACCGGACCTGGGCGGATGTCCTTGGCCGCGAACAGGCCGCTCAGCCTTTCAGCGCCATTCGCATCTAGCTCCACGGTCACCACACCTATCGCCGACAGCCGGTTGGATTCCAACCGTTTCCTGACCACCGCCCAGAAACCGGTGAGCGACGCCGCGGACAGGTAGCTGAGCAGGCGTTCCGGGATGTCGTCCATCACACGTCCCGGAGGTGGTGGCGCTGCCCGTCCCAGTGGTACCTGATTGCGGTAGTCGGAGAGTCCTCACCGGTGGACCGGATCTCATACTCGTCCAACGAGCCGACGTTCCCGTAGTGCAGCCACAGGTCAAACCCCGTCATCATAAAGTCGATGTCCCGTTCCACAAGGATCGAGGTGAGGATGCGACGGCCGTGGTCATCCACCATCGCAAACGCGTCGTCGAGGAGAATCAGCCGGGGCGCAATCTCGGGCAGCGCGCTGAGATGAGAGTCGAGAGCGGAGATCAACGCCAGATAGGTGACGTAGCGCAGCTCACCTTCGGAGAGTTTCGCGCCTTTCAACGTGCGCTCCTGCTTCTCGTTCGGACCCAGCACAACTGGTTCGACGCTGTACCAGCTCCGGTAGTCGAGGCTGTCCGACAGCGCTTTCGCATAGCCTTCGGCGCGGTTCAGGTTGTAGGCGTCCTCGACAGTCTGACGCAACAAATCGGAGAGTTCATCGCTCTCAGCGGCAGAGCGCACCTGATCGGCGATCGCGACCAGCTTGCGGATACGGTTTACCGCGTCGGTGACGTCGTCTTTGCCTGCGAAACGCAGACGAACTCCAATGCCGTTGCTGGTGCGGTGCCGCGACACCCGCACGGAGGTGTCCCGGATGGTCTCCTCGGCCAGGCGGATGGTCTTCCGCATGTCGTTGGCGACACCGTCGACGATGAACCGCTGGAACACCTCCGCCTCCGACTGGATGATCGCCTGGCGTCCGGTCTCCGCACGACGGGCGAGGTCACCGGCGGCCGCGGGGAGCGCGTGGGTGCCTTCTCCGCCGGTCAGCTCCACGAGGAGGACGCCGTGGGTGGTGGGTCGGTGTACCTCGAACATCTGGGCGACATTGTCACGGAGTGTGTCCACTGCCGCGTGGACGTCGTCGATGGACACGGTGCGCTGCTTTGCGACGTTCGTCCGGAGCCACCTGACCAGATCCGCAGGAGGACCCTGGTCGTCAGGAGCGGCGTCCCCGGTGACAGCGTCAATGACCCCGGGAAGCCGCAGGACCGCCTGCACGTGAGCCGCCGCGCCAGCTGCGCTAGCTGTTGCGGCGACGGCCCGGTCGGTCGCGGTGTCGACCGCGGCGACCGCGGTGCCATGCCGGCCTGCTGCCTCCGTAACTTGACCGTCGGTCGTGTTTTTTTCCGTGGTCGCCGTGCCGAGCATGGTTTCGACGGTGGCGAGCTCGGTAATGACTTGCTCGGCGGTCGCGCCGATGGTCGCCTCGAGCTCGCGGATCACGGCCGCCTCGGTGCGCCACCGCTCCCCCGCCTGGTTGGCGACCAGAAGTTGGCTGTCGGCTGCGGCGATCTCTGTGTTGACGTCGCCTTCCGCTACGTCAAACACCCTCAATTTCCGGGTGAGCGCCCCGATGCGAGTGAGGGCGGTATCGCAGGCTTCCATGGTGGAGTTCAATTGCTGGACGGATTCTTGGAGCGCCGGCTCAGTAGCGGGGAGCTCTGCATGGTGGCACGCGCGACGGTGGATGGCTTCCCGGTCATCCCAAGCCGTGCGCGCCGTCACCGCCTCGCCCTTGGCTGCAGTGGCGGCCTGCCACAATGCGTCCGCCGTCTTCCCGGCAGCGTTCTTAGCCGTATCCGCTTGGATGACCGCGGTGGCGGTCGGGGCTGCACGTACATGGGCCCGTATCGCCGCCCTCAACGCGGCCGCGTCCGATGCGTCCACGTCACAATCTGCGAGGAGTGAGTCGAGCTCGTTGAGCCGGGCACTGATCAATATCAAGCGGGCAACTCTCGCGCGTTCCTGGGCTGTGGCGCCAATGTGCCGGGCTGTCGTGACCGGAGAACGTCCGGCCAGGAGGCCTGCGCGCCACGAACCATCCTCCTGAATGCTCAGCGGGAGATCGGGGTCGTTGAACCCGATCCGTTCCAGAATCTGGGCGACCACTGGGGCGGCCGGGTCTGCGGACAGGACTTCGCTGAGCGGTCGGGCGGCGACCGTTCCCCGCGCGCAAACAATGAGTTCCCCGGTCACCGGTTGCACCCCCTCTCTCGTGACAGTGGCGGTGAGGATCCCGGATGTGCGCAGCGCGCTCTCCACCGCATTCTGGACGTGGTCAGGCACGCCGGGTTGGAAGTCCACCATCTCCCAGAACGCGTGCCCGTCTGCCACGGTCACCCACGGTTGCCGCTCAGGCTCCGGGGCCATGCTGTTCTGCAACGCTTCCTGTTCTGCAGACAGTTCCGTCTGTTCCAGGGCCAGCGCACTCCTGCGGTGCCGGATCTTCTCGACGGTGACTGCGACACGGTCGAGCGCATCGGCGGCGACGCTGTCAGCGACCCCGTCCAGCTCCTTCATGGGCGGGAGGGCACCGTCGGAGAGGATTCCGGCCAGTGTCGTTTGAGCCCAGTTCACCTCACCGAGGAGGGCAACCGTCGCCGGGTTTCGCACCCATCCCGTCCACGCGTGGGCCAGAGTGTGCCGGGCGGTATCGGCCTGCCTGGCCGTGGCGATGGCGGCATCCCTGGCGCCGCCGGCAGCGACGTCAGCCTTCTGGGCGTCCCGTTCGAGCGATCCCACCGCGCGTTCGTCACGGATCAACTGCTGCGCGGTGGCGAGCCGCGCACCGGCGACGACCCACTTGGCGTCAGCCTCTGTCCGCAGGAGCACGTGCTGGTCGGTAACCGGTAGGAGATTGGGTGGGGTGATGGTGACTGTCGGGGTGCCAGCGGACACCCGATCGGTGAGGTCGTCATCGACAGTGCGTCGGACGGTGATCTGTCGGGTGGCGCCTGCCTCCACGGACGCGGACACGGCCGGGAGCGCATGCGGGAGGCCAGCGTCGACAGCGCGGGCGCCGGCCGCCCGGACAGCGCCAGCAACGCTGTTGCCGGCCTCCGCAGCGCTGTCGGCTGCGGTCGACGCACGAACCACGGCCGCGTTCACACTGTCGAAGAGGCGCCACCACGATCGGAGCTCGGAAGCTGCCTCGCTTTTCAGCGCCGCCACCGTGCCCCGGCGGTCCATGAACATCACAGCATTCTGGTACGCCGACGACTGTTCCAACGCCGACTTCCGGGCTCCGAGCTGTGAGATCTGCTCGCCGAGTTCGCGGGCGTCCTTCAACTTTTGCCTGAACCGGGCCTTCGCGGCTGCTTCATGGTCTCGCGCGTCCCTCTCGACGGTGGCCGCGGTATCCGCTGAATTAACGGCTTCCGTCAACCGTTGGGTCTCTGTGAGGAGGACAGTGGTGACGTACCCGCGGTACACGTGCAACGCCTCGGAGGCATGCCGCGACGCTTCCTCGATGTCGTGCTGCTGCTCCCGGGTGTCCTGCAGGTTGTCCAGGGATAGGCCGGCCGCGCGGATGGTGGCGTCCGGCATCGGCGGCAACGAATCTGTCAGTAGCCGGGTGACGTCCTTCGGCCGGTACTTCGCACCGAAATCCGGGGAGCGGAGGTTGTACATGACAGCGAACGCGGCAGAGAGTCGGGTGCGGCCGGCGTCGTCCGTGACTCCGTACAACTGCTGGGCGACCCGCGTCCAATGTTCAGTGCCCTGCTGGGTGATGTTGTGCGACCCGACGAGTTCACCGAGCTGTGCCCGGGGCAGCGGGTGTCGGGTGTCATCCAAGAGCCGCAGATCGTAGCCGACCCGCAAGGGGGTGATGAAGAAGTGCACGTCTGAGTTGTTGGTGTTCCGTGAATACTTGAAGTACGCGCCGACAGTTCGGTAGTCACCGTCCCTGTTGACGTACTCTGCCCAGACGTACCCGACACGGTTACTGTCCTTGCCGAGCATTACCCGCATAAGCGAGTCGATGGTGACCGCTCCCGAGGACCCGGACCCCATCTTGCGGCGGTCCCCGGTCAGCAGGAACGGAAACAGCATGTCCATTCCCCGGGACTTCCCCGACCCGTTGGGGCCTCGGAACACGACCCGACCGCCTTCGCAGGCGAACTCGACGTTGGCGAACTTATGAACGTTGACGATCCCCGCGCGCACCAGCCGGAAACGGTCTTTGAACGCCGCCGCTCGCGCGTTCGCGGCCAGGTCGGTGACGATAGCGATGTTCATGATCCCTCTTCCAACACGTCAAACAAGCTGAGTTCCACGACGGTCTCGGCGTCCACCTTCATTGGGGCTGACCGGCGGGTGATCGCTGCCCTATAGCGGGCCGCAGCCGGATGCAAGGTAAAGATTCCCGAACCGATCGTGAGCAGGCCGACAGCGCAGAGGATTCTGCTGACCGTGGCTTTCACCCGGAGGGGGGCGGCCGGGTCAGACGGGTCAAACTCCAAAGTCAGATGCCCTCGGTACGTGTCGAGCATCGTGGCGATGATCTGATCGACTGTTTCGTCTGTGACCGTGACAACGCCGCCACTGCCGGTGTTGCGGATGCGGGCCAGTTCGGTGAGGAACATCAACGCCAGTTGGCGCGGCAATCCTTGCCCGGGGAACGGTTCATCGGTGGCGTCCTCGGCGACATCCCAGGCGAGGGCGCCTTCCCTACGCACCTCCAAATGCAACCCGAAGAGCTCGTCCAGATGATCCTCCAACGTTGCCCGGTCACGAGACCAGATCCGATCTTCCTCCGGGGTGAGGAGAGCGCGGTCCAGGATGGGGTCCTCCACCAGCCGACGCGCGAGCGTGCGAGCGGGACGGTCGGTGCGGGTCTCCCCGATGACCGGGTTTGCGAGAAGGTACGACAACGCCGTCTGATTCACGGTCAGCAGTACTTCCGGGTCCTGACCGGCGCCCCACGCGCTGGCCGAGCCTTCGGTTTCTTCCACGACCCCGAACCCGGCGAGCAGGGTCACGGCGGTCGCCAGGTCGCGACGTTCCGAGTGCGACTCCCCAGTGGCGATCCCTGCGGTAGCTGCGTCTGAATATACCTGCGCGACGAGCGCAGAGATCAACCATTGGTCCGCCGCCCCAGGCGCTTGCAGCGCTGCCGCCAGCAAGCAGATGTATTGGTACACGCGGGGGGTGACTGGACCGTTGGGGCCGGTCAGCGCACGGACCGGAGAGGTGCCGGGGAGCGGCGGCTTCAAGAGACGGGCGAACGTAGATTCCACGACGAGCCGGTACCCGACGGTTTCCCCGAACCGTCTTTTTAGCTCCGTGGAGTTTCGGCGGACCAGCAGGAAGACGTCCGGGTGACGGGCTTGGGTGAGGAACGTATGTCGTTCCAGGTGGCGGGCAGCATCCCTGACTTCGAAGTTGACGGCGTCGCTCATGCGGTAGCCTCCTTCCTGACCTGGCTCTGTATCGACGTGACCGTCAACCGGTGCCCGTGCACAGTGAACACCCCTTCGTCGAACAGGATGGTGCTCACCCCGATGATCGGCTCCCGATGCAGCCGGAACCCGGCTTCCAGATTCTCTGAAATGTCAGTGGACTGGTCGATCAACGTCAGCTGAGCGTGCAGCAGCTCCTGCGCGGCGGCCGACAGGCGGACACCGTCGAGGGTGCCTGCCTCGATCAGTTCCACCGTGGCCAGTTGCCGGCGTTGCATCTGAATGATCGCGTCCTTGTGCGCCAGCTGGGTTTCCAGGATGGCATCCCGTACGGTGGCGGTGCGGCCGCGCGCTGATCGGTCGCCGCGCTCTCGCAAACTGATCGGTACTTCTACGTTCGGCGCGTTCCACCACGACGTGTTCGCGGACGGTTGGATCTTCTCGTCGTCACCGAGCAGGAGATGCCGCCACGAGTACACGCCGAACGAGTTCGCGAATAGGCGGTGCGCTTCCTCGTCTTCAGCGATGTTGAACCTTTTAGCGAGCCGGAGCAGGTCATTGCGTCGGGAATGCCCGGACCCGGCGTCGGTGACGATGCGTTTGGCGTTCACCAGCAGCTGGCCGAGGGCTTGCTCGGTGGCGGCCCGGAACGCCACCGGCCCGGATGCGTGCCCGTCAGCGGCGTACCAGTCGCCGAGCCACGCCCAGTCAGACGCGGTGCGACCTTGGCTGAGTTCGGTGCCTTCCACGGTCAGCGTCTGCCATACGGCGAGGGTGTTGATAATGCCTGGGAAGTGTGGTTCCAGATGGGTGAGGAGGGCGGAGATGCGCGGGGCATGCTGTCGGACGTCGGTGCCCAGAATGTCGATATAGCGCATCAGCGTGGCTTTCAGTGCCAAGTATTCGTCACCGACGATGTCGTATCGGGACAGAATTCCAGCGAGGTAGGCGGTGAAATCTCGTAAGCTGTCCCGGAACTCGCGGTGGGAGTTGAACGTGGTGGTGACAGCGGCCGCGATCAGGTCAGGATTGTTACCCCCCGTAATCTCCTCGAGGATTCGGGTGAGTTGCTCGGCGATTACCCCCATGAGTTCTCGCGCGACCTCCTTGGCGCCGTCAGTGGCGTTGACGATGTCGTCAGACTGGGAGGTGACCCGCGCACCGAGTTTGGAGGCTTGGTACCGGGATTTCGCGCGTCGCAGTTCGGCGATGGTCGTGACCCGGTAGTTGCGGATGGATGGGATGACGTTCCCCCACCCTTTCAACTGGGTGCAGCGCGACTCGACCTCATCCTCAGTGATTGGGAACCCGCTTGCCACCAACTCGGACGCAATCTCTGCGGCACTCATCTCCCGGGTGAGGATCTCCCCGGAAAGTAGACGCATAATACGGCGGTGCTGCTCTGTCTGTTCAGTGTGCAGGTGGGCGTACAAGCTCAGCCGCGACAGTTCAGCGCTCTCAGGTTCAGCCACCATCGACCCCCTCCGGTGCCGTCAGGTACGGCTCCCCAAAATGCTATCGGCGACCACCGACACTCTCCGCGAGGTGGCGAGTCTGAACCGGCGACTACCGCATGACGTTATCGTCAGGTGCCGTCGCAAAGCGTCAGGACTTCTGCTCGGCGGAGGCAACCGTGGGGCCTTCGACCTCGGAGGGAACCCGCCGCTCAAGCGACGAGGCCGCGGCCAATATCCCAACGGCGACAGCGACAGCCGAGAGGCTTCCCGGCTGGATCAGCACGGCCGCGACGAACAGTGCCATTGCCACTCGGTATCCGGCCGTGCGGTACCGAGGCCGAGAAAGGAGCCCGGCTGCCAGGACGGCGACCACCGCAGTGGCAAGAACTGCCGTCACGGCGAGAAGGGGCTCGACCCAGTAATTGACGCCCGGTGCCTGATCAATAGGGCGGGCGCTTGTTGCGAACCAGGTGGACCAGCTGAACATGGCAATGGGCAGAATTGAGATGCCGGCCATGAGCCGGGGCTGAAGCCGCGAAGGCTTCGGGCCGGCCGTGGCAACACCCAAAGCGATCAGCAGAATCACTCCGTACACACCGTACGTGCCAATCCCAACTCCGATGTAGCTGATGCCGTCCGCGCAGTAGAACGAGCCGGGATCGTCGCTGCCCATCCGGAGGAAACTACATTGGTAGTGCAGGTCGTCACGCACCAGGCTCAGCAGGAAACCACTCCCCGCAAGAACGGATGCAACGAAGCCGACACTCAGGCTCAGTATCGCTCTGCCCCTCGGACTCACGGCATCCTGCTCAACCCATGACGATTCATCCGTTCACCCTATTGTGCTGCTGGAGGACCAACAAAAGCACTGCGGCCCCCGCCTGCGTAATAACGGAGCAGTCGCGGGATGACTCCGGTCCGTGCAGCGCGACGCCATCAGCTTGCAGATCCCACTCAGCGCACTTCCCAGACCGGCCCTTCCCCAAAGCTCGGAACGGCCGCGCCGGTCCGTGAGCGCGGTTACGCGGAGGATCTCAGGGGCTCGAGGGCGGCTAGGACGAGGTCGAGGCCGAAGGTGAACTCCTCCGCCGGGTCGTATCCTGCAGCGACGAGCGCCGCTGCTGACTCATTGAGGTAGGGGAACTCGTCAGGAGGAAGCTGGGGCAGGAAGACGTTCTCGGTCATGTTTGCGAACTCACCGGCGGTGTCGAACGGCAGGCTGGTTTGCTGCAGGGCGAAACCGTAGACATAGCTGTCGAGCAACCAGTTGGCGTGCGTCGCCATCACGACCGGGAAACCAGCCCTCCGCAGGCAGGCGGTGACCGCTTCGCGGTGGCGAAGGTTCGCGGGCCCCGGCGATGTGCGCGACTCCATCAGGCCGATCGCCCACGGGTGGCTTGCGAGAACCTGTCGAGCGGATGCCGCCCGCCGTCGCATCGCCGACTGCCAGTCGGTCTCTTCGCGCGGAATCTCGATCTGCTCGAACACGATGTCGATCATGGCGTCCAGCAACTCCTCCTTGCTCGCCACGTAGTGGTACAGCGACATCGCGCCGGCGCCGAGCGCGCCCGCCAGCCGGCGCATGCTCAGCCCGTCGACCCCCTCGCGGTCGGCGAGCCGGATCGCCTCGACCACCACCCGCTGCTTGCTCAGCCCCGCGTCGGACGCGACCTGGTGTTCTTCTCTCGCGGACACGGGTCTCCTCGCTCGCTCGACCGGCTCAAAAAATCGTCTCGCGCTCCCTATAGTACAGTGTACGATCCCAGTACAGTGTACGACGTACGGTGCACGAGCCAGCGAGAGTCGCGGCTCGAACGTGAGGAGGCTTCTATGGGAATCGAACAGCGGTCGAATGCCGGAGCACGCCACACACCGGGGGCGAGTCCGGCCGGGGCGGCGACGATGCGGGCCGCCGTGCAGCACCGCTACGGCCCGCCCTCAGTGCTCGAGACGTCCGAGGTCGGGCTGCCACTACCCGGCCCTGGCGATGTGCTCGTGCGGGTGGGCGCGGCCTCGGTGCATCCTGGCGACTACTTCGTGATGACCGGTGAGCCGTATGTGGTGCGTCTGGCGTATGGGCTCCGCCGGCCGCGCCACGGCATCCCGGGCCGGGACCTTGCCGGCGTGGTGACAGCGATCGGAACGGATGTCACCACTCTCCGCCCCGGCGACGCGGTGTTCGGCTGGAGCACCACCGGAACTCTCGCAGAGTATGCCTGCGTCCCAGCGGACAACCTCGCGTCCGTGCCCGCCAACCTGTCGGTCGTGTACGCGGCAGCGGTGCCCACGTCCGCCTTGGCGGCCTTGCAGGCATTGCGCAAGATCGCGAACGTTCAACCGGGCCAGTCGGTGCTGATCACGGGTGCATCGGGCGGCGTGGGCTCCTTCGCCGTACAGATCGCCAAGGCATGTGGCGCCGAGGTAACGGGTGTGTGCAGCACCCGCAACGTCGACTTGGTCCGGTCGCTCGGTGCCGACCACGTCGTTGACTACACGAGGACCGACTTCACGCGCAGCGGGAAGCGTTACGACGTCATCTTCGACAACGTGGAAGCCCAGACCCTGGCGGCTGTCCGCCGAGCGCTGACGCCCACCGGCACCCTCATCCCCAACAGCGGACGCGGCGGCCGCTGGCTCGGCCCCCTCGGTCGGATCGTCACAGCGCGCGCGCTGTCTGGGTTCACCCGTCAGCAGCTGAAGCCCTTCCTGTCGGTCGAGAAGCGCCAGGACCTGCTCACTCTGGCCGACCTGCTCTCGACCGGGCAGGTCACGCCCGTCATCGACCGCACCTACCCCCTCGACGAAGCAGCCGACGCCCTCCGCTACGTCGCGGCCGGCCACACCCGAGGGAAGGTTGTCGTCACCATGTGATGACCGGACACACGAGAACGACCCAACCCGTGCTGATGTACGCCCAGACCTGCCAGCTTCCTGGTGCTTTATCTCTACATCGACTACTTCCACTTCTATAAGCCGGCGTCATCGACGATCTTCGCGGCGGTGTTACCTTCGCGTTCGACATCAGTTTGTTGACCATTTTCGTCGCGCTCATAACCATCCCGGCCCTGATGGTGTGACTCTCCCTGACGCTGCCTGCCCGCGTGAACCGCGCCACGAACCTCGTCGTTACTTCGGTCGGTGTCCTCGTCTCGGTGTTCAACGCGGTCGGGGAGTCCTCGGATTGGTCCTGGTTCTAGGGTCTCTCCATCGGACTCGAGGTGCTGCTTCTGGCCTTCATCCTGCGCTCTGCTGGACCTGGCCTCGAACCGCCGTCGTCTCAGCCGGTACCGCGCCGACCGACCTTCGGCAGTAGGCATCCGTCTAAGAGCGGCTCCCCCATGATCGTGAACTAGTCAGTGGCACGCTCGAGCAGGATCGCGAGCTCGTCGAGTTCGACGTCCCAGCCCTCGCGGTTCTGCTCAAGACGGTCGCGACGGTAGCGGGTGCCGCCGGGGAGTGTGTCGAATCCCGATTCGATCACCGTGACATCCGTTCCGGTACCAGCATCGGCGATGGTGAAGCGCACGTGCGTCGAGTACTCGTCGAGCTGTTCGGCGGGGATTCCCGACCAACGGAAGCCGAACGAGTCGTCGGGCACCACCTCGGTGATTTCGATCGGGAAGCTGCCGTAGTCATCCCAGTCGATGCTGCCGGTAGCACCGGGCTCGAGCGCGGCGAACCCCACACCGTCTCCAAACCACTTGACCATCTCATCGGGATCAGTCAGCGCCTTCCAGACACTCGCGCGCGAGGCCTCGATGTGCACGGTGCGGGTCACGGTGTGCCCCTTGATTCTTGCGTGATCAGACACGGTGTTTCCTTCACGTTCAAGCCGAGCGCGACGGAACAATGCCCGCCGAGCGGCACGTTAACAAGTCCTGCAAACGCACCTCATCGAGCGTACCCGTGATTGCGTATCTGTTCACCGGCCGAGAGCGCCGGGAACGCGACGGCGTCAGGCTGTGAGTATTGCCGGCGCCCAGTTAGGCCAGGAAGGCTCCCCGATGAGCAGACCATGCTCGTACTGCGCGACTCGGCGGAACGGATGTCTGGCCGAGCTGTTGTCGAAAAACTCAGCACGATGAGCCGTAGTCCGGGCACGAGCGATGAGGTGCCACAGTCGTGCGTACCGCTCGCGGATCTTCTGCTCGGGCACGTCATGACCACCGTGCTGCACGCGCTCAGCAACACGGCTCACAGCCACGTCCACGGGGAGCAGGATGACGTGCAGGTGCACGAGGTAGCCGCGGGCGATTGCGTCATCAACGAGGTCGAGCTTGCTCGGGTGGCTGAACACCGTCTCGGTAACGAACGACGACCCGGCCGCCAGCAGCTGCGCGCGCTCTTCAGCCGCGGCGCGAGATGCGGCGTATGCATGCGCTGACTGGGAATCCGGCCAGCGCTCGGCGGCGATAACGTCGGCGTTCACAAACGGAAGGTGGGTCACCGGTTCCAAGAGGTGGGTGACATAGGTGGTCTTTCCTGAGCCGTTCGGGCCGGCGAGGAGATGAAGGACAGGCACCGGTCAGGCGTCGGTGGCGTCGGTACCCGCGGTGTTGGCAGCAGTAGTGCGTGGGTGACGTTTGACGAGATGGCCATCCTGCTCGGCGGCTTCGCTCCATGAGCGCCCGGACTGTGTGAACTCCGCACCGAAATTCAGCTTGGCACGTCGTTCGTCTAGCTGCTCATCCCAGTTTGCCCGCACTAGTGCCTGGCCACGTTCGCCGAGGTCATCGTACGCAGCCTCGCCCGCCAGCACGCGCTGAATGTCACGCAGGCTCGTTCCCGGTGAGGATTCGAGCTCGCGCCCGATTCGCGCCCAATGGCTGATCTGCTGCGCCGCGCTGCGGCTTGCAACAGTGCCAACAGACTTCGCGGCCTCAAAGAGGTCGCCTTCGACCCGCATCGGCATCGTCTTGCTCATGCATCGAGTGTAGCAAGTTGCTACAGGCTGTCCAATCCTTGCGGATGCAGACATCTTCTGTCCAAAATCCCAAAACTCGCTATGATCCCCACACGTGAAATTCACAGACACGCGGTTTCGGACACATTTCACCGCTCAGTGTACGAAGCCGCTTTGCAGGGGAGGCCTCATGAGCAGTTCGGCGGGTTGGTATCCACAGCCGGATGGCCAGCAAAGGTATTGGAACGGCATTCAGTGGACCGATCACGTAGCGCCTGGCGTTGTCTGGTTGCCTCCCCTCGACAGCGGACCGCCCGAGTTCACTGCAGTGCGACATCGCAGAAACCACGTAGTCGCCGGATTGGGGATCGTGCTCAGCGCAATTTTGGTTGCTTTCGCGGTCACTCAAGCACTGGCGAACTTTACCGGGCCGCCAATTGCACTCAGCGTGCTCAAAGTAGTCAATTTAACCGTTACACCGTCCAGCGGGTACAGGCTGGACGAACCAGCCCTCCTGTTGTGTCTCTCCGTCGCCATGATTCTTGGTGTTTTGGGTCTTCTCCTGCTTGTCACCCGTGTTAGATTCCTCGGTTTGATATGGCGTCTCGGTGCTCTTGCCTCTATCACGCTTCCGGCGCTGCTCGCTATCTCTCATTGGAGGTTCATCAGCGATCCGACCTCAGGCCTGAAAGAAGGGACAGACATCTCATTTGCAGGCCAAGGCCTTGCAATGTTGGCCGACGGCGCCCGTGGCCTCTTGTGGGATATCACCCCAGGGATAGGCTTGTATCTCTTCACAGCAGGATTAGCCTGCGCTGTTCTCGCATCCCTAGTTCCAGCAATTAGGCGCGAAGAATCAATGACCGTAACAGCGAATCGCTAAAAACTCTGAGAAATCTACGGCGCGCGGCCGTGAGTTTCATGCGCGCCGGATTCGCCACGTAGGCCGTGGCGAATGCGCGCATGCGGGCGCCGTGCTTCAGCATGAATTTCGTCGTCGCTGCGGGCTGCGCTGCGCCTCAGCATCCGACACCACGGATTTTCGGCAACGAGCAGACAAACCTCAAACCGAGATTGTCGAGCGTGTCCTGAGCCACGGATAGCCGCGCGATCGCCTGCGCCGTGAGATCGGCGTCCCGTGTGACCTCAAGCACCACGTTCCGGTACTTCGGGAACGGAACTTCTGCTTTCACTTTTCTCGCCTTGCTCCAAGCCGTCGTGCATTCGCTTCCGTCTTCGACGGAGCTTTGTGCAAACTCCCACAATGATTTGGGATCGGCCTGCCACATCGCCGACTCGTCGAGTTCACGCGCTGCGTTGTACATCGCGAGACTGCATTGCCAGAGCGCGGCACGACGTGCACTCTTTCCGCCGACCACGTCGCCGATAAGTTCTGTGCTCTGCTCTTCGACCTCGTCGGCGAGCTGATCGAACATGATCCATGCCAGCGCGAGGTCAGGTTGGATCGAGAGCCGCACACCGCCAGCGTCGGCGGGAATGATTACCTCGTCACCAGGAGCGAGAAATATGTACGGGTACCAGCTCTTGGCAGACGTGTGAAAGAGCCGAGACCTCACCTCATTCTTATAGAGGTCGAAAATCCGCAGTACAGGTGAGGTAACCGCCCAGATCGTGTCACTGTCGTTGCGCGCGATCCACCCGCCGGAGGTGTATTCGCAGATGACGACGTCATCACCGTCGGACGGATTATCTACGCGGTCTGGCGCGTTCGTGTAGCAACCGGGTCCGTCGGAAGAAGACTGAGCAACTGGTGCCCCTAAACCAATCAGCGCTACGCTGACAATCGCGGTGAGTAGTGCGCGGAGCATCTGACCTCCACACGGCGTCGCAGGCACTTGACATCCTCAGGTGCCTGCACCTTACTCCCGTTCGACAGGAGGCAACAGGGGTGTTGTCCGTCGGTGAGCGCGTCGGCGAACTGGGCCTCGTACAGTTCACTACGCGCGATCACGGCCTCGTGCATCGGCCGGCCGTCAAGCGAACGTCACCAGCCATCGAGCACGACGGGTGGAGCCCACAGAAGCCAATATTCATACAGGCTCGAGACCGAGCCGATCTCCATAGGTCCTGACCCCATTTCAGCCACTGGTTCCTCAGAAGAAAGAGTCTCGGGAGGAACTCGCAATACCTTCAAGGATCGGCCTACCGGGTCTCGATCGCTCGTTCCTCGCGCCTCGACCAGCGGGGCGCGTTTTTTGTAGGGCGACGGGGATTTGAACCCGGGGACCGATGGTTTGTGGTGGGACAGAATTTGGGCCGTATCTTTACGCGTCGGCGCCTCGTCGCTCCTGTCATGATCTGGCCAGTAATGACATTTATAGAGCGTATCCGACACTAATCGCCGAGTTAGCGACAAATAGTCGATCGACAGACAGGCGCTAGCACAGGCCTCCTGCTCGTCGGCTTCCTGCCGTGGACAACGGTTTCACTCGTGCGTGCCCTTGGTTGAGCGACCGGTGCTATCCCCGAACGCTCAACCAAGGCGGTGCTGCTCCTTCTCAGGCCGGCGGCGCGAAGAACTCTAGCGGCAGCCCGTCAGGATCGCGGAAAGACAGGCCTGACCCGTATCCGGCGTCCTTGATGGTGTCGTGGCTGACGCCGAGCTGGTCCAGGCGCTTCTCCCAAATCTCGAGCTCGGACCGGTCCGCAACGCCGAATGCGACGTGATCCAAACCCGCACGGCGCTCGCTGAACGGTGTCGTCACGTCCGAGTCGGGGAACTGGTGCAGCCCGACGAGGGTGCCGCTCACCATCCAGACGACGTGGCGGAAGGGGCCGGTCTCCTCATCGAGCACTGGCTCGTCCTCGAACAACGCCGTGTACCACGGAACGCTCACCTCGAGGTCTCGTACCGTGAGCGCCACATGGGCAATGGGTGGGAATATCGACATCGATGGTTCCTCCTGGATTCGAATGAGCACGATCGTTCGTGCGTACTTCAACCCTACGATCGTTCGTCTCGCAACCGTCGAGGGAACCGGTGGGATCTCGATCGGGCGACTGGCCGACGCCATCGGGATGAGCAAGAGCGTCCACGCCCGTTCCGCAAGCCGAACCCCTAACGGGACGAATGAGGGGAAGCCGCTGAAGTGGCGATCGTTAACAGCCGCTGCTACTTCGTTTGGTTGGGATGTCTCGTGAACACGTTGAGGATCTTCACTGTCATCCGCAGCAGAGCTTTTCTGGGTTGCGACGACGTCGCGCCATCCGGCGGCGGCTTGACTCGTGGCGTGCTCGATCACGAATTCTGATGACTTGAGTGGCCGGGAGACGGGAGACGGGACCTTCTTTTGCGTGCACTAGACGCGGGGTTTCGTGACCGTCACCGGTTCGCGCAACCACTCTGCTTCATCCTGACCCCAGCCGGCAGCGACCGCTTCCGCAGTGTTCCGCCAAGCCTTGATCTCCGTGACTATCCGCCCGAGCTGATTGACGACGAAGGCACCGCGGGCAGTGTCGATGATGTCCCTTGCGCATGTGCGCTGATCCTGAACGCTGAGAAGCTTGATCCATGGGAAAGGGCGTGCGAGGCGGTCCTCCAACGTTCCGTTGTCGTCCAGCGACACAGCACCCGGGCGATGCTTCTGCCCCAGGAACAGGCGCCTCCAATAGCGCTCGTAGGCCTCAGGGCCGCAGTCTTTCATCGCTTTTTCTTCTGCGCTGTACAGGCGTTGAAGTACATCAGGATGCGTGATTGTGTACAGCTTGTAGATCAGGTCTTCACGGACCTCTTCATCATTGCGGTAGTCCGCACTGGGAATCGCTGCCAACGGGATCTCATAGGCCCGAGATTCCTTTTCCAGCCAACCTTCAACGGCCTCCGTTGTCCACGCTCGCGGATCGGTCCCCCATACTCGCGGATCGGTCCCCCATACTCGTGGACGGGTGCACTGGCGCCGAAACTGTCCATTTCACCAACGTTAAACGGGTCTCGAGCACCTCGACCTCGGGTATAGAGCGACGCTCGCTGATGGGGCACTCGTCATTGCAATGGTGATTGGAACGGTGACAACTGGTGCCCCGGCCATGGCGTCTACCCACTCGGTTTCCTCCGTATCCTCGACCGTAGCCACGACTCATGCGCCTCAGCTGTGGCCTCGGCTGCGACGGCCATTCGATCTGCGCGGGATCTTGGGCCGTGCTGCGGTCAGGCCGGAAGACTGGTTGGCGGCTTCTATGGGTCTCTAATCGCTTCCGCACCTGGCCCGTGGACTGCGGCGGCCGCGTGGGCGGCCCACCTCGGTAGAGTGATCCGATAGAAGCACGACACGGCCGGGAATTTCGCCTGCTGATGAATACAGGAACTGGAGGAGAACACCGTGACCGAAAGACGAGATGGTCAGGCCAAGCGGCCAGGCGGCAGTCAGATAGTGGGCTGGGTCGGGATGGTGTTCTGCGGGTTGCTGGCCTTTAATGCCGCCACGATCGCGTCAAGTAATGGGATGCGCGCGTTTCTGATCGTCGACGGCGTCGTGCTTATTGGAATCTTCGTTACCCTTCTGGGCCGCTGGTTCTTCAAACGCGAGAACTCTGCGGGTCCGAAGGGACGCTAACGACCCTTCCCGCTTTTGAAGAGGGGCAGCCCACATGGGCTGCCCCTCTGTTTTGTCTATCCACAGGTGTTGGTACCCGAACCAGAGCCAGGTCGTTGAGCAGATCAAATTGTGTGACGGACGTCACTCGTGCGGTGTAGCTCGAACGCGGAGTGTTTGGCAGAAATTGTGTAGCGGACGAAGAAGGATGCGACAGTCGATGCCCACCTCGAGTTTCAACTCGTGGCTCCACGCTACGCCGAATCCTGAACCCTCTTGCGGGATGGCTGCCGTCAGAACAATCCGTTTGCCGCAGCGAAGGGATCCCAATGTGGGTCCGTGTGAATCTCCAGCTCGGCAGCGGTGGCCGCCGCTGCGGCTGTCAACAGCCCGAAAAGATGCGCAACCAGTGCGGCGGTCACGTCAATTCCGTCCCCAACGCCTGAAGATTTTTATCGGTTTTGTCATTGCGCGGAGAACCACCCGAATGATCAAGATATCCTTCGCAGGCTCAACACTTCCTTGAAAACCGCGGTGAGTGCGACGAGGACGAGAACGCCTCCGGCCAGCACGGTCTGCTTGGACGAGGCCTCCGCGAGTAAAAACACGCCAAACCCTATGGCGGGGACCGCGATCGCCATAACTGACCACCACGTGAGCGATTCTTTTCTCTTCCCCATAACTGCAGTATCCCGTACGGCAGCACTGTCGGTTTGGCCAGGAATGCTTGGCCACCAGAATCAGGGAGTAGCGCATCCCTCACGACCCCCGTTGGGGAACGCCTTCGCGGCCATCACATCACCTGACAAGCCCACTTGACACGATACCGACTGTAAAGCATACTTGTCACATGGAATCCGAGATCAGAGCGCGGCGGCAAGCCGCTGGCCTCTCTCAAGCCGCACTTGGTGTGGTCTTGGGAGTTTCCCGTCAGACCATAAATGCCCTCGAAACCGGGCGCTATGATCCATCTCTGGTTCTTGCCGTTCGCCTGGCCCGATACTTTGAATCCACCGTTGAGGAAGTGTTTCACATTGCAGACGAATAACCGCTCACGCATCTCGACCATCAACATCATCTTGGTCAGCACGCTCTGTGTCGGAGCGACTATTGCGGCTCTCACACAGAATTGGGTCGGCGCAATATGGTTGCTCATTCTCGGCCTATCGGGGCTTGGCGCTGCGTTCTACGCGCGTCGGCCGAACGCCCGCGACATCACCCGGATTAACGGTATCGAGTATCGCGATGAACGTGACCGCGACCTTGCACGCCAAGGGTTCGCAACTGTCGGCGCTGCCGCCCTGATCCTGTCCGTTGTCGAAGTCGTGCTCGCCATAATCTTTCTCCCCCAACTCGTGGGCGTCGTTTCTGCACAGCTACTTATGCTGTCCGTCATTTGGGGCATGGCGAACTCAAACGCTGTGAAGCGAAGCTGAGTCCAGCTGCCCGCAAGGGGGGCCCTTGCGGGGCTCCGAACGGGCACGAAATTTGCGCCGGCACCACAAGCAAAAGTTCAGGCGGTAGGGGCCGCTATGATTTCGTTGTGTCAATCGAGCCCACTGGAACCCGGATCGCTGCGGTGGCACTCTTCGCCGCTTGGCTTGTGCACGACGTCGAAGAAGTGTTTACTTTCCCGGCCACGTCTAGACTGCTCGCCGCGCGTCTGGGCAGGGACCGGGTGGTCGTTTCTCCGACGCAATCCGTGCTCGCCATCGCGCTCATGGGAGTGCTGGTTGGCGTGGCTTGTGTTCGCGGCACACGCTCCCAGGGAAAATCACGTCTCTACCGAGCGGTGTTAGCTGGATTGGAAGCTCATGTGGTCACGCACATCGCGACTTCGATCTCCTTCAAGAGCTACACAGCGGGTCTAATCACGGCGCCGTTGGTGATGTTTCCCGGGGCGCGAGTAGCGCGGGCTCAACTCCGTCGAAGCGGCTCACCGCTCCTGCCATCTGACACCGCGCGTGGCGGGGCACTTCTGTTCGCCGCAGCACTAGGTTCACACGTCATTTCACGCATCGTCCTCGGAACACGCAACCTGCGCGGGTAAGAAACCCGCATACGTAGCGCAGGTAGCTTCGGTGTTTAGGCAGCGCCGGCCACCGCCGCCGCTGTCCCAGTCCCAGTCCCGGTCCCGAAACGATGCGCAACCAGTGTGGCGGTCATGTCAATTCCGTCCGCAACGCCGAAAGACGTCCATCGGCTTTGTCATTGCGCGGAAAACGACCCCGTTGATCGCGACAACCTTCGCAGGCTCAGCACTGCCTTGAAAACCGCAGTGAGTGCGACGAGGACGAGAACGCCTCCGGCCAACACGGTCTGCAAAGATGATGCCTCTGCGAGTAAAAACACGCCAAACCCCATCGCGGGGGCCACAATCACAATAACTGACCACCATGCGAGCGAATCTTTCCTCTTCCCCATAAATGCAGTATCCCCCACGGCAGCTCTCTCTGCTTGACGAGGACCGCTCGGCCACCGGAGTAGCGCGCCCTCACGACCAACGTCTCACGGCATTGGGTCTGCGATGATGACGGCAAACTAGGGCTATGCAGATTCGCGACCTCACTTCGGCAAACATCGGTGCAGCGACGTCACTCTGGGTCAGAGCCGGGTTGACCCGCCCCTGGAATCCGCCGGAGCTTGACCTGCAGCGTGCACTCGACGGCGGGACATCGACCGTGCTGGGGGCTTTCGACAATGACCGATTGATCGGCACCGTGATGGTTGGCCACGACGGACACCGCGGCTGGGTGTATTACCTGGCTGTTGATGAAAGCCAACGTGGAACTGGTTTAGGACGGCAGCTGATGTCAACGGCGGAAGACTGGCTGCGAAAACACGGCGCCGTGAAAGTCCAACTCATGGTCCGCTCGACCAACGAAACAGTACTCGGTTTCTATGAGCACCTCGGCTACGAAGCCGCTGAAGTTCAGGTTCGATCAAAGCGACTGACCTGAGTAGTTCCCGCTGATCCCACCTTTGGCAAGTCTGACCTCGACCACACCACGAAATGAAACCACATGGCGAAAACCCTTCCGACGCCCCTCGATGACGGTGCCGCTGATCAATTGATCGGATTGCACCTGCCTGACATCGACCTTGCATCGACATCGGGCGGCGAGTTGAGCATCAAAAAGTGCTCAACCGGGCGCTGGATCCTGTTTATCTATCCACGAACGTGCGTGCCTGGCCAGGCCGAGCCAATCGGATGGGCAGACATCCCCGGAGCAAAAGGCTGCACCGCCGAAGCATGCAGCTTTCGTGACCGTTTGGTCGAGCTGAATGAGGCTGGCGCCCAAAACGTGATCGGGCTCTCGGTGCAGAGCTCGGCCTATCAACACGAGGCCGTCCAGCGGATTCACCTCCCGTACCGACTCGTCTCGGATGAGAAGGGACGATTGACAGAGGCGCTCAAACTCCTCACCTTCACGGTCGAAGGCGTGACGCTTCTCAAACGCATGACTCTTGTTACTGACGGAGAAACAGTCAGGCATGTGTTCTATCCCGATTTCCCGGCGTAAGGTCATGCAGACCAAGTTCGTGACTGGTTACGCGCAAATCCCGCAGACTGATCGTCTCAAACTGACCGCTGGGGGCCGCCACCTTCGGATGCCCGCAAGCCGGACCCCCACTGCGACGATTCTTGACCCGTTCACAGCGGAGCGGGATGGTTTCGCCATGGATGGATCACTAATTGGATACGCACGCGTGTCCACCGATGAACAAGACCTCACCGCCCAACAGAACGCCCTGGAACGACTGGGCGCTAGATCGTCACTGAGCTACACCGATCATGGTCTGACCGCAACGAACCGGGCCCGGCCAGGGCTTCGCGAAGCCCTGGCCGCCTGTCGCACCGGAGACACCCTCGTCGTTGCGAAACTCGACAGACTCGCGCGATCACTCCGGGATGCCAAAAACATCATCGACGAGCTGACAGCCAAAGACGTCAAGCTCAGCATCGGCGGAGCGGTACACGATCCGAACGACCCCGTCGGGCGCCTCCTCTTCAACGTCCTGGCAATGGTCGCCGAATTCGGGTCGGATCTGATTCGCGCCAGAACGCGGGAGGGAATGCAGGTGGCCACGGCGAAAGGACGGCTTCGCGGTAAGCAGCCCAAACTGTCGGCGGCGCAGCAGAAACACTTGATCGAAGTACACAGCGCCGGCCTACATTCCAGCGCAGAATTGGCGGAACTCTTCCACGTTGCGCGCTCGACCGTCTACCGAACCATTCAACGTCAGTTCGAATCGGGCCATTGAAAGGGACCCTCAATCGAAATCTCGTTGCCGGATTAGCCGGTCTGGCAACGACACAGTCGCCCCTCAAACAGAACCGCGATTGGAAAACCTTTGACACCTACATGTACAAGATGTACTTTTGAGCTATGACAACGACGACTCTTAGCAATTTTCGCGCACATCAGAGCGAGGTGCTCGACGCCGCACAGCGCGGGCCCGTTGAGGTTCTCAGCCGTGGTAGCAGACGTCGCGCCGTCGTTGTCTCCCCGGAATTCTTTGACCGTGCCCTTCAGGCTCTGGAAGATCAAGCTGACGTTCTTGGCGCAGCCGAGGCGCGTCGCGAGCAAGGCGGCATTTCGCACGAGGAGCTCATGGCCGAGCTGGGCCTCTGAGCCGTTGCGAGCGGCTCGCCCATGCCGATTTACTCAATCACTTACAAGCCCTCCGCTGCGAAAGCCTTCCGCAAGGTCCATCCGAATGAGCGGAAGCGAATCAAGGAGGCCATCGAGGACCTCGCCGCGAACCCGCGCCCTCACGGCTATATCCAGCTCGCGGGCGGTGTTGGTGAGTGCCGCATCCGAATCGGTGAGTATCGCGTCGTCTACGAAATCGAGGATGACAAACTCATCGTCCTCGTGCTGCGCGTCGGCCACCGCAGTGATGTGTACCGCTAAACAGAGCGAACGAGGACGGCAAGGTCTTGGGGCGGGGTGCCCTGAAAGGCAACCTGCTACGGAAATCGCAACAAGTACGCGAACGCTGCCCCTCCAACCAATCAACCGGATCAGAGCCGGAGGGGTGCTGGCGCGGCGGGATCTGGAAGGCTGACGTACAGTCGGAGCATGTCAGAAGCACATATGACCTTCTCGGTGTCGTCCGGCCAGCCGCCGGTCATCACTCCGGATGCACCTAGCATTTCGGAAACTGTTCGCGTTTCGCGGGCACTGCAGGCGGCACTGCGGAGCGCCGAGGCGCTCGCGAGCGAACTCGATGACCTGCTGCAAAATCTAGACGAGGATTCATCTCACCAGGCCGTCGCGGACGCGATGCAGTTGGACGCCGATCTCGTGAGAAACGTGCGAGAAGGCCAATCTTCCCTCACTTTTCTCATGAAGAAGTATGTGAGAACAGCGGATAGCCTAAAGCGATGATTCAATGGCCGGTCACTTGACATCGTCATCATGATGGACCGACTCGGTAAGGATGCTAGTCCCCGTCCCGTTCCCGTAAACCGAACCTGTTGCGGGGCTCCGAACGGGCAGGAAATTTGCGACACGGCAAGTAAAAATTCGAGTGGCGGGGGCCGCAATGATTTCTTTGTGTCGATCGAGCCAACTGGAACCCGGATCGCTGTCTGTTGTCTGTCAGTTGAGTCCGCCGGCATGCCAACCGGACGGGCCGGCGGCGGCGGCGGCGCTCAGTCTGGCGTGTTCAGCGGCGCCCTCAAGCCGCCAACCGTAGTTCTCGGTTATGACGTAACTATCGCCGGCGATATTCAACCGAGCTCGGCTGCCGCTAAGTCCCCCAGTGAATACCTCCTCGTCAATCCAAATCAGCAGTTGGCTGACCCAATCTGCGGTATCGCTGGGGTCCGCATACAACCAGTACTGCGGTGCTCCTGAGGACGGTAGGGAGATGAGAAGGCGAGCCCGTTGGCCGTCTCGCTGCACCAAGGCAAAGTCGACAGCCCCTTGGCGAGCACGGACGTCAGCGACCTCGCTAGGAGGTGATTGGGATTCCCAACGGATTTCACCATCTTTCCTCGACAACGTCGCCTGTAGCGCTTGATTTTGTGCGACGCGTATGGAGGCGCAAATAGCGGGGAGAATGTGTGACGTGAAGCGGTTGACTCCGTTGGAGCGCAACCATTCGAGCATTGCCTGGGCTGCTTCGGAAGCAAACCCACATCCCTGCCAGCTCGGTGAAATCACCCAGTCCATGTCGGCCGTGAGCATCGTCCCGTCAATTTCGACGAGCGGTCCGCGGAGTGCCCCACAACTTGAGCGGCATAGCGGTTTTCTAACTCCCTCAGCGAAGGCGCTTCCCCGCCAGTGAATTCGTATAGGGAGGGATCGGCCAAAACTCTTACCATCGACGACGCGTGCGCAACCGACAGCGGTTCCAACAGGAGGCGCGCACACGTCAGAGGTTTAGCGGTCGGCGGCAACTTCATCCATTGAGACTGGCACAGTCCTAAAGCTCGGACTTGAAAATCTTCAGGGGGTGCGTCAGCGCGGCGATGTGGCGACGACTTCGACCTTTGAACCGGCTCCATCTTCGAGGTACGCGGCGTAGTGGTCGGGGCCTCCTGCATGTGGGTACCGATCCGCGTATAGCTCAGTCCAGCCGTGGGTTGATGCCCGACCGACGATGAGGTCGACATCAGCTGAAGTCCCTCCGTGGAGGGCAATGTGGTTCATCCCCGGACGACGACGATCATGCTCATCGCCGCAGACGGAGGGCGGTCGAGTGATGACTATGTAGACCTCGCCACATCGCCAGGAAATACCAGTGTTCCATTCCTGATCGACGGACCAGCCAAGGGCCACAAGCAGCCAGCCCCACGATGTTCGCGCGCTGTCCAGGTCACCAACCCAAATCTCGATGTGATGCACCCCGACTGCCATGTCACCATCGTTCCATAAACGTCACGGGCGCCTGTTCCACTGAGGAACCTCTTACGGGACAATTTCAGCTGATGAAATAACCATCCCGTCTTGGGGGGTCTTGGTCTTAGTCAGCGGGCTGCTGACGCGATGGTTTCTGGGTAGTGGCCGAGCCAGCCCCAGTGTTTGGCGGGCCAGCTCACCACGACTGCCCGGCCGATGACATTACTGATCGGGACGAAGCCGGCCCCCGGCGGGCCGTTGAGAAAGTGGAAGGCCGAATCGGCTGAGTTGTATCGGTTGTCGCCCATGACCCAAAGATTTCCGTCGGGCACGGTGACCGTAAACGGACTTTTAGTCGCCTGGGATTGATCGTCAGGAATCTGGATGTAGGGCTCGTCGATGGCGACATCGTTGATGGTCAGCTGTCCGGCGGCGGTACAACAGACCACGGTGTCGCCGGGTAGGCCGATGACTCGTTTGACGAGGTGATTATTGCTGTCGCCGGCGCTCAGCCCCACAGCCGTAAATGCAACGTCTAGCGCACTGAAGAGATTTTGCGGCGCGGGTTGCTGCGGTGGAAGCCAGTTTCCCGGGTCGGTGAAGACGACCACGTCGCCATGTTCAATCGGGATCAGGTTGGGAACGAGTTCATTCACAATGATTCGATCATTGACCAAGAGCGTATTCTCCATCGACGGAGATGGAATGTAGAACGAACGCACGACAAAAGTTTTCAGTAGGGCTGAGATCAGGATCGCGATGACCACGACGAGGACGAGGTCTCGCACGAACTTCAACGCAGGAGACCCAACGCCGGCCCGCCGCCGTGCGGAGCGTGTGGCTGCGTCGGCTGTCATCATGCCCTGAGCCTAGGGCAGTCAGTCAAACTGCTATTGACCGCCCATCCCAGCGAGCCATCGCAAGTCACTCAGCTTCCCCGTCACCATACGAGAACCTTCTGCGAGACGCTGGGGTGCTGGCCGGCAAGGAATGTCGACGCTACTGTGAAAAGTAGTCCGTGGGCGCTGACAAGAAAGCTCGACGCGGGCGCAACGAGAACCGGTTGTGAATTGCATCGTCGACTGAATTCGAGACGATCCAACGGTCCGAGACACTATTGGGTATGAGGCATACAAAACGGGCCGGCCCCACAGGCTCCGACAGGGCGAGACTCCAAGCCATTCAGCGCGGAGATCGTGCCGCGTTCGGCACGCTATACGAAGAGTATGTCCGCGACGTTTACCACTACGCGCTGCGGATGCTCCGCGATACGGCTGGCGCCGAGGACATCACCCAGGATGTCTTCATACTCGCATGGACGAAGCGGGCTGAGATCAGAGTCGTGGATGTCTCGTTACTTCCGTGGCTTCTGGCGGCGACTCGGAACTTGAGCCTCAACCGACTCAAACGGAAGAGTTACAGCGCAACTCTCGATGGATCCACGGAAATGATTGATCCGCGGCCGGGCCCCGAAGATGTTCTTCTCGATCGTCAGCTCGGAGCGTCAATCGCAACGGCAGTCGCACGATTGTCGGAAAGCGACCAGAAGCTCTACCGGCTCTGCCTCGTCGACGAGCTGTCCTACCGCGATGCCGCGCATCAGCTCGAGACCACGGCCGGCGCCGTGCGTAACCGACTCACTCGGCTGCGCCGCACCCTACGCATTTCGTTAGCCTCTCAAAACGAAGGACTGTCATGACCAGCACACTTGGCCCCACCGACGAACAGGTACGCACGATGCACCAAAACATCATGGAGCAAATCACTGCGGATAAAGCTTCTGCGGCCTCAATTCGAACCCGTCCCGTCGTCATTCGTCGGCGACGCATCGCATTCGCCTCGGTCGGAGCCGTCGCAGCCGCTGCCGTCATCCTGGCTGGCGTGATAATTCCCAGCGGGAACGGCTCGTCAGCTGAAGCCGCCACCATCCTCAACGATGCTGCCGCACTGACAATCACGAGCTCGGATCTCGTGGCCGCACCCGGTGAGTACCTGAAAATCGCGACTGAGGCCGCGTACGCGACCGTCGGACGGTCAGGCGACGGCGAACCGGTGACGTGGATCTCCCCGTCGACAATCACTGTCTATAAGCCGGGCGATCCGGACGCCGATTGGGTGATGGAGCGTCACGATCTCGCTCCTACGGAGTTTTTTGGAGACGGTGCCGAGGCTTCGGCGCTGGCCAACTGGGCCGTGATGCCGAACGATCCCCTCACCAATGGCATCTTCCGTGCACAGGATGCTGCCTTCTACGGAGCTCCCGACCCAGCAAGGTCCACGGATGCTTTACCGCGCGATCCGCAAGAACTCTACGAATACATCCGGTCGGAGTACAACGGCGGATCGAACAACCCAGACGAGGACGCATGGGTGCGCATCACCGCCCTTCTGCGCACCGGAACCGCACCGGCCGACCTGCGATCCGCGCTCTATCGCGCAGCAGCCCTGGTCCCCGGCATCGAGGCCATACCCGGTCAGGCGACACTGAACGGTCGAACCGGAATAGCCCTGGGTCGAATCGAGTCCAGCCGTGACGAACGACAGGACATCATCATCGACCCCGAGACGGGTGAACTCATCGGAGAACGCACCGTGCGCACCAAAGCCGGTTTCGGCGCCCCAGCCGGAACTATTTGGGCAGCAACCGCCGTAACAACAACTGTCGTCGACACCACACCATGATGACCGACGCGCGCAACCAAGGCCTTTCGGTCGACACGGGCGTCGTCATCGGTCCCGCTGATCTCGACCTCCCGCCGACGCAAACGGTCCACATCACGGCCTGGCCAGACGCGGGCTGAGCTTTCCCATCATTCGAGAACCGCCGACCAGGGGAAACCCTGTCGGCGGTTCTCGCTGCGAGGACCCCGTCGGAGGACTGTCGGCCGCAGAATTGCCTTCCATTCCCCGCCCGTGTGGGGAACGACTACCGGGACGACCCGCGTTAGGCGAGGGTGCGTTGCAGCCGTTCGTCGAACTGTGCGGGTCGAGTCAGCAGCCAGCTGCCGGCGGCGATGATGAGCGGGAGCCCGACGACGAGGAGCAACAGCTGCGGCCAGGGCGGGGCGAAGGGCATCAGATCGACCAGGCCCAGCATCCCGGGTCCGAGGAGCCCGAGGACGCCGCCAAGCACGGCGCCGGTTCCGGTGAGGAGCACGGCTTGCCAGAATCCGACGCTTCGGCGCAGGCCCGGGTTGGCACCGACGGCGCTGAGCGTGACGTCGTCGCGCCGGCCGTCTGCCCGGGCAAGACCGAGAGCGACCGCGGCAGCGGCGAAGGCGACCAGGGCGGCGACGGCGACCAGCGCCCAGCCGGAGGTGTCGATAGTGCTGCCCGGTCCGCGCTCGTAACGGGCCACCAGTTCGGGGCCACCGGTCAGGGACCCGAGTGAGGCCCGAAGCTGATCTTGGGCGGCCTCGTCGGGAGCCGACGCGAAGGACGCGAGTACCCGGTACGGTACCGGCTCCATCCCGAGAGACGTCGCCGTGGAGTCGAGCATGAACACACTGAAATGGATCGGATGGGCGGGTTCCTGCACCACAGCGGGCACTGCCGTCGTTGAGATCGCCGTCACGTCTGCGGTGTTACCGTCGTCGGTGGCAGCGGATGCGGGCATCCACTCGATCTGGATGGTGCCGTCATCCTGCACATATTCCGGGTAGAGCGAGACTGCTCCCCCGGCCTCGAGGGTGCGTTGAGATTGCGGGGAGACGTCCGCATCGAGGATGAGGGCGAGGTCGGCGAGGTTTCCGGTCCAGATTTGGGGTGTGGATCCGGTGGAGAACAGCCAGAAGGGTGAGTTGCAGGCGCCGGCCGGGTTGGATCCGCTCTGAAGCTCGCAGCTGACCTCGGGCCGCAACGCGACGGTGGGGTGGGCCGCGGTGTCGGCGGGCCCGGTTGAGCCGGACCGCACCCCGGAGAGCACGCTCACCTCGTCGGCGCCGAGCTGGGTGGTGAGGATCGTCGCGACGTCCGGGCCGACCGGATACACACTCTGCGTGCCATCCTCGGCCCAGGAACCCAGCTCGACCATCAGTTGCCCTTCGGCGTTCCAGCGGTCGTAGCTGGCGCGATTGGATTCGTCGGACCCGCCAAAGAACGCCAGCAGTACGGTACCCAAAAACACGGTGGTCATGATCGCCGCGAGCACGGGCAGGGAACGGGACCGGTTGCGCACCACATCACGGGCCGCCAGCCGCGCCCCCAACCCCACCCGTGCCACGATTCGGGCGAGGGAAGCGAGGACGACCGTCGCGACGAGCAGCACGCCGACCTGCGCCAGCACCGGGCCGAAGAGCACCAGCATGATGGCTAGCTGATACAGGGAAGTGTTGGTGATGACGCCCGGGGCAGAGAAGCTCGCCGTTCCCGCCCAGGCGCCGCCGGCGGTGATCGCGACCCCGGTTGCGATGATGAAGACGCCGGCCCAGCGACGTCGGGTCTGGGGCGCGGTCTGCGCCCGTCGGGCTCCGCGCAGAGCGGCGAGCACGTCCATGCGGGAGGCGGTCCAGGCTGGCAGCACCGCGGCGATCCAGCCGATCACCATGGCAAACAGCACGATCCCCACGAGCGCGGGAATCGACAGGTGGTAGCCCCAGTACTGCACGGCGCTGCCATCGGACGTCAGGGTCATGAACAGGGAACCGCCGGTGACACCGATTATCACGCCGACGATGCCGCCGGCCAGCCCCAGGACCAGGCCGCTGGCGGTCACGATCTGGAACAGGGTGCGCCGGTGACCGCCGACACTGGCGACCGTGGCCAGGGTGCGCTGTTGCTGCCGAGCCCCCACGGTGAACGCCGCCCCGGCGAGCAGGGCGATCTCCAGCACCGCGAAGATGACGCCGACCGTGGTCAACGTCACGACCGTCGTCGCAACACCCTGCAGGTCAGTGGATTGCTGCAGCTCATACGTCCCCGCTGGCGGCGGATTCAGCAACACGGACCGCGACAGGGCGACCGCGCCGGACTGGTTGAGCTGTTGCACGGCCGCCCAATCCAAGGGCTGCCCGAAGAGATAGAAGTCGTCCTCCCCGATGCGCGGTTCGCGATCTCCCGTGAAGGTGCCGAGCGCTCCGAACACGGCCAGGCTCGCGTCAGCATACTCCGCGCCATCGAGCACCCCGACCACGGTGGCGGGGCGTTCCGGGTCGCGCAGCGACACCGTCTCCCCCAGGTTCGTGCCGAGCCGCTCCAGCGCGGCGGCCGTGACCAGGATCTCTCCGTCAGCGGATGGCGCGCGCCCAGCAACCAGCGTGTATTTGGGCGCGAAGCCCACGTTCCAGGTCTCACCTTCGACGGCGCTCATCCCGGCGATACCGGTCGCCGTCTCGATGGTTACGTCGGCCGAGCGGATCGGGACCAGCGTCGCACCGGGTGTGATGAGGGACGCCGGATCGGCCAGCGCCGCATCCGCTTGCGTGTTGACCGGCATCCCGGCCGGGTCCATCTCGTCCTGGTGCCAGCCGGGCCGGGTGGGACTTTGAATGAGGGAGGAGTCGGGGCTGCTGACGACGCTGATGCGGGCATCGGCCTGGCCCAGTTCGGCGGCCAGGGTTTCGTCGATTGTCGGGATCATGCTCATCCCCACCAGCGCGACGCCGCTGAGGCCGGCCACGGGGATCGCGACCATCGCCACGATCAGGGCACTGCGGGCCTTGGCCGCCCAGGCGTCACGCCGCGCGAAGCGCAGCGCCGCTCGGAACGGGGCCAGTCGGCTCCGGCCCGCCATCCTCGATCTGCCCGACATCATCGCCCAGCCCCAAGAAGCTCGTCGGCAGATCCGGCCGACGTCTGTCCGACGATTCGGCCGTCTTCCAGGTACACGATCCGGTCAGCCCAGGCAGCATGCCGCGCATCATGGGTGACCAGAATCGCTCCGGCGCCCGCGTCGACCCGATGACGCAGCATCCGCAGCACCGCCTCACCCGTCTGCGTGTCCAACGCTCCGGTTGGCTCATCAGCGAGAATCAGCTTGCGCGGTCCGACAATGGCGCGAGCGATCGCGACCCGTTGCTGCTGTCCCCCGGAGAGATCATCGGGGTAGGCGCCGGCCCGATCGGCCAGCTCAACCGACGCGAGGGCATCGAGTCCGGCACGGCGTGAGTCGCGGCTGCGCCAACTGTCTAGTTCCAGAGGCAGTGTTACGTTCTCGAGGGCCGTCAGTGCGGGAATCAGGTTGAAATCCTGGAACACGAAGCCCAGGGTGCGGCGGCGCAGCACGGCCAGCTGTTTTGCCGTCATCGCACTGATCCACTGACCATCGATCACGACTTCCCCCGACGTGGGCGCTGTCAGGCCGCCGGCAATGGTCAGGAGCGTCGATTTACCCGAGCCGGATGCCCCCATCACCGCCACCATCTCGCCCGCGATGATCGTCAGATCGATACCGGCCAGAGCGGTGACCGCGGTCTCGCCGCGCCCGTACTGCCGGGACACCCCGTCCAACCGAAGCAGCTCGACAGTCATCGGAGGGCTTCTGCGTCGTCCGTGCGCTCGTCGATGATGGGCGCGCCGGCGCGCGCCGGCCGGCCGCGCCGACGCGGCTCCGAGGGATTCTCGCTGGCCGAGAGCCCTTTGGCTGTCGCCCGAGCCAGCCGGGAACGAGAATGATCCAGCCAGCGGATCTCTGCCTCGGCCTGAAAGATCAGCGAGTCGATAACGAGAAGCCAGGCGAGCTCATCCGTCGAATCGGGATCATCGCCGGCGTTCTTAGCCCGGGTGAGCTGCTGCAGGGTCGACATCGTCGACATCCGCTGAACCCGAACGATCTCGTCGATGTCCACATCGGGCAGCGTCACCGCGAGGGCCAGCTTGATCGCCAATTCATCCCGCGTCGTGGCCGGGCGCGGCACCGGGGACCGCAACCATTCGAATACTTCCGTGTGCCCCGCCGGGGTGATGGCGTAGAAGACGTGTCCGTCTGTGTCGGTCTCACGCTTCACGATGAAGGCGTCGCGTTCCAACCTCTCGAGAGTGTTGTAAATCTGCCCGACATTGATCGGCCAAGTCGAGCCTGTACGACGCTCGAACTCCGCACGCAACCTGTACCCGTAACTGGGGCCCTGATCAAGAATGGCCAAAATGCTCTGACGTACCGACACGACGACTCCCCGCAATCCAGTGACCAACACGGCCCTTACATGCCGAGTATATACACACTCGACATGCATCAATTGGCTGATAGGACATGGCGGGGATCGTCCGCATGGTCGCGGCCCCGCCGGAGACGTTCCACAGAACGGATGCGAGGCGCCGGCCGAGGCTCATTCGGCCATATCTACTGCCACAGTTTCATCAGCCACAACGTCAACAGAGGCGTGGATCGGAACCCCATCGCACGAAGCGGTCACCTCGTAGCGTCCGGGCGGAACGGGCCAGCTGAAGGTCCCCGCAGCGCTCGTAACGGCCGCCAGTTCCGGTACCGGACCACCTGAAATCACGACCATCGTGATTCCGCACCCGGTGGCGGGCAGGCCCGAAGCCGCCGTCACGGTCCCGTCGATCTGACCAAGGTTCGGCTTCACGACGCAGCCCGTCAACGTGGCGACACAGATCACGCCCACGGCAGCGACGACAAACCACCGCTCCCCGATCTCTGACCTATGCGAGCGCATGCGTCGACTCTATTGGAGGGTTCGGTACCGCGGCCAATTCGGGACGCCCGCATGGGGGACCCCGCAACGGGACAGTTTGAAATCGGACGGCCGAGTACGAGCGCGCTGAGCGAACACCTGCCATCTGGACGCAACCAGCAAGGTCTAGCCTCGTCCTTTACCTAGGGGGAGTTTCTGCACCATGTGCAAATTCAAGCGATTTTCCGTGGTGGCGGGCTGGTAGTGGCGTCGGCGGTCTTGGTTGGTTGTTCCGAAAACGCGGTACCGGAGCCAACCACGTCGCCCGCTACCGTGCTGACCGAGAATCAGGAGTACGCCCTGTCTATCTATGACTGCGTCACGGAGAAAGTTGGGGTGAAACAAGAAGAGCAGTACCAGGCTGAAGCCGCCGGTTGTGCTGAGGCCTCCGGTCCACGCGTCGCCTGCCCGCAGCCGCAGTAGCCCGGGTCGCCTTAAAGGTCGCGGACCAGGAAGGCAGTACAGCCCGGCCGGCTGAAATCTGCCAAGATGCACTCAAAGCACTGTGGAAAGGGCCCCCCTCGCCGCGTTCGAGAAGGTAGAAAATATGAGTGGACGCGTTCTCGGCTTGGCGACGATTCTGACTCTCGCCGCGGTGTGTCTCGTAGGTTGCACTTCACACTCGGACACCTCGAAACCCCGCCCTTCGTCGCAAGCGGAGGGCAACGAGCGGATGGTCCAATGCCTGTCCGACCGTGGTTGGGACGCCGTGCTGAGTTCGGACGGGGGAATCGAGAGCAGCTTTCCTTCTGAGCAGGAGGAGGTGTATTCCGCTGACGTGGACGACTGCTTTGACGTCACCGGAGTAAATCAAGTCCGCACACTCAACACTGACGAGTTCAAGAAGGGCTACGACCTGATGAGCTCGTCTTTGGAGTGCCTGCGAGCAACAGGACTTGACCTTCCGGACGCTCCGTCCTACCAAGCCTTCGTCGACTCGAATGCCGGGTACACGCCCTACCGCGACCTTCCTGACGAACTCTACGACGAACTGATCGAGGCCTGTCCTCAACCTCAACTCTGGTAGCTGAGCGCACCGGTATCCTCTCCGATTGCTCATTAATACGCGACTGTCGAGACCGGCTACGGCACGCGGAGTTCTTTGAGCGGGTCGCGGCGGGCAGCAGCCAACGCCGGCAGCAGCGCGGCGATCACCCCGATGGTCGTCGAAAGCAGGGCGACGGCGCCGACGAAGTCCCAGCCGGGAAGCGGATCGCCGGACGCTGCCAACCCGATCCCTGCGGCGATACTCCCGATGGTGGCGCCGACCAAGGCGAGGGCCCCGGTCTGCGTCAGCAGTAGGGCGATGATCAGGGTTTGGGAGGCGCCCAACGCACGGCGACGTCCGAAGTCTTTGCGGCGCAGCATCACCAGGCCATAGAGGATCGCTGCCACGAGCATCGCGGTCAACGCGAAGATGACGATGACGAGGCTACGGCCAAAGGAATCGAGTTGTCCTTCGACCATCTCGCGGAGCGCGGCGAGGTTTTCGCTGGTGGTGAGGGTGACTTTGGTCGGATCGGAGACGCCAAGCACCGACTGTGCTGCTTCGCTGACCGGTGCAACGAGGTCGGGGCGGTCAGCGATGATGACGAGCACGGAAACGGTTCCCGGGGTGTCGGCGGTTTGCGGGGCGAGGGCGAGCGGTTCAAGGAAGGCAAGGAAGTCTGGGGTGGTCAGATGTCCGGTGACCGCGAAGTCGATGCCGGAACCGTCGAGGACTCCCCCGACGGCGTCCGGCATCCCCAGGCCCGCCAATGCGGATGGTGACGCCCACACCGACGCATCAGCCACGGGCGGCAGTGTGGTGATTCCGAGGTGCTCGAGCTGGCTGCTCCAGACTAAGCGCAGCGGGATCTTTGTCGCGCCCGGGAACTGAATGTTAGTTACGTCCTGGGCGCCGCCAAACGCTCCCGCCCATTGGATCCCGTCGATGTGCGCCAGCCGCTCCAGCACGGTCGCGTCAAGTCCGGCGTCGGGCTCGGCTCGGATAACGATCGACCGCGTTCCTTCGGAGTCGATCGAGCCGAGCACGGCCTGCTCGGCACCGACGGTGCGGCCCGTGGTCAGCAGCACCGTGGCACACATCCCGGCGACCATGACGATCGTGACAACGGATGCGACCGGTTGCGCCCACGCGGTCGCCAACGCTTCGCGCACCACGGCTACCCACCGGCGTAGCGCGGTCATAGTTCGAGGCGGCGGTCGCAGCGCGCGACCAGGGCCGGGTCGTGGGTGACGACGATGACGGCCGCGCCGCTGTGCGCCTGGGCGTGCAGGGCATCCACGACCAGATCAGACGAGGCCGGGTCCAGGTTGCCCGTGGGTTCATCCGCCAGCAGAATCTGGGGGTCGTTGAGCAGTGCCCGGCACAGGGCGATGCGTTGCGCCTGCCCGCCAGACACCTGGCCCGGTTTTGCCCCCGCCCGCAGGGCCACGCCGAATTGGTCCATCAGCTCCTGCGCCCGCCGAATCGCCGGCCCCCGCGGCGTCCCGCGATACAACGTGGTTTCAATGATGTTGTCCAGCACCGTGCGCGTCGCGTCGAGGGCGGCATCCTGAAAGACGAAGCCATACTGGTTCGCGCGGAGGCTCGCGCGGTCGGCGTCCCGCTGGTGGGCAACATCCGCTCCGTTGATGCTCACCTGCCCCGCAGTGGGCTTGAGCATCAAACCGAGCACGTAGAGGAGGGTGGATTTGCCGCGCCCGGACGGACCGGTGATGGCGACCACCTCCCCGGCGTGGAAGTCCGCGCTCCACTCAGTGAGGATCGGCGCGGACGGCACGTACCCGAAGGTGATGCCGTGGGCGGCGAGCCGAACAGTGTCGCCCATGGTTAATCCGCTGTTGCCGGGATGCGCACCGAGGTGCCATCGGCGACGCCGTCGATGATGGACATGCCGCGGGCGCTCGTGACGACCGTGACCGGATGGCTGGTGCCCGCGTTATCGACGACGGATGCGGTGCCGTCGGCGGCGCTGAGCAGTGCCGCGCTTGGCACGATGAGGCCAGCGATCGATTCCACCGTGACGATACGGGAGGACAACAACGATTGTTCCGTCACGGGGATACTCGCGCAGGCATCCGCGCAGATGAGGGCACCGTCCTTGCCGGTGAGGGTGATGACGATCACGCCGGTCTCATCCACGACCTGGTCGGCGACGAACCCTTCCCACAGGCCGCCGTCAGTATTGGTGATTTCCACCCGCGTTCCCGTCGGCATCAACGCAGCCTGGGACTCCCCAACCGGAACAGTAAACACCGGTGCCGCCGGTAAGGCCCGCACCACGCTCTCCCCACCGATCAGGACCTCTCCGCGGGAGATGATCTCCGTGTCGAGGGCGACCTGGGTTGGCAGGGAGGGCACGAAGATGACATCGCCGGGCTGCACGACACCATCGAGGGGAACGCCGAGCGCTTTCTGCCAGGCCTTCACCGCGGTCGTGGTGCCGGCGCCGAACTTCCCATCAACAGCACCGGTATAGAGATCCAGATCAGTGAGGGCCTGCTGCAGCTGCGTGACATCCGCTCCCGTAGCGTCTTGCGCCAGGGCACGGAATGCGGGTACCTGGCCTTGGGCGATGACGACCGGTCGCAGATTCACGGTGTAAAGCGTCGCGCCGACAGCGACGCTCTGCCCTGCGGTGACGTTCACCGAGGTGACCGTGCCCGCGGCCTGGTTGAAACCGGCCGGCACGGGAGTCCACTGCGCCACCGTATTCAGGTTGATGCTCGAGCCCACTTCTCCTGCCACGACCTCGACGAAGGTGAACGCGGTCGTGGCTACGACGTCCCTCGGCGGTGTCAGCGCTGTCGTCGCCGCCCAGCCGATGCCGGCACCGGCGACCACGGCGACAAGTAGTCCGATGGCCCAGCGCGCCCAGCGTGGTGCGTGCACAGGTGCGGTATCACTCATAGAAGTCGACGGGGATCTGCGGACATTTTGCGTTGATTGAATTCCAGGTCGACTGCCCGGTACTCACGTTTTCGTACAGATGCCACGCACCGTTCTCGGCATAAGTATCGATGAACGTCTCCCGGCTCGGAGACTCGGGCACGTCATACCCTTCAGCTTCCAGGCACGGCTGCAGCTCGTCGGTGAAATAGTCAAACAGCTCACTGAGACGCTCATCAGTGAGCGGCACGTTGTACTTCGGATCCATCGGATATTTCGCGTTACAGGTGTAAATGGCCAGAGCATGCGCTCCAGCCTGAGCATCTTGAATCATGCCATGGTCCAGCCCGCCATCGGCCGTTGCACGATCGGGCCAACCCAAATCGTTCATGCAACTTTCCATCGCGGATGCCCAGTCATCGGAGTCCGTGAATCGTACAATCTCGATAACGGGCCGCTCGGCATCTGGCGACTCCCGCAACACCTGCTCCCAGTCCCAGTCGAGAAGGTCCTGGCTGGCAGCATCCAAGACCAGGGGTGTTGAATTCGTGGGTTCCGCCGAGGCTGTGGGCGCGGTCAAATCCGATTGCGCTGGCTCGGAGGTATCAATTGAACAACCCGACAAAACCATCAGCGTGGCCGACACCAGCAGCAGGAGCCCCATCCGCGCCGCGCGTGTTCTCTTGCTGCCGAACATCTATTCCCCCGAACCGCGCCTATCAAACCTTGTGATGATACTAACGAGCCACTGTAAACACCTGGCGTCGCCGCCCTTGGGCCGTCAAAGTCCGCGCAGGAACCCTAAACGGGACAACGTCGCTGTGTGGCGAAATTCTCATTCGTGATGCCAGTGCGAGTCACCTATTCGTAGCGGATCGCGGCCAAGTCGGAGTTCTGCCCCAATCGGCTGACAGCAACAGCGACCGCAGCGAGTGCTAGCACGGCGCTGGCAAGTAGCGCTCCGATGTAGCGGGCATCGGGCCAGCCGACCGATCGGCCACCGTCGGTGAGCCCGACGAGGATGAGGTCGGCCACGAGAAGGCCGAGTCCGATCGATATTGCCATCACGGACAGGAGTGGGGCGGCCGCTTCGAGGGTGATGATGCGGCGGAGGCCGGCGAGGTTCATACCGAGCAGCCGCAGCAGAGCGAGCATCCGGCGGCGGTCAATCATGGCCGATATCGTGGCGATGGCCAGTGAAAGGCCGGCAATGAGCGTGGCAACGCCGATACCCAGGTAGGCGAGGTTGGCGAAACTCGCGGCCATGGATTGCAACCGATCGTCGGCAAGATCCGTTCGGGTGCCGGCGGGCATCCACCCGGTCCCGGCGATCGCGTCCACCTGCAGCGCGGTTCTCGCCCGTTCAATCGCGGCCGTTGATCCGTCGGTACCGATGAGTAGGATGCTCGGAGTCAGCTCGGCTACGTCGGTCGCTTTCGCGGCAGTGAAGACTGCGGGAGCTCCGCTCAGGGCGTCGCTGTCGATAGAGACGACGGTGGCGGAAGGAACTGGCCCGAGGTTGAGGTCATGTGCGGCGTCCGCTGACATCAGGAGCCGGTTCGCATCGGGTCCGTCGCCGGATTGCATTGTGAAAATCGTGGTCACGCCGGTGACGCCGGTGATTACGGCGAGGCGCGCCTGGACCGCTTCGGTTGGAGCGGGGTTGGCCGCGGCGAACATGGGATCTAGATACTGGATGAGGGAACTGACCGGCAGCAGCCCCGGCCCATCTCCTGGTGCTACGCCCTGGTCGGCAGTTGTCGCGGCGCCCGCGAAGACGCTGACCATGAACACGGCAACGACGAGGCCGCTCACTGAGCGAAACGTGGCCACGGGCGTTCGACGGATGCGGTTGCCTGCGATGACTCCGGCGGCCGACATGCTGCGCCGCGCCATGATGCGGCCCGCGAGCAGGGTGAGGTAGGGGCCAGCCACGAGCAGACCCACTGTGGTGATGGTGAAACCGATGATCACTACCGTTCCGACGCGCGGAACGGGCAGTCCGGCGAGCACCGCCACGGTCGTGGTGATCAGTATGCCCAGCCCGCCAACAAGCGGCAGCAACCGAAGCCATGAGGGAGTCTTCTCCGGCCTCTGTTTCGTTTGTCCGAGCGGTCCGATACCCGCGCGACGGATGCGCCAGCCGGCCGTGATGGCGGATGCCGCGACGGTCACGGCCACGATTGTGGCCGCGGTGAGCGACGTCACAGCGAGGTCTGCCGGGAAGAACTTTCCGTCGTCGACGGAGACGAGCGCGGCGACCGGGCCGAGCAGCGCGGCCAGCAGCACGCCGAGTAGTGCCCCGAGCAGACTCGTGGCCGCCGTCTCGGCCGCGGCAATGGCGGCAACGGTGCGCGGGGTAGCCCCGATCAGACGGAGTGTGGCGAAACGCTCCCGCCGGGCTGCCGCGCCGAGCCCGGTCACGATGCTCACGAGCAGCAGCACCGGGAACAGCACCGCGATGGCGCCGACGATCGCCACGGTCTGGTAATTCGTGCTTGCGCGGTAGGAGACGTCGGTGAAGCTAGTCACGGTCTGCGTAACGGGGCGCTCGATCAGGTCGCTCGTTTTGGTGCCGACGACAGCAACGAGCGAGTCCGGGCTTGCCAGGGCAGAGTCGGAAATGGTTCCCGCGAGTGTGCCGAAGCGGTCGCCGAGCTCGCCGGACGGGACCCGCTCGATGCGGTCGATGAGCGCCGGTGATGCGTAATACTCACCGGGCTGCGGCAGGTCGGTGATCCCCGGGATCGTGACGTTGGAGGTGACGGGGGCGGCAACATCGAGGCGGACGATCCGTGCCCCCTCGTGCCGGTCGGTCGTGGGGGCGAGCAGTACGCGGTCGTTGCCCAGCGACGCCGTATCAGCGGTCACTGCACCTGGGCCAGTGTCGCCGCCGACCACGTACTCCCCGGAGGCGCTCATCCAACTGGACCGTGCGTCGCGGGCGCTGAGGCCCTGGTAGGCGGCCCCGAGGAGCAAAGCCAGAGTGACGCCGACGGCGACGCCGGCAGTGATGCCCAGCAGGCGTCCCCACGATGCACGGCTACCGATCACGGCCAGACGTACGACGCTCGCGTTCACGCGATGCCGACGCGGTCAGTTGCGGCGAGCTGACCGTCACGCACGATAATCTCGCGGTCGGCGTAGGCCGCCGTGCGCGGGTCATGGGTGATCATCACGAGTGTCGTTCCCGACCCCCGGACGAGTTCGAGCATGGCCACCAGCACGTTTTCGGCAGCCAAGGAATCCAAAGACCCGGTGGGCTCATCCGCAAAGAGCACCGACGGCCGCGTTACGAGCGCCCGGGCGATAGCTACGCGCTGGGCTTCACCGCCGGACAGCTCGCCCGGCAACTGATCGGCGGCAGCCGCGAGGCCCAGGCGGTCAAGCCACCCGTGCGCAGCCGTCAGCGCCTGCCTACGCTTCATACCGGCAAGCAGCAACGGAATGGTGATGTTGTCGACCGCTGTCAGGTCGGGCAACAGCTGACCAAACTGAAAAACAAAGCCGAACTGCGTCAGGCGCAGCTTCGACCGGTGCGCCTCACTCAGAGCAGTAACCACAGTGCCGCCCACAGAAACCGTGCCGCTATCGGGCAGCACCACGCCGGCGAGGCAGTGCAGCAGGGTTGACTTGCCGGAGCCGGACGGGCCCATCACCGCGACAACCTCTCCCTGCTGGATGCCCAAATCGATGCCGCGGAGGGCATCCGTCGAGCCGAAGGACTTGCGCAGGCCCCGGGCCTGAATGAGGGCGGTCATGGCTGTCGGATCTCGTTTCGTAGTTGGGTCAGTCGGGCGCCGGTCAGGTCGATCCAACGGAGGTCGGCCTCGATATGGAAGAGTGCGTGGTCACACAGCAGCACGCGCATCAGGTCCGCACCCTGCTTCTCCCGGGTCAGTTCCCGCATTCGGGCGAGATGCTCGGTGCGTTGCACATCGAGTAGCCGGTCAGCGTTGTCGTTGACGAGCAGGGCGATGATGGTCTTGGCGAACAGGTTGCTTTGCAGCGTTTCCGAGGGAATGTCGGGGGTGAACATCCACTGCGAGACGCGGTTTCGGCCGAGTTCGGTGACCTCGTACTTTTTTCGATCGGGGCCCCCGCCGGCCTCGTCGGCCAGCGCGAGAATCTGCCCGTCGCGGGTCATGCGGGCCAGGGTCGCATAGACCTGACCGAACGCGAGGGGCTTACGAACACCAAAGAAGCGATCGTAAGTGTGCTTGAGATCGTAGCCATAGCTGGGCTCGACGCTGAGCAGCCCGAGCAGGGTGAGAGAGTTGTCCACAACCGCAACTATACACACAGTGCATAGTCACTCGTCGAGCATCTCATCGGCTGCGATTCCTAAGATTTGGTCGGACCGATGGTCGCCGAATTCGAGTCGGATCTTATCCGCGCCAGGCCTGGGGCGCGCGAGAAGTCAGAAGAAGACGCGCGCATAACTATGGATCTGCTGCTAAGCATTGGTATACTGATGCTATGCCCACGTTTCCGGAAAAGTTTCCCTGGGCGCCGATTGGTTACGAGGAACGGCCTTGGCGCAGCGTTCAAGACGACTATGGCTCACGAACGCAGAAGCGTCTGGCATCCGGGCCGTACTTGGCGTCGGTGCCCGCATTCATTGCCGATCTCGATATCCCGCTGAGCAGCGAACTCCACGCGCTGACCGAAGAGGCCGCCAGTGAGCTTGCCCGCTTCGATGCCGAAGTGGGACAGATCGCGGCACCATTCGCATCCATTCTCCTGCGCACGGAGAGCGCCTCCAGCTCAGAGATTGAGAATCTCACGAGCGGAGCACGCCAGATCGCGCTGGCGGAGCTCGGTGAGCATGCCTCGAAGAACGCACAGCTCATCGTCGGCAACGTCCGAGCGATGCAAGCGGCCCTGGCACTGTCCGAGTCCATCGATGGACGCGCCATTCTGGAAACGCATCGCGCACTCCTCGAGCACAGCAATCCGGACATCGTGGGTCACTGGCGTGACCAACAGGTCTGGATCGGAGGCGGAAACCTCGGACCCCACACCGCACAGTTTGTGCCGCCGCATCACGATCGAGTCCTCGAACTCATGGACGATCTTGTCGCCTTCGCCAGCCGCGACGACCTTCCTCTTCTCGCTCAGACCGCGATCGCTCACGCTCAATTCGAAACAATCCACCCGTTCCCTGACGGCAACGGAAGGGTCGGTCGCGCGCTTATTCAGGCCATGCTGCGAGCTGGCAAGCTCACTCAGAATGTGGCCGTTCCGGTGTCCGCGGGGCTCCTCCACGACACCAGTCGATATTTCGAGTCCCTCAGCGCATACCGGTCCGGGGACATTGCCCCGATAATCCGCTCCATCGCGGAGGCATCGTTCGCCGCGGTGCACAACGGACGCATCCTCGTAGCGGATCTAGAAATTGTGCAGGTCGACTGGCGCGGGCGCATCAACGCACGACGAGACTCGGCGGTCCATCGACTAGTAGGCGTTCTGCTTCGTCAACCCGTGATCGGAGCGGCCGCAGCCGCGGCTGAGCTTGGCGTCTCGACCGTCAACGCTCAGGTCGCCATTGACCGACTCGTTGACGCTGACATTCTGACTCAAATTACCGACGGACGGCGAAATCGAATCTGGCTCGCCACAGACGTTGTTCGGGTTCTTGACGAATTTGGCGCCCGGGCGAAGAGGCGCCGATAGCCGGTGTTCCGGTTCGCCGGTTTGGGACTCCGGTTCATCGCTAGGTACTGGGGTGAACAAGTACCACTCGATCCGCAGTGGAACATCAACCTGGAGCGTCTTCCCGAGGGGCGACTCCAGGCGATGCGTTTCCCGGTGATGTCTTCTATCGCGAAACGGATGACGGTTTCTGCGTGATCGATATCGTCTGGTCGACACTCATCGATGCCGGCTGACGCAGACTAATTCCCGCTCGCACCTGTGAATATTGGTGAGCGCGACATATCTGGGCCAACCCACCTGGCAGCCGAGTGCGCCGACGTTGTGTCACAGGGGAACGACTTGCGGGATTGCAGGGGCGGCGTTGCGCTGGATGTGATGCGCTCAAGTACTGCTTCAGCACAGCCGACGTCTCCCTGACGTGCTTCATCACGTCCACCCCCGGAGAATTCGAAGCCCCTGAGGCGGATGCCCAACTCACTGTCCTGACAAGAACCACCGCCCCCGCCATGGCTCCCGAAGGCCCGATCGCCCTGGATGTTGTCGCTCACCAACGCGACCTGCCGCACATCAAACACGTCGGCGAAGTAGGCAAGACGCTTGCTCTTCGCCGAGCCCGCACTCGAGGATTCACCGATGCCGCCTTCCACGACCCTCAAGGCCGACTCAGCGAGGGAACGATCTGGAACCTCGCCTTCTGGGACGGAAACACCGTGAACTGGCCCGACGCGGACATTCTGCCGGGGGCGACGATGCAGATCCTTCAGCGCCAACTCAGCGTCCTCGGCGTCGTCCAGACAACCCGCCCCATCCGGCACGGGGCATCGCTCGGCCAGCTTGCCGGCGTCGTGATGAATCCCTGGACCCCGGGCATCGCAGTAACCCGGATTGGTGAAAGCCAGCTGGCAACGGACGACGACTTCACCCGTCTGCTTCACTCCGCGTACGAGCGTGAACGTCTGGAACCTATCTGAGCTGAAGCCGAAGGACGTCCAACACGAGTGGAAGCGCGGTGACGCCGTCCTCGGCAAGGAAGTGACCTGCGCCCGGCTGAATGGCGATTTCTGCGTCAAGCCGGTGAGCCAGTTGCTCCGATGCTAACGGCGGAACGAACACGTCGTTGTCGGAGCGGATCAGCACGCGCACACCGATGTTGGGCGCGAGACGTTCCACGTCGACATCCGCTGTGAGATATTCATCAAGCGTCGGCAGCGCTGCGAGGGGGCCGGTAAACCCGGCCACCAGAACCAAGCCGCCCAGACGCCACTCGCCGGTAATGGCCGCGAGCACCCGCAGTGCGGTGATGCCGCCGAGCGAGTGCGTCACGACCCAGGTGCTCTCATGCGGTGTCCCGAGCGCGGCTCGCACCGCGCTCTGCCACGCGCTCGTTTGCGGATCGTTCGGAGTCGGCAGCTCAACCACGATCGCCTCGATCCCAGACTCGGCAAGCGCCTCACGCAGCCACGGGAACCAGTGCGAGGCTGGGGCAGCGCCGTAGCCGGGCACGATGACGACGCGGCGGATGGAATGCGCATCATCGAGAGTTGTTGAAGTCTTCATAGACGTCACCGTAGGGCGTGACACTGACGTGAGGGTCAACCGGAAAGGTGCGATGCCATGAGAATCGGCGAACTGTCCCATCAGAGTGGCGTCAGCCGACGGGCGCTGCGCTACTACGAGGAACAAGGCCTCCTCGTGCCCCAGCGCGGATGCAACGGATACCGCGAGTACGCCGACGATGCCGCACTGATCGTCTCGCAAATCCAGCGTCTCTACCTCTCCGGGCTCAACTCCGAAGCCATCCGACGCTACCTTCCGTGCGCGCGCGGCCAAACGCCGCAACTTGAGATGTGCGCTGAACTCCGCGCCCACCTCCTCAGCCGCGCCGCTGCCCTTGATGACGACGCCCAGACCGCAGCCCGACAGCGAGATGTTCTCTTGGGGCATTTGGCGTAGCCGCTACTGGAACAGCGACTTCAGCGCATCGATTTGCCGGTTCACGTCGTCGATGGTTACATCCTCAAGCGTTAGGCCGTTCAAGCGGATTGTCGTGCAGTTTGCGGATCAGGCCACCGGAGATGAGCCGGGCCGCCGCTGTCGTGGGTTTGCGCGCTGCCTGGTCTGCCACAGATGACCCGAACTCTGATGCCAGATCCAGTCTCGGATACTCAGCAAGGACCTCGGCGGTGAACGACTCAGGCAGGTCTCGAGACCGATTGCCGGAGATGTCCAGACTCGTCGCGACCTCGAGCAGGTACCCCTCGAGATCTTGCGCCGGGTCAACTTCGGGCCAGTTGTGCCTTGGTGGTCTGTGGGTGAGCACAGGGTCGGCGTCGCGGCGGGCGATGGACCTGGCATTCGCCTCGGCATCATGATGCTCGTGATAGCCGTAGTACCCGTTCTAGCGGGGAACGACAGTCTTTCAACCACACGTTTAACGCCGCCTCGTCCCCGGTTCGCACTAGCGTAAAGTCGCGCCGCTGACGAGCGTCCCGCCCCGCCACACTGCCACCGGAATCAGGCCGGACGTCCAAATGACAGCATCGCCGTGGCTGCCGGGGGTCAACCGGCCCAGAGTCTCGCATCCGATCGCCGATGCCGGGATGAGTGTTGCAGCGGCCACGGCGGCGGGCAGCGGGATCCCGTAACTAACAGCATTACGCACTGCACGGTCCAGGGTGAGTGTGGATCCCGCGATGATATCGGTGCCCTGCACGTGTGCCACGCCGTCAACAACGTCGACGTCGATATCGCCGAGTGTGTAGGCCCCGTCGGGTGACGCGGCGGCAGCCATGGCGTCGCTGACCAGCGCGACTCTGCCGGGTGCTGCGCGGAAGAGCATGGCGACCAGTCGAGGATCCACGTGGTGCCCATCCGCGATGATTTCAAGCGTGACCCGTGAGTCGTCGATAGCCACCCCAATCGGGCCCACCAACCGGTGGTGAAGTGGCGGCATCGCGTTGAAAGTGTGGGTGAGCAGTGTCGCCCCGGCGTCGACGGCGCGCTGAAACGTCTCGGCATCGACTGCGGTGTGCCCGATGGCAGGCGCTATCCCCGCTGCGGAAATCTGACGCACAGCATCGATGCCGCCGGTCAGTTCCGGGGCGATCGTAATCTGACGGATCATGTCGCTCGCTAGCAGGCGCGCGAGAGCGACAGGTGCTGGTGCGATCAAAGCGGTCGGGTTGTGTGCGCCTTTATGCGCTTGGTCCAGGAACGGCCCCTCGAGGTGCACGCCGACAATTCCGGGAATCTGCTGGCGCGCGGCAGCGATGCGGTCCACCTGCTCGACAAGCGTGTCGACGGAAGCGCTCACCAAAGACAGGGCGATACGAGTAACTCCATGGCGCGCGTGGGTGGCGACGGCCACGGCGATCCCCTCCGCGGACTCGTCATAGGAGTGCCCTCCCCCACCGTGATTGTGGATGTCGACGAGACCCGGTGTGAGGATCGCCCCGGGTCCTGCGATCGCTCGGGCGTCGACCGTTTCATCGCCCGCTGAAACGGCAACGGCCCAGTCCGGTCCGGTGCCTGTTGCGACGACGAATCCATGGCGGATGAGCACCCAGCCGTGCTCATCGTCGCTGGGCGCACCGCCGGTATCCGCAGCGATTCGCCTCGCGGAATGGATGAGAAGTCCAGCCATGGGTGGGGGTTTCCTGTCGCGTCGGGATGGCAACCGAGGGGGCGTCCCAAGCTGTGCGAGCGGGAGTGGCATCGATGCAATGAACTACGCGGGCTCAACCGGAGCACTTTCATCCTCGTCGCCCCAGGACTCCACGAGCGTGATTCGCCCGCGCGAATCGCGAATCGAAAGCACGAGCGCAATGATCGCGGTCGCGATGCCGATAACGCCCAGGGGATTCGCGATACCAATAGCGATACCCAACCCAGGCTCTGTGGGTCCGCTGATGATTGTCTGAAAACCGCGAGGTGTTGAATCTGGAAGCGTAAGTCCCAGCAAGATTCCGCTAACGACTGAGGCAACGAGAAAAGCGTATGTTATCGCACGAGTTTCGAACCCTCGACGTGCCGAGCGTCCTACCGCGAGCCCCGTGATTACCAGCAGGGCGGCAAAAATCACACCCAGCGTTGCCGCGTAGATGATGGTGAGGTCGCCACCGATCCCAAAGAGGTGGCGGCCGAAAGAGATCCACGCGGCCACCGCGATACCGGCAACCACGACCACACCACCTGTGCGCCCTGAGCGCGCGGCACCAGGCGTCGCGCGCACTCGAATTACGCTGTACGTCATCACGTGCTCTCAATCACTGTGCTCGCCACAATCGTAACCATGGAAGTGCGTCCGCGTGCGTACCTCCACAGATGGACAAGCCCCGCGAACCGCGAAGAACATGCGACGTTGCCGACAACACACCCCGACGCCAATCCAGCCATATTGTTCTCCGGATGCCTGCCGATAGGAGACGATATGTCGGCCGGTCTCCGGCCCGGGCACGCGATCGGTGAGTGCGGCCCCCAGTCCATCCCTCGGGCGACGGCGTCTCCGTTCAGGCGTCGGATTCCGCTCCCGAAGTCACACCGCTTCCCAAAGAGCGCCCACTCCCCCGGACGTTCGCGAGGCAAATCATCTTCTCGCCGCGCATTGCCAACATCTTGGTTGGCTCTGGTTGGTGCCGGTCGGCTAGTCCCATTTGAGCCCGGTTGACGACGTAGGCCATGAAGAATAGCAGCGTGCAGGTGCCGTTCGTGAGCATGACTTCCGTCAACGTCTCGGCCAAGAATGTGAACTGGCGCGGGTGCTCGTGCAGCATGACGCCACCCTTCAGCCCAGAAAAGAGCGACTGCGCGTGGAGAATTTGCCAAGGCAAATTGTCGAAACAGATACCTGCAGGCGGAAGGCCTGAAAAGACTGGCTGCAAGGGAGGTATTAATCACTTTGGGTCTTTCTTCTGCCGGCTTTTGTGCGCATGGCGGGCATCGGGATCGACGGTGGAAATCACCCCGGTTCGGGGCCACCTTCCGGGCGATTTTCCACCGGCCGTCAGTTCCGTCGGAACCGTCCGCCGGTTCCACGTCCTGCCCGGCGACCAGGGCGAGAAGGGCGACGGTTTCCTGCTGTTTCTTCGTCAGGATATGGACATTGATACTGGCCAGCAGAGCGAGAGCATCGGTGACCAACCGGGACACGAGCTCGTCACGAGCATCGCGGTCATCCCAGGCGATATCGGGTTTGCCCGGCTGGGCATAGTCATGACCGGGCAGCCCTGCCACGGTCACGTCAGCGCCGGGAATCTCCCGGCCCACACGGCGGATCTGAGCGATCAGCTGAGTGACGGTGTCCTGCCGGGCGACGGCGTCCTCCAGAATCGTGGAGTCCAACGCCCGACGTTTGCGCCCCGTCAACGCTCCGGACTTCGCGATGACCTCGGTCACGGCCTCGAAGATGCGGTGCGGCCGGTCACTGGCTGCCAGACGTTTGCGCCAGTAGACCAAGACCGTCGGGTGAAAGGAAACCTCGGTCAACGCGAACCCACACGCCGCCTTCCAGCGGAGGTCATACGTCAACGCTTCGGCCGCTTCCCGGTCAGAGAGGTTGTGCAGGGTCTGGAGCACCATCACCGAGGCGATCACATCCACCGGCAGTGACGGGCGGCCATTCTGAGAGGCGAACAAGTCCGCGAACGCCTCGTCGGGGAAAAGTTCCCGACGATGCGCCGCGAGGAACGCGAACACCGACCCGGGCGGGAGAAGATGACCCACTACGGCATCGACATCGTAGATCTCACGCTGACCATCATCACGACCCTGCATCACCCCAGTCTTAACGACCACGAGCCCAGCCGCGGAAGGCGCGCCTTAAAAATCCAAACCCGTGCCCAAAGTTGTTCAGCAGCCTCCTAGGGCCAACGCACTGAAACGTCGGCCACGGCAGCCGCAATCGTGTCCGCAGCGCGCTCACCACCCAGATTCAACAGCGTAGGAAGTATCTCGAGGAGGTTCTGAAGAAGATCCTGACGATCCCAAGTATCGCTGATCATTTCTTGAGCAAGCTGCAGTCGCAAACGCGGCCACACCAATTCCGACCGCGTCGGGCGCAACAAGTACATCGCTAGCCTGCGGTAGAGCCCCCGCTCGGCCGCCCGCGACTCCGCGATAGCGTCCGCGAGGGCGGTCTCAGCGTCGCCCCGATGCGGCGCACCCGCCGAACCGACGAGCGTCGCAAGGCACATCGCGCGGCTGATGGGGTCGGTTATGGACTTTGCGAAGCGCACGGCCTCACCGATGAGCACCGCCCGCTCCGATGCTGGCTGATACTGAGCGAGCAACGCTGCGACAGTAGGCGGTACGAAATCCGGCCAGATCGAGGACGCCTCGTATTTCGCGTCCAATCCTGAACTCAACTCCGCGATCCGTACGAGTAGCGCTCCGATAGCGCGATACCAGTCTGCTCCGGTCGAGAACTCTGAAGCCTGTAGTGGAACATCCAGGACTTGCGTGTGGCCAACGTCGGCGAGCTGGCGCGCCCATGCACCGATTGCCTCAAGGCCGATCTCCAGTTCCTTGGTTGTATCGATATCGCTATCGATATCGATGTCGAAGTCAATGGCTATTTGGTCGGGCGTTCGATTGAACCCGTACAGGTCCTCAAACCCGCGCCATCTGACAACCCTGACGGAGAACTCGCGCTCATCCGGTTGCGCGGTCGTATCGCCTGCGGACTCAGTTGGAAGGGCCTGCTCGAGTGAATAGTTGGTGTCGGCGGTGTCCTCCGTGTCGCTGAAGGCGCTAGCGCCGTTTGGCTCGATCGACGCGACAGCCTCCACGAAGGCTCTGCGCTTCGGATCGTTTAGGATCAGGCCGTAGTCGCGGATCAATTGCTTACACTGAGTAATTGTGAGCACAGGAGCCGCCGCGAGCACAGCCTCGACCTGCATGTTTGCGGGCAGGTCGAAAATCGCTTCGAAGGCCTCGTCGCGTAGGGAGTCGCGCCGTTGCGGCCGATCGTCCATCTCGGCGATTGCAAGCAGCGCCTGGGTCTTGCGTCCCATTAGGGGCGACATGCTTTCGTACATCACCACAAGACTTTCCGTGTTCACCGTGCCGGTAAAGGCAATGTGACCCGGCTGGATGTCTCGAGCGGACTCGATTGTCCATTCGAAGAGCTCATCCGCCGTCGGGCTTACAATCGTCTTCAGCATCGTGATACCCAGTTCCGCCCTCTCCGCGGGATTGTCAAGGATACCGATAAGGCGGCGAACCTCGACGAGCGCGGCCGCTCCGGGTGACGCGCTCAGGATCGGAATCAGAGCGGTCAAGGCACGAGCGCGATCATACGGACGGACTTCGGCATCGACTAGGCCCATCGCAAGCTCCTCGACTTGTCCCGTGAAGTCTCTGGACTGAGCGAGGGCCGCGAGAAGAAGGACACGGTCGACCCGATCGGGTTGCGTACTTCCAACTGCAACGAGTCCCGCCGGCAGTTGAGCCACCTCGACAACGATCGACCGAGCGTCATGGGCGGACATGTGGATCGCTACGTTCATCAGCGCACTGGCCCGATGAAGGTCATTTGTGAGCTCCCTCGCGCTGACGAGAGCCTCGTCGAGAAGGTGACTTCTTCGGGAGCCCACCGCCATGTTCTCGGCAATCCGCGTGAGCGCGTTGGCTCGGTCGGCTGGCGCTGCGAGGCCGAGATTCGCAACCGCTTCAGCAAGGTACTCGTCGACGCGGCTTTCCGGCAGGAAGGGGAGGATCGTTCCGATCGCTTCCGCTTGAGCGATCGGTTCGGCGACTTGCCTGGCGGTTTCAAGAGAGGCATCGATGATTCGGCCACGTTCGCTGGAGACCACGTCTACCTCTAGTAGATCGGCGAGCTGTTCCAGACGTGCGTCAGCGTCCTCAATCTGCAGGCAACTCGCCAACGCCTCGGCACCGACCACACGGCGAGTGCCGGAGACGAGGAGGGGCTCTATGGCAACCAGGGTCGCACTCTTCCGGGCCGGATCATCGATGGCTCGGGCAAGGTCCAGTGCCTCGACGACCCACTCGGGGTGAACATCTGCGGCCCCAAATGTGAGGAGATCAATGTAGGCCTCCAGCCACTCTGACAAGTCCAACGAACCTCGAAACGCCACCGTCGCTTGCTCAATGAGGTCGGGGTACTTGCTCAGCCCAGCAGCCATGCTGCCGAGCCGATTCGCCCGTTGCTCGGCGTCATCGTCCTGCGAGGCGACGGAGATCGCTCGCGACAGGTCCAAACGGAGGTCAGCATCGGGCAGCGCCTCGACCAGTTCGGCTAGCTCGTCAATCGTCTCGCCGTCCCTTTCGGCGAGGACGAGCACCGCACGAGTTTCGGCTTCGAGTATTTCCGTCGCTAGCTCGTCGGGCAATCGCTTGGCGAGTTCCAGGAGAGCTCGGGTACGGGCGTCGTGCGGTTCGAGAGTGAGTGCGATTTCGAGTGCCTCCCCGATCAACTCCGGGCGTAGTAGGTCCGCCAACCAGACAAGAGCCATCCCACGCCCGGTCGCCAGAGGGTCGCGGTTTAACATGGCAAGGGCCTGAGCATCGCCAAGCGCACCAACCTCCACGAGGCAACGCAATGTCCTGGGTCCAACGCTCCGGAGAAAGCTCACGAAGGTGTCCGCGTACAGCGCCATCCAGATCTCGTCGCCCAGCCATTGAGCGGGCAAACCATTACCCATCTGATCAATGTCGGCGGAGGCTGCGGCGCGCCCCGCTGCGATCACGTCCGCGCGAAAGAGACCTCCACTCGGATCGGATTTGAACTGTCGGACGTACCAATCTCGACTTCGAACAAGCGCGAGTGCCCCATCAACGTCGCCACCACTAGCGAGATGGTCGATCTGATGCCGAGATGCGTACCCGTCGAAGTCCGCCCACATGGACTGATCCGCGAAGTGCGCCGCAACCCTCGCGTGCAGATCTGGCATGTGAAGCTCGTCTCTAATTGCGAGGAAATCATGGAAGGACCTGTGCATCAACCGCCAGCGCTCCTGCCCAGGCTCACCCGTCACTACGACGAAGCGGCGCCAAGCGCGGAGCACGTCGCGTCGGACGTCGGAGGGTGAGGCCTGGATGAGTGCTGCCAGCCACTCGGCACCCACAGGTTCGCCGGCAACGGCCAGAAGCCCGACGATTGGTCGGTATAGCTGTCTCCAGGAGTCGATCCCATCTCCGGCGGCGAGTTTCGCCATCTGCCGCCACATTTCGTCGTAATAGCCAGCAAGGCCGTGTGGAAGAGCCGCCAAGCTGGCGGAATCGAGAGATCGGAGCCCCTCAGCGATGTCGGCGAGCAGGAAGCTGGTGAACATGAAGTTGCCTTCGCTAGCGTCGAGGATGTCATCTGCGAAGGTGTCGATGGTTACCGGCGTGCTCGCGGCCATCCGTCGCGCCAGAATCTCGGAACGTCCGGCTTGAGATACTAGGAACGTCCGGAGGTCTGCGCGCTCGGCCGGCGAGTCCGCCGAGATGACGAAGTCGTGGATCACGGTGTCAGGACTTGTCCGAAGTGGGTAGGAGCCTGGTCGCTGTGTCACGAGCATGAATACCCCGGGTGGCAGTTGGGGCGGCAACAGAAGGACGTTGCCCCCGGCGCCCGAATCGACGGACTCATCAAGCCCGTCGACCACGACCCAAATAGTGCCCTCCGCCCTTTGGACCGACAGGCTGAGGATTCGGGAGAAGAACGCAGAATCCTCACCGATGGCGGGGAGGTGATCGTACGGGAGCGAATACCGAGTGATCAGTGCGGCGCAAAGGTGGCCAAGGCACTGCTTTGCGGTGGTGAGGTTGCGACTTGCGTTGACGAAGAACGCCTCACAGGAGAACCGGTGCGCGACTTCCGCCGCGATTGCTGTCTTGCCCAGCCCTGCGTCGGCAATCAACCGGAAGTAGCCTTTCCGGTGCGTGGCCTCGAATCGTTCGAGTTCAGCAAACAGCTCGCCTCGGCCGACGAATTCGGCCGTCAACGTCATCTCCTGCGAGAAATCCTTGTAGGCGTCGTAGAGGTCGGGAATGGCCGGCCCGGAAATGATGTTGACGTCGCCGCCGACGCTCGAGTGTTTCAGGCTGAACAACGGGGCAGACGAACGCTGTCGGCTTTGCGGGCCCACCCCTATGAAGGGTCCGGCTGCGGTCTCTCTTGGTAGACATCCCCGCCCGCTTCGACATTCGAAATCCGGACGCCGCCGGTCACATTCCACCCGCGTCCTCGGACACCGATTCCGCCAGATCGGACCCGGTCGATGTCTACAAACGCGGCGTCGATGTCTTCTAGATCGACGCCGACACCCCTCGCGGCGGCCGGGTCGGCCTTGGCGACGAGGTCGAAAAGCTCTTTTGCCTCTTGCAATAGCGCATCGTCCGCCGCGGCGTCAGTCTCATGCAAATCCTCTTCGAGTGACCTCCGCTTGGCTTGAGACGAGGGATTGCGCTCTACCGGACTGACATCGACTTGGTTGTAGCGGTCGGTGATGAGACGTTTCAGACCTGCGTACGCATCCCGTATCGCTGCCTCCGCCGTCGGCTTAAGCGCGGCAGCGGCCCCGGTTGCGAGGGCCACCACGATCAACGAAATCGGATCCATCCCGCACCTCCGTAGGCAGGCAACGCCTGCTGCACCAAGTTTCCTCTTCGGTTGACCTCTCCGCAACGGGCCGACGAGACTCACCTATAGTGCTCGCGAAACGGGGTGCATAGCTCATTTGAGAAACGCTCGCGAAATCACGGGCCGCTATGGGCACGGCGGTGACGATGAGGGATAGACCCGTCGATGGCAACGCCTAGGAAAATTACGAAGAAATACGCCGCCGATTATGCGAAGTCGTCGAAGAACGTCAAGACGTGATTCTGGACGAGCTCGTCGCTGTCACGGGGCGGTCCAGGGCCAACGCCCGCCGTCACCGTCGACGAAGCCGAAACTGAATGGGTCGAACTCAACCGGTGGGTGAACTGGCTACGACGGACGTATGGGCTCCCAGCGTCCGTCGTGCCGCCGTTCTGGCATCGGCACCCCGAACTTGTCTGGGAACTCTCCGCGCTCTGCGCCTACGACCCCGATCAGCTCTGCCCCCTTCGGATGGCACCGCGACTTCGCCGACGCCCGCCAACGCCCGCCAACGCCTCCACGACTGGGTCGCCACGTCGGGGACACGCCTGGAAGGAGACCGGCAAACTCGCCAGGCTGTCTGGCCGGGAGAACAATCCATCGACGCCCTCGAGTACATCCCGATCACCGACCGCGACAAGGACTTCGTGCAGTTCGTCGCCGACGACGTCACCAAACGACGCTTGGCCGCGGCCGCGTTCTATGCTCGCGCCGACTCGAAGATCCACATGCCCCCGCAGCGGCATCCGGTACCGGTTGAGGGCCTTCGACACCGTCGACTGCGGTAGGCGCAGGTGGTAGCCGATCCGGTGCGGTCCCCACCTCCGGGTGAAGCGCAGCGCGATGATCCGCCGCTCCGTGCGCCTGGCCGTCTGGGTCGTCGCACAAACGCTGGCCTCAACATGCGGCATCATGTGGGCTCGCTGGCTCGGCTGTCGCAGTCGCTGCGGCTGCGTCCCGACAACGGCGTGATGCCAGTCGCGTTGGGCCGGACGGATATCGTTCTATTCCTGAACCGCTTGGCCTACCTCGCCTCGACGGGAAAAATCAGCACCGACGCCCGGATCCGAACCACCCGCGAGGCCCGCTTCGTGCTGACGACGATTCGCACGTCACCCCCGGAGCCGTCGCCGGTGGTCTCGGGCAAGACTTCACGATTAGCTCGCACGATATCCTCGACACTCCCGAGCATGGGGAGTGCGGTCGCAGCCTGCCGCCCGAGATTATGCATGAAATTTGCACCCATCTGGATGAGCTGCCCTCCGCACCGATGCGCGCGGCCGTCGAGCTGATCATGGATACCGGCCGGCGGCCCGAGGAAATCGCTGACCTCGCCTTCGACTGCCTCACTCACGACGGTGACGGGTTGCCCGTCCTGCTCTATGACAACCACAAAGCTAACAGGCTGGCCCGGCGCCTCCCGGTCAGTTCCACCACCGCCGACCTGATCATCGCCCAACAGGCGTGGGTCCAAGGCCGCTTCCCAGACACACCGGTGTGTGATCTGAAATTGTTGCCTACCGACCGGAGGAACCCCGACGGTCACAAGTCACTCACCGCTTTCAGCGTCGCTTTCCACCACCGATCATGGATGAGCGCCATGCCGGTATTGCACACCAACGATGGGTTCGAACTCGATAAGAGCCGCGCTGTTCTCTACGCCTACCGGCATGCCTACGCTCAGCGCCACGCTGACGCCGGGGTCGGCATCGATGTCCTCCGTGAACTCATGGATCATCGCAAGCTCGACACCACCAGCGGCTACTACCAAGTCGGACAGCAGCGTCGCCGCGACGCCGTCGAAAAAATTGCTGCGATGCAGTTCGACCGTCACGGTGACCGTTTTTGGCACCAAGCAGAAGAACTTCTCGACTCCGAGCAAGCCCGCCGGGCCATCGGTGAGGTCGTTGTTCCCTTCGGTGTTTGCACCGAACCGTCCAATGTTCAAGCCGATGGCCATGCATGTCCCTACAGATTTCGCTGCGTGGGCTGTGACCACTTTCGCACCGACGTGTCATACTTGCCCGATCTAAACGCCCACCTCGCGGACCTGCTACGCAACCGCGAGAAACTCCTCGCCACCCAAGACTTGGACGACTGGGCACGCGACGAAGCACTCCCGTCCCAAACCGAAATCACCCGCATCCGCCGGCTGATCAGCAAGGTCGAAGCCTGTCTTGACCTATTCACCCCGACGCAACGCACCGAAGTTGAGCAGGCCGTGACCCTCCTGCGCCGCCACCGAACCGTTTCACTCGGAATGCCCCAAATCCGCCAGCCCCAGCCCGATATCCGGTTGGAACGCCCATGAACCCCACCGGACAGCCACCAAACGTGCGCACCGCCGCGGCCATCATGGGCCGCCGCTCAGATACCCATCGTCGACGCGAACGCGTGCTGGCGGCGCTGTCCGAAGCGCAGGGCGCAGGCACCAGCGTCAGCGCCGCGGACATTGCTCGCAGAGCAGGCGTCGACCGCTCATTCCTCTATCGTCACCGCGACCTCATCGAACACCTGCACACCGTCCAATCGCAACCGTCCGATGACCCTACCCGCGGCCCCATCTCAAGCAGGGCCTCACTGACAGCGGATCTGGCCGCGGCTCACCACCGAGCGAGGCGCCTCGCCGACACGGTCCAACAACTAGAAAAACAGCTATCCCAAGGGCTCGGCCATCGAGCCTGGAGCGAAGCCGGACTGGGCGGACCCGCCGACTACGACGAGCTCACCTCGCGAATCACCGACCTCGAACAGGTGATAATCGATCTCCGCGAGGCGCTCAAACAACGCGATCAGGACCTTGCAGCTGCCCGCGGAGCCAACCGCGAACTCATGACACAAATCAACACCGGCAGAGGCCACGGTCGCGCTGCTGCGGGAGCACACGTTCGAAGACATCTCCTACCTCGATCTCGCTGAAGCCACCGCAGTGTCCGAGCGCACCGTCTACCGGCGTTTCCCGACCCGGTCGCACCTCCTCGAAGCGCTGGCGAGCTGGATCGAAGCCGAGCAGTTTCCGCTCCCCGACTTCCGCACGTTGGCGGAGTTCCGCGACGCGGTCCACGACCGATTCCAGGCTTACGAGCGGTCGCCCGGCTGTGCCTTTGTGGCGGCGCGCGGGGCGGCACTCTCGCCCACGACCGCAACGCCGTCGATCCCGCTTACCTCCGCCATCTTCGCCATGCTCGCGCACGAGGCGCCAACGCTGAACAACCGCGACACGCGGCGCATCGCGGCGACCGCGCGGTACTTTGCCTCCCCCATCTTCTGGGCGCGGATGCGGACCGGCTTTGACATGGGGGCCGACGAGACGTTCGCGGCGTTCGAACGAGCCATGCTCCAGACCCTCGCGACGGTGAGAAACCCGACTTGGGCCGTCTGACGCCGCAGGCCAGCCCGACGCCTGAACTTTCAGCGAGCGAAGCGTCGATCCTGCGGGCCTACTCCGAACTGATCGAGGAGGTCGGCACCGACGACATCTCCTTCCGCCTGATCGCCGTTCGGGCTGGCGTCGGGGAGCGAACCGTCTTCCGGCACTACCCCACGCGTATCGACCTGCTCCTGGCGACCGCGGCGTGGATCGAGCAGACGATCTTCAGCAGGCGGGAACCGGCATCCATTTTTGATGTACCGATCGCGATCCGCGAGGCGATGGATGCCTACAACCGGCGCCCGGAACTGGCTCACGTCGTCGCGGAGACGGCAATGCGCGGCGTGAACGGCGCGGAGCCCGCGCCGAACCGCGATCGGTTCGACACGATGCTGCGCGCCGAGGTGCCCTCTCTGGCCGCCCCCGAGCGGCGTCTCCTCGTGGCCGCACTCTGCCACCTGGACTCCTCGGCGACCTGGGTGACCATGCACCGAGAGCTCGGCATGGACGCTCGCGACATCGCCGACGCCGCCATGTGGGCCGCCGAGGCCCAGCTCAACCCGATCCGCGATCGTGCAACCGGGTATACCGCCTCTCAGTGAGTTTTTCCGTTTGATGTCCCCACTTCCGGGCTGACGCCCGACGCAGTCCTGACGCAGATGCAGCCGCTCGCGGCATCTGTTTTCACCGCTGTGACGGATGCTCAGCCCGGCCAGTTGGTCTGGCCCCACACCCGCTAGTGGCTTCAGCGAGCGATCGCCGCGACCACCTGAGCTGCGCGAATCGGGGTGCGTTCGACGAGCCGCGCGATGGTGTCGGTCTGGAGGTGCGACGGCAGCATCGACGCAGCCTCTGCAATCAGTTCAGGCAGTGAATCCGCGACCGCACTCGCCCAGTCGGTCACCAAAACGCGGCTGAGGCCGGCTTCTCGGGCGACGGCGCCCCACTCGAACCATGAGTGCTTGCCCGCTTCGTAGTCTGCTGCGATTCGCATTGAGAGGTTCGTATTTCGGAATGCAGCGCCGGTCCTGTGGTGATCGTCGTCCGCCCGTCCGGCGTACGGGATGAAGCTGCTCACGTCGTAGAGCGGCGTGAGTGCGGCGCCGTCGGGGCGAATGAAGACGGAATAGTTCTTGGCGTGAGCATCGGTGTTCAGGGCCATCCAGGAGAACACGAGAGCTTGAACGAAGGTCAGCTTTGAGGACTCTTTGTGTTCGTCAGACACGTGAGTATCGAGAAGGCGCAGCACGTCTCTGTAGGAAGGGCCTCCGCGGCTCTCGTACTTCTGCAGTCGGGTGACGCCGGATGCCTGGGCGAGGTCCTCTTGGTGGATGCGGAGGATCGCAGCACTACCAGAACCAGAACCAGCACCTATAGCCAACCGATCGAAGCGTTCCACGACGAGGGTGTGCTCGCCGTCGAACAAGCTGAGGTGTACGCCAGCGGTGTCGATCCCGATGATGCGAGCAACGGTCATGGCGACGAATTCAACAAGCTCGCCATCCTTCTGGCCACGCACCCGTGGCTTGAAGATGTGCGTGGTCGGGTGGCTACCGGTCGGCTCGTACCAGCCGGTACCGGCGTTCCCGAGCGAGAACTTCCCCTGGGCGCCGCCGAGGGAGAAGGAGCCTGTGTTCCGGGCGGAATCTTGCCAGCTGGTGTCGTCCTCCCTGATCGCGCGGATTCGCGCTGCAATCTCGGCATTGCTGATCGGGTTGCTGGCACTGTTGCTTTGCTGGTTCGGGTCTGTGCCCGGTTCGGCAAACTGGATGGCTCCGGCCACGTCGGTGCCGTAGGCGCGCAGGAGCTCGAACGGCTCAGCAGTGGCCAGCCCGGCTTGGACTGCCCACCGCTCGCGGACATCCGCGTTGTCGGGGAGCAGATTGTCGAGAAAGGATGTGAGCTTTGGCCCAGTGATCGGTGCCGCGCCAACAGGCAGGGACAGGCTTACCGGCATCTGGTTCGGGTCGTCCAGCCACTGGGCGCGATAGGTGAGGCGATACTGCAACGGTGCAAGCAGTTCGAGCATGGCGACATGCGCACCGTAGAGGAACACGTCAAGACTGGGCATCGTCGGGCTCTGCCTCTGTAGTTGTCCTTTTCTCTGTCTCTGTGTCTGCCTCTGCGGCTCGCTGTGAGAGTTTCAGGCTCGCCTCGAAGATGCGCCGACGACCCGCGTCGAGCACATTCAGCGACGAGCTGGCTGTGCGATCCGGCAGCCTGAGGCCGATACTGGGTGAGTAAGCGTCTGGTCGAAGCGCCTGAGTCTCGTCCGTCATTCTGGCCAGCAAGCGCTCGATTTGGGGCGAGATCAACGATGGTGCCCCGACGTCTCCCGGGATGGCCAATGCGGCGCTTTCGAGGCGCGGCGGCCGGATCTCGACATTCAACTCCAGTACACCAAGGACCGCGAGCAGCCGGGCAGTGCCGATGTCATTCTTGCCTTTTTCCAGGCGCGACACCCATTGGCGGGTTGTGCCGACCGTGTGGGCAAGCTCATTTTGCGAAAGGTTGAGTTCAGTGCGGCGCCGGTGGATGAGTGCACCGAGCTCGACCAGGTCGTTGACGAGCACATCGGCCTCCAGGGGGATAGCGGCATTCCATGCTCAGACACTGGAACACTGAGGTTCCATTATATCGAGAAAACAGTGAATGGAATAGTAGCGTTCCACTTGAGCGATGAGTTGGCGCAATCGCTGTTCGACCCATCAGTGGCGAGTAGCCCTTGGTCGTCGCGGTAGTCCGGCGAGTTACATCCGGCGAGTTAGCGCCACCCTGCCCGGTGGTGGTGACAGTGCGCGTCGCCGCAACCTCGCGCTCCATGTACGCCATCACCTCGACCACCGCCGCATGGTGCGCCGCCGCGATGCGCTCCTGCAGAGCCGCGTCAGCCACACCCCACAGGATGCTCGCCGACTTCGGAAGCGAAAACGTGAAGTCATAGCCGGCCACGGCTCGCCGCCGCTTCGAGGCCGGTTCATCGTCAGCGGATGCCGCAGTGCCCGCCGCCCGAGCGGTTCGCCGGTAACCAGGTCTCGTCCCAGGCCGACCAAGAGCTGCAGCTGGGCCTCGGTGACCCGGTCGCAGTCGACGATGAGGCCGCCGCCGAGTCCGGCGAGACCGCCACCCAGCCAGCGGCCGGGCGGCGTGCCCTCCGCGATGTAGTACCGAGTGAGCGGAGTCGACATCGAACGGTCGCCGTCACTGGCAGCGACGGTGCGCAGCAGGTACTTGTGGCCGTCCCCGGCACTCATCACCCGCATCGACACCGTCACCGCGCCCACCTCCGTCGTCGTGACGAAGGTGCGCGCCATCAATCCTGACGAGGCGTGGCGCGGTGTTTGCGATTATGCGTTGAAGCGAGCTCGGCCGTGCCGTGGAGGAGCACGCCGCTCCGGATGCTCGAAGTCCAACGCCGTCAGCTATCTAAGGACCTCACCAGCGAGCCAGAATCGCGTCAACCTTGGGTACCAGCCCGTTCAGATGCCCCCACGGCACGACGCCGTCGAAGTGCAACCGACCAACGACCAAGGCCGGATGAACGCCTTGAACAGTCGCGCATCGTTCCACCTCTTTCGCGGAGATTCGCACTCCACTCGGCAGCGGTTGATGCAGCGTCCAAGACGACGCCAAGGCATCCGCTTCTCGTTCCTGGTCATCCATTGATTGGGGGTCGGTTTGATCATCAATGACGATCCCGTCATTGGCGTGCCCCAGCACCACGTGTGCCGTCTCATGAAGAAGCGTGAAGATGAGTTTGTCCATAGCGTTTCCGCGGCCCGAAACTGCAATTGTTGGGCCCCTCTCGTCCGTGAAACAGGCTCCGTCGATCTTGCCCGACTTGAATGCAGCAAGGTGCACCACGCGAACGCCCACCTGCGCAAACAAAGCCGGTACGCTCGATAGCGCATCCAGGGTTGAGAGCCTTCTCGTGAGGGTTTCGCCCAGTTCTTTCAAGCCTGGGCCGTCGTATGACGACGAGTTGAGGTCACGAGCTGCCTTGGCGGAAAAAGCCAGCCAAGCCGTCTGAGCCGGGGAGAGCGGCTCGGCCTCCAAGGTGCGACGCGCCGCGAGAGCGAAATTAGCCCGATGCGCGCCTGGAGCAGCCCGCAAGACAGACCAGACCTGCGCTTCTTCCACGGCCACATCGCCGGCTTGGATAAGTCCGCGCTTTCTGAGTTCGGCCATCGGAACCAGATTCGCCAAAGCAGCCCGCCGCTCGATGTCCAAGAGCTTCGGAGCGTGCGCCTCCGCTTGCGCCCACAGCGCGTACCGGTTCTGCAGGGTGAGCCATGTCAACGCCTCAGTACCCGTGGCACGGGCGATTTCGACGGCAGTTTCCACAGTGAGCAACTTCTTACCATTGAGAATTTCCGATACCGCCTGCAACGGCCGGCCAATAATGTGCGCGAACTCGCTTACGCTCCAGTCGCGCGCCTCGATCTCGTCACGAAGATATTCCCCGACAGGGAACGCTTCAGCTATGGTGCGGTTCGCTAGATCACTCATTGTGTCCTCCTCACGATTGCTCAGTGGTAGTCGACGATCTTGATGACCAAGATCTCTTGGTGTTGGGCATTGGTTCTGAACTCGATAATTAGTCGCCATTGCGGATTAAGACGAACAGAGTGCGGGCCCTTGAGATCTCCTTTCAGGAGTAACAGCCTGAGTCCCCGAAAGTTCCTCAACTCCGCTTGGCTTGAGGACGATTCCAGAAGACCGATCGCCTTGCGAAACGATCTTTTGAGATCCCGCCCGTATCTGAGCATATGAAAGTCAGCATCAGTCGCGAGCCTCTGCAAATCAGCATCGTCATAGCGAACCTCCCTGCACCCTCCGCCGATTTCACCTTTGGGGTGAAATCAATGAGTGCTACGACGATCGTAGACGTTCAGCAACGCCATCGAGCAGCTCAGAACCGTGGCCCGCACCGCCCACGCCAGGTGCCGATCGCGCCCCCGCTCCCGCGGTTCCCACTGCACACCGAGCGAACGGGTGAGCGCGTCGGCGAACAGGGTCTCGTGCAGCTCACTCAGCGCCACCACGGCCTCGTGTATCGGCCGTCCGTCGAGCGAGCGCCACTTGCCGTCGAGCCCGGTCTGCACCGTGTTGCTGATCACCACGTGTGTATGCAGGTGCGGATCCCCCGCCCGGCTGTCGAAATGGTCGAACGCCGTCGCGATCAGGCCGGTCACGTCCACGTGCGCGACCGCGCCGCCCTGCCCGGTGGTGCCGGTGCGCGTCGCCGCGACCTCACGCTCCATATAGGCGACCACCTCGGCCACCGCCGCATGATGCGCCGCCGCAATGCGCTCCTGCGTACCGGCGTCGGCCACACCCCACAGCACGCTCGCCGACTTTGGAATCGAAAACGTGAAGTCATACCCCGCCACGGCCCGCCGCCTCTTCGTTGCCGGTTCTTCGTCAGCGGATGCCGCGGCGCGCGCCGCCCTCTCCGTCAGATCAGCCCTAGATCTGTCGCCGTAGCCGTCCCTCTTGCAGGTGCTCGCTGGGTGGGTGGCACGTCAGGTGCGCACCGTCAGACCACGGCGGGATGCGAAGCGAGCGTCTCAAAGGCGATGGTGATGTCCGCGAGGTGGTCGCGAGCGATGACCGCGGTCAAGATCCGATCACTGAGAGCAACGCCGACGCCGTAAACGTGAGGGTCGGTGTCCAGGTGCATCCCCGGGAGGTCGACACCATCAACGCGGACGGATGTCTGCTCGATGTGCTTTTTCGTCGCGGGTGAATCGAGGTCGCCCGGAAATCCACCAACTGTGCGCTGCTCACGGAATGTGTTCATCACGATGTAATTGAGGTGATCGACCAGTGTGGACTCAAGGGTCTGCGACCCGTCGTCCGACGGGCGGGTGGTCATGACCGCTTCCCAGAGCATCGGATAGCGCATCAGCTCGCGTTGTTCCATCATCCAATCCGGCAGCGGCCGAATTGGCGGTGCCTCGAGCGCCGCACGGTCCACCGGCGCGAGATCTGCCAAATTGACCGGATCCTCGTGATCTCCGGGGACCTGCCAAAACGTGTACGAGAGTGACACCGAAGTGAGAAGGGTTGGCTCTCCGTTCATGGACGACCCCGTCGTCGAGACGCTTCGCACCTCCACAGCGGGCTGGGAAACGAAAGACATCACCGGCACCCGAAATTCGGCGACCACCTTCGCCATAGTCGGGGGTGCCGGGAAGTCCTCTGGAGCGCGCTCTGAGAAGTACATGCTCACAACCTATCGACCCATCAACGCGGCAAGCACGCGAAACCACATTCCAAACCAGCACTCGAGGACGCTGTCGAGATCTCCAGCGTCTCGCTGAGACAGCACCGAGCATTGACCTAATCGACTGATTGAGCTCAGCACGGGGCGACTCCCTGCCCCACGCATCCCGTGTAGGGTTCGTCGTGCGGGGTGAGCGCGGTTGGCTGGGCCAGAGCTGGCACCACAAACTGGGCTCTTGATCTGGCTTTTTGTGGTGGTGCTGATCCCTGCTCGCCGATCGTGGGCATTTGTGCGCCGGCGATCCATGGGGCTAGCCTGAGGCCAGGTTTGCACTCACAACTTTCCAGGCGGGTATCACCGGAAACGTCGCCACGAGCGGCTATATTCTGGGCGGTCTCGTGGTCCTCGGGCTTGTTGGGCTTATCTTTCTTGGATTGCGCCTTTTTCGAGGCAAGACAAACCGGAGCCAAACGAAGTAGTTCTCGCAGCAAACGGGCCGTCCCGTGGGAGGTTCCCCTGTGACACAACGTCGGCGCACTCGGTCGCCAAGTGGTTTGGCCCCAGATCCGTCGCGGTAGCCGTCCCACTTACGGGAACCTTCAATCGGCAGGGCTCACGCAGCGATTTGCTAGTCGGAGATATTGCCGTGCCAGCCATCAGGGCCGGCGGCGGCTTTGAGGCGAAGGTGATCGTGTTCGTCGCTCCTCCGCCATCCATAGGGTTCGACAGTCACGTAGCTGACACCTTCGGAGGCCGTGCGGGAGCGACTCGCGCCGAGACCAAGTGTGAACACTTCTTCGTCTATCCAGATCAGGAGCTGGGTCACCCAATCCCACGCATTTGCGGGCGGCGCATATAACCAATACTGGGGGGAATCCGAGGACGCCAAGGAGACAACTAGCCTGGCGGTCAGGCCGTCGCGTTGCTGCACTTCGNTGCGACAACGCCGGTGATGCGGTAGTCGTAGGGCTCTTCTCGTTTTCGCCATTCAGGGCCCCGCCAGCTATCTAAGCTCTGGAGTATCCGAATAATATCCTCGTCCACGATCATGTTGTCAGTATGGGGCGCGAGCTGCGACTTACCAGCGGGCGACGCGGGCACGATCGAATTGGGCCCGGTTAGGGTTCCCCATTCGGGAGCGGAGCACTTCCCTCACCGCATCCTTGAGTGGTACGTTATCAAGTACTACTCAGGGAGGCAATCATGTCGGCGATTACCGCGACGGAAGCACGCAAGAATTTGTTCGGGCTCATCCAGCAGGTCAACGACGACCACATCGCAGTCGAGGTCGTATCCCGGCACGGAAACGCTGTCATCCTCTCAAAGGAGGACTATGACGCGATGACCGAGACGGCGTACCTGCTGCGGAGCCCCGCCAATGCCGAGCGGTTGCTCACGGCGATTGAGCGGGTCCGGCGTGGCGAGTTCGAGCAGCACGATCTCTTCGACGCGTGAGTCGAACGATTGCCTTCGACCCGAATGGGTGGGAGGACTACGTCTACTGGCAGACTCAGGACCGTAAGACTCTCAAGCGAATCAACCAGCTGATTACCGACGCACTGCGCGATCCGTTCGCTGGCATCGGCAAACCCGAGGCTCTCAAGCACATCCTCTCCGGCGCGTGGTCCCGCCGCATCGACGACACGAACCGCTTGGTCTATTACGTCACGGACGACCACATCGTCATCCTGCAAGCCCGCGAACATTACTAACCCGAGGTCTAGCTCAGTTCCCGTAGGGGGTTCGGCTTACGGAGCGCTTTCTTATTGAGTTAGAGCGTTGGGCGCGTCGCTGGCGTGCAGGCCGAGCCGCTCGAGGATTGGCATCCTGATGATCGTGGCAAGCTGTTCGTAGCCGGCGGCATCCGGATGAAATCCGTCGCCCTCGCGGACCTGGCTGCGCCAGACAATGTCGGCCACGGTGCTCGACGAGTCTAGAAAGCCGATTGGATCCCGCCACTCCCGGGTCTGCGTTTCATCGCGACGGGAGGTGCCGTGCAAACTCCAGCGAAGCCGGCCGCGTAGGAGCAGAAAATTCGTTGCGGCTGGCCGCCAGGCGCTGGGCCGCCTCGAGGGCGGCACGGGCGCGGGCGGCATCGAGCTTCTGGGCGGTTGAGCCGGGGACGGCGCCGAGGGGGCTGATGCCTACGATGGCGTAGCGGTCTCGGTAGGCCGCGACGGTGCATCCGCTGTGGCGCCATGCGGCGGCGGCCGAACCGTGGGGCGCTGCGCCGAGCGCTCGAGTCCACGGCTCCCCAGCAAGAAGTGCGGCATCGAGCACGGCGGCCGCTCGCGACTCGATCAGGTTGCTGCGCTCGGCCAGGGCTTGGTGCATGGCGGGGTCCATGGGACCGAGGGCAGGAGGAATGAGCCCAGCGATCAAGCGCGGCGATCGGCGAGATCGTCCAGCCGCGGCGTCCCGAGCCAGCGCCCCTGCAACTCGGGCGTGCAGTACCGCCGCGATGTCCTGGGCATCCTCGAACCGGCGCGCCACCACCACCCGCGCCAGCAACTGAGCGACGTCATAGTGGTGGGCCTCAGCCCGCCGCAGCTCCGCGGCCAATGGCCCGAAGGCATCCGACTCGACGACCGCGTCAGCCTGAGCCGGCGTGAGCCAGCTCCCCTTCACCACCGCGACCCACCGGTCGTGCTGCGCGGCCGCAGCAAGGGTCTCGTATTCCGCGGCGAGCTGCGCCACCGAACCCCAGGCATCCTGCTCGGCCGCCAGCGTCTCGTGCGCCGACAGCTCGGCGCCGACGTGCTGCAGAATTCCGTACAGAATGCTGCGGCCCGACACCTCCGGATCGTCCCCGGCCCGCGGCCCCACATGCGCCACATCCGGGCGGTCGATCGCGACATAGGCGGTGTTCGCCTCGCGCCCGCGCGTCATCGCGACGTAGAAGTTCTCCCGTGGCATGCTCGTCGCCACCACCACATGCGCGGTATCGGTCGTCAGTCCCTGCGCCCGGTGCGACGTCACCGCGTACCCCAGCTCGACATGCTCGGTAACATACGCCGCCGGCAGCACCACCGCGCTCCCCCGCCGCCGACCCGCACGTCGAACCTCGACCCCGCCATCGCGCCGCACCCCGACCACGACCCACCGATCACCATTGCGTACCTAGGTGCGCGCCGCACACAGCCGCCGATCGTTGCGCCGCGTGATCACCAGGTCGCCAACCGCGGCACGGGATCCGTCGTGCAGCTCGACCTCGCGCCGAGCGTCGACCCGCCCCTCCAGAATCAGCTCTGTGCGCGCCCGCACGTTCAGAGCTGCCACCGCCTCGTTTGAATCACTGATCAGAACGGTCGATTTACCCGAGCGGATGTCCGCCCGCCAGGCCGCGTAGGCAGCATCCGTCATCGCCTCGGTATTGCCCACACGCTACCGATTGTGCGCCGAGTGCAGGTCGGTCGCGACGGATCACCCTTCCGCAGGTAGAGAGACGCCGCTTCTCCCACTCGTGCACGTCGAGCATCTCTGGCGCATCCGCGCGGTCGTGCACCCAGAGACGAGAACGCGCCGCCGGCGTCGACCGAGTTGTCTACGAAATCAGAGCACGATCCGAGATCTGCAGAAATAGCCCCCGGGTGTGGGCTAGAGGCACTCACAGCCGGTCTGATTCAATACTGGCCATGCGACAGTTTCTTGGCGGACTATTCTTCATTAGCGGGCTTCTTGTCGGATACGGTGCATTCGAGCAAGACAGCTTCGCAGCTGGAATGCCATGGGGCCTAGGTGCCCTTGCGTTGTCCGGTGTCGGACTTGCCCTATCCCAGAGAAAGTCCATACCTGAAGACACAACGCAAGGCGAGGATCTGGATGCCAAAGAGAACAACCGTCAGGTTGCTCTGCAAGTTGCGAATTCGGGGGGCTTGCTCGCAAGCACAGCGCGCCTATGGCTGAAGGCCTACGACTCTGACCCCAGCGTACCGATCTTCGGCGTGCGGCCCTACTGGACGCCGACTGGACCAGGGGGCACTCCTCAACTTCTGTCTATGATCGGTCTTCGCGGTCTCGACCACCGACTGAAGTATGTGGGCGAAGTGGAAGCCGACGATTCGCTCCTTGCGATCATGGCCGACGACCCGCACCCGAAGGTACGTGACGCCGCGCGCGCTCGATTGCGGTAGCGGACTCTTCGGTTCGATTTCTCCCTCGCATATCGACGCGAACGGGAATCTGTTCGTATCTCTCTAGCAGTCCATCCGATCGGGGGTCCCGCCGGCGACTTCCTCGCGCGAGATAGTCGTTCCTGGGCTGACTGCGGCATAATCAGAACATTGACCGGCGCAGTCGAGAATGTTCGGCGGGCGTGCCTATGGGGATGAGCAAGGCAGCAAGGAAACTTGGGGATGCAAGAACGCAGTGGGGCTGAGATCCCCGAAGGACGAACGGTGTCATCTCGAGTCGTTCAAGACCAACACAATTCCTCCCGTTGGACGAGATTTCGTGCGCACCCCAAATTTCGCAGGCGGATTGTTCTTGCCGCAGCGTGCCTCCTAGTCATTGGCGCAGGCATTTCTTGGTTAACCGTCGAGGCTCAGAAAGTCGTCGTCCCCGATCTTGCGGGACTCTCGGTGCCCGAAGCCGGATTGGCCGCAAGCGAGCTGGAACTAGGTCTTGAGCCCGATAGTCCACTTCCGACAGACGACATCCAGAAGTTCACGACGATCAGCACCCAGAATCCAATTGCCGGCGCAAGGGTTTTTCCTGGAACGGTCGTCTCGTTTGATTTCGACCTAGACAAGGTCGAAATACCAGATATCGGCGGCATGCCACTGACCGACGCCCAGAAAGTTTTGGCAGCCAACGGCCTGAGCGGCCAACCCGCTCAGGCCCAACTGTTGCGTTTGGAATCAGGCGATCCAACTGGACCTGGGCTAAATCAAGACGCAAGTCCCGTGGCCCTAGCTGCCTTGGCAGAGCAACTGGACGTGACGGGCGATGTCGATTTCACCGGTGCCGAATTCGCGCTCACAGAAACGGCAAACGTCGACAGCTGGACGGTGACGACCGTGAGCCCAAGTGCAGGTCAATCGGTTCGGGCAGGTTCTGATGTCTCGATAACGCTTGCACTTCCCATCACCCAAGTGCCAGATCTAGCGGGGATGCCATCGGCGGAGGCTTTGAGCCTTCTCAAGCAGGTAGGCCTGTCAGCAAAGCAATCGTCCGAGCCAAGTTATGGCGGTCCGCTGCCAGCCGAATTCAAACTCGATCTCGCTTACCTCGAATACAGCTATTGGGGCTCTAAGGAGAGCGCCACGTTGACAGCCAAGCTTGGGAAATCTGGGACCTGGCTCGTGGATTCTCAGTCGGCTGCGCCTGGCGATGTTCTGCTTATCGGCGATGCAGTGGACGTGCGGGCACAATGGCCGACAGCCGTCGTTCCTGATCTAGCTGGAAAAACCGGCGACGAGGCTAAACAAGCGCTAAATGACCTTGGCTTTTCCGGATACGCACTCCCACTCTCGAGTACTGGCATTGTTCGAAGTCAGGTCTACGCAGCTGGGACAGTAATGCCGGTAGGAGCCCAGATCGAAGCGCAGATCGGTCACGAGTTCTCTTTCGCCATTACCAGCAGCGCGAGCCGAGGAATGATCACATGGGCAGCGCCGGGTACTTTCTCCATTCAGCAAGCAAACGGAGAGTCCCTGCCCTGGACAAAAACCTGGTACCCATCGTCGGTACCGAGTGTCTATGAGCGCGGCAACTTCAATGCTCAGATGAATTCTGGGGATGGTTGGATTACCTGCGAAATAATTGTCGACGGTGAAGTAGTTCAGACCAAAACGTCGACTGGCGCTTACTCGGTGGTCTCCTGCGGATAGATCACCGCGCAACTCCAGAGTGAGCCAGATCCACGGCATGCTGTGGGCCACCGACATAATTATCCCCACACTGATTCCGGCGATGGCGAGAGACCCACAGTCTTGTGCTCGACACGTAGCCCGTAGCCAATTGCAGCTTGCGGGTGCCGTTAGTGAGAATGAGCTCCATCAACGTCGCGGCGAAGACCGTCAACTAGCGCAAGTGTTCGGGCAGTGCGGGGTCGCTGAAGTAGGCAGCCGCGTCGCGGTCCTTGGCCCGGCGCACGGCCTTGTGGCGTTCCCGGCGGTTGTCCCGGGGCCCGAGCTGGAAGCCGACTACTCGTAAATTTCGATGAGACTCGGGTCGGTCAGCTCGATCTGAGCCACGCCCTCGTATAGCGTGATCGGCCCCGAGGTACACAGGGTCACGCGGCCGTCAATCGGCTCGAGCCCGCCGACGTCCCAAATTACGATCTGAAAGCGTTCTGAATCAGGGTAGTCACGGCCAAGGTTGAGGAATACGTCGTCGTCAGAGTTGCCACCACCAGCAAGAGGCCCGCAGACGCGCTGCGCCGTGCCGGCATAGTTGACCGCGTCGTCCCACGCGATCCCGCCGCCGGGCAGTTCCTTAACAACGGGAGCTGGTACGACTTCGGCTGAGTTCCACTCAAACGACCGCGCCTCCGTGTCAGGGTCAACAACCACGGGTTCACCTACGGGTTCGAGCTCCGATTCGTCATTGGTATACGAGCTAGGACTACATCCACTGAGTAGCGTGGCGAGCAGTGCGGCGGAGGCGACGGCTACGCCTAGCGATCGGGACATGGCCACAGGTTATGTCATCGACCGCATTCGCTCGGTCGATTCGAGGCCCCCAGTACACGTCAGAAGTGGATTCCCGTGGGAGAGTCCTGCCGTCCGCGTTCCCGCCCCGTTGTCCTAGTACCCCGCCGGACGCCGAGCTTCATCGCCGGCGGCACGGGCGCATCCGGCGTCGAACCTTTGCGCGCTTGAGTCCGGGTCTTCTCAGGGGCTTGGCACCTACGATGCAGGTAGGTGGCGAGTAGTCCGTCTCGGTACGGCTAGTCCACGTTGTTGGTATGTAATCACTCAGCTCTTTGTTTACATCCGCGCTCACCACTTTGTTTACAAACGCACTCACCACTTCGGTTACACACGGTGTCAACACATCG
>NZ_SOHE01000024.1 GCF_004403305.1 Cryobacterium frigoriphilum | reverse complement strand
CACGGCTTCGTCTTTGTACTCAGGAGTGAACTCCCGACGTGTGTTTCCCATGTGAACATTCTCTCTTGTGAGGTGTCCAGTCAACGGGGGCAGGGCCACTCGCCTGCGCGCTGGCCATCGGCGCCTGCCACAGCGAACACTCCGTTCTCTACTTCCGGATGGACGACCTCGCCAGACGACTTGTCATCGCTCGCGGCGACGGCATCGCTCATCAGAAGCTTTTGAACGAGCTCTCCAACATCGATTTGCTGATCATTGACGATTTCCTCACGGTCGGCGTTGACAGCGACGCAGCCAGCGACCTGTTCGCGATCCTCGCGAACCGTGAGCACCGGCTGCCGACCATGATCGCCTCGCAGACCGGACCCGCGCACTGGGTCGCCGAGCTGCCCGACCGGGTCGCGGCGGATTCGATCGTGAACCGCCTCGCCAACAACGCCCGCATCATCAACCTCGGCCAGATCGACATGCGCCAGCACCGCAACGACCAAGCCCGCGCCGAGAAGAGCTACTGGGAGTAACACCTGAGCGGCTCGGGCACCACGCCCGGGCCGCTACCACCTCTTCAGAACAGCGCTACCAAGTGTCTGGACTGGCGCTACCATCAAGCGCTACTCGCCACTCCACAAACTACGGCGCGCCATGGTCAATCCGGACCGCTCTCTTCTGACCGGCGAGGTCGAAGTTGATGAGTGCCAAGTCGGAGGCAGGGAGACTGGTCGGCGCGGCAGGAGAAGCCTCATCGCCAAGGCTGCGCTGGTCGCGGTGGCCCTTGAGGTGCGCGGGAATGGCTCGGGACGAGTTCGGATGACCGTGATCCCCAACGCCTCCGGCGATACGCTGCGCGGCTTCGTGGCCGACAACGTCGCCCCCGGCGCCATCGTGCATACTGACGGCTGGATGGGCTACCGCCTTGACGAAGAACGGTTATGACCACCGAAAACGATCCCAACGCGCCGCCAAGAAGGTCGGTGATACCGACCCCGTCCTTCCACGCGTACACCGCGCCATCAGCAACTTCAAGACCTGGCTACGTGGCACGCACCGATCGGTGAGCAACGAACATCTGGGCGTCTACACGAACGAATTCACATTCCGCTACAACCGGCGAAACACGCCAATGGCCGCGTTTCAAATATCGCTCGGGCTGGGCGCCCAACGAGCGCCGACCACCTACCGCCAAATCGCTGATCAAGGCCCGAAAGCTCAACGCAACCTGAGCTAACCGTCTACGCACTACCGCGGTTATCCCGAATTCGGGATAAGCGCGATAAGTCGCCTGCGGCAAATCTATCGTGCGGTCGGTGCCCGGGCGTCAGTGCGGGAAGTAGTAGGTGCGACTCGTGGAATCCCGGCGAGGGTCATGCTGAATGGGCTTCGATGGATCGCCGCTCCGAGTAGCCATGAGCCGGCGAGGGCTATCGCGAAGATGGCTAGATTGCTCAGGGGGAAGGCGGGCAGCAGCCAGTAGAAAAATGTATGAGTGAGCAGTACGACCATGGAGGTTCGGGCGAGCTCGGTGATCACGACGCCCGCGCGCACGTCCCGACCATCCAGGATGGTCGTGGCGACGGCGACCATGCCTGCGCAGATCAAGAGGGCTACCAGGACGCTAAGCACGGGTGTCCCGAAGTTGCCCACTTTCATGTCGAGCGGTGCAGCAACTTCGGTCGCGAGCAAGACCGCGGCCGCGGCGATGAAAGTAAGTCCCCACCATCCACTGTGACGCACGCGCGGTAGTCCTTTTCGTATCTCAGCCCCGACCAGCGCAAAGAGCATGCAGGGGAGCGTGAAGAAAACATCGTGCGGGAGCATTGCCAGCGTCGAGCCGAAGAGGTAGGAGGCGGCGAGGCCGGATAGACCCAATGTCCATGCAATCCATCGAGGCGCAAGGTCGAGCGCCCGGAGTAGCACGGCAACGAAGAAGAGCAGGGGTAGGAACCAATAAGGCGCAAACATGCCACGAACCACCCCGCCGCCCCACAGCGTCTCTGTTATTGCAAGCAGGAACGAGCCATCTCGCTGGGCGAGCCAATAGAAATACGGAACGCCAAGAATTATGGTCCACGCCGCGAATGGCACAAGCAAGGATCGCGCCCGAGCAATGGTCTCGACCGCCAACGGCTTGTGCTGCGACCTCATATAGCCGGTGAGAAAGAAGAACAACGGAACATGCCACGAATACAGCGCTATCCGGACGGGATTCGCTGAATCGTCCGGGGAACCAGCCCACATGTGCCCCGCGACTACGGCGATCAGGCCGACCACGCGCACAGTATCAATAGCGACTGATCGCCGCCGTGTAGTACGCCCTACACTGACCGACCCCATGTTTCCCCCATCGTCATTACGAATCGTACATTGTCGGGCTTGCCTAGATTGTCGCACCGCTGAGTAAGCGGACGCTCTCGCCCAGAGTGCAGCATTCTCGACGCCGCACGCTGCGGCCGAGCGCCGCGGTGCTGCTGGTGATGGAATGCTGCACTCTGCCACAAGAGGGTGGCCTTGCCCCCGGTTAGTGGACACGGGTTAAGCGGCGGGTTGAACTTCCGCGGTCTGTAGCGAGTATTGCAGTTCGAAGGCAACGGGGGGTGGCACGGTCGAGGGTGGGCCACACTCGGCGGTAGTAGAACTCGGTTTTCAGCGTCGCGAAGAAGCTCTCGGCCATCGCGTTGTCCCAGCAAATACCGGTCAATCCCATCGAGCGGGTCATGCCATTCTTGATCGCGAACGCGGTGATCTGGGCCGAGGCATATTGGGTGCCTCTGTCGCTGTGAAAGATGACTTGTGCCGGCCTGTCGCCGCGCAACGTCATGGCCATCACGAGGGCATTCACTATCAGATCGGTCCGCATGTGGTCGGCGATGGCCCAGCCGATGACTCGGCGGCTGTGCGCGTCGATGACGGTCGCCAGGTAGACCCAGCCCGCCCAGGTCCTCAGATAGGTGATGTCCTATACCGATCCTGGGGCTATGCCGATGGTCGTTGTAGTGGTGCTGGTCAGATTTGATTTGGTCACGTCCCGCCGGGTGGTGTAATTCATCGTCACCGTGCGGGACAGCTTTTTTTGATTATGCAGCACTGAGTTCGGGGATGCGAATCACCCCCGTCAGAGCGCTGGCGTCGGGGCTGGTGAGAGCGGCGTTGAAGGCGTCCAGCTGGCGCATGTAGTTCTCGGCGAGGTAGCGGCGGGACCCGGCCTCCCACTCGTCGTGTTGCTCGACGAGGACGGCTCCAGCGAGGCGGAGCAGGGCCGCGGGGTTGGGGAACACACCGACGACATCGGTGCGTCGTTTGATCTCTTTGTTGAGGCGTTCGATCGGGTTCGTCGACCAGATCTGCCGCCAGTGTTTGGGTGGGAACCCGCAGAACGCGAGGATGTCGGCGCGGGCATCGTGGAGCATCGTGGCGACTTTGGGATGGGCGGGCTCGAGCATCCGGGTGACCTCGTCGAACTGGGCTTGGATGTGCTTCGCGTCGGGCTGGGCGAAGATGGTGCGGATGACCGCGGCGACCATGTCTTGGCTGGCGCGCGGCACGATCGAGGGCACATCTCGCATGAAATGCACCCGGCAGCGTTGCCAGGCCGCGCCTTGGAACACGGTGCTGATGGCCTTCTTCAGACCGGTGTGCGCGTCGGAGATGACGAGCTTGACACCGTCCAGCCCACGGGCTTTCAGGGACCGGAGGAACTCGGTCCAGAAGGGCTCGTTTTCGCTGTCGCCGACGTCGAAGCCGAGGACTTCGCGGCGGCCGTCGGCGGCGACGCCGATGGCGACGACCATCGCTTGAGAGATGACGCGGTGGTTGACGCGAGCCTTGCAATACGTGGCGTCGAGGAACACGTAGGGGTAGCCGGTGACGCCGAGGTCCCGGTCGCGGAAGGTGGCGACTTCCCCGTCGAGATCGGCGCAAATCCGGGAGACTTCGGACTTGGAGATGCCGGTGTCAGCGCCGAGGGCCTTGACCAGGTCGTCGACCTTGCGGGTCGAGACGCCATGGAGGTAAGCCTCCATGACGACGGCGAACAGGGCCTGGTCAACACGTCGGCGCCGCTCGAGGCGGGCAGGGAAGAACGACCCCTGGCGCAGCTTCGGGATCTTGAGATTCAGGTCGCCAGCCGTCGTCGTCAAGACGCGCGGGCGGGTCCCGTTGCGCTGCGCGGTGCGGTCATCGGAGCGTTCGAACCGGGCGGCGCCGATGTGCACGGTGGCCTCGGCATCGATGAGTTCTTGATAGAGCGTTTCGGTCACCATTCGGATTCGATCGGTGACATCGGTGAGCTTAAGTTCCGCGAGGAGCGCAAGCAGGGCAGACTGGACTAAAGCCATCGTGTGATGTGTCTTTCTGTGAGTTCTTTGATCGGTACTCACTGACCATCGCACGGTGGCTTTTTACGTCGTTAATCCAACGATCGAATAGCAGCGTAAACTCACGCTGGCCTCATTCGCCTTGACAAATTCCGCGGCCGCACCGCCGCGACGACCGCTCCGACGATCTCGGCCGTGGTCGCCGCGACGCTGGCGGTGCGCTCCAGCCCCGCCTCCTGCGCGGCGAACACAATACATGCCGGCGCGCGGTTTTCCGGTCCACGCCCGCCCGCTCGGCCACGACACGCAGCCCGACCCCGTCGAGTCACCCGCGCAACACTTCCCTGATCTCATTCTCGCTGACCTCCCTGAACCCCATCGAGGATGAACCTCCACGTCGAGAGCAGTGACGCGACGATCCAACAGCGGAGCGGAGGACCCACCGGCAAGGCGCGCCGGATGGTCCCATAACCGGCTAATCAGGTGGTCCCATGAGCCTGGCAGAAAACCGCCTACGGTGGTCCCATACTCATGGCAAGCGACAATGGCACATCGCCTTGTTCTACACACTCGCTTGAAGCGTCAGCACTGCTAAAACGTGAGGTTTGCTTCCTTACGGGTGGGCGTTCGTCACCCGGACATGCTGGTGCTGAAACTGTCCGGTCTCGGCTGTGGAAGAAGAACTTCATTTGCGCTATGCGTGGAGCTGGTCTGTCCTGTTTGTTCGCGCACAAGGTCCCACACCGAATTCACGCCGGCATCGAGAGTCGTCAGGTTTGGTTTACCGAATTCGGTTGTGAATCTTGTCATATCTAACACCACGTGATCTACGAAGGTCGACGGCTTAGGGAGGTCCCTCGTTACGAAATCTACGCCGGTTACCCGTCGAATCGAGTCAAAAATAGTGTTTACGGACGAACCCTGCCCGCTGCCCAAGTTGTATACGTCGTACTGTGGTCGACGATCGACCAGAAGCAGGATCATTCGAACCAAATCGTCGATAAACAGATAGTCCCTGATCATAGTCCCGTCTCCCAAACGGCTAATCGGCCCTCCGGATGCCACCTGATGCAAGACAATTGGGATGATACCCTGCCGTTTTTCTATGCTTTGACCGGCTCCATATGGATTCGAGATTCGCAGCGAAATGGAGTCAAGGCCATGTCTCACCCGGAAATATCGGAGGTAGTTTTCAATCGTAAGTTTGCCAATGCCATATGGGGAGACCGGTAATGTCGAATTCGACTCGGCATACAAGGAACGGCCTTGTGGTCCGTAGATTGCTCCACCGCTCGATGAGTAGTAGAACCGCTTGATGTTTGCGGCCACGCAGAGTTCAAGAAGGTCGACAGTCTGGCTAACGTTGGTTCGTAGATCAAGAGACGGTTCGCTCTCGGCGGTAATCGGTGTCGTTGTCGACAGGAAATGGAACACATAATCTTGATCCTTCAACGCTGCAGCAAGATCCGAACGACTCATGAAGTCTCCAATGAAACTTCCAACGTTGGGATGCGATACAGCGTGAATTCCTCGACTGAATCGGTCGAACGCAAGGACTTGGTGACCTGAATTTGCCAGCGCCGTGCACAAATTCGCTCCGATAAAACCATTCCCGCCAATTACTAAACAATTCGCCATGCTTCCCCCAAATGCTTGATCGAGAATCCACTAAGAACCCTATCGATGTGCACAGTTGTCATCGACTCATGACTTCCGTTTGCAATGTTGCCCAGAGGCAGCCGCCTTGACGATAAAGGCATCAGTCAGGGCTTTGCGGTGTCCCGGTCAACCGCGAGCCGGACTCATCGGTAAGAATCAGAATATCTGATCACTGATTTTTGCGGGGTTCACAACCGATGCTAGCCGACGAGGGTGGAGCGTTCTTTGAGCGGTTCCCACCAGTGGCGGTTGTCGCGGTACCACTGCACGACGTCGGCGAGGCCCTGAGTGAAGGGGACTTCGGGGGCGTAGCCGAGTTCGGCCTGGATCTTGGTGATGTCGACGGAGTAGCGCAGGTCGTGGCCGAGGCGGTCGGCGACGCGGTCGACGTAGGACCAGTCCTTGCCGGTGGAGTCGAGCAGCATCTGGGTGAGCTCGAGGTTCGTCAGTTCGGTGCCGCCGCCGATGTTGTAGATTTCGCCGGCGCGGCCGCCGACCAGCACGAGGGCGATGGCGCGGGTGTGGTCGTCGACGTGCAGCCAGTCGCGGATGTTGTTGCCCTCGCCGTAGAGGGGTACGTGCAGGTCGTCGATGAGGTTGCTGACGAATAGCGGGATGAGTTTTTCGGGGAAGTGGTAGGGGCCGTAGTTGTTCGAGCAGCGGGTGATCGAGNCGTGGGTGCGGTGGTAGCTGCGGGCGAGCAGGTCGCTGCCGGCCTTCGAGGCGCTGTAGGGGCTGTTGGGCTCGAGGGCGCGTTCTTCGTTCCAGGAGCCGGTCGCGATGGAGCCGTAGACCTCGTCGGTGGAGACGTGCACGAAGCGGGGGAGACCCGAGCGCAGCGCGGCGTCGAGCAGCTGCTGGGTGCCGAGCACGTTGGTCTCGACGAAGATTGAGGCGTCGCGTACGGAGCGGTCGACGTGGCTTTCGGCGGCGAAGTGCACGACGGCGTCGAGGCCGGGAAAGAGGGTGTCGAGCAGGGCGGCGTCGCGGATGTCGCCGTGCACGAAGGTGTAGCGGGGCGAGTCGGCGATGAGGGCGAGGTTGGCGAGGTTGCCGGAGTAGGTCAGGGCGTCGAGAACGACGACTTCAGCGCCCTCCAGCCCGGGGTACCTGTCTTTGAGGGTGCGGCGGACGAAGTTGGAGCCGATGAAACCGGCGCCGCCGGTGACGAGAATCTTCATTGGTGTGCTGCCCAATCGGTTCGCAAGAAGTGATGTGTAAGCCCACTCTATGGGGGTAGATAGACTGACTCCGTGCGGGGGGCATGATTTGCCACCGCCGGTGTGCGCCCATTTGGGTACCATTCCGCGCTGCCTGCGACAGACACACGTTGAGGGGAACTTACCCATGCGCGGAATCATTCTGGCCGGCGGTTCGGGCACGAGGCTGTGGCCGATCACGAAAGCCATTTCGAAGCAGTTGATGCCGGTCTACGACAAGCCGATGGTTTACTACCCATTATCCACACTCATGATGGCCGGCATCAAAGAGATCCTGATCATCACCACGCCGGAGTACAGCGGTCAGTTCAAGGCTTTACTCGGAGACGGATTGCAGCTCGGCATCCGCATCGAGTACGCCGTGCAGCCCTCGCCAGATGGCCTCGCCCAAGCGTTCATCATTGGTGAAGAATTCATCGGCGACAAGTCTGTGGCACTCGTGCTCGGCGACAATATCTTTCACGGTTCCGGGCTCGGCACGGCTTTGCGAGGCAATGCCAAGATTGAGGGTGCCCGCATTTTCGCCTACCACGTCGCTGATCCGACTGCCTATGGCGTTGTCGAGTTCGATGAAAGCATGACCGCGGTCTCCATCGAAGAGAAGCCGGCCCAGCCCAAGAGCAACTACGCCGTTCCTGGTCTCTACTTCTACGACAATTCCGTTGTCGAGATCGCCAAGTCGATTGAGCCGAGTGCTCGCGGGGAACTGGAGATCAGCACGGTCAACGAGCGCTATCTCGAGAAGGGTGCCCTGCACGTGCAGGTGCTCGACCGCGGCACGGCCTGGCTGGACACCGGCACATTCGAATCCATGATGCAGGCGTCTGAGTATGTGCGCGTCATCGAAGACCGTCAGGGCTTCAAGGTCGGCTGCATCGAAGAGATTGCCTGGCGCGCCGGCTGGATCGACGACGCCCAGCTGCGTGAGCTCGCCGCACCTTTGGTCAAAAGCGGCTACGGGCGATACCTCACTGCCCTTCTGGAATCAGCAACGCCAGCGACACCCGCTCTGACTCTCACCTAGCCAGCTCCCGATCAGAACGGCACCACATTGCAAATTCGTGAACTGACCATTCCTGATGCCTACGAGATCACCCCGAAGCAGTTCGGGGACGACCGCGGTGTTTTTCTCGAGTGGTACCGCTTTGACCGCCTCGAGGAGAAGATCGGGCATCGGCTGAATCTTGCGCAGGCGAATACGTCGGTCTCGAAGCGCGGCTCGGTGCGCGGCATCCACTTTGCTGATGTGCCGCCGAGCCAGGCCAAGTATGTGACCGCGGTGAGCGGTGCTGTTCTCGACTACATCATCGACATTCGCGTGGGGTCGCCGACGTATGGGCAGTGGGACAGTGTGCTTCTCGATGACACTGACCGGCGCGCGGTGTACATCGCCGAGGGGCTGGGGCACTGCTTTGTGGCTCTGACGGACAACGCGACCGTCAGCTATCTGGTGACGAGCCCGTTCAACCCCGGACGGGAGCACGGGATTAATCCGCTTGACCCGGAGGTTGGGTTGGTCTTTCCGCCGGAGGCGGGGGAGTTGCTGCTGTCGCCGAAGGACGCCGATGCGTCTGGGCTGGCGGAGGCTGCGGCTAGTGGGTTGCTGCCGACGTGGGACGCGGCTCGGGCCTACTACGAGACGTTACGCGCTGAATAGAGAGCGTATTTTGATGCTGCGTTGAGCGCCGCTCGGGGGAGTCCAGCTCGTCTGGGCGGCGATGCGCTTGCGTCGGCGCCCTAAGCGCCCCGGTTCAGAGCATCCGTCGTCTTCGTAAGGGCATGGCCCCAGTTCTGGGTCGGACTTGCGCGCACCCGATTCGCTGCTGGCGGCGGGGGTTTAGGTTGACGTCATCGTCTTGCCGAACGGTGCCAGGAGGCAACAATATGCCCAAGATCATGACATTTCCGAGGCTGCGAGCGTTGTGGCTTTTACGAAAAAATCGCTGCGTGCGGTGCCGCGTTGCCGTGGCGGATTACCGGCAGCGGCGGTGGTGCTCGGATGAGTGCGAGGGCTATTGGGTGCAGGACAGCATTTCGGGGTGTTGAAGCCGGCGGAGTCACAGGGCTCCGCGAACACAAAGAGTTACCTTTCAGCGATTCATCTTAATTTTGGCCCGGGCGATCTCTATGAACGCCTCCCTTGCGACTAACCGCTCATCTTCCCGTTGGTCGAGCAGGGGATCTCTTCGTTCAAGGGCGAGCACGGATGCCTTAGTTGCGTCTTGCAAATGCGCCGCCGCCTGATAAACGTCGTCCGGCCCCAAAAGCCTCACCAGTGCCGCACTTCGCAAAGAGTCGCGCGCTACCGCCGAAAGTTCGGATTCGTCTCCACGGTGTGCCGCGCCCAGAAAGTTATCCGTCGCAGTGAAAAAGTCACCGTACGCCTTCAATCGCTGATCGCGTTGCCACTTTGTGTGCTCTCGCCGCCCTTGGAACCAAGCGCCAAAGAAGCCTGCGAGAATCGTCAGGGCGACGCTGCAGATCGATACCAGAGGGACGATGATGGGATCTAAAGTTGCGACTGGTTGCACGGCGTTGAGGAGACACACGAAGCCAGCTTAACGGTTGCGTTGCAGCCTCTGAGACTTGGAATAGGTGACGGAAGCTGGGGTGAGCGGGGGCCTCGGGACGGGTCGTGGACTGTCGGCGGCCATGACTGGAATACGCCCATCTTCATGGCCCTTGAGGGGAGGATTCAAACCTGTGGGTTGCCGCGGCAAGGAGTTCCGGGGTGATGGCCAGATAGGCCGTGGTCGATGTTGGAATCACGCTGACGAGAGGGTCCGGGGCACCCGTCGGATCAGCGCCGACGTATGGCTCTGTGAGTCAGCTCGTTCCGGGCGCTGAACAAGCGTCTCAGCCTCTACGATCGAAGCATGTCAGACAAACGACCTGATGTTCCTGCAGCGCTCGAACGACAGATCAAGGAGGAAGCTGGGCATCGTTGCGCGATTCCTACTTGCCGTGGCACTTCCGGACTGCAGATGGCGCACATCGTGCCGTGGGAAGTCGTGCGAGAGCACACGTTCGAGAACATGATTCTTCTCTGCGCGGTGGACCATCTTCGCTATGACCTGGAGAAGTCGATC
>NZ_SOHE01000064.1 GCF_004403305.1 Cryobacterium frigoriphilum | reverse complement strand
GGCCCGAGCAGCCGTGCGCCGGCCCAGACCGCGCCGAAGTACACCGGCAGCGTGATCAGGCCCTCGTACCGCGGCCACCGCCCCCACAGCTGCGCGCCCGGCGCCGCCGAGAGCAGCACCGCGACGAGCACGAGCACGCCCGCGCCGAGGCTGGCGAGCACGAAGGCTCGCGGCAGGCGTCCGCGCGCCACAGCGACCGATGCGACGGCCACCGCCGCCGCCGCGACCAGATCCTTGGGCAGAAACCAGCGCACAAACGCGTCGGGCAGCAGCACGATCGAGGCCAGCACGAGCAGCCAGATCGCGACCGTCGCCGCCCGCAGCCGGGTCTTCGAGGCGGCGGCGCCGGCGAGGCCGGAGCGGGAAGCCGTGCCGGGCACAGTGCGTGAACGCGGGCTCGCCCCGGCCGCATTCCCCATGCTGCCGACGCTGCCCGCAGTCGATCCGGCGATGAGTGTTGCCGGCGCGCCCAACGTGTCGAGCGCTGCCGCCCCGTCTGATGCTCCCGGCGCTGTCGGCGCTTTCGGGGCAACCCGCGCGCCACGACCTGGCCGCGGCTGCCGCTTCGATTTCACCACGAAACGGCCCCCGACACGCGTGTCGTGAGCCGTTGCGTGGTGCCGCGGAGGTGAGTTATTTGCTGCTGCCGTTCGCGATTCGGCGGATGCGTGCGGCGAACAGCACCGCGACGCCACCGAGCATCATGATCGCGAGGGCGAACCAGAGCGGACTGGCCGAGGCACCAGTCTTCGCGAGTTCACGCGTCACGGTCAGATCAACCGAGGTGTACTGCGTTCCGGACTCGTCAAACATGACGATGTGGTGCGTGCCGCCCGGCGTTCCGGCCGGGATCGTGAAGCTTCCGGCGATGTTTCCGCCGGCGTCAGCCGTCAGCGTTCCAAGCAGCACCGGAGTGGAGTAGAGCCAGATGTTGACGACCTCAAAGGGTTGAAATCCGCTCATCGCAATCGGGATCGTTCCCCCGGCAACGAATGTCGTAGCTGCGGGTCCGCTTGCCGTGTCGGGCGAGATCGTCACCTCAGTCTGAGCGGCAGCGGGCGATTCGCCGCCGGTCTGGGTCAGAGCCGACTCACCATCGGTCGAAGTCGGGTTCGTGGGGGTCGGGTGCGGGTTCGTCTCGACGGGCGTGCTCGTAAGCATGGCGTCAACGTTGGTGGCGTTCAGCGCCGACGGCTCGACGATGACCGGCGTGGCAGTATCGGCCGTGGGCTGGTTGTCCCAGAATTCCTTTTCGTACCTAAATCCCGTTGACGTGTCGTAGAGACTGAACGAGACGACATAGGATTCCAACCGCAGATCGTCAATCGTGTAGGCACCCGACTCGTCGGTCATCGCCCACCTCGTGATGGTGGTCGCGGACTGTGCCACAACCTGCGCGTTCGCCAGCGGGATTGCCGTGCCGTTGTCCTGACTCGTGACCGTGCCGGAAATACTGCCGGTGAGACGCTCGAAGGTCAGGCCTGTTCCCGTCGGCGAACCAGCAGCGACGACGAAGGGAGTCTCGGAAGCGGATGCACTTCGCGCTGCCCACGGGCTGTCAGCGGTCTCATTCAGGCCGGCAAGTGCGTACGTGCCGGGGATGAGATTGTCAAAGTTGTACTGGCTGCCGACGGTGAGCGACCGCGCGACCTCGGAAAAACCCAGCTCAGGGTTCTGCCGGGACAAGACCACGGTGACCACGCCGAGCGTTTCACTCTGTGCCTGATCCTGCACGGCCAGCACCGAGCCGAAAACCGAGCCAACGTGTGATTCCGCGGCCACGGCGGCCGGCGCAGCCGCCGTGACGGTACCGAAGGCGAGAGCCGCGACGAGGCCGACTGCGAGTGCAAGTCCGCGCGTGCGCAGACTCTGAAAGATGTTGCCCATGGTGACCTTTGATTGCTGTGAAACGCCGGCCACTCCCTGCATGACCGCGCGCGGAGGCATGCCCCCGCGTCACAGCCTATGTGGCGACACAGTGCTTATATGCCCGCCAGCACGTGCCGCACTCCCCCAGAACAGGGGTGCGCGCAGAAGTCGGGGTCTTGACTAACCACACCCGCGCTGCGCACCACGTTGTACACACTCCCCCGCCGCCACGGGGCCATCTCTGACAGTTCGTGCGCGAGATGTCACAGAACGCCCCTTCACCCCTTCACCCCCTCTTCCCCACTGCCACGACTGAGAAATGCCGCCAACGCCGTCAGCGACGACCATTGATTGCACGACTTAACCCCTCAAACAGGGGTCAACACCCGATACTGGAACCATGTCTCCCGCTGTCCCCGTACCGTCGCGCCGCCGCATCCTCTCGGTGCGGTCCCGCATCGTGGTGTGGATGCTGCTCGTCTCGGCCTTCGGACTGGCCGCCTCGGGCATCGCCTCGTACCTCGTGCAGCGTGACAGCGTGCTCACGGCCATCGATACCAAGCTCCTGCGGGCCGTCGATGACGTGCAGGACATCGCGAGGGGCGCGACCTCCGGCGACACTCCCGCTTCGGTCCCCAACACCGCCCTCGACCCCGACACCGCGATTCCCCTCACGAGCGTCGAGCAGGTACTGCACACCGCCATGCGACAGCTCGTCCCCTCGGCCAATGAGAGCATGCTCGGTTTTGTCGACGGCACTCCGACCCCCACCTGGTCGGCGCTCCCGCCCTTTCGCATCGACGACAGTCCCGACCTCGTGACCCGCCTGCTCGCCGAGGCCAACGCGAACGGAATCGTGCTCGGCACCGCGCGCACCCTCACTGATCCGACCACGACGACGGATGCTCCGCGCGGCCCCGACACCGCCTTTCCGGCCACCGTGCGTTACATCATCATCCCCGTTCAGGTGCGGGGAGACGAGCGGGCCGGCCTGTTCGCGGTCGCCTTCGACGTCGACGCCGAGCTGGCCGCCGTCACGCACTCCCTCGACACCTATGCTCGGGTGGCGCTCGGAGCGCTCGTTCTCGTGGGCCTGGTTGCGTGGCTCGTGGCCGGGCGGCTGCTGCGCCCGATCCGCCTGCTGCGCGACGCCGCCGTCGGCAGCAACAGCGCCGCCGACCTCGTCGAACGCATCCCGGTCACCGGGCACGATGACGTCTCCAACCTGGCCGAGGCCATCAACGGCATGTTCGACCGGCTGCACGGGTCGTCGCTGAGCCAGCAGCGGCTGCTCGACGACATCGGCCACGAGCTGAAGACGCCGATCACCATCATCCGCGGGCAGCTGGAGGTGCTCGACGCGAGCCGACAGAGTGAGGTCGAAGCGACTCGCGCCCTCGCCATCGACGAGCTCGACCGTATGAGCAGCCTGCTGGCGGGAATCTCCCTGCTCGCCCAGTCGCGCGCCCCGCACTTCGTCGAATTGGCGACCCTCGACCTTGCCGATTTCACGGCCGCCGTCGGCGCCAAGGCGAGCGCGCTGGATCCCACCCGACTCTGGACCGTCAGCTGCAGCAGCGCCACCACACCCCGCAGCACAGCGGATGCCCCGTCCTTCCAGAACTCCCCCGTCACCGTATCGATCGACGCCGACCGCATCACTCAGGCGTGGCTGCAACTCGCGGCGAATGCCGTGCGGCACTCCACTCCCGGAGGGGCCATCGCCCTCACGAGCCTCGTCAGCACGACCCGCCCGAGCGGCTTCACGCATGCCGTTCCGCACGAGCCTGGCCCGGCCGGCAGCCTCGGTTCGGTGCGGCCTGCCGAGCCCTCCACTGCCACTGCGGGCCTCGGCCCGAGCGAGCCAGGACCCGACCCGGCCGCGCGCCCCTGGCCGCCAGAGCGCTGGCTGAGCCTGTCGGTGCGCGACGCCGGCCCGGGCATCCGCCTGCAGGCCCAGCCGCGCATCTTCGACCGTTTCGGCCGGGTCGAAAACGCCCGCGGCGCCGAGGGAGCCGGGCTCGGCCTGTCGATCGTCGCGGCGATCGCCCACGCGCACGGAGGAACCGTGCAGCTCGACAGCGCGGCCGGGTCAGCATCGACGTTCACCATCGTCGTGCCGGCGGGCCGGCCCGTCGACCCGCCAAGGGTGACGAACCCCACGCCCGACTTCGCCAGCACCAGCACCAGCACACAAGGGAGCACCCCGTGACCCGAATTCTGATCGCCGAAGATGAAGAGCGCATCTCCTCGTTTGTCGAGAAGGGGCTGCGCGCGGCCGGCTACTCCGTCGCCGTGGCGAGCGACGGTGACGCCGCCCTCGCCCAGGCACAGACCGGCGACTTCGATCTGCTCATTCTCGACGTGGGCCTGCCGTTGCGCGACGGCTTCGATATCCTGCAGACCCTGCGGGTGCAGGCCAACCCGATCGCCGTGATCGTGCTGAGCGCCCGTGACAGCGCCGCCGACACCTTGCGCGGGCTCGAGGGCGGCGCGAACGATTACATGCCCAAGCCGTTTCGGCTCGATGAGCTGCTGGCCCGCGTACGACTGCGGCTGACGGATGCCCACACCGAGCCCCCGTCAATCCTGAGTTCACGCGGCCTCGAACTCGATCTCAAGACCCGGCGCATCATCGTTGACGGTGTCGCCCAGGATCTCTCGGCCCGCGAGTTCGAGCTCGCCCAGGAATTTCTGGGGCATCCCGAGCAGGTGCTGAGCCGCGAACAGCTGCTCAGCCGGGTCTGGGGCCTCAACTTCGACACCAAAACCAACGTCGTCGAGGTCTACGTGCGTTACCTGCGCACCAAGATCGGTCCCGAACGCATCGAGACCGTGCGCGGCATGGGCTACCGCCTGCGCTGATCTCGCCAATCGGCGCCGGTTTCGCATCCGCTGCCCGGCCGCCTCGCGGCACTCGTTCGGGCTGCCGGCACTCCGTGCAACGAGTGCCCGCTCGCGCAACGAGTGCCGCGACGCCTCACACCCCCAGCGCATCTCCGCAGGTGCCCCGGCCACGGATGCCGCACCCGGGCCGACGGGTCGGCCCGACACATCCGCTGCCCGGCCGCCTCGCGGCACTCGTCCCGGCGGCCTCGCGGCACTCGTTCGGGCTGCCGGCACTCCGTGCAACGAGTGCCCGCTCGCGCAACGAGTGCCGCGACGCCAGACGCCGCGTCAGGTGCCGCGCCCAGCGCCGCGCCAGGCACCGCAATCGGGGAGTCCGCCGACCTGGAGCCGACGGAGACTCCCCGATCGACTGCGCGACCCCGGGTCAGTCGCTCGAACCGTTAAGCGCGGTCGCTGCGGTCGCTGCCGCGGTCGTGACGCTCGTTCGAGCGGTCGTGACGGTCATTCGTGCGCGGGTGACGGTGATTCGTGCGCGGTGTGTCGTGTCCCTCGCCCGACGTGGGCGGGGCACCGGGCACGTAGTCGTCGTCATCATCGATCGCATCGCGAGCCGCGTCGACCAGCGCGCGGGCCGCGTCTCGGGCAGCGTCACGCACCGCGCGAGCCTCAACCCGGGCCGCGTCACGCACCTCACGGCTCTGACCCCGAGCCGCGTCACGAATCTCGCGGCTGGTCTCTCGGGCCGCGGCGCGCAACTCGCGGCCTTCCTGGCGGGCCTGCTCGAGCAGCGCGCGACCCTCGGAGTCCGAGTGGCCGGACGATGCGGAAATCTGGGACGACAGAGACGTCTCACTCGCCGGGGACGGGACGGCGTAGGCGCCGCCGGTCGCGCCCAGGCCGACCGCGAGCACGGTGGCAACCCCGGTCATGAGCACTCGTGTGGACTTTTTCATCATCGTATTGCCTCTCTGTGCCCCTGATTGGGGCCTGAAATACCCCCTGTTGGGGGTCATACCGCGAGCCTGTCAAACGCGGATGAGGTGGAGTTGTGGCGACTATGAGAGTGCTCTTATCTGCCCCAGCCCTGAATCTGCCCCAGCCCTGAATCTGCCCCCGCCCTGATTCAGCCCCGCGCCTGCAGCGCCGGCAGGTCGGGCGCCAGTGTGTCGGTCTGCAGCCCCTGCTTCACCGCTTCGAGGCGGGCATAGTCGATGTTCACGATCGACTGCCCGTTGGCAGAGGTTCCCGTTCCGCTCGTTGGCATGGTGAAGAACGTCACATCGTCGTAGCGCACGTCCCGCAGTTCGACGGCGAGCCCGGCCAGATACGACGATCCCAGACCGTCGTCGGAGGCGAGATAGGGGGCGAGCGCGTCGATCAGCCCGGTGAGCTTGCCGGGCGTCACGATCGTGTCGGTCGTCAGCACCGCCTTCATCAGGCCTTTGATCAGGATCTGCTGGTTGCGCACCCGCTGAAAGTCCCCGTCGGCGAAGGCGTACCGTTCCCGGGCGAACGCCAGTGCCTGCGTCCCGTCGAGCGTCTGCTCCCCCTGCGCAAAGGTGTAGCCGGGAATCTTTGACGAGAGAAAGCCGATCGGGTTGTCGATGAAGACGCCGCCGAGGGCATCCGTCACCCCGGCGAAGCCGCCGAAGTCGACCACGGCGACGTGGTCGACGTGGATACCAAGCAGCCCCTGCACGGTCTCGACCGCGAGCGGCACGCCGCCGAACGACATTGCGGCGTTGATCTTGGCCTCGCCGTGCCCCGGAATCGGCAGCCAGCTGTCCCGCATGATCGACATCACGAAGACATTCTGACGATCGGCCGGGATGTGCACGAGCATCATCGTGTCCGAGCGCTGCCCGCGCAGGTCGGCGACGGAGGTTCCGTTGGTGCCGCGGGTATCCGATCCGAGCAGCAGGATGTTCTGCACGGAGGCCGCCACCGGCGCCGGGGTCGCGGCCGGAGATCCGGGCGAGGCGGTCTCGGGGGCGATGGCGGGGGCATCCGTCGGGAACGGAGCGACGAGCCGTTCGACCTGGCTGTCGAAGTCCCTTCCGAGGTTGTACAGGCTCACGCCCGCGAACGCCGTCGCGACGACGACGAGCGCGGTCGCCGAGGCGCCCACGATGCGCCAGGCTCGGCGAGCGCGCGAACGGCGGCGGCGGGTGGGCACTGTCGGGTTCGGGTCGCTTGGGGACTGCGGGTCGTCGATGGGCGCGGAAGATTTCGGCATCGGTCGCCTCCTGGGGCACCGCACGGGCGCGGTGCGGCCAAAGTAGACCCGGTCGGGGGCCACCGAAACGGGGGCAAACTGATCTAGCCCCGAACTGGGGGCCACCGCTCACCCCTGGCGCCACGCTGCGAGCCGACATTTCCGGCGCGACGGATGCCGCGAGCCGAGGCTCGCAGGCCGGCCGCCGCTGGCGGCGGCCGCGCCGAACTACACCGTCGGCAGCGCCGCGGCGAGCTCCGGAATCAGCGTCTCGAGGTACGCGGCGGTGTCTTCCCAGCCCTCGACGGCCACGCAGCGCACGCCGAGCACCTTCACCGGGTAGTCATTGCCGGTCTCGTCGAGGCGGTCGCCGATGAAGATCATGTCGTCGAGCGGGATGCCGGTCAGCTCGGCGAGGCGCGTCATGCCGTAGGCCTTGTCGATGCCCTGACGGGTGATGTCGACCGAGGTCGACCCGCCCGAGCGCACCTCGAGGTCGGGCAGCAGGGCGGCGACCGCCGCGCGCAGGGTGTTCTTCTTGGCACCGGTCGGATCCCAGGCCACCTTCACCGCGACGGGAGCGTGCTGTCCGAGAGCCGAAAAGGTGATCTGCGAGCCGCGATCTTCGAGAATCGGACCCCAGGTTTCGCCCTCCCAGAGGCCGAGGTCCCTGGCTGCGGCCTCCACGGCGATGAGCGCCCTGGAACCCTCGTCAAAGGACAGGTTCTCGGCGTAGATCTGGTTCCAGGTGTTGTTCTGGTGGCGGTAGTACTGGGTGCCGCAGGTCGGCATGAGGTGCAGGCGGGCGAGGGCCTCGGGGCTGACGTCGGTGAGGTTGTCGATGACCTGCATCTGGAACTGGGCGAACTGGCCGCCGGAAATCACGCAGACCTCGGCGACCTCGAGCAGCCGCACGAGCAGGGCGGCCATCTCGGCGTTGAGCGGAGACTTCGAGGGGGCCAGGGTGTCGTCGAGGTCGAAGGCCACCAGGCGGGGCAGAACGGTCATGGTGTGAATCCTTCGCGGTGCTCGTGGGGCCGTATGCAGTACCCGCACATCATACCGACCCTCCCTGACGCCTCCAGTTGTCGGGTGGAACCCGAGATTCGCTCAGAAAACCGCGCAAGCCCCTCGCGGTGCGGGGCGTCGGCGCGCTATCGTGCCGGCACGCCCGGGGATCGCCGTCATATTCCGCGCGTGGTCGTGGCCGCCGGTCGCGTGCCGGATTGCTGGTACTGCTCATCGAAGAGGATGCCTTATGTCCCACCCCATCCAGACCTGGTTCGCCCGCCACGTCAGCCATCCGCTGACTGATATGTATGCCCGCCTCGACGAGCACCAGCAGAACGACCTGAGCACCGATCGTCCCTCCCGCCCGACCCCGGTCGACGTTTCCTGGATGCCGATGCCGCCCTCCCACGCCCGAAATGACCACTCCCGGGGGCGGTAGGCGATGCCTGCCCCGTCAGCACCACGCGCTACTGTGAGCGCTATGACTCTCTCTCGCATCACCAAAGCCGTCATCCCCGCCGCGGGCCTCGGCACCCGGTTTCTGCCCGCCACCAAGGCGATGCCGAAGGAGATGCTGCCCGTTGTCGACAAGCCGGCGATTCAGTACGTCGTCGAGGAGGCCGTCGCCTCCGGACTGAGCGACGTGCTGATGATCACCGGCCGCAACAAGAACGCCCTCGAGAACCACTTCGACCGCATGACCGAGCTCGAGGCGATCCTCGAGAAGAAGGGCGACACGAGTCGCCTGGCCAAGGTCATCCACTCCACCGAACTCGCTGACATGCACTATGTGCGCCAGGGCGACCCCCGGGGCCTCGGCCACGCGGTGTTGCGCGCCAGGATGCACGTGGGCCACGAACCCTTCGCGGTGCTGCTCGGTGACGACATCATCGATGCCCGCGACCCGCTGCTGAGCCGCATGCTCACCGAGCAGGTCGCCCGCAACGCGACCATCGTCGCCCTCATGGAGGTCGACCCCTCCATGATCCACATGTATGGCGCCGCGGCGATCGAGAAGACCGACGACNACCGACGACCCCGACGTGGTGCGCATCACGGGTCTGGTCGAAAAGCCGGCGCAAGCGGATGCCCCCTCCAACCTCGCCATCATCGGCCGCTACGTGCTGCGCCCCGAGGTCTTCGACGTGTTGGAGCACACCGCCCCCGGCAAGGGCAACGAGATCCAGCTCACCGACGCCCTGCAAGAAATGGCCGTCGACGTGGAGGGCACCGGCGGTGTCTTCGGCGTGATCTTCCGCGGTCGCCGCTACGACACCGGCGACCGCCTCGACTACATCAAGGCCATCGTGCAGCTCGCCGTCGAACGCGACGACCTCGGCCCCGAACTGCGCCCGTGGCTGCGGGAGTTTGTTTCGACGCTCAATCTGCAGCTCGACACTCAGATCGACAGCGAGCTCGAGGACACGCTCGACCCGCAGCTCACCTGACGACCCCTTCCCGCGACGGCGGCCTGCCCTCGGCAGGTGCGCCGTTTGCGCGTCCCGGGCACGTCCCGGGCAGGTCCCGGGCCCGTTCCGGCGCCGCGATCGGGCAATTCGTTAGAAATGGGGGCACCCCCACCGGGGGGGACAGATCCCCTCGGCGCACACCCCCCGACTGCTAGATTCACAGCCATGGCCCCCGCAACGCACGCTCACCACGTCATCGGAATCACCCGATGACGTCCAGTCGCTGGCGCTCTCGCCAGAAGCTGACCTTCGCGCAGTGGTTCGACGCGAACGTGAAATTTGTCTTTCTCGGCCTCACCGCGGTTGCCGTGCTGACCGTCGCGTTCTACGCCATGAATTCGGCCACTCCGACCCCGGCCGCCAACCCCGTCGGCGATGCCGCCTCCTCTGACTCCGCCGCCGGCGACACCGCTGCCCCCGTGCAGGTCGCCGTGATCGGGGATTTTTACACCGAGTGCAGCACGACGGATGACTGCACCGACGCCAACACGCCCGGCACCCTGGCCGCGGAGCTCGGCTGGAACCTGCACTTCTTCACCGCGCCCGGCAGCGGTTACGTGAATGCCGAGGGCGGAGCGAGCACGTTCGGCGACCGGGTCGACGCCGTCATCGCCTCGCAACCCGGGGTCGTCATCGTGCAGGGCGGACGCAACGACCGGTACTTTCTCGACGAGCTGCCGGCCGCAGCGACGGATGCCCTCACCCGCCTGAAGGCCGGCCTGCCGAGCGCAGACATCATCGTCATCGGACCGTCAGCGGAGCCGTCGACCCGGGGCGTGAGCACGGCGGACATCGCCGCCGGCAGCGCCACGGCGTCGGCGATGCTGCCCCTGCTGGCGGAATCCGCACGCATCCTCTCGCAGGCGACCGAGGCATCCGGTGCCGAGTTGTTCATCGATCCGATCGCCGAGGGCTGGTTTGACGACGTCGATGCGGCCAGCATCTCTCCGGACAGCGTCTACGCCACTCCCGAGGGGCATGCCTACATCATCGAGCGGCTGCTGCCGCACCTCGCGGCGCTCGAGCGGTAGATCGCACGGCACTCCCCGCCGCGTGCGGGTGGGTGGACCGTCGGCGAGCACCCCCTCACCGACGGTCCTCCCACTCTCGCGCGGCTTGACGCCGGCCGGCGCCGGGACATCCGCCCCACAGGCCCGCACCAGGCTCAGGCGCGACGGCGCCGAGCGCGTCGCACGATGACCGCACCGGCCCCGACGAGGGCCGCGCCCAGCGCGAGCGGCAGCAGCGTCACGCCGGCCGTCGAGAGCAGCGCGGGCAGGCCCCCGGGGGTCGGAACGCCGCCGTCGCCGGTCGACACGAGCGGCGGTGACGACGGACGCGGGGTCTCGCCGCTCGTCGGCCCGGGGGAAGTCACGCTGTCATCGCCGGCGACGACGTGAAAGACCAGGTCGTCGTTCAGCAGTGCAAAGTCGTTGGTCGCCGCGTACGGAAACTCGATCTGCGCCAGGTAATGGGCCGTCGATCGCGGCGGCAGCACCGGCAGCGTGTAGCCGCCCTGCATCACGGCGAGTGCTCCGGTCATGATCTCGGTGCGGGTTCCGCCGCACACGGGGTCGACCGCTCCGGTCCAGACGGCGTCGCAGAGGGCGAGCGTGATCTGCAGGCCGAGGTCGGCATCCGTCATGAGGGCGCCCTGATGCATCGACTCCAGCGTCAGGGTCAGCGCCGCGGCAAAGCTCGCCGAGCTGCTCACCGTCACGAACCAGGACATGTCATCGCCGGGCGCGAGGTTCTCGAAGCTGCTCGGCAGCGGCATGGAGTTCACGTTTAGAAAGTCGCCCGGGTCGGCGGCGACGGATGCCCCGGCCGGCCCGAGCGCGCCGCCCACGGCCACGAGCAGCACGGCCGCAGCACGAGTCGAACGCACGAGGTTCAGGCGCACGTCACACCACCGGCGGAATCGAGGGTCAGCTGCAGCGCCGTCGAGGCAAGCCAGTCGGAGAACGGCACCGCCGACACCGTCAGCGGGTAGGCGACACCGGCAGCGAGGTAACGGTCGTCGAGCACGACCGTGGTCGTGCTCGACGTCACGCTCTGCCCGGCGGACGGCGATGTTGGCGGCGTCGCCGACGGCGCGTCCTCGAGGGTCACGAGATAGCCCCCGGCCGGCGCACCGGCCGCGGGAGCCGTGAAGCTCACGGTGAGCGCGGAACCGACGAACGCGCAGCTGGCCGCGGTCGGCTGCAGGGCGACCGGAACCGAGACGGCGCGGTCGGCCGTGACGGCCGTCGTGAAGACGGCGAGGGTCGACGTGGCCTGCCCCACCACGAGCGCACCGGCGCCGAGGCCGGCCCCGACAAGCGGAACCGCGCACAGCAAGGACACGGCCCGGAGTGCCGATATGCGCACGAACCGGTGGCGATGCACCGGATTCAGCGCGCGCCACGGTCGCTGGCGGTCCGCAGCATGCGGCTGACCCGATTCGGGATCGCCGACAATCAGCTCGTCGAAAATCGTGACGCCAGCCTGGGAGGGCCAAATGCTGACGGCGGCCCGGTAGTCCCCGGCCGCGGGCAGGCGCACCGAGCGCAGCATCTCGAGGGCCCCGAGGTTCGCCGCCACGACCGCGCGGCGGCGCGCCAACCGCTTCGTCCGCGGCGCCCGCAGCGCCTGCCGCTGCGTCACGCTCAGGTCCCGGCGAGGCGCCCAGCGCACCGACATCGCGTGCCGGGTCGCCTGCATCGCCCCGAGCAGCCAACGCGCAGCGCGCGGCGGCACGAGTTCCTGCGCGT
>NZ_SOHE01000030.1 GCF_004403305.1 Cryobacterium frigoriphilum | reverse complement strand
GTCAGTTTTCTCGCATACGTCTTGTGGCCCCACCACTCACCGAGCAACGACAAATCGCGGAGTATCTAGATCGCGAGACCCAACACATTGACGCGCTCGCAACCCAGGCGCGTCGGATGGTCGAGGTCCTGAAGGAGCGCCGCCAGGCCCTGATCAGTGCCGCAGTCACCGGAAAGATTGACGTGAGGGGCCTCTGATGGCAGACCACAACGAGAAGCCGTTCGAAGACGAACTCGTCAACCACCTGCACGCCCACGGGTGGCTCTACTCCCCCACCAGCGCCGGCTACGACAAAGAACGCGCGCTCTTCCCCGACGACGTGTTCGGCTGGCTTGAAGATACCCAGCCCGAGGTGTTGGCGCGGGCGGTGAAGCCGGGTGATGCGGCATCCGTTCAGCAGAAGTCGCGCGATGCTCTGCTCGACCGGCTGGTGAAGTCCCTCGACGCGCCCTTCGACAGCGTCAACGGGGTGCAGGGCGGCACCCTCTCGGTACTGCGCCGCGGATTCAAGGCCACGCCACTGTCATTTCGCATGGCGCAGTTCAAGCCCGTAACCGCGCTAAACCCTGCGACCACCGCCGATTACGGCAAGATGCGCCTGCGAGTGATGCGGCAGGTGTTCTATTCCACCTCAAAAACGAAGAGCATCGACCTGGTCTTCTTCGTCAACGGGCTGCCGGTGGCGACGCTCGAGCTGAAGACCGACTTCACCCAGAACGTGCAGGACGCGATCTCTCAGTACCGCACCCACCGCAACCCCAAGGGCGAGCCGCTGCTCTCGTTCGGGCACCGCGCGCTCGTTCACTTCGCCGTCAGCAACTCCGAGGTCTTCATGACCACGCACCTGCGCGGCCCGGAAACCTTCTTCCTCCCCTTCAACCAGGGCAACGAGGGCCGCGCCGGCAACCCGCCCAACCCAAACGGGTCGGCGACGTCGTATCTGTGGGAGCGAGTGTTCCAGACGGATGCCTGGCTCGGCATCCTGGGGCAGTTCATGCACCTGCAGGTCGAGAAGAACATCGACCTCGTCACCGGCGAAGTCGAGACCAAAGAGACCCTGCTGTTCCCCCGGTTTCAGCAGTGGGAATCCGTCACGAAACTCATCGAGACCGCCCGGGTCGAAGGCCCGGGCCACAGGTACCTGGTGCAGCACTCCGCGGGGTCCGGCAAGACGAACTCCATCGCCTGGACCGCGCACCAGCTGTCGACGCTGCACCGGCCCGACGGCAGCAAGGTGTTCAACTCGGTGATCGTCGTCACCGACCGTACCGTGCTCGACACCCAACTGCAGGACGCGATCAAGCAGATCGACGCGAAGACCGGCGTGGTCGTCGGCATCGAGAGCGGCAGCGGCTCGAAAGCCAGCCGACTCGCCGAAGCGCTGCTCCACGGGGTACAGATCATCGTCGTCACGATCCAGACGTTCCCATTCGTAATGGATGAGCTCGACAAGTTGACCGGCACGCTCGCCGGGCGTAGCTACGCCATCATCGCCGACGAGGCGCACTCCTCCCAGACCGGCGGCACGGCCAAGAAGCTTCGACAAGTGCTGGGCGCTTCGGAACTGGCCGACTTGGCCGACGGCGGTGAGGTCGATGCGGAGTCGGTGCTGGCGGCGGAGATGGAGTCCCGCGCGAACGCGACAAACATCTCCTACTTCGCCTATACGGCGACGCCGAAGGCGAAGACGCTGGAGTTGTTTGGGCGGTCTGTGGACGGGTCGCTGCCGCAGGCTTTTCACCTGTACACGATGCAGCAGGCCATCGAGGAGGGCTTCATCCTCGACGTGCTGCGCAACTACACACCCTACAAGGTCGCGTTCAAGCTCGCCCACAACGGCCAGGAGTACGACTCCGAAGGGCCGCTGGTCGAGAAGACGCAGGCAGTGAAGGAGCTGATGCAGTGGGTGCGGCTGCACGACTTCAACATCACCCAGAAGGTCGCGCTGATCATTGAGCACTACCGCGAGAACGTGGGCTGGCGCCTGAACGGCAAGGCGAAGGCCATGGTCGTCACTGGATCCCGGAAGGAGGCCGTGCGCTACAAACTCGCTTTCGACGACTACCTGAAACGCACCGGGCACACGGATGTCCGCGCGCTCGTCGCATTCTCGGGCGAAGTGTTAGAGCCTGAGCTGTCGCCGGAACCGTATACCGAGATCAACATGAACCCGCGGTTGAAGGGCCGGTCTCTGCCAGAGGCGTTCAAGACCGACAGCTTTCAGGTGATGCTGGTGGCCAACAAGTTCCAGACCGGGTTCGACCAGCCGCTTCTGGTGGCGATGTACGTCGACAAGAAGCTCAGCGGTGTAACGGCCGTGCAGACGCTGTCCCGCCTCAACCGGATGGCGAAGGGCAAGGACACGACCTTCGTGCTCGACTTCGTCAACGATCCCGAAGTCATCCGCGACTCGTTTGAGCCGTATTTCAAGGACGCACGGCTATCGGCTGTGACGGACCCGGACATCGTGCACGACATGAAGGCCAAGCTCGACTCCTCCGGAATCTACGAGGAGCACGAGGTTGAGGCCGCAGCCATGGTGAAGGTGCTGAAGAAGGGCAACAACGCCCTGTCGGCTGCTGTCGCGCCTGGTCGCGACCGCTTCAACAAACGCTACGGGGCCGCCGTTCTGGCTGGAGACGCCCTCGAGGTCGACAAGCTCGAGCTGTTCCGTGGTGACGTGACCGCGTTCGTGAACGCCTACGACTTTCTCTCCCAGGTGATCAATTACGAAGAGACCACGATCGAGAAGCACGCCATCTATTTTCGGGCACTGAAACAGGTCATCCGCGAAACAACCCGGCGCAGCCCGATCGACCTCGCCGGGGTGGCCCTGATCGGGTACGGCATCAAGAAGCACGACACCCTCGACATCGCCCTCACCGACGAGGTCGAGCTCGACCCGCTCTCGGCGACCGGATCAGGCAAGCCTGTCGACCCGGCGATGACCCGGCTGATGGAAGCCGTGGAGCAGCTGAACCAGCTCTTCGACGACGACACCTTCACCAAAGTCGACACGATGGCGTTCCTCACGCATGTGAAGGGCAAGGCCGCGGAGAACGACAAGATCAGCACCCAGATCTCGGCCAACAGCGAGCAGCAGTTCCTGTCGAGCCCGGACCTCGGCAGCACGGTGACGGATGCCATCATCACCTCGGGTACCAACTTCGAGTCGATGGTGGCCGAGGCCCTGAACAGCGACTCGAAGCTGGCCAAGATCATCGAACTAATCGGGCGGGCACTGTACCGGGACGGGCGCGAGGCCGCTTAACCGCAACTTCGTAAGCAACGCCCTGACCTTAGTCAATCACGCTTGGTCAACATCAATTTTAAGTGCTGCGGTCTCTGGGCCGATGAACACCGACGGAGAGTCAATGGGAAGCGTCAGTCGTAACAAAAAATGGAGTGTGGGCACGGAGTCTGTCGATGAGATCGTTGGGCGCATTGAGGGATTCCTCGACAACGAAATCTACGCTGACCATCAAGTCTCGAGCAAGGATTACAGTCTGTACCACAAGGATGGACATTTCTTTAGGGTCGCAGACTTGCCAGAAGCGCGCAGATACTTTTCAGGCCCACTTAAATCGTTGATTCTCGGGTATGAGGTAGCTCCGGTTCGGCCGGCGGCAGGTGTCACCCGCGTCGACTTTAACGTTGCGGCGCACAACCCAAAGTCCGTCACGCTGACTTGTACCCTTTCAGGCTCGAATGATGACGCTACACATCGAGCATTCGAACGATTAGTCGCGCGCGTTGACCGTCAATTGCCCAGATGGCTAGCGTCCACCGAACCAGATGGAGTAGAGGCACTCACCGAGGAAAGACGCGGTGCGACGGGCATTGTAGCCTACAAAATCAACAAAGATGGCCAGAATTTCGATGATGTGGACCTTGCGCTTCAGACGACAGGTCGCCGGCTCCAGCGTGTGTTTATTTCATACTCCCACGACAGCGAAGAACACAAACGCTGGGTCGCTCGACTCGCCATGTCACTCGGATCTCTTGGCATCTGGGTCATCCCCGACCAGTATCTGTCCCTCGGTTCGAACCTGCCCTTGTTCATGAACGGTGGGATGATCAATTCTGATCGTGTGATTGTCATCTGCACACCCAGATATGTGGACAAAGCAAATCAAGGCAATGGGGGCGTTGGATACGAAAGCACGATCCTGACTGCGGAGTCGATGAACGACATGGCTTCACCTCGAATCATCCCGGTCATTCGCGATCAACCAAACAAGCCGCAGACGCCTATTTTTCTCAGCGGGCGCCTCTTCATCGATTTTACAGACGACAATGAATATGAATTCCATGTCGATGTCTTGGCACGGGACGTACTTGGATTGTCAAATCGACCGGCGCTTCGGGGGCGCTCAGACAGCCCAGTTCTCACGGGAAAGCCTGAATCGGTTTAGCTTTTCGGGGCCTCGCGGGGCCCGGCATGCATGAATCCGGCAGTCGCCGGGGAGTCGGCCCTAGAGGAATCGGCCCAGCACGAAGGAAGCACTGCCCGCTGTAGATCAATCCACGCGGGGGAGTCCTTCTAAGCCTGGATACTTTTTTCCACCTCACCAGCACCGTGCTCATCATCCTTGTTTTCCACAGAGGCACGATCGATCCAACGCGAGAGGAGGCTGAACCCAGCTAGAGCTTCAAGGGCCTCCGGCTTGCCGATCTGATGCTCAGCAAGGTCAACATGATTCAGCGGGTTTCTTACCGCTGAGTAGAGCCCGCGGCCGAGCGACCCAGCACCGCGATGGACATCCCTAAAGAGATCTGGATTTGTGTCGTCGCATAACCGCAGACGCGGCCTCCCTGCCTCCGGAGGGTGGATGCTAAAACATTCAGCCAATAGCTTGGACTCGCCTATGTCCCGGCGATCAACCTTTTTCTGGAGTCGGGAATTGACGTTGACCGCCGCAGCCCAAACGGCCGCATCGTGATTCCCACTGACCCAATGCGGCCTCGCCGCGTCCCAAACCCAGGGGTGCATTTGACTCCCGGTTATGGAGGGCGCTGGCTCCGACAATCCGAGTTTGTCACGAACTGTGTCGCCGCTGGTGAGCTCCCAAATCAGCAAGTGAACGAGGTCTTCTCCCCTCATCCGGGGGCGTTCCTGATACGTTGCGTCCGCAATAGCGTGCACAACATGCTCGATATCTCGGAGCTCGTCAGCTGAGCCGCGAGCTCGGGTCTTTTTATTCTGCCGAACTTCGTGAATAGGAAGGGCGATTCTCTCTTTGAGATGAATGTATTTCCGCAACTGCTCCAAAGCCCAGTCGATATCCATGTCTCGAGATTACCCAACTGTGAGACCGTCACGTTCACAATAAACTAATCCGCGATTTCTCTAGCCGTCCCGTGCCATAAACTTCAGCCGGTCATTGCTAGCGAGTGCAGCCAAGTAGAAACGGCTGCACGCCATCCCTCCCTAGCCGAGTTCCAGCTCATCGTGTGATCCGCTGGGAATGACTCAATGCCCACGGTTTCAGGACGAAGTGCCCCGAGGCCAGCCGAGAGTTCAAACGGCGATGACGTGTCCGACATACCGTGAAGAATGAGAGTCAGCACGCTTGATTCGTCCGCACGGGCAATCCAGTCAAACTTGTGCAGGGCGACGGGGTTCTCCAGACCGATTACCCGGACCAGTGGACAGCAGGTGAGCCACGGCAGGGCGAGGGCGCCGGTCCAGGCCGGCAGGCCCGACCGCACGCAGTTGAACTCGATGGTCGAGACCCAGTCCAGCACGGGTGAGTCGAGCACGAGACCGACAACGGTGTCACGAAGCCTTCGATCGGCAGCGAGCTGGAGTGCGATGGCCGCGCCCATCGACCACCCAAAGAGGACCACTCGAGCGGCGCCGTTCTCTCGGGCATAGGTCAGGGCGGCACGCACGTCCTGAACCTCGGCGGCGCCGAGTTCAGATCTGCCGGTGCCCACGATCGGACCATCGCCGTCGTTTCGATAGGTCACGACTAAGGACGTCATTCCGGCCTCCGAGGCGACTTGCACGCCACGTAGTGTGCCCGCGCGCGTGCTTCCGAGGCCGTGAATGTGGATGGCCCACGTGCGCGATGGCCCCTCCGGAGAGTTGATGAGCCAAGCCGGCGCGGGGCCGACATCCGTTGGCACGACTACGTCCGTTGACTGCAAGCCTGCATCCGCTGGAGTCTCAAAGTAGATGCCGCTCCAGGACGCTCTTTGGCCCGCCGCCAAGTCCTCGCGGGACTGCCCCACGATCTCACGGCCGACGAGGTGCGTGCCGCGGTCTTCGACCTCGGGCGCCAGCTTGACCCAGTTGCCGGTCTCCACGATCAGGCAGTAGTCCCCGTGTGAAGCGGTGCTGGGCAGACGATCGAGGATGACGACGGGTCGCTCCCCCGAGTTGTCCACTCTTCGAATCGTGAGGTCGTACTTTCGCTCACCCACCGGGGCCGTCAGGCGCCTCGCGATCACCAGGCCGAGTCCAGCGAGGCCTACGCCAACGGTGACCACCGCTCCCGCCAACACCCAGAGGAGTCTCATCGTTGCTGCAGCCCTTTTTCGGTAGCCGCCGGTGATGTGATCGCTGCAGACTCGGTCGGCCCGGCGCCAAGAAGGTGCCGTTCGGCGCGCTCGATGAGTTCCCGCTCTCGGTCGCTCACCTCGAAAGATACCCGGGTGTCGATCATCGCGTCACGGATCTCGACCACTTGGCGATGCAACAGCGTCTCAAGTTCGTCAGTGGGAACCGCGGCCTCCTCGATCTGACGGATTCCCGGCCGCATCGTCGTCGCTGCTTCCCAGATTGGCTCGAGCTCGGCCACGAGCGTCCGAGTCGCCCTCGCGCGAGATCGCGCTTGCCAGGCGCGGGCGGCGGGCTGGCCGGCGAACCCGAGGCAGAGGAACACGAACGTGAGCAGGTGCAGCGGTTCATACGCCACGGACACAGCTCGCATGACCGACAGGTTGCCAACGACGTGGGCTATATCCAGGGCGATGACGACGGCGCTCAGCGCGATTCCGCATCCGCTGCCGAAGAGCAAGGACGCTGGCGGCCACTGCTGCAGTCCCCCGATGGTTCGCACCTGCCGCGCAGCGAGCGCCGCCATCGCGGAGAGCACGATGGCGTAGTACGCGAATTGAATCATCGAGTAGGCGGCTGCGGCCGGTTGCTCGCCGAGATCCAGCATGAAGCTGGTGGTGGTGACTCCACGATCGATGAGGGTGAACATGGCCACCGCGCCAGCGAGCGCGACCATGAGCGCGAACCGACCGAGTGCGTGCCGCACTGTCCCCGACGGATGCTCGGAGGCCTTCATTACCCCGCGTCCCAGGAAGAAGATGCCCACCATCAGAGCGACATCCGCAACGAGGGTCACGGTGTTGGTACCGCCGGCGAACCGGTCAAGTGCCTCGTAGGCCTGGTCGGTGTTCAGAGTTGTCGCGATTGCGATCGTCAGCGCGGCCCAGGAGATGTTGCGCTCGGCCCGACCGCGTCGCAAGATCAGCAGGCTCACGACGAGCAGCCACATGAGGCCAGCGATGAGGAGGGTGATCATCCGAAGATCTCCTGGTATCGCGACGATTGCTGTGCCGATCCCCTGATCGCTGCGGCGAGGTGATCGGCGAGCGTCTCCGCGAGGACTTCCTCAGCGGTGTCCAGATTCTGACGTCTGAGCAGGCGGCGACGCGTCTCTGCGGGAATGTCCGGCAAGAGAAAGTCGGGACCGTCGGGATCAGCGTCGATCTCGTGCCCGAGGATCATGTGCGCCAGTTCGTGCAGCACGAACTGCTGGCGATGGAGCACGGAATCAGTGCGCGCGTGAACTATCAGGTCCTCAGCATTCGTCGACAACAACACGGCGCACAATCCGTTGCGATCGCTGAGATCCGTCAGCTCGACGATTCGCAACCGCCGTTGCCGGCGTCGCTGCACGGCCGCGACCAGCTCGTCAAACGTGAATGTCTCCCCCAGGGCGAGTTCGTCAACTGCAGCCGACACGCTCACTCCGCTGTTCACGATCGGGTCACTTCCCTCCGGACTTGTGTGGAGCGTTCTCGGCACGCTCTTGTGCGGACGGCCGGCTCTGCGAGATCTCCTCGTCGCGGAACCGGCTGATCGCTTGCAGCGCGTTGGGGGAAATGTCCCCGAGCGTGCGCGCCGCATATGTCTTCACCCGCGCGGCACGCATGGCCCGCACCAGGTCGAGTTGGGCGCTCACCTTGGCGGGGATCTCGGCGCCTGCCTGCCCGGCGAGGAACGCCGGGTCAACGTCGAAGTAGGCGGCGAGGCCCTCGAACAGCGGAGCGTCTTGCACGTATCGATGGCCGTTCACGATGTACGTCCAGCGCGATCTCGAGAGGTTCGTGCCGCGTTGCTTACACGTCGGTTCGCTGCCGATCTCGGCGACCGCGACGTCGAATAGCAGACGGAGTCGCTTCGCGAGATCCTCCGCGGCTGTCTTGTTCTCGTCGTCGGTCATGGCAGAACCTTTCGATCCCGTGCCTCGGCAAGTCGCATTTAAGCGGATGCTCCGGGTCGTTGAGAATGCCCAATCTACTCGTTGAGCATAGGGTCGTCACCTGGTCGGTGTGGCGCGCGGGACATGAGTAGCTGACCTACCGGCGCCGCATCATCCGCCCTCGCCCGGTGGGAACCCTGTCGCTGCCGGGCGACGCGGCGGCGTTGCGCGAGTGGAACGATCCCGAGTCGGGGCGGTTATGATTCCCGCCCGGCACGCGCTGACGCTGACCGCGGTCGTCGCGGTGTCACACCCCGCGTTCGCGCTGCTCGACCCTGACGAACAGCACCGGCGAGTCGTCGGGTGGGGACGCGTGCTGAGGTCGAAGGTGTTTCCGGGGTTTCTGTCACCGCTGGTCTTCACCAACGGCATCCTGCGCACGGTGTCACTGCACTACCTGCCCGTGCGCGCCGACCAGGCCGCGCGGGACCTGCGCAAGAAGAAGACCGAGCTGATCAGCGACGCCCACCAACGCACCCGCATAGGCCAAATACAGGATGCCGCGGCCACGGCTGAGTACGACGACGTGCTGCACCAGGAGGCCGACCTGACGGCCGGGCATGGCGTGCTGCGCACGACCGGGCTCGTGTACGTAACCGCGCCAAGTTTCGACGGGCTTGATGCGGCGGTGGCGTTGATCGAGCAGGCCGCCATTCAAAGCTCGTGCGAGACACGCCGGCTGGTGGGCCAGCAGGCGCAGGCGTTCACGGCGGCGGCCTTGCCGTTGTGCCGGAGCGTGTGAGCGTACCGGCAGGTGAACATTCCCCTGCGCCGGCCCACCGCTGACGGACACCCGTCAATCTATGTCCGCGATGCCAGCTCTTCTTGGCTGCGGAAGCGTAGAAAGGTCACGGCCGAGATTTTCCGTTTTGTAAATTCATCGCTCGGCAGCCCTCTGGGCGCCAACGACGGCGGAACTACCGAGGTCGCCCTTGGCCAGCGTGGAACCGTTCGCGACAGCATCGGTCCAGGACTCTGTGCTGGCGACCGCGGCGAAGTTCGAGTTCAACAGCGCCATGAGCGTCGTGTGAACAGTCTTCGCGTCGGCGAAGCCCGCATCGTTGGCGATGTTGATAGATCCGGTCGCATCCGAGAGCACCTCGGCGGCCAGCCCATGGGTCTCGGACTCGGAGGCCGACGCCATGATGCAGTTGTTGGTCATGTAGCCCACGAGGGTGATCGTGTCGACCTCGTGCTCCCGAAGCCAGTCGAGCACATCCGTGCCGGCGAAAACCGTGCCGAACTGCTTCGTCACGGACTTCCACTCCGGACGCTGGCGGTTCGCAATGTCCGGATGCAGCGCGAAGCCGTCCATCGTCGGGTTGAAGACAGGTTCGTCGTCTCCAGCATTGTGTTGAATGACAGCGATCGGAATTCCCGCGGCGGTGGCCACGTCGATGGCGGCGGTGATCTTCGACAACGAGTCAGCGTGAGCTGGGTATTGAATCTCCAGCGGTCCGCTGAAGTACTCCTGCTGCACGTCAACGAGGATCAGTGCGCGACGAGGTGTGGTCATTGTAATTGGGTCCTGACGTTCGGGCAGTGTCAACTGCGTTTCCTCTATGATCGCCTGCTCCGCCGCGGCACACCATTGGCTCAAATGACACAATACGATGAATCTAGGCCAACGATTGGAGCATTCGTGAAGATCGCCATTTATGCGTGCAATGGCGTGCCGATGTTCCATCTGTCTACGCCTCAACTCGTCTTTGATGAGGTCGCCCGACGGGGTCTGGCAGAGTGGACGACGGTGCTGTTCTCCGATCGAGCCGGCTCCATCCGCACTGCTGAGGGGTATCAGCTGAGCGGGATCAGTGGGGCGGGGACTGCAGCGGACGCGGACATGGTCGTCGTACCGTCTTGGGCGGATGACGGGCGAGCACTGGGCCCTGTGCTGCGGAAAACGCTGCATGCTGCGCACGACCGTGGGGCGGTCATTGTCGGCCTCTGTCTGGGAGCAATTGCCATTGCTGATGCCGGGCTGCTTCGCGGCCGTTCTGCGGCGACTCATTGGCAGGCGGTCGACGACCTCGCCGCTCGTCACCCCGACGTGACGGTCAACGCATCGGCGTTGTACGTCGATCTAGGCGACGTGCTCACGTCGGCTGGAACCGCATCCGGCCTGGATGCCTGCCTGCATCTTGTCCGCACGCGCCTCGGTGCGGACGCCGCCAACCGGGTTGCCCGCTCACTCGTAGTTGCGCCTCATCGCGAGGGCGGGCAAGCCCAATACATCGAACGTCCCATCGCACAACGTGTCACCAATGATCCGGTGGCGCAGGCCATCGAGTGGTCGCTTGAGCATCTTGACGACGACCTCGGTGTCGATCAGCTCGCGGCAGTTGCCCACATGAGCCGTCGGTCCTTCGTGCGGACATTCCGCGCTTCGACCGGGGCAACACCAGCCGCGTGGGTGCGCTCCCGGCGCCTCGACGAGGCGCGGCGACTGCTCGAAACGACTGATCTCTCAATCGACCAAGTCTCGGCGTCGTGCGGGTTCGGCAACACGGTTACCCTCCGTCAGAATTTCCTCACGGCGTTTGGGTGCACGCCGTCCAACTACAGGCGCCGCTTCGACGCCCGCCCGTAGGAGGCGTGCGAGGCAGCGGCATGGTGAACGACCTGGTGCGGCGCGGATAGGCGAGACCGTGGCAGGAACAGGTGAATGCTGAGAAGTTATCCGTGAGCCGTGAGCGCGACTTCGATCTGTTGTTGGGTCGGAGCTCCGGCCATTCCATTCGGTGTGAGATAGATGCGGCAGGCAAGGTCGTTGGTGCGGCCGTCTGTGGGAAAGAGATCAACCCCGTCGACGAGGATCGTTGGGGATCCCGCGAAGGGCACTCGGGCGGCGGTTTCGGCGGAATCGATCAGGGTCGACGTGATGGTGGGGTTCGACGGCATCGTGTTCTCGACCGCACGCACCAGGCGCAGAAGGGTCTCTCCCAAATTCGGACAGTCTGCGATGTGGAGCAGCTCGATTGTCGCCATGACCTCATTCTCTCATCGTCGCCCCCGACGGCGGAGCGCCTCGCGCACCTCCAAGACGAAGGACACACGTGAATGGAGCCACCCATGGCTGGGTTCGAACCGCAGGAACGCACATCCCGATGGATCAGCGTCGTCTTTCTGCACGGGCAGGAAGCCCGCCGCGTCTTGAGCATGATCGAACACCGTGGAGCACCCGCGGCTGTCGAGAACCTGCGAAATTGGGACCATGAGGCTCGTCCCCCTCACAGGTAGTGAGTATCACCACTTCGCTTCCTCAATGGAAATCACGATTTCGGTGCACATAGTTCTCAGGGCGCTCGGCGTCGGATCAGACCGGTCAGGGTACGAGTTGCCCGCACTGTTTATGCGCAGTGGCTTGAGACCGCCCTTGCGGCTCAGGCTGTCGTAGTGATCCGGAAGCCGGGGATCGACGTGGGCTCCGCCATCCACGTTGGCCGCGTGCCAGACGAAGTAGTGCCGGCTGAGCTCGACTCCTTCGACGGTTCCAAGAGACCCTCGCCACCACGTTTCGAAATCTGTCAGGTGTTCGGGCATTCCCTTGATGGGCTGGAAACCCGGCACGCTCGGGACTGAGACCCAGAGGGCGTCCGCGTGAGTCTCGCCGTCGGAGGGGACCATATTAACGGCGGAACGCCAGACCATCGAATCCCGCAGATTCATCTGCGTGAGCAACGACGTCGACGAGTCGGTCGTGTGCACAAGCGAACGAATCGAGGTGGCGATGCGCTTCGCCTCTGACGTGGTGCCCGCATCGAAACGTACAGCCGAAGCCCGCAGCCAGTCCACGTGTTCTGCGAGACGTTCGGCGAGGTCGCGGCGCACGGGCATAACCGAATGCTATCGCCCGGCTGCACAATGTCACTTCGTCGAGCACCATTCTGCACTTCAGCCATCGCCATCGCAGGCGTCACACTTGCGAGCGCGTTCGTACCGTTGGGCGCAGCATCCGCTTTGGAACCCAGTACCAACAGCGCCCGTGCTCGGACTGTCGGTCACGGAGTCCGGCAAGGGAATCGTGCTCGACGGATCGGACCACACCCCCATCAGCGGGGTCGACGTCAACCGCTACGGCGCCAATTGCGGAGACTCGTGGGTCGACGTGAATTGCAACGCGTACGCAATCGCCGGCAACAGCGGGTGCGGGCACAGCGGATGCCGTCCAGGTCCACTCGAAGCTGGATGGGTGGGGAGCCGCGCCAGCCCTTGGTCAGCTCATTTCTCGAGGCGCGCCCTGAGGCCGTCGACTCGCGCGCGGATGTCGTCCCGAACCTGGCGCATGCGCTCCATTCCCTCGATTCCACGCTCAGACGGTTCGTCCGTGATCCACGTCTCGAATGCCGTGCCTGGCACCTCATCGACCTGCGCCTCAGATCCGAGGACGACGACGACGTCAGCCGCGGACACCATCTCCGCAGTGATGGCTTTCGGGTACTCGTCACCGACGTCGATCCCCAACTCGGCCAAGGCATCCACCGACTGCGCGTTCAGCGCTGCCCCAGGCTTCGTTCCCGCTGAGTAGACCGTGATCGTGTCTCCGGCGGCGGCACGGAGAAGCGCTGCGGCCATCTGTGATTTGCCACCGTTCTTCTGGCAGACGAACAAAACATTGGGCCTGTGGATCTCGGTCATTGGACAATCGTATGGCCCGACTCACGTGGGCGGCGCCAACCGCTGCAGAACGCCGCTGGCTCGGCCGGACGGTGCGGTCGGGCCCGGCGTAGTGTGCCTTCGTCGTCGAGGCCGGGGTGTGCCCCAGCACGTCGGCCGCCGGTTCGTTGGCGAGGAACGTCGCTGATCGGCAGCCGGGGTCGGCCCGCCATCAGGACTTGGCTCTGTGGGTGCGGGGGGATGGCTCGGGTTCATAGAGCAAGACCAGCCACCGGAGCACGTCAGAGACCCGGTAGCGAATCTCCCGCAGGTCTCGACTGCTCGCCGGTTGTTGAGCCCGCCGAAACACGCGCTCAACCAACGGATGGAGATTCTCGTAGAACGTCCCGCCGGGTCTCGATCGCTCGTTCCTCGCGCCTCGACCAGCGGGACGGGTTGCTACCCGTGGGGCGTCCGCTGAGGAGGTTCTTGGTGAACCGCATAATGTCGTCCTGGAGCCCGGCGTAAGCCTGCGGGGCCGGAGTCTCTGAACGGGCGAAGGATTCCACGGTCTCCAGCACGGACGTGATGATTAACCGGGGAGCGCGCACTTTCCACGCCTCGCCTTCGGCCACAAGGTCGTCGATCGTGATGGCGGCATGACTGTATTTTCGGTTGACGGCCAGAGCCATCTTGCCGTCGCTGTCGAGGTGCGTTTGCGGAACGACATCGTAGGCCGGGCTCATCCTCGTGCCGCCGTCCGGGAGGTGAAGCATGCTGACGTTCTTGGCGTGCATATCGAGATTACCCACGGCCTGCGAAACGGTCAGGAGCCGAAGGAGCTGCTCGACGGAGGCTCGGTCGCCGTCGCGACCGAGGACATCCGCTATGCGCTTGAGGGAGACCTTGCCGCCGTACTCTTGATACTTCTCGTTCTTCGATGCGCCAAGAGCTTGATTCATGTCTTCCTGGTGAATGCGTCCCTGCGGTGCGTGCGGTGATCGGTCATAGCGCTCGATGACCAGACCGGGGACGCCGCCGAAGTCCTCGATCCAGGTGTGGAGCGTGGTGAGGCCGGCCGCTTTAGCCGCGCGGAAGCCGTATTCCTCGTCGAAGGTGATGGTCGGGTAACGCATGGACGGTGGCTTGATGATGTGGGTTGACGGATACCCCTCGAGGACTTGAAACCAGTGGTCGTCTTGTCGTGCCAGCACGATCTTGTCCTGGACGCCGGCCAAGGACGTGCGGCCGGACTGCGGCCGGTTTCCGAGAGGAGCCGTTTGGGTATTGGTGAGCATCCGGCCCACTTCGGCCCCGTCAACCAGCGCGACGGCCGGCGTGCGCGGCTCCCCCGGCGCCTCGGGATCGTATATCTGGATAGCGCCGGCGACGTCGCGGCCGAACCGGGCCAATAGCGCAATGGTGTCGTCGGTGGAGACTCTGATTTCGGCGGCCAGGGTGTCGAGCGCAGTGCCCTCGGGCAAGAGCTCGGCGAAGAAGTTGCGTCTTCGCGCCGCCCGGCTGCGGTTACTGACCAGGTCGAACGGCACCGCTGCCGAGAGAATCGTGCTGCCAAGCCCAAAGGTATCGATGGCATTCTTCGCCGTGACGAAATCAAACATGCGCCGGTCCGTACCGACCAGATGCCCGACCAGCTCGCCGTACAGCTCGACGCGCAAGTCACCCACGGGGCTCGCCCACGACGTCCTCTTGGGAGCCGTCGGTGCCTGGATCGACCTCCATGTACATGCGAATACCGGTCTGCCGCATGATCGCAAAGATGCGCTCGAGCACGATGGTGTTCTTGCCGGACTCCAAACCCCAGATGTACTTCTGGTCGGTGTCCAACCTCTCCGCGAGATCGCGCTGTGTCAGACCGCTTACCAGGCGGCCCTGCTGCAGCATCCGACCCAGCCCCTCAGGACTCTTTACTTCTCCACGTACAGCCAAAACAGACTCCTTGAGACGGTCTTATTCCCTTCAGCGTAGCTGATGGCAATATCGCCGTCAAGCCGCACGAAGGCGGTATTGCCGTCAAGATTTCCTGCGCCGCGATGGTCCCGAAGGTACTGATCGGCAGCCGGGGTCGGCCCGCCATCCGTCCTTTGCCCCGTGGTCGCGGAGGGATGGCTCGGGCTCATGGAGCAAGTCCAGCCACCGGAGCACGTCAGAGACCCGGTAGCGGATCTCCCGCTTCGAGGTCATGCCAGACCGAGCAGGCGGCGGCTGGGCGAGATCGGCTCGCGGTGGTCTCGACTCGCCGGTCATTGGAACGCCGAAACACGCGCTCGACCAGCGGGACGGGTCTCGATCGCTCGCCGGTTGTTGAGCCCGCCGAAACACGCGCCTCGACCAGCGAGGGGGTGTGCTTTTTGTAGGGCGACCGGGACTTGAACCCGGGACCGACGGTTTGTGACGGGACAATATTTGGCCCATTTCCTTAGGCGTCGACGCCTCGAATTTTCTGGATATACGTCGTTCTGATCGGGGGTTACTTTCTACTGTGCTCTTTTATTTCAGCCCGACCTCTCGGCCCGGCTTGCGCCGTTTCGACGCGATAAGCGGTGAATATACGTGCGCGGTTCAAGTCCGTAATTGTGGACTCCGAGCTGACTACTCACTGCGCCGTGCTTAATCCTAGGACGGGGTCCCGATCACCGAAAGAGTGTCTCAGCGTCGCAACGACTCGAACCAAGATCAACTGATAGTCGAGGAGGGAGTTCGGCACACCTGCAAATAAGGCAGAATTCCGCGGAATTCCGCGGATGTCATGCCGGTCAGTGTACGCGTCGGACCGGAGAAATACGGACGAATTCTGGTCAGTTTATGGGTTTCTGGTTCATTTCTGGTCACGTCGAAATCGCCCCGTACGGCAGTCACGAACCGGTAGGCCGGAAAAAGCGCGACGAGCTAGGTAACCGCGTCGACCACGGGCATCCGGGGTGCCATTACGGAGACTCTTCCCTGAGCAGTGAGTGCGAACGCACCGCCCTCGCCCAAGGTGACCACGACCACGGCTGGGCCGGCGGCCAGCCATCCGGCCGCGGCGTCCTCCATACTCCGGTCGGGCTTCATCCAGCCTAGGTCTTCGTCGTTGACGTCGGAAACGCGAACCAAGCGCACTGGCCACAGACCCGCTCCCAACCTCGATCTCGCGTTGCGGGCGTAAGTCAGTTGTTGTCGGTCGTGCGGAGATCGCGTTCGCAGAGGGCGAGAACGTTGCCGGAGGGGTCGGTGAACCAAGCGAACCAGGGGCCGTTGGCACGGTAGATCCCGTCTGAGTCGGTCTGAGCGGGTGTGCCTTCGTAGCGCTCGAACTCCAGGCCGCGCCGGGCGAGGTCGGAAACGGTGCTGGGGAGGTCGGGCACGACGATGTTGAGGATGGTGAATCGTGCTGGTTGGTGGTTACGGGACGCATACGCGACGGTGCTCGCACCGCCGGGGAGGTGGATGGTGAGCATCCCGTTGCGGTCCTCGACCTTCAGCCCCAGTACCTCGTGGTAAAAGGTGCGGGTCTGCTCCAGGTCGAAAACGGAGAAGGAGCTGTAGGCATCGGTTGCAGTGTCAGTCATCATGGGTCCTTACGTTCGGTCATTCGGGGCGTTGGTGTCGCGAGGCGCATCTCGGAGCTGTTGCCAGTGGCGCAGTCGGTCCGCGATGGCCCCCTCGTAGCCGTTGTTGGTCGGTTCGTAGAATCGGGTGCGTTGGATGCCGTCGGGGAAGTAGTTTTGGCCGGAGAACCCGTCGGTGGTGTCGGGGTCGTATTCGTAGCCGTCGCCGTAGCCGAGCTGCTTCATGAGCTTGGTTGGGGCGTTAAGGATGTGCGCGGGGGGCATCAGCGATCCGGTCGCTTTCGCTTCTCGCATAGCCTGGATAAATCCCCGGTACACGGCGATCGATTTAGGGGCGGTCGCGAGATATACGACGGCTTGGGCGATTGCAAGTTCTCCTTCTGGGGATCCGAGACGTTCGTAGACGTCCCAGGCGGCAAGGGCTTGGTGGATGGCTTGGGGATCGGCGATCGCGATGTCTTCGTTCGCGAATCGGACCAGGCGCCGCGCGATGTAGAGGGGGTCCTCGCCGCCGTCGAGCATCCGGGCTAGCCAGTACAGGGCTGCGTCCGGGTCAGAGCCGCGCATTGCCTTATGAAGGGCGGAGATGAAGTTGTAGTGCGACTCTTGCGTCTTGTCGTACAACGGCGCCCGCTTCTGTACCAGCTGCGCCAGACCGATGGTATTCAGGGGTGCGGCATCTTCGGGCAGGGTGAGGAGCTGCTCGACGAGATTCAGTAGGTACCGGCCGTCGCCGTCGGCTAGCGCCACCAATGAATCGGTCGCGGCGGTATCCAGTGGCAAGACGCGCCCGGAGAGGTCCTCGGCACGGGTCAGAAGAGTCCGCAGGGCTGGGTCGGCCAGTCGGCGCAGTACGAATACCTGGCAGCGAGAGAGGAGGGCTCCGTTGAGTTCGAAGCTGGGGTTCTCCGTTGTTGCTCCGACGAGAACGATGGTGCCGTTTTCGACGAAGGGCAGGAAGCTGTCCTGTTGGGCGCGGTTGAAGCGATGGACCTCGTCGACGAAGAGCAGCGTGCCCTGACCGACCTCGCGGCGCCGCTGCGCCCCCTGGAACACCTTGCGAAGGTCCGCGACACCGGAGAATGTCGCGGACAGCGATTCGAACGCTAGGTCCGTCTGCTTGGCGAGGAGCCGTGCAATCGTGGTCTTCCCGCACCCGGGCGGTCCCCACAGCACCATCGATACAAGTCTCTGGGCATGGACCATGCGCCCGATCGGTGCGTCCGCCCCGAGAACATGGCCCTGCCCGACGACCTCCTGCAGGGTGCGCGGCCGGAGCCGATCGGCCAGCGGCCGCGAGGCATCGTCGACGTCGAACAGTGATGGTGTCTCGCTCATGACTGCCCCCTCGGTCCGTGGTCGTCTGCGAGGTCGTAGGACCCGAGCACCAGATGCTCGATCAGCTGCTTCGTGACTCCGGCACCGGGGCCGATGGAGATCCAATGCCGTTTGTCGAAATAGTGGCCGCTCGTGATGGACTCGACGTCTCGGCGGAGCGCGTCTCCCTGGTCTGGATCAACTTTCACGGTGATGATCTGCAGTTCCGGATCATCGTCGGTGACGACGAGGAAGACCTTGTCGTGCACCTTCCACACATCGAGGTGCGGAGTGAACGGGCGTCCGCCGGTGACGTCTTCGAGCGATCGCGCGACCTCCCGGGCGTGCTGCTGCAACTGCTTACCTGACGGTGTCATAGACCCCTCCGGTTGCCGAAGAGGTCAGGATCGACCGGACGCTTTGCCCGGGGCAGGTTCTCGACCACCAGCAGGTAGGACTCGGTGACGAGGTCCTCGACGAAAGATTGTGTCAGGTCTCCGCCGGGATTCAAGGTGATCCAGTGCTTCTTGTTCATGTGATATCCCGGCGTGATGTCCGCGTGCTGCTCGCGGAGAGCTTTACCGTCCTCCGGGTCCACCTTCACGATTACGATCGGCTCACCGGTGACCGCGGTGAGCAGCATGAACACCTTGGTGCGGACTTTGAAAACCTCCCATTCCGGGCCGAAGGGATGCTCGAGCTCCGCACCTGGCAGTTCCTCGACTCGGTTGCGCGCGTGCTGCTGGAGTGTGTCGTCCTGCATGTTGTCCTCTTGGGTCGGTGACCAGCGCGATGCTTTCTGGATATGTGTACCATGGTACGCACATGGTCTGACATCGAGAAAGGGGATTCGTGAGGAAGGGCAAGCCCAACGACCCGCAGCGCCGGGCCCGCATTCTTCGTGCAGCGTTGGAGGTCATCGCGGCAGAAGGCGTGCATGCGGCGTCGTACCGGCGCATCGCCGCGCAGGCCGGCGTGCCGCTCGGGTCGACGACGTATTACTTCTCCGATCTGGAGACGCTTATCGTGAGCGCATTCGAAACCCTGCGAAACGAACTCGAACCGCTCTACGCGGCCCCCTTGCGCGACGCCCGCACCGAGACGGACGTCGTCGATGCGCTCGTTGCCGCTACGAGCGGATCAACATCACCATCGCTCCAGGACATCCGCCTGTATGAAGAGTTTCACCTCTATGGGGCGCGGAGTCCTCGGGTTGCGGATCTCCTCCGCGACTTCCAGGAAGAGTCTCTCGTGGTCCTTCGCCGCGCTCTTTCCGACAGCGCAGCTCGGGCCGTTGACGCGCTGCTGTGGGGATGGTGGAGCTATCGGGCGCTCCACCCTGATGCTCCGCTCGATGAGGGCATCGTGCGGGATGCGTACCGTGCTCTTGTCACCTCCTCCACTTCCAGTCGTGCAACCTTTGAGGAGCCTTCCCGTGCCTGACACCATGCGTGCGATCCGACTTACTGGTCCCGTCTCACCTGACGAACTCATAGTGACCGACGTGCCGATCCCGGACGTTCGCCCGGGGTGGGTTCGTATCCGGGTCATGGCGTTCGGTGTGAACGAATCGGAGGTCACCAGCCGACGCGGTGAGTCCAGTCCTGACTTCACCTTTCCGCGCATCCTCGGCATCGAGGCCGTCGGCATTGTCGACGCCACCGGTGACGGCGTCCACCTTGATCTGGGGCAGAAGGTCTTCACGATGATGGGTGGCCTCGGGCGTTCCATCGACGGCGCCTACGCCGAATACACCGTCGTTGACGCCAGGAACGTCATTCCATTCACCAGCGACCTGCCATGGGAAACCCTCGGCGCTTTGCCCGAGATGCTACAGACCGCGCACGGCTCGATCACCACCGGACTCGCGCTCCAAGCAGGACAAAACATCCTCATCCACGGCGGCACCTCCGCTGTGGGACTCTCGGCCATCGCGGTGGCCCACCACCTCGGGGCGACGGTCATTTCGACCACCCGCAACCCGGCCCGATTCGACCTACTCAAACAAGTCGGCGCTGACTACGCTGTACTCGACGACGACAGCTTCACGGACAATATCAACGAGGTCGCTCCGGAAGGACTCGACGCCGTGCTGGAGCTAATCAATGCCCCGGCGCTCCCCAAAATGCTCAGCCTCGTCCGCGTCGGCGGCACCGTCTGCTTCACCGGTGCCCTCGCGGGCGAATGGACCATCCCGAACTCCCCATTCAACATCCCGAACGGCACCCGACTCACAAGCTACGGCGGTAACGCCACGAACCTGCCGGCAGCATCACTCCAGCACTACCTCGGCGCCATCGCGGCCGGAACCTTCAAAACCGTCATCTCAAAAGTGCACTCAGGACTCGACGAAGTCCGGACAGCCCACCGAGCGCTCGAGAGAAACGATGCCCCCGGAAGACACGTCGTCCTGCTCGCCACAATGTGATCGCGTCCTGCACCGCGGCGTCATCACTCCGTGGAGGTCACAGCGCAGAGCCGCCGGCAGTTCGCGCTACAGCTTCTTCGACGAAGAAGGGGAAGCGTCCAGCAATAGCGAAACCCGCCAAGTTGACGTGTCGGCGAAGATTGTTTCTGTCACACTTCGAACATGAAATGGCTGGGTGTTGACAACCACGTTTGATTTGACAGCTGTTTCAACAGCACGGACCAGTGGGAGACCCGTTCGCCTCGCGGATGTAGTGAGTCCAAAGGCCCCGGTCCGCCTGCCGTGCAGACGCTTTACATATTGGGACCGACTTGCTCACTACTGGTTCGGTCGGTCAACAACTGAGGCAAGGCGGCAACGAGCTGGTCGCGTGAGGCGGTGGGGTTTTCTACAACCGCGTCGCAGTTTGGTCCCCTGGGCCCTCCATATGAATAACATCCTCGTGGCCGATCCGGCGGAAGAGCGCTGCGATGTCCGAAGGACACGGACAACGTCCTGCGCATGCGAAAACGCAGGGCGTGAAACTTTGGGGCGGTGGGTCAGCGTCGTGCACCTCCTGGACGAGCTCAATTGTCGAGGAGGAATCATGCCCACGCTACTAGACCCCATCTCCGCTGCAGACGCCGCCAGCGAGTCGATGCGCACACTGGCCCACGCGACCCGCAGCATTGATGATCCAGGCCAGCCTACGATGTCCTCGGCAACCTGATCGCGGCTGTTCGTTCGCTGGGGCAGGTGCTCGACCAAGTCGCATCCACTCATTTCGACCACCGCGACATGCGCGCAAGAGGAAGTCCTCGCTGCGTTAGAGGCACCTGAGTGCGAATCGTCAACGGGCGGGTCATACGGACACCTCCCGCTCAAGCGCGATGCGGAGCCCAGTTGTCGCGAGGGAGTGCCCGAAAGAGGTCCGGCCAACGGGCCAGTTCTGTGACTCGAGCAGTCCGGCCATGACGAGTCAGCCCATTGCTTGATTCAGTATTGGACTGTGAATTCTCCGATGCGAGTTTCGCCATCGCTTTCATAGACGGGCACGGAGACGGCTTCCCCAGCCATTGAGTCTTGCCATTCGAGCGCTTGCTCGGGGGATGTGAAGGTTGCGGCTTGTTCACTGCCGTCGACGCGGGCAAGGTCCGCAGAGTGCACGTAGCCGTTGTTTCCATTGGTCGCGACGACCGCGATCAGATCCGGCTGACCGCTCTCGTTGAGCACTCCATACGTCTCGCCTGTGGCGTTGACTGCCCACTCCGTGGTTCGCTCACTGACATACGCCGCAGTGACGGTCCAGCTAGATTCGGGTGCGGTAGTGATGGTGACGGACTGCTGTTCCGGCGCGAGATCCAGCGTGTAGATGACACCGCCGGAGCGGCCACCGACGTCGTCCCTGGCGCAGCGGATGCCCGCGCCGTCGTCAAAGGTGAACAATCCGGGAGTCAGACAGGTCAGGGAGACCCGGATACCGGTGGCCCCGTCGGGGACAGCGCCCAACTGAACCGTTTCCGTTCCCGTTGCGGTTTCGATGACGGATGCACCGAGTTCGGTGACCTCTTCTGCGCCTGGCAGGGGCAACAGGCCGGTGGCAGCGGCTGCGCCTCCGATCAGGATGCTCGCCCCGGCGAAGATACCCGCTCCAAGGCGAAGGTGTCGCCGCCAAAACGGGACGGTCGCTATCGGCGCGGAGACGCGCGCGTCCAACTCGTTGCGGATCGCCGCCGAAAATACCGGATCGAAATCAATCTGCGTCATGGTCGTGCCTCCGCGAGTTCCTCTCGAATTTTTCCTTTGGCCCGATGCAGGCGGGTGCGGGCTGCCCCGTCGGAGAGTCCCAACAGGGTCGCAACCTCCGCGACCGCATAGCCCTGCAGGACGACCAAGACGATGAGGGAAGCATCCGCTGGCTTAAGCATTTTCATCGCAGCTTTGAGGCAGCCGACCGACTCGTCCTCCTCGATGTGGGCGACAGCGATCTGCTCGGCATCAGCAACGGTCTCCGCTCGCGGCAGTGAATCGAAAAGTGCGCGGTACCGCCGAGTTCCGCGGCTGACATTGCGCGCGATGTGGCCGGCTGTTACTAACAACCAGGGAAGGACCGATTCGCTCACGAGGACGACACTTGCCCGGCGGCGCCACAACTCCAAGAATGACGTCGACGTGACCTCTTCAGCATCGTGGGGATTGTCAACCAGCCGTAAAACGTGGCGAAAGACCCGGTCACGATGAGTGTCGAACAGCGCTGTGAACGCACGGCCGTCGTTGGCGCACGCACGCGCCCAGACCTCGACTTCGTTCACTACGTCAGTATCCATACTCTGTAATGTCCGCCCACCTTCAAAACGTTACAGTTCGCCCGCCCGATGGCTCTGCGCGCGACCAGCGTCACGAATGACGCCGGGCGCCGGTGACCGGACCCGCCTGGCATTCGACCGACTCAAACTTACGGTTCCCGTACGGGGTTCGCTAAACGGCGCATCAGCGGGACGCGACCGTGGTCAGCGCGATCCAAGCGGCCCTGTTAGGCGAAGGCGTCGGTGCCAGCCGCAATCTTCCTCAACGCCCGGATGTGGTCGTCGAAGACATCCCCGCCAACGTCCGTGAGTCGAAGCCATGTCAGTCGTCGCGCGTCGGCCCGTGCCTCCGAGGCGATCTTTTTCGATGTTACGAAACCAGCCGTCGCGAGTACTTTGAGGTGTTTCGACAGAGCGGCATCGCTGATGCCAAGGGTGTCTCTGAGTACGGCGAAGTCGAGTTCATCGACGGCGCGCAGCAGGCCGCAGATGCGCAGCCGTATCGGTTCATGAACGAGCTCGTTGAAAGCGCCTTCAGGCGACATCGCGTACACGCTCCCGCATGGAAGAGACACCGAGCAAGGCAAGACCTGTTGCGGCCAGGAACCCGGCGATTGCGGAGGCTACGATCCACAAGGGGAGCCCGCTGGCGGCAAGTCCGAGCGAGACGCTGAAGAAGAACAGTGTGGTCAATATGGCAATTCCGAAGAGCACACCTTCGAGTACCCGGAAGCGGAGGAGCTTGATGCCTGTCACCCACTGGTAGCCGAGAACCAGCAGGACTCCAGTCACAACGATCGATGTCAGTACAAACCCACGGTTGAACGTCTCTGGCAGCGCCGGTGTCGAGATGAAGATCGCTGCTAACGCGCCGTATGTAGGGGCAAACCACTTTGGCTCGTTGAGGCGCTCGATGAGGCCCGCGCGGTCAGACTCAAGGTCACCCAAGAGAACCGCGGCGTCACTTTGCTGATTAGATCGGCCGGATGACAAGTTGTTTTCCATAGAAGTAAGTCTATTGGTTGCTTTCCTTGCGAGCAAGTCAGATGTTCCCGCTCAGGGTTCCCCTTCAGACACGAGGTACTCGAGACCGCGCCGCGCTCGCACAGGCCGATCGGCCCTCGGACGTTCCGGTCCGTACACTCGATACATGGCAGCCAGCGTCCACCTCGCCCGATCGCGAGACCTCGATGCGATCGAGAAGATTGAAAACGACGCTGATCGACTCTTGATCAACGAACTCCAGCCTGATGACTGGGCTACCGCACCCACGGGCGTTGCTCGTGCGTCGGAGCCCGGATTCATCCTCGTCGTCGAGCTCGACGACGGTCGCGTAGCGGGTTTTGTCCATGTTCTAGAGGTCGACGGCATCTGCCACTTGGAGCAGCTCTCCGTAGCACCGAGGTACGCGCGAAAGGGCTGGGGTCGAGCGCTCGTGGAGGCCGCCAAAGTTCAAGCGCAGAAGCGCGGCTATCATCGCATTTCGCTTCGCACCTTCGCCGACATCCCTTGGAACGCCCCGTTCTACGCGAGCGCCGGATTTGCGGAGGAGAAACCAGCAACGCAATTTCATCGTTCCCTTGTCGGCATCGAGACCGAACTTGGGCTTGACCGCTATGCGCGCAGGGTGCAAATGGGTGCCCACCTTAAGACGCCAGGTCAGTAAGAGGTTTTCCGTGTGACACAACGTCGGCGCACTCGGCCGCCAGCTGGTTTGGCCCAGATCTGTCTCGTTCGTCGTCGGTCGTCAGGGGTGTGCTACTCCCTGATTCCGGTGGCCGGGCGGTCCTCGTCAAGCCGAGAGTGCTGCCGTAGGGGATACTGCATTTATGGGGAAGAAAAAAGAATTGCTCGCATGGTGGTCAGCGATTGCGATCGCGGTCCCCGCGATGGGGTTTGGCGTGTTTCTGTTCACACAGGTCTCGTCCATGCAGACAATGTTGGCCGGAGGCGTTCTCGTTCTCGTCGCACTCACCGGAATGTTCAAGGCAGTGCTGAGTCTGCGGAGGCTATCGCGAGCGACCACGCGGGTTTCTGCGCCATGACAAACCTAGATGCGGCCCAACGCTCCGAATTGATCTGAAGGCAGCCCTCCCGTAGAGGGTTCCATTTGCGAGAGTGCTTGGACGTTCACAGCTCCGCAGTGGGGCAGCAGTCCTGCGTCAGATTCGTCCCAGAAGTTCTGCTCGTTTCGTCTCAAATTCTGCCTGCGAAAGTAGGCCATCGTCACGCAGCTTGGCAAGTCGTTGAATCTGTTCGACAGGATCAGGTGATGAAGGCAGCGAATGGTCGCCGCCTTTTCGCGCGAGCCGAATTGCGACAACGACGACGGCGATCATGACGAGTGCAATGATGGCGATCACACCGACGATGACCAGTGTATGGAGACCATTCAAGCCACAGATTGTTTCTCCCCTTTCGAGGGCATGGTGCCCACGCTGAACATGACGATACCTGTTCTCCGGCACCTCCCGCAGAGAGTTCGCCTGCGGACCCGTGCCGGTGGCTCAGGTCAGACTAGGCTTTCCGGGACGATCCCTTGGCCATAGCAAGATAGGTGCCTGTGCCGAGCACGATTCCAATGCTGAGCGCAATGGGGAACGGAAAGTTCCCGTTCACCCAGAGCGCCGCAAAAAGAAAAAAAGCGGCGACAGACAATGCAGAAATGACCGGGATAAGACGCCCGGTGATCTTATTACTCATGGCCCCATCCTATTGATGGCGCTTAAGTCACGGGACCCCCCGCTTGCGCCCGTTCCCTTTGATGGCGTTATGAAATCGACCCGACCCTCTTCTTCATCGGCAGCAATTGGGTAGATGCGCGAGAAGGCGACCTCACTTCAAAGAGCTCGTCCCGTAGGGAGTTCCGTTTGTGGGCACTCTTTTCCTGACATGTTCTGAAGTTTGTGAGTGGATGGCCCGGCAGATTGCAATGTGGCAAGCGGGTTCCTAGTCTGGTGCCATGAAGGATCTTGGAAGCCAGCTACCGCCTGTTTCGAATGAAGAGGGCAAGCGCGATACCGATGTTCGGGTACGTTACGGCACCTACGACTCAATCGATCGGGTGAACGCGGAGGAGGTCGAGCCAGAGGACATCGTCCCGAGCCAGGAATCCGGCGATATCGGCGTGTGGTTCACCGAATGGCAGGTTGCCGAGGATGGTTTGGACGTTGCACTTGACCAACACGTCGACTGGTCGCTGGTGCCGATGGACCAGGACTGGGTTTCCCGCCTGTTCGCCGGCCGCCGCGCGGTCTCCTTGCAGCTCGACACCTATGCCGACGCCGTCCGCGATCCTTCCGACCGGTCGGATCGGACGCAGCTGTCCGGTCGCGTTGCCCGAATTGATCAGATCTCGGTTCGCTACCACCCGTCGAAGGATCCAGAGGAACGCGGTGTTCGGGTTCCGGAAACAGGGGCGCTATGCAGCACAGTGTGCTGAGCTTTCGCCAGTCGCGTGGTCATCACGGAAAGGTCGTCGGCTGGATAGTCCGCCTGCGCAAGTAGGCGTTGCGGCGCTTTCTCGTGTCTCGGTTGGGGTTCTCCTGTGACGCAGGGTCGGCGCACTCGGCCGTCGAGTTGTTCGGCCCCAGATATGTCGCGTTCCACATCCGCCTTACGCGCAACTTCAATCGGCAGGGTTCACGCAGCAATTTGCTAGTCGGAGATATTGCCGTGCCAGCCATCAGGGCCGGCGGCGGCTTTGAGGCGCAGGTGATCGTGTTCGTCGCTCCTCCGCCATCCATAAGGTTCGACAGTCACGTAGCTGACACCTTCGAAGGCCGTGCGGGAGCGGCTCGCGCCGAGACCAAGCGTGAACACTTCTTCGTCTATCCAGATCAGGAGCTGGGTCACCCAATCCCACGCAGTTGCGGGCGGCGCATATAACCAATACTGGGGGGAATCCGAGGACGCCAAGGAGACAACTAGCCTGGCGGTCAGGCCATCGCGTTGCTACACTTCTNCTGCGACAACGCCGGTGATGCGGTAGTCGTAGGGCTCTTCTCGTTTTCGCCATTCAGGGCCCCGCCAGCTATCTAAGCTCTGGAGTATCCGAATAATATCCTCGTCCACGATCATGTTGTCAGTATGGGGCGCGAGCTGCGACTTACCAGCGGGCGACGCGGGCACGATCGAATTGGGCCCGGTTAGGGTTGGAGTACGGGCGCATCAATTCAACTTTAACGCCACCGCTTGATCGCCCGGTCCCACACCGCATCCGTCCTCACAGCACCAGTGAATATCGGATCCACAAATTGGACTACTTCCGCCAGCTGTTCTTCAAACGATTCCAGGCATTGTTCCGAGATGTCGAGCTTGCGCCGCCATGCCGCCCACTTCGTCTGAGCTAGTGCGGGCCAACCCGCCGTGGCTACCGCGATTGAGGTGAGTGGTACTTGGCGGAAGTTGGCGACGCGCTGGGCAGCACCCTGAACCTCACCCGCAAGAAAGTCCTGTGTCATCGAGATGTTACGGATATCTACGACATCGCGCCATCGGGTGCTCGTTGCACCACGCGTCAGCATCGTGACTGCCTTCTCAGCGACAACCATCACGACCGGGTATCCCAGCATTTCAAACTGACCGCCGAGGATACGCGGAACCGCGACAACGTGCGGATCCGGCCAAATCGGGTCGCCGGTGCTGATGTCCAAATGAAACGACAGTGCGCTGTTATAAACGTTTGCGAATATCTTGACTCGGAGGCCGGAGTAGTCGTCGCCCTCTCGGATGGCGCGAACATCAGTGCGGACCGGGTCAATGGCAAAGGCGTCGTCGACGGGGATCGCCGCCACAGCACGGACAACGGCGACCAGATGTGCGGCATCCACTTGGAAGTTGACGGCTTCCATATCGATATCGCTCGTCGGACGGCGAAGGTGATAGGCGGCCAGTAGCACTCCGCCTTTGAGGACGAAATCCTCTCGGTACGGCGTCTGAGCCAATCTGTTTAGGAACGCTTCCATGGAGTAGAGGGTGACCGTCTCAGTGACCGGCCGGCCCGATTCTCGGGCGTGCCTTTGGAGTGCGGCATAGAGCTGCGATGCCATGCTCACGACAGCAGTTCCAGGGCCTGGCGAAGGGGACCGCTCGCTCGGGGAAGCTGCTGGGCGATGGCCATCAGTGAGGCCGGGTGGGACCCGCTCGTGCGGAGCCAGTTTTTCAACGCCTCCGGGGCGATCTCATACCCTTCCAGTCCGCGAAGCCGGTAAGCATCGACGATGGAGCGTTCCGGCGAGTACAGGCCAATGGTCCCATCAATTCCGTCTATGGACAGTTCGGTGCGCCCGAGCGTGAATGTCTCCGGATCGAAATGGTGCCAGGCGACCGGGGCCTGAGTGCGCGGGAACCGGGCGCCGCGAGGCAGGGCCATATCTATACGCGCGGGGATGGCATCAATGAGGCCATGGTGCGCCAAGGCACTCGTGAGGCACAATGTTGCGTCCGGTCTTCGGGCGGCGATTTCGATCAGGTCCAGGTTCGCGGGCGGAAGATCGGCCCTGCGGTACAAGCGCCTGCCGATGCGGTCGATGGCGCCGCTCTCGCAAAGCCGACGCAGCTCTCGCCCACCGAAACCTGCGTCGGCAGCCGCGGCCGCATTGAAAACCTGAACGGGTAGATCATCAATCGTCGCCATGAGGAGCCGCCCTTCTCGGGTTTTAGAGTGTTTACACGTAACTTTATCTGCAAACACTTCCATACGCCGGAGGAGTTGGGAATCCGCGCCAGACTCAAACGATCCGTCTCGTCCTGGCACAGCACCTATCGTCTACGGCCTTGCCGGCCTCGACCGCTTACGACGCGCCCGATCCAACTAAAAGCGTCTCGGTAGCCGTTCCCCCTGCGGGACCTGAGCGATAGCGGGCGATCGCCTGCTCAGGTGTTCCGGTCCCTGTTCCCCGGCGATTCATGATGGAACGAACGTTCGCGGGTATGGGCAACGAGTATTCTCGTTGCATGGATATCCGATGCCGCCGAGTAGTGAATTCATTTCAGTGAAACGCAACCTCTACGGGTGTCACTGCAGACGGGGAATCATCATGCAGCGGCGTCGGCAACGATTGACGCCACTATGACGGCTGAGCCATTCTGGCCGGTTGTGATTTTTGAAGTGGACGA
>NZ_SOHE01000023.1 GCF_004403305.1 Cryobacterium frigoriphilum | reverse complement strand
CACCGGGTGCAGCGCTGCTCCAGCCCGACGGATGTACCGCGCCCCGCGGCGGGCGGTTGCCCGGCCACCCGGGCGACCGCCGCCCGCAGCGCCAGCCGATCCGCGGCATCCGTCGCCCCGCGGGGCCCCAGAAACACCTGCACGCTCATACCTCACCCTAAGCGGGTTGCCGCGGGCGGGTGGCACACTGGACAGACACAAGGGAGCATCAATGGCGCTGGTCGACAACGCGATCTACGTTGAGGGCGTGCGGGTCGCGACACCGGCATCGCTCGACGAGACCTACGAGGTCATGAAGGCCAACAATGGTTTCGCCTGGATTGGCCTGTACCGGCCCAGCGACGAGGAGGTGCGCTCGGTGGCCGCGGAATTCGGCCTGCACCACCTCGCCGTGGAAGACGCTCTCAAGGGCCACCAACGCTCCAAACTGGAGCGCTACGGCAGCAACCTGTTTCTCGTGCTGCGGCCCGCGCGCTACCTCGACGCCGATGAGCGCGTGGAGTTCGGTGAGGTGCACGTGTTCGTCGGGCCGGACTTCGTCGTCACGATCCGTCACGCCGAATCGCCCGACCTCGGCCGGGTGCGGCACCGCATGGAGCAGACGCCCGAACTGCTCGCGCTCGGCCCGGAGGCCGTGCTCTACGCGATCCTCGACCAGGTCGTCGACGAGTACGGGCCCGTCGTGGCGGGCCTCGAGAATGACATCGACGAGATCGAGGACGAACTCTTCGACGGCGACCCGGCCGTATCGCGGCGCATCTACGCCCTCAGCCGTGAGGTCATCGAGTTTCAGCGGGCGACCCAGCCGCTCATTGTGATGTTCGAGTCGCTGCAGCGCGGTTTCGAAAAATACAACGTTGATCTCGAGCTGCACCGCCATCTGCGTGACGTGACCGACCACGCACTGCGGGTCGTGGAGCGGGGCGACTCGTTTCGTGATCTGCTGCAGAACGCCCTCACCGTGCACAGCACCCTCGTCGGGCAACGGCAGAACGACGAGATGCGCAGGCTCACCGAAACGAGCCTCGCGCAGAGCGAAGAGGTCAAGAAGATCTCGAGCTGGGCGGCGATCCTGTTCGCGCCGACCCTGGTCGGCACGATCTACGGTATGAACTTCGACCACATGCCCGAACTGCACTGGACCCTCGGCTATCCCTTTGCCGTCGGACTGATGGTCGCGATGGGATTTACCCTCTACGCTGTATTTAAGAAACGGGATTGGCTCTAATCACACCAATACCGGGGCAAAACCCGCGAAACCCGCACCGCCTCCCGCGAAACCGGGTCTCTCACAATTAGGGTGTTTGTGTGTGGCGCCTCGATAGAAAAACAGATGACGACGACCTTTCGTCGAATGGCTCCGGCGTGCCCGCTGGCACGCACGAGGGCCGCCACGAGTCCTTCGACTCCCGAATCGGCAGTACCCCTGCCCCGAGCAGCCCGAGCCCCAGCAGCCCCGGCCAGCCCGCCCCGGCCCAGACCAACCCCAGCCAGTCGGTCGCCGCGCACAACCTCGCCGCCCCGCACTCGGTGAGCCTCGGTGACCCCGGCCTCGTCGCCGGCAACATCGCCGAACCGGTCTGGCAGCGCTGGCGCGACGAACTCGACTCCCTCGGCGGCAACTCGCCGCTGCTGCACTTCAGCGACAGCGCGCGGTCCCGCATCGAGCTCAGCGCCACCCACCCGGGCGGCCTGCCGCAGTTCATCACCGGCAAGACCACGCTGCTCTCCAACCTCATTCGTGACGAACTCGCGCTGCGCAACGCCCGCCTCGCCGCGAACGAGATCACCCAGAAGGGCATCGAACTGCGGTCGATGCGCGGAATCGAGAGCGTCAACCTCGCGATCGGCCTCGCCGAGTGGACCCACAACGACGTCGACTACACCGCACCGGTGTTGCTGCGGCCGGTCGCCATCCGTCGCTACGGACGTGACTACGAGCTCAAGCTCAAGGGCCAGCCGGTGCTGAACCCCGAACTCGCTCGGGCGCTGCACGACCAATTTCAGATCGTGCTCGACGCCGACGCCTTCGTCGCGCTCGCCATCACCAACGGGGCCTTCAAGCCGCAGCCGGTCATCGACCGGCTGCGCGGCCTCACCTCGCACCTGCCCTGGTTCAACGTGGTGCCCCGCCTCGTGGTCTCCTCATTCGCCGATGTCGGACGCGCGCTCGCCGCGGACGCGACCAACCTCGAGCATCCGCTGCTCGATGCCATTGCCGGCAATGCCAACGCCCGCGCCGCGATCGAGAACGCCTACAACCCGGTCGTGCCGATCGGTCAGGATGCCCGCCCGCCCGCGACCGACACGCTGTTGCTCGACGCCGATCCCGAACAAGAGAACGTCGTCGCGCAGATCAGCGCCGGCAACTCCCTCGTCGTGAAGACCCTGCCCGGAACCGGCGGCACCCAGACCATCGTGAATGCGATCGGCTCGCTCATCGCCCAGCACAAGCGCGTGCTGGTCGTCAGCGCCCGCCGTTCGAGCCTCGACGGCATCGCTCACCGCCTCGTGCAGGTCGGCCTGCCCGGCGTCGCGGTCACGCCGCGCACCCTGCGGCGCGACCTGATCCAGTCGATCACCCGCAACGAGAAAGCCGCCCAGCCGCGGGTCGGCGACGTCGATGACGCCCTTGTGCGCCTGCGCAAGGTGCTGCTCGACTACCGCTCCGCGCTCACTCGCCGAGACGCCGCGCTCGGTGTGTCGGTGCTCGACGCGCTCGGCGAACTCGCCCGTCTCGCCCAACTGCCCGCGCCGCCGTCGACGACCGCGCGCCTCGACCGGCACGCCCTCGAACTGCTCGCGCACAGCCGCCCGACCGCCGCCGCGACCCTGATCAAGGCCGCCGCGCTCGGAGAATTCCGCTACGGACCCGGCGACTCGCCCTGGTACGGCGCCTCCTTCACCTCGACAGCGGATGCCTCCAGCACCCACCAGCTCGCCAAGCGCGTCAACCAGGTGGAACTTCCCCGACTGCTCGAACGGGCGAACGGCCTCGTCGGCCAGACCCGGCTGCGCGCCTTCGAAACGATCGCCGAGCTGGGCATCTACCTGCGCCTGCTGCTCGACATTCGTGAAACCCTCGACAAGTTCCAGCCGGCCGTCTACGACCGTCCGCTGACCGAACTGATCGCCGCGACCTCGTCCCGCCGAGACTCACCCGAGATGACCTCGGCCAGCCGCCGCCGGCTGCGCAAGCTCGCCGATGAATACCAGCGGCCCGGTGTGCGGGTGAACGACATGAACGAGAGCCTGCGACGCATTCAGCAGCAGCGCACCCTCTGGCAGCGCTACGCCGCCGCGGGCGTGACCCCCGAGGTGCCGGTCGGTATCAACGACGTGCACGTCGCTTTTCAGCGGGTGTCCGAAGATCTCGGCCTGCTCGATGTGCCGCTCGGCAACTCGGGCACTACCCGCGCGCTGTCGACCCGTCCGATCAAGGAGCTCGTCTACACCGTCTCGGGCCTCGCGGCCGAGAGCGAGGTGCTCGCGAACCTGCACGAACGCACCGCGCTGCTCGCGACGCTGCGCGAGAACAACCTCGATCCGCTGATGACCGACCTGTCCCAGCGGCACGTGTCGGAGGGTGATGTGGCCGCCGAACTCGAACTGGCCTGGTGGCAGTCCGTGCTCGAGACGATGCTCGGCAGCGATCGGGCACTGCTCAACGCCAACACGCAGGTGCTGGACCGTCTCGAGGCCGACTTCAAACTCGTCGACGAGGCGCACGCATCCGCTACCGGACAACTGCTCGCCTGGCTGCTCGCCGAAACCTGGAAGATCGGCGTCGTCGACTACCCGCAGGAGGCCGACCAGCTGCGCCGCCTGCTGCGCGCCGACCGCGCCACTCCGGCGCGCCTCACCGAGGCCGCACCGCACCTGAGCCGGGTGCTCGCCCCGGTCTGGCTCGCCTCGCCCTACGAGGTCGCGGGCCTGACCGACCGGATGACCTTCGACACCGTGCTGCTCGTTGACGCCGGCGCCACGACCCTCGCCGAAAACGTCGGTGCGATTCGTCGCGGCCGCCAGATTGTCGCCTTCGGTGACCCGGTCACCCAGACGCCGAGCGCGTTCGAGACCGGAATCGGCGAACAGGCCGACAAGAAAACCGAACCCGAGATCACCGTCGACGCCCTGCACGCCGATTCGGCTCTGGCCCGCCTCGGCGAGCTGCTGCCCACGCTGACCCTCACCCGCAGCTATCGGGCCGGCGGCGAAGATCTGGCCGAACTCGTCAACCACCGTTTTTACGGCGGGCGCATCGACTCGCTGCCCTGGGCCGGCAGCTTTCTCGGCCACGGCAGCCTCACGATCAACTACGTCGCCGGCGGCCACGGCATGCCCGATGTCGACAGCGGCGCCATCGAGAGCGTCGACGCCGAGGTCATCAAGGTCGTCGAACTCGTCATCGACCACGCCGTCAAGCGCCCGCGCGAGTCGCTCATGGTCATCACCGCGAGCAGCCGTCACGCCGTGCGCGTGCAGCAGGCCGTGCTGTCGGCCTTTGCCAAGCGCACCGACCTCTCGGATTTCATCCTGAAAGACCGCGCCGAGCCCTTCACGGTGCTCACCCTGGAACAGTCCGTCGCGCAGAGCCGCGACCGGGTCATCTTCTCGATCGGCTACGGTCGCACGCCGCACGGACGCCTGCTGTCGAACTTCGGGTCGCTCGGCGAGCCCGGCGGCGATCGCCTGCTCGCGATCGGCATGACTCGCGCCCGCCGCTCCATGGACATCGTCTCGTGCTTCCGCCCCGACGACATCGACTTCGATCGTCAACGTCACGGCATCCTTGCCCTCGCGCAGGTTCTCAGCGAGACCGAGGCTCGACGCGACGAGGTACGGGTTCCCGACGCGAGCGAGGCCATGCTCGTCGACCTCGCCAGCCGCCTCGAGCGCCGCGGCCTGACCGTGTCGCTCGGACACCGCGGCAAGCTCGCCCTCGCGGCGTCGTTCGGCGGCCGCGCCGTTGTCGTCGAAACGGATGCCGTCGTCGGCCGCGCGAGCCTGCGCGAGTCCCTGAGGCTGCGCCCCGAGGTGCTGCGTCGCCTCGGCTGGCACTACCTGCGCGTGCACAGCTTCGAACTGTTCAGCACCCCTGATGCCGTCGCGGCCCGGGTCGCGGCGCTCATGGGTGCCGCGCCGGTCGCCACGCCGATGGGCGGCATCCCGGGCACGAGTGCGCCCGTCGGCACGGAGACGGCACCGATCGCCGTGCAGCGCCCGGGCCAGCAGTGAGCCCGGCAGCACTGACCAATCCCGCAGCGTCGGGCGCGGCAGCGACGGGTGCTGACGGGGCTGGTGCTTCGGGTACGGCCGGCGATTCACCTGCGGCAGCAGACCTCAACGGAGGCACGCTGCGGCAGCCGATCGTGAAGCAGCCCGGCCGATCACGCCGCGCCAAGTTGCTGCCCGCGCCCGACACCGACCCTGACCCGCATCCTCCGGTGCTGCGCGAAGAAGGCGGCGTGGCATCCGCTTCCCCCGGAAGCCGCAGCGCCAACGACGCCCAACTGCGCCAGGACCGCCCGCCCCACTGGTAACGCCCGCCCCACCGGTCACATCCGTCCTCTGAGGCCTCGCGCCGGGCGCTGAGTCACGGACAACGCACCTTCGTCACGCCAACGAGGGTCCGTTCTCCGTGTCTCAACGAAAAAGAGGTCCGCGCGCGGCCCGCGTGGCAGGTGCCTGGGGAGTTGTGGTGAGCTGCGCGGGTGTTGTGCGGGTGTTGTGGCGCTGCGCGGTACATCCGCCGCTGCGCTATGGGTGTGCCTACCGCGTAGCGGCGTTACTGCCGCGCTGCCCGCCAAGTCCCTGCACTGAGCGGTGCTGCGCGGTACTTGCGCCGTTGCGCGGTAGGTGTGCCGGTGCCGGGTCTGGTGGCGGGGCATCCGCTCGCCGACGCCCGCGCCCGCTGAGACAGCGGATGCCGCACCCGGTTCCCGAATCCGCCGCGAGATACGGAAAAACCACCTTCGCTGCGAGAGATCGAAGGTGGTTGTCCGCAAGTCAGCCCGCGACGCTATCGGCGGCGCAACCGGCCGCGCTACAGGGTGTGCTTGGGGGCGTCCGGGGCCGTCGAGGCCGCGGTCGATGCAGCCGCAGACGCGGCCGTGCGAGCCGCGGAGTCGACCGCGCCGGCGGCGAGCAGATCGCGAATCTCGGTCAGCAGGGCGAGCTCGGTGGTGGGGTCGGCGACGGCCTCGACCGGGATGCCGGCGTCGCGGCGGCGGTCCTGGGCCTTGCGCAGCCGGTTGATGGGCATGACCAGTACGAAGTAGACCACGAATGCGATCAGCAGAAAGTTGATGACCGCGGCGATGACGGCTCCGAAGAGCAGTCCTTCATCTTCGGCGCTGCCGGGCAGCGGCACGATCAGGGCCTTTTCGAGGCTTGAGGCGTCGAACAGCGACGCGATCAGCGGGGTGAAAACCGAACCGACGATCGCCGTGACGACCGCGGTGAACGCCGTACCGATCACGACGGCGACGGCGAGGTCGATGACGTTTCCGCGCATGATGAAGGCCTTGAAGCCGTTCAGGGTCGGGCCGGCGATTCTGGCCCCGCCCTTGACGATGGCGGTCGGGCGATCCAGCAGAATGGCGGCGCGCTTGGCGGCGGGGGAGATCATCGGACTAACTCGCTTTCTTGGCAGGGGCAGCGGTGGACGGCGTGCTCGCAGGCTTCGCGCTGGGCGTGCTGTCTTTCTTGGCGGGGGTGGCGCTGCCGGACGACGAGCCCGAGTCGCTCGACGGGGAAGACGACGACGATGAGGAGTCGGACGTAGACGACTCAGACTTCTTCTCGGCCCGCAGCCCGCGCTTTGCGTCGGACTTTGAGTCATTGCTGTAGAAGCCCGACCCGCTGAACGTGACACCGATCGACGAGAACACCTTGCGCAGCTTGCCCTCACAGGTGGGGCACACCGTGAGGGAACTGTCGGTGAAGGACTGCTGAATGTCGAAGGCGGTATCGCACTCCGTGCAACGGTAAGAGTAGGTGGGCACTGGGATCTCTCGTGTGTGGAACCGACAAGCAGATGCCTGCCGAAAATTGGGGGCCTGAGCCAAGGCTCAGAGTGACAGGCTCAGCGCGAAAGCATCAAAACGCGATGATGCGGGTGGGGGTGACGAGGCCGTTCACGGGCTGGTCGTGCACCTCGCGGGGTACCTCATCGACGAATTCGGAGTCGTAGACGACGGCGTACACCGGCGGGCACTTCTCCATCGAGCCGAGGGTCTTGTCGTAGTATCCGCGACCCCAGCCCATGCGCAACCCGGTCGCGTCGACCGCGGCGGCCGGCACGATGATCAGGTCGACGTCGTTGATGGCGATGGGGCCCAGCAGGGTTCCGACGGCCTCCGGCATGCCGGCGACGCCCTCGAATTCTTCCTGGCTCTCGCCGACGGTCCAGTCCAGCAGGCCGTCTTCGCGGGACACCGGAAACAGCACCCGCAGCCCCTCGGCTTCGGCCCAGTTCAGAAACGGCCGGGTGTTCGGCTCATTCTGGCCTGACAGATAGCAGCTGATCGATCGGGCGCTGAGATCGAGCACGATGCTCTGCAAATTCTGGGTGAGACCAGCGGCGGCGGCCTCCCGCTCCGAGGAGGTCAGGTTCTGGCGGCGCTCGCGCAACTCGGCACGCAGCGCCCGCTTTCGATGACCAACGGAGGAATCCATACTCCAATCCTAGATGGCGATAACCTGAACCCCATGAGTACATGGATCACGAAGGCCGTCATTCCCGCCGCCGGGCTCGGAACACGGTTTCTGCCCGCGACCAAGGCGATGCCCAAAGAGATGCTCCCCGTCGTGGATAAACCCGCGATTCAGTACGTCGTCGAGGAGGCTGTCGCGGCCGGGTTGAGCGACGTTCTCATGGTCACCGGCCGCAATAAGAACGCCCTCGAGAACCACTTCGACCGCATGACCGAGCTGGAATCGCTGCTCGAGAAGAAGGGCGACCAGACCCGTCTGGCCAAGGTGCGCGAATCGAACGAGCTCGCTGACGTGCACTATGTGCGCCAGGGCGATCCCCGGGGCCTGGGCCACGCGGTGCTGCGCGCCAAGATGCATGTCGGCATGGAGCCGTTCGCGGTGCTGCTCGGTGACGACATCATCGACGCTCGCGACCCGCTGCTGAGCCGCATGCTGAGCGAGGCCGGCAAGCGCAACGCCAGCATCGTCGCCCTCATGGAGGTCGACCCCGGCTCGATTCACATGTATGGCGCCGCGGCGATCGAGAAGACCGACGATCCNCCCGACGTGGTGCGCATCACGGGTCTGGTCGAAAAGCCGGCGCAAGCGGATGCCCCCTCCAACCTCGCCATCATCGGCCGCTACGTGCTGCGCCCCGAGGTCTTCGACGTGTTGGAGCACACCGCCCCCGGCAAGGGCAACGAGATCCAGCTCACCGACGCCCTGCAGGAAATGGCGGTCGACGTGGAAGGCACCGGCGGTGTCTTCGGCGTGATCTTCCGCGGTCGCCGCTACGACACCGGTGACCGGCTGGACTACATCAAGGCCATCGTGCAGCTCGCCGTCGAACGCGACGACCTCGGCCCCGAACTGCGCCCGTGGCTGAACGACTTCGTGCAGGGACTCGATCCGGAGCACGACGAGCAGCCAGACCAGTAATCGGCCCGCGGCACCGGCGCTCGGCGTGCGTCGACCGCGCCGTGCGTCGACCGGGCCGTGCGTCGACCGGGCCGTGCGTCGACTAGATTGAGGGGTACCACCGGGCCGCCGCCCGCAACCGACGGGGGAGCTGTGCCGATCGCGATTCCGACGCTCCGCGAAGGGGCGGTGACGCTGCGCCCGATTCGGCTGCGCGATTCGCGATTGCTCGAGGATCAGCTGCTGGAAAACCGCAGCTGGTTACGCAAATGGGAGGCGACCAACCCGTACGCGCCGATGTCCTTCGACACGCGCGTCAGCATCCGTAACCTGCTCGCTCATTCTCGCGACGGAAATGGCCTGCCCTTCATCGTGGAGTACAACGGCGAACTGGCCGGTCAGCTCAACGTGTCCTCGATCACATGGGGTTCGGTGTCTTCGGCGACGATCGGGTACTGGGTCGGGGAGCGTTTCGCCGGTAAGTCGATCACGCCGAGCGCGGTGGCCCTCGCTACCGACTACTGCTTTTATCAGCTCGGGCTGCACCGGATGGAGATCTGCATCCGTCCCGAAAATGCCGCCAGCCTGCGCGTGGTCGAAAAGCTCGGTTTTCGCTACGAGGGCCTGCGCCGCCGCTATATCCACATCAACGGCGATTGGCGCGACCATTTCTGCTTCGGGCTCGTCGCCGAAGAGCTGGCGCACGGCGTGCTGCAGCGTTGGAAAGACGGCCTCGTGCCGGCCAGTGCCGCCGTAGTGACCCCGATCGATTTGGAACGCGCGGCCCAGACGCTCAGCGTCAACGATCGATGACCCCTGATGAGCGACAATATTTCGTGATCAATGATTGATGACACACCCGCGGTAATCAGCGCCGAAACGCCCCGTTTCTCTTACCGTTATCAGCATGAGTTCTGAGGCCCTGGGCGGCGGCGTGATGATACTGGTGGCTGCTGTGCTCTGGGTCGCCTACCTCATGCCCACCTGGAGCCGCCGCAAACAGTACCTGGCCACCGAGCGTAACGCCGTGCGGCTGCAGCAGACCCTGCGCGTGCTCGCGGAGACCGCCGAGGTGCCCCGGCACGTACACCTGGAAGCGAACGCCCGCACCGTGGCCGAACAGCACAAACTTCTCGCGCAGGTCGAGGCCGAGGCGCGCCGTGAGGCGAAGGCGGCGGCGGATGCTGCCGCCGAGGTTCGGCGCGCGGCCGCGGCCCTCGCAGCGGCCGCCCGCCCGCCGGTCGTCGTGAC
>NZ_SOHE01000057.1 GCF_004403305.1 Cryobacterium frigoriphilum | reverse complement strand
CCCCGCAGGGCCTGCCGCCCAGGCAGGGCCTGCCGACCCCGCGGAGCCCGCCGCCCCCGCCGCCCCCGCAGACCCCGCAGAGCCTGCTGCGCCCGCCCCCGCCGCGCACCCAACACCCCCGGTTTCGCCCGCCGTGGTTCCACTCGATGAGGGGGGAGCTGCCGCAGCACCGGCACCGTGGTGGACCACTCCGATCGCGTCGGCGGGGGCGCCCGACGCCGCGGTCGCGAGCGGTCCCGACGAGTCCGTCGTCGAACCGGCATCCGTCGTAGAACCCGACCGCGAACCCGGGCACGAACCCGGGCACGAACCCGCTGACGCGGCGACCGTTGTCATGCCCGCGGCAGCACCGGCCGCCAGGACGACGGTCATGCCCGAGCCGTTGCCGCCGGCGAGCCGCCCCCGCGCCCTGGCGGCCGCCGCTGCCCAGCCGGTTGCGGCGCTCCGACACTCCTCGGGTCGCCGCGTGGGCATCGAGGCCAGACGCCCGCGAACCCTCGTCTGGGTGCTCGCGGGCGTGCTGGTCGTCATCGTGCTCGTCGGCCTGTTCTTCGTGGGGCAGCGCCTGGGCGGCGGCGCCCCCGTCGCCGTCTCGACCCCGACGAGCACGCCGTCGGCGGCCGCCACGCCCACCGCCGCGCCGACTCCGACGCCCACCGCGGCAGCCGAGATCACGGCCATGCAATCGGCCGGCGTTCACCCCTGGAACACCCTCTTTGGCGGCGAATGCCTCGAACCCTACGACTCACCCTGGGCCGAAGAGTTCACCGTCGCGGACTGCGGCGCCGCGCACACCGCCCAGCTCGTCTTTCGCGGAGCCTTCGGGGGCGACGCAGTGACCGTCTTCCCGGGTGAGGCGGAGCTTGCCGCGCAGATCAACGTGCTGTGCAGCGCGGTCGGCCTGATCGACCTCACCGCTGCGGCGGCCGTTGCCGACGTGCAGGTTCAGGGCAGCTACCCGGTCACCGACGAGCAGTGGACCGCCGGCGAACGCCACTACTACTGCTTCGTGAGCCGTTCGAGCGGCGAACCCCTCACCGGCAGCCTCGCTGGGCCCGGCCCCACCGCGTAGAGGCGGCCTCGGGCGCTGAGTCGCGGACTTCGGGCCTTCACGCGCGCCACGAGCGTGCGAAGTCCGTGACTCAACCACGAGCCCGTGCCAGCGGAGGCGCTAGATTTCGTCGCTCTCGATGAGCTCGGTCGACACCAGTTCGTGCACACCGGCGAGCATCTCGTCGGGGCGGAACGGGTAGCGGGCAATCTCGGCCGCGTCGCTGATGCCGGTCATCACCAGGATCGTGTGCAGCCCGGCCTCGATGCCCGCGACGATGTCGGTGTCCATGCGGTCCCCGATCATGGCTGTGTTCTCGGAGTGTGCGCCGATCTTGTTCATGGCCGAGCGGAACATCATCGGGTTGGGCTTACCGACCACATAGGGCTCCATGCCGGTCGCCTTCGTGATCAGGGCAGAAATCGCGCCGGTGGCGGGCATCGGGCCGTCCGCGCTCGGCCCGGTCGCATCCGGGTTCGTGGCGATGAAGCGGGCGCCGCCGAGAATCAGGCGGATCGCCTTCGTGATCGCCTCGAACGAGTAGTTGCGGGTCTCGCCGACCACGACGTAATCGGGGTTCGTCTCGGTCATCACGAAGCCGGCCTCGTGCAGCGCCGTCGTGATACCGACCTCGCCGATCACGAACGCCGAACCGCCGGGCATCTGCTGCTTGAGAAAGTCGGCCGTGGCGAGGGCGCTGGTCCAGATACGGTCCTCGGGAACGTTGAGACCGGATGCCTTCAGTCGAGCGCTCAGATCCCGCGGCGTGAAAATGGAGTTGTTCGTCAGCACCAAAAACGGCGTGCCGGTGTCGGTCCACTGCTGCAACAGCTCGGCGGCTCCGGGAAGCGGCGCGTTCTCGTGCACGAGCACACCGTCCATGTCGGTGAGCCAGCATTCGATTTCATCTCGGCGGGCCATGGTGGCGTTCCTCTCGTCGGGGTTTCAGCCTAACCGGGGCAGGTTTCGCGTGGGTGACGAGCGCTACGCAGAGACCCAGATCAGTCCAGCGGCGGCGGGGGAGAGCTGGCGAATCTGCCCGTCGGGTAACCGCACGCAGAGCAAGTTTGTGGTGCCGGGCGGCTCGATCACGGTCAAGGCCGAACCCGGACCGATCGAATCGGCGGCCAGGTCGCGCAGAATCGCCGAATCCCGGTCGCTGATGCGCAGCACCCGACCGCTGTGCCCTGCGGTGGCCTGGGCGAGCAGAATCGCCGGTTCGCGAGCGACCGAGCCGTCGGCGGCGGGAATCGGATCGCCGTGTGGATCGTGCGCGGGGCGGTCGAGGCGGGCATCCATCGCGTCGAGCAGCCGGTCAGAGATGGAATGTTCGAGAATCTCGGCCTCCTCGTGCACCTCGTCCCAGTGGTAGCCCATGTCTCGTACGAGCCAGGTTTCGATCAGGCGGTGGCGGCGCACGACGGCCGTGGCCGCGAGCAGCCCCGCCGGGGTGAGCGTCAACGGCCCGTACGGCACGTGCCGCAGCAGCCCGGAGGCCGCGAGCTTCTTCACCATCTCGGTCACCGACGACGGCGCAATGCCGAGGCGCGCGGCGAGCACCGACGGCGTGATCGGCTCCGGTTGCCACTCGGTGTGGCCGTAAATGGTCTTGAGGTAGTCCTCAGCCGCGGGCGTGGACTGCTTCATTTCGCTCTCTCTCCTCGGGTGTGCCAGCGTAACCCGGGTCGGGGGACTCGGCAGCGAGGGTTGCGCCCGTCGCTCCGGTCGTGCGTTGCCGGGCGGCCCGGCGGCGGCGGGCGAGTCGGGGCAGCACCCCGCCGCGGGGGCCGAACAGGTAGGCCGCGAGAAACAAGACGGCCTGGGCGAGCACAACCGCGCCGCCGGTCGACACGTCGGCGTAGTAGCTGACGTAGACACCGGCGAGTGCGGCAACGGATGTCGCGAGCACCGCGAGCATGAGCATGCGGCCCATGCTCGCCGTCAGCAGGTACGCCGTCGCGCCCGGAATGATCAGCATCGCGACCACCAGGATGATGCCGACGGCCTGCAGCGTGATGACCACGGTCAGGGCGAGCAGCCCGAGCAGCAACGCCCGCAGCACCCGCACGTTGATGCCGATCGCGTGCGCGTGGGTCGGATCGAAAGCGAGCAGGGTGAAGTCGCGGCGCTTCACCACGAGGATCACGCAGGTCAGCAGGCCGATGATGAAGACCTGCCAGAGGTCGCCGACGCTCACGCCGAGCACGTTGCCGAACAGGATGTGCGAGAGATCGGTCTGGCTCGGAGTGACGGAGATGAGAACGACACCGAGCGCGAACAGGGAGGTGAAGACCACGCCGATCGCGGCATCCGATTTGATCTTCGTGGTGGACTGGATGCCGCCGATCAGGGCGACGGCCCCGATGCCGAAGATGAACGCGCCGACCGCGAAGGGCCAGCCGAGAATGTAGGCGAGCACGACTCCGGGCAGCACCGAGTGGCTGACGGCATCGCCCATGAGCGACCAGCCGATCTGCACGAGCCAGCAGCTCAGCAGCGCGCAGGTGACCGAGGCGATCAGGGTGGTCAGCAACGCGCGGGTCATGAAACCGTACTGCAGCGGTTCCATCAGCCAGTCGATCATGCCGCGCCCTCCACATCCGCTGCCTCGAAGGCCCGCGCGAGCAGCACCGGTGTCAGCGCCTCGTCGGGTGGGCCCTGAAACAGGATGCGTCGCTGCAGCAACACGACGTCGTCACACAATGCCGGAACCCCGGCCAAATCATGCGTGCTGATGAGAATCGTGCGTCCCTCATCGCGCAGCTCGTGCAGCAGCCGGCTGATGGTCGCCTGGCTCGTGGTGTCCACGCCCGCAAACGGTTCGTCGAGCAGCAGCAGCCGCGCGTTCTGGGCGATTCCGCGCGCCACGAAGGCACGTTTGCGCTGCCCGCCCGAGAGCGCTCCGATCTGCCGGTGCGCGAGGTTGGTGAGGCCGACCCGTTCGATGGCCTGCGCGACCGCCTGCCGGTCGGCGGCCTTGGCCCGCCGCGTGAGGCCGAGGGTGCCGTAGCGGCCCATCATCACGACCTCCCGCACCGAGACCGGAAAGTCCCAGTCGACCGACTCCGACTGCGGCACGTAGGCGACGTGGTTGGCCAGCCTGGCCCGCTTCGCGTTGCCGCCAAACAGGCGGATGCTGCCCTCGTCCAGTCGCGCAAGCCCCATGAGCGCGTTGAAGAGGCTCGACTTGCCCGAGCCGTTCATGCCGAGCAGCCCGACGATCTGGCCGCTGCCGACGGTGAGCGTAATGCGGTCGAGGGCGGTCACGTCGCCGTAGCGCACGGTCACGTCGCTTACTTCGATCGCGGGTCCCGGGGCGGGCCTGGCGGCCGAACCGGCCCCGGCGGAGCGTGCGGTGCTCGCAGCGTTGTGGGTCGCGGTGGTGGTCATTCGGTCAGCCCTTCCACGATGGTGCGGATGTCGTAGCGCAGCAGTTCAAGGTAGGTCGGCACGGGATCGCCGTCGCTGAGCGAGTCCACGTACAGCGTGCCCCCGAGCGTCGCACCCGACTCGTCGGCGACGACCCGCTGGGAGGCATCGCTGACGGTCGACTCGCAGAACACGGCCGGCACGTTGCGCGCCTTGACGGTCTCAATGAGCGACACGACCTGTTGCGGTGTGCCCTGGCTCTCCTGGTTCACGGCCCACAGGTAGCCCTCGTCGAGCCCCACATCGCGGGCGAGGTAGCTGAAGGCACCCTCGCAGGAGACGAGCATGCGCTCTTCTGCGGGGATCTCAGCGACGGCGGTCGCGAGCTCCTCCGACAGGTCGGACAGCTCGGCGGTGTACTGGGCGGCGTTCGCGGCGATGTCGGCCGCGGCATCCGGTGCCAGCTCGGTGAGGGCGGCCGCGATGTTGGCGACATAGATCTCGCCGGACAGCGGTGACATCCAGGCGTGCGGGTTGGGGTTGCCCTCGTATTCACCGACGCTGATGTTGATGGGGGTGACGCCGTCGCTGAGCGTCACCGCCGGGGCGTCGAGGCCCACCGTGAACTGCTCGAACCACTTCTCGAGGCCGAGGCCGTTGTCAAGAATCAGGTCGGCGTCCTGCGCCCGCGTCAGGTCTGAGGGGGTCGGTTCGTAGCCGTGAATCTCGGCGCCGACCTTGGTGATCGACTCGACGCGCACGGCGTCGCCGCCCACCTCGCGGGCCATGTCGGCCAGCACCGTGAAGGTGGTCAGCACGAGCGGTCGGCCGTCGTCGACGCTGCCACCGGAGCCGGCCAGGTCATCGACCGTCGCGCCGCATCCGCTCAGCGCCAGAACGGATGCCCCGACCATGGCCGAGGCGAACACCGCACGACGCGCACGCTGACGCGCACGGCGAGGCGGGTGAAATTTAGGCATACCGAAACCCTAGTAAATATTTAGGCAAACCGAAACCCCTAACCTTGGGAGGTGACTGACGCAAGCAACCCGACGCCCGAACTGACGACCTACGGCGTGGGGCCCTGGCCGGGTGAGCTGCCCACCGAGACCTATTACGACCCCGAACTGCTCGAGCGCGGCGATACCCGCAATGTCATCGACCGCTATCGCTACTGGAACATGGCCGCGATCGTGGCCGACCTCGACGAGCACCGGCATCCGTTTCACGTCGCCATCGAGAACTGGCAGCACGACATGAATATCGGCTCGATCGTGCGCAGCGCCAACGCCTTCGCCGCCGACACCGTGCACATCATCGGCCGCAAGCGCTGGAACAAGCGCGGCGCGATGGTCACCGACCGCTACCAGCACGTGCTGCACCACCCCGACGTCGCCGCGTTCGTCGCGTGGGCCGAATCCGAGAGCCTGCCGATCATCGCGATCGACAACGTGCCCGGCTCCGTGATCATCGAGACCTTCGAGTTTCCCGAGCGCTGCGTGCTGCTCTTCGGCCAGGAGGGGCCCGGCCTCAGCGAGGCGGCCATCGAGGCAGCGGATGCCGTGGTCGAAATCAGCCAGTTCGGCTCCACTCGGTCGATCAACGCCTCGGCTGCCGCCGCCGTCACGATGCACGCCTGGGTGATGCAACACCACTTCTGACCCAGAAGTTGTCCCCAGATTTCTCCCCACGGCGCAGCCGCAGGAGATACCGTGTGGTCATGACTGCGATCACTGACGATCTGCCCGCCCGACTGCTGCACGAAGAAAACGCCGCCTGGCAGGCGGTGGTGGCGGGCCGCGGCGGCGAATATTTCCAACGGGAAATGACCGACGACGCCCTGATGATTTTGCCGGGCGCGATTGTGACCCGAGACAAGGTCGCGGCGCACTTCGACGACACCGCCTCCTGGGAGAACTACGGAATTCGCGACCCCGCCATCATCCGTTTGGGAGATCACGCCGGAGTCGTCGTCTACCGCGCGGTCACCCGCCGCGGCGCCGAGGTGCTCGAGGTCAACGTCTCGACCACCTATGTCTTCGTGGGCGGCGGATGGCGCGTCGCGGCCCGCCAGCAGACCCCAGCCTGACGCAGGCTGCGTGGGCGCCTGCGGCGCAACTGTGAGCGGATGCGGGCGGATGCGAGTGGCGTCATACGGCGTCGCTCGCGAGCGCCTCGCGAGGGACACAGATGCGCCGCGATAAGATCGAGTGTGACCGGCGATAATTTGCTCAATAGGCCCGAGACCCTCCTCCCCGCAGAAGTGGAGGTACTCGAGGCGCTCAGTCGAACCGGCAGGCCCGATCTGGCACGTGTCGTGGCGGCGCATCCGACCTCGTCTCTCGCCTGGGCGCTGCTGGCCGACAAGGCCTACGCGGACGGTGGCATCCTCGAGTCCTACGCCTTTGCGCGTGTGGGCTACCACCGTGGGCTTGACGCCCTGCGCAAGGCCGGCTGGAAGGGCCACGGCTCCGTGCCGTGGAGCCACGAACCCAACCGCGGGGTGCTGCGCGCCCTGTTTGCTCTGCGCCGTGGGGCGGCCGATATCGGCGAAACCGACGAGGTCGAACGCCTGAGCGCTTTCCTCGCCGACGCCGACCCGACCGCCGTCGCCCAGATTATTGCGGCCGCCGTGTCGCCGGGTTCCGACCCGGCGCCGCCGACCGAGGCTTTTGTTATTCGAGGAGAAGACTAAATATGACCGCGATCGTTTTGATCGGAGCTCAGTGGGGCGACGAGGGTAAGGGCAAGGCGACCGACCTGCTCGGCAGCCGCGTCGACTACGTCGTCAAGTTCAACGGCGGCAACAACGCCGGCCACACCGTCGTCGTCGGCGACGAGAAGTATGCCCTGCACCTGCTGCCGTCGGGCATCCTGAGCCCCGGCGTCACGCCGATCATCGCCAACGGTGTCGTCATCGACATCGAGGTGCTGTTCGAGGAGCTCGACGCCCTCAGCTCCCGTGGGGTCGACGTCTCGCGTCTGCGGGTCAGCGCCAACGCTCACCTCATCACCCAGTACCACCGCACCCTCGACAAGGTCACCGAACGTTTTCTCGGCAAGCGTCAGATCGGCACGACCGGGCGCGGCATCGGCCCGGCCTATGCCGACAAGATCAACCGCGTCGGCATCCGCGTGCAGGACCTGTTCGACGAGAACATCCTGCGCCAGAAGGTCGAGGGGGCTCTCGGCCAGAAGAACCACCTGCTCGTCAAGGTCTACAACCGGCGCGCGATCGAGGTCGACGAGATCGTCGCCGAGCTGCTCACCTACGCCGAGCGGCTGCGCCCCATGGTGACCGATACGGCCCTGCTGCTGCACGAAGCATTGAACGACGGCAAGACCGTGCTCTTCGAGGGTGGCCAGGCCACCATGCTCGACGTCGACCACGGCACGTATCCGTTCGTGACCTCGTCGAACGCGACCTCGGGCGGCGCGGTGACCGGCTCGGGTGTGGCCCCGAACCGCATCGACCGCATCATCGCCGTCGTCAAGGCGTACACGACCAGGGTCGGAGCCGGCCCGTTCCCGACCGAACTCTTCGACGACTCCGGCGAGTTCTTGCGGTCCAAGGGCTTCGAATTCGGTACCACCACCGGCCGGCCGCGCCGAACCGGCTGGTACGACGCACCGGTCGCGCGCTACACGGCCCGCATCAACGGCGTCACCGACTTCGTGCTGACCAAATTGGACGTACTGACGGGGCTCGACAAGATCCCGGTTTGCGTCGCCTACGACGTCGACGGTGTGCGGGTCGAAGAGGTTCCGGTCTCACAGTCGGACTTTCACCACGCCACCCCGATTTACGAGGAGTTTCCGGGCTGGACGGAAGACATCACCGGAGTGCGCGAGTTCTCCGACCTGCCGAAGAACGCCCAAGACTATGTCCTGGCGCTCGAGGCCATCAGCGGCTCCCGCATGTCGGTCATCGGCGTAGGCCCTGACCGCGAAGCCGTCGTCGTGCGTCACGACCTGATCGACTAGCCCGACTTCTCTGGCATGACCCGCGGGTCGATCGGCTTCGGCCGGTCGACCCGCGTTCGTCGGTCGCGAACCTCGCCGGGGCATGAGCCGGCCGGTGGCGAATTCAGGAAGGCCGGCTGGCCTGCGCGGTGGTGCCGCGTACTTCCGGGCCTGCGGATGCCGAGTGGTCAGGTTTTTCCTGAATTAGCCACGGATCTCGTCGTGCGGGGCTGCCCTCGGCGCTCTTGCCGCCGTCACACCCGGCTCACAGGTGTGCCGCAGCTCGCGGGGGTCCGGTGGGCTGGCTCGCCCGCCCGCCCGCTCGCTCGCCGGCCGGCTCGCCCCCTGGCGCGCTGGCTCGCTGGCTCGCATGCTCCCTAGTCGATTCGCCCGTCGGCCGTCGGTCTACTTTCGGGCTGTCCTCGTGGCGAATTCAGGAAGGCCGGCTGGCCTGCGCGGTGCTGCCGCGCAGTTTAGGGCCTGCGGATGTCGGGTGGCCACAGTTTTCCTGAATTGGCCACACACACACGCAGGTCGCCGAGATTCGGCCGCGGCGGCGGCGGCGGCGTCGGTGGTCGGTGGGTGGGGGCGGGGTGGGGTGGGGCGACACGCCCGGGCTGTGTGCTGTTNCTAGGATATTAAGCCTCCCATCAAGCTTGTGTAGTTGGTTGAGTCGGTGTTTTCGGGTTTGTTTTGGTGCGCTGTGGCGTGCCTGATCGGGTCTGGATCGCGGATTTGACAGCGATCGGCTGGGTGGCTAAGTTAGACAAGTTGCCCCAGAGCGACCGCCCATTATACGGGTTTGAAGCTGGGTGCGTCCGATCCTTGAGAACTCAACAGCGTGCACAATGTCAAATGCCAAAAACCTCGTGGTTGTGATCCCGTTTCTAGCGGGTAGCAGCCAAGAGATTCCTTTGGAAATAATATTGAACAAGTCCTGACCTTCGGGTTGGGCAACAAACAACAAAGCAAGTCAGTAATGATTTGTTCTGTCAGTTTCAAACTTGTACCTTGTTCGCCTATTCCGGCGGCTTGGTGCACTAGATGGGCACATGATCTTCGGGTTGTGGAGCTATTCAAACATTTACGGAGAGTTTGATCCTGGCTCAGGACGAACGCTGGCGGCGTGCTTAACACATGCAAGTCGAACGGTGAAGGGG
>NZ_SOHE01000072.1 GCF_004403305.1 Cryobacterium frigoriphilum | reverse complement strand
GGGGCGGGGCGGGGCGGGGCGCGGGGCGCGGGGCGCAGGGGGGCGGGCGGGGCGCGGGGCGGGGTTAGAGCAGGGCGTAGCAGCGTTCGAGGCGGGCGAGCCACCAGTCGCGGCGTTCGGCGGATGCCGCGTGCAGCTCGAGCAGGTCGGCATCCGGGCTGACGCGGCGCACCTCGATCGCACCGTCGACCGGCAGCAGCGGGGAGTGGGTCACGTCGGCGGCGAGCAGCGACGCGGTACCGAGGCCGCAGTCATACGGCAGCTCCGGGATCGCGGCCGCGAGATGGGCGCCCATCGACAGCCCGATCGAGGTGTCGAGTGCGCTCGAGACGACCACGGGCAGGCCGGTCTGGGCGATGATCGCGAGGGCAGCGTGGATGCCGCCGAGCGGCTGGGCCTTCAGGACCAGAATGTCGGCCGCACCGGCGCGGGCGACCAGCAGCGGGTCATCCGCTTTACGCACGCTCTCATCGGCGGCGATCGGAACGTCCATGTAGGCGCTGCGGCCACGCAGTTCAATGAGTTCGTCGACGCTCATGCAGGGCTGCTCGACGTATTCGAGGTCGAACTCAGCGAGGGCGTGCAGGGCGTGCTCGGCCTCGTCCATGTTCCAGAGACCATTGGCGTCGACGCGGATGCGCCCTTCCGGGCCGAGCACGCTGCGCACCATGCGCACGCGGGCGACGTCGTCTGCGAGGGTCTGGTCGGCGCTGGCCACCTTGACCTTCGCGGTGCGGCAGCCGGGGAAGCGGGCGAGAATGTCGGGCACCAGGGCGGCGTCGACGGCGGGCACCGTCGCGTTCACGGCGAGGCTCGTGCGCAGCAGAGTCGGGGTCTGGTTCCAGCCGAAGTCGATGGCTGCGCGCAGCCAGGTGACGGCCTCGGCGTCGTCGTACTCCACGAAGGGCGAGAATTCGGTCCAACCGGCCGGGCCGGGAAGCAGCAGTGCTTCGCGGTGGTCGATGCCGCGAAAGCGGGTGACGAGGGGGAGGGAGACGACGTGTGCGGAATCGAGCAGGTCCGAGAGCGACGGCGTCATCAGTGAGGTGAGCATGACCCCAGTCTGCCAGAGAGCCCGGTGTGCCAGCGTGCGCAGCGGGCCGGCGTCGGCCGACACGGGGGCCAACGTGCCGTCAGAGCATCTCGCGCTTGAAATCGGCGGCGGCGTCCGCTTCGTCGGCGGCGGTGCCGTCACCGTTGGGCTTGACGTTGACCATCGCGAGCGGAATTCCGGGGGCGATCAGCAGGTAGGCATCCTCGTAGCGGCCTTCGCCGCTGTTGACCTTGATCCAGTACGGAACACCCGCGGCGATCGCTGCACCGATTTCGTCCTGAATCGACGTGATGCTGCGGCCGCCGAGGGAGTACGGTTTGCCGCCATAGACAATATCGATTCTGTTCACGAGTCGTCCCTGCTCGAGGATGGGGATGAATGGTTGTTGCCGGTGCCGCGAGGCTCCGGAACGACCTGCAGGCCCCCCGAAGAATTCGCGGTGACCATCAGCGCCTCGATCCACTCCCGGTTGAGGCTCGGCTGCCGGCTGCCGAAGTACTTGTACGCGATCGGGATACTCGGGTGCAGCCAGATGGTGCTGCGGCCGTCGCCGGATTGGGGGTCGTCACGCCAGTTGAAGTAGAACGATTCACCGCGGCGCAGTTTTGCTCCGATAACCACCTGAATGTGAGCCAGGATGCGGTCGTCGAAGTCGGCGGTCAGGGACGAGTCGTAGGTCAGTTTTCCCATATCCACCACTCCAAGGTTTCGGTTGGTGTGACACTAACCTGAATTTGTCTCGGGTCCCCGAAAATCTTGGGCAAGCTGAAGTCATTCAATCCCGAAGGTAATGTTCGAGGCGCGGCACCTGCAGCAGCGCGAGCGCACGCTTCTCGATCTGACGCACGCGCTCGCGGGTGACCCCTTCGATATGCGCAATCTGATCGAGAGTGCGGGGCTCGTCACCGTCGAGTCCGAACCGAGCGCGCAAAATCGTGCGTTCGCGCACCGGCAGGGCATTGAGAAAGAAGCGGATGTCCGCGGCCCGCAGTGCGAGCGTCGCGTATTCGTCGGGCTGGGGCAAGTCATCGTCGATGATGAGCTCGGCCATATCGCCGACGCCGTCACCGACCGGAGTGTGCAGAGAGATCGGTTCATTGTCGTACTGCAGCAGCCGCAGCACATCGCGAGTGGGGATTTGGGCGGCGTCGGACAGCTCCCGGGCGGTGGGTTCCCGGTCGAGGGTGCTGGTGAGGTCTCGCCGAATGCGCTTGATCTTGTTGAGTTTCTCGGCGGTGTGCACGGGAATGCGAATCATGCGGGACTTGTCGGCCATGCCGCGGTGAATGGCCTGACGGATCCACCAGGTCGCGTAGGTGGAGAACTTATACCCCGTCATGAAATCGTACTTTTCGACCGCGCGCACGAGCCCCATGTTGCCGTCTTGTACGAGGTCCATGATCGGCACCCCACGCCCCGAGTAGTGCTTGGCGATGCTCACGACGAGACGCAGGTTCGCTTCGATGAAGTGGTTCTTGGCGCGACGGCCGTCGTGCATGAGCCAGTTCAGCTCGCGCTGCTCGCTCGGATCCGGGGTCTCGTGCAACAGTCGAGCTTCGGCGAGCAGGCCGACCTCGATGCGCCGGGCCAGATCGACCTCTTCTTCGGCGTTGAGCAGGGGACCCTTGCCGATGCGCCTCAGGTAGTCGCCGAAGGCATCCGTCGAGGCCCGACTGTACCTGGCAGCGGGCGCGATGCTGGCGGCCGCACCTCGCGCACGACCGGCGGGAGCAGGAGCCGCCACCGCCACCGCCGCGGTCGCGACGAGAGACGAAAGCTCGGCCGCTTCGGGCGGGCGGGCGCTGACCGCTGCCTGAATCGTGCGAGTCATGCGAGTACCGATCGCGGGTCGAGGCTCGCCGCGGCGCGTTCGAACGAGGAATAGTAGCTGCGCTCTCGCAGGTGAATCAGGCTCGTGACCTCGTAGGCCTCGCCGACGCGCTGGATGAAGCCGAGCACCCGGGACGCATCATCGTAGGGTCGCAGCGCATCGACCACGCGCCATTCGGTGGGGGAGAGTTCGGTGAGCCCCAGGTTCGTCTTCATCGCACCGGACAACCCCGCATCGGACAACCCCGTACCGATCAACACCGCGGTCACACTGGCTTCACGTGGAGTTGATTCGCGGAGGGTACTATCCCCCTTGTCACGTATCTTCATGACTACCTCCCGTCGTTTCCAATTCCCAAGTAGACATCTCGCAGCCGCCCCCCTTCAAGGGGTTGACTTGGTGCGTTTAACCCGGTAAATCAGTACGTATCGCGCCCGAATGGCCCGCCGCATCCGGCCTCAACTAGGCTGTCAAGATGACCGTTTTGGTGTCTGGCACCCGATGAGAGACCCGCGATGAGAGACCCGCGATGAGAGACCTCCGATCCGTCTCGGCCGAGAACCCCGCTGAACTCCTCGCCGAGATTCGCCAGGCGCTGACGGCGAGCGGTGACGCGATTCTGCCGCTGCCGGCAGCCGTGCCCGTTCCCGCTCCGGGTGGCCGCTCCGTGCCCAAGCCGGTCGCGGTCGTCATCGAGACCTCCGGATCCACGGGTGTACCCAAGCAGGTCATGATCAGCCGCGATGCGCTGCTGAGCAGCGCCGCGGCATCCGCAGCCCTGCTGGGCGGCCCCGGCCAGTGGCTGCTGGCCCTGCCGGGCCACTACGTCGCTGGCGTGCAGGTGCTCGTGCGGTCGATCGCGGCCGACACCACCCCGGTGCTGCTGCCGCCCGGGCACTTCGACCCGCTCGTCTTCACCGAGTATGCGGAACGGCTGGTCGAACCACTGCGGTACACCTCACTCGTGCCGGTACAGCTGGCGCGGCTGCTCGATGCGGTACCCGACAATCCGCGGGTCGTGGCCGTGCTGCGACGATTCACGGCGATTTTGGTCGGAGGGCAGGCGATCGCGCCGGCACTGCTGCGCCGGGCGGAGGACCTCAACGTGAACGTCGTGCGCACCTATGGCTCGTCCGAGTCCGCCGGAGGCTGCGTCTATAACGGAGTACCGATCGGCAATACGGTTGTGCGGGTCGTCGACGGCGAGCTCGAAATCTCGGGATCGGTGCTCGCTGAGGGCTACCTGCACGACCCGGATCGCACGGCAGATCGGTTCATCATCGAGCACGGGGTGCGCTGGTATCGCACCGGAGACCTGGGTGAGATCGACGAGCGCGGCCTGGTGCGGGTGCTCGGGCGCGCCGACAACGTGATCATCTCGGGTGGCGAGAAGGTCTCGCTGGATGCCGTGGAACGGGTCGTGCAGGGAGTTGCCGGATTCGCCGCCGCCCTCGTCGTCGCGGCCGATGATGCCCAGTGGGGGCAGGTTCCGGTGGTCATCAGACCGGATGCCGGCCCCGCGGCCGACGGCGACCTCGCCTCGGTGGCGCCGGCTGTGGCATCCGCCCTGGGGCGCGCAGCACGCCCCGCGCGCGTGATCACGGTACCGAGCATTCCGCTGCTGCACTCGGGCAAGCCCGATCGCCAGGCCCTGCGGATGCTTGCGGCCGCCCCGCTGCCCCGCTAACGGCCAGAGTGTCCCCGGCCGGCGACGACCTCGCGGCCGGTACGCTGGAGGGCGTGGCACAGGGAGCGCGGCCGAACAGGCCCCAACAACAGACGACATCCGGCTCGAAGACCGGTGCGAAGAAGAAGACGCACGGAGCTTCGGGCAACCCGGCTAAACGCAACGGCCCCGCCCGGCGCGGCCCGGCCGCGGTGAAACCCGCGACCGCCGCCGACTGGGTCTCCGGCGCCCGGCTGCGCACGCTGCCGCTCGCGATCGCCCCCGTCTTTCTCGGCACCGGCGCGGCGATCGTCGCGACCGGCGCGGGACAGTTTCACTGGGTGAGGGCGCTCCTTGCACTGATCGTGGCCTTCTGCCTGCAGATCGGCGTCAACTACGCCAACGACTATTCAGACGGCATTCGCGGCACCGACAACAACCGGGTCGGCCCGGCGCGGCTGACCGGAAGCGGCGCGGCCGCCCCGCGCACCGTGCTGATCGTGGCGCTGTCGTTCTTCGGTCTCGCCGCCGTCGCGGGCCTGCTGCTGGTCATCGCGACCCAGCAGTGGTGGCTGCTGCTGGTCGGCGCGGTCGCGATCGCCGCGGCCTGGCTCTACACCGGCGGCAAACGGCCCTACGGCTATCTCGGCCTCGGCGAACTGTTCGTCTTCGTGTTCTTCGGACTCGTCGCCACGCTCGGCACAACTTACGTGCAGGCCGGAACCGTGAACCTCGAGAGCTGGCTCGCCGCCATCAGCATCGGCTTCATCGCCTGTGCGGTGCTCATGGTCAACAACCTGCGCGACATCGTGCCCGACAAGGCCTCCGGCAAGCGCACGCTCGCCGTGCTGATCGGCAGCACCGCCGGCCGCGCCGTGTTCTGCGTCTTCCTGCTCGCGCCGTTCCTCACCGTCGGGTTCTTCTCGCTCTTCTACCCGCTGGCCTTCTTCACGTTCTTCGTGCTGTTGCTCGCGCTGCCGGCCTGTCTCATCACGGTGACCGGGCGCACGGCGGGCGAGCTGATTCTGGCGCTCAAGCTCACGAGCTTCGCGGGGCTCGGCTATGGCGTGCTGCTGGGGCTGGCCTTCGCGCTCTGACCGACCCGGCAGCATCCGTCGCCGTGTTTCCGCCTTACTCGCGGCCGGTGCGGTGGCGAAATCAGGAAATCCAGGCGAAAACCGGTCGAAACCGTTCCCTGTCGCCGCGAATGCCTCGTTCTTCCTGATTTAGCCACGGCAACGGATGCGACGGCCCGCCAGAGGTGGGGCGGGGTCAGAGGTGGGGCGGGGTCAGAGGTGGGGCGGGGTCAGAGGTGGGGCGGGGTCGGGCCGTCGTGGCGCACGACCGGCTCGGTTTTCGCGGCGAGCTCGGCCGCTTCGGCGCGCTGGATGGCCGCGTCTTCGGTCTCGGCATCGACGTTGACGAGGGGCTTGTCGCGGTGACGGGCTTCGTACAGGTCGCGGGCGAGACCCTCGCGGGGCCGGCGCAGCAGCAGATAGGAGACGCAGAGCCCGATAATCGCGGCGAGCAGAGCGGCGAGCCACGGTTCGAGGCGCAGGGCAAGCAGCACGACCAGCGGAATCACAAACAACAGCACTCGGAGCACCGAGTAATACACCCACACGGGAACAGTCTTCATGCGGTTAGTTTAAGGCGCTCAACTGGGCACCCGCCCGTCATCAGCTGGACACCCGAACTTCACCCCGGGCGGGCGTCGTCGCCGTACGGTTGAACGCGTATCGGGCGATCCGCAGGTGGGGGTCAGCACGCGCTCACCTGACTCACGGCTCAGCGGCCTACAATTGCGACATGCCCCGCCTGTTGTTTGGTCTTGGATTGATCGTGATCATCCTCACCGTCTATGCCCTGGTCGACTGCGCCCTTTTTGATCGCTCACGAATCCGCGGCCTGCCGCGCTGGGTCTGGATTTTCGTGATTATTCTCGTGCCGGTCATCGGCCCGCTGCTCTGGCTCTTCGTCGGTCGTGGCCGCAAGCGTGCTCCCGTTGGGCGGATGCCCCGCACGAGCGCCCCCGACGACGACCCCGAGTTTCTGCGGGGCCTGGACCGCGAGAAAAAGGAGCGGGAGCGCATCCGTCGTCTGGAAGACGAATTCGCCAAGCTTGATGACGCCGACGGCAAGTCCGACGGCAAGCCCGGCAAGCCCGGCAAGCCCGGCCCGTCGGGAGCGACCGGTTCTGCCGGAACGACCGGTGTCGACCCGAAGAAGTCCGACCCCGGTGAGGGCGACCTCCCCGGCCGGCGGGATGCCTGAGCTGCCAGCAAGCCAGCAGCACTCGAGCGGCAGCCCGGCGACTGATTTCAGCGTTGCACTGCTCAGTGCCTTTGTACGACTCGGGGTGCGGCACGTTGTGCTCAGCCCCGGCGCCAGATCCCAGGCCCTCGCGCTCGCCGCGGCGGAGCTGGAACGCCTTGACTGCCTGCGGCTGCATGTACGCCTCGACGAACGCAGCGCCGGCTTTCTCGCGCTCGGTCTCGCGGTCGAAACGGGCATGCCTGCCCTCGTGATCATGACCAGCGGCACCGCGGTCGCCAACCTGCACCCGGCCGTGCTCGAGGCCCACCACTCCGGGGTGCCCCTGATCGTGCTGAGCGCCGACCGACCGGCCGAGCTGCGTGGCATCCGCTCGAATCAGACCACCGTGCAGCCCGGAATCTTCGGCGTGGCCACCCGACTCTGCGAAGACGTACCGGCTCCGGAGGGCGCTCTCACGGAGGCCGCCGATGCCACCGATCGTGCACGGCGGGCGACGGATGCCGCGCTCGGCCTGCAGACAAACGATCCCGGCCCCGTGCAGCTCAATCTCGCATTTCGGGAGCCGCTGTCGGCTGCGATCGAGCTGAGCGCTGCCGCGTGCGCCGCGGCCGCGCCCGTGGCCGCGCCCGTGGCCGCAGGGGGCGCGCTGGACGCAGCGACCGCGATCGATCCCGCAACCGAAACCGTCGTCATCGCCGGCGCTGGAGCCGGCCCCGAGGCGGAAGAATTCGCGCGTGCCGGCGGCTGGCCGCTGCTGGCAGAGGTCGCCAGCGGCGCCCGGTTCGGCCCGAACCTCGTGGTCGCCTACCGCGAGTTGCTGAGTGAGCCCGAGTTCGGTGGGGTCGTGCGCCGCGCGATCGTCTTCGGCCACCCCACCCTGAGCCGAGAGATTCCGTCCCTGCTGCAACGCGACGGGGTCGAGGTGATCGTTGTCGCCCCCTTCGGCGCCGAACGCTACAACCCGGGACACCGGGTACACCGGTTCGAACGGGCGGTCGTGGCATCGGAACGCTCCGTCACCGCCGCGCGCTCGAGTGAGGCCCGCCGCTGGCGAGGCCGCTGGGTGATCACCAGCCGCGAGCTGCTCGCAGACGACCCCGAGGCCGCCGCTCCCGCGATCAACGCGCGGGGCATCACCCGCTCTGAACTGGCTTTCTTGCGCGCGCCGATCACGCGCCCGATGCTGGCGGATGCCGTCTGGGCGGCGTCCTGGCCGCACGACCGGTTGGTCTTCGGGGCCTCGAGGCTCATTCGAGAGGCCGATCGCCGGGTGCCGGGCAAGAAGATCTCGGTGCACTCCAACCGGGGCCTGGCCGGTATCGACGGTACCGTCGCGACCGCGTTCGGCATCGCCATGGCCAGCCAGGGCGGAACCGAGCCGCGCTCGGCCGGCACGACCCGGCTGCTGCTGGGCGACCTGACCCTGCTGCACGATGTGGGCTCGCTGCTGCTGACGCCGGGGGAGCCGCGGCCACGCCTGCAGGTCATCGTCGGCGTCGACGGCGGTGGCAGCATCTTCGACGGTCTGGAGGTAGCGGCGACCGCGCCGGCCGACGCCCTCGACCGGGTGCTGTTCACCCCGCGCCACGTCGACCTGGCGGCGCTCGCCGCGGCCTACGGCTGGGACTACGCCCGGGCGGAGACCCGCACCGAACTCGAGCACGCCCTCACGGGGGCTCCGACCGGGCCGACGATCCTCGAAGTGCCGCTCGCCCGCTAGCGCCTGACACCGCCCGCCCCGCACCGCGAGAGCGGGTGAATCGTCGGTCTGGCCCGGTCAGAGCGACGCGTCACCCGCTCTCGCGGAGAGCTCGACACGATCCTCGACTCCTGGGCGTGGCTCTAGCGCCGGCTGGTGTCAGCTCGCGGCTTCGGCGAGTGCCAGACCCAGCTCCCGCTCGCCAAGATCGGCGAAGTGTGCCTCCACCTCGGCGTCGCTGACCTCGGCGAGAGTGGCCGGGTTCCACCGTGGCGCCTGGTCCTTGTCGATGACCCGCGCACGAATCCCCTCCCGAAAGTCGGGCCGGTCGAGGCTGTGCTGCGAGACTCGAAACTCCTGCTCGAGCACTGATTCAAGGCTCGGCAGCAGGCGCGCCCGCCGAAGCGACGCGAGCGTCACCTTCACCGCCGTCGGCGAGTTGGAGCGGATGCTGGCTGCCGCCGCCACGGCACCGGCCTCGGTGCTCGCATCGAGCCGGCCGAGAATTGCCTCGACGGTGTCGACCGCGTAGCAGGCATTGATCCAGTGTCGCTGCTGCAGCAGCGGTGCCGGCGGTGCCGGCTCGGTGACCGCCGCGAGAACCTCCTGCAGCTCCTGGGTGGCGAGCCCGGCCACGAGCTCCGGTATCCGCGCGCTGCGCAGAAACCGGTCGGCGAAGCCGAGGGCGATGGCGTCGGGGCCGGTCATCGTGTCGGCCGTGAGGGCGAGGTGGGTGCCCAGCTCGCCGGGTGCCCGGGACAGTAGCAAGGTGCCGCCGACGTCGGGTACGAAGCCGATGGCCGTCTCCGGCATGCCGATCGTGGAGCGTTCGGTCACCAGTCGCACCGCAGCGTGCGCGGAGAGTCCCACGCCGCCGCCGAAGACGATGCCGTCCATGAGCGCCACGATCGGCTTCGGGTAGCCGGCGATGAGCGCGTTGACCGGGTATTCCGCGGCCCAGAAGCTGGCCGTTTGGGTGCCGCCGGCCTCCGCGTCCCGATGGATGCCGACGATGTCGCCGCCCGCGCACAGGCCACGCTCGCCGCTTCCGGTGATCAGCACAACGTGCACCGCGTCATCCGTCGCCCATTCGGTGAGGGCGCGGCCGATGCTCTGCACCATCTCGGCCGTCAGCGCGTTGAGCGCCCGGGGCCGGTTGAGCACCAGATGCCCGAGGTGGCCGTCGTGATGCACCAGGACCGATGCCGGTTCTGCGTCGTGAGTCATGCGGCACTCGCTTTCCGTGCCCCATCAGCGAGACACCGGCCGAGGCGTCAGCGCCGGTCGTCTGCCTCACGATACACACCGGCGGAGCGGGCGCCGCAACGTTGCGGGCCCGTGAACGGGAACTGGCAAACCGGCCCGAAGATCCGTTCAATTCTTGATCTGGCCGAACAGGTGACAACATCAAGTTTGGGGAACTTTGCGAAGTGGCGAATAACCCGTTATTCCTGCCCTGCAGAACCCTTCGCTAGGAACCACGCCATGACCCAACGCCTGACCCGCTCGAGCCGAGCCGCCCGCCCGAACCTCGGCGTCTCAGACCAGCTGCTGCAGGACCTGCAGCAGCTCGCTCGCACCCCGTCGCTGCTGGTCGCCTGCAACTACGGCGGAACCCTGTCGTACCACGGCGCCTCCGACGTGCCGTCGAAGCTGCTGCCCGAGTCGGCGACCGCCCTGCGCGCCCTCGCCGCCCTGCCCAACACGCACACCGCGGTCATGAGCGGCCGCACCCTGCGCGACCTTGCCGCCGACTCGCGCCTGCCGCGCGAGGTGCACCTGGTCGGCTCCAATGGCGCCGAGTTCGACTCCGAATTCTTCGGTACGACCACCCCGGAGGCCGCACCGCGTGCCGAGGACTCCGGCGTCGCCCTCGACCGCCTGCGCAACCGCCTCGGGGCGAGCGCCGCGTTCTTCGCCGGCGACGCGAGCAGTGACGAGTTCGCCATGGCCACCCTGCACGGCCCTGACATGGGCGTGCGAATCGGTGACGGTGAGACCAAGGCCGCTCACAGCATCACCGGCCCCGAGACGCTCGCGTCGCTGCTCGCCCTGCTGTTTGAGCTGCGCAAGGACTGGCTGTTCGGGCAGGACGTCGTGGCCATCGAACGTCATTCGATGCTCGGCGACGGCACCTCGACCGCCCTCGTCACGCCGGAGGCCCGCATCTGCTGGATGACGCATCCGCAGCCCGATTCGGGCTCGCTGTTCGCGAGCATCCTCGGCAGTGAGGAAGCCGGCCACTTCAGCATCGACCCGGTGAAAAAGAGCCGCGTGCTCGGCCAACGCTACGTGGACAACACGATGATCGTCGAAACCCGCTGGGCCGACGTGACCGTGACCGACTATCTCGAGCCCTCCGCGCTCGGCATCACCAACCTCGTGCGGGTGCTGACCGGTACCGGCCGCGCGAAGATCGTTTTCGCACCGCGGCCCGACTATGCCGCCGCCTACTTCAACATGCATGCGGATGCCGTGGGTGTGCACATCACCGGATCGCGCGATCCGATCACCCTCACCGCCCCCGGGGTTGAGTTCACGGTCACGTCCGACGGCCGCAACGAGACCGCGACCGCCATCGTCGACCTGTCGCAGGGGCCGATCGTGCTGAACCTGCGCTGCGGCGACACCGATGCCTACGTGCCCGATGTCGCGGCCGAACCCGCGCGCCGGGCCGCGATCGCGGCCTCGAGCCGCGAGTGGGTCAGCCGTCTCGACCTGCCGGGCGTCAAGAAGTCGCTCGTGGGCCGCTCGGCGCTCGTGCTGCGTGCGCTCTGCTACGAGCCGACCGGAGCGGTGCTCGCCGCGTCGACGACGTCGCTGCCCGAGGGCATCGGCGGCACCCGCAACTGGGACTACCGGTACTGCTGGCTGCGTGACGGCTCGATGACCGTCAAGGCGCTCGTCGACCTCGGGTCGACAGTGGAGGCCGAAGGGTTTTTGCACTGGCTCGACGGTATTCTGCAGGTGTCCCCGGGGGCCGAGTGGCTGCATCCGCTCTATTCGATCACCGGTTCGTCGCTCGGTGCCGAGGCCAGCCTCGAGTCGTTGCCCGGGTACGCCGGCTCGCGCCCGGTGCGTATCGGCAACGCCGCCGACAACCAGGTGCAGCTCGACGTCTTCGGCCCGATCGCCGAGCTGATCGATACGCTCAGCGCCCGCAACGACGAGGTCACCGAGTTTCAATGGGGACTGCTCAGCCAGATGGTCGATGCCGTCGCGAGCCGCTGGCAGGAACCCGACCACGGCATCTGGGAAGCGCGCCGCAGCCCGCGCCACCACACCTACACGAAGACCATGTGCTGGGTCACCGTGGACCGCGCGCTGCGCGTGGCCGCGCGCCACGGCCGCACGGCTCCGCCCGAGTGGGAACTGCTCGCGCTCACGATTCGTGAAGACGTGCTGCGCGAGGGCTGGGACGACGACGTCAAGTCGTACACCGTGGCCTACGACAGCCCCGACCTCGACGCCGCCGTGCTGCATATCGGGCTCAGCGGACTGCTCGACGTGAACGACCCCCGGTTCGCGCAGACCGTCAGCGCGGTCGAGCGTGAACTGCGCGTGGGCCCGACGGTGTTCCGCTATCGCTACGACGACGGCCTGCCGGGCCTCGAGGGTGGTTTTCACATCTGCACGACCTGGCTGATTGAGGCCTACCTCGCCACCGGCCGGTTCGACGAGGCCGAGGCCCTGTTCAACCAGCTGATCGCGCTGACCGGGCCGACCGGGCTTCTGTCGGAAGAATTCGACCCGGCGACCGAGACGCACCTGGGCAATCACCCGCAGGCCTACTCGCACCTCGGGTTCATCCGCTGCGCTCAGCTGCTCGACGCGCACCGCGAGGCGGCCGTTCTCGTCGGCTAGCTGGCACTAGATGTAGTTGCACATTCGTGCATGACCACAACATGTAGTGTTTGGTGGTGCTTCAAGGGGCGTATGGTGGGGCGCAGCGACCCGACCGAGTTGCTGCGACGCAAAGGATCTACCAAGAATGCCCAGCCTCACTACAGCCCAGGACTCTGCCCTCATTTCATCCGCGAGCATGACAGCGGATGCCCGCGGGGCCCGGCCCGGCGCATCCGTCGACGTCAGCACGACCGTCGACGAGTACCTGGACCGCTCGGACTGGCGGGTCAACGCGAACGCCAACCAGGGCTACTCGCTCGGCGGGCTGATTCTGAACACGGCCGGCAAGGTGATCGCCAACTACTGGCTCGGCAACGTCTACAGCGCCGAGATCGGTGAGGCGCACCGCGCCGGCGACCTGCACATTCACGACCTCGACATGCTCGCCGGGTACTGCGCTGGCTGGTCGCTGCGCGTGCTGCTCGAAGAGGGCCTGAACGGCGTGCCCGGCACCGTCGAGTCGACGCCGCCGAAGCACTTCGGCTCGGCCGTCGGCCAGATCGTGAACTTTCTCGGCACCCTGCAGAACGAGTGGGCCGGCGCGCAGGCCTTCAGCTCCTTCGACACCTACATGGCCCCGTTCGTGCGCATCGACAATCTCGACTACACCGCCGTGCTGCAGAGCGTGCAGGAACTCATCTACAACCTCAACGTGCCCTCCCGCTGGGGAACCCAGACCCCCTTCACCAACCTCACCTTCGACTGGGTCTGCCCCGACGACCTGCGCGAGCAGGTGCCGGTCATCGGTGGCGTCGCCCAGGACTTCAGGTACGGCGACCTCGCGGTGGAAATGGCGATGATCAACCGGGCCTACATCGAGGTCATGACCGCCGGCGACGCCCACGGTCGGGTCTTCACCTTTCCGATTCCGACCTACAACATCACCGAGGACTTCGACTGGGAGTCGGCCAACGCCGAGCGCCTGTTCGAGATGACCGCCCGCTACGGCACGCCCTACTTTCAGAACTTCATCAATTCCGAGCTCAAGCCGAACCAGATTCGCTCGATGTGCTGTCGCTTGCAGCTCGACCTGCGCGAGCTGCAGAAGCGTGGCAACGGGCTGTTCGGCTCGGCGGAGCAGACCGGGTCGCTCGGCGTCGTGACCGTGAACTGCGCTCGCCTCGGTTTCGTGCACCGGGGCGATGAGCCCGGGCTGATCGCTGCCCTCGACGTGCTGCTCGAGCTGGCCCGGGACTCGCTCGAACGCAAGCGCACGGTCATCGACGGGCTCATCGTCGAGGGGCTCTTCCCCTACACGAAGCGCTACCTGGGCGCGGGGCTGCGCAACCACTTCTCGACCATCGGTGTGAACGGGGTCAACGAGATGATTCGCAACCTGACGGGCGACGAGCACGACATCACCACGGCCGAGGGGCACGCGATAGCAATTCGGCTGCTCGACCATGTGCGCGCCCGGATGGTCGAATTTCAGGAGGCCACCGGCCACATGTACAACCTCGAGGCGACCCCGGCCGAGGGCACCACGTATCGGTTCGCCAAGGAGGACCGCAAGCGGTTCCCGGCCATTCTGCAGGCGGGAACCGAGACGAACCCGTACTACACCAACTCCTCGCAGCTGCCGGTGGGGTTCACCGACGACCCGTTCGAGGCCCTCGACCTGCAGGATGAGCTGCAGACCAAGTACACCGGCGGCACCGTGCTGCACCTCTATATGTCCGAGAAGCTGTCCTCGGCCGCGGCCTGCCGTGAACTCGTGAAGCGGGCGCTCTCGACCCACCGGCTGCCCTACATCACCGTCACGCCCACGTTCTCGATCTGCCCCGAGCACGGTTACCTCGCCGGCGAACACCCGACCTGCACCACCTGTGGCGGCGAGTGCGAGGTCTGGACCCGGGTCATGGGCTACTTTCGCCCGGTCAGCTCCTTCAACATCGGCAAGAAGGGCGAGCACCGGGAGCGCACCCACTTCGTGGAATCCGCGCTCGGCCGATGAGTGCCGTGTCGACGGCCGGGGTGCTCGTGGCCGGGTCGCCGGCGCTCGGGGCTCCGGCGACGGATGCCGACGGCCTGCAGATCGCGGGCCTCGTCGCCCTCTCCACTTGCGACTGGCCCGGCAAGCTCGTGGCCACCGTGTTTCTGCAGGGCTGCCCCCTCGCCTGCACGTACTGCCACAACCCGGGCCTGCTCGACCCGCGCACCCCCGGCACCGTGACCTGGCAGCAGGTGCGCGACCTGCTCGCCCGCCGCCACGGCCTGCTCGACGGTGTCGTCTTCTCGGGTGGCGAACCGACGCGGCAGGCCGGCCTGGCGGCAGCCATGCGCGAGGTGTCCGCGGCGGGTTACGGCGTGGGCCTGCACACCGCGGGCGTCTACCCGAAACGGTTCGCCGAGGTGCTCGACCTCTGCGACTGGATCGGCCTCGACATCAAGGCCCCGGAGCAGCTGTACGGCGCCGTCACCGGGGTGGCGGCCGCGGCGGCGAAGGCGTTTGCCTGCCTGCGGTTGGCGCTGGGGGCATCCGTCGACCTGCAGGTGCGCACGACCGTCGACCCGATGGTGCTGGCCCCCGCCGATGTCGCCGAGCTGATGCGCACCCTGGCCGCGCTCGGGGTGCGCAATCACGTGCTGCAGACCGTGCGCACCGAGGGCACGACCGCGGACTTCACCGCTCGGCTCGAGGCGTTTCGTGCCCTCTCCGGGGCGAACTGAGGCTGGTGGCGGGCGTGCGTGGTACCGTGCGGGCATGAAGCAGAGAGAGTTGTTTCTTCAAGCGGATGCCGCGTTGCGCTCCGTCATCGACCGCCTCACTCCCGAGCAACTCGAGTTACCGGCCCCGGCCGAGTGGACCCGCGTGAAGAACCCACTGCTGCGCGACATCATCGCCGATCACGCCCGCGACGAGGCCTGGGTGCCGGCCGTGCTGGCGGGGCGCACGATCGAGGAGGTCGGGGAGGACTTTCCCACCAATCTGCTCGGCGACGAGGCTCCCAGCGATGACCCCCTCGGCGACTATCTGATCGACAAGTACGACCGGCTCAACGACATCGCCACGGTCGCGATGCGTGAGGATCTCGACCCCGAGCGCATCGTGCACCTCAGCTACGGGGACTATCCGCTGCGGGAGTATCTGCTGCACGTGAGCTGTTATCGGGCGTTCCAGTCCTGGACGATCGCGCGGCTGGTGGGACTCGACTACGAGATGCCTGAGGAACTCGTGGAGAATCTCTGGGAGCAGATCGTTCCGCGGCTTGACGACTGGCGCGCGATGGGGGTCTTCGGGCCCCCGGTCGAGGTTGCGGCCGGTGCCGACCGTGAGACCGAGCTGCTCGGCCTGACCGGTTTCTGGACTCCGAGCAGAGCGACCGACTGAAAACTCGTTTCACGGGGCCATCTCTGCGGGAATACCGGGGGGAATCTACCCCATTTAAGTGCACAATGTTACTGTTAATGGGTGACTGATGACCGACTCAAAAGCGAAGGCTGGCATGCCGCCCTCGCTTCGAGCACGCGCCGCCGCGTACTCGAACTTCTCGTGAAGTCCGGCGAGGCGCTGGACGCCGTCGCTGTGTCCGAGGCAATCTCCCTGCACGTGACAACGGCTCGCTTTCACCTCGAGCAGCTCGAGGTCGTGGGCCTCGTGCAGCGGGAGGTGTTGCGCGTGCCTGGACAGCGAGGGCGCCCGCGCGTGCTGTTCAGTATTCCCGCGTCGAAGCACGACGGCACGGCTCCGGGAACATCCGGCCCGCCGCAGGTCGAAATGCAGGAACAACTCAGTCGTGCCCTGATCAGCGTGCTGAGCGAAGACGCCGACGGCGGCCGAGCCCGAGCCATCCGCGCCGGCGAAAACTGGTCGACGACCCTGCCCGCGGCCGTTCAGGGCGAGACGGCGCCAGACGAGCTCGAGGCCGACCCGCCCGAAGGCGACGCGCCGACGCGCGACGCGCCCGCGTTTTCGGGGCCGGCGGTCGCCGCGACGGCGCCTGCCGAAGCGACGACTGTCGCGATGCCTCCTTCCACGCGAGACCGGGCATCGGTTGTTTCGGCCCCGGGCGAGGCGAGCCCCGTCGGGTCGGCCCGGATCGAGCAGGCTCCCGCGCCGGTCGGGCTGGGCGCAGTGCGCCGCACCGGCAGGGCGGGCCCGTACCTGACCGTGCTCGACAATCTCGGGTTCGCGCCCGAGCTGCAGGGCGAGGGCGTCGTCGCCCTGCGCGAATGCCCGTTTCGCGAAGAGGCCCGCGAGAGCCCCGGCGTGGTCTGCTCGGTACACCTGGGGTTGCTGCGCGGGGTCGCGCGCGCCCTCGGTCAGAACGAGGACGACGTGGGCCTGCGCCCCTTCGTGACGCCGACCCTGTGCCTGGTGGACCTTCCCGGGAGCCCTGGTGCCGCATCCGCTATTAAAATTGAGTAATGTCCTCTAAAATGGATGTGGACGCCTCGACCCGTGAAGGAACCGCACGCCATGAAGGACAGCACCAAACGTAAGCTCTGGCACCGCACGACCGGCATGCTCGTTCCGGCCTGGCTGTTTCTGGCACTCGTCGCCGCCGTGCTGACCCGCTCGGTCGCGTTCGGGCCGTGGCTGATGGTGCACCTGTTGCTGCTCGGCGGGGTCAGCACCGCGATTCTGGTCTGGAGCCAGTACTTCGCCGACAGCCTGCTCAAGAACACCGCGCCCGGCGGGCGGGCCAGCCTCGGCGTTCGACTCAGCGTGCACACCGTGGGTGCGGCAACCGTGATGACCGGCATCGTCTACGGCTGGTGGATTGTCGCTCTGATCGGCGGGATTCTGGTCGGCGGTAACGCGCTGCTGCACGCCGGGCTGCTGGTCGGCCAACTGCGCGGGGCGCTTCCGGCCCGATTCTCCCGGCTCGTGCGCTACTACGTTGCCTCGGCCGGCGCGCTCGCCGTGGGCGTGACGCTCGGCATCATGATGGCGCATCCCGAGAGCTCGATCATCAACACCGCGGGCGAATATTATGAGCGCCTGTACATCGGGCACCTCGCACTCAACCTGCTCGGCTGGATCGGCCTGACCGTCATCGGCACGGTGGTTCTGCTGTGGCCCACGGTGCTGCGCTCGCCGGTGGTGGCGAAGACCATCGCGGCCTCCCGCAGCACGCTGCCGATTCTCGTCGGCGGCCTCACGGTGATCACACTCGGCTCGCTCGTCGACTCGCGCTATCTCGCCGCGGCCGGTGTGCTCGTCTACCTGGGTGGCCTCGTTCGGGTGCTCGCGGAACTCATCGGCCACGCCCGCCGGCTGCCCGTCATCAGCTACGCCGGCTGGAGCCTCGGTGCCGCCGTCGTCTGGTTCGCCCTCTGCACCGCGGCCTTCGGCGTCGCCGTCGCGATCGCTCCGAGCTGGGCGGATGCCGCTGCCGGCGTCGAAGCGCTCGTGCCGTTCTTCGCGCTCGGCTTCGCGGGCCAGATCGTGATCGGGGCGCTCAGCTATCTGATTGCGGCCGTGCTGCCGGGCGGGCCGCGTGCCAAGGTCGCGATTTTCGCCGAGCTCGACCGAGCGGGCCTGTTTCGGGTCGCCGTCGTGAATGGCGGACTGCTGCTGACCCTGCTGCCGCTGTCCGAGACGGCCGTGACGCTGCTGAGGGGAGTCGTGCTCGTGACGCTCGCGTCGTTCCTGGTCTTCATGGTGCGCGCCCTGCGCGAGAGTCGCCGCATGATCACGGCACTCATGAGCGCGGGGCCGCCGGCGGGCGCCGGCCCGGGGCTGCTGCCGGTCGGCGGGCTGCCGGTGACCGGAAACCCGGCTCCTGCGGCCCTGAAACCGAGCTTGGGCCTGTCGGCCGCGGCGTCTGTACGGTCGGCCGCACCAGTGTCCGGGAGCGTGGTCGCATCCGAATCCGTTGGCACGACGACTGCAGGCACGACGACCGCACCCGCCAAGACCGCACCCGCCAAGACCGTACCCGCGAAGACCGCCCCCGCCGATGGTGCGACCACGCCGGCCCGCCGCGGCTTGGTCGCGGCCGCCGCGACGCTGGCTCTGGCGCTCGCCATCGGGGTCGGCCTCGATGCCTCGGCGATGAACCTCGTCGGCACCGGCGCAGCGGCCGGTACCGGGCACACCACCACCGTCGACGTGACCATGATTGACACCACTTTCAGCCCGGACAGCATCGATGTTCCGGTCGGCGACACCCTCATCATCAACGTCACCAACGACGACGGCATGCTGCACGACCTCGTGCTCGATGACGGCAGCGATTCCGGTCCCGTCGAGCCCGGCGACACCGCCACGATCGACGCCGGTGTGATCACGGCCGATGTCGACGGCTGGTGCTCGATCGGTGGGCACCGCCTGCTCGGCATGGTGCTCACGATCAATGCGATCGGCGCCGACGACAGCTCCGGCCCAGCGGATGCCGCCACCACAGACGATGGAACGGCCATGGATCACGGCGCGATGGGTGAGACCACCAGCACGACCGGGTCAGCCGCCGACGACCTCACCCCGGGCGCGGTGCCGGGCGACGACTTCGTGGCGCGCGATGCCGCGCTCGCGCCCGCGGCATCCGCTACCGTGCACGAACTGACGATGACCGTGACCGATGAAGAGCTCGAGGTCGCGCCCGGCGTGACCCAGACGCTGTGGACCTACAACGGCGGCGCGACCGGCCCGACGCTGCGCGGCACGGTCGGCGACGCCTTCGACGTGACCTTCGTGAACGAGGGAACGATCTCGCACTCGATCGACTTTCACGCCGGAGCGCTCGCTCCCGACAAGCCCATGCGATCGATCAACCCGGGGGAGAGCCTCGAGTATCGGTTCACCGCGACCCGCTCGGGCATCTGGATGTACCACTGCGGCACGATGCCGATGACCAGCCACATCGCCAACGGCATGTTCGGTGCGGTCATCATCGACCCCGCCGGGCTCAGCGCGGTCGACCGGGAGTACGCGCTCGTGCAGAGCGAGTACTACCTCGGCGCCCAGGGCGGCGAGGTCGACGCCGCCAAGGCGCAGGCCGGCACGCCCGACCTCGTCGTCTTCAACGGGTACAGCGACCAGTATTTGGCCGAACCGCTGACGGCCACGGTCGGGGAGACCGTGCGCATCTGGGTGCTCGACGCCGGCCCGAACATCAGCAGCTCGTTCCACGTGGTGGGCGGGCAGTTCGACACGGTCTTCAAAGAAGGTGACTACCTGCTGAAAGATGGCGGCAGCACCGGCAGCGGCGGCGCGCAGGCGCTCGCTCTGAGCCCCGCGCAGGGCGGCTTCGTCGAGCTCACGTTCCCCGAAGCGGGCACCTACAGCTTCGTGAGCCACATTATGGCCGATGCCGAGAAGGGTGCGCACGGCGTGTTCGTGGTCACCGACTGACCTGATTCGGGCCCGGCCCCGAACTAGGGGCTTTGACAGGTGCGCCGGTTAGGCTGTCTAAAAGGTGAGCCGGGAAGTCTGGTCGGCACAGACTTTTGTACGCCCGAAACCTGAGGACGAGTTATGAATCACCCCGCCCCCCTTCCCCCCTCCCCGTCTCCCGCCGTGCTCCGCCGCGGCAGCGGCCGGGAGGCCCTGCGCATCGGCGCCATCCTGCGCAAGGAGACCGTCGGCGGTGCCCTGCTGCTCGCGGCCACCGTCGCCGCCCTGATCATGGCCAACACCGGCCTCGCCGACAACTACTACGCCTTCCGAGACGTCAAGATCGGCTACGAGCCCTGGAACCTGAGCCTCAGCCTGGGTGCCTGGGCCGCCGACGGCCTGCTGGCGATCTTCTTCTTTCTCGCCGGACTCGAACTCAAACGGGAGTTCGTCGCCGGTGACCTGCGCAGCGTCAATCGGGCGATCGTGCCCGTCGCCGCCGCGGTCGGCGGCGTCATCGTGCCCGCGATCTTCTACACCCTGATCAACCTGAACTCAGGGCCAGAGGCTCTGAAGGGCTGGGCGATCCCCACGGCAACCGACATCGCCTTCGCGCTCGCCGTGCTCGCGGTCATCGGCTCCAAGCTGCCCGCCGCCCTGCGTATCTTCCTGCTCACCCTCGCTGTCGTGGACGACCTGCTCGCGATCGCGATCATCGCCTTCTTCTATACCACCGACATCCTCTTCGGCCCGCTGCTGCTCGCGATCATCCCGCTCGCGCTCTACGCGTTTCTCGCCCACAAATTCTCGTACTTCTTCGGCACCAGGGCGTTCGCGCCGTGGCTCATTCTGCTTCCGATCGGTTTCGTCACCTGGGCGCTCGTGCACGAGAGCGGCGTGCACGCGACCGTCGCCGGCGTGCTGCTCGGCTTCGCCGTGCCGGTGCTGCGCAGTGCGAAGGGCGGGGGACCGGATGCCGGACCCGGCCTCGCCGAAACGCTCGAGCACCGCATCCGCCCACTCTCCTCGGGCTTTGCGATCCCGGTGTTCGCGTTCTTCTCGGCCGGCGTCACGATCGGCGGTGCCGAAGGTCTCTACCAGGCGTTGACCGACCCGGTCGCGGTCGGCATCGTCGTGGCGCTCGTCATCGGTAAACCGGTCGGCGTGCTGCTGGCGACCGTGATCGTCACCAAATTCACCAAGGCCCGGCTCGACCCCGACCTGGCCTGGATCGACGTGGCCGGTGTCTCGCTGCTGGCCGGCGTGGGCTTCACCGTGTCGCTGTTGATCAGCGAACTCGGCTTCGGCCAGGGCACCGTGCTCGATGACCACGGCAAGGTCGCCATTCTCGTCGGCTCGCTGCTCGCCGCGGTGCTGGCCTCGGCGATCTTGATCAGCCGCAACCGGCACTACGCGAAGATCGCCGAGAAAGATGCCCTTGACGCCGACGGCGACGGCATGCCCGACGTCTATCAGACGGAGGAGTCGGACCAGGCCGAGCGGCGCGCCCCGCAGAACTAGCCCGCTCGCGCGACCTGCTGGTGCCTGACGGCCGCTCACCGGTGGCGAATTCAGGAGATTAGCCCGGGTGCAGCACCAGGGACGCCGGACCAGTCGAGTGGCCGCACCGTCACGGGGAGGATCTCCTGAATTCGCCACGCGGCCAACCAGCAGACGCGGCGAGAAAAGTTCTGGCGGGGGCGGCCGGAGCGACCTAGGATGTGCGCATGGCAGCGGGCATGACGCCTGCCGGAATGGATGGACGAGCGTCGGACACGATGCTGGCACTCGGTCGTTTCTTCACCCGGTGGGATCAGACAGATGACGGCCGCGCGGTGTTTCGCGAGGGCGGCCGTAAAGGAGACGTGTTCTACCGAGACCGGTGGAGTCACGACAAGGTGGTCAGGTCCACCCACGGCGTGAACTGTACCGGGTCGTGTTCGTGGAAGGTCTACGTGCGCGACGGCATCATCACGTGGGAAGCGCAGCAGACCGACTACCCGAGCGTTGGCCCCGACAGCCCCGAATACGAACCCCGCGGCTGTCCCCGTGGCGCGGCCTTCAGCTGGTACACCTACTCGCCCACCCGGGTTCGGTACCCCTACGCGCGCGGCGTGCTCGTCGACCTGTACCGGGAGGCGAAGGCCCGACTGCATGACCCGGTGCTGGCCTGGGCGGATGTCGTGGGTGATCCCGAGCGCCGCAGCCGCTACCAGCAGGCCCGCGGTAAGGGCGGCCTCGTGCGGATCCCGTGGACCGAGGCGATCGAGATCGCCGCCGCCGCCCACGTGCACACCATCAAGACCTACGGCCCCGACCGCTGCTCGGGGTTCTCACCGATCCCGGCGATGTCGATGGTCTCCCACGCCGCCGGCAACCGGTTCATCCAGCTCATCGGTGGCGTGATGACCTCGTTCTACGACTGGTACGCCGACCTGCCGGTGGCCAGCCCCCAGGTCTTCGGCGATCAGACCGACGTTCCCGAATCCGGCGACTGGTGGGATGCCACCTACCTCATGATGTGGGGCTCGAACGTGCCGGTGACGCGCACCCCGGACGCCCACTTCATGACGGAGGTGCGCTATCGCGGCACCAAGGTCGTGGCGATCAGCCCCGACTACGCCGACAACACCAAGTTCGCCGATGAATGGCTGCCCGCCCAGGCCGGAACGGATGCCGCGCTCGCGATGGCGATGGGGCACGTGCTGCTCAAGGAATTCTTCGTCGAGCGGCGCATCCCGTACTTCGAGGGATACGTGCGCCGCTACACCGACCTGCCGTTCCTGGTGCGACTCGAGGAGCACGCCGACGGCCAGGGCCTCGTGCCGACGAAATTTCTGACCGCGGCCGACCTGCCCGAGCACGCGCACACCGAGGGGGCCGCGTTCAAGACCGTGCTGCTCGACGCGAACACCGGCCGGCCGGTCGTGCCGAACGGCTCGATGGGGTACCGCTACGGCGAAGCCGGCGAGGGCAAATGGAACCTCGATCTCGAGGGCACCGACCCGGCGCTGAGCCTGCTGGACGGTGCGAACGGCGAGACCGCCAGCATCCGTCTGCCCTGTTTCGAAGCACCCTCGGGAGAAGGGTCGATCCTCACCCGCGGGGTTCCGGTGCGCCGGGTCGGCGGCCACCTCGTGACGACGGTGTTCGACCTGATGATGGCGCAGTACGGGGTGGGAAGGCCCGGATTGCCCGGCGACTGGCCGACCGGTTACGACGACGTGTCGACCCCGTACACGCCGGCCTGGCAGGCCGAGATCACGAGTGTTCCGGCTGAGGCCTGCATTCGGGTGGCGAGGGAATTCGCCCGCAACGCTGAAGCGTCCAAGGGTCGGTCGATGATCATCATGGGCGCCGGTATCTGCCAGTGGTTCCACGGCGACGCGACCTACCGGGCCGTGCTGTCGCTGCTGATGCTCACCGGCTGCATGGGCAGAAACGGCGGCGGCTGGGCGCACTACGTGGGGCAGGAGAAGACCCGCCCCATGACCGGCTGGATCTCGCTCGCTAACGCTCTGGACTGGAGCCGCCCACCGCGCACGATGATCGGCACCGGTTACTGGTACATGCACACCGACCAGTGGCGGTCCGACGGCTACTCGGCCGATTCGCTGAAATCACCGCTCGCCACCGGCCATTTCGACGGGATGCACACCGCCGACACCCTCGCCCAGTCTGCCCGGCTCGGTTGGATGCCCTTCTACCCGCAGTTCGACCGTAACCCCCTCGACCTCGCCGATGAGGTACAGGCCGCAATCGACCGGGGCGAGGCGACGGATGCCCCGAGCTACATCGCCGACGCCCTCACGAGTGGCCGCCTCACCCCCGCCATCGACGACGTCGATGCGCCCGAGAACTGGCCGCGCACCCTCATGCTCTGGCGGTCGAACCTGTTCGGCTCCTCGGCCAAGGGCAACGAGTACTTTCTCAAGCACCTGCTCGGCACGCACCACAACGTGCTCGGCCAGGACCACGTGAATGCCGCGCGGCCCCGCGATGTGCGGTGGCGGGACGCCGCGCCCGAGGGCAAACTCGACCTGCTGGTGTCGGCAGATTTTCGGATGACCTCGACCACGCTGCTGTCGGACATCGTCTTTCCGGCGGCCACCTGGTACGAGAAACACGACCTCTCCTCGACCGACATGCATCCGTTCGTGCACGCCTTCAGCCCGGCGATCGACCCGCCCTGGGAGGCCAAGACCGACTTCGACACCTTCCGGCTGCTCGCCGAGGAGTTCTCCCGGCAGGCCCGGGTGCATCTCGGAACCCGCAAAGACCTGGTGAGCGTGCCGCTGCAACACGACACGCCCGGGGAGATCGCGCAGCCCGGCGGCGTCGTGCGGGACTGGCGGAACGCATCCGTCGCCGCCGTGCCCGGGCAGAACATGCCGGTGTTCTCGATCGTCGAACGCGACTACACCGCGATCGCCGAGAAACTCGCGACCGTCGGCCCGCTCGCCGAACAGCGCGGATTCACGGTGAAAAACATCACGTACCGCCTCGAGCACGAGATCGAACTGCTTGCCCGCAGCAACGGGGTGATGCAGGGAGGTGCCGGCAATGGCCGGCCGGCCATCGACACCGACGCCAAATTCGCCCAGGCCATTCTGAGTTTCAGCGGCACCACCAACGGCGAACTCGCCGTGCAGGGCTTTCGCGAGCTCGAGAAGCAGACCGGCATGCACCTCGTCGACCTCGCGCTCGGCTCGGAGGAGAAACGCGTGACCTTCGCCCAGACCCAGGCGGCTCCGGTACCGGTCATCACCTCGCCGGAATGGTCGGGGTCGGAAACCGGCGGTCGGCGCTACTCCCCGTTCACGATCAACGTGGAACGGCTGAAGCCCTGGCACACCCTGACCGGGCGCATGCACTTCTTTCTCGACCACGACTGGATGATCGACTTAGGCGAAGCCCTGCCCACCTACCGGCCGCCGCTCGACATGCAGCGCCTGTTCGGCGAGCCGAAGTTCGGCCCGAACGGCACCACCGAGGTGACCGTGCGCTACCTGACGCCGCACTCGAAGTGGTCGATCCACTCGGAGTACCAGGACAACCTCTTCATGCTGTCGCTGTCCCGCGGCGGGCCGACGGTGTGGATGAGTCCGATCGACGCGGCCTCGATCGAGGTCGCCGACAACGACTGGGTCGAGTGCGTGAGCATGAACGGTGTGCTCGTGGGCCGCGCCATCGTCAGTCACCGGATGCCGCAGGGCGTCGTGTACGTCTATCACGCGCAGGAGCGCACCATCGATGTGCCCAAGTCCGAGGCCACCGGCCGCCGCGGCGGCATCCACAACTCGGTGAGCCGCCTGCTCGTGAAACCCACCCACCTGATCGGCGGCTACGCGCAGCTCTCCTACGCCTTCAACTATCTGGGGCCGACCGGCAACCAGCGAGACATGGTCTCAACCATTAGGCGACGTTCCCAGGAGGTGCGGTACTGATGCGCGTTATGGCTCAGATGGGCATGGTGATGAACCTCGACAAGTGCATCGGCTGCCATACCTGCTCGGTCACCTGCAAACAGGCGTGGACCAACCGGGCCGGCACCGAATACGTCTGGTTCAACAACGTTGAGACCCGGCCCGGTCAGGGCTACCCGCGCCGCTACGAAGACCAGGAGCAGTGGCGCGGCGGCTGGAAGCTCAACAAGAAGGGGCGCCTGGCGCTCAAGAGCGGCGGCCGCATCGCCAAACTGATGGGCCTGTTCGCCAGCCCGGTGCAGCCCGAGCTCAAGGACTACTACGAGCCCTGGACCTACGACTACAAGACCCTGATCGATGCCCCGCTCGGCGATGATTTTCCCGTCGCCCGGCCGAAATCGCTGATCACCGGTCAGGACACTCAGATCACCTGGTCGGCGAACTGGGACGACGACCTCGCCGGCGCCCCCGAGATGGGCCACCTCGACCCGATCGTCGAGAAGGTGCGGCGGGAATCAGAAGACAAGATCCAGTTCAGCTTCGAGCAGACCTTCATGTTCTACCTGCCGCGCATCTGCGAGCACTGCCTGAACCCCTCCTGCATGGCCTCGTGCCCGTCCGGCGCGATCTACAAGCGGGTCGAAGACGGCATCGTGCTCGTCGACCAGGACAAGTGCCGCGGCTGGCGGCAGTGCATCACCGGCTGCCCCTACAAGAAGATCTACTTCAACCACAAGACCGGCAAGGCCGAGAAGTGCACCTTCTGCTACCCGCGCGTCGAGATCGGGCTGCCGACGGTGTGCTCGGAGACGTGCGTGGGTCGGCTGCGCTACCTCGGCCTCTTTCTCTACGACGCCGACCGGGTGACGGATGCCGCGGCCGTCACCGACGAGAAAGACCTCTACGAGGCCCAGATGGATGTGCTGCTCGACCCGAACGATCCGGTGGTGGCGGCCGCGGCATCCGCTCAGGGAATACCCGATGACTGGATCGACGCGGCCCGGCGCTCGCCGGTGTACGCGCTCGCGAAGGTCTACAAGGTCGCGCTGCCGCTGCACCCCGAATACCGCACGATGCCGATGGTCTGGTACGTGCCGCCGCTGTCGCCGATCGTCGACCTGCTGAGTGAACAGGGCCACGACGGTGAGGACACCGGCACGCTGTTCGGAGCGATCGACTCCCTGCGAATTCCGGTCGAGTACCTCGCCGAGCTGTTCACCGCCGGCGACACCGACCGCATCACCGACGTCTTGCGCAAGCTTGCGGCGATGCGCTCCTACATGCGCGGCATCACCCTCGGCCAGCAACCGGATGTCGACATTCCGGCCGCCGTCGGAATGTCACCCGAGTCGATGTACGAGATGTACCGGTTGATGGCGATCGCCAAGTATGACGAGCGCTACGTCATTCCGAAGGCGCACGTGGAACAGGCGCACGACCTCGAGGAGATGGGCTGCTCGGTCGACTTCGAGGGCGGCCCCGGCATGTACGAGGACTCGCCGTTCGGCGAGGCCAGCGGACGGCCGACACCGGTCGCGGTGGAGAACTTCTATGCGCTGAAAGACCGGCAGACCTCAGACACCGCGAGCGGCGCGGCCACGCTGCGCAACCGGGTCAACCTGCTCAACTGGGACGGCAACGGCGCTCCGGCCGGGCTGTTTCCGGAACACCGGGATGTGCCGCGCACGGCGGCGCCGTCGCCGGCCGATCTGAGTGGGTCGGGGGCTCGCGAGGTTCCGGGCACTGACACCGGGCACGGCACACCATGATGCGCGACCGGGTGGTCTATCAGGCCGCCGGCTGGTGCCTGTCCTACCCCGACGCCGAACTGCTCGGGCGGGTCGCGCTGATGCGCGCCGCGCTCGCCGAACAGGGGCGCAAGGCGCCGAAACTCGAGGGCTTCTTCGGCTACCTCGAGGCAGCGGATGTCGGCACGCTGCAGCGGCGCTACGTGGAGACCTTCGACCTCAGCAAGCACCATCCGCTCTATCTGTCGTACTGGACCGACGGCGACACCCGCCGCCGCGGCGACGTGCTCGCCGCGTTCAAACAGGTCTACCGGCAGACCGATTTTCTGACCAACACCCACGGTGAATTGCCCGACTTTCTACCGCTCGTGCTCGAGTTCGCGGCGATCGCCGACCCGGTAGCCGGCCGGGAACTGCTGCGGCAGTATCGGCCGAGCCTCGAACTGCTTCGGCTCGCCCTCGTCGAACACGGCTCGCCCTACGGCGAGGTTGTTGCCGGAGTCTGCGCGACCCTGCCGGGCGCATCGCCGGCCGATCGGGAGGCGGTGCAGCGGATGGCCGGCTACGGTCCGCCCACCGAAACCGTGGGCCTCGAACCCTACGATCCGCGGCTGCTGCCGCTCAAGGGAGCGTAACCCGTGGACCTGCTGCTCTGGGGCGTGCTGCCCTACGTCATGGTCGCCGTGCTGGTCGGCGGTTCGATCTGGCGTTACCGTTACGACCAGTTCGGCTGGACGACGAGGTCGTCGCAACTGTACGAGAGCCGGCTGCTGCGGATCGGCTCGCCGATCTTTCACTTCGGGCTGCTCGCGGTCATCGCCGGGCACTTCTTCGGCCTCGTGATCCCCATGACCTGGACCCTCGCGGTGGGCATGAGCCAAGACTTCTACCACCTCAACGCGCTGCTCGTCGGTGGCGTCGCCGGGGTCGGCACGCTCGGCGGCATCCTGATTCTGATCTACCGGCGGCGCAAGACCGGGCCGGTGTTCATGGCCACCACCCGCAACGACAAGGTCATGTACGTCGTGCTGACCGCCGCGATCGTGCTCGGCCTCTGGACCACCGTGGCGAGTGTGTTCGAGGGTGATCATGGGCACAACTATCGGGAAACCGTGTCGCCATGGTTCCGCTCGCTGTTCATCTTCCAGCCCGACATCGCCGCGATGGCGGCGGCGCCGTTCTCGTTCCACATCCACACCCTGGTCGGCATGCTGCTCTTCACGATCTGGCCTTTCACGCGGCTCGTGCACGCCTTCACCGCTCCGCTGCACTACCTGTTCCGGCCCTATATCGTCTACCGCACCCGTGACAAGGTGCCCGGTGCGGTGCGGCCTGTCCGCCGCGGCTGGGCACCGATCGGCACCCCCGACCGCACCAGGGACAAACGCTAGTGGCGGGGCCGCCGCCGGATTCGCGCGCGCGGCTGGCCGAGCGCACCCGGGCCAGCAAGGGATTCAACCTCACCCTCGCGACGCTCGCCTCGGTCGTCTGCTTCTGGGCCTGGACGAGTATCGCTCCGCTCGGAGTGCGGTACAGCGAGGCGATGGATCTATCGTCGGCGGAGGCATCCGTTTTGGTGGCGATGCCCGTGCTCGTCGGGTCGATCGGCCGGATTCCGGTGGGGGTACTGACCGACCGGTTCGGTGGCCGCATCATGTTCACCGTCGTGCTGCTCGCCACGATTCCCGCGCTGCTGCTCGTCGCGCTCGCCGGGTCGCTCGGCGTGTTCGGGCTGTTGGTGCTCTGCGCGCTGCTGCTGGGTGTCGCCGGAACCGTGTTCGCGGTCGGAATACCGTTCGTCAGCAACTGGTACGACGTGTCCCGCCGGGGGTTCGCGACCGGGGTATTCGGCGCGGGCATGGGCGGAACGGCGCTCTCGGCGTTCTTCACCCCGAGGTTCGTGGAGTGGTTCGGATATCTGCCGACGCACCTGATTCTCGTCGCGCTGCTCGGCCTGACCGCGGCCACCGTCTGGTTCTTGCTCGGCAATTCGCCGAGTTGGGTGCCGCGCACTCAACCGTTCATTCCCCAGCTCGTCGCCGCGGCGAAACTCGGCGTGACCTGGCAGATGTGTTTTCTCTATGGGCTCGTCTTCGGCGGCTTCGTGGCCTTTTCGACCTACCTGCCGACCTACCTGCGTGACATCTACGGCTTCGACCTGACCGAGGCGGGCACCCGCACGGCCGGATTCGCGGTGGCCGCGGTACTGCTGCGACCGATCGGCGGCACCCTCGCCGACCGATTCGGGCCGAAAATCGTGGTGCTGGTGTCGCTGGCCGGCGTGGCCGTGCTCGCCTGGATCGTGAATATGCGGCCCGACGGCGAGATTCCGGCCGGGCTGACGTTCGTCGCGATGGCGTCGGCGCTCGGCCTCGGCGCCGGGGGAGTCTTCGCCTGGCTCGGCCGCAACGCGCCAGCCGACCGGGTCGGATCGGTCAGCGGTATTGTCAGCGCCGCCGGCGGACTCGGCGGCTATTTTCCACCGCTGATCATGGGCGCCACCTACAACGCGGCCGAGCAAAGCTACGCGATCGGACTGCTGCTGCTGGCCGGCACCGCGGCCGTTGCTTTCGTGTTCACGGTCTTCTTCGTGCACGACCGTTCCCGAGCCGGCCGGGCGCCCGCGTGAGCGCCGCCGGTTCGGTGGGCGGGTCGTGGTTCCACGACGCCACGGTTGAGAATCCCGCAGGCGTGCCCGGGTGACGGTGCGCGGATATCTCTACAGAAGTCGGCTCCACGCCACTTCGTGTTGGAGCTGTCCGGTTTCTGTAAAGAGCCGAACCTGATGCGTCGACGTGAGTGCGATCGCGAGTTCGTTCCTGTCTGCCGAGACGAATCCGATTTTTTGCCAGAACGGGCCGGATCGTCGGCTGAAGAGCCAGGCTCGAGTTGCTCCGGATTCGGCGGCGCGGTCGAGCGCGAAGCGCGCTAAGTGCAGGCCCACGCCGCGACCTCGGAGTGCCGGATCGACGGCAACGCTACGGATGAGAACGTGTTCGTTGTCGTCGCCGCGCTCGTAGCCCGTGCTGGCGACGATGCGTCCGGTGTCGGCGTCACGTGCCGTCCACAGTCGCACTGTGGGGGAACTGAGTCCGCTGAGCGTCAGGTCAGCGACGCGAAGGAACGCGGTCACGTCGTCGAGATCCTGGGGCGTCGTGAGTGTCAGGTCGAGCATTGCTCCACGATATCGCTCGCGTGGAACGCCTGCCGGTCACCGCTCTCTGGCCGGAATGGAATCCGTGCCGGCGTTCACGGTCAGCCGGCCTCTGTAGCCGGGGGTGTCTGTAAGCCGCGGCGATATTCGCTGGGGCTGACGCCGTGATGGCGTTTGAAGGCGGTGCTGAGAGCGAAGGGGCTGCCGTAGCCCACCTGGTGGGCGATGTCTGCGGTTGTCCGGTGGGGGTGTGACAGCAGTTCGCCGGCCAGCAGCATCCGCCAGTTGGTCAGATAAGCCATCGGGGGTTCGCCCACTGCCGCGCGAAAACGGTGCGCGAGGGTCGCTCGCGAGACGGTAAGCCGTTGGGCGAGCGCTTCGATGGTCCAGGGTGCGCCGGGTGCCTCGTGCAGCAGCTTCAGGGCATCCGACACGAGAGGATCGCGACCGGAGGCGAGCCACCCGGAGGCGGATTCAGGGTGTTCACGCGCCCAGCCGCGCAGGGCGTGCACAAGGACAACGTCGAGAAGTCGGTCGACTGCGCCGCCCTGTCCGGGCGCGTCAACGGCGATTTCATCGCGAAGGAGGCGCAGCAATGCCTCGTCGACTTGTCCCGCGGGGATGACCGCGACCACGGGAAGTGCCGCCGCGACGACGGCACCAATCTGAGCGTCAGACGCATATGTCCCAACCAGCATCGTCGTAGCCCCCGTGGGCGAGTTGCCCCACGTGCGCACGCCCTGCGCCATGCTGATGCTGACGTGCTCGCCGTCCCGGGTCGTGCAGATCTGCCCCGGGTGAATGACGACAAGCCCGTCGCGCTCGGGTTCGTCTGCCAGGCGATACGGGGCCGGGCCGCGCACGATGGCGACATCCCCGCGCTTCAGGCTGACCCGCATCCGCTCAGTGACCAGAGCTGCTTCGCCGGACAGCATCGCGATGAGAGTCAGGGGCGCGCGATCCTGAACGTCGATCGACCAGGGTGGGTCCATGACGACGCGCAACGCAAATGCCCGCTGCGCGTGCGGACCGCTGAGGAGGTGCGTGAGGGGGTCCACACCCTCATGCTAGACGATCACGAATGCAATCGACTCACTCAGCTATTCAGCATCTACTTACTGGCGTGTTGGCTATGACTATGACTATGACGAATCAACAGTCCGTGTTCTGGGTAGTACCGGCCGCACTGGCCGGGGCATCGCCGACCTGCTTTGCCGATCTTGCGCGCCGCGTTGCCGCAACTCGCCTGCGGGGCGACGGATCAGCGGTTCACTCATGACCGAGCTGTTCGGAACCGCTGCGACAGTGGCAGCGGTGGTCGGGGCCGGTGTCGCCGGAGGGGTGTACTTCACGTTCTCCGTCATCGTGTCTCCGGCCCTGCGCCGGCGTTCTGCCCCTGAGGCCGTTGCTGTGATGCAACGGGTCAATGACAATGCCGTTCGTGCCCCCTTCATGATCGTCTTCTTCGGGGGCGCTCTGGCCGCGTGCGCGGCGGCCGTCAGCGCTCTGCTGCCGGACGCTGATGTCGGCGGCGTCTCTGCTCGCGTCGCCTCCGTTCGCGTCATCGGCGCGGGCCTGACACTGGCGTCTTTTGCCACGACGATCCTGTTCAACGTGCCGCGGAATCAGGCGCTTGCCCGGTTCAGGCCATCCGATAGGGACGCCGCTGGCGCCTGGCGTTCTTTCGACGCGGGGTGGAGTCGCGCGAACACGACTCGAGCTGTGCTTGCGATCGTCGGCTCGGCGTTTCTCGCCGCGTCGCTGCTCTGGCGCGGGTAGCCACACCGTGAAGTCGCCGTCTCGCAGGCGCCGTTATGGTCGGCGGAGCTCGGCCTGAGGTCGGCCCGCAGCCTAGAATCGCCGGGTGATCATTGACCTTGCTGAGAAGTCCCCGGAAGTCGTTCTGGAACAGTATCTGTCGCACCTGGTCAGCGATGAGATCAGGGCGAGTCCCGGCATTCGCGGCGGGCAAACGGCGGCGGATGCTGCACTCGCCGCGTTCGACGTGACGCGGTATGCCGCGACGCGCAATCAGGTGCTGCCGGAATCGGATCGCGGAGCGTCGCGGCTGTCGCCCTACATTCGCCACGGTTTGCTGGGGTTGCGGGAGGTCTGGGCCGCGGCCGCCGGGCCTGCGTCGGATGTGTCTAAATTTCGCGACGAACTGCTCTGGCAGGAGTACGCTCGCCATCTCTACGCCCGCGTTGGCATGGATCTGCACCGCAACCTGCGCTTCGACGTCGCCTGGTCGGGGGAGTTCGCGCCGGAAGCGTGGCCGCGACAGATGGCCTGCATCGACTGGGCGGTCTCGAGTCTGGAACGCGACGGCTGGTTGGTGAACCAGTCCCGGATGTGGCTGGCCTCACAGTATTCGGTGCGCTCCGGAGCGGGCTGGGCAGCCGGTCAGGAATATTTCCATCGCCAGCTTCTGGACGGTTCTCGCGCCGCGAACCTGCTCGGCTGGCAATGGACGGTAGGCGCCGGAACCGGCAAACCCTACGGATTCGCGCGATGGCAGGTCGAGAGACGTGCGCCAGAGCTGTGTGCGGCCTGCCCCCTGAACCAGCATTGCCCCATTCAGGACTTTCCCCCGGATTCGCACCCGCTCCCCGTGCCGGAGCCGAGTCCTCGGCTCGTTCGAGACGACGATCTCGCCGCCACCCGAGGTCCGACCGCGGTCGTATCGAGGTCGATACCGCAATCGGTGGTGCTCACCGTCGAGTCACTCGGTGACGCGGATCCGGCGCTTCTCGCCCATCCAACGCTGCCGGTTGTCTTCATCTTCGATGAACCCGCGCTGGTGAAACTTCAGCTGTCGAGCAAAAGACTCATCTTCTTCGTTCAGACGCTGCAGGATCTGGCTACCCGGCGTGAGGTGATCGTTCACCTGGGGGACCCGAGAGACATCACTTCAAGACTTCGGGCGGCCATCACCTGGGCGCCGGTGCCGAGCTTCGCCAAATACGTCGACATCGCCGCGGAGCTGCACCCGTGGCCGTGGCTGGCGGAGCCGCATGCCCGCTCGGTGAAGAGTTTTTCGGCGTGGCGTAACAACCTCGTGCAGCCGATGTGAGCCGCGCGAATGTCTCCGTCGGCAAGGCACTCGTCGGCAAGATGCCGCGCACGCCCCTGACCCTGACCCGCCAGGGCCGCGCCGCGTGAAAGGCCCACCTCGCCGCGCTCACCGAGATCGCCGGTCAGGAGTGAGCATCCGCTTCGGGATCACGGCGTATTGACCTCGCCGATGTGATCTGGCCTGCGTGACCTACGCGATTAGATTCACCCCGTGGGCGGCGAAACAGGTCGGGAAGCTTGACCCGACCGCCGCGAAGAGGATTCGTGAATTTCTCGAGCAGAAGCTCTCCCGGCTCGACAACCCTCGGCTGCTCGGGAAGAAGCTCCTCAACGAGGATTTCTGGCGATACCGCGTCGGTGACTATCGAATTTTGACGAGCATCGACGAGGATCTCATCCTCATCCTCATCCTCATCCTCATCCTCGTCGTCGAGGTCGCGCACCGGCGTGAGGTACGGAAGCCGTAGGACTGCACCGGCCGCATCAGTTCTGAAATGGCGAATGCGGGCCTGGCCCCGGGGTGTCAGCGGGGGCGGCGGGTGGCGGCTGCGAGCATCCGCTCGAGAGGACCCTTGCCGAGGAACAGCCGCCAGAGGCTCGCGAAGAGCAGGGAAGCGAGCACCATGCCGACCAGCAGCGGCACGCCCGGGTAGTTCACGAACACGGGAACGGCAGGGTCGCCGCCGTCACGTACCGCGACGATGCCGATCAGAGCCACAATCTGCAGCGTATAAATGGTGAGCGCCATCGCTCCGGCGGCAGCGATCGGCCACAGCAGGCCGCGCAGCAGCCGGCCGAGCGAGGCGCGCTCGGGCGCGGTCAGCCAGAGCAGCACGCCGATGATCGCGATCGCGAGGCCGCCGGAACCGAGTACCTCCGCGGTCGTGCCCGAGTGTGCCTCGGCGCTGATGCCCGGCAGTACGGCGGCCGCGCCATAGCCGGCAACCGCGAAAAAGGCGCCCACCCCGATCATGAGCGCCTGGGTGCGTGGCTGGCTGAGGCCTGACCGGGCCGCAATCAGGCCGGCGAGCAGAAACGGCAACCAGATCAGGACCGGGTAATAGCCGTTCACGAAGTAGTAGTCAACGAAATAGGCGACCGTGTCACGGGACGTGTTCACGTCGCCCTGCCCGGCGCCGAGCGCCGGCGCGAGCGCGACCAGACCCAGGCCGACCGCGGCAAGCGCCCACCGTGGAAAGAACAGCACCGGGGTCAGCAGCAGAAACATGATGCCGTAGTAGTCGAGGATCACGGCGACGTCGCTGTCGAAGCTGGACAGCACGATACCGATCAGGAAGATGAAGATCGCGCGCAGCACGATGCTCACGATCCGATCCGAGCGGATGCCCCGCGGTGTCGGTCGCTCGGCCCCGGTCATGAGGCCGAGCGAGACCCCGGCGAGTGTTGCGAAGAGAATCGAGGAGCGGCCGTCCACCAGAAATTCGCCGTCGTTCACGCGCGGAGCGGCATGGGCCACGAGCATGCCGAGGATCGCGAGCCCCCGTGCCACGTCGATGCCCACGACGCGGGTGCGGGAGTCGGAGCGCGCGGAAGCGGCCGAAGCCGCGCCCGAAGCCGAAGCCGAGTCCGAAGCTGAAGCCGCGCCCGAGCCCGCGCCCGAATCAGCACGTGACCCCGAGCGCCAACCCGGGTCTGGGCCGGGCGAGGGCTGCGGGGCGGTGGCGGGGGGCAGCATCCGCTACCAGACCGTGATCGCTGCCGGGCCGGGCACGATCGCGATGCCGGGCAGCACGCGGTCGTCGGCATCCACGAAGGCAACGCGGGCGGGGGCGCCGGTGGCGGGGTCGACCAGACGGGATCCGGGGCCCTCGGAGCCGGGATTGAAGGTGTCACCCCACTGGATCAGCGCCGCTTCGACGAGGGCGAGGCCGTGCCCGGCCGGGGTGAGGTGGTAGCTCGCGCGTTCGCGGCAGCCGGGCTCGCGGTACGGGCGTTTGTCGAGCACACCGGCGGTCACGAGGGTCGCGAGGCGAGCCGTGAGAATGTCGGTCGGCACGCCGAGGCCGTCACGAAACTCGCTGAACCTGGTCTGGCCGCGCAGGGCGTTGCGCACGATCAGCAGCGACCACCGCTCGCCGACGATATCGAGCGTGCGGGCGACCTGGCAGGTGCTCGGCGTGCCGTCGGCTCGGGTGTACATGGGAACACTGTACGACTTTTTCGCATAACTTGGAGAATCCAACTCAGAGTCGGTAGGTTGGCCAGCATGATGAAACTCGGCCGCCGCGGCAGCTTCTGGTCGGCCGCGATCGTGCTCGCCCTCTGCCTGTGGGCGAGCGGGGCACCGAGCGTGCTCTACCCGGCCTACGCCGCCGAGTGGAACCTGGCCCCGGTCGTGACAACCTCGGTGTTCGGCGCCTATCCGCTCGCGCTGCTGCTCGTGCTGCTGTTCGCGGGCGGGCTCAGCGACACGATCGGTCGCCGCCGGGCGATGCTGCTCGGCATCAGTCTCATCGGTCTGTCGGCCGTGGTCTTCGCGATCGCCCCGAACGTTGGGTTTCTCTTCGTTGGCCGGGTGCTTCAGGGGGTCGGCACCGGATTCGCCCTCGGCGCCGCGAGCGCCGCCCTCGTTGAACACAATGTGTCGGGCAACCTGCGCTTCGCCGGATCGATGGCGACGGTCTCGACCTCGACCGGACTCACCCTGGCGCTGCTGCTCTCGGGCGCACTCGCCGAGCTCGCGCCGCTGCCCCTGGTCTTGAGCTTTCTCGTGTTGCTCGCCCTCAGCGCGCTCGCCTACGTGCTGGTGTGGTTCACGCCGGATGATGCACGTGAGGCCAGGCCGCGCTACCGCCCGCAGCTGCTGCGGATGCCGCCCGGCATCATGCGCGTCTTCATCGCCTCGACCCTCTCGGTCTCGGTCGCCTACGCGATCGGCGCCATGTTTCTCTCGCTCGGCGCGCAGATGGCCCGGCAGCTGACCGGCACCACCAACCTGATCGTGGTCGGCGGGCTGCTCGCGGTGTCCGCGTTTGTGATCGGGGTGACCGCGCTGTTTCTCAGCCGGGTGCACGCGCACGTCGCGATCGTGGTCGGGGCCGTGCTGTCGATCGGCGGGCTCGCGCTGATGGCCGGCACCGCGGCATCCGGTTCGATCGGGATGTTCCTCGGCTGGTGCGTGGTCGGCGGCATGGGCTACTCGTTCGCGTTCACCGGCGGCCTGCAGCTCGTGAACCGCACGGCGCCGACCGAGCACCGCGGCGCGACCCTGTCGATGATGTACCTGTTCGGCTACCTGCTGCAGTCCCTCACCGCGATCGGTGCCGGCGCGCTCGCCACGACTCTCGGCCTCGAAACGGCGATCTATCTCGCCGCGCCCGCGCTCGCCGTGTTGTGCCTGGCCGCGCTCGCCTGGGCGCTCGCGGATCTGTACATGAGACGACTCTCACAAAGAGCACAAGCCCGGTCGTAAGGCCTGATCAGAATGATTTCCTTTCGATAGCAGCGGATGCTCCGGGCGTGGGAAATACCCCCCGGTCAGCTTTCACGGAGCTTCGCAAAAGGCGCCCTGCCTAGGCTCGGGCCGTGCCCAAGTGTGGCTGGTGCGGCATCTGCCAAGCCGGTCACGAGTAATCGAAAGGAACACGAACAATGACTCAGAACCACCAGAACCGCCAGCAGAACCAGAACGAGAACCAGAACGTGAACACCTCGGCCTTCGGTTCGCCGCTCAAGAAGCGCGTCGCCGTCGGAGCCGTGACCGCGATGGCCGCCGGATCCCTGCTGGGCCTCGGCGCCGTGGGAGCCAATGCCGCTCCGCTCGACTCCTCGACCGACACGGGGTCGACGACAACGACGAACTCGTCGACCCCGACCGAGGCCGAGCAGGCCGAGGCCGCGGCCGCGCTCACCGCGCTGACCGAACAGCTGCAGGGCCAGCTGGCCGATGCGTCCGAAACTGGTGAGGCCGGCTCGAGCGACGCCGACGCTGCGCAGATCGTGACCGATGCGATTGCCGAGCACCCTGACCTCTTCCAGAGCCTGCCGGTGAACCTGCAGACCGACCTCGTGGCCCTCGGTGAGGCGAACTCCGATCAGGAGATCGCCGCCGACACGATCGAGACCACCGCCCTCAGCGGCGGTTACGGCGAGCAGATTCAGACGCTGGCCGAGGCCATTCAGCAGGACCCGGAGCATCCGCTTGCCGCGGTCTTGCAGGCCCTCGCGGCCAGCGACGCCGTCGTCGGCGACGTCGCAGCGGATGAGCTCACCGACAGCGAGAAGGGCGAGAAGGGCGCGCACGGCGATCACGATCGTGGCCTGAGCCCCGAGAAGATCGCCGCTGCGCTCGCAGAGAACCCGGCGCTGTTCGACAAGCTGCCGCAGGAGTTGCAGACCGACCTGACCGAGCTGCAGGCGACGCCCGAGGCCGACCGTGCGGCTGATGCCGACGCCATCAAGACCACCGCGCTTGAGGGCGGCTACGGCGAGCAGATTCAGACCATCGCCGAGCGCGTGGTTCAGAACTTCGCCGACGCCGACGCCGACGCCGATGCCGATGCCGAGGCCGGCGCCGCGGCGGACGTTGAGACCGATGAGGCTGACGCCGACGTGAAGACCGACGCCGACGTGAAGGCCGACTCCGACGTGAAGACCGACGCCGACGTGAAGGCGGGCGTGCACGACGCCAACTAGTCCAACCTGAACGAACACAGCGGCGTGGCCGGGAGCGACGCTCCCGGCCCCGCCGTCGTCGTGCGCCCGGACCCTGCTGTGTGGGCGGGGCGGCGCGTGGCGTGGCTAATTCAGGCTGAGCGGCCCCAGACTGCCTGTTTGGGGTAGTTTTTGACCAATTCGTGGCCTTCGTCCTGAATTCGCCACGAGGTTACCCACCGACAGGCGCAAACGGATGCCGCGACCTGCCATCATCGGGGGATGAAACGGATTTCCTCGGCACAGATGCATCTGGAAGCGATGCAGCCGGCCCGCATGGTGCTCTCGGTCGCACCGGATGCCGGCCTCGACTGCGCCGAGCAGCTGCACGTCACGCAGAATGGCCGCGACCTGCCGGTGCGCGAGATTCACGACGAATTCGGCACCCGGCTGCACCTCGTTGACGTGGCCCCGGGCCCCGTGAGCGTCGAATTCTCCGCCGTCGTGTCCGGTCAGGCCGAGCCCGCTGCTGTCACGGAGATCGACCGCATCCGCTACCTGCGGCCCAGCCGCTACTGCGAGTCCGACAGCCTCGGCGCTCTGGCCCGGGCCGAGTTTGCGGGGCTCGACGGCCGGGACCTGCTCGCCGGCGTCAGCTCGTGGGTCGGGCAGAAGCTCGTCTACGTTCCCGGCGCGAGCCTGCCGACCGATGGCGCGGTGCGCACCCTCATCGCCCGTCAGGGTGTCTGCCGGGACTACGCGCACCTCGTCGCCGCCCTGCTGCGCGCGGTCGACGTGCCGGCCAGGGTCGTCTCCGTCTACGCGCCGGGCCTGACGCCGATGGATTTTCACGCCGTCGCCGAGGCCCTGATCGACGACGTCTGGCGGGTCGTCGACGCGACGATGCTCGCCCCGCGCCAGTCGCTCGTGCGCATCGCGACCGGCCGCGACGCCGCCGACACCGCGTTTCTCACCACGATCGGCGGCGTCGTGCTGCTGCATGAACTCGCAGTCACGGCGACCGTCGATGTGCTGCCGCGCGACGACGTGCGCGAACTGGCCCTGCTGCGCTGACCTGGGCCGTCTTAGACGCGGCAGTGCATACCGCGTAGTCATGTTTGTATGACTACAGCTCAGAACATTCGGTTGCGTCGGCGCTGGCTCATCGCAGCAATCATCTACAGTCTCGTGATGGTCGGTGCGGGCATCGTTGTCGTAGCGGCGACCGGTGAATGGATCGCTTGGCCTGCGCGATCGGTCTCGTGATTATCCCGATCGGTTCGGCTTGGGTTCGCGCATGCCGATCGCGCCGCTGAGATGGCCCAAAGAGAATCGGTGCACGACGCGACGCGACGCGCGGCTGGGTTCGACTTGTCCGGGGGTGAACGCCCCGTCTAGGGTGAAAGCAGTGACACGGGGTGCGGTCGCACGGCAGATGCCGGGCGAAGGCTGAGAACACACCCGTTGAACCTGATCTAGCTCGAACTAGCGAAGGGATGTCGCGAGTGAACTCTCGCTTGTCGAACCATACTGTCCATGCTGTTTCTTCTGCGGGGGCGGTACCCGTTCCGGTACCGACTGCGGAGACGGTCGCGGCGCTGCTCACCGCGCTGCAGAGGCGTGAACCGCTCGTGCAGTGCCTCACCAACGCGGTCGTGACCAACTTCACGGCGAACGTGCTGCTCGCGCTTGGGGCATCCGCCGCCATGGCCGACCTGCCGCTCGAGGCCGGCCCGTTCGCGGGGGTAGCCTCCGGCGTGCTCGTGAACCTCGGCACCCCGCACGCCGACCACCGCGATGCCATGCGCGAGGCTGTTGCCGCGGCCAAGGCAGCCGGCACCCCGTGGGTGCTCGATCCGGTCGCGATCGGACTGCTTCCGGTGCGCACGGCGCTCGCCGCCGAGCTGCTGCTGCAGCGCCCCACCATCATTCGTGGCAACCCCTCGGAGATCATCTGCCTCGCCGGTGTCGGAATGGGCGGCCGCGGCGTGGATTCGGTCGACTCGCCCGACGACGCCCTGGCCGCCGGGCGACTGCTCGCGGCCGAGTTCGGCTCGATCGTGGCCATTTCCGGGCCGGTCGACATCGTGACCGACGGCGTCACCGACGTGCGCGTGCACACCGGCACGCCGCTGCTGACCAAGGTCACCGGCGGCGGCTGCGCCCTTGGCGCGGTCATCGCCGCCTTCTCCGCGCTCAGCGACGACCGGCTCGCGAACACCGTGGCGGCCTGCTCGGTCTACACGATCGCGGCCGAGCAGGCGGCAGCGGATGCCGCCGGCCCCGGCAGTTTCGCCGTCGCGTTCCTGGATCGGCTGGCCGGCCTCAGCGCCGAGACCGTGCTGAAGCTCGCGGTCATTCGATGAGCGTGCCTACCGCCTCTGCGGCCGTTGCCGCGGGTGAGGGTGCGGGTGCCCCCGGATCGGGAGTGCGCCCGGAACGGGTGGCCGCTACGGCCGTTACCGTAGCGGCTACCGATATCGGGCGCGGTCATGAGGAACCACCGGCCGGCGACTCGGCTGTGCGTTCGGGAGCGCGCCCGGAACGGGTGGGCGCTACGGCGGTTACCGTAGCGGCTACCGGTATCGGGCGCGGTCACGATTTCGGTGTGGGTGTGGGTGTGGGTGTGGGTGTGGGTGTGGGTGCGGGTGCGGTGCCGGCGGCCGCCGTGTGGGCGCGACCCACGGCATCCGTCGACCTGTCGACGTACCTCGTGACCGACGCGGGCCTCAGCGGGCCGCGCGGCGTGCTCTTCGTCATCGCGGAGGCCGTCGCGGGCGGGGTGACCGCCGTGCAGATTCGGGACAAGACCGCCTCGACCCGGGAAGTCTACGAACTCGTCGTCGCCGCGACCCGGCTGACCCGGGGGCGCTGCCTGCTCTTCGTCGACGACCGCGTCGACGTGTTTTTGGCCGCCCGCAGTGGGGGAGTCCACGTTGACGGCGTTCACGTCGGGCAATCCGACCTGCCGGCCGCCGCCGTGCGCCGGCTGATCGGAGCGGATGCCCTGCTCGGCCTGACCGCGAACACGCCCGCGCACCTTGCGGCCGCGCACAGCCTGCCGGTCGGCACCGTCGACTACTTCGGGGTCGGGGTGATTCGGCCGACGCTGACGAAGGCGAACCATCCCGAACCGCTCGGAGTCGACGGGTTTGCGGCCCTCGCCGCGTCGACGCCGATTGCGTGTGTGGCGATTGGGGGCATCCGCCTCGATGACACGGCGCCGCTAAAGGCCGCCGGTGCGGCCGGACTCGCCGTCGTGTCGGCGATCTGCGCCGCCGACGACGTGCGCGCCGCGACCCGCGAATTCGTCGACGCCTGGGCGGGGGCACGCGCATGAGCGCGCCCCGCATCACGCCCCGAATCGTCAACGTGCTGAGCATCGCCGGCACCGATCCGACCGGCGGTGCCGGAATTCAGGCCGACCTCAAGAGCGTGTCGGCGACCGGCGGTTATGGCATGGCCGTCGTCACCGCCCTCGTCGCCCAGAACACCCGCGGCGTGCGCTCGATCCACCTGCCACCGGTGTCGTTCCTGCGCGAACAGCTCGACTCGGTCAGCGACGACGTCACCATTGACGCCGTGAAGATCGGCATGCTGTCGAACCTCGCCGTGATCGATGTGGTCACCGAGTGGCTCGACCGGGTGCGGCCGCCGATCGTCGTGCTCGACCCGGTCATGGTCGCCACGAGTGGCGACCGGCTGCTCGACGCGGCCGCCGAGCGGGGCGTGCGTGCCCTGCTCGCCCGGGTGCACATCGTGACGCCCAATCTGCCCGAACTGGCCGTGCTCGCCGAAGCCCCGGTTGCCACCGACTGGACAGAGGCGCTCGAACAGGGGCGCCTGGTCGCCGAGCGGTACGGCGTGCGGGTGCTCGTCAAGGGCGGCCACCTCGGCGGCAGTGCCTCACCCGATGCCCTCGTCGAGCCCGGCGGCCGGGTCATCGAATTCGCGGCCGAACGCATCGACACCGTCAACACCCACGGCACCGGATGCTCCCTCTCGAGCGCCCTGGCGACCCTGCAGGCCCGGCTCGGCGACTGGGAACACTCGGTGCGGGCGGCGAAGTTGTGGCTGACCGACAGCCTGCGGCACGCGGACGAGCTGCAGGTCGGGCAGGGGCACGGACCCGTGCATCACTTCGCCGCCCTGTGGCGCGGCGACGGGCTGCCGGCCGGGAAGGCGCCGTCGGCGCCGGCTCCGCACCTGCTGCGCGACGAGTGGTGGTTCGGCATCGCCGACCTGCGCAGCGCAATCGACGACCTTGACTTCATCCGTCGGCTCAGTGACGGCACCCTGCCGCAGAGCGCTTTCTCGTACTACCTCGCCCAGGACGCGCTCTACCTGCGCGACTATTCCCGGGCTCTGGCCCGCGCCAGCCAGCTCGCGCCGACCCTCGACGAGCAGTCCTTCTGGGCCGTGAACTCCCACGGCAGCCTCGCGGTCGAGATGGAACTGCACCGCGACTGGCTCGGTGCGGCCGCGGTCGCCCCCGAGCCGAACCCGGTCACCACCAACTATCTGAACCATTTGCTGGCCGTCGCCGGGGGATCCGATTATGCAGCGCTCGTTGCGGCGCTGCTGCCCTGCTTCTGGATCTACCAGGACGTGGGGGAGCGGCTGGCGGCGGCGAACCACGCGGAGCATCCGTTCAACGCGTGGCTGTCGACCTACGCCGACCCGGCGTTCGCGGAATCGACCCGGCAGGCGATCGAGATCGTCGAGGCCGCCGCCCTGCTCGCCAGCGACGCCGAGCGGGGCCGCATGTGGGAGGCGTTCCGGGCCTCGGCGGCGCACGAGGTGGCGTTCTTCGCGATGGGCACGGCGCGCGCCGTGCAGCCCATGATCGGCTAGCAGCCAGCCCGGCGCCGGGCCTGATCGGGCGCACAATCCAGAGCAGTACGCTGATATCAGCGGATGATTTTCGGTCACGATACGCACTTCGCAGCGTGACGGATCACCGCGTGCAAAGGAGCAACATGCAGGTTCTACTGAACACCGACCACAACATCGACGGCACCGCCGGTCTGACCGAGTACGTGGAAACCACCGTGGCCGCGAGCCTTTCTCGCTTTGCCCCGCACATCACCCGCGTCGAGGTTCACCTCAGCGACGGCAGCGCGGGCCGGTCCACCGGCGATGACATCAAGTGCCTGCTCGAGGTGCGCCCCGCCGGCGGCAGCCCGATCACCGCGCACAACAATGCGTCCAACGTCGATGACGCCCTGAGCGGCTCGCTCGAGAAGATGGAACGCCTGCTCGAAACCGCCTCCGGCAAGCTCGACGACCGCCGCGGCGACCTCGCGTCGGAGATCGCGGAGCAGCTCGCCGAGAAGCAGGCCGCACAGGCCTGATGCGGCCGCTGGGTCCGGCTTCCTGAGCCACGTCTGCTGCCCGGCCCCGGCCGCGCTGCTCGTGCTCTCGAGGCCGGACAGGTGAGCCCGCTGCCCGCGCCGCCTCCGGCCGCAAGGGTTGTCACGGCTACCCTGTCTCGTTAAAATGGAAACTCGGCGTGTGAAAAGCGTACGCATGAGCTGTACTTTCGAGGCAAGGACCAGTGCATGACGATCATTGAAGCCCGCGGTCTGACCAAGACCTACAAGTCCAAGAGCGGGCCGGTGCACGCCCTCGCCGGGCTCGACCTGACCGTGCCGCGCGGCACCGTGAAGGCCCTGCTGGGCCCGAACGGCGCCGGCAAGACCACCGTCGTCAAGATGCTGACGACGCTCATCCGCCCCGACAGCGGCACCGCGCTCGTCGACGGCATCGACGTCGTCGCCAACCCCAAGGGTGTGCGCCGCATCATCGGCGTCTCGGGCCAGTACGCGGCGGTCGACGAGAACCTCACCGGCTTCGAAAACCTCGAGATGGTCGGCCGCCTGTACCACCTCGGCGGGCGCGCGGCCCGCAAACGGGCGCACGAACTGATCGACCTGTTCGAGCTGACCGCGGCCGGCAACCGCCCGGTGAAGGGCTTCTCCGGCGGCATGCGCCGCCGCATCGACCTCGCCGGCGCCCTCGTCATCAACCCCAAGGTGCTCTTTCTCGACGAGCCGACCACCGGGCTCGACCCGCGCAGCCGCCTCGCGCTGTGGGACGTCATCAAACGCCTCGTCGCCGATGGCACGACCGTGCTGCTGACCACCCAGTACCTCGAGGAGGCCGACCAGCTCAGCGACGACATCATGGTCATCGACGGCGGCAAGGCCATCGCCGAGGGCACCTCCGACGAGCTCAAGGCGCAGATCGGCGGGCACCGGCTCGTCATCGCGCTGGTCAACGCCGCCGACAGCGCGCCCGCCCGCCAGATCATGGCCCGGTACGGCTCCGGCGAACCGACAGTGACGACCGACGGCCGCGGGGTCGAGGTCGCCGTCACCGACGGCCCGGCCGGCCTGCAGCACGTTCTCGCCGAGCTCGGCGCGGCCGGCATCGACCTGCACGACGCGGGCATGCGCCGCCCCACCCTCGACGACGTGTTCCTGAAACTCACCGGCCACAAGGCCGATCTCTCCGTGACAGACGACGACGAGACGGATGCCGCGAAACCCGCGAAGGGGCGCCGCGCCCGCACCGACAACCCGAGCGATGCATCCTCTGACACGCCCCCGCGGGAGCTGGTGAAATGACCGCCATCGCCAGCACCCTGCCCGACTGGAACCCGCTGTCGCTCTGGTACAGCGACGGCTGGACCGTCACCAAGCGCAACCTGATCAAGATCAAGCGTTCACCCGACATGCTCGTCTTCGCGGTGATCCAGCCGATCATGTTCGTGGTGCTGTTCAGCCAGGTCTACGCGGGTGCGATCCAGGTGCAGGGCACCGACTACGTGCAGTTTCTGATGGCCGGAATCTTCGCCCAGACCGTGGTCTTCGGTGCCACATTCTCGGGCGCGGCAATGGCGCAAGACCTCAAAGAGGGCATCATCGACCGGTTCCGCAGCCTGCCGATGTCGGCATCCGCCGTGTTGATCGGTCGCACCAACAGCGACCTCGTGCTCAACACCATCTCGATGGTGATCATGATGGCGACCGGCCTCGCGGTGGGCTGGCGGGTGAACTCGACCGTGCCGGAGTTTCTCGCCGGGGTCGGGCTGCTGCTGCTGTTCGGCTACGCCTTCAGCTGGGTGATGGCGCTGCTCGGCATGAGCGTGAAAAGCCCCGAGGTCATCAACAATGCCTCGTTCCTGATTCTGTTCCCGCTCACGTTCATCTCGAACGCGTTCGTGCCGAGCGAGACCCTGCCGACCCCGCTGCGCATCTTTGCCGAGTTCAATCCGGTGTCCTCGCTCGTGCAGGCCGCCCGACAGCTGTTCGGCAATGAAGGTTCGGCGCCGGTGCCCGACATCTGGACCATGCAGAACCCGATTCTCACCGTGCTGATCGGTGTCGCCGTGATGCTGATCGTGTTCGTGCCGCTGTGCATCCGAAAATTTGCGTCGATCAGCTCGCGCTAACCCTCACCCATCGCTTCACCCATCGCCTCACCTATCTAAGGAGCAGCCATGACGTCACCCACCGCAACGCGCATCGGTATCGCCCACGGCTTCAGCGGCTTCGCCGTGGCCGACCTCGGGGCCACGAAGAAGTTCTATGGCGAGACCCTCGGTCTCGACATTCAGGAACAGGGGGAGATGGGCCTGCTGAGCCTCACCCTTCCGGGCGGCGCCGAGGTGATGATCTACCCGAAACCCGATCACGTGCCGGCAGTGTTCACTATTCTGAACCTCGCGGTCGACGACATTGACGTGGCCGTCGACGAGCTGACCGCCCGCGGTGTCGTGTTTTTGCGCTACGACGGCTTCGAGCAAGACGACAAGGGCATCGCCCGCGGCGGCGAACCGCAGATCGCCTGGTTCACCGACCCGGCCGGCAACATCCTCGCCGTCCTGAAGTAGCGTCCCCCGCTCTCGCGGATCAGTGGCGGGGTGGCCCGGGTCAGCGCAGGCGGCGCTTGGGGTTGCGGGTCGGGCGGGTGCGGCCGGGCGCGGCATCGTGCGATTTCTTCACGGCGGGCTTGGCCTTGGCGATCTCGGCACGTTTCGCCTTCGCGGCGGCCTTCGCCTTGTCGGTCTTCTTGGGCTTGCGCTCGGGTTTCACCGGGCGAGCGTTCTTGGCGGATGCCGCGGGGTCGGCCTCGGGGGTCGGTGCGGCCGGCGTCGGCGTGCGCGAACTCGCACTCGACCGGCCACGCACGATGCCGATGAATTCCTCGACGAGGTCGGTTGTGGCATCCGTCGGCCAGGCCAGCGCGATCTGGGTGTCGGGCACGCCGGCGACCGGGCGGCTGACGACGTCTTTGCGGCCGTACAGCCGGGCGATCGAGTGCGGCACGACGACGATGCCGACGCCGGCGGCGACCTGTTCCATGACCTCGTCCATGTCGCGCATCGGCGGCAGCGCTCGGCGGGAGCCGTCGGCGATCTCACTCGCGAGGTCGCGCCAGGCGGGCACGTCGTCGGGATCCTGCAGCAGGTGCTCGTCGGCGAGGTCGCCGACCGCAACCGGCTCGGTTGCCCCTGCCACGTCGAGGTCGTGGCCCTTGGGCAGCACGACGACCGGGATCTCGTTGTAGAGCGCGATCACGCTCAGGCCGGTCTCGTCGATGGGCAGCCGCACCAGGCTCACCGCGGCGCGCTCGTCGCGCAGCACCTCGATTTGCTCGGGCATCTCGGTGCGGAACACCTGCAGCGGCGTTTCGGGGCGGCGCTGGCCCCAGATGCGGGTCCACTTGGTGGGGGTGACACCGGCGACAAAGGCGATGGAGAATGTCATCGGTATCCGTTCATAAGAATTCAGAGGGTCTGGGAGGGGTGCGGGCACACAAAAGCGCGCCTCGGGGCGTGTTCGACCGCGAATCGCCCAGACGGGGGTCCCTTCAGGCTATACGCTTGAAGGATGAGTTCCGAGAAGAAGCCCCAGACCATGAAGCCCGCCACGGCGGCACAGAAACTCGGGATTCTGCTCGACGCGGCTCCCGCTGACTTTCAGACCGAGCCGGTGAGCCGGACCCAGCTCGCCGCCCTGATGGAAAACCCGCCGGAGTGGCTTGTGGAACTGCGCGCCAACGGCCCGCACCCCAAGCAGGTCGTCGCCGCCAAGTTGGGCGTGTCCATCTCGGGTCTGGCCCGCAGTGAGGTCACTGACCCGCTCACCACCGCCGAGATCAGCGCCCTGCTGCAGGCCCCGCCGGCCTGGCTCGTCACGGAACGCTCCACCCAGGCCGGCGTGCGCGCCGAGCAGATCGTGGTCAAGGACCGCGACGCGCACCGCGCCGCGAAGATCGCCCACGTCGCCCGTCAGGCCGCTCAGGAAGAAGCCGCCGCCGAGCGCGGCACCGGAAGCACCGGCAAGAAGCGCTAACCCGCCGCATCCTTCCACGGTCTGAGGGTCGGCTTGCCTGGTTTCGACCGCTCCTTCGTCGCGGCTCAACCGGCGGCTGCGGGGGTCTCGCTGGTTGAGTAGCGGGCACGCCCCACGCCCGCGTATCGAAACCGCGTGAGACGGCCTATGGTCTGAGGGTCGGCTTGCCTGGTTTCGACCGCTCCTTCGTCGCGGCTCAACCGGCGGCTGCGGGGGTCTCGCTGGTTGAGTAGCGGGCACGCCCCACGCCCGCGTATCGAAACCGCGTGAGACGGCCTATGGTCTGAGGGTCGGCTTGCCTGGTTTCGACCGCTCCTTCGTCGCGGCTCAACAGGCGGCGGCGGGGGTCTCGCTGGTTGAGTAGCGGGCACGCCCCACGCCCGCGTATCGAAACCGCGTGAGACGGCCTATGGTCTGAGGGTCGGCTTGCCTGGTTGCGCGCGCAGGCTCAACCGGCGGCTGCGGGGGTCTCGCTGGTTGAGTAGCGGGCACGCCCCACGCCCGCGTATCGAAACCGCGTGAGACGGCCTATGGTCTGAGGATCGGCTTGCCTGGTTGCGCGCGCAGGCTCAACCGGCGGCGGGGGTGACCGCCGGTCAGGCGGGCGGGTACTGCTCGCGCAGAAACGTGACGACGTCGCCGAGCTCGTCCTGTGAGATCGAGTGCGGCATGCCCTCGTAGATGCGCTCCGTGAGGGTGCTGTGGCCCGGCAGCCAGGCCTGGGTGCGGTCGATCGCGCTCGGCGGAATGACGGTGTCGGCCGTTCCGCGGCCCCAGAACACCGGCAGCGGATGCTCGACCAGGGTCTTGTCACCGGCCTGCGTGGCCGTCGCCACGAACCCGGACAGGTTTACCGCGAAACTGAACCGCTCGGGAGCAACGCGGAGGAGTTCGAGCGCCATGGCTCCGCCCTGCGAGAAGCCGAGCAGGCCCACCGACGTGGGCTGCTGCGGCAGCATGTCGAGCCACGCCAGCACCGCCGTGACCGCCGTGTCGACCGTCGCGGGGTCGGGGCTGCCCGGTTCGTTGATCGGAAACCAGGCCCAGCCGTCGGTCACCGGCAGGGGAGCGGGCAGCGGCGCGCGCAGCGCGGCGATCACGGGCTCGAGCGGCAGGTGTGGTGCGAGCGAAAACAGGTCGCCTTCGTGTGAGCCGTAGCCGTGCATGATGATCAACAAGGGGCGGTCGACCTGGTCGGCGCCGGTCGCTGACCAGAGCACGGCGGCGCTGTCGATGGGCGTGGTGATGGTCATGGGATCCTCCCGGTAGCTTGCGTCGCGGGGCGCGCGTACTCCCATACTTTCATTGCCGTGGTGTGGAAGGCATCCGTTTGGCGCAATCGTTGCGGGCGGAGCCTCCGCGTAAGACAGAATGGCATCATGACCGTGCGCACCCCTGACCCTGATCCGGACTGGACGCCGAAGCCCGACAACGGGGGGCCCAATATGAACCCCGGCTGGCTGAGCGATGTTGAACTGGCCGAGATTCGCGGGCGACTGCCCATTCTGTACATCGAGGCGGTGCCCGTGCGCGTCGATGGTCTCGGCCAGGTCGTCGAGGTCGGCGTGCTGCTGCGTGCCCGGCCGACCGGCGAGATGACGCGCACCCTGGTCTCCGGCCGCGTGCTCTACGGCGAGACCCTGCGCGACGCGCTGTTCCGCCACCTCGAGAAAGACCTCGGCCCGATGGCGTTTCCGCAGCTGCCGGCGAGTCCGATTCCGTTCAGCATCGCGGAATACTTTCCGATGCCCGGCATTACGGCGTACATGGATGACCGCCAGCACGCCGTCTCGCTGGCCTACGTCGTTCCCGTCACCGGCACCTGCGACCCGCGGCAGGACGCCCTCGAGCTGACCTGGATGACGCCGGCCGAAGCCGCGTCGCCGGGGGTGTCGGCCGAGATGGAGGGCGGGCGCGGTTCGCTGCTGCGTGCGGCCCTCGCATCCGTCGGCGTGCTGCGCTAGCACCCACCCAGCCACGCACCCAGCCACCCACCCAACCCGGGCGGTCCGGTTTTGCCGGCTCCCGCCGTGGCTAATTCAGGAAATCTGGTCCGGAACAGGCTGATTCGGCCCTGTGGAGCCGGAAAGTCGGCACTTTTCCTGAATTAGCCACGGTGTGGGCCGAGTGAGACCTGCAGGGGAGTCCGGCCGTGGCCGGCGTCAGGCGTCAGTCCGTCAGCCGTCAGCCGTCAGGCTTCAGGCGTCAGGCGAGGCCGAGAGTGCCGAGGAACAGGCCGGTGACGCGGGGCACATCCACGTCGAGGGCCACCTCGACGCTCTGCCACTCCTCGGCGAGGCCGTGCACGATGTCCTCGCCCGGATTGCGGCGCAGGTCCGCGAGGGTCTGGCCGCGCCCGTAGCCCGAGAGCTGAACCCGTAGCGGCAGCAGTCGGGTGCGGAGCGCCTCAGGGTCGACGAGGGCGCACACCGCGCCGGCGTCGCCGATGAGGCCCGAGTACTCGGTGTCCCCGTCGGAGCCGGCCAGCACCCGGTTGGTCAGCAGCGCGCCGACGACCCGGCCGAGCGGTGACTCGCCAACGAGCAGCGCCTCGGCCGTGGCCTCGTCGACGGCGACCCTGTTGAACACATCGAGTCCGTACATGTAGGTCGGCACGCCGCTGTCGAGCACGATCGCGGCAGCTTCGGGGTCGTGCCACACGTTGAACTCCGCCACGGCGGTCGCGTTGCCGACACTCGTCGAGCCGCCCATGAAGACGATGCGCTCGATGTTGCCGGCGAGGCCCGGGTAGAGGCGCAGCAGCAGCGCGAGGTTGGTCTGCGGGGCCAGCGCGACAAGTGTCACCGGTTCGGGGCTGGCCTCGATGAGCTGGCGCATCAGCTCGACCGAGTTGAGCGGCACGGCGCGACGCTTCGTCGCCGGCAGCACCAGACTGCCGAGGCCGCCCTCGCCGTGCACGTGGGAGGCCGCCCGGGCCGGCTCGATCAGCGGTCGGTGGGCGCCGGCCGCGACCGGCACGTCGCCGGCACCGGCCACATCGAGAATTCGCAGGGTGTTCTCGACCACTCGGTCGAGTGAGGCGTTGCCGGCGACGCAGCTGATGCCGAGCACGTCGAGCCCGGGGTGTGCGAGCGCGAACAAGATCGCGAGGGCGTCGTCGACCCCGGTGTCGACATCGAGGATAACGGGGATCGGGCGCGGGGTTGCAGACATCCGCTCAGCCTAGTTGCGCACTGAACAGGCCTAGCGCAGCAGTCGAACCTCGTGCAGCTTCTCGCCGAGCACCTCTTCGGTCTTCTCGCTGCCATCGGCCGTGTAGCCGTTGCGGGCGTAGAACGCGTGGGCGCGCGGGTTGTCGGCGGCGACCCAGAGTACCGAGGGGCCGGGGTCGACGACGGCGTCGAAGAGCAGCTGGCCGACCCCGGTACCCTGATGCGACGCCAGCAGGTACATGATCTTCAGCTCCCGCTCGGCTGTGACATCGGTGTCCGTGCGTGGTGCGCTCGCAGCGAAGCCGACGATGTCGTCGCCGTCGACGGCAACCACCTGCCGGTAGTCCCCGCCCTGTTTGGTGATGCCGCGCCACATATCGGCGAGGCGCTCCGGGCGCAGCCGCGACAGGGCGGCCTGGCTCAGCAGGTGATCATAGGTTTCGTGCCAGCAGGCGGCGTGTACGCGGCCCAGGGCATCGGCATCCGCTTCGGTAACGGGTCGAACGACAACGGTGGTGTTCATGATTCGACCCTAAGCGGCTTTGCGCGGGCACACAAAACGGGCCGGCCTCGTGAGAGACCGGCCCGTTCTTATGCGCTCAATGGGTGCTGAGCGGATGCTGCGGGGTGCTTAGCCCTGCGAGCGGCGGGGGCCTGAGCCGCGGCTGCCGCCGGTGCTGCCGGAGCCGGCGCCGCGAACGAGGCCACCGACCTGCAGGCTGCCGGCGCGTGCTCCGCCGGAGCGGCCAGCGGCCGAACCCGAACGGGCCGGAGCGGCCGCAGCGGGACGAGCCGAACGCTCGCGACGAGCGCCACCGGTCGATGCGCCGTCGCTGGAACGACCGCCATCGCGGCCACCCTGGCCACCGCGGCCACGGCCTGCATCACCGTCGCGTCCGCCACGACCGGCGTCGGCGCGGGAGTTCTCGGAGCGACCATTACGGCCACCCTGTTCGCCCTGTCCGCCACGGCCACCCTGGCCGCCGCGGCCGCCCTGCGAGCGACCACCCTGCGACTGGCGCTGCTGCTGCTGCGGTTCGACGCGGGGGAGCGGCTTGACGTACTCGGCAACGTCGCCGACGAGGGCGTCGACGGCGGGCGAGGAGGCGTCCACGCGCTGCGGGGTCACCTTGATGGCGGCCTTGCGCAGTAGCGCGTCGGTGTCGCGCTTCTGCTCGGGCAGCACGACGGTGACGACGTCACCGGCGCTACCGGCGCGGGCGGTGCGGCCCGAGCGGTGCAGGTACGCCTTGTGCTCGGCCGGCGGGTCGACGTGGATCACGAGTTCGATGTCGTCCACGTGCACTCCACGAGCCGCGACGTCGGTCGCGACGAGAACCTTGACGGTTCCGGCGCTGAACGAGGCGAGGTTGCGGTCACGGGCGACCTGCGAGAGGTTTCCGTGCAGGTCGACGGCGGGGATACCCGAGTCGGTGAGGCTCTTGGCGAGCTTCTTGGCCTGGTGCTTGGTGCGCATGAAGAGGATGCGGCGTCCGCTGCCCGAGGCGAGCTTCTGCACGAGGTCCTTCTTCGCGTCGACGCCGGTGACCTCGAACACGTGGTGGGTCATGGCGGAAACGTGGCTGTTGGCCTCGTCGACGGAGTGCAGAACCTCGTTGTGCAGGAAGCGGCGCACGATCTTGTCCACGCCGTTGTCGAGCGTGGCAGAGAACAACAGGCGCTGGCCGTTGGTCGGCGTCTTGTCGAGGATGCGGGTCACGACGGGCAGAAAGCCGAGGTCGGCCATGTGGTCGGCCTCGTCGAGCACGGTGATCTCGACGGAGTCGAGGTTCACGAAGCCCTGCTTCATGAGGTCTTCGAGGCGGCCGGGGCAGGCCACGACGATGTCGACGCCGCTCTTGAGCGCGGCGACCTGACGGTTCTGCGAGACGCCACCGAAGATCGTGGTGGTGTTCAGGCCGTAGGCCTCGGCGAACGGGGTGAGGGCGTTGGTGATCTGCGTGGCGAGCTCGCGGGTCGGCGCGAGAATCAGGCCGAGCGGGCGGCCAGGGCGGCGCTTGCCGCCGGCGAGCTTGCCGCCGAGGCGCGCGGCCATCGGCAGCGAGAAGGCGAGGGTCTTGCCCGAGCCGGTCTTACCGCGGCCGAGCACGTCGCGGCCGTTGAGGGTGTCGGGCAGGGTGTCGACCTGAATGGGGAACGGGCTGTCGATTCCCTGGGCGGTCAGAACCGCGACGAGGGGAGCCGGCACGCCGAGCGCGCTGAAAGTTTTAGACAAAGTGGTGCCTTTCGGGCATCAGACTCCTCGCCCGTTCAGCACCATCGCACGCTGCGCTTCAGGCAACGCACGGATGGTGGAACAAGGAGGATTCACGTGGCGAAGGTGCCGATGGGCACATCCGTTCGCCGTAAGAATGATTTGTTCGAAAAATCGAGCCCACCGATACCCGGCGGCTGCGATAAGAAGAGGGCGTTCTACGACGCAGCGAGCGCGTCAACGCACTCGCAGTGCTCTTACTCTAGCGGATGCTGTCAAGCCCCGCCCGCAAACCGGCGCGCTCAGGCGGTCGTCAGGCCCGGCTGCCGGGATAGAGCTCCCCGACGGGAACCTCGACGGTGACCGTGTTTCCGGGCTGTGCGAGGGGGCAGGCCCACATCGGATCGTAGGCACACGACGGGTTGTAGGCGAAGTTGAAGTCGAGAATGAGGGAGTCATCATCGGCTCCGGGGCCGAGGTCGGCGCCCTTCACGGTGTCGAGCAGGTAGCGTCCGCCGCCGTAGGTGCCGGCCGGTTTGCCGGCCAGGGCGTCTTTGATCGGCACGAAGAGACCGCCGGCATAATTCGCGATGCGCCACACATCGAGTGCGCCCAGGTAGGGCAGGCGCACGGTGCCGACGAGATCGAACGGAATGGTGCCATCCGTTCCCGTTTCGACACTCATGCGGTACGGCTCTTCGGCGCGGTGCACCTCGACCTCGAACCGCCAGTCCGGGTCGTAGCCCGAGATGGGCAGGCCGGTGAAGGCCGCGCGGTCGTCGGGCAGCAGCGGCGACGACGGATGCCCCGCAAACAGTTCGTCGCGCCCCGAACGCCACAGCTCGTGGCCGGCAGCGGGGTTCTGCACGCTGAGGTGCCGCACCCCCGCGTAAAGGCCGAACACGCGGCGACGCCAGTCGGCAATCTGCAGGGCACCCAGAGAAGAGGTCATGGGGTGACGCTAACAACACCGTCTGTGCCGTTGTCTGTGCCGGTGCCGGTGCCGGTGTCGCTGGGAGTCTCCACGTCGACGCCGAGGTCGAAGCGCCAGGTGGGTGCGAGGCGCTTGATCTGCGCCATGCGCCACTGCCAGAACACCCAGAATCCGGGCCAGACCGCGAGGGTGGCGTGGCCGGCCCGAAAGATCAGCTGGTCGCGGTAGAGCGTCTTGCCGGGATGGTCGGGGTCGGCGGCGATCGCCATGCGGTGGTCCCAGTGGGTGACGGCGGCCATCGAGCCTGAGACTCCGCGGCCGGTGTCGCGCAGGATACGCACGGTGCCCGCGCCGTTGCCCGCGGCGGTGCCGGTGCCGGCCTGCCGCAGCGTCGTCTCGCTCAGCCGGATCACCTGCATGCCGAGCGGCACGAGTCCGAGGCCGCGCATGGTGACGGGGTGCTCGCCGGGTTCCCAACTCGTGGGAAACCCGTCGGCCTCCAGGGATTCGACGGTCATGACGGGGGAACTGACCTCCCGAAAAACGGCGGGGCTGTGAATGGCGCGCCACGCGGCATCCGGTGTGCAATCGAGGGTCTCTTTCAGCAATACGCGCATGTGTCCAGTCTGGTCGGCGGCGCGGTGTTCGACAACCGCGGTGTTCGACGAGCCCGGTGTTCGGCGAGCCCGGTGTTGTCCGGCCCGGTGGCTGGCTCACGGCCGGGCTGCTGTAACAATGAGGGGTGGCAATTCGGTTCTGGCTCGGTGTGGCGCAACGCGACCGCGTGCTGCGCGGCGTGCAGATGGGTATGGCCCAGGCCACCGAGGGTGCCCGAACCGTGCTCGAGAGCATGAATGAGTCCGACGGGCTCGTCTATTACTCGCCGCGCGACACCTGGGAGGGCGAGGCCCTGCGCGAGTTCACCGCGATCGGACGCATCGCTCCCGGGCCGGCCTTCCAGACCGGTGACTCGTACTCTGCCTACAATCCGTGGCGTCGCCGCACCGATTACGACACGGATGCCGTGGCCGCCTCGATCCGCCCCCTGCTGTCGGTCCTGGACCTCAGCAGGGGCAATCCCGACTGGGGCTACCAGTTGCGGCGAGGCCTCATCGAAATCTCCCGGCACGACTTCGAGCTCATTCGCCAGCAGATGCGCCGGCCGAGCGCCGACGACCGCTAGCCGGCCCGGTTCGGCGCGGGTCGGCAGGCCGGCTCGGCGCGGTGCGGCGCGGCGCGGCTCGGCC
>NZ_SOHE01000050.1 GCF_004403305.1 Cryobacterium frigoriphilum | reverse complement strand
CCATCAACGACGGGCACCATAAACCCAACGACGAACGCGACAGATCTGGGCCAAAACAGCCGGCAACCGACGACGCCAACGTTGTGTCGCAGGGGGACCTCCAGCGCGAGGGATTGGGGTCAAGCCACCGGCGGCTGAGCGCGCCGATGCCGTGCCACTGGGGAAAGGGCCGGTGTTACCGCCCACTAACGGCGAGGGTCACTCTGTCGGGCCGCCCTCGCCAGACAGCTGGTAGGTCGCACGCACTGTCGGCAGGTCGAGCATCTCAACAATTGCCATCTCGCCCAAGATGAAGTGCTGGCCTCGAAGTACTTGCTCTTCGTTATTGCCAGTGATGTGCGGACGGAAGCCGCTGCCGTTGTAGTCAGCTTCCTGAGCAGTCCACCCGAGCGGTCGGAGCGCCTCGGTCAGTCCCAAATGCACGTTCAGGAGGGAATCCGTTGCCCTAACCAGGGAGACCATGATGCCGCCGCCAGGGCCAAAGCCTTCCTGCCCGACAACATCGACGACCAAGCAGCCTGTGCCATCCGCGATCGCTTCCACAACTGCACTTAGCTCCAGCCAATCGCACTCGACTCGGAACGGCGGCAAGAGGGTCATGTGAAGGGGAAATTTCGGTACTACGAAGCTCTCTCCCACGGTCAGCGGTTCCAAGGGCGCAACGATCACCATATGTTTCATGTCACCACGGTACCGATGATCGTAACGACGGGGACTATGTCCGTGAACGGTCAGCGCGAGAGAAGTGCCACTGCCTGTCACTGTGGGACGTCGAACGCGACCGATCTGGGGCCACACTACCTGGCCGCGGAGTGCGCCCACACTGTGTCACACGGGAACCCCCAACGGGACGGGGATCCCATCGTGTGGAAGCGTGCAACGGTAGAGCTTGGGGTGGTGCTTTAGCGCAGACGCGGCGTTCAAGAGACATTGCGTTCAGGCGGTGCTGGCGCGGAGGGCCGGTTTTGAGCGAAGCCGGGAGATAGCTCCAAGCTTCCCTGAACGTTTCAGTCCCAGGGCCGGGGCTTCGAGATGATGCCAGGACAGAGTCGCGACGGCCAGCGTGAAGAGGATGGTCAGTGCCACGGAGAAGGCGACCGGAAGATCGGGATTCACTTGGATGACTAGCTGCTGGATTGGGTATCCCCATAGGTAGACGCCGTAGGACACGTCGACTTTGGACGTGGAGTTCTTGGAGCGCAGGGCGGTGGCGAGGACGAGTGCTGGCACGACTACCCATGCGCACATGGTTGCGACCGGTGCGTTGACCGCCCCCAGCGCGAGCCATCCCACGCCCAGGCACACGACGAGCAAGGCCGGGAAATGCCGACGATCTACGCGGAGATGGCATGCGAGGGCACCGATCGCGAAGTAGCAGCACACAGCTCCGACCGCGCGAAGCGATTCCAACGGGCCTCCGGCGGGCTGCAGCGCGAGCGCGATCGAGGCAACGCCGAGAATGAGGGTGCCGGCCCAGGCGAATCTTCGCAGCGCAACGCCAAGTAGCGCGGTCGCGATGTAGCAACAGGCCTCGATACCCAAGGTCCACAGTGACCCGTTCACGGCTGGTGAAAGGTGCGAGACGAAGACTCCCGGAAGTTCGTACTGTGGGACCAGTAGCACACCGGACAGGTACAGCCAGGTCGGGTAGGAGGTCAGGTATTCGCTGAGGGTGAGGTCGGTTGCGAGGGGTCCGATGACGAGCACGGTGAGGAGCACGACCGCTGCGAGGGCGGGCAGGATGCGGAGGGCTCGGTTGCGCAGGAAAGAGGGAAGGTTGGGCCAACGGTTCCAACTCGAGGTGATGAGGTAGCCGCTGACCGTGAAGAAGATGTAGAGCCCGAGCGTGTGGAGTGGGATCCCGCCCACGCGTGGTGCCGGTGTTTCTCCGTGAAGCACGTATCCGTGGCCGATGACTACGGCAACTGCTGCGAGAAGTCTTAGCTGTCGCATGAGGCGAGCCAGTTGTTTACTGTGGTGCGCGCTTCTGCGATGTTGTGGACGCCGATGAGGTCGCGGACCTCGGCGGGCGTGTAGGCGATTGAGGGGAGACGCTCCTCGACAGAGTGCTCGATGCGTGGGAGCGCAGCCGCTGGTTCCGCGCCCAAGAGCAAGGCGATCGCGTAGTGCACGCCCTGTTCCCCAGCGAAGTCTGGCCCGTCAACGGCACCGGGGACGGCGCAGCTCTCGGAAGCATAGACTGCTTGTCCATAGCTGGCCAGGATGGCAGCGTCCGAGTCACCCAGTCGCATAGAGACTGCATTGATCGGGGACTCGTGCCGCTGTCCGTCGCTGAGGCCGCCGACATACGGGGTGACGGCAGCTCGCATCGGGAGACCGGCCGCGACACCACGCTCAAATGCTTGGGTGAGAACAGGACGGATCGCCGGCCCGAACGCGGCATCCTGCTCGGGCCACAGGCACACTTGCGGAGACGTGCCCTCGCACCGCAGTTCGGTGAGGTCCCTTCCGACTTGGCTGGCTTGTCCGAGCGCGGAAACGGACGGTGCAACCGCTACGAGTATGGCCATAATCGAGACGGCCACGCCCGCGAACGACACCGATCTCTGCATGCTCGGGCGTGCGGCGACGAGCAGCAGGGTGATTGCGGTGAGGGCCACGCCACTGACGATGGCGATGAGCTGAGCCTGTGGATGCGGGACGACGTCGACCCAGAGGCAGCACTGTGTCAGGCCGGCGCCGGTCACATTGCGCCACGCCAGCGCAGCACCGTCGAGGGGCATCGAATACCATGCATAAAGCAGCACGCCCGCGACAGGAACCGCCACCACTGGGGGCAGCACGGCACCAAGAGCGAAACCAACCGCCACTGCCCCCAGCGCAAGTCCGGCAAACGATAGCGGAACGATCAGCGCGCTCGGGGAACCTGTCGCGGGGAGGCCAGACGTGAGAAGGCTGAGAAGTACCACCACCAGGTAGCCGAGCAGGAGAGTCGCCAGCACCGGCACCATCGACCATGCCGCCTCCGATACGCGCTTCCGCGCATCGACGCGTGCCGCGGCTCGCCGAGCGTGTCGGTGCCCCTGCAGGGCGGCGATCACGGCAGCCAGAGGGAGCGCGAACGGTGCCGACGATCCACCCGCCGTCAGGACTGCAGGCCAGTAACGCTCCACCAGGAACGCGTTCGGCCCCTGCCCCGATGTCCAGAGCATGACGATCAGCAGGACCAGTCCGCCCCAGAAACTGGGCGATGTTCGAGCGCGTAACCAGAGGCCCCGGGCGGCGAGATGGAAATCATCCAACAAGTTTCCGTTCCGACGCTGACGGAGCTCGAGGAGCGTGTCGACGACCTCCGCTCCGTACTGCTCCCGCCACCACTGGGGGAAAAGCCGAATCGCCACCCGCGTCGTCCGGCCCAGGGGCTGCACTGTCACGGGATACGTCATGCCCAGGCCCCGCCAGCCCAGCCGAATGCGAAGCCCGGGCGGTGCTGAAGCCGGATGGTCGCACGGGCAGCGAGCTGCTCCATCCGAGTGATCTCCTGAGTCAGGGTTGCAGCGCCCTCATCAGTCAATTCGTAATATCGGCGCAGCCGACCATCGATGACTTCCTCACCCGCGGGGGCAATGAGCCCTTCCTTCCGCAGCCGATCCAGAGCCGTGTACAAAGTCGCCACACGAAGGGTCACCCGACCATCCGACAGCGCTTCGGCCTCAGCGATCAGGCCGTAACCATGTTTCCGGCCCTCAGCGAGAGCCGCCAAGATCAGAAAAGTGGGCTCATGAAGGGCAGTAGAAGACATGACAACAACATACATCAGTCACCGATACATATCGACGATCGAGTGTCCACACGATGATTTTCACGATACGGCTCACAAGATCGTCGGCAAGAAGTACACGCAGAGCCACTGCAAGGCGGTCCTCTCTTCGCTGCCGGAAGGGGAACGCCTGCGGGATTCGCAACCGTGGCGTCTGGAGCACGATTGAGTAGTTCTACGTCGCGGGGCTTCTACGCGTTGATTTCAGCGAGGAGAAGGCGCTGCTCGTCCTGGGTGAGGCCTGACCGGCGTTCCCTGTCGAGTCCACGAGCGCGTTCGTCCGCCAACACGTCCTCAAGCGTCTGCTGCAGGTTTCGCTCGGTTCCGCCCGCTGCGAGGAAGCGGCTGCGGCTGCGGCTGCGCCGGGCGAAAGCGGAGTCGCTGCGAGGGAGCCATAGGGGGAGGGAACGAGGTCCAGCGCAGTAGTTCACGCTGTGCCCGGGCGGCGGCCAGCAGAACCGTAGCGAGTTCACGTTCGCTTCCGACAACGTTGTAAATGCCGGTCAGCCCGCGCTGCCCAGCACTGATGAGCCATTCGGCCAGGTCTCGAACGTCGATGAACTGCACGTAACGATTCTCAGCATTCGGCACGACGACGGCTTCCTTCGGAGCAACGGCGAGCCTGGATACCCAATAACTGAAGCGATCGCTCTTGTCGCCTGGCCCCGCGATAAGACCTGGTCTCGCAATGAGAAGACGATCACCCACCGCCGCAGCCGTGGCGCGTTCCGCGGCGACTTTCGCGTGCGCGTAATCGTCGAGATTGGATGGCTCTACGAGGATGGCATCCTCATCCGCACCCGGTTCAGCGTTGCTCGCATACATGGACACGGACGAGACCACGGTCCAGTGCGCAGTACTGCCGGCCAAAGCCTCAAGCGCTCCGGCGACGATATCCGCGTCATAGCCCAGCTCAATGCTTTCGTCCCACGCTTCACCAGCGACCAGATTGTAGGCCCCGGGTGATCGCCGGTTCGAGCGGACAAATGTCACGCCGCGTGTGACTGCTCCAGATACACCGCGAGCCAGACACGTCACGTCTTGGCCTTGAGCGGCCAACTGCTCGGCTATTTCTCGACCAAGCCAGGCGGTTCCTCCGAGAATAGGTGTGCGCGTCAGAGCGACAGTAAATCGCACAACCGAGACGAATCGACGCCGGATTCGCTCTGAGCGCAGGACCTATTGACGAGTACCACCGCCCTAGTGGTGCGCAGCGTTCATCCTGCCGGAATGGGAAGCTGAGTAGATGGAAGCACTGGAATTGATTCGAAGCCTCACCGCGCGTCCGGCCGTTCGGTCGTTTACCGATCGCGCGGTGCCCACCGAGCTGCTGGAGCAGATTGTTGACACTGCGCGGTGGACTGGCTCGGCTCGCAACCGGCAGCCGTGGCGTTTCATGGTAGTCCGTGACAAGGCACACCTTGAAATGCTCAGTGCGCTCGGGGCCTACGCGCAACACCTCGCGTCCGCGCCGTGCGCCCTCGTCCTTCTCTCCGCCGACAACGGCTTCCAGGACACCCAATTCGATCTCGGAAAGGCCAGCCAGACAGTCATTCTCGCCGCGGCCGCCTTGGGACTCGGAAGTTGCTTAGCGACAATTTATCCGGCGGATAACGTGCAGCAGGCAGCTCAATTGCTTCAGGTAGAAACTGGATGGCTGCCACACCACGCCATTTCGATCGGTTATCCGGGAACTCCAATAGCGGGTGCGCGCGCGATCGCTTCTGGACGTCTTCCCGTCGCAGAAGTGCTTTCTCTCCACCGTCCGTAAGTGGAACCCTCTACGGGCGTGTTAGAAGAGAAACCCGAAGAGCAGGGTCGCGAGGGCGAGCGCCAGGAAGCCCAGGCAATTGACCCATAGCTCCATTCCTAGGAAGCGAGCGCGGATGTGGGCGACGACTGCGGACGAGAAGTAGACAATGACGCCAACCGTGGCTGCTAAGCCGATTCCTGGAATGTCGAGCCCTACGAGCAGTCCGGTGACGGCGAGGGATGTGATAACGATGAGCGTCCACCACCACTGGCGCGGGAACCCGACCCCGTTCAAGCAGTCGCGGATGAACTTTGGTGGCTTGAGGGACATGCCGACGTCGACTGCTAGGGCTGCAGCGAGTGCAACTTCAAGCCACCAGGGCTCGGGGAGGAGAATCATTTCAGGCGGCCTTTCCGTTGACGAGGTAGCGCACCGTTTTTTCGAGCTCGGTCAGGGTGCTGTCTGGGTTCGGATGACCTTGGCCTGCCCAGATGAAGATTTCACCGAGATATGCGCGGTGGACGATGCGGGCCGTCGCGGATGCATCTGTCGCAGGGTGGCCCGCGCGAGTGAGTACGTCCGATACCTGTTCTATAAGTACGCCGGTCAACTCCGCGAAGATTATCGACGGGTGTTTCCCGCCAACAAGAATGGCAGTGTACGCGCGCGCCAGATCTGGCTGCGCTGCGAAGAATCGTACGAACGAACCGAGTATGTCGATGATCTCTGCAGCGGGGTTCCGCGCGATCGGCGCGCCAGAAGGTGAGGGCTGAATGCTGGCGATCTTCCGATCGAAGATCTCCACGAGCAGTCCATTCTTGTCGGCAACAGCCATCACCGTGCCAACGCTGACCGCAGCGCTTTCGGCGATCTGTCGGATGGTTGTGGTCGCGAAACCGTGCTGCACAAACAACTCTTCAGCAGCGCTCAGAACTTTGATGCGTGACGTGTCGCGTGCCTGAGCCCTTGAATGAACGCGTTCGGTGAACATGTTCAGATTATAGCTCCCCTTTTTGAGTCCATATGGCGATCGTGTCGTCGGCGAGGTGACTAAATTGGTTCGGTGCCAGCCCGTAAGGGGGACCCCGTGTGAGCTGGTCTTGTCAGTCGATTACCGCCGCGACAGCTTCGATCTCGACCAGTTGATCCGTGTAGCCCAGAACGGTGACGCCCATGAGCGTGCTTGGCACGTCATGCTCACCGAAAGCCTCACGGATGACCGTCCACGCCTCGACCAGGTCGCTCTGTTTAGAAGAGGCGACGAGAACCCGCGTGCTCAACACGTTCTCGAGTTGGGCTCCCGCCGCTTTCAGAGCTATCGCGAGGTTCTCCATCGCTTTGCCGGCTTGCGCTGCATAGTCTCCGGCCCCAACGGTGCGGCCATCGAGGCCCAAGGGACAGGCGCCGGCGAAGAAGATCAGGCGCGCCTCAGCGGGAGCAGTGGAAGCGTAGGCGTACTGCGCCACGTCTGAAAGGTCGGCCGAGCGGATCAGGGAAACGGTTTGCGACATGCCATTACCGTATTGGATGGCTCAGCGAACGGCAGCCGATATCGGTCCCCAAGGTGCCCGCAAGCCGGAGGTCTACCGGGACTGCACAGCCCGCGGTCGTGTTCTGCGGCGGGCTACATGAAGGCTGGGAGCTTCATTCCCGTAAGGCCCGCCCGAGAAAATGCCCCGTCAAGGGGGGCTAACCGAAGCAAGAAATAGTCGCATCGGCGTCGCCGCTCGCCCCTCGTTGCCCGCGACATGATTCTCGGCGCGCACCGTGGCCACCCTCGGCCTCGCTGGCATGGTCAGCGATGCAGCGCTGCATGTCGGCGGCACCATCGAGGAACTGAGCAACCTCGGCATCGGGCCAGTTCTTGGGTGAGATGGTGGCAAACGCCTGTGCCACCGATCTCGTCACGGAGAATGCCTCAGGCCGGGGCCCCGATACGCGGTGAATAACCAGAGGTTGCTCAGAACGCGAAGGGCGCCGAGTGTTGAGCTCCTCCGTTCATCGACGGAGGATGTGGGCAGCATCATTGAGGGATGAGCCCGCAACTAAGTCGTCCGTTTGTGGTCCTGGTCCATGGCTGGCCCGTGACCGACGCCCATTGGCGACATCTGCTCCCCGACCTCAACGAGGCTGGCTTTGCCGCGATCTCGATTACCTTGCCGGGCCTGGGCGGGCCTTCGCTCGAGGCCCAAAGCTTCCGAAAAGCAGACTTGGCGGCTTGGCTGAGCGATGTTCTCAGCCGGCGCGGAGTCACCCGCTTCGCCTTGATCGGCCATGATTGGGGTGCCACCGTTGCCGTCCTCCTGGCCGCCAAGCTAGCTTCCGCCGTCAGCGCGCTTGTCGTAGAGGAAGAGATCCTTCCCGGGATCGACGTCGACGTCCCTCAGCCCGGAAGTGAGTACTATCCGACCTGGCACGGGCCCTTCAATCGCTCACCTGGCCTCGCGGAGCAACTGGTGCCCGGCCGCGAAGCTGCCTTTTACGGATCGTTCCTCCAGCAGAGCGCCGGCCCGGCGGGCCTTGATCCTGACATCGCTCGCACCTACGTCGACGCCTACTCCGCACCGGGAATTCTTGAGGCGAGCCTCGGCTACTACCGCACCCGCACCGACGACGTCCAAGACGTTCAATCCCTCGCCCGGAACCAGATTCCGACACCGGTGCTCGCCATCGGCGGGCACTTCGCGATGGGCACTGCCGTCGCAGCCGGCGCTCGTGCGATCGCCACCGACGTGACACGTCTGCTCCTCCCGAACTCCGGCCACTACCCCCTCGAGCAGGAACCTGCCCTCGCCTGCCCCGCCGTCATCAAGTTTCTTCGCCAACACCACTAGCGACGTGTTTCACGGTCGCGATCGAGCGACATTGCGCCCATATCCCTCACTCTCCGCCTCGCGCTCCTCGCTTCTCGCTTCTCGCTTCTCCCAGCTGCCTCGCGTTTTCGCCTACCTCCTTCGCCCCCGTTTATGCTCCTGTTTTCTTTCCTCGTGTTTTCTTCTCATTCTTTTCTTGTTCCTGTCTCATACCCCTCGTTTACCCCCTCGTCCCCGGTGAGGGGGTAAACGAGGCCCAGCGGTGCTGAGCATCCTCGACCTTCCCCGCAATGTCCGTCGCGTAGGGCCAGTTCTGCCCGGATCACGCCGGGCGCCGACCCGACCGCGAAGCTGTCCTCGCCGGAGTATTGGACGCCATCGATGACGCGGCTGTGCCAGTCGGCGAGCTGCTCGAACGCCTGCGCCAGCATCCGGTGCGGGGACGTCAACCGGCCCAGTAGGACGTAGGAATCGTACGGGCGGTCAATGGCCCGGGTGCCGCAGGCGAGGTCGTGAGCGGCCTCCTCGACCAGGTTCGCGCTGTGGAGCATGGGGGCTTTCGTTCTCGTCCATGATGGTTCTCCTGTCGAAGAGTGCGCGGGGCGGCACACAAGACGCGGGCCGCATCAGAGCATGGGTGCAGGGTCGGCTATTCGCTGTCGGGTTTGCTTGGGCGGCGAATCTGCGTCCGACAATCAATGAACAGCCGGCTCGGATCAAACCAGCGCGACCTTCGCATGAGCTCACCTGGCGCTCATTTTGCGGTGCCGGCCGCGGCCGATTCTTCGACGGTGTCGAGGCCATCGACGGTGTCGAGGCCGTCGACGGCCTGGTGCGGAAGTTGTCCACAGGCGTGGGGCGCGCGCGTGCTGGTTAAGTTTTGGTATTCCTGTTCATACTGCTCAGGGGGTCGCTCACCGGCCCCCTACCGCGCGATGACCTGGTGTTCACGTCCCCGGGCGGAGACGTTCTCCGCAGCGGTAATTTCCGTCGACGCACATTCACGGCGGCTGTCGCGCAGCTCAGAAACCGTCACCCGGAGCTACCGAACATCACCCCGCACTCGCTGCGCCACACCGCGGCGTCCCTGGCGATTTCGTCGGGCGCCAGCGTACTGTCCGTGCAGCGGATGCTCGGGCACGCCTCCGCGGAGATGACACTCGACGTCTACAGCGACCTGTTTGAGGACGACCTTGACGCCGCTGACGACCTTGACGTCGCTGCAGACGCCCTCAATGCCCGCGCCCTGAGAACGAATGTGGGCAGAACGTTGGCACATGTGTCGAACCCGCAGAGCGACGCCCCGGAGGCGGTTGCGGAAACATCCGCTGATCAGGAATTTCGTGGAGCCGCCTGTCAGAATCGAACTGACGACCTTCTCATTACGAGTGAGATGCTCTACCAACTGAGCTAAGGCGGCGCGCCCCCGAAACAATGCCTCGGAGACAACCTCGTCAAGCTTAGTCCGTCTGGCGGGTGATGTTGTACACCTCGGCGAAGGATGCTGCCACGCGCGTCGACAACGGCGTCGCGCCGTCGCCCTCGGCCCAGCACCGCCACGCGTGCCGAATCGCCGCCACCGCGATGAGGGTGAACAACAGCGATTGTTGTTGAAGGGCGATCGGATCATCCGCTCGGTTCGGCCGGTCGACCACGAAGCGCCGCGCGATCACCTGCTGCAACTGATCCTCGAATTGCCGCAGCGTGGCCATGCGCATCCCGAACAGATACACGTTGTCTTTCATGACGGCCTTGCGCAGCTGATGAATTTCACGGTCCGACTCGGTGCGGGCGAGGCTCGCCGCGAGCAGGGCAGACACCTGCCCGAGAATGTCGCCGCCGGGCCCCGCGTGCACAAAACGCTCGATGTCGTCGGCCGATGCCAGGCTGGGAGCGTCCCCGACAAGCGCGGCATCCTTCGACGGAAAATAGTTGAAGAAGGTCCGCGGCGACACGTTCGCGACGCGACTGATGTCTTCGATCGTGACCTTGTCGATACCGCGTTTTTGCGTCAGGGTGAGAACCGCGTACTGGATGGCACGCCGGGTGGCGAGCCTTTTACGCTCGCGCAGCCCCGGCACTTCTGGTTGCAACGACATGTTTCAATCCTGCCACCAAAGCCCCATCAACCCGGCGCCTAACACAGTGGGTCGGTCGCGGGCACGGTCCCCTCGAGCAGGTACGCGTCGACGGTGTCGTTCACACACTGGTTGCTCTTGTTGTAAGCGGTGTGTCCCTCGCCCTCGTAGGTTACGAGCTGACCGCTGTCGAGCTGTTCGGCCAGGTTCTGCGCCCACACATACGGTGTCGCGGGGTCGTTGGTCGTGCCGATCACGAGGATCGGCGCGGCTCCGGCGGCGTGGATCGGCTCGCGTTCGCCCTCGAACGCATACGGCCAGTTGGCACAGCCGATGTCTCCAAAGCTCAGGTAGGTTCCGATAATCGGTGCGGCGGCGCTGATCTCGGCGGCCTGCGCGCGCATGGCGGCCGGGTCGTCGTTGTAGGCGTAGTCCATGCAGTTGATCGACAGAAATGCCTCGGTCGAGTTGTCGCGGTAGCTGCCGTCGGCGTTGCGACCGTTATACCCGTCGGCGAGGGAAAATGCCTCGTCGGCGCTGCCGAACATCACGGCGGTGAACATTTCACTCAGCACCGGCCAGGACGACTGAGAGTAGAGCGGGTAGATGATCGCTGTCAGCAGGGCGCCGGAGCCGAGTTCGCGGCCATCCGCTGCCGCGATCGGGCTGGCGTCGACGGATGCGAGCAACGCCGCCACGGTACCCAGAGCGTCGTCGACGGTGCCGTCGAAGGGGCATTCAGCACCCTCCAGGCAGGCCCCCAGATACGCCCGCAGTGCATTCTCGAAACCGACGGCCTGGGTCTTGGTCACGTCGAAGTTGCTCGTGGACGGGTCAAGGGCACCATCGAGCACGAGGCGTCCGACGTTGTCGGGATACAGCTCCGCGTAGGTCGCGCCGAGAAATGTGCCGTAGGAGTAGCCGAGGTAGTTGAGCTTCTCGTCGCCCAGCGTCGCGCGCAGCAGGTCGAGGTCGCGGGCCGCGTTCTCGGTATCGACGTATTCGAGCAGCGCCCCGGTGCTCGACGAGCACGCGGCGCCAAAGTCGGCCGACACCGTCTCGGATTTCGCGATCCATTCATCGGTGCCGCGCGGGGCATCGATGATGTCGTACAGGAACGAGTCCATGTCGGCGTCGTCGTAACAGCTGACGGGGGTCGAGCGGCCCACGCCGCGCGGGTCGAAGCCGACCACGTCAAAGCCCGCCTGCAGTTTGTCATCGGTGACGAAGTCCACCGAGGTCGCCACGGCATCGTAGCCGGAGGCACCGGGCCCGCCCGGGTTCACGAGCAGGGAACCGATCCGGTCGCCGGTCGCGACCTGCCGCACCAAAGCCAGCTCGATCTCGCCCTGGTCGGGGTCGTCCCAGTTGAGCGGGGCCGTCGCGGTGCTGCACTGCAGGCCGTCGCCGCAGTTCTCCCACGCGAGCACTTGTCCATAGAAGGGTTCGAGGTCGCCCTCGACACTCTCGCCAGTCGGCGTCGAGGTCGACGGGGCTGCCTGCTGAAAGAAGCCCGAGCATCCGCTCAGGGCCAGCGCGACGGCGACGATTGCCGCGCTCGTCGCGAGCAGGTGGGTACGGCGGCGGGTGCGGGTCTTCACCTGATGAATCCTCTTTCTGCGTTGACACTAGCTGCGTTAACGAAAGCTGTACGTAAAGCTGTACTTGCGGATGCCGTGCTGGCGGATGCCGTTCTGGCGGATGCCGTGCAGGTGCGGATCAAGCCCGCTCCCGACGAATGGCCGACACGAGCATGGCCTCCAGCGCCAGAGCGGGTGACACGTTTGATTCGATGCGTTCACGCGCGAGCGCGATGGCATCCATTGTGGCGACGGTAGCTGCGGGCGAGCTGGATTCGGCGGCCTGACGCAGTTCGGCACCGAGTTCCCGGTTGATCACGGTGTGCTCACGGCCTAGCTGCACCATGCACACGTCCCGGTAGAGCGACGCGAGGTCGACGAGGATGCGGTCGATGCCGTCGCGCAGGCTGCGGGTCGCGCGCCGCTTCTGGTCATCTTCGAGGGTCTTGATCTGGCCGCGCAGGCCAGACGGCACGGCGGCACCGGCCTCGACGCCGAGGGAGCGCAGCACTCCGGCGCGTTCCTCGGCGTCGCGCTGCAGGGTGATGGCCTTCGCGTCGTCGCCGGCGATCGCCAGCAGCCGGGCGGCCGAATTCACGGCCGACGACACCGAGCGGATGCCCAGGGCCGTGCGCAGAGTCTCCTCGCGCCTCGCGCGTGCCTCGGGATTCGTCGCCAGCCGGCGTGCCATGCCGATGTGGCTCTGCGCCAGCCGGGCGCAGAGCTCGGCAACGTCGGGGTCGACGCCGCTCTGCCGCACGAGCAGGTCGGCGACGGCCTCGATGCTCGGAACCCGCAGGCGCACGGTACGTACCCGGGAGCGGATCGTGGGCAGCAGGTCGGCCTCGCTCGGCGCGCAGAGAATCCAGACCGTGCGCTCCGGCGGCTCTTCGAGGGCCTTGAGCAGCACATTGGAGGTGCGCTCCTGCATGCGGTCGGCGTCTTCGACGACGACGACCCGATAACGCCCGATCGATGGCGAATACTGCGAGCGGGCGACCGCCTCTTTCACGGACTCCATCTTGATGATGACGCCCTCGGTGGTGAGCACGGTGAGGTCGGGGTGGGTACGGGCGGTGACCTGGCGCAGCGCTGCGAGGTCACCGTCGTGCGTGCCGGGGCTGAGCAGCGCCGCCGCGAAGGCGAAGGCGAGGTTCGATCGGCCGGAACCGGGCGGCCCGGTGATGAGCCAGGCGTGCGTCATCGACGACGATTCGACGGATGCCGCCGTTCCGGTACCGGCAGCAGGCTCGCTCGCGGGCACGGTACGCCGCTGCGACGCCGCTCGAAAGATCTCGATGGCGGAATCTTGACCCGTCAGGTTTTCCCACACTGCCATGGATCAAGGGTACCGGAGGCCACCGACAGTCGACGCGTGGCGCGGTGCCGACCACACCACCCAGACCGCCCACAGCGACGCCAGATGAGAGGTTTCTCATGTCCAGTTCGCCGAGTTTCGCGTGCGTGGCCCCAGACTGGACGGATGCAGGTGATCTGGAAGGCCGCCCTCGGCACCGCCCTCGTGGCCGTGCTCGGCCTCGGCTCGGTCGGCGCCATGGCCGTTGCCTCCTCGCTCAGCATTGACGATGAGCCCGGTCGGGTGCAGACCACCGCCCCGGTATCGGTCGGAACCCCGGACTCCGCCAGCCTCGACACCGGCACGGACGACAGCACAGGCACGGGAGCGGCCACCGGCACCGACACGCCCGCCACCGAGACCCCGGCCACCGCCGAGACTCCCGTTCCGGCCGATCCGACGTCACCCGTTGCCGTGCCCCCGGCGTCATCGCAGACCATCGATGACGGTTCCGGCAGCGGTTCCGGCAACGACGACGATGACGACGTTGACGACGTCGATGACGATTCCGGCAGCGATGACGTCGACGACGACTGACCGCTCCGATCCGCGTCGACGAAGCGGCAGCGACGGCGACCCGGCGGCGACGCTGGCTGCCGCGGCGGCCGACCCGGTACATCCGTTGCAGGACGCCCCGGACGTTCTCGACGCGGTGGCCGAATCGGTCGGCATGACGGTCGCATCATCCCGGCGATTCAGCATCGAGACGACCGCGCGCGGCTTCGCCGCCGGGTACGAGCTCGAACTCGATGCCGGCGACGGGTCCCGCGAGAACCACACCGTCTACCTCGAGTCGAATCCGACCGACCGGCCACGCGACGGGGTGTTGAGTTTTCGCGACGATGAATCCGGCGAACGAATCGCCGCCTGGCTGTACCCCAACGACCCGGAGCTTCCCGCTCTGGCCGCCGCGGTCTATCCCGAGGCCGCGCGCCTGCTGCTGGGCCGGCTGGGGCTCAACCCGACCGCACTCACCGTCACGATCGCCGCATACCGCCCCGGCAAGCGCGCGGTCGTGCGCTACGTATCGCCCGAGTTCACGGTCTATCTCAAGGTCGTGCGTCCCGGCGCGGCCGAATCGCTGCACGCCCGGCACGAACTCTGGCGCGGCGCCGGAGTGCCGGCTCCGCGCAGCCTCGGCTGGAGCAGAGACGGCTTCATCGCTCTCGACAGCGTCTCCGGCGTGGAGGCAGGCACCGTGCTCACCGCGCTGGCGCCGAGCGCGTTCCTCGACGCGGTCGACGCTCTGACCGTGCAGATCAGCGCGATCGAGAGTTCCGGACCGGCCCGTGCCTCGCTCGCTTCCCGCCTGCCGTGGTACCTCGAGCGGCTGCGCCCGCTGTTACCGGGCGATGGCGCCGACGTGACCGCGGTCGGTGATGCCATCGAACGGATGCGCGTGGGCGCGCCCCCCGCACCCCCGGTCACGATCCACGGCGACCTGCACCTCGGCCAGATCTTCGTCGACCCCGCCGACCCGACCCACATCACCGGGGTACTGGACATCGACACCGCCGGTCTCGGCGACCCCGCCGACGACGCCGCCGCTCTCTACGCCCACCTCGTCGTCACCGCGCTGCACCACGACGACCACGGTGAGCCGCGCAATGCCGCCCACGCTCGAGCCCTGGCCGGCCTCGCCCGAGCCCGCTGGATCGCCCGCGCCGCTGCTCCGGCCGCCCCTGCCCCGGCGGGCCCCGGGTTCGCCGACCACGCCCCAGCCGACCCCGGGTTCGCCGACCGCGCCAGGGCCATCGCCGCGACCCACCTGCTCGGTCACATTCTGGGGCTCGGCGCCCACGGCCCCACCCTGCTGCGTGCCGCCGCCGACCTCGTCGACGAGACCCGCCAGTAACTTTCACCAGCAGGCCTTCACCAGCAGGCTTTCACCAGCAGGCCTTCACCGGCCGTTGCGAAGATGAGAGCCCTCTCACGCGGGTCACCGAGGTGTCTCATCTGCGGCCGCGAGGCTGTAGGTATACAGACGGACACCGCGTCCGACACCCTGCAGCAGAGGAGACACCATGACCCCGAAGACGACGACCGCCAAGCGCTGGATCGCAATGGGCGCCGGTTCGGCACTCGGCCTCGGCCTGATGGCCGCCGGTGCGGTCAGCGCAGCAAACGCCTTCGGCATCGAAGACAGCGCGGGAAGCACCATCGGCATCGACTCCGTGTCGACCAGTACCCCGACCAGCGACTCAACCGCGATTCCGTCGGTCTCCACGCCGAGCGCAACCGATGCCCCCACCCTGAACCCGACGCCGAGCCCGAGCGCGAGCGCCGTGCCGAGCGTGTCGACCAACGACGACACGAGCATCAGCACGAGCAACTCCAGTGTCGACTCGACGCCGAGCGTCACAAGCGTCGTGTCCGCCGTGTCCGTGGTCTCCGTGCCGAGCGCCGCGAGCGTCGCCAGCCCGGTCTCCGTGCCGACCGTCGCTTCGCCCGCCAGCCCCGTGTCCGTGCAGAGCCCCGCCTCGGCCGAGTAGTCCCGACCCGCGGCATCCGTCGCCGGCAGGGCGAGACGAAGAGCGGATGAATCGGGCCACAGTCGCTGAACAGCGGATGGATTGTGAATCTTTCGCCGCGCCATCCGCTTGTCGTCACGCTCGCGACCACCGCGTCTCCGGTCGGGCAGGCAGGCCCTGCTATTTCAGCCGATATCCCATGCCGCGCACGGTCTCGATGCGTTCCGGGCCAAACTTCGCCCGCAAATACCGCACGTACACGTCGACGACGTTCGATCCGGGGTCGAAGTCGTAGCCCCACACCCGGCTGAGCAGCTGTTCCCGGCTCAGCACCTGGTCTGGATGGCGCAGAAATTCCTCGGCCAGCGCAAACTCCCGCGCCGACAGCTCCACGGTGCGCTCCCCCACCGTGGCCCGCCGGGTGCGCAGGTCGAGCGACAGGTCCCCGTGGGTCAGCCCGGTCGGCGAGCTCTGCTCCGCGTCCCGCAACCGCAGACGGATGCGGGCAAGCAACTCATCGAACTTGAACGGCTTCGCGAGGTAGTCATCCGCTCCGCCGTCGAGTCCGGCGACCATGTCGCTCACCGCTGACCGCGCGGTCAGCATGATGATCGGCAGCGGCAGCTTCTGCGCCCGAATGCGTTTCATCACCTCGAAGCCGTCGATGCCGGGCAGCCCGACGTCGAGCAGCATCAGGTCGAAGGTACCGGACTGCGCGTAGCAGACCGCCTCGAGCCCATTCGCGACGACGGTCGGCGAGTACCCGGCGGCCCGCAGCCCCTTGCTCACGAACAGGGCGATGCGCGCCTCATCCTCGGCGATCAGAATGCTCGTCATGATGTGCTCCGGTCAGGATCGGTCGGCAGGGGGCTGTCTCGTTCAGCGGATGCCGCCGGCACGATATCGACCGTGCGGCGGGGCACGAGAATGCCGAACCGTGAGCCGGCCGGTGAGGTCGTGAGGTTGATGTAGCCGCCGTGTGCCCGCGCGATCGCGTCGACGATCGGCAGGCCCAGGCCCGAGCCCTCGACTCCGCGGCCGGTGTCGATGCGGCCGAAACGCTCGAAGATGCGGCCCTTCGCCTCGGCGGGAATGCCTGGGCCACGATCGGCGATCCAGAATTCCACCGCGTCCGCATGTTCGGTGCTGCCCAACTCGATCACCGTGCCGGCGGGGGCATGCTTCGCCGCATTGTCGGCCAGCTGCAGCAGCGCCTGCGTCAGCCGCGCCGGATCGACCGGCACCACGGCCTGCGCCTGTTCCACGAGCACCCACTCGTGCCCCGGGATCGCGCTGACCTTCCGGAAGACCTGGGAGGTGAGATCCGCGGCATCCGTCGGAACCCGCACGAGGTCGGCGCGCTGGGCGTTGGCGAGCGATTCGATGTCGTCGATGAGCCCCGTCATGCGGTCGAGTTCGTCGAGGGCGACCGCACGAGCAGCGGCGACGTCGTCCGGATTGCTGGGGTCGAGCAGTTCCAGGTAGCCGCGCACGATCGTGATCGGGGTTTTCAACTCGTGACGCACGTCATTGAGCAGCTGTCGCTGCGCCGTGAGGGACTCGTCAAGCCGTTCGAGCATGTCGTTGACGGTGCGGGTCAGCTCGGACATATCGTCGCGGCCGGCCACCGGGATGCGCTCATGCAGGTCGCTCGCGGTGATGCGGCTCGCGGCCGCCCGCAACTGGCGGATCGGCCGCAGCAGCCGTCCGGCCACGAACCAGCCGACCAGTCCGATCGCGACGAGCGCCCCCGCGGCGACGGCCGTGTAGATGCGGAATGCGCTGGTCAGCTCGCCGAGCTCCGCGTCGAGGTCGAAGGCGGTCACGAAGATGCCGGCCTCACCGCTGCCCTCGACGGTGACCGGGGCGGCGATGTAGCGCAGGTTGCCGAGCTCGCCGACGGCGGTTCCGCGCACGACGTTACCGCCGTCGACCTCCGCGATGACGCGCAGCACGAATTCCTGGTCGTCTTCGAGGTGGAAGGCGAGTTCGGTGCCGGGGATCAGGGCCGGAACGCCGTTGATCAGTCCGAGGCTGCTCTCGTTGCTGCTGGGCACGAGGCGTGCCATCACGGCCTGCAATGCGTCGCGGGTGGAGGTGTAGGTCACGCTCGAGGCCTCCGGCAGCGCGGACGGGTCGGATGTTTCGGTTGTTTCGAGATCGGTCGTCGGTGAACCGGTGACGATGAAGCGCACACTCTCGACGCTCGCCGCGAGGCGGGCATCGACCTCTTGCAGGGCGCGGTCGCGCTGCACAAGGTAGGCGGTGCCGCCCGCGACGGTCAGTCCGAGGGCCGCCACCAGCAGAATCGCGGCGAGAATACGCACCCGCACCGACCAGCCGGGCCGCTTCGGGCGCGCGACCGTCGCCGAGCCAGGCGTCGCGGGCGTCATCGCAGTCGGTGCCGTCATGACCTCAGTATCCCTCACGTCCCCTGAGCGTTCCCGAACGCGGCATCCGCTGCCCGCGCCCCGCGTACCATTCGACGGAGATCGGGCCTGAAAAACACGTTTTCACCCCAGAACAGCCCGTTTCGCGGTCAGACTCCGTCGAATGGTACGGGCACGGGTCAGAGCAGGGAGGCGACGCGGGCGCGAATGCTCTCGGCAATCGACCCGACGGATGCCCCGGCGTCGAGCACCAGGAACCGGCCCGGTTCGTCGGCGGCCAGCGCGAGAAACGCCGCCCGCACCCGGGCGTGAAACTCGCCCTTCTCGGCCTCAAGCCGGTCGAAGACCTTGTTGTCGGCATCGAGCCGGCCGCGCGCGACGGTCTCGTCGAGGTCGAGCAGAATGGTGAGGTCGGGCAGCAGGTCTTCGGCCGCCCAGAGCGACAGGGCACGCACCTCCGCCGCACCGAGCACGCGTCCGGCGCCCTGGTAGGCCACCGAGGAATCCAGATAGCGGTCCTGAATCACGATCTCGCCGCGGGCGAGGGCCGGCCGAATTTTCGTCGCCACGTGCTGCGCCCGGTCGGCGGCGTACAGCAGCGCCTCCGCGCGCGGGGACACTTCACCCCGATGATGCAGCACAATCTGCCGAATCTCGACGCCCACGTCGGTGCCGCCGGGTTCACGCGAGCGCACGACGGTATGGCCACCCTGCTCGAGCCACTCGGTGAGCAGCGCGGCCTGGGTGGACTTACCCGAGCCGTCGCCGCCCTCGAGCGTGATGAACAGTGCGGTCACTCGGCGGCTGCCGCCGGCTTCGCTGCGGCCGGCTTCTTCGTTGCGGTCGGCTTCTTCGCGGCGACCGTGGCGCTGTCACCGGATGCCGCTCCCAGCGCGGCCTCTTTGGCCGCCTTGGTCGCTGCGCGCGTCGCGGCGGCTTTCTTGGCGGTCGCGGCCTTCGCAGCCGCCGTCGGCACCTTGCGCACGGCCGGCTTCGCGGCCGCCTTCGCTGCTGCCTTCGCCGCCGGCTTCTTCGCCGCGGCCTTCTTTGGGGCGGCCTTTTTCGGTGCCGCTTTCTTGGCTCGCGGAGCCGCGGGGCCCTTGGCGCGCTTGTCGCTCAGCAGCTCGACAGCCCGGTCGAAGTCGATCTCCTCGACCGATTCCGCCTTCGGAATCGTGGCGTTGGTGACCCCGTCGGTCACGTAGGCGCCGAACCGGCCGTCCTTGATCTTGATTGCCTTGCCGCTCTCCGGGTCGGGTGCCTCGAACTCTTTCAGGGCACTCGAGGCGCGGCGGGCGCCGTACTTCGGCTGGGCGTAGAGCTCGATCGCGCCCGGCAGGTCGATGTCGAAGATCTGGTCTTCACTCGTGAGCGACCGGGTGTCGATGCCCTTCTTCAGGTACGGGCCGAACTTGCCGTTCTGTGCGGTGATCTCCGCAGACGATTCGGGATCGACGCCCACGATGCGCGGCAGTGCGAGCAGGCGCAGCGCGGTTTCGAGGTCGATCGAGCCGAGGTCCATGCTCTTGAACAGCGACGCGGTGCGCGGCTTGTCGGCCGGGGCAACCTTTTTCGCGGCCGGCTTGCGCTTGGGCTTGGTGATCGTCACCTCGCCCGTCTTCGGGTCGACCGTCTCAACGGGAAGCGCGGCGAGAGCCGCGGCGGCGGCGGTCGCGGCGGCCACGGCCGGATCGACGACCGGCGCGGGCGCGAGCTCGGTCACGTACGGACCGAAACGGCCGTCTTTCGCGACGATCTCCTTGCCGGTTTCGGGGTTCACGCCGATAACGCGGTCAACCGACACGGGGGCTTCGATGAGTTCCCGCGCCTTCGCGGCGGTCAGTTCGTCGGGGGCGAGTTCCGGCGGAATGTTCACCCGGCGGGGCGGGGCATCCGGTGCCGCGCCCGGAACGGCGACCTCGAGGTAGGGGCCGTACTTGCCGATGCGCAGCGTGATCTCGTCGTCGATGACGACCGAGTTGATGGTGCGGGCGTCGATCTCACCCAGGTTGTCGATGACCTGACGCAGGCCGCGGTGCTTGTCACTGCCGAAGTAGAAGCTCGTCAGCCAGTCGAGGCGGTCGGCTTCACCGCCGGCGATGCGGTCGAGGTCATCCTCCATCTCGGCGGTGAAGTCATACTCGACGAGGTCGCCGAAGTACTCCTCGAGCAGGCGCACGACCGAGAAGGCGATCCAGTTCGGAACCAGCGACTGGCCGCGCGGGGTGACGTAACCGCGCTCGGTGATGGTGGAGATGATCGACGCATACGTCGAGGGGCGGCCGATACCGAGCTCCTCGAGCTTCTTCACGAGGCTCGCCTCGGTGTAGCGGGCGGCCGGGCTGGTCTCGTGGCCCTTGGCCTCGATCGCGGCGAGCACGAGCTTCTGACCCTCTTCGAGCGGCGGCAGCTTCGATTCGGTCGCGTCGGTCGGCGCGTTGCGCTCTTCGTCTTTCGACTCCTCGTAGGCGAGCATGAAGCCGCGGAAGGTGATGACGGTACCGCTCGCCGAGAACTCGGCGAGGGCATCCGTCGCGAGCGGATGCGTGGCCGCACCGGTCGGGCCGGCGGCGATCGTGACGGATGCCGTCGATCCGGTCGCGTCCTTCATCTGCGAGGCGACGGTGCGCTTCCAGATCAGGTCGTAGAGCTTGAAATCGTTGCCGCGCAGGCTCGACGCGAGCGACGCCGGGGTGCGGAAGGTGTCGCCGGAGGGGCGGATCGCCTCGTGAGCCTCCTGCGCGTTCTTGCTCTTGCCCTTGTACACGCGCGGGGCGTCGGGCACCGTTTCGGGGCCGTACAGCGCGGCGGCCTGGGTGCGGGCGGCGGAAAGCGCCTGCTGGCCCAGCCCGGGCGAGTCGGTACGCATGTAGGTGATGTAGCCGTTTTCGTAGAGCGACTGGGCCACACTCATCGTCTGGCGGGCGGTGAAGCGCAGCTTGCGGGCGGCTTCCTGCTGCAGCGTCGACGTCGTGAACGGGGCAGCGGGGCTGCGACGGTAGGGCTTGGAGGCGACCTTCGTGACCGTGAACGGCACTTTCGGCTGCTGCAGTGCGGTGGTCAGGGCGATCGCGGCGGCCTCATCGAGGGTGACCGCGCTGACCTTGGGCTTGAGCAGCCCGGAGTCGTCGAAGTCGCCGCCGGTGGCGATGCGTTCGCCGCCGAGGCGCACGAGCTTGGCGTCGAATCCGAGGGCGTCGACGCCGGCGGTGGCGGCGAGGCGGGCGAGCAGGTCCCAGTAGCCGGCGGAGACGAACGCGAGGCGCTCCTTCTCACGGTCGACGACGAGGCGGGTCGCGGCGCTCTGCACGCGCCCGGCCGAGAGACCGGGGCCGACCTTGCGCCACAGCACGGGGGAAATCTCGTAGCCGTAAATGCGGTCGAGAATTCGGCGGGTCTCCTGCGCGTCGACGAGGGCGGTGTCGAGGTCGCGGGTGTTGTCTTTCGCGGCGAGGATCGCGTCTTTGGTGATCTCGTGAAAGACCATGCGCTTCACGGGCACCTTGGGCTGCAGAACCTGCAGCAGGTGCCACGCGATGGCCTCGCCTTCGCGGTCCTCATCAGTTGCGAGCAGGAGTTCGTTCGCATTCTTCAGGGCGCGCTTCAAATCGCTGACGGTCTTCTTTTTAGCGTCGGAAACGACGTAGTACGGTTCGAACCCGTTCTCGACGTCGACCGAGAAGCGCCCGAGGGTGCCCTTCTTCAGCTCCGCCGGGAGGTTTTTCGGCTCGATCAAGTCGCGAATATGACCCACCGAGGACAGAACCTCGTAGCCGTCGCCGAGATAGGCGGCGATCGACTTCATTTTGGTCGGCGACTCGACAATGACCAGCTTCTTCGTGCCCGGCACCATGCTCCTCTTTATACGTAACGGCCGTTGGATAGGCCAAGCCACACCATACACACACGAATGGAGTGCTCGCCTAATCGGGCCTGGCGTTCCCAGACCCGGTTTGCCGCACGTTTCAGGGTAAACCCTTGCCAGCGGATGACTCCTGAGGACAATGGAGGCATGGACACCACGACGGGCACGTACACCGCGAAACTGACGGATGGCCCCCTGCAGGGCAAGACGATTACGACCGAATTTCTCGAGACGGGCGACCCGCGTCCCCGCATCGAAATCCCCGGCGAGGCCGGCAAACGCTACCTGTACGCCCGCGGTTCAGGCCTGGAATTCGAGGGTGAAGACGGCGCGGCGCGGCCGACCGCGGTCGATTACCGCTTTCTCGAGACCGTCTTCTAGCCCGGCGCCCGGTACTCGAGGGGCCGTTCGAGTGACAACTCGGGCGGCCGGTCGGGACCGTGCGGCCCGTCGCGCGCACCCGGCCCAATGGGGGGCACGCCCGGCGGCGGCCCGGCGCGGGCGCGCGCCGAAATACGAAAGCCGAGGTAGTCGCGGTTCACGCTGACCGTCACGATGAGCCCCTCGACATTGCACGCGGTGACCGATGCCCCGTTCAGCCGCGCCGCCTCGTCGGCCGCCTCACACGGAAACCCCGAGACGGCACCCGAGACGGTGTCGGCGGCAGCGAGTGCCGCCGCATCCGCCGCGTTCTGCACGCCCTGCCCGACGGCAAGCAGGCCGAGCAGCGGCACGGTCACGAGCGTCAGCAGCACGACGGATGCGAGGATGCCCAGCATCAGCATCGACCCGGCACCGCGCTCCCCGCGCTCACCGGCACCGTGCTCCCCGGCACCGTGCTCCCCGGCACCGTGCTCCCCGGCACGCGGCCGCCCCGCGCCCGGCCGGGCGAGACGTCGCCGGGCCCGCCACGGGCCGATCATCACGGGCCGCCCGTCACAGTCCGCCCATCGTCGGACACCCCTCTTCGGCCACCCATCTTCGGCCACCCCTCTTCGGCCACCCATCAGAGACCGCCGGCGAGGGCGCACGATCGCGACTCGAGGGTGAGGCCGAAGGCGGCGAAGGGTCCGATTCCGCTCGGGGCACTAAGCCAGGCGCAGATGAACTGGCCGTTGGCCTCGGCGCGCAGGGTTGCGGTCGCCACCAGCTGACGCGCGATCTGGGCCGCCTCGTCGTGGGACTCGCCGCGGGCGAGGGCACGGGCGGAGTCGGCCGCGGCATCCGTCAGCCGAACCTGCTGCCCCGCCACCTGCACGGCACCGAGGCACAGGCCGAGCAGCAGCACCACGGCGGGCAGCACCGCCGCGAGCTCCGCGGTGACGGCCCCGGCCTGCCTCAGCCCCTCCCGCCGCACGCCCTCACCCGGCACGCCTGCCTGCCCCACGCCTTCCAGCGGCACGCCCTCCCGCGGCACGCCCTCCCGCGGCACACTTGCCGGCAGCGCGCCCTCCCGCGGCACACTTCCCGGCAGCGCGCCCTCCCGCGGCACACCTCCCGGCAGCGCGCCCTCCCGCCGCGCTGCCGCGGGCCGGGTCACCCCGCTACCCCACGGTGAGCGCACTGCGCACCAGCTCGGTGAGGATGCTGCGCACCTCGTCGCCGCGCAGAATAACGATGAGCAGGCCAGCAAAGCCGACCGCGGCCATGGTGGCGACGATGTACTCCGCGGTCGCCGCGCCGGCCTCCGCCGGGCGAATCGGGTCGGGCAACGGGCGGGTCGGTCGTCGCAGGTCGGGGTTTCGTCGGGCACGAGCAGTTCGGGCTATCAGCATCGAGCGTCTCCTTCGGTGTGCACAGGTGGATGGGGAGTCGTGCGGGGTGGTTCACTCCCTCCAGCCTTCTCCGTCGGGCTCTGATCGTGTGATCGAAAGCCGAAATTGTGCAGAACTTCTACTAGGTGGTGACTGTGGAGGAGAGCACGCTGACCAGCAGGGGCAGTACCCCGATGAGCATGAACGCCGGCAGCACGCAGACTCCGAGCGGCAGCATGAGGGCCACGCCGAGGGTTGCGGCGCGGCGCTGACCCTCGCTGCGGGCCGTGCGCCGGCACTGTTCGGCCGCGCTGCGCAGCAACTCGGCGGCCGGCACCCCGGCTCGCCGCGACAGCTGCAGCACCTCGTCGACCTCGTCGACCACAGCGACCGTCCCGACCATCCCGACCGTCCCGACCGTCCCGACCGTCCCGACCGTCTCGACCGTCTCGACCGTCCCGACCATCCCGGCCGTCTCGCCCGCGCCTCGAGCCCCGATCCGTGCGCGACCCCGCCCCCACCTTCGCGACCGCTCCCCCGGCCGCCCGCGAGTCCGCCCGGGTCGCCACGACTCGGCCTCAGAGCCACTCAGTTCGGCGAGCGCGTCACGCACGGTGTGCCGCGCGTGCTCGGCCGACCCCCCACCGGCAAGCGCGATGGCGGTCAATTCCAATTCGAGGCCCGGCGCCAGATCGCGCGCCCGAGCGGCCCACACGAGGTGCCCGTTCCACTGGGCCGCGAGAAACATCAGCGACGCCCCGGCGGCGAGGCACACCAGGCCGGGCGGAGTGAGAAACAGCGTGTGGAGGGTGTCGAAGCCGAGCGCGCTGCCACCGAGCAGACCGACCACGGGCAGAAACAGCACCATCCGGGCCGTCGCGCGCGGGCCGGCCAGCGCGACAGAGAGATCCTGGTTCAGTTGGGCAACGTCACGAAAGGCTTCGGCGAGGCGGCGCAGGCAGGCGGCGAGCGGCGCCCCCGAGTGTGTGGCCACCTGCCACGCGGCGGCCAGGCTCAGCCACGCCCGCGCGGNACGAAAGGCTTCGGCGAGGCGGCGCAGGCAGGCGGCGAGCGGCGCCCCCGAGTGTGTGGCCACCTGCCACGCGGCGGCCAGGCTCAGCCACGCCCGCGCGGTGTCACCGCCCACCAGCCGCGCCTCGGCACGCAGCGCAGCGGCGATGCTGTCCCCCCGCCGGCCGGCCTCGGCGGCCGCGCGGAGCATCCGGTGCGCCGCGGTCTCATCGTCATCGCCGATCGCCGGCACAACCGCTGCTGCCGTGACCGGCGAACGTGCCGCTGTGCTTGAGTCGGCCGCGACCGTCGTGCGCTGCGCAGCCAGCCGCTCGGCCGGTGTCAGCGTGGCGGCCGCTGACACCGCGGCGGCCGCTGCCAGTCGCTCGGCCGGCGTCAGCGCGGCCGGCACCGGTTGCTCGGGCAGCAGATACGCCCACGCCGCGGCGGGCGATACTCCGGCGGCCA
>NZ_SOHE01000037.1 GCF_004403305.1 Cryobacterium frigoriphilum | reverse complement strand
GGGCGCCCTGGGCGGCGCTGGCTGGCGTGCCGCGAGGCCGCGACAGACCGAACGGGAGGCGGGTGACGGGCGCGATCGACGGGCCGGCGGCATCCGCGGCCGGCAGGGTGATCGGCTCGGTCGACGGCGAACCCGGTCGACTGCCCGGCCCCCTGCCCGGCGTGCCGGTCGGCTGTGCCGGCCGGGTCGTCGCGGGCTTCTTGCCCGCTGGCGGGCCTTCGAACCCCTGGGGGCGCCTCATCGTGGCGCGCGGGTCATCCGCGCACCCGGGTGAGAGATTCGAGCAGTTGCGGCACGATGCGGTAGACGTCACCGCAGCCGAGGGTCACGACGAAGTCACCGTCGCGGGCGATCGAGGCGAGGTAATCGGCGGCATTCTGCCAGTCGGGCACGAAGGCGACCCGGTCGGCGTTCTGGAAGCGTTCGGAGACAAGCGCGCCGGTCACGCCGGGTTCGGGGTCTTCCCGGGCGCCGTAGACATCCAGAACGATGGTCTGGTCGGCGTAGGTTTCGAGGGTGTCGGCGAATTCCTGGGCGAACAGCTTGGTGCGGCTGTACAGGTGGGGCTGGTGCACGGCGATGATGCGGCCGGACCCGACCACGGTGCGGGCAGCCGAGAGGGCGGCGGCGACCTCGGTCGGGTGGTGCGCGTAGTCGTCGTAGACGCTCACTCCGCCGACCGTGCCGTGCAGCTCGAAGCGGCGCTCGGTGCCGCCGAACTCGGCGATCGCGTCGAGCGAGGCCTGCGGCTCGAAACCGAGGCCGACCAGCACGGCGAACGCTCCGGCCGCGTTGATGGCGTTGTGCTTGCCGGGGATGCGCAGGCCGGCCGAGTAGTCGGCGCCGTTCCAGGCCACGGTGAAGCGTACCGGGCCGTCGGTGACGATGGAGTGCACCCGTACGTCGGAATCGGGGTGCTCGCCGAAGGTCACGACGCGCGGTGTCGAGCCGGTGGGGTGCGCCGCAAGGTGGGCGGTGACGCGCACGGCGCCGACGTCGTCGGAGGACACGACGACGAGTTCGGAGGCGTGCCCCGCGAAGTCGACGAAGGCAGCCTCGAAGGCTTCGAGCGAGCCGTAGTGGTCGAGGTGGTCGGGGTCGACGTTCGTGATGAGCGCCACGTTGGTGTTGTAGAGCAGAAACGAGCCGTCTGACTCATCCGCTTCGACGACAAAGAGGTCGTCGGCGCCGCTCGCGGAACTCACTCCGAGGGACTCGATCACTCCCCCGTTGACGAAGCTCGGGTCCTGGTGCAGCCCGAGCAGGCCGGTCACGATCATGCCGGTGGAGGTGGTCTTGCCGTGAGCCCCCGCGACCGAGACGAGCCGGTGGTTCTGGATGAGCCAGGCGAGGGCCTGGGACCGGTGCAGTACCGGCAGGCCGCGCTCGCCCGCGAGCACGTACTCGGGGTTGTCCTGCCAGAGGGCACCGGTCACCACGAGCGTGTCGGCGTCGCCGACGTTGGCCGCGTCGTGCCCGATGTCAACCCGGGCGCCGAGGGCCCGCAAGGCGAGCACGTTGTCGGATTCACGCACGTCGGAGCCGGTCACGGTGTAGCCCTTGTTGATGAAGAGCCGTGCGATGCCGCTCATTCCCGAGCCACCGATGCCCACGAAGTGCACCTTTCCGAGGTCGGCTGCGACGGTGAGGGTGAGATCGGGCTTGATCACGTAAGAACACTCATTTCGGATCGGACTTGCTGGCTGAAGGGTCGAAAGTCAAGGTTACGCGCCGCGCCCGAGGCGTACGGCGTGCCGGGTGAGGTCATAGACGCGCGCGGAGCCGTCGAGCAGTCCGACGGAGGCCGCGGCCGCGGCCATGAGGCTGACCCGCTCGCGATCATGCAGCAGGGGCACCAGGCTGCGGCTCACCCACTCGGGCAGAAAGTCGGCGTCATCGACGAGTAGCCCGCCGCCGACCCGGACCACGTCGGCCGCGTTGAAGCGCTGTTCGCCGTTGCCGACCGGGTAGGGCACGTAGACGGCCGGTACGCCGAGGGCGCAGAGCTCGCTGACGGTGGCGGCCCCGGCGCGGGAGACCGCGAAGTCGGCCGCGGCGAGGGCCAGATCCATGCGGTCGCAGTAGGCGACCTGCCGGTAATGATCCAGGTCCGGATCCGCTGTCTCGGCGCGCTCCCCCACGATGTGCAGAACCTGCCAGCCCGCCGCGATCAGCGCCGGAGCAGACTCGAGCATCGTCGCGTTGAGACGGCGGGCTCCGAGCGAGCCGCCGGTCACGAGCAGTGTCGGTCTGGCGGGGTCGAGGCCGAAGAAGCCGAGCGCTTCGGGCCGGGCCGCGGCGCGGTCGAGGCGTTCGATTTCGGGCCGCAACGGCATGCCGACGAGTTGAGCGTGGCGAATCGGTGTGCCCTCGAAAGCGACGCCGACCCAGGGCGTGAAGCGCGCGCCCAGCTTGTTGGCCAGGCCCGGTTTGGCGTTGGCCTCGTGAATGATGATCGGGATGCCCGCGCGGCGGGCCGCGAGGTAGGCCGGCGTGGCGACGTAGCCACCGAAACCGACGACAATATCGACCCGGCGTGAGCGGATGACCTCGGTCACGCCCGCAACGGCGGCCAGAAACCTCGGCAGAAAGCTCAGCGCCTGCCGGTTCGGTCGACGCGGAAACGGAACCCGCGGCACCGTCACGAGTTCGTAGCCCCTGGCCGGCACCAGGCGCGCCTCGAGGCCCTCGCTGGTTCCGAGAACCAGCACCGTGGCATCCGTTTCCCTCGCGCGAATCATGTCGGCGACGGCGAGCAGGGGGTTCACGTGGCCGGCGGTGCCGCCGCCCGCGAGCAGATAGGTCGTCATCAGTGAGGTGTCTTTTCGTTGGCGGTGGAGGCGGCGAGCTGCGCGGCGCGCTCGGCTGGGCTGTCGCCAGAGCGGTCGCCGCGGGCAAAGGAGAGCACAACTCCAATGGCGACGAGCGTCGTGAGCAGAGCGGTACCGCCGGCCGAGATGAGCGGCAGCGGCACCCCGAGCACGGGCAGCACGCCGAGCACGACGCCGATGTTGACGAAGGCCTGGCCGATGATCCAGACCATGACGGATGCCGTGGTGATGCGGGCCTGAACACTGCGGCTCGATCGCATCACGCGCAGAAACGCAAAGGCCAGAAGAATGAACATGAGCAAGACGACGACGGCGCCGATCAGGCCGAGCTCTTCGCCGACGATCGCGAAGATGTAGTCGTTGTCGGCGGCCGGAAGCCAGGACCATTTGGCGCGGGAATTGCCGAGTCCGACGCCGAAGATTCCGCCGTTGGCCATGGCCCAGGTTCCGTGCAGCGGCTGCCAGCACTCGTCGGAGATGGACCCGTCGGTGATCGCGCAGTCGTCTTCGGCGAAGCTCATGATGCGTTTCAGCCGGTTGTCGCTGGTCAGGGCGAGGAGGACCGCGCCAGCAGCTCCGATCAGCAGCGGAATCACGAGCAGCCTCAGCTTGACTCCGGCGTAGAACAGGGCTCCGAAGAGAATGCCGGCCATGATGATGACGGTGCCGAGGTCGCCGCCAATCATGACGAGCCCCACCGCTCCACCACCGACCCCGAACACCGGAATGAAGATGTGGCGCCAGTCGTCGAGGTGGTTCTGCTTCTTGGCGAGGATCACGCCGAGCCAGACGACGAGGGCGAGTTTGATGGCTTCCGAGGGCTGGAACTGGATTCCACCCGGAAGCGTGAGCCAGTTGGTGTTGCCGGCGATCTCGAACCCGAGCGGGGTGAAGACCACGAGGCCCTGCAGAAAGCAGGACGCCAGCAGGGCGAGCCAGCTGATGCGTTCCCAGAACTTGAGCGGCATCCGGCTGACCAGAAGCATGAGCGGCACCCCGATGAGGGCGAACATGCCCTGGCGCAGGATGCCGCCGAAGAAACCCATGTCGGCGAGGTAGGAGTCGACACTCGACGAGGACAGCACCATGACGAGGCCAAAGGCCACGAGGAACAGGGTCGTGCCGAGCAGAAGGAAATAGTTGGCGGACTCGGCCCTGAACACGCGACCAAGGCTGATGCGGGCGGTGTGGCCGGCTTGATCTGCGGCGTCTGGTGCGGTCTCGACGGGGTTCGAGTGAGGCGGCCGTGTCATCCGCCCCACCTCCTAGCTTTCATTCAAATAATCATTCACGGCCCGCGCAAACGCGGTGCCGCGCTGGGCATAACTGTCGAACTGGTCCATTGACGCGGCGGCCGGGGCGAGAAGCACCACGTCACCGGGCTGGGCCAGTTCGGCCGCCCGGTGTACCGCCAGCGGCATGACCTGTTCAGTGTCATCCGAATCGATCTCGAACACGGTGAGGTCGGGGGCGTGTCGCCGGAATGCATCGCGCAGAGCCGAGCGATCCACACCGATGATGATGGCTCCGCGCAGGCGCGTCACGTGCCTTTCGACGAGCACATTGACGTCGACGCCCTTCAGCAGCCCGCCGACGACCCAGACAACCGAGTCGCACGCGGCGAGTGAGGCGTTGGCGGCGTGCGGGTTGGTCGCCTTCGAATCATCGATCCAGCGGATGCCGCCGCGCTCGGCGACCTCGGCGATGCGGTGGGCGTCGAGGCTGAAGCCCTCGAGCGCCGCGCGCACCTGCGCCGGGGGCACATCGAACGAGCGGGCGAGGGCGCTTGCGGCGAGCACATCGGCCACAACGTGCGGGGCGCCGAGACCCGCACGTTCGAGGTCGGGCACGGTCGTCAGCTCGAGGGCGCGGTCGGCGCGGTCATCGAGAAAGGCACGGTCGCAGAGGATTCCCTCGACGACGCCGAATTCGCTGGGGCCGGGAACGCCGAGACCGAAGCCGATGGCGCGGGCACCCTCGGCGACCTCGGCCTGCTCGACCATCAGCCGGGTGGCGGCATCCGCCGTGTTGTAGATGCAGGCAACCCGGGTGTTCGCGTACACGGTGGCCTTCGCGGCGCGATAGGCCTCGGCCGACCCGTGCCAGTCGAGGTGATCGTCGGCCACGTTGAGGCAGACGCTCGCCCAGGGCGCCAGGGCGCCGGGCCCGCTGCGCGGCAGGTGGTGCAGCTGATAGCTCGACAGTTCGACGACGAGCACGTCCCAGCCCTGCGGGTCGCGGATCGCATCGAGCACGGGCACGCCAATGTTGCCGCACGGTGCCACCCTGTGGCCCGCCGCGGCAAGCATTGTCGCGGCGAGCTGTACCGTCGTGGTCTTGCCGTTGGTGCCGGTCACGAGCATCCACTCGGCGACGGGCAGGATCTTGTCGCGCAGGCGCCAGGCCAGCTCGATATCGCCCCAAACCGGCACGCCGGCGGCGGCGGCCCAGAGCAGCAGCGGGTGGTCGGGGTGAAACCCCGGGGACACGATGAGCAGCTCGGGCCGGTGTTCGACCAGCTCGGCCGGAGCAGTACCGGGCTCGAGGCCGTTCAGGTCGGCCTGCACGAGACCGGCACCGATGACGCCGAGCAATTGAGCGCGCTCGGCGTCGGGGCCGGCGGGGGTCACGGGCGACGTGACGACGAGCACGCTGGCACCCAGCTCAACCAGGGTGTCGGCGGCCGCAAAGCCGGTCATGCCGAGGCCGAGCACACCCACGCGCAGTCCCGACCAGTCGGAACGCCAGCTGGTCAGCGTCTCAAGATCGACGCCGGTCAATTGGGCACCGCGGAGAGCCACTCGAGGTAGAACGCCCCGACACCGGCGGAAACCAGCAGCCCGCCGATGATCCAGAAGCGCACCACCACGGTGACCTCGGCCCAGCCCTTGAGTTCGAAGTGGTGGTGGATCGGGCTCATCAGGAAGATGCGCTGTCCCTTGGTGATCTTGAAGTAGGCGCGCTGCACGATGACGGACCCGGCCTCGATGACGAAGAGTCCACCGATCAGAATCAGCAGGAGCTCGGTCTGGCTCAGGATCGCCAGCGCGGCCAGGGCTCCGCCGATGGCGAGCGACCCGGTGTCACCGAGGAAGATCTTGGCCGGAGAGGTGTTCCACCAGAGAAACCCGATCAGCCCGCCGACGATCGCGGCCGAGACGACCGCGAGGTCGAGCGGGTCACGAATCTCGTAGCAGCGATAGGCATCCGCCGCGTCGGTGCCGCCGAAGCAGGACTGGTTGAACTGCCAGAATCCGATCACGATGAAGGAACCGATCGCGAGGATCGATGAACCGGTCGCGAGGCCGTCGAGCCCGTCGGTCACGTTGACGCTGTTCGAGGTCGCCGCGACGATCAGGCAGATCCACACGATGAACAGGGCAATGCCCACGACCCCGCCGAGCGCCATGAAGTCGAGCGGGGTGTCTCTGATGAAAGAAATATGAGTGGATGCCGGCGTCAGGCCGTTCTGATTCGGAAACTGCAGCGACAGGTAGGCGAAGACACCCGCAACGATGACCTGGCCGGCGATCTTCTGCCAGCCGCCGAGCCCAAGACTGCGCTGATTGCGGGTCTTCAGAAAATCGTCGAGAAAGCCGACGAGGCCGAGCCCGACCATCATGAACAGCACGAGCAACGGTGTTGCCGTGAACGGCTCCCCCGCGAGCAGCTTGGCGGCGAAGAAGCTCAAGACGGTGCCGAGGATGAGGATGATGCCACCCATCGTCGCGGTGCCGCGCTTGGCGTGGTGGCTCTGGGGGCCGTCGTCGCGAATGAACTGGCCCCAGCCGAGCTTCTTGAACAGCCGGATGAACAGCGGCGTCAGGAACAGGGTGAAGCACAGCGAGAATGCGCCGGCCATGAGCAGTGCTCTCACGAGAAGAACTCTCCCAACCGGTCGCCGAGAAACCGCAGGCCCGCGGAATTGGAGGATTTCACGAGTACGGTGTCTCCCGGTTTGACGATGGTGCAGAGCAGGGCGAAGGCTTCGTCCGGCGTGTCGACGTAGGCCGACTCGCTGTCCCAGGAGCCTTCGTTGATCGTGCTGATGTGCATGCGGCGGGCGGCGGGGCCGACCACCACCTGCTGGGAGATGTTCAGGCGCACGGTGAGCAGCCCGATGCGGTCGTGTTCTTCACCGGACAGGGCGCCGAGTTCGGCCATTTCGCCGAGCACGGCGATGGTGCGCTGGCCGGGTTCGCGAATCTGGGCGAGCGTTTTCAGAGCCGCGGTCATCGAGTCGGGGCTCGCGTTGTAGGCGTCGTTGATGATCGTGACGCCGTCGCGGCCCCCGAGCACCTCCATGCGCCAGCGTTCGGCGCGCTCGACCGACTCGAGGGCGGCAACGATGGCCGGCCCGGAGACGCCGAGCGATTCCGCGGCGGCCGCCGCAGCGAGGGCGTTCATGACGTGGTGTTCGCCGAGCACCTTGAAGTGCACCGGGAATTCGGCGCCGTCGGACAGGTGCAGGGTGAAGCTCGTACCGGCGCGCGAGGCACGGATGCCGCTGGCCCGCACGGATGCCGTACCGGCCAGCCCGAACCAGAGCACGCGGCCGCGGGTCAGCACGGCCATTCCGGCGACGCGCGGATCGTCCGCGTTCAGTACCGCGACATCCGCGGGCGTGAGCTCGGTGACCATCTCGGACTTGGCCGTCACGGTCGTCTCGATGCCGCCGAATTCACCGGCGTGGGCGAGCCCGACGGTGAGCACGATTCCGACATCGGGGCGGGCGAGCTTCACGAGGGTGGCGATCTTGCCGAGGCCGTTGGCACCCATCTCGACGACGAGAAATTCGGTGTCGTCGGTAACCTCGAGCATGGTCATCGGGGCGCCGACCTCGTTATTGAACGAGCCGCGCGGCGCGACTGTCGGACCAACGCCCTCAAAAATTGCGCGGAGCAGGTTTTTCGTGGTGGTCTTGCCGTTTGAACCGGTCACCCCGATGACCTTCAGACGCCCGCGTGCCCGAACCTCGGCCACGACGTGGGCGGCGAGAGCGCCGAGGGCGAGCACGGCGTCAGCAACGACGATCTGGGGTACCGGGAGGTCGAGCGCGTGCTCGACGATCAGCACGGCCGCGCCCTGATCGACCGCGCTGGGGGCGAACAGGTGCCCGTCGGTCTCGGCGCCCGGCTTGGCGACAAAGATCGAGCCGGGCGTGACGAGTCGGGAATCGGTCTGTACCGAGCCCGAGACCACGAGGTCACCCGCCGATGCGGCGGCTGCCACGGGGAAGCCGTGCAGCACACCGGAGGTGGCGGCGGCGATCTGGTCGAGCGTGAGCGCGATCACTTACAACCACCCGGCTTCGCGCAGGGCTTCGCGGGAGTCGTCCCGCGCTGAGTAGGGAATCTTGACACCGGCAACCTCGTGATACTCCTCGTGACCCGGCCCCGCGTACAGGATCGTGTCGCCCTCGGTCGCGAGGGACAGCGCCGTGCGGAATGCCGCCCGGGGGTTGGGAACCTCGTGCAGCTCCCCCGCAGGGTTCGCCGCGCGGGCCGCCGCGAGCAGGGTCGCGCGAATGGCGGCCGGGTCTTCGAAGCGGGGGTGAAAGTCGGTGATGACGACCACGTCGGCGCCGCGGGCAGCGATCGCGCCCATATCGTCACGCTTGGTGGTGTCGCGGTCGCCGTCGGCGCCGAAGACCATGATCAGACGGCCGGTCGTGAAGGGGCGCAGGGCTGCCAAGGTGTTCAGGAAGGCGTCGGGGCTGTGCCCGTAGTCGATGATCACGAGCGGTCCGGTGTCGCCGGAGATACGCTCGGCGCGCCCCGGGATGTAGGCGTCGATGCCGCCGTCTCGGCTGAGGCACGCGTCGATCTCACTGAGCGCCACGCCGGATTCGACGAGCATCACGATGGCGAGGGCCGCGTTGGCGGCCATGAACCACCCGAGCAGCGGCACCCGGGTCTGCAACCGGGCACCGCCCGGGCCCTCGAGCACGAATTCGGTGTGCACGGCACTCGCGCCCACGACGTTCATGTGCCAGTCGGCTGGAATCTCGGGCTGGTTGCTGATCGTCGTCAGCGGGATGCCTGCCTCGAGCACGATGCGGCGGCCCCAGTCCGAATCGACGGTGACCACACCGCGCCGGGAGCGGTGGGGCTGGAACAGTTCGAGCTTCGCGGCGAAGTACTCGTCGAGGCTCGCGTAGTCGTCGAGGTGGTCGTGGCTGAGGTTCGTGAACCCGGCAATGTCGAAGACCAAGCCGTCAACCCGGAACCGGCTGAGCGCCTGGGCGGAGACCTCGATGCCGACCGCCGTGACCTTGGCCTCGTTCATGCGGGCCAGGAGGGCGTGCAGTTCACTCGCCTCCGGGGTGGTGAGAGAGCTTGTCACGGCGAGATCGCCGATGCGACGCTCGGCGGTCGAGGTGAGTCCGCTCGTCACTCCGAGCTGCGTGAGCACGGCGAAGAGCAGGTAGACGACGCTCGTCTTGCCGTTCGTGCCGGTCACCGCGAACAGCGTCGCGGGGTTGTCGGCCGTGCCGTAGATCCACGCGGCGACCGCGCCGAGAGCGGCGCGGGCATCCGGTGTCACGAGTACGGGCAGTCCGCTGCCGGCCGCGATGAGGGCGCCGGCTTCATCGGTCAGGATGGCGACGGCGCCGGCCTCGCGGGCCTTCACGGCGTAGGCGGCGCCGTGACTGTTGCGGCCGGGAACGCCCACATAGAGGTCACCGGGCTGTACGGCGCCGGTGCTGAGACTCACGCCGCTGACGAACACCGTGTCGAGGGAGCCACCGCTGCGCAGGCTGAGGGCAAACTGGTCTACCAATCCCTGCAGGCCCCGCGAAACGGGGTGCTGGGGGCGAAGGGCCGAGGGAGCCGAGGGCACCTGGGGAGTCACGGGGCTCATGGTTTTATCAACACTTTGTTATAACCAGCACTTTCTAACGAACACATCGAGCACACACTTCTAACGAACACACTTTTTACCAGGTGGCGGGGAGGTCGGGCGCGGGTGCGCCGGAAGGAACCGCCCGGTACTTCTTGAGCGCCTGACTCATGACCTTCTGAAAAATCGGGGCCGGAGCGGCAGACGTATTCATATTAACAGGGTCGGCAAGACTGACCGACACGACGTACTCGGGGTCGTCGGCCGGAGCGAAACCCGACACTGACACCAGGTACCCGTCGGAGTATCCGCCGTTGCCGTCGGGCATCTGCGCGGTGCCGGTCTTGGCAGCGACCCGGTAGCCGGGGATTTCCCAGATCTTCTTGACCCAGCTGTTCTGGTACACCATCTCGAGGATGTCTGCGGTGTCGCGCGCAGCGGACTGCGAGATGACCTGGCTTCCGGTGGCGCTCGGCTGGTCGGTGAGGGTGCCATCGGCCTGCCGGCAGCCCTCGATCAGCTGCACGGGCATGCGCACGCCGCCATTAGCGATGGTCTGGTAGATGCTGGAAATCTGCAGGGCGGTGGTGGTGAGCCCCTGGCCGAACATGGTGGCGTACTGGGTCTGGCTGTCCCAGTTCTGCGAGTCGCGCAGAATACCGGAGTCCTGAGCGGGGAAACCGGCTTCGGTGGCCGTACCCACCCCGAACTTCTTCATGTAGTTGTAGCGCTCTTCGCTCGAGAGCAGTTCGCCGAACTTGGACATGCCCGTGTTCGAGGAGTCGATCAGCACCCCGGTCATGGTCAGTTTGTCGTCGCCATGCCCGTGGCTGTCGGTGATATCGGCGCCGTTGGCCGGCAGGTACTGGTAGGGGGCGACGATCCCGCTGTTCACGGTCGCCTTGCCCGAATCGAGCACGGATGCCGCGGTCAGCGATTTGAAGGTCGATCCGGGTTCGAAGGAGGCCGTGAAGGCACGGGAACCTCGGTTTTGCGGGTCTTCGGTGCCGCCCACGTTGTTGGGGTCGACGCTCGGGTAGTCGGCCACGGCGACGAGCTTGCCGGTCTTGGCCTCCTGAACGACGACTGTCCCCCAGGCCGCGCCGGTGGCCTGGGCCTGCTCGGCGAGGGCCTGCTGCACGAACCACTGCAGGTCGGAATCGATCGTGGTCACGATGTCGCCGCCGTCGACGGCCTCGGTGGTCGTGACGCTGCTGCCGGGGATTCGCACCCCGTCGGCGCCCTTTTCGTAGGTTTCGGTGCCGTCGACGCTTGCGAGGCAGGAGTCTTCGCCGAGTTCCAGGCCCGCCTGGGCGTTGCCCTCTGAGGACACGAAGCCGACGAGGTTGCCGGCCACGGCACCGTTCGGATAGACCCGGCTCGGATTGGTGCGCGGGTAGATCCAGGGGATATTGAGTTCGTTGATGGCGCGCAGCGCGTCGACATCGACGGCGCGGGTCAGATAGGCGAAGTCCGACTCGGGATTGTCGGCCAGCGCCGCGTCGAGCATGGCTTCGATGTCGGGGCCGGTCTGCCCGGTGATGGCTCCAAGCTCGGCGGCGGCCTCCGCGACCGTCACCTCGACCTCCACGCCGTCGACCGTTCGCTCGAAGACGTTGGCGTTCTTGGGCGACGCAGTCACGTCGTAGCGCATGACCGAACCGGCCAGCACGACACCGTTGGCATCGAGGATCTCGCCGCGGGAACCATAGACGGTTTGGCCCACGGACCGGTTGCCGACGGAATCGGCGGTGAGGGCATCCGCTCGCACCACCTGGATGTCGACGAGCTTGACCACGAAGACGGCGACGACCGCGAACAGTACGACGACGGTGACTGCGACGCGACGCCGGCTGGAGTTGCCGCGCCGATTCGTTCCGGGCAGACGCGGCCCTTTATTCCTCGGCACGGGTAAATCCTTACTGCGGCGCAAGCCGCGGGTTTATCGGGTGGCGGGCGAGGGCAATCCGCTTTTGATCGGAACCGCGGGGGTGGGTGTGACTGCAACAGTAGCCGCGCCAACCTCGGCAGTGCCGAGCGACGCGTCGTCAATTTGGGTGAGAACGGCGGAATCGGCCAGCAGCGAGTTGGGGACCAGGCTCGCCGAGCCGCCCTGCGACCCGAGGGCCGAGCTGGGAGCGCCGAGGACGGCGCCGTCGGTGAGACGCAGGTAGACCGGGTTGGAGTTGCTGACCATGCCGAGGGACTCCGCGTTGGAGGCCAGGCTCTGCGGGGAGGACAGCCGAACGAGGTCCTGGCTCACGCTCTCTGCGGTGCGGCCGAGTTCGACCTGATCGCTGCGGAGGGTTGAGATCTCGTAGGCACCCTGGGAGATGCCGACGCTCAAGAGCAGCTGGGCCACGACGATTGCCGCGACCCCGGCGGTCGCGGTGATCGCGTAGGTGATGCGCGGTCGTTTGCGGTGGACGGGCGCCGGTGCCACGATTTCGAGTCGGCGCTCGGTCGGCGTCGTGGCCGGGTTCGGGGTGAAACTCGGTCGAACGCGTGCAAGATTGTCGCTCATTCGGCCCTCCTCAGTCGTTCGGCGGCGCGCAGTCGCACCGGGGTAGCACGGGGGTTCTCGGCTTTTTCATCCTCGGATGCCAGTTCGGCGCCGCGAATGAGGAGGGTGAAGACGGGTTTGTGTTCGGGCAGTTCGACCGGCAGCCCGGCCGGTGCTGTCGAACCGGATGCGGCGGCGAGTGCGCGCTTGACGAGCCGGTCTTCCAAGGACTGGTAGGCCATGACGACGATGCGGCCGCCGACGGCGACGCTCTCGAGAGCGGCCGGTATGGCGCGTTCGAGCACGGCGAGCTCTTGGTTGACCTCGATGCGCAGAGCCTGGAAGACGCGCTTGGCGGGATGTCCCATGCGCTGCACGGCCACCGGCGTCGCGGCCGTGATGACCTCGACGAGTCGGCCGGAACGCACGAACGGCGTCGCGTCACGGGACTCGACAATGGCCTTGGCGTACCGGGCGGCGAGCTTCTCTTCGCCGTAGTCGCGGAAGATGCGCCTCAGGTCGGCCTCGCTGTACTCGGCGAGGATGCGCTCGGCGGTGAAGTCCTGGGTGTTGTCCATGCGCATGTCGAGTGGGGCGTCTTTGGAGTACGAGAAACCGCGGTCGACGCGGTCGATCTGCAGCGACGACACACCGAGGTCGAAGAGCACGCCGGCCACCTCGGGAATGCCGAGTCCGGCCAGGGCCTCGCCGATGCCGTCGTACACGGTGTGCACGAGGTGGATGCGGTCGTGAAAGGGAGCGAGCCGCTCCCCCGCGATGGCGAGGGCGTCGGTGTCGCGGTCGAGTCCGACGAGCGTCAGCTCGGGGAATCGCTGCAGAAAGGCCTCGGCGTGGCCGGCCATGCCGAGCGTCGCGTCGACCAGTACCGCGCCGGGCGCACTGAGGGCCGGGGCCAGCAGCTCGATGCATCGTTCGAGCATGACGGGGGTGTGGATACCGCTGAGCGGGCTGTTGCTGGGGCTGTTGTTGGTTGTCATAATGCCGGGCCAGACCCTCGGTCCTGATTCCCATCCATTCCCAACCTGGCACCGGGGAAGTGTGTCAGGGGAAGAACGGCTGGGAGTCAGGGTCCAGGGGCTAGAAGAGTCCCGGAATCACCTCCTCCGTCGTGTTGGCGAATGAGATCTCCTGCTCGGCCAGGTAGGTGCTCCAGGCCTCGCTATCCCAGATTTCGACGCGGCTGCCGGCACCGATGACGGTGAGCTCCCGGTCGAGGCCCGCATAGGTACGGAGGTTGGCGGGAATGGTCACCCGATTTTGTTTGTCGGGTGTTTCCGAACTCGCGCCGGACAGGAATACCCGCAGGTAGTCCCGCGCCTGCTTGCTCGTCACCGGGGCCTGGCGAATCTTGTCGTGCAGCTCCTCGAACTCGCGGGTGCTGAAGACGTAGATGCAGTTCTCCTGGCCGCGGGTCATGACGACACCCGTGGAAAGTTCTTCACGAAATTTCGCGGGGAGGATGATGCGGCCTTTTTCATCGAGCTTGGGGGCGTAGGTCCCGAGGAACATCTCTACCCCTTCCCTTTTCGATGGATCCGCTCCACCCGCCTCAGGTGTTGCTCCACTTTACTCCACTATCAACCACGATCTCAGGATTGATGGCCGGATTCGGAGAAAGTTCACCGGGAAGCCCTGAAAGCAGTGGGATTGGGGCGGTGGAGGGAAAGGGAGCGCTGTGCAGCCCACCGCCCATTCCGGGAGCGAAAATGGGTACAAAAAAAGGGCCGATCAGAAGATCGGCCCTTTTGGAGGTCAGATTATGAGGTCTGGGGGTGGAACTGGATGGAGCTGGTGGGGCGCTGTGGAGCTGGTGGGGCGCTGTGGAGCTGGCGTGCTGTGGAGCTGGTTTGGTGCCGGAGCTACTGCTGGCCGTCCTGGCGACGGTCCCAGCGGTCGTTCATGCGATCCATAAAGCCCTGCTCCGACGAGGCCGGCGCTGAACTGCGGCCGGCGGGGGGCGGACCGGAGAATCCGCGCACGGACTTTCCGGGAGTGATGGCAATCAGTACGCCAGCGAACATGAGGGCGAAGCCCACGATGCCCAACCACAGTTGCTGCAATGCAACCCCGGCAATCAGCGCGCCGATTCCGGCAACGGCAAGCAAGACACCGATGACGATTGAGCGATAGTTGGGTCGAAGTCTCGTCACACCGACGCTGGCGACAAAGTCGGCATCGTTGTGATAAAGGCTGCGCTCCATCTCTTCAAGGAGTCGCTGCTCCTGTTCCGAAAGCGGCATCTCATTCCCTCCAATAACGGGATCGAGCGGGTTGGCTCTCAATTCTAACCCCGCCACGGTGGCTAGGCTAGGCAGGTGACTGAAAGCACTCGTCTGGTCGATCTGGTTGATTCTCGTGTCGACGAATTCCTGATTACCCGTGAACCAATTGTGTCCTTGATCAGCCGTGATCTGACGCCGTTAGTGGACTTCTCACGGCAATTTCTCAGCGGTGGAAAGCGCTTCAGAGCCCTTTTTTGCTACTGGGGCTGGCAGAGCGTGCGCGGCGACGAATTCGGCGATCTCGCACCCGTCGTGTCGGCCGCCGCTGCCCTCGAGATTTTCCACGCCGCCGCGCTCGTGCACGACGACATCATCGACAATTCCGATACCCGGCGGGGCGGAGCATCCGCCCACAAGCTCTTCGAGGGGCTGCATCTGCGCGAGGGTTGGGCCGGCACGGCGGGTGATTTCGGCCGTGCGTCGGCGATTCTGCTCGGCGATCTGCTGCTCGGCTGGAGCGATGAGCTGCTCGACGAGGGCCTCGAGGCGCTGACGACGGATGCCCGTGCCGCCGGTCGGCGAGCCCGGCTGGAGTTCAATCACATGCGCACCGAGGTGACCGCTGGCCAGTACCTCGACATTCTCGAGGAGCAGGCCTGGATTGTGCAGCCCGAGTCGGAGCTGCTCGATCGCGCGCTGCGCGTGATCACCTTCAAGTCGGCGAAGTACAGCGTGCAGGCACCCCTCGTGATCGGGGCGGCTCTGGCCGGGGGCACGCCGGACCAGCTCGACGCCCTGCGCGCCTTCGGGCTGCCGCTGGGCATCGCCTATCAGCTGCGTGACGATCTGCTTGGAGTCTTCGGTGACGCATCCGTTACCGGCAAACCGAGCGGCGATGACCTGCGCGAGGGCAAACGCACCGTGCTGGTCGCCCTGGCTCGCGAGACGCTCGGCGCAAGCGAACGCACGCTGCTCGACGCGGAACTCGGCGACCTGACGCTCGACGCCCCCCGCATTGCGGTGTTGCAGCAGCTGATCCTGACCAGCGGCGCGGTCGACCGGGTCGAGGCACTCATCGCCGAACGGGTCGCCGAGGCAGAAGCCGTGCTCGAGGACGCACCGCTCGCTGCGACCGCTCGGTCGCAGCTGCGCACGCTCAGCGCGAAGGTGACGCGCCGAACGTTCTAGCGGGCGGGCGCTCGCGGTGGCGCGGGCGCCGTCGCCGTCAGACAAGCGCCGCGAGCGGTGCAGTGAGGCCGGCGCCGTGTTGCCTGCTTAGGCCAGCGCCTGGGCGACGCGTCGCACCTCGGCCTTGCGGCCGGCGCGCAGGGCGTCGATGGGTGCCGCGCCGAGGCTGTCGTCGACGTTGAGCAGCCAGTCCATGGCCTGCACGTCGGTGAAGCCGTCGTCGCCGAGCACGAAGATGGTGCCGCGCAATTCGGGAAGCGGCGCGCCGTCACGAATGAACGCGGCGGGTACCTGCAGCACGCCGTCACGGCGAATCGCGAGCAGGAATTTGTCTTCGATCAGCTGCTTGACGCGGCTGGCGCTGACGTTGAGCACATTGACAAGGGCGGGGAGGGTGAGCCACTGCGGCTCTGAAAACTCTTCGGTCACCTACTAAGCCTCCCACGATTTGGCGTTCGGTTCAAACGAACCTGCCGCGCCGTGCGCAATCGTCACGCCGGTGACGCTGATTGACTCCTCTGCCGATATGTGCCAGCGTGGTCAGTCGAAAGCAACGAATGGGAGCTCAATGTCGGCCGAAGTGAGCAAAATGGTGCAGAAAGTCGCGGCTTTGACGCAAAAACGCCGGGAATCCCGGCCTGCAGACGACACCCCCAGTTCACGGGGCATGTCGCGGAGCCTCGCGCTGAGCGTGCCGATCGTGCTCGTCAGCAGCCTCGCGCTCTCCCTGAACCTCGCGTCCCCGGCCCAGGCCGCCGGGCTCGCGAAGAAGCAGCTCGGCTCCGGACCACTGCTCGCCGCGCCGACCCCAACGGTCACCACCGCAGCGGTGCGCACCGAGGCCGCACCGACTGAGTACACCGTTGTCGAGGGTGACACCATCAGCGCAATCGCCGGTCGATTCGGTCTTGCGAGCGCGTCGGTGCTCGCGCTCAACGGCCTCGGCTGGTCGGCCCTCATCTTTCCCGGCCAGGTGCTCAAACTCGCCGAGCAGGCGCCGGCTCCGGTGTCGACGCCGGCGCCCCCTGCCCCGGCCGGGCAGCACACCGTCGTCGCCGGCGACACGCTCAGCGGCATCGCGGCCGGCGCCGCGGTGTCGGTGCAGGCGCTCCTCGACGCCAACGGTTTGACCCGCAGCAGCACCATTTTTCCGGGGCAGGCCATCGTGATTCCGGGAGCGCCGGCATCCGTCGCCGCCGTCACGCCCGTGGCCGCAGCCCCCGCGGCGTTCGTGGCCCCGGCCGCGGGCTCACACACCATTGCCACCGGCGACACCATCGGGGCCGTCGCGGCCGCAGCGGGCCTGTCGGTGCAGGAGATGCTCGACGCCAACGGCCTCGGCTGGTCGAGCATGATCTACCCGGGCCAGGTTCTGACAGTGCCGCAGCCGGCCGCGGTCATCGCCGCCGCCGCCGCAGCCGCCGCAGAAGCCGCAGCCGCTGCCGCGCTGCCCACGGCCGAGGCAGCCGTCTTCGTGACCACCGTCATGACAGATGAGATGCGCCAAAACGCGCAGACCATCGTCTCGGTCGGGCGTGCCGCCGGAGTCTCCGACCAGGGGCTCGTCATCGCCCTCGCCGCGGCCGCCCAGGAATCCGGCCTGCGCAATGTGGACCACGGTGACCGCGACTCCCTCGGCCTGTTTCAGCAGCGTCCCAGCATCGGTTGGGGCACCAACGAACAGGTGATGGACTCGACCAGGGCCAGCCTCGCGTTCTTCGGCGGGGCCGGCAACCCGAACCCCGGCGTGACCCGAGGGCTGCTCGACATTCCCGGCTGGGAGTCCATGAGCGTGACGGATGCCGCCCAGGCCGTTCAAATCTCGGCCCACCCAGACTTCTACGCCAAGTGGGAGGCCTCTGCTCGGCTCTGGCTGCCGCAGCTGGGCTGACCCGATTGCCCCGCGAACCATTCGACGCGAAAAAACGCCCCAACAACGCCCTGTTCGGGCCGGACCTGCCGAAATTCCCGTCGGACTGCGTCGAATGGTCCGGCGGCAGCCGGGTGAGATTCGTCTTGGCGGAGTGTTTGCCGCGCCGATGCCTCGCGAATCCCTAGAATAAATCGAGTGAGTGATATCCCGACCGACCCGATGCTCGGCCGTCTGATTGATGGCCGCTATGAGGTGCGCTCGCGAATCGCCCGCGGCGGCATGGCCACGGTCTACCTCGCCACGGATTTGCGCCTGGAACGCCGGGTTGCGCTCAAGATCATGCACGGCCACCTCGCCGATGACGCCGATTTTCGCAGCCGTTTCATTCAGGAGGCCCGGTCGGCCGCGAGGCTCGCGCACCCCAACGTGGTCAACGTCTTCGACCAGGGCCAGGACGCCGACATGGCCTACCTCGTCATGGAGTACCTGCCGGGCATCACCCTGCGCGATCTGCTCAAAGATTACGGGCGGCTGACCCCCGAGCAGACCCTCGACATTCTCGAAGCGGTGCTGAGCGGTCTCGCCGCGGCCCACAAGGCCGGAATCGTGCACCGCGATGTGAAGCCCGAGAATGTGCTGCTCGCCGACGACGGCCGCATCAAGATCAGCGACTTCGGCCTGGCCCGCGCGAGCAATAACAACACGGCGACCGGTCAGGCCCTGCTGGGCACGATCGCATACCTCTCCCCCGAGCTCGTCACGCGCGGAGTGGCGGATGCGCGCAGCGACATTTACGCCCTCGGCATCATGACGTTCGAGATGCTCACTGGCGAGCAGCCCTACGTCGGCGATGCACCCATGCAGATCGCCTACCAGCACGCGAACGACACGGTTCCGATGCCCAGCAGCAAGGTGCCCTCGATCCCCCAGGAACTCGACGAGCTCGTGCTGTGGGCGACCGCGCGCGACCCGGAACAGCGTCCCCGTGACGCGCGCGTCATGCTCGACCAACTGCTCGATGTGGGCAGCATGCTGCGCCCCGCCGTCGCGGGCACCAAGACGATGGTCATGCCGCGCGGCGGCCAGACCAGCGGCGTGCTGCTGGGGGCGCCGGTTTCACCGCTCACGGCCGAAGCCGAAACCCAGATTCTGGGAGCAGCGACGCTGCTTCCCACCGGACCAGGTGCGTCCAACGACCTCGTCTTGCCCGGTGGCGGCACGGTTGCCAACGGGGCCGTTCTGGCGAAGAAGACGCGCGGCCGCAAGGCCCGCGGCTACTGGCTGTTCGCCCTCGTTCTGTTTCTCGCGACCGTCATCGGCGGCACCGGCTGGTACTTCGGCTCGGGGCCCGGCTCCGAGGTCGCCGTGCCCTCGCTCGTGAGTTCCACCCCAGAGGATGCCGCGGCGCGGCTGCTCGAACTCGGCCTGGTTGCCGAGCCCGGTTCGGTGTACAGCGCGACGATTCCCGAAGGGCTCGTCACGGGAACCGAACCGGGCGCCGGCACGCGGCTCGGGCAGGACAGTGTCGTGCAGGTCATCGTCTCGCTGGGGCTGCAGCCGATCACCCTGCCGGCCCTCGCGGGGCTCAGTCAAGGCGACGCAGAAGACACGATCACCGGGCTGGCCGCCGTCGTCGGCACGGTCGACCCGATCTTCAGCGCCGATGTCGAGGCCGGGGTCGTGATCGCCGCCAGCAAAGAGAGCGACGGCGCCGACGTATCCGCTGGCGGCGACTACTTCGAGGGACTCACCGTGAACCTCGTCGTGTCTCTCGGGGCCATTCCCGCGGTCGCCGGCGAGTCGGTCGAGGATGCCACGGCGATTCTGGCCGACAAGGGCCTGCTCGTGACCCGCGGCGAGGAATCCTACGACGACAGCGTGCCGGAGGGCGATGTGATTCGCGGCTCGGCACCCGAGGGAACGGTTCGCGCCGGAGCGACGATCACGCTGACGATCTCCCGCGGCCCGGAGCCGGTCGAGGTTCCCAGAAACGTCGTCGGCCTATCCTGGACTGAAGCCAAACCCCTGCTCGAGGCCTCCGGATTGAAACTGGACTACATTCCGTTCGCCGACGCACCGGGTGCGTCGAATTTCTTCACGGTCATGAAGCTGGAACCGGGGGAAGGTCAGCTCGTTCCAGCGGGTTCAACGATCAAGATCAGTTTCACCGCATAGGCGTGCCGCGCCGCGCCGCACACCGATATGGGTCTCGAAGCGGTGCGGGCCAGCGCGGCTGACAAGCCCCGAGGCTTCGTCAAGGTCGCGAAAGCGTGTCAGAGCGACGATTCAACCGCTCTCGCGGAACGTGGCGCGGCGATCTGGGGCGAAAGGCACGTTGGCACCGTAAGCGCGCCCGATACGGGGACGCGCTACCGTAACGGCCGTAGCGGCCACCCGTATCGGGCGCGCTCATCACCGAGCGCGGCCGCTGCCGCACGCGCGCGGCATCCGCTGCCGCAGCACGCACCGAGGACCCGGCGGCCAGCACGCCCGCAGCCGGTCCCATCCGGCCACCCCACAACGCCCACCCCACGACGCCCACCCCACGACGCCCACCCGCACGCGAAAGCGGGTGGATCGTCGGTTAGAGCGGGTCTGAACGACGAATCACCCGCTCTCGCGGAGATGGGGCGGGTGGGGCGGGAACCTACTAGCGAACGGCGAGCTCCTCGGCCACCAGGAAGGCCAACTCGAGAGACTGCATGTGGTTCAGGCGCGGGTCGCAGAGCGACTCGTAACGGGTCGCAAGAGCGGCCTCGTCAATGTGCTCCGAGCCGCCGAGGCACTCCGTGACGTCGTCGCCGGTGAGTTCCACGTGGATGCCACCCGGGTGGGTGCCGACCGCGCGGTGCGCCTCGAAGAAGCCCTTGACCTCGTCGACGACGTCGTCGAAGCGACGCGTCTTGTAGCCGGTCGGTGTCGTGACGCCGTTACCGTGCATGGGGTCGGTCACCCACAGCGGGGTCGCGTCGCTGGCCTTGATGGCTTCGAGCAGCGGCGGCAGGGCGTCGCGAATCTTGCCGGCGCCCATCCGGGTGATGAACGTGAGCCGCCCGGGCTCGCGGTTGGGGTCGAGCTTGTCGATCAGGCGCAGCATGTCGTCGGCCGAGGTGCTCGGGCCGAGCTTGACGCCGATCGGGTTGCGCACACGCGACAGGAAGTCCACGTGCGCTCCGTCGAGGTCGCGAGTACGCTCTCCGATCCAGACGAAGTGCGCGCTCGTGTTGTACGGCGTGCCGGTGCGGGAGTCGATGCGGGTCATGGGGCGCTCGTAGTCCATGAGCAGGCCCTCGTGGCTCGTGTAGAACTCGGTGCGACGCATGGCCTCGAAGTCGGCTCCGCAGGCGATCATGAACTTGATCGCCCGGTCGATCTCTTTGGCGACCTTCTCGTACCGCTGGTTGGCCGGGTTCTTCGCGAAGCCCTGATTCCAGCTGTGCACCTGTCGCAGGTCGGCGAAGCCGCCCTGCGTGAAGGCCCGGATGAGGTTGAGGGTCGATGCGGCGGTGTGGTACCCCTTCACGAGACGGGCCGGGTCGGCCTCGCGGGATTCCGGGGTGAAGTCGTAGCCGTTCACGATGTCACCGCGGTAGGCGGGCAGGGTGACGTCGCCCCGGGTCTCGAAGTTACTCGAGCGCGGCTTGGCGAACTGGCCGGCCATGCGGCCCATCTTGATGACGGGCATCGAAGCGCCGTAGGTGAGAACGACGGCCATTTGCAGCACGGTCTTGACGCGGTTACGAATCTGCTCGGCGGTCGCACCGCTGAAGGTCTCGGCGCAGTCGCCGCCCTGCAGCAGGAAAGCGTGGCCGCTCGCGGCCTGGGCGAGACGGTCGCGCAGAATATCGACCTCGCCCGCGAAGACGAGGGGCGGCTGGGTGGCCAGCTCGGCCGAGGCTGCGGCGACGACGGCCGCGTCGGGCCAGGTCGGCTGCTGCTTGATCGGCAGTGTGCGCCAGTGGTCAAGGCCGGCGATCACTGATTTCTCTGCCACGACAACCGGTTCGGTGGGGTCTACCACGGGGTAATTCCTGGTTTCTCTTGGGCGCACATCGTCCGAGCTCGACAGTATCGAGCTGTCATCGGCCGAGAACTGTGGGCGGTGAACAGGCCAGAACGCGCTGGACGGCCTGGCCTGAGCCTATCGCGAAAGGGTCGCGCGCTTTTCCTTGACGGAGGTGGCGTAGACGTCGACATATTCCTGGGTGCTGAGGCGCTGGAGCTCGTACATGAGCTCATCGGTCACGCTGCGCAGCACGAAGCGGTCGCCCTCCATGCCTTCGAAACGGGTGAAGTCCAGGGGGGTTCCGATGACGATGCCGATGCGCCGTACCTTCGGGATGCGGGTACCGGTCGGCATGGCCTTCTCGGTGTCGATCATGGCGACCGGGATCACCGGGACACCCGATTCGAGCACCATCCGGGCAACGCCGGTGCGGCCGCGATACATCTTCGCGTCGGGGCTGCGGGTTCCTTCCGGATAGATGCCGAGAACCCCTCCCAGCCCGAGCACCCGCAGGCCGGTGTTGAGGGAGTCTTCCGAAGCCTTGCCGCCTGAACGGTCGATCGGCAACTGGCCCGTCGCCTTGAAGAACTGCTTGGTCGCCCACCCCTTGAGTCCCTTGCCGGTGAAGTACTCGCTTTTGGCGAGAAAGACGACACGACGAGACACCACGAGCGGAAGAAACACCGAGTCGATGAAGGACAGGTGGTTGCTCGCGAGAATGACGCCGCCGCTCTTGGGGATGTTCTCGAGGCCGACGACCCAGGGTCGAAAGATTCCCAGCAACAACGGGCCAACGACAATGTTCTTCATGAACCAGTAGAACAACGCGCACTCCTTTTATTCGACTGATCGAGCCTACTGCGTGACGCTGTCGCGTGCGAGATCGGCCGCGCCGACGACGCCGGCATCGTTGACGAGCTGGGCGATCACGAACTCCGGTTCCGGGTGGTAGCCGCGGGCCGGCAGATGTTCGAGGTACGCGGTGCGGATCGGCTCGAGCAGCAGGTCCCCGGCCGCGGCGACTCCGCCGCCGAACACGAAAACCTGAGGGTCGAGCACGGCGCCGAGGCTCGCGCAGGCCTGGCCCAGGGCGCCGCCGAGCTGGCGCAGCGCAGCGAGGGCGCCGCCGTCTCCGGCGAGGATGAGGCGGCCGACCTCTTTGCCGGTCAGTTTGCCCTTGCGGGATCGGGCGGCGGCCAGGCCGAGGCCGACACCACCGGCATCCGCGTACTCGTTGGCGATGCGCAGCAGGGCCCGACCGGATCCGTACTGCTCGATGCAGCCGTGCGCGCCGCAGCCGCAGGGCAGACCGTTCGGCACGAGGCGCAAGTGGCCGAGCTCGGCGGCCGCACCGAAGCCGCCGCGGAAGAGACGACCGCCCGCGACGATGGCGCCGCCCACGCCGGTGCCGATGGTCAGCATGACCATGTCGTGGAAGGGGCGACCGGCACCAAACCTGAATTCGGCCCAGCCGGCCGCGTTGGCGTCATTCTCGATCAAAATCGGCAGGTCGAGGCGGGCCTCGAGCTTCGTGCGGAACGGCTCGTTGCGCCAGTTGATGTTGGGCGCGTAGTGCACGGTGGATTGTTCGGCGTCAATGAATCCGGCGGCGGCGACCCCTGCGGCGATGACCTGCTCGCCCGCGGCCAGTCCCTCAATCATGGCCACGACGGCGTCTTCAATCTCACGCGGGTCGGTGGCCTCGGTGGGTACCCGGTCGGAGCGCAGAATCGTACCGCTCGCGTCGACGAGGGCGCCGGCGATCTTGGTGCCCCCGATATCAATTCCAATGGCGTGCACGGCGAACCTTTCGTGGTGGAGCGGGTCGGCGAAGTTGAGCCAGCTGCGGCGAACTGATACAAGCACAGGCGCGGCTCCGAGATACCGACAACTGCACCCTCTAGAGTGTAGTAAAACAGTTTGCCGTAAGGCGAAAAACCCCCCTCACCCGAGCTTTTCTCGGTAGAGTGTGGGCATCCGCTGCCGGTACCGAAGGAGTTACCGTGAAACAATTTGACGTTCCCGCCATCGTTCCCGCCGATCCCGGCGCCAATGTCACCGATCTTCTTGTCGATCGCCTCGCCGCCACCCCCGACTCCGTGCTGTTCTCACTGCCGAGAAACGGTGAATGGGTTCCGGTCACGACGCGTGAGTTTCACGCTCAGGTCGTCGCCCTCGCGAAGGGCCTCGTCGCCGCCGGGATCGCTCCGGGCGACAAGATCGGCCTCATGTGCAAGACCCGCTACGAGTGGACACTGATCGACTTCGCCGTCTGGTTCGCCGGCGCCGTGCTGGTTCCCGTCTACGAGACCAGCTCCCCCAGCCAGGTGCAGTGGAACCTGAGCGACTCCGGTGCGACGGCCCTCATCGTCGAGACGCCCGATCACTTCGCCCGGTTCGACGAGGTGCACCCCGAATTGCCGAACATCGCTTCGGTGTGGCAGATCGACCTCGGTGACCTGGACAAGCTCGCTGCCGGCGGCGTCGCCGTGACGGATGCCGAAATCGACCGCCGCCGCAACCTCGCCGTCGGCGACGACATGGCCACCCTCATCTACACCTCGGGCTCGACCGGCCGGCCCAAGGGCTGTGTGCTCACCCACGCCAATTTTCTGGAGACCAGCCGCAACTCCGCGGTGGCCCTGAAAGAGGTGCTGACCCACCCGGACGGTGCCTCGACCCTGCTTTTCATCACGACGGCTCACGTCTTCGCGCGCTTCATCTCGGTGCTGTGCGTGCACGCCAACGTGCGGGTCGGTCACCAGGCCGACACCAAACAGCTTCTGCCGGCGCTCGGCAGCTTCAAGCCGACCTTTCTGCTCGCCGTGCCGCGGGTGTTCGAGAAGGTGTACAACTCGGCGCAGCAGAAGGCTGAGGCCGGCGGCAAGGGCAAGATCTTCGATGCCGCCGCACACATCGCGGTCGAGCATTCCAAGGCCGTGCAGGCCGGCACCGCGGTTCCGCTCATGATGAAGGTCAAGTTTGCGCTCTTCGACCGCCTCGTCTACAGCAAACTGCGCGCCGCAATGGGCGGAAACGTGGTCTACGCCGTCTCGGGGTCCGCTCCCCTCGGCGAACACCTCGGCCACTTCTTCCACAGCCTCGGCATCGTGATTCTCGAGGGCTACGGGCTCACCGAGACGACCGCCCCGGCGACCGTGAGCCTGGCCACCCGCGCCAAGATCGGCACGGTCGGCCCGCCGCTGCCCGGAGTCTCGGTGCGCGTCATGGACGACGGCGAGATCGAGGTCAAGGGCGTCAACGTCTTCAAGGAGTACTGGAAGAACCCCGAAGCCACCCGGGAGACCTTCAACGAGGGCTGGCTGCGCACGGGCGACATCGGCTCCTTTGACAACGACGGCTTTCTCACGATCACCGGACGCAAGAAGGAGATCATCGTCACGGCCGGCGGCAAGAACGTCGCACCGGCCGCCCTCGAAGACCCCATCCGCGCCAATCCGCTCGTCGGGCAGGTCGTCGTCGTCGGCGACCAGAAGCCCTTCATCTCAGCACTCGTGACGCTCGACCCCGACATGCTTCCGGTCTGGCTCAACAACAACCACGAGGATGCCGGCATGAGCCTCACCGAGGCATCCGTCAACCCCGCCGTGCTCGCCGAAATTCAGCGGGCCGTGGACCACGCCAACGAGGGTGTCTCCCGAGCGGAGTCGATTCGCAAGTTCACCCTGCTCGACATCGAACTGACCGAGGCGAGCGGCCACCTGACACCGAAAATGAGCATCAAGCGCAACATCATTCTGCGCGACTTCGCCGAGACCATCGACGACATGTACGCGGGCGCGCCCGTCACCGGAGGCTTCTCGATTCGGGACTAGCCCCACCACGACAGACGATGGGCCGCTCTGCCACTGGCAGAGCGGCCCATTCTGTCGCGCTGTGTTGATCCAGGCCCCGTCGATCCCGGCCCCGTCGATCCCGGCCCTGTCGATCGAGGACGTGTCGATCCCGGCCCTGTCGAGTGAGGACGTGTCGACTTAGAACCAGGTGGACTCGCGGACCTCTTTCATCGCCGCTCGACGATTCGTCTTGTCGAGGCGGTCAAGGTACAGCAGGCCATCGAGGTGGTCGGTCTCGTGCTGCAGCGCCTGGGCCATGATGCCGGTGCCGGAGAGTTCGACGGGTTCGCCGTCAAGGTCGATTCCGGTGACGCGGGCGAACGGATACCGCATGGTGGGGTACCACAGGCCGGGCACCGAGAGGCAGCCCTCATCGAGCGGGACGGGTTCACCGCTGACCTCGACGACGACCGGGTTGAGGATGTAGCCGATCTCACCGTCGACGTTGTAGCTGAAGGCCCGCACGTTCACGCCGATCTGCGAGGCAGCGACACCGGCCCGGCCCGGCAGCCTGACGCTGTCGACGAGGTCCTGCACGAGCGAACGCACACGGTCGTCGATCGTGAGGATCGGGTCGGACACGGTTTTGAGGACCGGGTCCCCGAGAAGACGGATCTGGCGTTCGGGCACGAAGGAAACCTTAACTGAAATGACGTACGTGGAAATGGGGCTGCGGAGCGACTGGCGATTTAAGAGTTCTGGTCGGCAGGAAGGCCTTCCACCACCAGGGCGGCGAGGGTGCGGGCCGCCAGTTGGGTGATCGGCTGCAGGTCTTTGTAGGACACCACGCTGCCGGCGGCGAGCTGCGCATCGTAGGGAATACGCACGATCTCGCGAACCCGGGACCGAAAGTGCGACTCGATCTCTTCAAGCCGAACCAGGTTGGTGCCCTGGGTGGCGGTGTTGATCGCGACAATGCTGTTGCGCACGAGCTCACCGTAACCGTTGGCTTCGAGCCAGGTGAGCGTCTCGGATGCAAGGCGGGCCTCGTCGACGCTGCCGCCCGAGACGATGACGATGGAATCGGCGCGCTGCAGGGTGGCCCGCATCACGGAGTGCACGATGCCGGTGCCGCAGTCGGTGAGCACGATCGAGTAGAACCGGGCCGCGAGGTCGGCGACGACGTTGTAGTCGTTCTCGTCGAATGCCTCGGAGAGCAGCGGGTCGGTGTCGGAGGCGAGGATATCCAGCCGCGTCTCGTCGCGGGAGACGAGCGCGGTGAAGTCGGTGAAGTTACCGATCGAGGCTGCGCGGGTGACCACGTCGCGCACGGTCAGGCGGGTCTGTTTGCTCACCCGCTCCGACAGGGTGCCGCGGTCGGGGTTCGCGTCGACGGCGATGATGCGGTCGTCGCGCGCGTCGGCGAGGGCCATGCCGAGCAGGGCCGTCACGGTGGTCTTGCCGACGCCGCCCTTGCGGGTGAGGATCGGTACGAAACGGGCTCCGCCGTCGAAGTGGCGTCGAATGCGCTCATCCATCTGTTGATGGGCGCGCACCTTGGCGGAGTCACCGAGGTTGACCACGTGCAGGGTCGCGTCATACACGAACCGGTTCCAGGCTCCGCGCGGCGCACGGCGGGTGCGTCGGTTGACCTCGAGCAGGCGGTCGGAGGTGAGCATTGACGCCGATTCCGGCCCGCCACTCTCGGTGCGAACCTGGCGGTCGGCCTCGTCTCGCGGGGCACCGAGCGACACGGCGACAGACGTCGTGACGACGGATGCGCGCGCTCCCCGTGAATTCGACGGGGTACCGACCTCGACAGTGTGGGTAGCGGGGTTCTGGGCTGCCGGGTGCTGGGCGGAGGCCCGCACCAGGGCTGGCGCACCGGCTGCGGCGCGGCGCGGCCCCGGGTTACCGGCGTTGCGTGCCGCACCGGCAGCAGCAGACGCTCCGGCGGCAGAAGCCGTTCGGGCGGCAGAGACCGGCAGCGGAACGCTCAGGTTCTCGGGCAGGGCAGCGGCCAGGTTGTCGATGCTGTGCGGCGGAAGCTCACTGTTGTACTCCTCGGTGAACACACCACCGGCCGACGTGCGTGCGCCCGACGCCCCGGTACCGCCCGCAGCTGACTGCGCGGCGGTACCGCCGTCGTCGTTACCCTTTTCGGCCATTGGTCCCTGCCCTTCGATAGACGGGCCTAATCCTAGCGCGGACGTACCACCACAAGCAGATCACCGGCGTCGACCTGCTGGGTCACCGGGATGGCGACGCGTTCGATGACACCGCTGATCGGTGAGGTGATCGCGGCCTCCATCTTCATGGCCTCGATGCTCGCGATGCTCTGGCCGGCTTCGATGGCTGCGCCCTCCTCGACCTGCAGGGTGACGACGCCGGAGAACGGCGCGGCAATCTGCCCCGGCTGGTTCGCGTCGGCCTTCTCGGCCGTGCGGGCCTCGACGGCGATGCTGCGGTCCCGCACGAAGACGGGACGCAACTGACCGTTCAGCACGGTCATGACGGTGCGCATGCCCTTCGCATCCGCTTCACCGATGGCCTCGAGGCCGACGTAGAGGCGCACGCCGGGGGCGATGTCGACCGCATGCTCTTGGCCCTGCTGCAGGCCGTAGAGGTAGTCGACGGTGTCGACGACCGACAGGTCGCCGAAGAGCTCACGAATCTGCTCGAACTGGCGCGTCGGTGCCGGGAACAGCAGCTGGTTGAGCATCGCGCGGCGGGTCGAGCTGTCGGCGTCGAGCGCGGTGCGCTCGGGCCCGGTGAGTTCGGTCACGCCGATCCGCACGTTGCGGCCCGCGAGCACCTTGCTGCGGAACGGTTCTGGCCAGCCGCCCGGCAGGTCGCCGAGTTCCCCGGCCATGAAACCGATAACCGAGTCGGGCACGTCGTACTTGTCGGGGTTTTTCTCGAAGTCGGCCGGGTCGGCCTTCACCGCGGCGAGGTAGAGCGCGAGGTCACCGACAACCTTCGACGAGGGCGTCACCTTCGGTACCCGGCCGAGGATCTTGTTGGCGGCGGTGTACATGTCCTCGATGAGCTCGAAGTGGTCAGCGAGGCCGAGGGCGACCGCCTGGGTGCGCAGGTTGGAGAGTTGGCCGCCGGGAATTTCGTGCTTGTAGACCCGACCGGTCGGGGCCGACAGGCCCGACTCGAAGGGGTGGTAGACGTGGCGCACGGCCTCCCAGTATGGTTCGAGGTCGCAGACATTCTGCAGGCTGATGCCGGTGTCGCGCTCGGTGTGGGCGAGCGCGGCGACGAGAGAACTCGCCGAGGGCTGGCTCGTGGTGCCGGCCATCGGGGCGCTGGCCACGTCGACCGCGTCGGCGCCGGCTCGGGAGGCGGCGAGCAGGGTCGCGAGCTGGCCGCCGGCGGTGTCGTGGGTGTGCACGTGCACCGGCAGGTCGAAGCGCTCGCGGAACGCGCTGACGAGCTTCTCGGCTGCGGCGGGTCGCAGCAGCCCGGCCATGTCCTTGATCGCGAGCACGTGGGCGCCGGACTCGACGATCTGCTCGGCCAGGCGCAGGTAGTAGTCGAGGGTATAGAGGTCCTCGGCCGGGTCGAGCAGGTCGCCGGTGTAGCAGACGGCGACCTCGGCCAGGCTCGTGCCGGTCGCGAGTACGGCGTCGATCGCCGGACGCATCTGGGACACGTCGTTCAGGGCGTCGAAGATACGGAAGATGTCCACGCCGGTCGATGCGGCTTCGCGCACGAAGGCATCCGTCACCTCGGTCGGGTACGGGGTGTAGCCGACGGTGTTGCGGCCGCGCAGCAGCATCTGGATGTTGATGTTCGGCAGCGACTCGCGCAGGGCGGCGAGGCGTTCCCACGGGTCTTCACCGAGAAAACGCAGCGCGACGTCGTAGGTCGCGCCGCCCCAGGCCTCGACCGAGAGCAGCTCGGGGGTGAGGCGCGCGACGTAGGGTGCGACCGCGACGAGGTCCTTGGTGCGCACCCGAGTGGCCAGCAGCGACTGGTGGGCGTCACGGAACGTGGTGTCCGTCACGGCGAGGGCCGTCTGGGCCCGCAGGGAGGCCGCGAACTTGACCGGGCCCAGAAGCTGCAGGCGCTGACGTGAGCCGCCCGGAGCCGGCGTCGTGAGGTCGAGGGCGGGAAGCTTCTCGGTGGGGCTCACGAGCGTCACGGGCACGCCGTTGGGCTGGTTCACCGTGACGTCGGCGAGCCAGTTGAGGATCTTCGTGCCGCGGTCCTTGGAGGTGCGGGTGCGCAGCAGGTCGGGGCGTTCGTCGATGAAGGAGGTGCTGACGTCGCCGACGGCGAAATCGGGGTCTTCGAGCACGGCCTGCAGGAACGCGATGTTGGTGGACACGCCGCGGATGCGGAACTCGGCGAGGGCGCGCTTGGAACGGGTGACCGCGGCGCTGTAGTCGCGGCCGCGGCAGGTCAGCTTGGCGAGCATGGAGTCGAAGTGCGGGCTGATCTGCGTGCCCGGGTTGATCGTGCCGCCGTCGAGGCGGATGCCCGCGCCGCCCGGGGAACGGTAGGTGGTGATCTTGCCGGTGTCGGGGCGGAAGCCCGCGGACGGGTCTTCGGTCGTGATGCGGCACTGCAGGGCGAATCCGCGCAGGCGGATCTGTTCCTGGTGCAGGTTGAGTTCGGCGAGGGTCTCCCCCGCTGCGATGCGGATCTGGGACTGCACGAGGTCGATATCCGTTACCTCTTCGGTCACGGTGTGCTCGACCTGGATGCGCGGGTTCATCTCGATGAACACGTGCTGGCCGGCGCGCTCCCCGACCGTGTCGAGCAGAAACTCAACGGTTCCGGCGTTGACGTAGCCGATGGAGCGGGCGAACTTGATCGCGTCGGCGTAGAGCTTCTCGCGAATCTCGTCGCTGAGGTTCGGGGCGGGCGCGATCTCGATGACCTTCTGGTGGCGGCGCTGCACCGAGCAGTCCCGCTCGAACAGGTGCACGGTCTCACCGGTCGCGTCGGCAAGAATCTGCACCTCGATGTGGCGGGGACGCAGCACGGCGGCCTCGAGGAACATGGTCGGGTCACCGAAGGCGCTGTTCGCCTCGCGCATGGCCTCTTCGAGGCTGCCGCGGAGGTCCTTCATGGTGGCCACGCGGCGCATGCCGCGCCCGCCGCCACCGGCGACGGCCTTGGCGAAGATGGGGAATCCGATCTCCTCGGCCTGGCTGATGAGCAATTCGACGTCTTGTGAGGGCCGCGTGGATTTCAGCACCGGAACGCCGGCCGCAATGGCGTGTTCCTTCGCGGTGACCTTGTTGCCGGCCATCTCGAGCACGTCGGCGCCCGGGCCGATGAAGGTGATGCCGGCCTCGGCGCACGCCTCGGCGAGCTCTGGGTTCTCCGACAAAAATCCGTACCCGGGGTAGATGGCATCGGCGCCGCACTCCCGAGCCACTCGGATGATCTCGCCCACGTTCAGGTAGGCGCGCACCGGATGTCCGGGCTCACCGATCTGGTACGCCTCGTCCGCCTTCAGGCGGTGCAGGGAGTTGCGGTCCTCAAAAGGGAACACCGCAACGGTCTTCGCACCGAGTTCAAAAGCCGCGCGCATGGCACGGATCGCGATCTCTCCACGGTTGGCAACAAGGATTTTCGTGAACATGCAGACCTTTCGACGGTGACGCGGCGTACAGGCAACGGTTAGGTTCTCCCAGACTAGTAAAGGTAACGTAGCTTCTTGTGCACGTACTAAGCGTTAGCTCCCTCAAGGGAGGAGTAGGAAAGACCACGGTGACCCTTGGTCTGGCTTCTGCTGCCTTCGCCCGGGGTGTTCGAACCCTCGTGGTCGACCTCGATCCCCAGTCCGACGTCTCGACGGGTATGGATATCCAGCTTGCCGGCCACCTGAACGTGGCCGACGTGCTGACCAGCCCGAAAGAAAAAACCGTGCGCGCCGCCATCGCCCCGAGCGGGTGGACCCGCGGCGGCCAGGGCACCATCGATGTCATGATCGGCAGCCCCTCGGCCATCAACTTCGACGGGCCGCACCCCAGCATCCGCGATATCTGGAAGCTCGAGGAAGCCCTCTCCACCGTTGAGAAGGACTACGACCTCGTGCTCATCGACTGTGCACCATCGCTCAACGCCCTCACGCGCACCGCGTGGGCCGCGAGCGACCGCGTCGCCGTGGTCACCGAGCCTGGACTGTTCTCGGTCGCCGCTGCCGACCGTGCGCTGCGCGCAATCGAAGAGATTCGCCGTGGGCTCAGCCCGCGCCTGCAGCCGCTCGGCATCATCGTGAACCGGGCGCGCGTCGCGTCGCTCGAACACCAGTTTCGAATCAAGGAGCTGCGGGACATGTTTGGGCCGCTCGTGCTCAGCCCGCAACTGCCCGAGCGCACCTCGCTGCAGCAGGCGCAGGGTGCCGCGAAGCCCCTGCACGTGTGGCCGGGCGAGAGCGCCCAGGAGATGGCCGGATACTTCGACCAGCTGCTCGAACGTATTCTGCGCACCGCGCGCATCGGCGAGTACGCCGAAGCCGCCGCCCTCTAGCCTCACCGGCGACGGCGCTCACTACCCCGCCCCCGGCTCCGACCCCGGTTGCTAATTCAGGCTGCGCCGGCTGAAACCCGCAGATTCGGCCCGCCTGGGCCATCCGTGACCAGTTTTTCCTGAATTCGCCACCGACGCGGTGACAGACGGATACGGCGGGTCGGGGCAGCCGGACGGCGCGGTGAAGGGATGCGGCGCAGCGAGCGACCGGGACGTCTCGCCCGGTCAGGAGATTTTGCGGGTGCTGCGGCGCTGGGCGAGTTCGTCGTCGGGGTCGGCGAGCTGCAGGTCGAGTTCGACCAGGCTCGTCTCGACCTCGCGCAGAACCTTGCCAACGGCGATGCCGAAAACGCCCTGGCCGCGGCTCACGAGGTCGATGACCTCGTCGTTGCTCGTGCACAGGTAGACGCTCGCGCCGTCGCTCATGAGCGTGGTCTGCGCGAGGTCGCTCACGCCGGATTCGCGCAGCTGGTTCACGGCGGTGCGAATCTGCTGCAGTGAGATGCCGGTGTCGAGCAGGCGCTTCACGAGCTTGAGCACGAGGATGTCACGGAAGCCGTAGAGGCGCTGGGTGCCCGATCCGGTGGCCCCGCGCACGGTGGGCTCGACGAGCGCGGTTCGTGCCCAGTAGTCGAGCTGTCGATAACTGATGCCGGCCGCGCGGGCGGCGATGGCACCGCGGTAGCCGGCCTGGGCATCCAGTTCAGGCATGCCGTCGGTGAAGAGCACGTCCATGCCGTAGCGGGCGGCATCGTCTTGCGGGTTAAGTTCAGTCATGATGCCTCCCTCCGGAGCTGTGCTCAAATGCGTGAGTGCTGTACTGCTCTGGCAACGCTACCGATGCGGGCAGCCTCGGCCCGGGACATCCGCCCGACCAATATCGTGTCGAGGGGCATCAGGCCGAGTACCGGGGTACTCGCCATCCTCCAGTGTACGACCTACTTGGTCAGCCGGCCGAGGGCAGAACGAATCAGGCTGCTGCGCACAACCTCGAGCTGGCCGGCGATCTCGACGGCCATTTCGGAGGCCTTGGCACGGCTGGACGCGTCTTTGCGGCGTGACTGCGGCACCAGCGCGCTCTCGATCAGGCCCAGCTCACGCTCTGCGGCCCCGCGGAACCCGCGCAGGTGGCGTGGTTCGATGCCGCTGCGCTGCAGCTCGACGAGAGCGCGCAGCACCTGCAGCACGTTGTCGCCGTAGTAGTCGGCGGGCAAGATGATCGAGGCCGACACGGCGTCGTGCATGAGGGCAGCGGATGCCCCGGCGTCGCGAATCAGTTCCTCACGGCTCAGTCGCCGCGCGGCCGAGAGCATGGTGAGGCCGGGGGTGGCCCCGCCCGGCACCGTCGGCGACAGGCCGGCGTCCAGGTCGTCGAGATAGGAGCGAATCACCTTGAGCGGCAGGTAGTGATCGCGCTGCATCGAGAGGATCAGGCGCAGGCGCTCGAGGTCACCGGTGCAGAACTTGCGATAGCCCGATTCGGTGCGCGCCGGAGAGACCAGGCCCTGCTCCTCGAGAAAGCGCAGCTTCGACGGGGTGAGGTCGGGAAAATCCGGTGTGAGGCGTGCAAGAACCTGACCGATGCTGAGTAGCGGCGCCGCGCCCGAGGCCAACGCCCGGGCGGAGGATGCCGCCATTAGTCGCTCGCTGCGGCGGCGTGCGCGAGGTCAAGGCGCGACGCGTAAAACGTGAGGCGAAACTTGCCGACCTGAACTTCGGCGCCGTCGCTGAGCTGAGCCGTGTCGATGCGGTTTCCATCGAAGTAGGTGCCGTTGAGCGAGCCGAGGTCTTTGACCCCGAAGCGCGTGCCCGTGCGCAGAAACTCGGCGTGACGACGCGACACGGTCACATCGTCGAGAAAAATGTCCGCGTTCGGGTGACGCCCGACGCTCGTGACATCGGCGTCGAGCAGAAAACGTGCTCCCGTATTCGGGCCCCGCCGCACCACGAGAAGCGCCGAACCGGACGGCAGCGCGGCGATGGCCGCCTGCTCTTCAACCGAGACGTCACCGTCGAGCTGCGCGAGTTGCGCCGCGAATTCGTGACCGAACGTCATCGTCGAGTCGGTCATCGGGCTCTGTGAAACAGAGTCTGCGGGCGTCACGTGAGCCTCTTTCGGGTCCTCGGACTTGTTTGTGCTGTCGAAATCGACCACCGTGCACCTCCTATCGTTCAAGCGTATCGGATTGAGCGGGTGCCCGAACCCGGGGAATGCGAGTTACACGCACCGTTTCGATGAGGTAAATGATGCCGGCCCACCAATAGAGGAACGCGCCCCACAGCCCGAAGGCCCAGCCCACCGGGCCGGACCACCATGCCAACTCGGGAAAGGCTTGCCCCAGCATGATGACTGGCAGAGCATAAAACAAGCAGAATGTGGCAATTTTTCCCAGCAGGTGCACTGGTAACGGACCAAAACCGTGGTTGGCCAGCACAATACCGACGATCAGCATGAAGACATCGCGCCCGACGACCACGACCACGAGCCACCACGGCACGAGATCGCGCAGGGCGAGCCCGATCAGGGCGGCAAAGATGTAGAGCCGGTCGGCCGCCGGGTCGAGCAGCTGGCCCAGGCGGGTGATCTGGTTGAAGCGGCGGGCAATCCAGCCATCGAGAAAATCGGTGCCGCTCGAGAATGCCAGCACGAGCAGCGCGCCGGCATCATGGCCCTCGGCGAGCAGGTACAGAAAGACGGGCACGAGCAGCAACCGCAGCAGGCTCAGCACATTGGGCACGGTCCAGACCCGCGAACTGACGGGACTCGAGCCGGCAACTCCGGTCTGTGTGCTGGTCACAGGGCGAGTCTACTGGGGGGCGAGTGAACTGGGGGCGAGTGGACTGGGGGCGAGTGGACTGGGGGGCGAGTGAACTGGGGGCGACCGCGCTACGGGCGCGCCCTACCTCCGACACCACTCCTGTCGGAGCGGCTGTTCTCGACGCTGCGCCGCAGCGCCTCCATCAGATCGAGCACCTCACCGCCGCCGCCCGCCCCGCCGCCCGCCCCGCCGCTCGCCTCGCCGTTCGCGGCATCGCCCTCGCCCGCTGCCCGACCGAAGGTTTGCTCGGTCGTGACGGAGTCGCCGCGCTCGAGCTTGGCCACGATCAGCTCGTGCAACTGGGCCTGATAGTCGTCGGTGAAGTTCTCGGGCGTGAAATCCCCGGCAAAGGAGTCAACGAGCGCGGCCGACAGCTCAAGCTCACGATCGGAGACGCGCACCGATTCGCCCAGCGCCGCAAATTTTGCCTCCCGCACCTCGTCACTCCACAGCATTCCCTGCAGCATCAGCACGTCGCCGCGCACCCGAAGCGCACCCAGCCGGGTCTTTTGGCGCAGCGCGAAGCGCACGATAGCGGTGCGCTCCGTCGACTCCAGGGTGCGGCGCAGCAGGACGTAGGCCTTGGCGGATTTGCCGTCGGGTTCCAGAAAGTAGCTGCGCTCGAACATGATCGGGTCGAGCTGGTCATTGGGCACGAACTCGACCACGTCGATCTCCCGGCTGCGTTCCTCGGGTAGCGACTTGAGGTCGGTATCGGTGAGGATCACGGTGCGTTCGCCGTCGTCGTAGGCGCGGGTGATGTGTTCGTAGTCGACGACGCGTCCGCAGACCTCACAGCGACGCTGATAGCGGATGCGCCCGCCATCCGTATCGTGCACCTGGTGCAGCGCGATGTCGTGGTCTTCGGTGGCGCTGTAGACCTTGACGGGAACGTTGACGAGTCCGAAGGTGATCGCGCCCTTCCAGATCGATCTCATGCAGACAGTACACACCCGCCCCGCCTTCGAGGCCAGTGATTGGCTCACGAGTGAGCAGTTTTCGCGCTTCCCGAGCGCTTGCCGAGCTCGGGAAGCGCCACCATTGCTCACTCGACAATGGCGGCGGCTCGTCGAGACCTGCGTGCGCCCTAGTCGGGCGCCCGGCCCGGGGGCATGCTGGGCGCATGAACGACGCCCGCCAGGTGGTGACCGTGAACGGCCACCGCCTCACGCTCACGCACCTCGACAAGGTGATGTACCCCGAGACCGGCACGACCAAGGCCGAGGTGCTCGCCTACTACGCGAACGTCGCGCCCGCACTCATCCGCCATGCTGCGAACCGGCCGGCCACCCGTCAGCGCTGGGTACACGGCGTCGGCACGGCCGAGAACCCCGGTGCCGTGTTCTTTCAGAAGAATCTCGAGGAGGGCGCGCCGGACTGGGTGCCGCGGCTGCCCATTCAGCACAGTGACCGGGTGATCGTCTACCCGCTCGTGAACGACCTCGCCACCCTGACCTGGCTCGCGCAGCTGAGCGCCCTGGAGATCCACGTACCGCAGTGGCAGTGTGGGCCGGGCGGCGAGGCCCGCCCCGCCGACCGGCTTGTGCTCGACCTCGACCCCGGACCCGGCGTCGGCCTCGCCGACTGCGCCGACGTCGCCCGGCTGGCCCGGCAGATTCTGCAGGACATGGGACTCGTGCCGATGCCGGTCACGAGCGGCAGCAAGGGAATCCACCTCTACGCCGCTCTCGACGGCCGGTATTCGTCGGAGCAGGTCGTGCTCGTCGCCCATGAGCTGGCCCGAGCGCTCGAAGCGGATCATCCCGACCGGGTGGTGAGCGGCATGAGCAAGGCGCTGCGCCACGGCAAGGTGTTCGTGGACTGGAGCCAGAACAGTGCCGCCAAGACCACGATCGCGCCCTACTCACTGCGCGGGCGGGCCCGGCCGACGGTCGCCGCGCCCCGGACCTGGGCCGAGCTGGACTCCCCCACGCTCGCCCAGCTTGAGCTCGCCGAGGTGGTGCAGCGGCTGGCCCGGCTCGGTGACCCCCTTGCGGTCATCGTGCCGCCCGCTGACCGGTTCGCCGACCCGCTCGCCGCGTATCGCGGCAAACGTCGGGCCAATCGCACGCCCGAACCGGTTCCGGATGCCCGGCCGGTGACGGATGGCGCGGCATCCGTCACCGGAGGCGACGCACCGATCGGCTCGGCGACCGGCACCTCGTTCGTCATTCACGAGCACCATGCGCGGCGACTGCACTGGGACCTGCGGCTGGAACGCGACGGCGTGCTCGTGTCGTGGGCGCTGCCGAAGGGCGTGCCCTCCGACCCGACCCGCAACCACCTCGCGGTGCAGACCGAGCACCATCCGCTCGAGTACGGGTCGTTCGAGGGCAGGATTCCGGCCGGAGAATACGGTGCGGGGCAGATCTCGATCTGGGACCACGGCGAGTATGAGCTCGAGAAATGGCGGGCCGATGAGGTGATCGCGACGCTGCACGGGCAACCGGGCGGGGGGCTCGGCGGGGCGCGACGGATCGCGCTGATTCATACCGGCGGGGGCACTGGGGCGTCGGCGAGCGAGGCGAAGGCGGATCAGAACTGGCTCATTCATCTGATGAAGCCGGCCGCAGCGCGGGAGCCGGTTTCCGCACCGATGCCGATGCCGATGCCGATGCCGATGCCGGAGTACATCTCCCCGATGCTCGCCACCGCAGGATCCGACCGTGACCTGGGCGATGACGCGTGGGCCTTCGAGATGAAATGGGACGGCATTCGGGCCATCGCCCTGCTCGATGGTGCGGGTGACGCACGGCTGCTCACCCGCAACGGCAACGATGTGACGGCCGCCTATCCCGAGATCGTCGCCGGGCTCCGGGCCGCGATGCCGAGCGGTTCGGCCGTGCTCGACGGCGAGATCGTGGCACTCGACCGCACCGGCAGGCCCAATTTCGGGCTGCTGCAGACCCGCATGAACCTCGGCGCGGCCGAGGCCCGAGCTGCGGCATCCCGGGTCGGAGTGCACTACCTGCTCTTTGACGTGCTCGAACGGCACGGCCGCTCGCTCGTGGCGGAACCCTACGACGCCAGGCGCGCTCTGCTCGAGGGGCTGCTCTTGCCGGCGACGGTGACGACCGCGGTGGCCGCCCACGTGCAGGTGCCCGCGGCGCTCAGCGGCGACTACGCCGAGGCCCTGCAGACGAGCCGCCGACTCGGCCTCGAGGGCATCGTGGCGAAGCGGCGGGATGCGCCGTATCGGCCTGGCCGCCGATCGCGCACGTGGATCAAGGTGAAGCACACCCGTGCCCAGGAGGTCGTGATCGGCGGGTGGCGGCCCGGCACCGGCAATCGCGCCGACACCGTCGGGGCACTGCTGCTCGGGATCCCCGGCGAGGGCGGGTTGATCTACGTCGGACGGGTCGGTACCGGCTTCAGCGATCGGGATCTGGTCGCGGCGCACCGGCTGCTGTCCCCCTTGCGCGCCGCGCAGAGCCCGTTTCTGGCGGTGCCGCCGCTCGATGCCCTGGGCGCCCGTTGGGTGCGGCCGGAGCTCGTCGGCGAGGTGGAATTTGGCGAGTGGACGGCGGCGGGCCGGCTTCGGCATCCGTCGTGGCGGGGCTGGCGCACCGACAAGGGGCCGGGCGACGTGCACGCCGACTTGAGCGGCGCGGACGCGACTTAGAGTCGGGCGCGCAGGGCCGGCCAGGCGACCGCGAAGCCGGGGTGCAGGGCGAGAGAATCGACGGATGCGGGATCGACCCAGCGCAGCGCGATGCTCTCGGCGTCACCGATGACCGGTTCGAAGCTCTCGGTGGCCTGCACGACGACCGTCGTGTACGACCAGAAGCCGAGGTCGAACACCGAGGTGAACAGCACCTGCAGCAGGTGAGCCGGAACCCCGGCCTCTTCGTTGGCTTCGCGCAGCGCCGCCTCGAGGGCCGTTTCGTCTTCGTGGCGGGCGCCGCCCGGCAGGCCCCAGGTGTCGCCGAAGTGGCTCCAGAGCGCCCGGTGCTGCAGCAGCACACCACGCTGCGGGTGATGCACGAGCAGCCCGGCGGCCCCGAAACGGCCCCAATACTTGCGGCCGTCGGGCGCGACGACCCAGGCGTCGCCGCTGGGCCGGGTGCTTCCGATCGCGCTCATGGCTTAAGCATGCCTCCCCGGCGGCCCCGATTGCACATTACCGGTCAAGAAACGTCACGGACGGGGTTAGACGGCCACCGGTCAGACGGCGACGATCGCGTGCACCGGCACAGCGCCGAGACGGGAACGCCCCTGCAGGGCGGTGAGCTCGAGCACGACGCCGACGCCGGTCAGTTCATAGCCGGCGCGTTCGATCAGCCGTGACGTTGCCGCGATGGTTCCCCCGGTGGCCAGAACGTCGTCGAGCACGAGTACCCGCGAACCGGGCGGCAGCTGGCCGACCTCGAGTTCGAGGCGCGCCGAGCCGTATTCCAGGTCGTACTCCTCGGTCAGGACCGTTCCGGGAAGCTTGCCGCCCTTGCGCACGGCGAGCACCGCGGCATCCGCTGCGTAACCGACGGCGGCCGCGAGCAGAAAACCGCGTGCCTCGATGCCGGCCACCGCGTCGAACTGCCCGGCATGACGGCCGGCGAGTTCATCGACGAGGCTGCGGAACGCCCGCGCGTTCGCGAACACCGGGTTGAGGTCCTGAAAGACGATCCCGGCCTTCGGAAAATCCGGGTAGGAGGCCAGAAGGGAATGAACGTAGTCTGCAGCGGGAGAAGTCACTGCGTCAGCCTACGTGGCTCTCAGGTCGCGGGGCCTCGCACCGCGGCCGGATCGGGCGCGTGCTCTTCCATCACGGCTTCGCCGAGGGCGTCAAGAAAGCGGATGACGGTGAGCTGTTCTTCGGCACTCAGGGCGACGACGACATCCATCATGCGCTTGTGGGAGTGACCGAGGGCCTGATGAATGGCGGTATGAGCCAGGTCGGTCGCGACAATGAGCTGGCCACGACGGTCGGTGGGGTGCGGCTCGCGTCGCACGTGTCCGAGCAGGGCCAGCCGGTTGAGCAGTTTGGTCGTGGCGGCCGACGAGATACCCAGCTGCACGCTCAACTCGGTCGGGGTGACGTGTTCGCCGAGACGGGCCGCGGCCACCAGGTGCCGCAACGCCGCCAGATCGGTCGCGTTGACGGCGAGCTCGGAGGCCGTGCGGGAGCGCATCGCGGAGTCCGACCGGCGAAAACGACGCACGGCGTGCAGCACGGCGACCGCGTTCTCATTCGCCTGGGTCAGTGAAAGCGCGCCGGGGGCCGCGTCGGGGTTCGTGCCGGAACCGGGCGAACCCGAAACCGCCGGTTCACCGTCGCCGGGCAGCGCTTCGGGCGCTCCTGCGGCGGTACTCGGAGCCGGGTACCAGTACCCGGGCACCGAGGGGCGGTGTGTGGCGGTCATTTATCCATGTTAACAGTGGGTGACTGTCGTGTTAGCCTCAATACTCGCTAACTTAGTTAGTTATAATTTTGCTGTAACTTAGCTGGCACATGCTGCCACTAGAGGAGTCCGTTGGTGCACATTAAAGACGCGCTCGCAGAGCGTGTTCAACTGGTCGATGCGGTTGCCGAGACGCCAGCCGCGACGGTTGCCGAGCGGGTCGTGCTGGTCGATGAAACCGGTCAGGCCATCGGCACCGCCCTCAAGAGCGCCGTGCACGACACCGACACCGCGCTGCACCTCGCCTTCTCCTGCTACGTCTTCAACGACGCCGGTGAGGTGCTGGTCACCCGTCGGTCGCTCGGCAAGCGGGCCTGGCCGGGGGTGTGGACGAACGCGTTCTGCGGGCATCCGCTTCCGGGCGAAACGATGACCGACGCGATCGCCCGACGCGGCAGCTTCGAACTCGGGCTGACCCTGACCGCGGTCACCGTCGCCCTGCCCGATTTTCGGTATCGGGCGACGGATGCCAGCGGCATCGTCGAAAACGAAATCTGCCCGGTCTACACCGCGACCGCCGAGGTCTCCCCCGTCTTGAACCCCGACGAGGCCGCCGAGTTCGCCTGGACCTCCCCGGCGGCGCTTCGACGTGCCGTGACGGATGCGCCCTGGGCCTTCAGCCCCTGGCTCGCCCTGCAGCTGGCCGGGCTGGTCGAGAACTCCGTGCTGGAGGCCGACCGTGCTTGATGTTGCCCCCGCCACGGTCGACACCGCCCTGGCCCGCTTCTTTGCCGGCTCACGTCTGCGCGCCCTCGCCTACGGCGACCACTACACCGCCCTCTGGGACGCGCTCGAGGTGGCCAGCGCCGGCGGCAAGCGCGTGCGGCCCGCGCTCGTTCTCGCGGCCTACGAGGGATTCGGCGGCCGCGACCAGTCGATTGCGACGCCCGTCGCCGTGAGCTTCGAGCTGCTGCACACCGCTTTTCTGATCCACGACGACGTCATCGACCGCGACCTCGCCCGCCGCGGTGTGGCCAACATCGCCGGTCGCTTCAATGACCGGGCCGTCGCCCACGGTGCCGCCGCCGAACAGGCCGGCATCTGGGCCGCCGCGGCCGCGATTCTCGCCGGTGACCTCGCGCTCAGCGAGGCCCACCGGGCCATCGCCCTGCTGGAGGTCGATGCCACCATGCGCGGCCGGCTGCTCGACCTGCTCGACCGCGCCGTCTTCGTCTCGGCGGCGGGTGAACTCGCCGACGTCACCAACACCGCCGCCCGCGAGCCGCTCAGTGTCACCGAGGTCATCGCGACCCTCGAACACAAGACGGCCGTCTACTCCTTTGAAGCGCCGCTGCAGGCCGGCGCGGTGCTCGCCGGGGCGACGGATGCCGCGATCGACGCCCTCGGTCGCTTCGGCCGGCTGGTTGGAGTGGCGTTCCAGTTGACCGACGATATTCTCGGCATCTACGGTGACCCGGCCAAGACCGGCAAGAGCGCCGTGGCCGACCTGCGGGAGGGCAAGCAGACCGCGCTCATCGCCCACGCCGGCACCACGCCGGCCTGGTCGATCATTGCCCCGCTCATGGGCAAGCATGACCTGAGCGAGGCCGAGGCCGAGGTGGCCCGCGTGCACCTCACCGCCTGCGGAGCCCGCACCGCGGCCGAGAACCTGGCCCAGGACCACGTTGACCGGGCCGTCGCTGCGCTCGACCCGGCTCATATTCCCCTGGCCCTGCGGGCGCGGCTCGTCGAGCTGGCCCACGCGGCCGTGAATCGGGCCCGATGACCCGCCGCAACCCGGCCGAAGCGACCGGAATAGAGAAGTACACGGCGGCCGCCCGTGCCAGTTCGGCGACCGTGATCGGTGCCTACTCGACCTCGTTCGGGCTCGCGGCCCGACTGCTGGAGCCCGTCGTGCGTGAACAGGTGCGCACCATCTACGCCCTCGTGCGCATTGCCGACGAGATCGTCGACGGGGCCGCCGCGGGTGCCGGGGTCGGCGTCGACGGGCAGCGGGAGCTGCTCGATGATCTCGAACGGGAGACCACCCGCACACTGGAACGCGGTTACAGTACCAACCTCGTCGTGCACGCCTTCGCCCAGACGGCTCGCGCCGCGGGCATCGACGCCCGACTCACCGCACCGTTCTTTGAATCCATGCGGCGCGACCTCGACCCGAGCCCGTTCACGGTCGAGGGGGTCGCCACCTACATCTACGGCTCCGCCGAGGTCATCGGCCTGATGTGTCTGGCCTGTTTTGTCGCCCGCACGCCGCCATCGGCCGAGCGCCGGCACGAGCTCGAGGTCGGCGCCCGCCATTTGGGCGCGGCCTTTCAAAAGATCAACTTTCTGCGCGACCTGGCCACGGACCGCGTCGACCTCGGCCGCAACTACTTTCCCGGAATCGAGCCCCTCACGATGACCACGGCCCAGAAGAACCAGATCATCGACGACATCGATGTCGACCTGCGGGAGGCGGCCCGGGTGCTGCCGATGCTTCCGGTCGGCAGCCGCCGGGCCGTGGCGGCCGCCCAGGGCCTGTTCGCCCGCCTCACGGAGCAACTGCGCGCCGCACCGGCCGCCGAGCTGCTGCAGACGCGGGTGCGCGTCAGCAATCCGCAGAAACTGCTGATCGCCGTCTCGGCGGCGGTCTCCAGTGGCGGCACGGCGAGCCAGCCGAAGGCCGGGCGGCGTCGATGAGCGCCCAGACGAACGGGAGCACGCCCAGCCCCACCCCGCCGCGCACCATCGTGATTGGCGGCGGCATCGCCGGTCTCGCGAGCGCCGCCCTGCTGGCCCGCGAGGGGCACGCCGTGACCCTGCTCGAGGCCCGTCCGGAGGTCGGCGGACGTGCCGGCACCTGGGATGTCGATGGTTTTCGCTTCGACACCGGCCCGTCGTGGTACCTGATGCCCGAGGTTTTTGAGCACTTCTATCGCCTCTTCGGCACGAGCGCCGCTGAGCAGCTCGACCTTGTGCGGCTTGACCCCGGCTATCGGGTGTTTTTTGAGGGCAATCCGACGCCGCTGGACATCGCGGATGAGCGCGAGGCCAACATCCGTCTCTTCGAGAGCGTGGAGCCCGGCGCCGGAGCCGCCCTCGCCCGCTACCTCGAGTCGGCCCGCGAGACCTACGAGATGGCCGTGCACCGCTTTCTCTACTCGAGCTTCGAATCGTTCGGTCCGTTCTTCGTGAAAGACGTACTCTCGCGGCTCGGACGCCTCGGCCGCCTGCTGCTGCAGCCGCTCGATAAATTCGTCGCCGGCTACTTCACCGACCCGAGGCTGCGCCAGATTCTCGGCTACCCGGCCGTGTTTCTCGGCTCCTCACCCGACCAGACCCCGTCGATGTACCACCTCATGAGCCATCTCGACCTCGTCGACGGCGTGCTCTACCCGCAGGGTGGCTTCACCCGGCTGATCGAGAGCATCGCAGCGATCGCCCGAGCAGAGGGCGTCGAGATCATCACGAACGCCCGCGTCACCGCGATTCGCACGCAATCCCGGGTGTCACGCGGAGGCGTGCTCGGTGCGCGCCGCGGCGCCCCGCTCGGCAGGGCCCGCGTCACCGGCGTCAGCTACGTCACCGCCGACGGCTCAGCGGTCAGCCTCGACGCCGTCCGGGTCGTCTCGGCCGCCGATCTGCACCACACGGAGACCGAGCTGCTGCCCGAACGACTGCAGACCTACCCCGAACCGTGGTGGAACACCCGCGTGTCCGGCCCGGGCGCCGTGCTCGTGATGCTCGGCATTCGCGGCGAACTCACCCCGCTGCAGCACCACACCCTGTTCTTCACCGAGGACTGGGGCGACAACTTCGGCCGCATCTTCGGCACGACCCCGTCGATTCCCTCGCCGGCGTCGTTCTACGTCTGCAAACCGAGCGCAACGGATGCCTCGGTCGCCCCCGAGGGGCACACCAACCTGTTCATCCTGGTTCCGGTGCCGGCCGACCCCGAGATGGGCCGCGGCGGCATCGATGGTGCCGGCTCCCCCATCGTGGAGGGCGTTGCCGACGCGACCATCGCGCAACTGGCCGAGTGGGCGGGCATTCCCGACCTCGCCGAACGCATCGTCGTTCGACGCACGGTCGGGCCGGCTGACTTCAGCGAAGACCTCAACTCCTGGCGTGGCGGCGCCCTCGGCCCGGCCCACACGCTGAAGCAGAGTGCGTTTCTGCGCGGCTCGAACGTGTCGAAGAAGGTCGACGGGCTCTACTACGCCGGCGGCACCACGATTCCCGGCATCGGCCTGCCGATGTGCCTGATCAGCGCCGAGATCTTGCTCAAGCGCGTGCGCGGCGACGTGAGCACCGGGCCACTGCCTGAACCCCTGGCGGCCCGCGGTTCGCAACCGGTGCAGGAGCTGCCGGGTCGATGAGCGTGCTGTACCTCGTGACCCTGCTGGTCTCCCTGGCCGGCATGGTCGTACTCGACCGGCGCTTTCGCCTGTTCTTCTGGGCTTCGGCCCGCCGGGCGGCGATCGTGCTGGCCGTGGGGGTGGCCTTTCTCCTGGTCTGGGACCTGAGCGGGATCGGGCTCGGCATCTTCTACCGCGGCGAGACCGATCTGATGACCGGGGTGCAGCTGGCACCGGAACTGCCGCTCGAGGAATTCTTCTTTCTGACCTTTCTCTGTTACCTGACCATGAACCTCGTGCAGGGCGCCCGGCTGGCCTTCGGCGTGCGGACCCAGAGACCGGATCACCCGACGAAAGAGCCCGCATGACCTACCTGGCGCTGAACGCCGTTTTTCTGCTGCTCGCGGGGATCGTCGCGGCGCTTGCAGTCGTTCGCCGCCGACGGGGTCGCTCGGCCGCAAGCCGCGGTCTCGGGCGTGGGGCGGCATCCGTCGGCGTCGCACTGCTGATCGTGCTGCTGCTCACGGCGGTCTTCGACACCGTCATGATCGCCGCCGGGCTGTTCACCTACGACCCCGCGCTCATTTCGGGCCTCACGATCGGTCTCGCTCCCATCGAAGACTTCGCCTACCCGATCGCCGCCGCGCTGCTGCTGCCGGCTCTGTGGAGCCTGCTGGGCGGCCCGGCGCCGGCTCGCACCGCCGAGGTGGCCAGATGAGTGAGGCGCACGGTACTGCCTGGAAGGCCCGGCAGGTGGTTCTGTCGAGCCGTCCGCTGAGCTGGATCAACACGGCCTTTCCGTTCGCGGCCGGCTACGTCGTCACGACCGGGCGCGTCGATGCCCTGCTGATCGTGGGCACGCTGTTCTTTCTGATTCCCTACAACCTGCTGATGTACGGCATCAATGACGTCTTCGACTACGAGAGCGACCTGCGCAACCCGCGCAAGGGCGGCGCAGAGGGCGCGCTGCTCGACCCGGTGCTGCACCGACTCGTCATCGGGGCCGGCATCGTGAGCGCCGCACCGCTCGTGGCCGCGATGCTCGTGCTCGGCGGGGCGGGGCATCCGTCGTCCTGGATCGTGCTGGCCATCAGCCTGTTCGCCGTGGCCGCGTACTCGGTGCCGAAGCTGCGCTTCAAGGAGCGCCCGCTCATCGACTCGCTCACCTCGAGCACGCACTTCGTCAGCCCGGCCGTCTACGGGCTCGCCGTCGCCGGCGCGGCCGTCGACCCGGCCCTGATCGCCCTGCTCACGGCCTTCTTCTTCTGGGGCATGGCCAGCCATGCCTTCGGCGCCGTGCAAGACGTCGAACCCGACCGGGAGGCGCGCATCCACTCGATCGCGACCGCGTTCGGTGCCGCGCGCACGGTTCGGCTCGCGATGACGCTGTGGGCCCTCGCGGGGCTGCTGATGCTCGCGACCGACTGGCCGGGGCCGCTCGCCGCGATTCTCGTGCTGCCGTACATCTGGGCGGCGTTCCCGTACCGCTCGGTGACGGATGCCGGCTCCGCGGCCGCGAACGGCGGCTGGAAGCGTTTTCTGTGGCTGAATTTCGTCAGCGGTTTTCTCGTCACCATGCTGCTCATCGCCTGGGTCGTGCTCGCTTAAGCTGGGAACATGGCAGATCTGACGAGTGCGCGGGTGGACAGCTACACCTGGGCGGTGCGGCTGTTTCGCACCCGATCGCTGGCCACAGCGGCCTGCCGGGCCGGGCACGTGAAGGTCAACGGGGTGAAGGCCAAGGCGGCCCAGGCGCTGCACATTGGTGACGAGGTACGGGTACGCAGTGACGGCTTCGACCGGGTGCTCGTGGTGTCGCGTCTGGTCGTGAAGCGGGTCGGCGCCACCGTGGCCGCCGAGTGTTATGTCGACAACACGCCGCCTCCGCCGCCGCGCGAAGAGGTTGCGCTGGTTCCGATGCGCGACCGCGGCGCGGGTCGGCCGACCAAGCGTGAGCGTCGCGAGATCGAGGAGCTGCGCGGGCACTAGCGTCTCACGGCGGTGTGGTGAAAGCAGGATGGATTGTCAATCTGTCGGCGAAAGCAGGACGAATTGGTCGTTTCTCAGCGCTTCATCCTGCTTTCGTGACGGTGGGGCGGGTCAGAGCGCGAGCGAGGGCACCTCGCGCACCCCGAACTCTTGTCGCAGCGCGAGCACCGCGGCGTGAAAGCCGTTCATTCCGTGCACGGCAGGCCCGGGCGGGGTCGCCGAGGAACACAGGTAGAGGCCCGGCACCGGCGTCTTCCACGGGGTACGGCCGACGACGGGGCGTTTGATGAGCTGGCGCAAGGTGAGTTCGCCGCCGAGAATGTCGCCCCCGACATAGTTGGGGTCGTGTTCGGTGAGCTGGCGCGCACTCATGGTCGCGGTGCCGAGGATGCGCTCCCGAAACCCGGGCGCGAAGCGCTCGATCTGCCCGATGATCGGCTCGGTCATGTCGACGTCTGAGTTGCGCGGCACATGGGTGTACGCCCAGAGCACCTGGTGCCCCACCGGGGCCCTGGACAGGTCGAGCACACTGGGTTGCGTGGCCAGCACAAACGGATGCTGCGCGACCCGGCCGCGGGAGACGGCATCCGCTGCCGCGACGATCTCCTCCCGGCTGCCGCCGAGGTGCACGGTGGGAGCATGCAGCACCTCGGGATTGGCCCACGGAACCGGCCCCGAGAGGGCAAAGTCGACCTTGAAGACCCCGGTTCCGTACCGGTAGCGCAGCAGCGCCCGGCGGTAGCGCTCTGGCAGGGCCTCACCGGCGAAGGCGGCGAGGAAGGTCGGCGAGGTGTCGAGCAGCGTCGCCCGCGAGGCCTCGAGGTCGGACGGTCGGCGAATCTCGGTGTCGAGCTGCAGCCGGCCGCCGTGGGCGAGAAAGTCGTCGGTGAGGGCATCCGCTATCGCCTGCGAACCGCCGAGCGGATAGCCCCAGCCGCCCGCGTGCGCGTGCGCGGCGAGCAACAGCCCGGTGCCGGCCGCCGACAGCGACGGTTGCCGGGCGGCCGCGTGACCGCCGACCCCGGCGAGCAGGGCCGGGGCGACGGGCCCCCGAAACCGAGGCCAGCCGAGGCCCGTGCCCTGCTCGAGCACCCGCACGGCGTAGGCAACGGCGGCCCAGGTATCGTCCGGCCAGCGCAGCATCTGGTTGGCGGTAAAGGCCACGACGCCCTCGATGCGGTTAAGGAGCGGCTGAAACAGCCGCTCCCAGGCGTGACCGTCGACACCAAGCCCATCGGCGGTGCGGTCAACGCTGCGGTAGGCGAGCGCGGCGACACCCTCATCGAGCGGATGCGCATAAGAGATTTCCGGGGCGACGAACCGCACCCGACGGGTGAGCTCGAAGGCACGAAAGAAGGGGGAGGCCAGCGCCGCCGGGTGGATCGCCGAACAGAGGTCGTGCCGGTATCCGGGCAGGGTGACCTCGGCGGTGCGCAGCCCGCCACCCGCGGTCGCTGCCCGTTCGGTGAGCTGTACCGTGAGTCCGGCGCGCGCGAAAACGACCGCGGCAGCGAGGCCGTTCGGCCCGGAACCGACGACGTTGACGTCGATCACGACACGCCGCCCGTGGCGCTTCTGCGGACGCTTCGGCGCCGGACAACACTCATGACGATCCACACACCAGCAGGTGCGTTTGGCGCCACACCGGTCCTCTCGGGACCAACCTAGGCTCGGCCGGGCTCAAATTCAAGACCGAGTCGTAACTATTCTCATCTTGACGGCGTGGTCTAAACCGGTATAGCGTGGGAAACCTAAACCGGTTCAGTTTATGGTTCTGCTCACACCGAGCGGAGGCGCCTGCGCGGGTCATCTTTTCGTCGACGAGGAGCCCGGTGAGCGTTGAACACGATTCCAGACAGCGCGTCACCATCATGGATGTCGCCAAGCGCGCCGGCGTGAGCAAGGGGCTCGTGTCGTTCGCCCTCAACGATCGTCCAGGGGTCTCCCCCGAGAGCCGCGAACGCATTCTGACGGCCGCCCGCGAACTCGGCTGGACCCCGTCGCTGCGGGCCCGATCGCTCTCCACCCGGCGTTCCTTCGCACTCGGTCTGGTCGTCGGCCGCACCCCGGAGGTTCTTGGGGCCGACCCGTTCTTTCCTTCATTCATCGCCGGCGTCGAGAGCATCCTCGCCCCCGAGGGCCGCGCCCTCGTGCTGAGCGTCGTGCCCGACGAAGAGGCGGAACTGCGCACCTACCGCTCGCTCGTCGCCGATGGCCGCGTCGACGGCGTCTTTCTCAGCGACCTCCGCCATAACGACCCGCGCATCCCGCTGCTGGTCGAACTCGGCCTGCCGGCCGTCACGCTCGGCCGACCAGAGGGCCTCACCCCGACGGATCTGAATCCCGCCGGTCGCAGCCCCTTTCCCGCCGTGTCCATCGACGACACCGTCGGCATCGCAGAATCGGTGCGCTACCTCGCCGGCCTCGGCCACAGCCGCATCGCTCACGTCGCCGGCAGCGCGAGCATGCTGCACGGCAGCCGCCGACGGATGGCGTTCGACGACGCCGTTCGCGCGGCCGGCCTCGCCGAATGCCAGACGATTGAAACCGACTTTTCGATCGGAGCCGGGGCCGCGGCCACCCGACGACTGCTCGACCAGGACGTGCCGCCGACCGCGATCGTCTTCGCCAATGATCCGATGGCGATAGCCGGACTCGGTGTGGCGCATGAGCTCGGGCTGCGCATTCCCGGGGACCTGTCGATCACCGGGTTCGACGACATCAACTTTGCCCGCTACGTGTATCCGCCGCTCACGACCGTCAGCACGACTCCGGCCCAGTGGGGGCGCGCCGCGGCCCGCACCCTGCTGTTTCTCATGGAGCACGGCTCGGCCGAGGACGTGGACCTGCCGGCCGCCCGGCTGACCGTGCGCGGATCGGCCGGCGCGCCGGCATCCGCTGCTATCGCAACCGGCACCTGAACTCACCCCGCAGCAGAGCTGCTGCGATCCCCACGCGTCACCAGCAACTGAAATATGGAGACAATGATGCACACCACACCCACAGTCAGGCGTGCCCTGGCGGCCACCGCCGCATCGGCAGCCCTCGTGCTCGCGCTCGGCGCCTGCAGCAGCGGAGGTGGCGGCGGGGGCGTCGATTCCCGCGGCGACATCACCGTCTGGCTCTCGAACAACGAGACCGAGATCGCCTGGGGGACCCAGATGATCGAGGCCTGGAATGCCGAGAATCCGGACGAGCAGATCACGGCGCAGGAGATTCCCGCCGGCTCGAGCAGCGAAGAGGTCATTGGCGCGGCGATCACCGCCGGCAACGCCCCGTGCCTCATCTTCAACACCGCGCCCGTTGCGGTGCCCCAGTTCGAAAAGCAGGGCGGCCTGGTCGACCTGTCGAGCTTCGAGGGCGGCCAAGACTACATCGAGGAGCGCACCGGCGACGCCGCCGAGCAGTACCAGAACGCCGACGGCGAATACTTCCAGATGCCGTGGAAGTCCAACCCCGTCATGATCTTCTACAACAAGGACATGTTCACCGCGGCCGGCCTCGATGCCGAGAACCCGTCGCTCGCGACCTACGACGAGTTCCTCGCCACCGCCCGCACCCTCGTCGAGAGCGGCGTGGCCCCGAACGCGATTCTGCCGGCGCCGACGAGCGAGTTCTTCCAGAGCTGGTTCGACTTCTCGCCGCTCTACGCGGCCGAGACCGGCGGCGACCAGCTCGTCGAAGACGGCGAAGCCACCTTCAACGATGAAGACGGCCTCGCGGTCGCGGAGTTCTGGGCCACCCTCTACGAAGAGGGCCTCTCGGGCAAGGAGACCTATCAGGGCGACTCCTTCGCCGACGGCGAAGCGGCCATGTCGATCGTGGGCCCGTGGGCCGTGTCGGTCTACAAGGATGCCGTGAACTGGGGCGCCGCTCCGGTACCCACGAGCGAGGGCATCCCCGCCTCGGAGACCTACACCTTCAGCGACGCCAAGAACGTGGGCCTGTTCTCAGCCTGCGAGAACCAGGGCACCGCCTGGGACGTGCTGAAGTTCGCGACGAGCGAGGAGCAAGACGGCCAGCTGCTCGAGCTGACCGGGCAGATGCCGCTGCGCGACAACCTGACGAGCGTGTACCCCGAGTACTTCGCCGCCAACCCGGCCTACGAGCAGTTCGGTGACCAGGCCGCCCGCACGGTGGAGGTGCCCAACGTCGCCAACTCGGTCGCCGTCTGGCAGGCCTTCCGCGACGCGTATTCGAAGTCGGTCATCTTCGGGGAGGGCGACCTCACGACCTCCCTCGATGACGCCGCCACCGAGATCGACGCCCTGGTCGCCGACCAGTAGCAGCCATGTCGATTCTGACCAAGGCCCGGCCGGCCGCGGGGGTCACTCCCCCGGCCGGCGGGCGCGGCGGGCACCAGAAGGGTGACCGCCGCCGCCGGGCTCTCGGCAAGAACCCCATCGGGTTGCTGCTGAGCGCTCCCTACCTGATCTTCGTGCTCGCGGTCTTCGCCTGGCCTCTCGTGTTCGCGGTGTGGATGTCGTTCCACGAGTACTTCTTTGCCGCACCGGGCGCGCAAATCGACCGCCCCTTCGTGGGACTCGACAACTTTCGTGAGGTGCTCGGCGACCCCGACGTCATCCGCTCGTTCGGAAACGTCGGAATCTTTCTGATCATCAACGTGCCGCTCACCGTGGTGCTCTCGCTGGTGCTCGCCTCGGCCCTCAACAAGGCCGTGCGGTTTCGCACGTTTCTGCGGGTGGGCTACTTTGTGCCGTACATCACGGCATCCGTCGCCGTGGTCGGCGTCTGGCTCTTTCTGTTCAGCGGTTCGGGGCTCGTGAACCAGATTCTGGGCCCGCTCGCGCCCGAACCGAGCTGGCTGATCAACTCGCAGTGGGCGATGCCGACGATCGCGCTGTTCGTGACCTGGAAACAGCTCGGCTTCTTCATTCTGCTGTACCTCGCGGCGCTGCAGAACGTGTCGCAGGAGCTCTATGAGGCGGCGGCGACGGATGGCGCGGGCAAGGTTCGCAGCTTCTTCTCCGTCACGATCCCTGGCGTGCGACCGGCCACCGTGCTCGTGCTGCTGCTCTCGACCGTGACGGGTGCGAACCTGTTCACGGAGCCGTACCTGCTCACCGGTGGCGGCGGCCCGAACGGTGCCTCGACCTCGCCGGTGCTGCTGATGTACCAGCGCGGCATCGAACAGGGTTCCCCGGACGTGGCGGCCGCGATCGGCGTGCTGCTGGTCATCGGCGTGCTCATCATCGCGTTCATTCAGCGCAAGGTCGCCGGAGGTGACGAATCATGAGCCCACGCAAGACCAGGATCGAGGGCGGACAGCTCGACCGGGGCCAGCACATTCTGCGCGGCATCGTGCTGTTTCTCGGCGCGCTCGTGTTTCTGTTCCCGTTCTATTACATGATCATCGGCTCGCTGCAGAAGTCACCCGACCCGACCGTGGCCGGCGCGTTCCCGAACCCGGCGAACCTCACGCTCGACAACTACACGGCCATCAACAGCCGCGTGGACCTCGTGCAGGGACTCGTGAACTCGGGCATCTTCACCGGCGGCGTCATCATCGGCACCGTCGTGTTCGGGGTGCTCGTGGGCTACGCGCTCGCGCAGCTGCAGTGGCGGGGCCGCGGAGTCACGTTCGCGCTCGCGCTGCTCGTGCAGGTCGTGCCGTTTCAGTTGCTGATGATTCCGCTGTACGTGCTGATCGCCCGGGATTACGGACTCGCCGACAACTACCTCGGCATGATTCTGCCCTTCGCGATCAACTCGACCGCGGTCATCATCTTTCGACAGTATTTTCTGCAGGTTCCGCGGGAACTGTTCGATGCCGCCCGCATCGACGGCGCCGGGGAGCTCGTGCTGCTCTGGAAGATCGCGCTGCCACTCGTGCGGCCGGCGCTGCTGACCGTGATCCTGCTGACCTTCATCGGCCCGTGGAACGAATTTCTGTGGCCGTTCCTGATCACCAAAGAGGCCTCGATGCAGCCGCTCGCGGTGTCGCTCGCCAACTACATCAGCACCGTGGCGGCATCCGCTGCCAACCCCTTCGGGGCCGTTCTCGCCGGCGCGTGCGTGCTGGCCGGCCCTGCCGTGCTGCTCTTCATCCTGTTCCAAAAACACTTCGTCGCGACCAATATCGGTTCCGGCGTGAAAGGTTAGACCATGAGTGTCACCACTGAAATTGAAGTCGATTTTCCTTATACCCTGACCCGCATGGGCATCGTCATGACACCCGAAGAGGGCAACGCCTACGAGGCCGAGGGTGTGCTCAACCCCGGCAGCGGCCACACCCCCGACGGCACGCTGTATCTGCTGCCCCGGCTCGTGGCCACCGGCAACGTATCGCGTGTCGGCCTGGCTCGGGTGATTATCACCGATGGCGTGCCGACCGGCGTCGAGCGCGAGGGCGTGGTGCTCGCGCCCGACCAGGGCTGGGAGCGCGGCGCCAACAACGCCGGCGTCGAAGACCCCCGCGTGACCTGGATACCGCTGCTCGGCCTGCACGTCATGACCTACGTCGCCTACGGGCCCCTCGGCCCGCGCACCGCGGTCGCGGTGTCCGACGATCTGCGCGCCTGGCGCCGCCTCGGCCCGGCACTGTTCACCTACGACGAGGCCCTCGACATGGACCTCAACCTGTTCCACAACAAGGACACCGTGTTCTTCCCGGAGCCGGTGGTCGCCCCGAACGGCGTGCTGAGCTTCGCGGTGCTGCACCGGCCCATGTGGGACCTCGGCGAGGTCAAGCCCGGCGAGGGGGTGCGGGTTCCGGCCGGCATCACCGACACCCGGCAGAGCATCTGGATCAGCTACATTCCGGTCGACGCGGTCATGACGGATGGTGCGGTGACGAATATCGGCCGTCTCGCCCTCTGGGAGGGCCACCGTTTTCTGGCCGGCTCGGAGTACCCGTTCGAGCAACTCAAGATCGGCGGCGGACCGGCTCCGATTCGCGTGCCCGAGGGTTGGCTGCTGATGCACCACGGCGTGACCGGTGTCATCGACGGGGCTTTTTCGCAGCAACAAAAGGTGAACTATGCCGCCGGCGCGATGATTCTCGATGCGGACGACCCGACCCGGGTCATCCGTCGCACGAGCGTTCCGCTGTTGAAGGCAGAGACCAAGGACGAGACCGACGGCATCGTTCCGAACGTCGTGTTCCCCACCGCGATCGAGGAGATCGAGGGGCAGCTCTTCGTTTTCTACGGCATGGCCGACTCGAAGATCGGTGTGGCGCGGCTCGACCGCGTCGCTGAGTAGCCGGGCGGGGCATCCGTCGCCCNCGGCTCGACCGCGTCGCTGAGTAGCCGGGCGGGGCATCCGTCGCCCCGCGGATGACCGCGCCCGAAACGGGTGAGCGCTACGGCCGTTACGGTAGCGGGCACCCGTTTCGGGCGCGGTCATCGTGCGGCCCCGCCGCTGCGCGGGAGCTGCGCCGCTGCGCGGGAGCTGCGCCACGGGGTTCCGGGGCATCCGCTGCCTGGAATGGATGACCGCGCCCGAAACGGGTGACCGCTACGGCCGTTACGGTAGCGGGCACCGGTATCGTGCGCGGTCATCGTGCGGCCCCGCCGCTGCGCGGGAGCTGCGCCACGGGGTTCCGGGGCATCCG
>NZ_SOHE01000017.1 GCF_004403305.1 Cryobacterium frigoriphilum | reverse complement strand
GGGACCGGGGGCGGGGCGGGGACCGGACGGGGCGGGGACGGGACGGGACGGGGCGGGGCGGGGCGGGGCGGAACTGCGCGAGGGGCCGGCGGCATCCGTTTCGCTGCGGGCAGGAGGTCGACGCGGTGGCGCGCCGCCGCTGGCGGGCTCACTGCAGCACCGAGCGTCGGGTGGTGGTGGCTTATTCAGGAAATCGGCGCTGTGGCCCGCGGCCGCGCCCCGAAACTCGGCGGTGTTGGTGAGACGACAGCCGTTTTTCCTGAATTCGCCCCCGGGGAGGAACCGGCAGGAGCGAGTCCGGGAAATATGAGTCGAATGTTCGCTGCTAGGCGAGCAGGGGCGGCAGCTCGGCCAGCGTCTCGATGCGCAGCACGCCGAGGCGGTCGGCCTCGGCGCGGTCGGCGTCGGGCACGGCTGCGGTAGCGGATGCCCCCTCCCGGTCCAGCCAGATTCCGGTCAGACCCGCGGTGGCCGCGCCGATCGCGTCGGTGCGCAGGCGGTCGCCGACGTACACCGCGGCATCCGCTGCCACGCCGTACAGGGCGCAGGCATGCTCGAAAATGCGTGGGTCTGGCTTCGTGAACCCGAGCGATCCGGAGGCGATCACGTGCTCGAAGCGTCCGTCGAGGCCTACCCGGCGAATCTTCTCGCCCTGAAACACCGGATCCCCGTTCGTGATCAGCCCGAATCGCACCCCGGGCAGGCGCCGCGCCAGCTCGTCCAGGCACGGCAGCGCGTCGGCGTGCAGCTGCCAGCTCGCCCGGTACTGCAGAAAATAGTCGTCGAAGAACCGGGTGGCCGTGCTCTCATCGAGCCGCACGCCGTGGGCGGCCGCAAAATCGTGGGCCCGGGCGCGGCGCTGGCCGGCAAAGTCGAGGCGCCCGGCGAGGTAGGAGTGATAGTGCTCCTCCTCGAGCGCGTCCCACAGCAGGGCCGAATCGCCCCGGCTCAGGGCCTCGTAGGCGCCGTCGGCCGCATCGAGGTGCAGCATGATGCCCTCGCTCACCGCGGCCCGATGCGCGAACAGGGTGTCGTCGAGGTCGAAGAGAACGATCCGCACGCCCGTCACGCTTCGAGCGCCTCGGCGGGCCAGCCGCGCCGAGGGGTGCGGTCGTCGTCGGCGCGCAGCTGGCCCTGCCAGGACAGCGGATGCGTGCCGTCGCGATACGCCGCCACCGACGGCCCCACTCCGGTGTGGGTGAACCCGGCCTTCCAGGCGGCCCGGGCCGACGCGGTGTTGCCCACGATGCACTCCCAGTGGATTGCTCCGACCAGGCCGGTCTCGAACGCCCAGTCGAAGACCAGCCGCTGGGCCTCACCGATCAGGCCCTGCCCGCGAAACGGCGCCCCGAGCCAGAAGCCGACCGATCCGAGCTGCAGCACGCCGGCGTGCTCGTCGACGCTCGGCCCGAGCAGTCGCAGCCCGATGACCCCGAGCAGATCAGCGGTATCGGGCGCGCGCAGCGCCCAGGTGTACTCCCGATCACTCGCCCAGCCGCCCGGCACGTACTCGGCGAGAAACCCCTCGGCGTGCTCCACCAGGTACGGCCACGGCACGGTCAGATACCGCTCAAACGAGGGGTCCTGACAATACTCGAACACCCGCGCGGCGTCCGCCGGCACGGGCGCGTCGAGCCGCAGCAACTCCGACGACAGCGTGACGGGCAGCATCCGCTTAGCGCCCGGGCAGCAGTCCGACGCGGTCGTAGGCCACGGCGAGCGTCTCATTGGCGACGGATGCCGCCTTCTCGGCGTTCACGGCCAGCAACCGGTCCAGTTCGGCCGGGTCGTCGAGCAGTTCCTGAACCCGAAGCCGAATCGGGTCGAAGGTGCCGGCCACGACCTCCACGAGGCCTTTCTTGAGGTCGCCGTAGCCACGACCCGCGTACTCGTCTTCGAGCGACTGCACGCTGACGCCGGCCAGCACGGAGTAGATGGTCAGCAGGTTCGCGACGCCGGGCTTGTTCTCGCGGTCGAAGACCACGCCGCCATCGGCATCCGTCACGGCCCGCATGATCTTCTTCTTCGTCACGCCGGGCTCGTCGAGCAGCCAGATGACTCCGGCGTGGGACTCGGCCGACTTCGACATCTTCGAGGTGGGGTTCTGCAGGTCGTAGATCTTCGCGGTCTCCTTCACGATGGCCACCTCGGGCACCGTGAACGTGTCGCCGAACCGCGAGTTGAAGCGGGCCGCGAGGTCTCGGGTGAGCTCGACGTGCTGGCGCTGGTCTTCGCCGACCGGCACGATCGACGTCTGGTAGAGCAGAATGTCCGCTGCCATCAGCGTCGGGTACGCAAACAGCCCCACGGTCGTCGCGTCGGCACCCTGCTTGAGGGACTTGTCCTTGAACTGCGTCATGCGGCTGGCCTCACCGAAACCGGTGATGGTGTTGAGAATCCAGGCCAGCTGCGCGTGCGCGGCGACGTGCGACTGCACGTAGAGCGTCGACGCCGAGGGGTCGATGCCCGCGGCGATGTACTGCGCGGCGGTGCGGCGGGTGTTCTCGCGCAGCTTGGCGGGGTCTTGCGCGACGGTGATCGCGTGCAGGTCGACGATCGAGAAGAACGCGTCGTGGCTCTGCTGCAGCTCTTTCCAGTTCAGCAGGGCGCCGATGTAGTTGCCGATCTGCAGGGAGTCGGCGGAGGGCTGCATGCCCGAGTACAGGCGGGATTTGGTCATGAGGAGTCTTTTCTGAGAATTAGAGCTGGTAGTCGACGACGACGGGGGAGTGGTCGCTCCAGCGCTGGTCGTAGGCCGCGGCCCGGTCGACCGCGTAGTTGATGACGGATGCCGCGAGTGCCGGCGTCGCGAGGTGGTAGTCCAGTCGCCACCCGGTGTCGGTGTCGAAGGCCTTGCCGCGTTGCGACCACCAGGTGTACGGGCCCTCGACCTCGCCGGCCCATTTGCGGCCCACGTCGATCCAGCCGAGGCCGGCGCCGGCGTTGTACGCGGGGTCGGCGGGGGCCCCGATGATCCGATCGAAATACTCGCGCTCTTCGGGCAGAAAGCCGGCGTGCTTCTTGTTGCCACGCCAGTTCTTGATGTCGAGCTCGCGGTGACCGACGTTCAGGTCGCCGAGAACGACCGCGTGCGGGCTGTGGGCGGCGAGTTCGGGCATCCGCTCGAGCATGGCGTCGAGAAATTTGTACTTCTCGACCTGCTTGGGGGTATCGGTCTCGCCGGAGTGCACGTACGTGCTCACGACGGTCACGATTGTGCCGTTGACCTCGTAGTCGGCCTCGAGCCAGCGGCCGGCGCTGTCGAACTCCTCGGCACCGAGGGCCACGCGGTGAATCGTGGCGCTCTTGCGGCTCGCGAGGGCCACCCCGGCACGACCCTTCGCGGTGGCGCCGTCGTGCAGAATGTTCCAGTCCGGGCCCAGTAGGCCTTCGAGGTCGTCGATGGATGCCCGCACCTCCTGAATCGCGAGAATATCCACGTCGCGCGCGGCGAGCCAGTCGCCCATGCCCTTGCGGTACGCGGCACGCACTCCATTGGTGTTGACACTGGCGATGCGAAGCGGTGGGGCAGAAGTCATGCCCTCAAGTCTAGTTAGCGTGTCGCGAGCGCCCGGACCGGTCGGCGCCGTCGGCATCCGGCCCCGGCTCCGGCTGCGCGGAGCCTGCCGCGGCGCCGAACGCGCTCGTCGAGGTCTCGGCCGGGGCGACGGCGGGGCCGGCGTCGACGGATGCCTCGGCATACTTCGCCACGCGGGCCTCGGCGGCCTTCACTCGGCGCCCGGCGCCCCACTTGCCGTACCAGGGCGCGTCGCGCCGCTCCTGCTGAGCCGCCTCGAGTTCGAGGCGGGACGCGAGCCGCAGCGCATCCGCTTCACGCCGTTCGGTTTCGGCGGCGAGCTCGTCGTCGCTGAGCGTGTGCGGCGGAATGCCGGCGTCGTTCATGCCGACGGCGATCCACGAGGCAGCGAGCAGCGTGACGGTGCTGACCAGGTTGAACCAGATCAGCAGACCGATGATGACCGCGAAGGACAGCAGCAGCGGATTGTTGGTCGCGCCGCCCAGCAGCGCCCCACCGAGAATCTTCATGATGCCGAGGCCGGCGCCGCCGATCAGGGCACCGGCGACCAGCCGGCGAAACGGGATGCGCACCCGCGACAGCACCCGGAACAGCGCGGCGAGGGTCACCGTGTCGATCAGCAGCACCACCGTGAGGCCGATCAGGCGGGCCGAGGCGTCGTACCAGAACGAGTCCTGCGGCAGCTGGAACAGGCTGAAGATCGCGCCGAGGGCGGCCGTGCTCGCGAGCGACACGACCGCGGAGGCGACCAGCGCGAGGCCGAACAGCAGCCCGAGGCCGAGTTCGCGCACCTTGACGAGCAGAAAGAACGTGGTCTGCCGGGGCATCTCGAAGATGGTGCGCACGGCCAGGGTCGTGGTCGACAGCCAGCCGAGCGCGGTCGCGAGCAGGCCGACGAGGGCGATCGCGGCGGTCCACGACAAGACGCCGGCCGCGGAGAGTGATTTTGGGTCGATGATCCCCTCGTCGCCGATCAGGCCCGGAATCGACTGGTTGATGATCATGAACAGCGCGTCGAGCAGGTCGGGGTTGTTGGTCAGAAACAGCCCGGCGATCGAGAACCCGACCCAGACGGCCGCGAACACCGCGAAAATCGCCTGGTAGGACATGCCGCCGGAGAGGATCGAGCCGCCCTTGTCGGTGAAATGGGCGAACACCCGCACGGGCTTGAGGGCGGTCACACGCGCGGTGACACGGGCTATGAGCTCTTTCACCCGATCAGCCTACCCAGAGCGGGTGCAAAAAAGCGGCGCCACTCCCGAGGGAGTGGCGCCGCTTCAAGACCCGCAGATCAGGCGCGACCGCGCATGATGGCCTGCTTGACCTCGCTGATCGCCTGCGTGACCTGGATGCCACGCGGGCAGGCCTCTGTGCAGTTGAAGGTGGTGCGGCAGCGCCACACGCCCTCCTGATCGTTGAGAATATCGAGGCGCACGGCGGCGTTGTCGTCGCGCGAGTCGAAGATGAAGCGGTGAGCGTTGACGATTGCGGCCGGGCCGAAGTACTGGCCGTCGGTCCAGAACACCGGGCAGCTCGACGTGCACGCGGCGCACAGGATGCACTTCGTGGTGTCGTCGAAACGCTCGCGCTGGGCGACCGTCTGCACGCGCTCCTTGCCGGGGGTGGCGGCAACATTGCTCATGAGGAAGGGCTGGATCTCCTTGAAGGAGTCGAAGAACGGCTCCATGTCAACGATCAGGTCCTTCTCGAGCGGCAGGCCCTTGATGGCCTCGATGTACACCGGCTTGGTGATGTCGAGGTCCTTGATCAGGGTCTTGCAGGCAAGACGGTTGCGGCCGTTGATGCGCATGGCATCCGAACCGCAAATGCCGTGCGCGCAGGAGCGACGAAAGCTCAGTGAGCCGTCTTGCTCCCACTTGATCTTGTGCAGCGCGTCGAGCACGCGGTCGGTCGGGTACATCTGCACGTCGAAGTCCTGCCAGTGCGGCTCATCGTCGACCTCGGGGTTGAAACGACGGATGTTGAACGTCACCGTGAAGGACGCGATCGTTTCGGGAACGACCGGCTTGTCAAGCGTTGAGGTACTCACTAGTACTTCCTCTCCATCGGCTGGTAACGGGTGATGACAACCGGTTTCCAGTCCAGGGCAATGTGATCGGCGGCATCCGCTGACATCGGGTCACCGGTGAGGTACGCCATGGTGTGCTTGAGGTAGTTCTCGTCATCACGAACGAGGTAGTCCTCACGCTGGTGTCCGCCGCGGCTTTCCTTGCGGTTGCGCGCGGAATAGACGACAACCTCGGCGAGGTCGAGCAGAAAGCCCAGTTCGACGGCTTCGAGCAGGTCGGTGTTGAAACGACGACCCTTGTCTTGCACGCCGATGTTCTTGTAGCGCTGACGCAGCAGGTGGATGGTTTCGGTGACCTCGGCGAGGGACTCGTCGGTGCGGAACACCTGAGCCTTCTTGTCCATCTCCTCCTGCAGAATCTTGCGCAGCACGGCGATGCGTTCGGTTCCGGTCGATGAGCGGATGCCCTCGAGCATCTCACGCACCTCCTTGGCCGGGTCGGCCGGCAGCGGCACGAACGAGGCCGTCTTGACGTACTCGACGGCGTTGTTGCCGGCGCGCTTGCCGAACACGTTGATGTCCAGCAGCGAGTTGGTGCCGAGGCGGTTGGAGCCGTGCACCGAGACGCAGGCGCACTCGCCGGCGGCGTAGAGGCCGGGGACGACGATCTCGTTGTTGCGCCAGACCTCACCCTTCACGTTGGTCGGGATGCCGCCCATCGCGTAGTGCGCGGTCGGCATGACGGGAACGGGCTCGGTGACCGGGTCGACGCCGAGGTAGGTGCGGGCGAACTCGGTGATGTCGGGCAGCTTGGTCTCGAGTACCTCGGCACCGAGGTGGGTGCAGTCGAGGTAGAGGTAGTCCTTCTCGGGGCCGGCGCCGCGACCCTCCGCGACCTCCTTGAGCATGCAGCGCGAGACGATGTCACGCGGTGCGAGGTCCTTGATGGTCGGAGCGTAACGCTCCATGAAGCGTTCACCGCTCGCGTTGCGCAGAATCGCGCCCTCACCGCGGGCACCCTCGGTCAGCAGGATGCCGAGGCCGGCGAGGCCGGTCGGGTGGAACTGGAAGAACTCCATGTCTTCGAGCGGCAGGCCCTTGCGCCAGACGATGCCGACGCCGTCACCGGTGAGGGTGTGGGCGTTCGAGGTGGTCTTGTAGATCTTGCCGAAACCGCCGGTGGCGAAGATGAACGCCTTGCCCTGGAAGACGTGCAGTTCACCGCTCGACAGGTCGAGCGCGACGACGGCGCTCGGCTGGTCGACGCCGTCGACCTGGGTCATGACGAGGTCGAGCACGTAGTACTCGTTGAAGAAGTTGATGCCGCGCTTGACGCAGTTCTGATAGAGCGTCTGCAGAATCATGTGGCCGGTGCGGTCGGCGGCGTAGCAGGCACGGCGAACCGGGCTCTTGCCGTGGTCGCGGGTGTGGCCGCCGAAGCGACGCTGGTCGATCTTGCCCTCGGGGGTGCGGTTGAAGGGCAGGCCCATGTTCTCGAGGTCGATGACCGCGTCAATGGCTTCCTTGGCAAGGATCTCGGCCGCATCCTGGTCGACGAGGTAGTCGCCGCCCTTGATGGTGTCGAAGGTGTGCCATTCCCAGTTGTCTTCTTCGACGTTGGCCAGGGCCGCCGCCATGCCGCCCTGCGCCGCACCGGTGTGCGAGCGGGTCGGGTAGAGCTTGCTGATCACGGCGGTGCTCGCGTTGGGGCCGGCTTCGATGGCCGCTCGCATGCCGGCGCCACCCGCTCCAATAATTACGATGTCGTACTGGTGGTAGTGAACACCGTCGACGACGGTGGAAACGGGGGCAGGTGCGGGTGCAGGTGTCGTCATAAGGGTGTGTGCAGCTCCTAGAGGGCCGAGCAGAACTTGGGGTTGAGGTCGGCGAACGCGGCGCCGGCCGGGCACGGGTCGAACGTGAAGACCACGAGGGTGCCGAGCACGATGAGAACAACGACGGCCGCAAGAATGGCCGTCTTGAAGATGCCCCGGGTCAGGGGCGTCGCCGCGTAGTCGTTGACGAGGGTGCGCATGCCGTTGCCGCCGTGGATCAGGGCGAGCCAGAGCATGGCCACGTCCCAGATCTGCCAGAACGGGTCGGCGAGCTTGCCCGAGACGAAGGCGAAGTTGAGGGCGCTGACGCCCTCGCCGACCATCAGGTTGACGAAGAGGTGGCCGAAGATGAGCACGACCAGCAGCACGCCGGAAACGCGCATGTAGAGCCAGCCCCACTTCTCCCAGTTGACACCGTTTTTACGGGCGGACCGGGCGTAGGGGCTGCGAGGGGCTTCGAGGGTGGTTGCCATAGTGAGCCGCCTCCTAGTGACTGAACACGTTGATGAGGTGGCGCGGCACGAAGGCCAGCATGGTGACGACCCAGAGGCCGAGGACCACGTAGAACATGACCTTCTGGTACTTCGCGTTCCAGAAGTCAATCAGGATGATCCGCAGGCCGTTGAAGGCGTGGAACACGATCGCGCCGACGAGCGCGACTTCACCGAGTCCCATGAGTGGGGTCTGATACTGCGCGATCACCGCGTTATAGGCTTCTGGACTCACACGGACCAATGCCGTGTCGAGAATGTGGACCAGCAGGAAGAAGAAGATCGCAACACCGGTAATTCGGTGCAGGACCCATGACCACATGCCCTCGCGGCCCCTGTACAGGGTGCCGGCGGGGCGACGTGAACTCGTCTTCTGCTGGGATGTCAGTGTTCCTGCCGGTGACTGTGGCATGAACAACCCTCCCTGGCTGTAAGTTGTCTCGACGATGAAACGAGACCCGTGAACTCGCGAGTGAGCACGTGCGTTCAGTCTAGGGCCAGACCGACCGCTGTTTCAGGTGAGGGTACCCTTAGAGCGACGCGCGTCAGCGTTGTAACGACAGGGGTACGGCGGTCATCATGCGCACCGCCGCTCGCGCGTCGATGGCCTGCTCGTAGTAGCCGAACAGGGTGTCGCAGACGTTCTCCCAGGACCGCCCCAGTACCCCCCGTCGCCCCGCCTCACCCATGCGTCGGCGCAGCGCGGGATCGTCGACGAGGCGCAGCACGCAGCGTTTCAGATCGCGCTCATTGTCGGGAGTAAAGAGGTATCCGTTTTCGCCGTGGTCTACGAGGTCGATCGGGCCACCGGATGCCGGCGCCACCACCGGCAGGCCCGCCGCGTGGGCCTCCTGGATGGTCTGCCCAAACGTTTCCTCGGTTCCGGCGTGCACAAAGATGTCAAAGCTCGCGTACGCGGTGGCGAGCTCGTCGCCCGACAGCCGGCCGAGCCAGGTGACCGGCATGCCCTCGAGGGCCTTGCGCACGAGCGGCTCCGATGGCCCCTCTCCGACCAGCACGAGACGGATGCCCGGCACCCCCCGCAAGGCCCGAAACCGTTCCACCTGTTTCTCGGGGGCGATGCGCCCGACATACCCGACGATGACCTCCCCATGGGGGGCGACCCTCGCCCGCAGAGCGGCGACGGCCGGGTCGCTCTTACGGTTGGGGTGATAACCCACGAGATCGACTCCGCGGGTCCAGCGCGCGAGGCGTCGCACGCCCACGCGCTGCAGGTCTGTCATCGAGGCGCTTGAGGGAACCAGGTTGAGGTCGGCACCGTCATGCACCCACTTCACGTAGCGCCACGCCCAGGCCGTGGCCTGGCCGAGGTGGTTACGACTGGCGTAACCGGCGACATCCGTCTGAAAAATGGCGACGCTCGGCACATCGAGCCGATTAGCCGCGGCGATACCCTGCGCTCCGAGCAGAAACGGTGAGGCGGCGTGCAGCACGTCGGGGCGAAAGTCGCTCAGCAGGCGCTGAACCGTGAGGCTCGGCAGGCCGACCGGAAACTGCCGGTAGGCAATGGCGGGAACGGTGTGCACCGCGAATCCCGCGTACGATGACGGCGCTCCGGCAGGCGCGATAACCATCGCGTCATGACCGGCACGGGCCAAATAGTCGAGCACCTTGCAGACACTCGTGGTCACCCCACTGACCGTGGGGAGGAAACTCTCGCTTACGACGGCGACCCGCATGATTCGAGGCTAGGCAGGGCGTGTGGCGGCCGGGTGTCTCTGCGGAGTCCGGGCGGTGAACAGCAAACGCCGTGTCACTGGTGGCCGATACGATGGCTCCATGCAGCAGACAACCGCACCCCTCGACCGTTTCTACAGCGTGATTCCCGCCGGCGGCATCGGCTCACGCCTGTGGCCGCTGTCGCGAGCGGATGCCCCCAAATTTCTGCACGATCTCACCGGCTCCGGACAGACCCTGCTGCGCGACACCTGGGATCGCCTCACTCCGCTGTCGGGGGAGCAGCGCATCATGGTCGTGACCGGGCGCGCGCACCGCGCCGCGGTCGAGAAGCAGCTGCCCGAACTGACCGACCCGAACGTCGTGCTCGAAAGCGAACCGCGCGACTCGACGGCCGCGGTGGGCCTCGCGGCCGCGATTCTGCAGCTGCGTGAACCCGGCGTCATCATCGGATCGTTTCCCGCCGACCACGTCATCAACGGCTCCGTGCTCTTTCAAAGCGCCGTTGCCGAGGCCTGTGCCGCGGCGGATGCCGGCTACATCGTGACCATCGGCATCCAGCCGACCGAGGCGGCGATCGGCTTCGGATACATCAAGAGCGACGGCGGCCTCGACATCGAGGGCGCCCCGAGCGCGCTCTCGGTCGACTCTTTCGTCGAGAAGCCGAGCCCCGAGGTCGCCGAGGCCTACGTGGCCGATGGCGGCTACCTCTGGAATGCGGGCATGTTCATCGCCCGCGCCGACCGCCTGCTCGAAGAGATCGGCGCGTCGGAGCCCGAACTGCTCGCCGGGCTGCTCGAACTCGCCGGCGCCTGGGACACCCCGCGCCGCGGCGCCGTCGTCGACAAGGTCTGGCCGCGCCTGAAGCGCATCGCCATTGACTACTCGGTCGCCGAACCCGCAGCGGCCGCCGGCAAACTCGTGGTCATTCCCGGCCAGTTCGACTGGGACGACGTGGGCGACTTCGCCTCGATCGCCAAGCTGCACTCCGGCGGGCGCAAGGCCAACCTGGCGATTCTGGGCGAGGGCGCCCGTGTGCTCGCCGACTCGTCGAGCGGAATCGTCGTCAGCCACACCGGGCGCATGATCGCGCTGATCGGCGTGGAAGACATCGTCGTCGTCGACACCCCCGACGCGCTGCTCGTGACCACGAGTGCCAACGCCCAGAAGGTGAAGGCCGTCGTCGACGCCCTCAAGCTCTCCGGCTCAAGCGACGTGCTCTAGCCCGCTCGCTGACCGAGGCAACTTCCAGGCCGCTGGGACAGGGCGCAGCGGCGGCTCCCGACGGGCGCGCGTGAGGTGCGCGGTAGCTGCGCCGCTGCGCCGTGGGCGTGCCTACCGCGTAGCGGCGCAAGTACCGCGCAGCTCGGCCGCTCACGTCGGGAATGCACCCGAAAAGGTTTCCGGTATGTAGCGGGTTCATAACCTTTCGGTCACGGGGCCCTTTTGCTCCTCTGAGCACTGTCACATTCGGTAACGTAAAACCATTGAGCCCGGCGCGTTGCGTCGTAATACTGGAGGTCATCTTGACAATTTCGACCCGCAAAGCCACGCTTGCCGGGCTTGCCATGTTCGGAGTGGTGGGCCTTCTCGCCGCCTGTGCTCCCGCTCCCACCGACGATGCCGGTTCCGCGGATGTCGCGAGCGACTTCACGCCCTGCATCGTCTCCGACTTCGGTGGCTTCAACGACAAGTCCTTCAACCAGTCGAGCTTCGACGGCATCACCGCCGCGGCCGACGAGCTCGGTGTCGACTTCAACCAGGCCGAGTCCACCGCGGAAGACCAGTACGAGAGCAACGTCAACAGCATGATTGACGCTGACTGCAACTTCATCCTGACCGTCGGCTTCAACCTGATGACGGCCACCCGCGACGCCGCTGTCGCCAGCCCCGAGGTTGACTTCGCCATCATCGACACGGCGCTCAACAACGACGACTTCTCGCCGCTCGAGCTCGAGAACGTCAAGCCGGTGCTCTACGACACCGCGCAGGCCGCGTTCCTCGCCGGCTACCTCGCCGCCGGAACGACCACGACCGGCACCGTCGCCACCTACGGCGGACTCCAGTTCCCCTCGGTCACCATCTTCATGGATGGCTTCTCCGACGGCATCGACTACTACAACGACGCCAAGGGCACCGACGTCAAGCTGCTCGGCTGGGACAAGGCCACGCAGACCGGCTCCTTCGCCGGAAGCTTCGACGACATCGCCGCGGGCAAGACCACGAGCCAGAACTTCATCGACGCGGGCGCGGACATCATCCTCCCCGTCGCCGGTCCGCTCTTCCAGGGCACCGCGCAGGCCATCAACGACTCCGGCAAGGACGTCGCCATCATCGGCGTCGACAGCGACCTGTTCGAGACCACGCCCGAATTCGCCAACCTCTACCTCACCTCGGTGATGAAGCAGATGACGGATGCCACGAAACTCATCATCACCGATGCTGCCGCCGGCGACTTCGACTCGACGCCGTACGTCGGCACCCTCGAGAACGAGGGCGTGCTGCTGGCCCCGCTGCACGAGTGGGAGTCCAAGGTCGACCCGACGATCATGACCGAGATCGAGGAGCTGCAGGCGCAGATCATCGACGGTTCGCTCGTCGTCGAGTCGGAAGCCACCCCGCAGTCCTAGGTCCCACCTAGATCGGGGCAGCATCCGCTTCACGCAGTAAAATCGGGGAGGTCAGCGCAGGCTGACCTCCCCGTTTTCGTTCACCGTGGCCCCTGTTCGTGGGGCGCGAACGCCGACATAGAATCGAAGACTATGAAGCTTGAACTTCGCGGCATCACCAAAAGGTTCGGCGCCCTCGTTGCCAACGACAACATCAACCTCACCGTCGAGGCTGGAGAGATCCACGCCCTGCTCGGAGAGAACGGCGCAGGCAAATCCACCCTGATGAACGTGCTCTACGGCCTCTACCGGGCCGAAGAGGGCGAGATTCTGCTCGACGACAGCCCGGCGCACTTCGCCGGGCCAGGCGATGCGATGAAGGCCGGAATCGGCATGGTGCACCAGCACTTCATGCTCATTCCCGTCTTCACCGTCGCCGAGAACGTGATGCTCGGGCACGAGCAGACCCGGCTCGGCGGCCGGCTCGACCTCGCCGCCGCCCGAGTGCGAGTCAAGGAGATCTCCGACCGGTTCGGGTTCGCCGTCGATCCCGACGCCCTCGTTGAAGACCTCCCGGTGGGCGTGCAGCAGCGGGTCGAGATCATCAAGGCGCTCTCGCAAGACGCCAAGGTGCTGGTCTTCGACGAACCGACCGCCGTGCTGACGCCGCAGGAGACCGACGAGCTCATGGTCATCATGCGCCAGCTCAAGGCAGCGGGAACCTCCATCGTCTTCATCACGCACAAACTACGCGAGGTGCGCGAGGTCGCCGACCGCATCACGGTCATCCGTCTCGGCAAGGTCGTCGGCGAGGCCAGCCCGACCGCGACCAACGAAGAACTCGCCTCGCTCATGGTCGGCCGGGCCGTCGACCTCACCGTCGACAAGGCCCCGGCGACACCCGGGGCGCCGGCCCTCGTCGTGACGGATCTGACCGTGATCGACCCGCGCGGGCAGGTGCTCGTGAACCACGTCAGCTTCAGCGTGGCGTCCGGTGAAATTCTCGCGATCGCCGGCGTACAGGGCAACGGCCAGACCGAGCTGACCGAGGCACTGATGGGCCTGCAGCCCCGCGTCGTCGGCGAGATCACGCTCGACGGAAAATCGCTGCGCGGTCACTCGGTGCGCCAGGTGCTCGATGCCGGTGTCGGTTTCGTGCCCGAGGACCGCACCGAAGACGGCCTCGTCGGCGGCTTCACGATCGCCGAGAACCTCATGCTCGACCGCTCGCACACGCTTCCGTTCGTCAAACGCTTCAACCTTCAGCTCGCGCTGCTCGCCGAATTCGCCACCGCCAAGGTCAAGGAATTCGACGTGCGATCTCAGGGCATCGACACTCCCGTCGGCCGCCTGTCGGGCGGAAACCAGCAGAAGGTCGTGCTGGCCCGCGAGCTCAGCCGTGAGCTGAGGCTGTTCATCGCCGCCCAGCCCACCCGCGGGCTCGACGTAGGCTCGATCGAATTCGTGCATGAACGCATCGTCGCAACCCGCGACGGCGGTACCCCGGTCATCGTGATCTCGACCGAGCTCGACGAGGTCGCCGCCCTCGCCGATCGCATCATGGTGATGTATCGCGGCCGCATCGTGGGCATCGTGCCCGGCGACACCCCGCGCGCCGTACTCGGCCTGATGATGGCCGGCGAACCCGCGCCGACGACGACCGTGCCGACGCCCCCCGCACCCATCGAAGGAGCTGCCGCATGAGCGACACCCCGCCGCAGACCCCGTCGGCCACACCGCCGGCGGGATCCGCAACGCCGCCCGCATCGCGTCGCGACCGGCCGCAGACCGACGAGGAATCCCGCTGGCACGGCGTGTTTCGCGAGATTACGAGCGGCAGCGCCATCATCTCAGTGCTCGCCGTGGTGCTCGCCCTGCTGGTGGGCGCCGTGATGATCGCCGTCACCAACGACGACGTGCAGGAATCCGCCGGCTACTTCTTCTCCCGCCCGAGCGACCTGCTCGGCGACATCTGGGGCGCGGTCTCCGGCGCCTATTCGGCGCTGTTTCAGGGCTCGATCTACAACTTCGGCCGCGACAGCTTCGCCGACGGGATCACCCCCTTCACCGAGACGCTTGTCTTCGCGACCCCGCTCATTGCGGCCGGCCTCGGTGTGGCCCTCGGCTTTCGCGTCGGCCTCTTCAACATCGGCGGCCGCGGCCAGATGCTGATCGCCGCCGCGATCGGCGGCTGGGTCGCCTTTGCCGTCGACCTGCCGTACGGCATCCACCTGGTGGCGGCGCTCGTCGCCGGCATTCTCGGTGGAGCGCTGTGGGGCGGCCTCGTCGGACTGCTCAAGGCGCGCACCGGGGCGCATGAAGTGATCACCACGATCATGCTCAACTACGTGGCGTTCTACCTCGTGAGCTACCTGTTGCGCGAGGGCTTTCTGCGCACACCGGGATCGAACAACCCCAAGAGCCCGGCCAGTAAAGAGACCGCGATCTTCCCCGACCTGCTCGGACCGGACTACAACCTTCACCTCGGGTTTCTGCTCGTGATCGCCGCCACCGTCTTCACCTGGTGGCTGCTGTCCCGCTCCAACCTCGGCTTTCAGTTTCGCGCCGTGGGCGAGAACCCGAACGCCGCCCGCGTCGCCGGCATCAGCGTGTCGCGCATGTACGTCTACGCCATGCTGCTGTCCGGAGGCCTGGTCGGCCTCGCCGGCATCAACCAGGTGCTCGGCACCACCACGAGCGGGTTCGGCGCCACCGTCGACTCCGGAATCGGCTTCGACGCGATCACCGTCGCGCTGCTCGGGCGGTCCAAGCCCTGGGGAGTCTTCGCCGCCGGCATCCTCTTCGGGGCGTTCAAGGCCGGCAGCTTCTCGATGCAGGCCGCCGAGGGCGTGCCGATCGATATCGTGCTCGTCGTGCAGTCCCTGATCGTGCTGTTCATCGCGGCCCCGCCGCTCGTGCGGGCGATCTTCCGGCTGCCGACACCGAGCGACACCCCTCGCCGTGCGCGCCCGATCGTTGTCAAGGAGGTGGCGGCGAAATGAGCACCATCGCCCCCGTCATTGTGCCCACCCAGCCGACCCCGCCCGAAAACGGGCCGGCGACCGCGGTCATCCGCAACTGGAAAACTCCGATCGGCCTCGGCGTCTTCACCGTTCTCGGCGCCATCATGCTCGTCGGCTTCGGCCGCGACGGCATCAGCACCATGGTCTTGTCGACGACCTCCGACCTGATCCAGCTGCCGGCCGTCGACCTGCCCACCCGGGCGACCGGCATCGTCGTGTCGCTGCTGCTGCTCGCGATCGCGGCCTGGAGTGCCTGGCTCGTGCGAGGCGCACGCAAGACTCCGATCTGGCTGATCGGCCTGTTTGCGTTTCTGCTGCTGCTCGGTTTTCTGGTCTGGGCCTCGGCCGGCGCGTCGATTCCGATTCCCGGCCTGCTGTTCGGGTCGCTCAGCCTCGCCGTTCCGCTCATCTTCGGAGCGCTCGGCGGCGTGATCTCCGAACGGGTCGGCGTCGTCAACGTTGCCATTGAGGGTCAGCTGCTCGCCGGCGCGTTCACCTCGGCGCTGGTTGCGAGCATCACCGGGCAGCCGCTGCTCGGCCTGCTCGCCGCGATGCTCGCCGGGGTGCTCGTGGCCTTCGTGCTCGCGGCGTTCTCGATCAAGTACTTCGTCGACCAGGTCATCGTCGGCGTGGTGCTGAACGTGCTCGTCTCCGGCGTCACCGGGTTTCTGTTCACGCAGCTGCTGGCCCCGAACGCGGCGACCCTGAACCAGCCGCCGAAGTTCGACCGCATCAACATTCCGCTGCTGAGCGAGATCCCTATTCTCGGCCCGGTGGTGTTCCGCCAGACCCTGATCGTCTACATCATGTACTTCGCCGTCATCGCGGTGTACGTCGGTATCTTCCACACCAAGTGGGGCCTGCGGCTGCGAGCCGTGGGGGAGCATCCGCAGGCCGCCGACACCGTCGGCATCAACGTCGCCGCCACCCGATTCTGGAACGTGTCCCTCGCGGGCGCGATCGCGGGAGCCGGCGGCGCCTACTTCACGCTCGGTTCGGTCGGCGCATTCGGCAAGGAGATGACCGCGGGCGCGGGCTTTATCGCCCTCGCGGCGGTGATCTTCGGGCGCTGGGATCCGATTCGAGCGACCCTCGCGGCGCTGCTGTTCGGCTTCGCGAGCAACCTGCAAAGCGTGCTGAGCATCATCGGCTCACCCGTGCCGAGCGAGTTCATGCTCATGCTGCCCTATCTCGTGACCATCTTCGCCGTCGCCGGGCTGGTGGGCCGCTCACGCGGACCGGCGGCATCGGGCAAACCGTACATCAAGTCCTAACCAGTGAGCGAGGAAACAATGGCGACATCGTCCGGAGAAATCGATTGGGGTGTGCTGCGCGAAGCAGCCATGGAGGCGATGGCCAAGGCTTACGTGCCCTACTCGCACTTTCCGGTCGGCGCCGCCGCACTCGTCACCGACGGGCGGGTGATCAGCGGATGCAACGTGGAGAACGCCTCCTACGGCCTCACCCTCTGCGCGGAGTGCGCCCTGGTCTCGATGCTGCACCTCACTGGCGGCGGCCGACTCGTGGCCTTCACCTGTGTCGACGGCCGCGGCGAGACCCTGATGCCGTGCGGGCGCTGCCGCCAACTGCTCTACGAGCACTCCACGCCGGGCATGCTGCTCGACACGGTCTCGGGCGTGCGCACCATTGACGAGGTGCTGCCCGACGCCTTCGGCCCGCGGCAGCTCGAGGCGTACCGCGCGCTCTGAGGCGCTATGGCTCGCGTTATCCGCCGCGCACAAGTGACGCGCACGCTCGACCGACACCGGTGACCCGCATGTGTGACCCGCACGTGTGACCCGCACCACAACGCACAACGATGGAGTTCCCTGTGAGCAACAGCAGCACCGGCACGAGCGCGATCGAGGCCTTCGACATGGTCGACCTCATCCACACCAAGCGTGACCGTGGTGCGTTGAGCACCGCCCAGATCGACTGGCTGATCGACGCCTACACGCGCGGGTTCGTCGGCGACGAACAGATGGCCGCGATGACCATGGCCATTTTTCTGAACGGTATGAGCCGTGACGAGATTCGCGCGCTCACCATGGCGATGCTCGCCAGCGGCGAGCGGATGAGCTTTGAGGGACTCGGCAAGCCGACGACCGACAAACACTCCACCGGCGGTGTCGGCGACAAGATCACCCTGCCGTTGATGCCGCTCGTTGCGGTCTTCGGGGCTGCTGTGCCGCAGCTGTCCGGCCGCGGTCTCGGGCACACCGGCGGCACCCTCGACAAGCTCGAGTCGATCCCGGGCTGGCGCGCGAACCTCACCAATGATGAGATGTTCGCCCAGCTGCAGCAGCACGGCGGCGTCATCAGCGCCGCGGGCAGCGGCCTGGCCCCGGCCGATGGCAAGCTCTACTCGTTGCGCGACATCACCGGGACGGTCGAGTCGATCCCGCTGATCGCCTCGTCGATCATGTCGAAGAAGATCGCCGAGGGCACGAGCGCCCTCGTGCTCGACGTGAAGTTCGGCAGCGGAGCGTTCCTCAAAGACATTGATCGCTCCCGCGAACTGGCCCGCACCATGGTCGAGCTCGGCGAAGACGCCGGAGTGGCGACATCCGCTCTCTTGACGAACATGAACGTGCCGCTCGGTCTGGCCATCGGCAACGCGAATGAGGTGCGGGAGTCCGTCGAGGTGCTCGCCGGCGGCGGGCCGGCCGATGTGGTCGAGCTGACCGTCGCCCTCGCGCGGGAGATGCTCTCGCTTGCCGGCATCACCGACGTCGACGTGCAGGCCGCGCTGCACGACGGCCGGGCCATGGACAAATGGCGTGCCGTGATTCGCGCCCAGGGTGGCGACCCGGATGCGAGACTGCCCGTCGCCCGCGAAACCCACGTCGTGTACGCACCGCGCAGCGGCGTGCTCGTGGAGCAGCAGGCGTTGCCCTTCGGAATCGGCGCGTGGCGGCTCGGCGCCGGGCGCGCCCGCAAGCAGGATCCCGTGCAGCACGCCGCGGGCATCGACCTGCACGCCAAGCCGGGGGACACCGTGGTCGCGGGTCAGGCACTGTTCACGCTGAGCGCCGATGAGCCCGAGCGGTTCGCGCGGGCGCTCGAGTCGGTCGAGGGCGCGTGGCGGATCGGGGACGTCGGGGAGCCCGTGCTCGACGGCGGTCCACTGATCGCGGAGCGAATCACCCGGTAGCCAGGTCGCTGGCTCGCGGCAGGGCGAGGGACGCCACTATCAGCCATGCCGGGGGGCGCGGTCTCGAGGTCGTCTGGCGTTGCCGCTCCTGCCCGCCCTCTCACGCGGCGTGCGTGGGCTTCATGGGGCATTTTTTGGCTTCTCGCTGACGAGAAGCCAACAATGGCCCCTTGAAGAGTGACTTCCCACCGCGAGACGCCAAAATATGCCCCTTGGATCGAGTTGAAGGGGCGTTTGTTGGCTTCTCGTGGGGACGAGTGAGGGCTGATGGGGCGTTTTTTGGCTTTTCGCTGACGAGATGCCAACAATGGCCCCTTGGGTCAGTTCCCAGGCCTACGGCGTCGTTGACGCACCTGCCCAGCGCGAAATTTCTGGAACTTGCCCTGTGGATAATATCGATCTCAGCCCTGCCCCTGTCACGATGTTCCCATGCATAAGCGCGCACCGCTGCCCCCGAGTCTCGAGCTCGCGCCGTTCACCATCGCCGAGGCCCAGGCGGCGGGCCTCAGTCTCAAACGCACCCGCTCGAGCGATCTGGAGCATCCGTTTTACGGAGTGATCGCGACGACTGGCAGCATAGAAAACCTCCGAGATCGATGCCGGGCCTACTCCGCGCGGATGCCGACATCCAGCTTCTTCAGCCACGTTACGGCGGCCGTCCTGCACGGGCTGCCCTTGCCCTTGGTGAACGAGAACGATCCCACACTGCATGTGACCGCGGTGCGTCCGGCGCGGGCGCCTCGAGCGGCGGGAGTCGTCGGGCACAGCGTGGAGGCGTGCCCGAGGGTCGTGCTCGTGGCGGGTATGCGCGTAGTCGACCCAGTGGAAGCGTGGTGCGAGCTGGCATCCGTTCTGCTGCTTGACGACCTCATTGCCGCCGGCGACCGGCTGCTGACGGGGCGGCATCCGCTCGCGAGCCCCGCCGAGATCACGAGCGGGGTGGTGCAGTACGCCGGCCACCGCGGGGCGCAGCGGCTGCGCGAGGCCGAACTGCTGATGCGGCCGCGCGTCGAGTCGCGCCGCGAGACCTTTCTGCGGCTGTTCCTCGTGCGTTGCGGGTTTCCGGAGCCCGACACCAACGTCGAGATCCCGCTGCCCGCGGGCACGAAGCGGGTGCGTGGCGATCTCGTCTACCTGCGCTACAAGGTGCTCGTCGAGTATGACGGTGAGCAGCACCGCACCGACGACGCCCAGTACAACCGGGATGCCGAACGGTTGCAGGACCTGCGCGATGCCGGCTGGATCGTGATCACCGTGCGCAAGGGCTCAACGCCGGAGTGGGTGCGCACGACGGTGGATGCGGCGCTGCGCTTGCGCGGCTGGCGGCCCTGACTCACACACTCATGCATAAATGCACACTCGTTCAGGGGTCGGACAGCAAACGAGCAGACTCGGGGCATCCGTCGCCGGTAGATTGGAGAGGTGAATACGACGACTGAGGAATTCCTGATGCCCGGCGGCGGCACCAGCATCAATACGCTCCCCAAAATCTCGCTGCATGACCATCTCGACGGGGGTCTGCGGCCGCAGACCATCATCGAGTTGGCCGAGGCCATCGGCCTCGACCTGCCGACGACGGATGCGCTCGCCCTCGGCGAGTGGTTCGAGACTCAGGCCGACTCCGGGTCGCTCGTGGAGTACCTGAAGACCTTTGACGTGACGACCGCGGTCATGCAGACGACCGAGGGTCTCATTCGCGTCGCCCGCGAATTCGTCGAAGACCTTGCCGCCGACGGCGTGATCTACGGCGAAGTACGCTGGGCGCCCGAGCAGCACCTGACCCGCGGCCTCACCCTCGACGAGGTCGTCGACGCGGTGCAGGAAGGCATCGAAAACGGCATCGACCACGTCGACGAGCAGGGCCACAGCATCCAGATCGGGCAGATCATCACGGCCATGCGCCACGCCGATCGCAGCCTCGAGATTGCCGAACTGGCCTTGCGGCACCGCCAGGACGGCGTCGTCGGTTTTGACATCGCCGGAGCGGAAGCGGGTTTTCCGGCCAGCAACCACAAGGCAGCCTTCGACCTGCTCGCCCGGGAATACTTCCCCGTCACCGTGCACGCCGGCGAGGCCGACGGGCTCGACAGCATCCGCAGCGCTCTGTTCGACGGTCGCGCCCTGCGTCTGGGGCACGGCGTGCGCATTGCCGCCGATGTCAACATCGAGCGCGAAGACGACGACAACACCTTCGTGACTCTCGGACCGATCGCCCAGTGGGTGCGGGACCGCGAGATTCCGCTCGAGCTGAGCCCCTCGTCGAACCTGCAGACCGGTGCCATTGCCGCCTGGGGCGACGATGTGCTCGATCACCCGTTCGACCTGCTGTACCAGCTCGGCTTCAAGGTCACCGTCAACACCGACAACCGCCTGATGAGCAACACGAGCCTCAGCCAGGAACTCGCGCTGCTCACGGATGCCTTCGGCTACGAGCTCGAAGACCTCGAGAAGTTCCAGCTCAACGCTGCCGCCGCGGCATTCTTGCCGCTCGAAGACCGCGAAGAACTCATCGCGGCGATCACCGCGGGCTTCGCTGACGCGTAGGGCCTGACCGAACAGCACGACCGCACCACCCCCGGCGACGCCGCCGGTGTTTTCAACTCAGCAGAAAGAAATCATGTCGCTCCCGCCGCTCCCCCTGTCCGCCATTTCGATCGGTGTTCACGCCGAAGGATGGCGGGCCGCCGTCACCGCGGCGGGAGCGGCCCTCGAGCGTTCGGGTGCCACGAGCGCGTCGTACGCCGAGCGCATGGTGGCGGTCATCGAGGAATTCGGCGCCTACGTCGTCATCGCGCCGGGGCTCGCCCTCGCGCATGCCCGCCCGGGCACCGATGTGCTGCGGGACGGGCTCAGCGTCGTGACGCTCGCCGAACCGGTCAACTTCGGGCACCCGCACAACGACCCGGTCAGCGTCGTCGTGGGTCTGGCCGTGTCGAGCGCCGACCAGCACGTGCACTTCGTCGCCGAGCTCGCCAACGTCTTCAACACCGCGACCGTGATTCCGACGCTGGCTGCGGCGACGGATGCGGAGGGCATCCGCTCACTCTTCGGCCTCGGCCTCGCGCACACCTCGAGCAACCCCGCCATCAGCCCGGCGAGTGTCGCCGCTCGCAAAGCCGCCACGACGAGCGGCAGCGAGGACGCCGTATGAAGATCGTCGTGATGTGCGGCCTCGGGGTGGGGACCTCCGAGATATTGAAGGTGAACGCCGAGCGCGCCCTCGAGCGGCTTGAGATTGAGGCCGAGGTCGTGGCGACGGATGTCGCGGGCGTGCAGACCGCCGCCGCCGACGCCCAGGTCATTCTGACGTCATCCGAGCTCGTCGCCGCGATTGGCCGCACCAACGCGGACGTCATCGTGATCGACAACTTCTTCGACGTCGACGAGGTGGCCGCCAAGCTCGAGACCGCGCTCGGCTAGCGGCACCGCGCGAGCTCTCGCGGGTCAGCGGGCGCTGCTACGCGATGAGCGCGCGCATTCCGCGATCCAGCTCGGCGAGTGAGGCATCCGCTGCCGCGCGACGTTCGTCGATCGTGCCGGAGTTGCTGTGCGTGTCGAGGTACACCTTGAGCTTGGGCTCGGTGCCGCTCGGCCGCACCATCACGCGCGAGCCGTCGGTCAGCACGATGCGCAGCACATCGCTCGGGGCCAGACCGTTCAGGCCCCAGCGGAAGTCGTCGATGTGGTCGACGCGGATGCGTCCGATCAGCTCCGGGGGAGTCTCGCGCAGGCGGGTCATCACGCGGGCGATATCGGAGACATCCGTCACGCGTACCGAGATCTGGCTCGACGAGAAGTGCCCGAACTTCGCGCTGAACCGGTCGAGGTAGTCGGCAAGCGTGAGCCCATCGGCCTTCAGATCGCCCACGAGCGAGAGCAGCGCGACGGCCGCGGAGATGCCGTCCTTGTCGCGCACGGACTCCGGGTTGACGAGGTAGCCGAGGGCCTCCTCGAAGCCGAAGATCAGGCCGGGAGCACGCGAAACCCACTTGAAGCCGGTCAGGGTCTCGGTGAAGTCCAGTCCGTAGGCCGCGGCGACCGCGGCGAGGGCCGGCGACGACACGATCGAGCAGGCGAGAGTGGGGCGCGCGGGGGTCTCGGCGGATGCCTCGGCGCCGGTGCCCGAGACATCCGTCGCCGGCACGCCCCCGGTCTCGGGCGCGTCGGCCTCAGGATCGTAGTTCGGCGCGGCCAGGGCCGCGGCCCGCCAGCCGAGAATCGCACCGACCTCGTTGCCGCTCAGCCGGCGGTAGCCCGCGTCGGAGTCGGCATCGGGAATCGCGACGGCGAGGCGGTCGGCGTCGGGATCGTTCGCGATGATCAGCTCGGCACCCACCTCGCGGGCGGTCTCGTAGGCGAGGTCCATGGCGCCGGGCTCTTCGGGATTGGGAAAGGAGACCGTCGGGAACGCGGCGTCGGGAGCGATCTGGGCGTCGACGAGGGTCGGCAGGTCGAATCCGGCCTCGACGAGCACCCGACGGGTGGTGTCCCAGCCGACGCCGTGCAGGGCAGTGTAGACGGCATTGACCTGTGCGCGCGGCGGGTGTGCGAGACCGGCCGTGGCCGCGATGTAGGCCTGCACGACCTCTTCGTCGGCGGTTTCGTAACCGGCGCGCGGCAGGTTCGGCACGAGCTCATCGGCGGCGACGCGCAGAATTTCCGTCGCGATCAGGCTGTCGGCCGGGGCCACGATCTGGGCACCCTGAAATTCATCGCCCAGATAGACCTTGTAGCCGTTGTCGTTGGGGGGATTGTGCGAGGCGGTGACCATGACGCCGCAGCTGGCGTTCAGGTGCCGCACCGCGAACGCCAGCACCGGGGTCGGCAGCAGGCGCGGCAGCAGAATCGCGCGCACCCCGGCACCGGCCATCAGCGCGGCGGTATCGGTCGCGAACACGTGGGAGTTCTTGCGCCCGTCGTAGCCGATCACGATCGACGGAGTGACGCCCGGCAGCGCGTGGCGCAGCAGGTACGACGCGAGGCCGGCGGCGGCCTGGCTGACCAGCACCCGGTTCATGCGGTTCGAGCCGGCGGCAATGCCGCCGCGCAGCCCGGCGGTGCCGAAGTCGAGGCGGGTATCGAAGCGCGAATGCAGATCGGCGATGGCCGCGGCATCCCCGTCGCTCGCGCCGTTGATCAGCGTGCGCAACTGCACCTGGGTTTCGGGGTCGGGATCCTGCGCGAGCCAGGCGCGGGCGGTCTCGATGATTGCGGGGGTGCTGGCGGGGGCCTCGGCGGCCATGATGTGCGCGAGCGGAAGCGGCGCCGGCTCGGCAACCACGATCACGGGCATCTGCTGGGTCGGTTCGCCCTCGAGCTCGTCATACTCGGGCTCGTGCGGCCGGGTGACGGAGGGAACGCCGGTCGAGTTCTCGGCCGGTGTTGCGGCAGCGGATGGTGCGGCCGCGACAACGGGGATGGCCACCGTCGGCGTCTCCGCCGGGTCGACGGGATCGGCGGCCGGCTCGGGCTCGGGCGTGACGACCGGCTCGGCGACCGGTTCGGCGTCGGCCGAGTGGCGTCCGCCGGTGCGGGCCGGCGGGGTCGTGGGCGTCGGGTCGCTCACAGGGCGGCCACAATCCGCGCGAGGAGCGCGCTGATCACGGGTTCGGCCTCGGCACCGGCCGCAATGACTTCGGCGTGGCTCAGCGGAGTCGGGGAGATTCCCGCCGCGAGATTGGTGATGAGCGACATGCCGAGAATCTCCATACCGGCCTGCCGCGCCGCGATCGCCTCGAGCGCGGTCGACATGCCCACAATGTGGCCGCCGATCGTCTTGGCCATCTGCACCTCGGCCGGGGTCTCGTAGTGCGGCCCGCGAAACTGGCAGTACACGCCCTCGTCGAGTGACGCATCGATGCCGCGGGCCAGATCGCGCAGCCGGCGCGAATACAGGTCGGTCAGGTCGATGAACGTCGCGCCCTCGAGCGGCGAATCCGCGGTCAGGTTGATGTGGTCGCTGATCAGTACCGGGGTTCCGGGCGTCCACGACTCGCGGATGCCGCCGGCCCCGTTGGTCAGAATCATCGTCGTCGCGCCGGTCGCCGCGGCGGTACGCACGCTGTGCACGACCCGCCGCACGCCGTGGCCCTCGTAGTAATGGGTGCGCGCGCCGATTACGAGGGCGCGTTTGCCGCTCGGCAACAGCACCGAGCGCAGGGTGCCGGAGTGTCCCTCCAGGGCCGGCCTGCTGAATCCGACGATCTCGTGCGCATCGATCGTATGGGTGGTCTCGCCGATCAGATCGGCGGCCTTGCCCCATCCGCTGCCGAGGGTCAGGGCGACGTCGTGGCGGGCCACGCCGGTGCGTTCCGCGATCTGCGCCGCGGCCGTGCGGGCGACCTCAAATGGATCTGTTTGCGGCGCGTCCAACGGGTTCGTCTCAGTCATGAACATTCCCCCACTCTAAACGCTGGGGCGCTGTGACGCTGCGGTGGTCGTCGAACGGTGTTGCGGAGAGAGAGAATGGAGTACATGGCCTATGAGTTCGAACGCAAGCAACGCATCGCAGTACTCGGTGGAGGGCCCGGCGGATACGAAGCGGCCATTGCCGCTGCCCAGCAGGGCGCGGAAGTCACCCTCATCGAACGCGTTGGTGTCGGCGGAGCCGCCGTCATCACCGACGTCGTCCCCTCCAAATCGCTCATCGCGACCGCGGAAGCCAGCAACTCGATCGGGGAAGCCACCGACCTCGGCGTGCAGTTCTTCGTGCGCGGAGAGCTGAAGAAGCCGCTGCGCCCCGAGGTCGCGATCAACCTCGCTGCGGTCAACAAGCGACTGCTCGCGCTCGCGCGCCAGCAGTCCGAGGACATGAAGGCCACACTCATCCGTGCCGGGGTGACGTACATTGCCGGCCAGGGCCGCCTCGACGGCCGCAACGCCGTGATCGTCTCGACCGCCGACGGCACCACCGGAACCGACTTCGACCGCATCGAGGTCGACACGATTGTCGTCTCGGTCGGCGCGACGCCCCGCGTGATTCCCACGGCGATGCCCGACGGCGAACGCATCTTCAGCTGGACCCAGCTGTACAACCTCAAGTCCGTTCCCGAGCACCTCATCGTCGTCGGATCCGGTGTGACCGGGGCCGAGTTCGCATCCGCTTACCGTGCCCTCGGCGCTCAGGTCACCCTGATTTCGAGCCGTGACCAGGTGCTTCCCGGTGAGGACGTCGACGCCGCGAACGTCATTGAGAACGTCTTCAAGCGCAACGGCATGGTCGTGCTGTCCAAGTCGCGCGCGGAATCCGTCGTGCGCACCGACACCGGCGTGCTCGCGACGCTGTCGGACGGCCGCACCGTCGAGGGCAGCCACTGCCTCATCGCGGTCGGATCCATCCCCAACACGGTCGGCATCGGCCTCGAAGAAGCCGGCGTCGAGCTGACCGATGACGGTCACATCCAGGTCAACCGCGTTGCCCGCACCTCGGTGCCGAACATCTACGCGGCCGGAGACTGCACGACCGAGCTGCCGCTGGCATCCGTCGCCTCGATGATGGGCCGCACCGCGGTCTTCCACGCGATGGGCGACACGGTCAACCCGATCGAAATTCGCAACGTGGCCGCGAACATCTTCACGCAGCCCGAAATCGCGACGGTCGGCTACACCCAGAAGCAGATCGAAGACGGCATCGCCCAGGGCGACATCTACAAGCTTCCGCTCGCCTCGAATCCCCGCGCCAAGATGATGGGCATCAAGGACGGCTTCGTGAAGCTGTTCGCCCGCACCGGCAGCGGAACCGTGATCGGCGGCGTCATCGTGGCCCCCAAGGCGAGCGAGCTCATCTTTCCGCTCGCCCTCGCCGTGGAGCACCGGCTGACCGTCGACGAGGTTGCGCGCACGTTCCCGGTGTATCCGTCGCTGACCGGCTCTATTACGGATGCCGCGCGCGCCATGCACGTCGTGCACAACTAGGCAGGCTTCTGGTTGCAAGCCCCTTCGCTTCGGCGGAGGGGCTTGCGGTGTTTTCGGGGCTGGGTGGGTCTGGTGGGTGGGTCTGGTGGGTGGGGCTGGTGGGTGGGTCGGGTTCGGGTTCACCGCGAAGGGCGCGGCGACGGATGTCCCCGGTCGCGCCTTGCGCGGCGGCCGCCGGTAGCGAGACTGTCGAGACCCGGCGCAGAGGTGGCGCACGTTCCGCGTCGCCCGAAACTCGTGGCTCTGGACAGGGATTGTGCGGCGCAACCACCGCGCTCCGGCGTAACTACCGCGCTGTGGCGCAGGACCCGCGGGGTGAAAATCGCGCGCGGCGGCGAAGGTACCGCGCCGTGGCGCAAATACCGCGCGGCCCGGGGCATCCGCTCACCTGGGGATGGATGGTGTGGCGCAACTACCGCGCAGCGGCGTAACTGCAGCGTAAGGCGGCAATTTGGGGGGAGCACGGGCCACGATGGGGAGCTGCGCGGTACGTGCGCCGCTGCGCTATAGGCGCGCCTACCGCGCAGCGGCGCAACTACCGCGTAGCTCGTCCAGACGTGGGTGGCCCGTGGCGCAGCTACCGCGCTGCGGCGCAGCTACCGCGCAGGGGCGCAGCACCCGCGCAGCGCGGCGGGCGGGCGCTGAGGTACGGAGAAAGCACCCTCGTTGACGCGGTGAAGGTGCTTTCTCCGTGACTCAGCAGCCGAACGCCGAACGCCGACCAGCCGCCTGGGCGGCGACCGGCGGGCGGGCGACCTACGCGGCGGTCGCGGCGGCGGTCACCGAAGCGTCGGCGGCTTCCGCGACAACGGATGCCGCGGTGACCGTCATGAGCAGCGACCCGGCCGAGACCGTGGTGCCGACGACGGCGGCCAGGTCGCCGATCACGCCGTCCTTCGGGGCGACGATGGGCTGTTCCATCTTCATGGCCTCGAGTACGAGCAGCAGGTCGCCCTTGACGACCGTGTCGCCCTCCGTGACGGCCAGCTTCACGATGGTCGCCTGCATCGGCGCGATCACGGAGTCGCCGGTCGCGGTGATGACGGCGTTGCTGCCGCCGCGGCGCTTGGGGGCAGGGCCGTTCGTGCGATCGGATGCTGAAGCCGGCAGCAGGCGGGTCGGCAGGCTGACCTCGATGCGGCGGCCCTCGACCTCGACGACCACGCTGTGACGCCTGGCCGATCCGGACAGCACCGCCACGGTCTCCTCGATCGAGCCGCTCCACGGTTCGATGTCGTTCTCGAACTCGGTCTCGATCCAGCGGGTGAAGACCGAGAAGGGGGCGCCGTTGGCGGGAGCGAACGCCGGGTCGCGCACGACCTTGCGGTGGAACGGCAGCACAGTCGGCAGGCCGGCGACCTCGAACTCGTCGAGGGCACGGCGGGCGCGATCGAGCGCGTCTTCGCGGGTGGCTCCGGTGACGATGAGCTTGGCGAGCAGCGAGTCGAAGGCTCCCGAGATGACGTCGCCCGATTCGACACCGCTGTCGACGCGCACGCCGGGGCCGCCGGCGGGCTTGAAGACGTGCACCGGGCCGGGGGCGGGCATGAAGTTCATGCCGGGGTCTTCGCCGTTGATGCGAAACTCGAATGAGTGCCCGGTGGCGACCGGGTCGCCGTAGTCGAGCACGCCGCCGGCGGCGAGGCGGAACTGCTCCCGCACGAGGTCGATGCCGGTAACCTCTTCGCTCACGGTGTGTTCGACCTGCAGGCGGGTGTTGACCTCGAGGAACGAGACGGTGCCGTCCTGGCCGATCAAGAACTCGCAGGTTCCGGCGCCGACGTAGCCGACCTCGGCGAGGATCGCCTTCGACGCCCGGTACAGTTCGGCGTTCTGCTCGTCGGTCAAGAACGGCGCGGGTGCCTCTTCGACGAGCTTCTGGTGGCGGCGCTGCAGCGAGCAGTCGCGGGTCGAGATCACGACGACATTGCCGTGTGCGTCGGCGAGGCACTGGGTCTCCACGTGGCGCGGGGCGTCGAGGTACTTCTCGACGAAGCACTCGCCGCGGCCGAAGGCGGTGATCGCCTCGCGGGTCGCGGAGTCGAAGAGTTCGGCCGCTTCGTCGCGGCTTCTCACGACCTTGAGGCCGCGGCCACCGCCACCGAAGGCGGCTTTGATCGCCACGGGCAGGCCGTGCTGGTCGACGAAGGCGAGCACCTCGGCGGCGTCGACAACGGGATTGAGGGTGCCGGGTGCCATCGGGGCGCCGACCTTTTCGGCGATGTGCCGGGCGCTGACCTTGTCGCCCAGTTGCTCGATGGCTTCGGGGGAGGGGCCGATCCAGGTGAGGCCTGCGCCGATCACGGCGCGCGCGAAGTCCGCGTTCTCGGCGAGAAAGCCGTAGCCGGGGTGGATCGCGTCGGCGCCGGAGCGACGGGCGATCGACAGCAGCTTCTCGATCACGAGGTAGGTGTCACCACCGGTCGTGCCGTCGAGCCCGTAGGCCTCGTCGGCGAGGCGCGCGTGCAGGGCGTCCCGATCCTGGTCGGCGTAGACGGCGACCGAGCGGATTCCGCTGTCGGTGGCTGCGCGGATCACCCGGACGGCGATCTCGCCCCGGTTGGCGATGAGGACCTTCGATATGAGTGACACAGTCCCCTAGCCTAGGGGGCGGTTCACACGACCCTTTGGATTGGATCGACAAAAAGATTGCCGAAAGTTCTGTGGATGCCTACAACGTGCCCCCAATGGATGTCCCCCGCGGCCTACAGGGACGAGGTCACGGCAGGCGGCACCGCGTCCCCGGCGAGGCGGTTCCAGAGGCTCGGCCACTCATACCCAAGCTCCATCACCATCCGCCGCAGGGTCGGCAGCGACAGTCCGACGACCGTCGACGGATCCCCGACGATGCGACCAATGAAGGGAGCGCCGAGACTGTCGATCGTGAACGCACCGGCGACGAAGAGAGGCTCCTCGGTCGCGATGTAGGCGTGCAGTTCGGCATCCGTGATGTCTCCGGCAAAGGTCACCTCGGCCACGGCGACCGCCCCGACGGCCCGCGGTGCTGCGCCCGCCCGGCCCGCGGCATCCGTGCTGTGGTCGATCAGCCAGTGCCCCGAAAACAGCTGCCCGGTGCGCCCGCGCTGCAGCCGCCAGCGCTCGAGCGCGGCCTCCGGCGTGTGCGGCTTGCCGTAGATCACGCCATCGAGCACGAACACCGAATCGCCGCCGAGCACGAGGCCCGCCGCGTTCGGGAGCAGGGCAGCGGATGCCGCCTCCGCCTTCGCGCGGGCCAGCAACTGCACCAGCGCGGCCGGCTGCAACGGCGCACCCGCCGCGGTCTCGGCGGCGAGCGTCACCGCGTGCTCGTCGACGGCAGGGTCGATGAGTGCCGGTTCGATGCCGGCGCTGCGCAGCAGCATCAGCCGAGCCGGGGACGTGGACGCAAGGATGAGACGCATGCAGACGAGCCTACGGGCACGAGTCTGTGGGATTATTGAACGATGGGCACTAACGCAGACGCAGCACAGACATCCGCCGAGGTCGGCACCGAACTCGACCTCACCATCGACAACGTCGCCCACGGCGGAATCTTCGTCGCCCGGCACGAGGGCCGCGTCGTCTTCGTCAGCGACACCATGCCCGGCGAACGGGTGCGCGCCCGCCTCACCGAGGCCAACCAGAAGAGCTTCTGGCGCGCCGAAACGGTCTCCGTGATCGAAGAAGCCCCGGAACGCCAGCCGCACATCTGGGCCGCGTCCGCCCTCGACCGTGACCCGGTCGACCGGGCCGGCGGCGCCGAGTTCGGCCACATCCACCTCGCCCACCAGCGCGAACTGAAGCGCCAGGTACTCGCCGATGCCCTGCACCGCATGGCCAAGGTCGATACCGATGTCACCGTCGAAGCCGTGCCGGTGGGCCCCGACTCCAGCCCCGGCGACGCCATGGACGGCACCGGATGGCGCACCAGGGTCAGCCTGCACGTCGACGCCGACGGCACCGTCGGTCCCTACGCCGCCCGCTCGCACAAGGTCATCCCGGTCGCCGACCTGCCGCTGGCGCAGCGCAGCATCGAGATGGCCGCCCCGCTCGATCGTCTGTTTCGCGGCGCGGCATCCATCGACCTCGTCGCTCCGAGCGTCGGCGACGTGCGTGTCACGGTCGTCACGACGGATGCCCGCGGCAAGCGCGCGCAGACCCCGCGCCACGTGATTCGCGAGGTCGTCGGCGACCGCGAGTTCCAGCTCGACGCCGCCGGATTCTGGCAGGTGCACGCCCGCGCCGCCGAGACCCTCTACAAAGCCGTGCAAGACGTCATCGATCCGGAGCTGTTCGAGCCCAAGGCGGCGAACCTCGACCTCTACGGCGGGGTCGGCCTGCTCGCCGCCGCCGTCGGCGACCGTTTCGGAAAATCGGTGCGCATCACGAGCGTCGAGAGCGACCCCGAGGCGGTGAACTTCGCCGCCACCAACCTCGCCGAGTGGGTCGGCGCGACCGCCGAAACCGACCGGGTCGAACGTTTTCTGCAGCGCCTGAAACGTGAAGCGGATGCCGCGGAGCGCGTACGGCAGACCGCCGCGACCGTGATTCTCGATCCCCCCCGTTCGGGCGCTGGCAAGGCCGTCGTCGACCAGCTCGCGTTTCTCGCGCCGGCCCAAATCGTCTACGTGGCCTGTGACCCGGTAGCGCTCGCCCGGGATGTGGCCCTGTTTGCCGGTCACGGCTACGAACTCAAGACCCTGCGAGCCTTCGACCTGTTTCCGAACACTCACCACGTGGAGGCCGTTGCGCTGCTGTCAAGGTAGCGATCGTCGCTATCGTTAAGCACACCCCGAGAAACGAAGGAACACGACCGTGATCATGGCAGCAGCAGAGACACCCACAGAGGTTGATCGCCGGGTACGCGTCGGCATCGTCGACGACCACGAGTCGGTCCGGCTGGGCCTCAAGGCGGCCTGTGAGAATTCGGGCTTCGAGGTGCTGTTCGCCTCGGCCACCGCGCAGGGCCTGGTCGACGGTCTCGCCGGTCGCCAGTGCGACGTGATCGTACTCGACCTGTCCCTCGGCGACGGCTCGATCGTGACCGACAACGTGCACCTCGTGCAGTCCACCGGCAGTGCCGTGCTCGTGCACAGCATCGCCGACCGGGTGGCCTACGTTCGGGAGGCCCTGGCCGCGGGAGCCGCCGGAGTCATCCCCAAGTCCTCGCCGACGACGACGGTGATGGCGGCCGTCGCATCCGTCGCCCGCGGTGACGTGCTCAACAACCTCGAGTGGGCGACCGCGATCGACGCCGACCGCGACTTCGCCAAGGCCCAGCTCGGCCGCCGCGAACGCGACGTGCTGCACCTCTACGCCTCGGGACTGCCGCTCAAGATGGTCGCGATGCAGCTCGGCATCGCGCACTCCACCGCCCGCGAGTACCTCGACCGCATTCGCGTCAAGTACGTCGAGGTCGGCCGCCCCGCTCCCACCAAGGTCGACCTGCTGCGCCGCGCCGTCGAAGACGGCATCCTGCCGGGCCTCGACGCCGACGTGGGCGACGGCCGTGTCTAACCCGACCGACACCGATACCGGCCCCACGCCGACCGGTCAGCTGACCGCCGCGACCGCGACCGCGCTGCTCGGCGGCGAACAGCAGCGCAACCCCATCAGCCGGGCGCAGATCGAGACCGTGCTGTACCGCTCGGTGGCGGGCATCTCGCTGATCTTTGCCCTGCAGTCCGTGCCGGCCATGATCGACCAGTTCGGCGAGCGTCGGCCGATCGGGGCCCTGATCGTGGGGTTTGCCCTCGGTCTGTCCATCTTCTCGGTGGTCATCGCGTCGCTCGCGCGCCGGGGCGTTCGAACGACGACGACGATCGTCGCCACGATCTATGTCGCGGCGCTCGTGGCCTGGCCGTTCCTGATGCTCGACCGTGACGCCGTGCTCGATGGCAAGCCGTGGATCTGGTACCTCTGCACCGTCGCGACCTCGTGCGCAGCGATCGCTTTCCCGCTGCGTTGGGCGGCCATCTACACGGTCGTGATTCCCGTGATGTACGGCATCATTCGCCTTCTTCCGGCCGGCGGTCAGGCCGAACTGGTGCTCGCCCTGCTCGACGTCGTCTACGCGACGCTGCTCGGCGCGGTGGTGCTCATCATCATCTACATGCTGCGCCAGGCGACCGACGCGGTCGATGTGGCGCAGAGCAACGCGCTGCACAAGTATGCCCTCGCGGTGCGGCAGCACGCTACCGAGGTCGAGCGGGTCGAGGTGGATTCGATCGTGCACGACACGGTGCTCGCCACCCTGCTGTCCGCGGCCGGTGCGCACACCGTCAAGGGCGCCGAGCTGGCCGCGACCATGGCCCACAACGCGATCGCCCGGCTCGATGAGGCCGGTGCCGAGCCGACGGATGATGCCGGTCGCGTTCCCTTTTCGCGTCTGGCCGGCCGCATCCGTCAGGCAGCGAGCGCCCTGGCCTGCACCTTCACCGTCGTGGAGAACACCATCGAGCCGCTCACGATGCCCGAGCAGGCGAGCGAGGCCCTGTACTCGGCGACCGTGCAGGCGATGGTGAACAGCATGCAGCACGCCGGGCCGGTCGACGACTCTTTCGGACGCACCGTCTCGATGGGTGCCAGCCTGACCGGCGGCGCCACGATCGACGTCTCCGATCAGGGGGTCGGCTTCGACCTCGCTGCGGTGCCGAGCGGGCGGCTGGGGCTGCGGCTCTCCATTCAGGGCCGGGTCGAGAGTGCGGGCGGTACCGCCTCGGTGCGCACGAGCCCGGGCCACGGCACGACCGTCGCCATCCACTGGCCGGCTCCGGAACAACCGTCCGACCTCGACGCCCAACCCGACCTTGACGCCCAGCCGGGGCGCAGCGCATGACCGCCGACCGCGTGAACGGAGCGCGCGCATGATCCGCCACTCCCGAGCCCTGATTCTGGCCGTGGCCAGTCTGTTCTCGCTCTACCACGTGCTGCTCGGGGTGTACGCGCTCGATATGCCGACGGATGCCGCCCCCGTTCTGGCCGCGATGGCGCTCTACCTCGTGGCCACCTTCATCAGCCTGTGGCCGACGAGCCCGACCCGGATGCCGCTCGGCCTCGCGCTGTTCAACCTCGCCGCCTGCGCCGTGGTTCCCCTGCTGGTGGCGACGCAGCTCGACCCGCAGGATGACCTCGGCTATTCGACCTGGTACGTGGCTGCCGTCGGTACCCTGCTGACCATCACGGCGACGCGCAAGCGCCCCTTCGTGGCGTGGCTCGGCGCGGGCTTTCTGGTCGTGCACACCGTGCTGTGGGCGGGTTTTGGCTCGCTCGGGTCGATGGGCGTGATCGGCAGCGTGGTCTGGGTTGCCGCCGCCGTGCTGCTGTCCCGCGCCCTCGCCAAGGCCGGGCGCGATGCTCGACAGTTCGCCAGGGCGGAGCGTGAGGCTTCACGCTGGCAGGCCGCGCAGGAGGCCCACCTCTACGAGCGCCAGGTGCGCCTCACTTACACGAACCGGATGGCGCTGCCCATGCTGCGCCGCATCGTCGGGCAGAACGGTGTGCTGGCCGACGACGAGAAACTGGAGTGCCGCTACCTCGAGGCGGCAATTCGCGACGAGATCCGCGGCCGCCGACTGCTCAACGATGCGGTGCGCGAGCAGGTCATGGCGGCGCGACGTCGCGGTGCCATCGTCACGCTGCTCGATGAGGGCAGCATCGACGAGCTCGACGGTGACGTGCTCGAGCACGTGCTCAACCAGCTCGCCGCGGCTATCGGCCGTACCTCCGCCGACAAGATCATTGCGCGCACGGCCGCCGACGGGTCAGAGACCGCCGTCACGGTCGTCGGCCTGTGCAGTCCCGACCCGAGCGTGAGCGCCCTGGGTCAGGACTCCTCGGGCGATGAGGTCGACCTGTGGCTGGAGATTCCGCGCGTTCGCGCCTGAGCTGTCGGCCCGGGCCGTCGTGTGGCGGGATTGTCCTGAGGGCAAAAAAGAGACCACCCAAAGGTGGTCTCTTTTGCTTTTCGAGCGGGACCGGTAACCCGAATACCGTGCCCACTCGCCCCCAAACGATCCGCCCGCTTACCCTAGTCGGCGAATGATTGGTGGTGTGGCTCTCAGAGCAACACCGAGCATGTCTAGTCTGCGCGTCTGTGCGGCGTTGCACAGTCGGCATTTAGGGGGACACGAGTGGGGGCCCCTGCGAAGGTGTTGTGTTCGCTTAGGTCCATCAGCCGGGGAGTAGGGCAAGGGCGCCAACGACGATGCGCCCGGCCCTTACGGGGCTGTTTCACGGACGCTTCGCGCGCATTACAGGGTGTGGAGGTGGTCATGGGGCCATTTTTGGCAAGTCGTGAGCGAGATGCCAAAATCTGCCCCTTGGGCTGCCGGGCGCGGCCGCGAGATGCCAGAAAGTGCCCCTTGAAGTCGATTGAAGGGGCATTTTTTGGCAACTCGTGAGGTGAGAGGGGTGGTCATGGGGCCATTTTTGGCAAGTCGTGAGCGAGATGCCAAAATATGCCCCTTGGGGTGCGGGGCACGGCCGCGAGATGCCAAAAAATGCCCCGTGGCGGGATGTGACATCCGCGAAGTGTCAGAGGTGGCCCCTTGGGCTGCACAACCTCGCCGACGAAGTGGCGCAGAACGCCCGAGCTGGCCCGGGCGAATGGGGGTCAGGCGGTGAAGCTGCGCCACTGGCCGGGGCCGGGGGTCAGCGGGCGGCGAATGCCACGGGTGCTGCGCTGCCAGGCACTCTGCCCGTGCGCGGGCGCGGTGCGGCTGCCGTCGGATTCCTCCTGCAGCAGACCCTGAAGCACCGCCGTGACAGCGGATGCCTCCATCGCCGTCACATTGCGGCTCACGAAAATGATCTCGGCCGGGTCGATCCCCGCCGCCGGTGCAGGCGGCGCTGCCGGCAGCGCTGAAACCTCGCGTGACTCTGTCATGATGCCCGCCTACAGCGGGATGTTCCCGTGCTTCTTGGCCGGCAGGCTCGCACGCTTGGTGCGCAGCGAGCGCAGCGCCTTGGTGATCGACACCCGCGTCGCGGCGGGTTCGATGATGCCGTCGAGCTCGCCTCGCTCGGCGGCCAGGAACGGGCTCGCCACGTTGTAGGTGTACTCGTTGGAGAGTCTGGTGCGCACCGCGGCGACGTCTTCGCCGGCGTCTTCGGCCGCCCGAATCTCGTTGCGGTACAAGATCTGCACGGCGCCCTGGCCACCCATGACGGCGATCTCCGCGGTCGGCCAGGCCAGGTTCACGTCGGCACCCAGCTGCTTGGAGCCCATCACGATGTACGCTCCGCCGTAGGCCTTGCGCAGAATGACGGTGACGAGCGGCACGGTTGCTTCGGCGTAGGCGTAGAGCAGCTTGGCACCGCGACGGATGACGCCGGTCCACTCCTGGTCGGTGCCGGGCAGAAACCCGGGCACGTCGACGAGGGTCAAAATGGGGATCGAGAATGCGTCGCAGAACCGCACGAAGCGGGCGGCCTTCTCGCCGGCCTCGATGTTGAGGGTTCCGGCCATGGCGCTGGGCTGGTTGGCCACGATGCCGACCGAGCGGCCCTCGACCCGGGCGAAGCCCACGACGATGTTCGGCGCGAACAGCGGCTGCGTCTCGAGAAAGTCGCCGTGGTCCACGATGTGGCTGATGACGGTCTTCACGTCGTAGGGCTGGTTCGGGGAATCCGGGATGATCGTGTTCAGCTTGCGGTCGGCATCCGTTGTTTCCAGCTCGATCTCGCTGTCGAAGACCGGCGCATCCGCGAGGTTGTTGTCGGGCAGGTAGCTCAGCAGGGTGCGGGCGTAATCGAGCGCGTCGGGCTCGTCGGCGGCGAGGTAGTGAGCCACGCCGCTGCGCTGGTTGTGGGTGAGGGCGCCGCCGAGCTCCTCCATGCCCACGTCTTCGCCGGTGACGGTCTTGATCACGTCGGGTCCGGTGACGAACATCTGGCTGGTCTTGTCGACCATGATCACGAAGTCGGTCAGCGCGGGGGAGTAGACCGCGCCGCCGGCGGCGGGGCCGCAGATGATCGAGATCTGGGGGATGACACCGGATGCCGCGGTGTTGCGGCGAAAGATCTCGCCGTACTTGCCGAGGGCCACGACGCCCTCCTGGATGCGCGCTCCGCCGGAGTCGAGGATGCCGAGGATCGGCACGCCGGTCTTCAGGGCGAGGTCCATGACCTTGATGATCTTCTCGCCGGCGACCTCGCCGAGCGAGCCGCCGAAGATGGTGAAGTCCTGCGAGTACACGGCCACCTGGCGGCCGTGGATGGTGCCGGTTCCGGTGACGACCGCGTCGCCGTACGGCCGCTTCTTCTCCATGCCGAAGCCGACCGTGCGGTGGCGCACGAACTCGTCCATCTCCACGAAGGAACCCTGGTCGAGCAGTTGCTCGATGCGTTCCCTGGCGGTCATCTTGCCCTTGGCGTGCTGCTTCTCGATTGCCGTCGCACCGCTCGCGGTCACCGCCTCGTGGTAGCGCATCTTGAGGTCGGCGAGCTTTCCAGCCGTCGTATACAGGTCGGGGCCCGCGACGGGCTTCTCATCAGTCACACCTGTAACCCTACCAAGCCGCGTTCCGCGAGAATGGGGGCATGGATTTCCCCCTGAGCCTCGCCGTCGTTCACCAGACCGCCGCCCGCTTCGAGTACCTGGCCGAGGCCGGGTCGACCAATACGGTGCTGGTCGGGCACGCCACCGCGGGTGCTGCGGGCTCCGGTGCTCCGGCGACGGATGCCCCGGTCGGCTCCCCGACGGATCTCGCGCTCGCCTGGCCCGAGTTCTCGGTCGTGGTCACCGACAACCAGACCCGCGGCCGCGGTCGACTCGGCCGCACCTGGCTCGCCCCGACCGGCAAGTCCCTCGCGATCTCGGTGCTGCTGCGCCCCGCCCTGGGCTCGGGCGCGCCGCTGCCGCCCGAGCGGCTCGGCTGGTTTCCGCTGCTGGCCGGCGCGGCCATGACCCGGGCGGTGCGCGCGATCGTCGAGGCGAGCACCGTGCCCGTCACCGACCAGCGCGAGCCGGAGAACCCGGCCCACGAGGTCACCCTCAAGTGGCCCAACGACGTGCTGATCGACGGCTACAAGGTGTCGGGCATCCTCTCGGAGTTGCTGCCCGGCTCCGGCGCACCCAACGAGGCCGTCGGCATCGTGATCGGCGCGGGTCTCAACGTCTCCCTTGACGAGCACGACCTGCCGACCCTGACCTCGACCTCGTTGCTGCTGGTGACGGGCACCGAGCCCAGCCCCGACGCCGTGCTGGCCGGCTACCTCACCGAACTGTTCACCCTGTATCGCGATTTTCTGGCAGCGGATGCCGACCCCGTCGCGAGCGGACTGCTCGCCGAGGTCACCCGGCTGTGTGGCACGATCGGTTCCCAGGTGCGGGTCGAACTGCCGGGGGGAGCCGACCTGATCGGCACCGCAACCGGCATCGACGAGTTGGGGCGCCTGATCGTCGCCGACCAGGTCGACGGCGAACCGATCGCCGTAAGCGCGGGAGACGTGACGCACCTGCGCTACTGACCTGCCCGCGCGCCGGGCCGCCTGCCACCTGCCACCTGCCGCCTGCCGCCTGCCGCCGAACTGTGAGTTAAACATCCGTTCTGAGCGCAAACCGATGCTTAACTCACAGTTCGGCGCGACGGGCCGCCCGCCACGACCGCATCCGCTACCCGCACAATCAGGTCGGTGCGGTAATAATTGGGTATGGGCAGCAGCAGCGGCGGAAGCGACAACGGTACCGGCGACACCGGAGTGATGCACCCCAGCAATCCGGGCAGTCCGTTCGCTGGGCCGTCTGCCGGTCCGGGACCGGCCCCGTTCGGCGCGAACCAGCAGAGCCAGCCCGCCGGCGTACCGGTGCAACCCACGCAGGCCCAGCCCACCGAAACCGTGATCGCCCGGCTGCGTCCGAACGTCCGCATCCTGTTCTTTCCCACCCTCGTGCTGTTCTGCATTTGCGGCGTCACCGGCTATTACGCCGGCAACATGGCCGAGGAGTGGCAGAACGCGGCGTTGCTCGTGGGCGCTTCCGCCGCGATCCTCGTGCTCTGGCTGCTGCCGCTGGTCTTCTGGCTCAACCGCCGCTACACCATCACCAGCCGACGCATCATCTTTCGGCACGGGTTCTTCGTGCACACCCGGCAGGAGCTGCTGCACACCCGCGGCTACGACGTGACCCTGCGCCAGAACTGGTTTCAGTCGGCGTTTCGCAGCGGTGACGTGCTGATCAATTCCGGGCTGGAGCATCCGCTCGTCTTGAAAGACATTCCGAACGCAGCCATCGTGCAGCAGGTGCTCAACGACCTGATGGAGCAATCCCGCACCGTGATGGGCTCGCGTCGGNATCGTGCAGCAGGTGCTCAACGACCTGATGGAGCAATCCCGCACCGTGATGGGCTCGCGTCGGCAGGAGCAGTCAGCGCTCGCCGACGACACGGCCTTCTGGGCGGCGCACTAACAGCGCCGCGGCCCCCGCGCCCACTCACCGGCCCGCCCGCCCGCGCGCGGCGTGACCGCGCCCGATACGGGTAGCCGCTACCGTAACGGCCGTAGCGCCCACCCGTTTCGGGCGCGCCCACGCCCGGACGGCCTCACCGCATCCGCTGCCCGCGGCGTGACCGCGCCCGATACGGGTGGCCGCTACCGTAACGGCCGTAGCGGCTACCCGTTTCGGGCGCGCTCACGCCCGCGCGCCCACGCCCGCGCGCCCACGCCCACGCGCCGCGGCG
>NZ_SOHE01000029.1 GCF_004403305.1 Cryobacterium frigoriphilum | reverse complement strand
GCGGCGTTCGGGGCGACCCTGCGCGAGTGAGCGGTGGGGCGCGGCCCCGCGGCCGCGCCTCACGCCCCGCCCGGTCACCGGCGGGCTCACGGCACTCGTTCGGTCGCTGCTCGCGGCACTCGTTCGGTCGCTGCCGGGCTCGCGGCACTCTTTCGGTCACTGCCGGCCGGTCGTGGCACTCATTGCGCGAGCGGGCACTCGGTGCGCCACGTGCCGCCGCGCCGAACGAGTGCCGCGAGGCGTTTCGGTGCTCGCGGCAGGCGCATCCGCGCCCGCATTACGCCGATGGCTACCGTGGAGGCGACTCCGGGTGGCCGCGGCACCCCCGGTCGCTGCCCGGCGGTCGTGGCACTCATTGCGCGAGCGGGCACTCGGTGCACCACGTGCCGCCGCGCCGAACGAGTGCCGCGAGCGAGTGCTGCGAGCGAGTGCCGCGAGCGAGTGCTGCGAGCGTGGGCGGCATCGCGCCTCATCGCCGGCGGGCTCGCGGCACGTTCTGTTCCGTCAGGAATTGGGCGAAGGCGCGGGCGTCGTACGCCAGGTCCCACCCCCACCGGGTGAAGCTGATGACCTTGGGGCGCAAAATGTTCTCCCGGTTCTTCTCGGCCATGACCACGCCGACGACGTCTCGACCCGCCATTACCTCACCACGGCTGTACTTGAGGGCTCCATCGAACTCGCCGATCTTGCGCACGCCACGCCAGAAATAGTCGACAAAATACGTGCGACCCTGCACGACGAACCGTACCTGCAGTTCGGGCACCTCGAAGCCCAGTTCCTCGAAACGCACCCTGCTGAGCGACTCGCCGGCGTTGGCCGACAGCCCGTTCGCGAAAGTGATCGCTCGTTCGGCGGCGCGCCGACCCACCCGCGGTTGCACCGCATCGAGCTCGGTGAGAAGCACGTCCTTCGTGATCGGGGGTGATCCGTGAAGACCGGTCCGCTTCTCTCGCTGTCGGCGAACGGCCTCCTGATGGAGCACATGGTCGACCATCGTCACGCCGATCAGAAAACTCGATCCGACGGCCATGTCGACGACTGTACGAGTCAGGCTCGTGACGGTTACACCGGCGATGGTGACGGGATTCAGATCGCCACGATTGCGATGAGACGTGAGGAGCCGGTGGCTGCTGCCGCCCGCCGCGTCGGGGCAAAGCGCATGCACGGTCGCGGGCCACGGGCCGATGAGAGGCAGCCCGTGCATGACAGCCGCCGAGTGGTGGCTGAGCACCAGCTCGGTCGTGGCCTCAGCCGCGGTCGCCCGCACGCAGAGTCGGTAGCGCTCGTCGGGCCGGGCGTCTGTCCAGTGCTTACCGAGCACGTACCATCCGCGCCGCACCCGGGCGAGCTCGCCGCGCAGCGTGAGCCGGTGCACCGTGTAGGTCGTCATTCCGGAGGCGCGCAGGGCCTCGGCAGAGATGAGCCCATTTCTGAATACGCCGTAGGAGTCGAGGATCTCAGTCATGTCGACACTCTGCCCCAGAGCGTCTGGTGAGGCTGCCTGACATGGACTATCTGTGCAGAGATCACCCGGGACATCCGCTGTGGAGGAACCGTGCGGCCGCAGCGGTTAGTTCGCGACCAGGCGTGCTCGCGGCACTCGTTCGGTCACCGCCCGGCGGTCGCGGCACTCATTGTGCAAGCGGGCACTCGGTGCACCACGTGCCACCGCGTCGAACGAGTGCCGCGAGCGCGTGCTGCGAGCGTGGGCGGCCTTCCGCCTCATCAGCTCAGCGCGTTCTTGACCTCGGCGATGAACTCGAGGGGGTCAAACTCCGGGGTCATGATGAGTCGCACCGGTTGCGCCGGGTGGCTGTGAAGAGTATCGCGCTCTTCACGCGTGAGGGGCGAGGCGCTCATGACGAGCAGTGGGATGCGCTCCGTGAGCGGGTCACTCTGCAGGGCACGAATGATGGCCAATCCGGTCTGGTTGTCCATCAGCAGATCGATGATGATGAGGTCGGGCTGGAGCTTCTGGGCGATGGCCTGGGCTCCGGCACCGGACCCCAGGAACGCTACCTGGAAGTGTGGTGCTTGAGGTGCGCGGCCACGAGCTTCGCGGTGGACTCGTGGTCGTCGAGCACCAGGATATTGGTGGCTCTGGCATGTACCGTGCGCAGCCCGAGCAGGTTGAGTGACTGCCGTAAGTCGGCCCGCGTGATCGGCTTTTCGAGTACCGCCGTCGCCCCCTGCGACAGGGCAAAGCTCATATCGACGAGCCCGGCGATCACGATGACGGGAACCCGGTTCAGCTCCGGCCAGGTGCGCAGCCGTGCCAAGAGCCCCCAACCGTCGATTCCGGGCAGCAGCACGTCGAGGGTGATGAGGCTGACCGGCAGTCGGGTCGCGAGTTCGAGGCCACGATCGCCGTCTGTGGCGTGCACCACGGTGAAGCCCTCTGCGGCGAGCAGCAGACGCAGCCAATCGGTCGTGGGCACGTCACTTTCGATGATGAGGGCGATGCGGGAGTGCTGAGGCAGATGCCGGGTCAGCACATCTTCGGTGAATGTGCTGCCGGTGCGCACCGTGGTGTGCTCGATGGCGGACTCGTCGTCCATGACGGCGTCGGTCGGGTCGGCGGTGGCGTCGGGTCCGAGGGCCGTCGGAGCAGGCTCCGGAACGGAAACGGGGGACGGAACGGTCGTCGGCGGCGCTAGGAGGCCGCTCATGAGGTCGGCGGTGCCCGCGGTGCCCGCGGTGCCGGCGGTGCCGGCGGCGGCATCCGTTGTCTGGTCGGGCGCGGCGGGCCTCGTGATCGGGCGTCGGCGCAACCACACGACGAAACGAGTGCCCACGTCGACGCTGCTCGTGACGGCGACCGTGCCGCCGTAGTACTGCGCGAGGTCCTTCACCACGGCCAGACCGATGCCCGAGTTAGTGAAACGGATCGGCTTGACGCTGCTCGAGTCGACACGGCGCGACGTGCCCGGCACGGCGGGGAAGGCGTCGAACAGGTGGGCAAGCTGTTCGGGGGAGATGCCGGTGCCCGCATCCTGCACAGAAATTTGCAGAAAGTCGTCGGTGCTCGGTGACACCAGTGGCAGCGCGTTCACCGGCCACGGCCCCGCGAGAATACCCACCTCGGCGCGCGCAACCAGCCGGGCGGTCAGCGAGACCCGCCCTCCGGAGGCGCTGGCCTGAACCGCGTTAGCCAGCACGTTGAGCAGGATCTGACTGGTGACCTGCGCGTCGAGGGGAAAACTGACGGCGTCGTGCGAGACGGACACGTCAAAGCCCACCGTGGGATCGGCTGCCTGCTCGCGCAGCCGCACCAGGCTGCGGTACAGCAGGCTCTCGACGTGCACGTCAGTGACGGCCAGCGGTACGGTGCCGGACTGCAGATGGGCGAGGTTGATCAGGTCGTTGAGCATGTTCACGAGGTGCTGGCCGCTCGTGAAGATCGCCTCGGCGGTGGCCCGTTGGCGGTCTGAGAGCTCACCGAGGATGCCATCCTTGAGCACCTCGGAGAACTCCAGAATGGAGGTGATCGGAGCCCCCAGATCGCGGGCGGCGCGGGTGAGGCTCGAGGCCCCGGATTCGGGCAGGCCTGCGGGACCCGGTGCCTGCCCGGGCGCGCGCGCCGTGACATCGCGCACCGAGGCGAAGATTCCGCGCACCACCCGGTCCCGATCCCGGTAGACCACCGCGTTGCACGCGACACGAAAGATGGTGCCGTTGTTGCCGGCAGCGACCGTGAGCTGGGCATCCGTGACCCGCTCCTCGGCGAGTACCCGGCGAGTCAGGCGGTCGGCGACGGCCGGCTCGGCGAAACACAGCCGAAATGGCAGTCCGATGAGCTCGTCGCGGGTGCGCCGCAGGAGCTTGATCATGTGTTCATTGACGTCGGTGATGATGGCGGTCGGGGTCATGGTGACCAGCGCGTCAACACTGGACTCAATCACCGAGCGGGTGTAGAACTGCTGGTCCCGGCGTTGTTCGTCGAGCTGGCTGAGGGCATCGGCCTCGTTCCGGGCGGCGTCATCCGTTCCGATGAACAGATAGCCGATGATGTGGCGCTGGGCATCGTGCAGGGCGGTGACCGACACGATCGCCGGAAAGTGCACGCCGTCTTTGCGTACCCCCGTAATGCGGTGTACCTGTTCCCCGCCGCGTGCTGCCTGGTACGAGAGCACCTCGAACCCGGGGGCGATCTCGGTGTGGAATTCGGCGCTCAACGCGTGGGCACGCTCCATCAGCTCGCCGGGATCGGCGAACACGGCGGGGGTGACCTTGTTGATGACATCAACCTCGCGATACCCCAATCGGCGTTGCGCACCCACGTTGAAGATCTGGATTATGCCGTTGACGTCGGTCGCGATGACAGAAAAACTGCCGCTGTGCAGCACGGCCTCCTGCAGGGCCTCGGCCCGTACCAGAGAGCCGGGGGCGGTGTCGCCGCGCTCGTGCGGGTTGCGTGGCTCGTCGTCGTGTTGCGCAGTCATAGAGCGCTCTTTTGGGTATGAGCCATCACGACCTCCGTCGAGAACCCTTCGTCAAACCGAATTGTGCCACCGGTCACGTGACTTCGATAGCCTGATTTTGGTCACAAATCGCGCGGTCTGACGCTGTCTGCGCGGCACCGTGTCGGTGGGGTGCTGCATGATGTTTTCAGGACCTTTAGTGTCAGCCGAACCCCGGTTGCGACCACCCAGAAGGAGGAACCGTGAGTGCACTGGCCCAGACCCACGCCCTCACCCGAATGCTCGAGACGGATGCCACGTGGCGGCTGCTGCGCGCCGACAACGCGCCGGTCATTGCCGCGCTGCTCAGCGAGCATCTCGGCGGTGAAGACCGGCGGCTGCCCACCGACGACCTCTACGAGCGCATCGACCACGACCTCGAGGCCCTGCGCGGGCACGGCTTCGACCTGCCGCAGAGCGCCCAGGGGTACTGCGCCGAGTGGCGCAAGGCCGGGTTTCTGACCAGGCGTCCCGCCGAAGAGGCCCGCGGTGAGACCTTCGAGCTCGCACCGGGAGCGCTCGCGGCGATCCGCACCCTGGAACAGCTCGCCGCCCCGCGTCAGACCGTCACCGAATCCCGCCTCGCGAGTATCGGCGCCCAGCTCGGCCAACTCGCCGTCGACACCGATCCCGATGCCACTCGTCGTCTGCAACAGCTGCACGCCCAGCGTGACCGGCTCGACGCGCAGATCGAACGCATCCAGGCCGGCGACCTCGAGACCCTCGACCCGGCGCGTGCACTCGAACGGGTGCGCGATATCCTCGCCCAGGCCGAGGAGATCCCCTCCGACTTCGCTCGGGTACGGGCCGAATTCGACGACCTCAACCGTGACCTGCGGGCCCGCATCGTGGAGTCCGACGAGACACAGCGCAGCGTGCTCGACGAGGTCTTTCGCGGCGTCGACCTGATCGCTGAATCCGACGAGGGCCGCAGCTTCGCCGGCTTCAGCGCCCTCGTGCTCGACCCCGCGGTCGGTGAGGCCTTCGACGACGACATCGCCCGGGTGCTCGACCGAGCTTTCGCCGCCGACCTCACCCCCGCACATCGGCGATTTCTGCGCCGCTTCATTGGCACCCTCAAAGACCACAGCGGGGAGATCCACGAGGTCATCACGACTTTTGCCCGCGGCCTGCGGCGCTACGTGCAGTCGCAGGACTACCAGCGTGACCGGGTGCTGCGCGGGTTGCTGCGCACCGCGCTCGCCGACGGGGTGCCGGCATCCGCTGAGATCAAGCCCTATCAGCCGACCGGCCTGCGCCTCGATCTCTCGGCGGTGGCGCTGTCGAGTGTCGGAGCGATTCGCCTGCACGACCCGGCCGAGTTCGACGCGACCGCGCCGATTGTCGAGCACGAGTCGGGCATGGCCGATCTGGCCACCCTGCGGGCGCTGGCCCGGGAGACCGAGATCGACTTCGCCGAACTCATCGATCACGTCAATGCCGTGCTCGCCGAGCTCGACCAGGCCACCGTGCGGCAGGTGCTCGAGCGTCACCCGGCCAGCCAGGGTGTGGCGAGCGTCGTGGGACTGCTGACCCTCGCCGCGAACCAGGGATCCGCGCCGGGCGGGGTCGAGACCGTGCGGTGGCGGGGCGTCGACGCCGCGGCGCGCGCCGCCGACATTCCGATCTACCTTTTCACCGGGAGGCTGCTGTGACCATGCACACGGGAACGACCGACACCGGGGCGCGTGCGGCCCGCGAGGGTGGCGACGCGGGCGACCAGAGCAACCCGGGCGATTCGGGCGATTCGGCAGACCCGACCGGGCTCTGGCCCGGTGACCGCGGCGTGCTCGGGGAACAGTCTCGCCGAGCGATGCTGCAGCTCGTCACCGGTCCGTATCTGTCCGGAGTGAAGGCGCCCGCCCTGTGGTCGGCGCTGCTCGGTGACGAGAGTGCGATTCGGTCCCGGCTGCACGACCTGTTTCTCGAGCTCGTACTCGACCGGGTCGGCGAGTTCGCGTTCGTGCGCAACGTCAGCACGACGGAGTTGACGGTGCCGAACGCCGTGCGCACCGCGCCGCTGACCTTTCTCGACACCGCGATGTTGCTCGTGCTGCGCCAGATGCTGCTCACCGGCGAGGGGGAGGGTCGCGTGATCGTGGGCCGCGAGGAGGTATTTGAGCAGTTGCGGGTGTACCGCACCGTCGACCGGGACGAGAGCGACTTCGCCCGCCGACTCAACGCCTCCTGGCTCAACATGAAGAACAAGCTGCGGGTGATTCACCAGGCCGGCGCCGACGACCGTGCTGAAATCTCGCCCGTGCTGCGGCTCATCGTCGACGCCGACCAGATTCAGGCGGTCGGCGCCGAGTACCGACGCATCGCCGCGGCGGGTGGCCGGGGTAGCTCGGGTGGTCTGACCGCGGATGAGACCGACGAGACCGACCGCACCGAGACCGAGGAGATGACCAGATGACCATGCTTGAGATGCCCGGTCTGGGCGCATCCGTCGACGACGCCGTCGACCCGAACGTCGACCCGGCCGGGGCGATGCCGATTCACGTGGGTCAGTGGCGGCTCGCGCACATCGAGGTCTGCAACTGGGGTACCTTCGACGGCCTGCACCGGATCGACGTCGCCCGCCAGGGGCACCTCTTCACCGGGGCCTCCGGCTCCGGCAAGTCGTCACTGCTCGACGCGATCGCGACCGTGCTCACCCCCGACCGATGGTTGCGCTTCAACGCGGCCGCTCAGGAATCCGCGACCCGCAACGACGACCGCAGCCTGGTCAGCTACATTCGCGGGGCCTGGAGCAAGGAGGCCGATGAGAATCTCGACCGGGCGGTGAGTTCGTACATTCGGCCGCGCGCAACCTGGAGCGGAGTGCTGCTGCGCTTCGACAACGGTCGGGACGCGCCCGTCATCCTCGCCCGAGTCTTCCATTTGAAGGGCACGAGCGTCGACAAGGCCGACCTGAAAGATGCCTGCTTCGTCGACCGCGGCACGGTGGGCCTGCGCGATTTCGCCGAGTTCGTGGCCAGCGGCATCGAGGCCCGGCGGTTGAAGGCGGCCTGGCCGGAGGCCGTGATCACGACCACCGGTTCGCACGGTGCCTTCTACTCCAAACTGCGCCGGCTGCTCGGCATCAGCAGCCAGAACGCGCTTCACCTGCTGCACAAAACCCAGTCGGCCAAGAACCTCGGCAGCCTGGACCAGCTTTTTCGTTCCTTCATGCTCGACGAACCCGGCACGTTCAAGCGCGCGACGACGGCGGTGGAACAGTTCGGCGAACTGAACCAGGCGCACCAGCACGTGGTCGAGCTGCGTCGCCAGGCCGATCACCTGCGTGAGCTCGAGACATCCATCGACGCCTACGAGACGGCGACCGCGGTCGGCACCGAGGCCAATCGGCTCAGCAGCCTGATCGAACCCTTTCAAGACCAGCTCACGCTGCGCCTCGCCAACGACGAACGTGCCGTGCTGCGGGCTCAGCAGGCTCGGGCGGGCGATGATGCCCGGGCAGCGGATGCCGCCCGCGCCGCCGCCGCGGATCGCTGTCGCGCCGCGGAACGCCGGGCGCTGAAACTCGGCGGCAACGATGCCGCCCAGATGCAGGAGCGGGTGACCGACGCCGTCACGGCTGCCGGGGCGACCGGCGTGCGCTGGACCCGGTTCGCCGAGGAACTCGCCGGGGTCGGCGTGACCGGGGCACCACAGAACGGCGCGGAATTCGCCGAACTGGTGGAGCAGGCTCGCCGGGCGCTCGACGAGCAGGCGCCGCTCGCCGCCCACGACCACGACGACAACGAGCAATACTTCACGGCCATGAAAGATCTGGTCAGGGTCGATAAAGAGCTGAAGGAGCTGCGCACCCGCAAGAGCAACCTGCCGGCCGCCCTGCTGCTGGCCCGCACGGAGCTCGCCCGCGAGCTGGGCCTGAGCGAGTCGGCGCTGCCCTTTGCCGGGGAACTGATCGAGGTGCTGCCCGAGTTTGCTGACTGGAGCGGCGCCATCGAACGGGTACTGTTTCCGCTCGCGAGCGCGCTCCTGGTGCGGGATGAATACCTGGCCGAGGTGCGCCGACGCGTGGAGGCCCGCAACGTGGGTGCCCGACTCGTCTTCGAGGCGGTTCCGGCCCTGGCCACCCCGCCGAAACCCGCTCGCACCGAGCGGTCGCTGCTGCACCGCATCCGGGTCAGCGCCGGCCCGTTCCACGACTGGCTCGAAACCCGCACGGCCGCCGAGTTCGACTTCGCCTGCGTCGAGCACCCCGACGACCTCGACACCGTCGACCGTGGGGTGACGCGCGGCGGGCAGATCAAGAAATCCGCTCGCCGCTACGAGAAAAACGACCGGCACCGGGTCGACGATCGCAGCCACTGGATCCTGGGCGCCGACAACGAGGCCAAGATCGACCTACTGCTCGAGCAGCGCCGCGATGCCGAACGGCGCCACTCCGAGGCCGACCGGCGCCTGAAGACGGCGCAGTCCGAACGCGATGCCGTCATACGGCGCCGCAACGTATTCGCGCGGGTGCTCGGCCAGGACTGGCCCGAACTCGACCGGGCCGCCGCCGACGAACTAGTGCGCTCCCGCACCGGCCAGTTGGCCGTGCTGACGGCGGGCAACGCCGAACTGACGGATGCGCTCGGCGCCGAAACCGAGGCCAGGCACGACCTGTTGCTCGCCGAGACCCGGTCGCGCGAAACGGGCCTGCAGCTGGACCGGGTGCAGTCCCAACTTGCCGAGGTTGATGAGCTCGTGGCCGAGCTGCGGGACCGGGTGCAGGCCACGGTTGACGGTTCCGTGCTGAGCGCTCAGGACACCGCGGCGCTCGACGCCCGCTACCGCCTCGAGCAGCGCAAGATCGATCGGCGCAGCATTGGCGATGTCGGCCGCAAGGTCAGCGCGGCTCTGTACCGCGAGGCGAGTGAGGCGCAGAAGCAGCGCGGCGACGCGCAGTCCGTGTTCGTGGCCGGTGCCGTGTCGTTCACCCGCACCTGGCCGGCCGCGGCCGGGGATCTGACGACGTCGATCGAGGACCGGGCCGGCTACCGAGCCCTGCTCGAGGGCATCGTCGCGCGCGGACTGCCCGAGCACGAGGGAAACTTTCTCAAGCTGCTGCGCGAGAAGTCCCGTGACCTGATCGGACACCTGGCCAGCGACATCCGCGACGCCCCGAAAGAGGTCGGCCTGCGCATCGACCCGGTGAACGCCTCGCTCGGGCGCTCCCGCTTCGACGTGGAACGGTATCTGCGCATCGAGGTCAAGACCCGGCGCTCGCCGGAGGTGGTGGCGTTCATGGCCGACCTGAAAACCGTCGTCGACGGCGCGTGGACCGATGACGACCTCGCCTCCGCCGAACGACGCTTCGCGGTACTCAACCAGATCATGACCCGGCTCGGGTCGAGCGAGAACGCCGACCTGGCCTGGCGGCGCCGCTGCCTCGACACCCGCGAACACGTCACGTTCATGGCGCACGAGGTCGACCTCGCCGGCCGCACGGTGAACGTGCACGACTCCAGCGCCGGTCTCTCGGGCGGGCAGCGCCAGAAACTGGTGATCTTCTGCCTCGCCGCAGCGCTGCGCTACCAGCTCGCCGCCGACGAAGACCAGCTGCCGACCTACGCGACCATCATTCTCGACGAGGCCTTCGACAAGGCAGACAGCCGCTACACCCGCATGGCGATGGACGTCTTCGTCGAGTTCGGGTTTCACATGATTCTGGCGACACCCGAAAAGCTGCTGCAGACGATCGAACCCTACGTCGGCGGTATCACCTCGATCACCAATGCGAGCCGTAAGGACTCCCGCACGGCGAGTGTCACCTTTCGAGCCGACACCGAAGATGTAGCAGACACAGCAGACACAGCAGACACGGCAGACACGGCAGCCGACACGGCGGGCTCCTGATGGCACCGCCGAGCGCCATGGTCACCGTCGCCGCGGCCCGCGAACGGGCTCGCAAACGGGTTGAGCAAGACCAACGCACCTGGGCGGCGATCGGGGGAGCGGATGCCGCCCTGCAGATCGTGCTGCACCCGCCAACCGAGCGGGCGGTACTGCAGGGGCAGGCCGGGGTCATCGCGTGGGTGCAGTCGTGGCGGGCGCTCGCCGCAGATCAGACCTCGGTCCGGGTGTACTGGGAGGATCGGCAGTGGCCGAGCGTCGGAGCCCAACGGGTGCCGGTGCGTTGCGTTGTCAGTGGGGCCGACACGATCGCCGCGTTTGCCGGCGCCTCGATCGGCCGAGAATGGTGCCTGCTGCGTGACCGGGCGAGCCTGCTGCGGTCCGTGTTCGCCTCGAAGGCGGCGTCGACAGATGCGCTCGCCGCCGCCATCCGCACCCACGGCCGGGCGATCCGTGCCCTGTCGGAGGCCGATTTCACGATCCTGCTGCACGTGGTCGGCTGGCTGAGCGCACACCCGTACTCGGGCTGGCGTATTCGGCAGCTGCCCATTCACGGCATCGACACGAAGTGGCTTGGCCACAACCGAACGCTCGTCGAGAGTCTGCACGCCGCGGTCACCGGCCGGGCATCGCTTGGCCTGCTCGAGGCGCCGGTGCTCGTGCGGGTACGGTTTCTCGACCCGGTGCTGCGGCCAGGTGGCCTCGTCGACCTGACCGCGCCGATCGAGCAACTCGCCGCGCTGCCGATCGCGCCGACCACCGTGTTCGTGTTCGAGAACCTCGAGACCGTGCTGGCCATGCCGGAGCTGCCGGGAGCGGTCGTGGTGCATGGCAGCGGTTACGCCGCCGGGCGGCTGCGAGGGATTCCGTGGGTGGCCTCTGGTCGCATCGTCTATTGGGGTGACCTCGACAGTGACGGCTTCGCTATTTTGCACGCAGTACGCTCCAGCTGCGCCGACGTGACGAGCGTTCTCATGGACGAAACGACCCTGCTCGCCTACCGGGACCTGTGGGTGCCGGAGCCGACGCCGGCGGGCGGCGGATACGGGCTGCTGACGGCCGATGAGGCGTCGGCGCTCGGGCGCATCCGCTCGGAGGGAAACGTGCGACTGGAACAGGAACGCATCCCCTGGCAGGTGGCCCTCGACGCCCTCACGGCGACACTCCCGACGACACTCACGACGAGTAGCCGGACCGTGCTGCGACCCCCCGAGCCGGTGTCACGGTTCCCGGCGGGCCGCGCGTAGGCTGGGAACATCCGACTGCGCTGCTGCGTACGTAATAAAACGAAATATTGCCAATGGAGGCGCATTTTCGATGACGTTTGAATCCACCAGGGGCTCGTCCCCACTCGGCACGCACGACTCCTTCATCGCCGACTATTACGAGCATCTGGCCGAGGAAGACGCCGCGGGTTACACCAGCGCCACCCTTGAAGCGCGCGCCCTGGCTCACACCGAGGTCGCGCAGACCCGCCCGGCGAAGACCGCGAACGTGTCGATCCGCACCGAACCGGGCCGCAGCGTGCTCTATATCGTCACCGACGACATGCCATTTCTCGTCGACTCCGTCACCGCCGAACTCGTGCGGCAGAACTCTGCCATCCACCTCGTTGTGCACCCGCTGCTCGTCGTGGCCCGCAATCGCGCGACCGGTGACCTCACGGGCGTCAACCGGATGCCGGCCAGCGTCGGTGTCTCCAGCGGCGATACCAGCGCGATGACGAGTATCGCGCACCTCATCGCGACCGGCGACGACGCCTCGCACCTCGAATCCTGGATCGCCGTCGAAATCGACCGGGCCAGCGAGGAGGCGCAGGCCAGCCTGATCGCCGGCCTCGGCAAGGTACTCGGCGACGTGCGTGCCGCCGTCGACGACTGGCAGCTCATGCTCGTCAAGGCCGGCCAGATCGCCAACTCCCTCGACACGGTCACGAACGGCCGTGAGATCCGTGACCTCAGGCAGACCCAAGACCTGCTGCGCTGGCTCGACGCCGGCAACTTCACCTTTCTCGGCTACCGGGAGTACGACCTGAGGTCCCTCGGCGGCGAAGACGTGCTCTCCATCCGTGAGGGCAGCGGCCTGGGGCTGCTGCGGCACGCCGACGACGCCCACCAGATCCAGCACCTGACCGTCGCCGGCCGGCACAAGGCCAGGGAGCGCGGCGCCCTCGTGATCACCAAGGCCAACTCCCGCTCGACCGTGCACCGCCCGGCCTACTTCGACTACATCGGCATCAAGAGCTTCGACGCCGCCGGCAACGTGAACGGTGAACGCCGCTTCATTGGGCTGTTCGCCGCGAGCGCCTACACGAGCTCGGTCGAGACCGTGCCGGTGCTGCGCGAAAAGGTATCCGCCGTGATGAAGCAGATCGGCTTTCCGCCCGGCTCACACAGCGGCAAAGACCTGCTCGGAATCATGGAAACCTACCCGCGCGACGAGCTGTTCCAGATCGATGTTGACACCCTCGCGTCGACCGTGCGCGCGATTCAGCGGCTGCAGGAACGCCGCCGCACCCGGTTGTTCCTGCGCCCCGATGTCTATGGCCGGTTCATGTCAGCCCTCGTCTACCTGCCCCGCGACCGGTACACGACCGCGGTGCGGCTGCGCGTCGAGAAGGAGCTGCAGCAAACCTACGACGCGGTCTCGGTGGACTTTGAGGCCCGCATGAGCGAATCGGCGCTGGCCAGGTTGTTCTTCCGCATCCGCTTGCCCAAGGATGCCCCGATCGGCGACGTTGACCCGGCCGCCCTCGAACGCCGCCTCGTCATGGCGGTGCGCTCCTGGCCGGAGGGCATCACCGAACAGCTGCATGAGGTCCACCCGATGGAGCAGGCCGAACGACTCGCCGGACTCTGGGCCGATGCGTTTCCTGCGAGCTATCAGGTCGACTATGAGACCGACGATGCCCTCGAGGACATCGCCCGGTTTGAAGAGGTAGCCGCCTCGGGCGGCACCGATTCCGACGCGGCGGCACCGCTCGGCTTCCACGTCTACCTGCCCGCCAGTGACGGCGCGGACGGCGACGAAGACGCGCGCGTCAAGATCTACATGTCGAAGCCGCAGAGCCTCAGCCAGATTCTGCCGTACTTTCACAACCTCGGCATTCAGGTGCTCGACGAGCGTCCGTTTGAAATTGAAACCGCCGACGAACGCCACTTTTATCTCTACGATCTGGGGCTGACCTATCCGACCGGCGTCGACCCCGTGGCGACCGGCCAGCTGCTCGCCGACTCCTTCGGCGCTGCGGTGCACGGGGCGAGCGAGTCAGACGGCCTCGACCGGCTCGTGTTGCGCGAGGGCATGACCTGGCAGCGCGTGGTGATTCTGCGCAGCTACGCGAAGTATCTGCGTCAGATGGGCAACACCAACTCCTACGGGTTCGTGGGCGACACCCTCATCGCCAACCCGGCCGTCGCCAATGCCCTCGTGGCGCTGTTCGAAGCCCGGTTCGACCCCGACCTCGCGGCGGATGCCCGCGACGAGCTGGTCGCATCGATCCGCGAACGGCTGAGCCTCGCGATGGAGCAGGTGCCGACCCTCGACGCCGACCGGGTGCTGCGCACCTTCATCAACCTCATCGAGTCCAGCTTGCGCACCAACTACTTTCAGAACAAGCCCTACCTCAGCATCAAGCTCGACCCGCAGCAGATCGAACTGCTGCCGTTTCCGAAGCCGATGTTCGAGATCTGGGTGTACTCCCCGCGGGTCGAGGGAGTGCACCTGCGCTTCGGCAAGATCGCCCGCGGTGGGCTGCGCTGGTCCGATCGTCGGGAGGACTTTCGCACCGAGGTGCTGGGACTGGTCAAGGCGCAGACGGTCAAGAACGCGGTCATCGTACCGACCGGCGCGAAGGGGGGTTTCTTTGCCAAAGCGCTGCCCGACGCATCCGTCGACCGTGCCGCCTGGATGGCCGAGGGCGTGCAGAGCTACAAGACGTTCATTCGCGGGCTGCTCGACCTCACCGATAACCTCGTGACGACGGATGCCGCCGAGCACGTGGTGCCACCGGCCCGCGTCGTGCGTCACGACGACGACGACACCTACCTCGTGGTGGCGGCCGACAAGGGCACCGCGGCGTTCTCGGACATCGCGAATTCGCTGGCCGCCGACTACGGATTCTGGCTCGGTGACGCCTTCGCTTCGGGCGGCTCCATCGGGTACGACCACAAGGCGATGGGTATCACCGCGCGCGGCGCGTGGGAATCGGTCAAGCGGCACTTCAGCGAGCTGTCGGTCGACGCGCAGAGCGAGGAGTTCACCGTCGTCGGCGTCGGCGACATGTCCGGCGACGTCTTCGGCAACGGAATGCTGCTCTCGCAGCACGTTCGGCTGATTGCCGCGTTCGATCACCGGCACATCTTTCTCGACCCGAACCCCGACCCGGCGGCCTCCTTTGCCGAGCGTCAACGCCTGTTCGACCTGCCGCGCTCGTCGTGGGCGGACTACGACGCCCGTCTGATCAGCACCGGCGGCGGCATCTTTCCGCGCCAGGCCAAGGCAATCCCGATCAGCGCCGAGGTGCGCGCCGCGCTGGGCCTGCCCGACAACACCGCTCGGCTGAGCTCGCCGGAACTGCTGCGGGCGATTCTGCTCGCGCCGGCCGACCTGCTCTACAACGGCGGCATCGGCACCTACGTCAAGGCCAGCACGGAGACGGCAGCGCAGGTCGGCGACAAGGCCAACGACGCCATTCGCGTCGACGGCCGTGACCTGCGGGTCAAGGTCGTCGGCGAGGGCGGCAACCTCGGCCTCACCCAGCGGGGCCGCATCGAGGCAGCGCTCGCCGGGGTCATTCTCAACACCGACGCCATCGACAACTCCGCCGGTGTGGACTGCTCCGACCACGAGGTCAACATCAAGATCTTCGTCGACCGGATGGTCGCCGCCGGCAAGCTCGACCCGGCCGAACGGGCCGGTTTTCTCGCCGAAATGACCGATGAGGTCGGTCGGCTCGTGCTGCAGGACAACGTGGACCAGAACATCCTGCTGCTCAACGACCGCATGCTCGTCACCAACTGGAGCCCGAGTTACGAACGCCTGATGAACTGGCTGGAGTCCTCGGGCGACCTGACCCGTGAGCTCGAAGCGTTGCCGACGACGGTCACCCTGCGGGAACGCCTCGACACCGGGCAGGGCCTCACCTCCCCGGAGCTGTCGGTGCTCGCCGCGTACGCGAAGATCGAGCTCGCGACGAGTCTGGGCAAAAGCGATCTCGGGGACGACCCGTGGTTCGGCGCGACCCTGCGCCGGTACTTCCCGGCGCAGCTGTCGGAGCGGTTCGATGCCGAGCTCGACACGCATCCGCTGCGCAGCGAGATCATCGCCACGGTCGTCGCCAACGACATGATCAACCTCGGCGGCATCACGTTCGCGTTCCGGGCGATGGAGGAGACGAGCGCCAATCAGGCCGTCGTCGCCCGCGCCTTCGTCGCGCTGCGGGAGATTTTCGAGCTTGACAAGATGGTCGACGAGCTGGGCGCGCTGCCCTCGTCGTTCCCGACCGAGCACTGGACCGCGATTCACCTCGACATGCGGCGGCTGCTCGACCGGGCCGTGCGCTGGCAGGTAAACCAGGGCGGCACCCGCTCGGTGGCGGAGGTCGTTGCCAAGTACAAGCCGCAGGTCGACGAGCTGCGTGCGCACCTCGGCGCGTACCTGCAGGGCGCTGACCTGCAGCGGCTTGAGGAGCAGCGCGCCAAGGCTGAGGAATGGGGCGTTCCCGAACACCTCGGGCGCCGCTGGTCGGAGCTGTTCGAGGCGTTCGCGTTGCTCGACGTGGCCAAGGTTGCCGCTCAGACGAAGGCGCCGATCGCCGATGTCGCGGCCGTGTATTACCAGGTGTATGCGCGATTCGGGGTCGACAATCTGCTCGAACGCATCACGGCGCTGCCGCGTAAAGACCGCTGGCAGGCGCTCGCCAGAGCCGCACTGCGCGACGATCTGTACTCCACGATCGCCGACATGGCCAAGGCCGTGTGGGAGTCGACCGGCACGCTCGAGCCGGCGCCGGGCACGGATGTCGTCACCGCCGAAGACCGTCTGCTCGCCTGGGAGGCGCTCAACCAGGAGCAGCTCGGCCGCGCGCGCAGCGTTTTCGAGGAGGTCAACGCACTCGACAAGGACGACATGGCGTCGTTGTCGGTCGCGCTGCGCCTGCTGCGCTCGATCGTGCGCCGTTAGGAATCTGCGCGGCTGAGTTGCGGACTTCGTGCCTTCGTGCTGACGCTGAAGGTGCGTTCTCCGCGACTCAGCCGCGGACGGTCAGCAGAATGCGGGGAAAGGGCTGGCCGGACCAAGAGCCCGACAGGGTCGCGGTGTGAGCGGCCGGCTCGGAGGAAACGACGGATGCCTCGAGGTTGCGCATCAGTACCACCCGCAACGATCCCGCGGTCGCGACGGTGACTCCGGACTCGTGGTGCATCACGATCGGCGAACCGACCGGGGGCACGGTCGTGCCCGCTGGGCCGCTTCCGGCGACCTCGGCCGTCGGCTCGATCGGCACCCGCTCGCCGTCACGCTCGAGGTACTGTTCGGCGTGGCGCCCGCCCGTGCACGCCGCCGTGCTGACGGCGGCGAGGTAGACCGGGTCGCCCACGGCGTCGTACACCCACCGCTCACCGAGCACGGAATGCGACATGGTGCCGATCAGCCAGGCGTCGGCGCCGGGCAGCGGCGCGCCGCGGTAGGTGAGCGCCACCTGCAGCAGCGGGCCGGCGCCCGCGCGCACGAGCAGGGTTTCGATGCCGACCTCGCCGTCGGGGTCGTCGAAGCGGTAGGTGGCGACCCGGGTGACCTCCGTGCCCGCGTCGCCGGCGAACCAGGGCTGGGCCTCGGCCCACGCTGAGATGAGTTCGGTCTTGCTCGGCCGCAGTACGGCGTCGTAGATGAGTGCCATGCGTTCGAGTGTAGCGACCCCCATGGTCTCACCCCGTGGTCTCACCCCATGCTCGCGAGAGCGGGTGAATCGTCGGTGTGGCTGTCGCTAACCGACGATTCACCCGCTCTCGCGGCCGGGCGCGCGGCCGGGCCCGCGGGGGGCGGGGCGCTGCTCCGGCCGGGCGGGGGCGATGATCACCGGTCGACGACCGGCGCAATCCGGGGTGTCGGAGGCACCCAGAACCTGACAGCGCGACAGCCCGAAACGGGTCCAGAAGGCAGCCGTCCAGGCGCACAGTGCCGCATCGAGCAGGTCTTCCCGGTGCTTGTAGGCGGCATCGATGAGCGGCGACGGTGAGGTGAGCAGGGGTTTCGTCACCGGATGCGACCGCAGATTCAGCGGGGGATCCGCGGCGGCGAGGGCAGACATCCGGCGCAGGAGTTCGTCGCATTCGGCCGCGCGAAAGGCCCGGCGTTCGCTCGCCGGCATGGCGAGTGCGGGGCGTTTGTAGCGGGGGCGCTGCTCGTCGTAGCCGAACTCTTCAGCGCCGACAAGGGTCGTGTACGGGTAGCACTCGAAGAATTCGATCTCACCCGGGGCCGGCGGATGCGTCCCGTCGGTATAGCGCAACCCGGCGGCCTCGAGCTGCCGGCGCAGGGTCACACCGCCGAGCCAGGGCAATGTCAGGCTCGACGCGTTCGCCGCGACCTTCCAGCGCCCGTAGCGCTGGCCGACCTCCCTTTCGCACTCGCGCATCCCGCTCGGGTTGAAGACGATGAGCGGAGCGTCGATGGCGATGACGTCGCCGGGCTCGGCTACCTCGATCAGCCAGGCGGCGACGGCGTCGATTCCGCGAGCCCAGCCGGCGTCACGAACCGTGCCAGAGGCATCCATCAGCACGAGTCCGGTCTCGTTTGCCCGTCGCGCCGCGGTGCCCTCGCCCCAGGCCAGATCGACACCGATGAACCGGCTCACGGCCCGCTCACGATTTCGACGTCTGACCAGAACCGCGGCAGCATGATCGCCGTGCTGGCGCCGCCACGATCACGCAGACGGATGCCGCTCGTCGGCTCGTGCGCCGCGGCCGGGCGACCGGGGCTGCCGCGATATCGACATCGTGCTGACCCGACACGTTTCCCATACCCGCCGAGCCTAGCGTTGCAGTCTGGCTGGGCGGTCATTCGGACCGTGCGCCGAGACCCCGACACGACACGGTCGCGGGCCCCAGCCCCGTTCCTGTCTCGGGGTCAGGGCACTCGCGGACCCGAGCTACGCCTCGGACACCTTCACCGCGATCTTGCCGCGGTTGGCGCCCGCCAGGAGCAACTCGAACCCGTCCCGAATATTCTCAAGGGACACGGTCTGTTCAATCTTCGGTCGAAGGCCCGCCGTCTGCATGAGGCGAAGCAGGCCGCGAAGCTCCGTCACGGTGCAGCCGGTGGAACCGATGATCGAGAGTTGCTGATAGAAGACTCGGTTGAGGTCGGCGTTCGCGTTCGGGCCTGAGGTAGCGCCACAAATCACGACGGTCCCACCCGGCCGCAGGGCCTTGAGCGAGTGTGACCACGTCGCCTCGCCCACGGTCTCCACGACGATGTCCACGCGCTCGGGCAGGCGCGCACCGCTGAGAAAGACCTCGTGAGCACCGCATTCCCGCGCGAAGTCAAACTTCGACGCGTCACGCGTCGTTGCGTAGACCACGGCGCCGGCTGCGCGGGCCAGTGCGATGGCGGCGCTGGCCACCCCACCGGTGGCTCCCTGCACGAGTACGCGGTCGCCGGCCTGCAACCCGGCCCGCGAGAAGAGCATGCGATACGCCGTGCCCCAGGCGACGGGAAGTGCCGCGGCCTCTTCGAAGCTGAGAAAATCGGGTTTGGGAACGAGACTCGTCTCGGGCACCAGCACGTATTCCGCAAAACCACCGTTATGCATCTCCGAGAGCAGGGCACGCTGCGGGTCCATCGTCGGGTCACCGCTTCCCCGATCGGCGCTCGCGATCACGGGGTGTACCAACACGGCGCGGCCGTCATCGGTGTAGCCCGCCGCGTCGCAACCCAGAATGATGGGGATCCGATCGGCCGGATGCCCCACCCCGCGCAGGGTCCACAGGTCATGCGGGTTTATGGATGATGCAACGACGCGCACGCGCACCCAGCCCGGTCTGGCTTCGGGTTCAGGCACATCCTGCACGACGAGACAGGACAGTGGGTCGTCAAAGTTTTGACTGGCAGCGACAGCGGCACGCATAAGGAACTCTCTTCGTTGGGAGTGAGGCAGCACCAGTTTGCCCATCCGCCCACTCACGAGTCGTGGGCGCGTTCCATTGACCGGGACAGGGAGCGGTTCCGCAGAATACTTGCTGCCGTGTTCCAGAGTCCGGCACATGGACTAACACCGAGTGGGGTGAAACGGGTCAGATAGGGATATGACCATCGATCAGAATCTGAGCGCGAAGCTTGACGCCCGCACCGTTGCCGCCCTCGCCGACGCTCTATGTGACGCCGAGGCGACGCTTCGCCCCATCGTCGCGCTGACCCACGACCACCCGAACCTCTCGGTCGATGATGCGTATGCCATTGCGCAGATCAACACGGCTCGCAAACTCGCCGCCGGCCGAACCATTGTGGGCCGCAAAGTCGGGCTCACCTCCCTGGCCATGCAGCAACAGCTGGGGGTCGACCAGCCCGATTACGGCGCCATCACCGACGACATGCTCGTGCGGGCTCCGGCGACCCTGGACCTGTCGGTTTTCATCTCACCCCGGGTGGAAGGCGAATTCGCGTTTCGTCTCGGCCGGGATGTTCCGGCTGGACGGTACACCCTGGCGCAGCTGCGCGACCTGGTCGATGAGGTTCATCTCTCGATGGAGGTCATCGACTCACGCATCGCCGACTGGAAGATCAAGCTGGCCGACACCGTGGCTGACAACGCGTCATCCGCGCGCCTGGTCGTCGGCCAGGGAATGAAGGCAACGCCGGAGCTTCTGGACGCCCTTCCCGAAACGGTTCTCACGCTCGAGCGCAACGCAGACGTTGTGGCCCAGGGAGCGGGCAGGGAAGTGCTCGGCGACCCGCTGCTGGGAGCGCTGTGGGTTGTCAATCGCCTGGGGGAACTCGGGGAAGATCTGGCCGCCGGGGAGATAATCCTGGCCGGCGCGGTGCACGCCAGCGTGCCGCTCGAGGCGGGGGTCTCCTGGAGCGTTAGCGCACCCGGATTCAGCTCAGCCACCATCACGACGTCGGACTGACCTCGCGGGTCACCAGACTTTTTCACCATTCGCATTCGAAGTACCAGACAGAACTACTAGACAGTGAGGTCACCATGGCTGCAAAACGCCTCCCCTCGACGGGATCAGTTGCCGAGACACCGAAGGGTGCTCTTCATCGGCCGACGGGGATTCACCACAACTTCGAGGTCGCAGGAATGGTTGATTCCACGTCTGGCCTCGTAGATCGTGCAATCTTCACCGACGAGGGCCTGTACCAGCAGGAACTGCGCCGCGTATTCGCGCCCAGCTGGCTGTTCCTGGGGCACGTCGACCAGCTCAAGAAGACCGGCGACTTCTTCACGACCTTCATGGGTGAGGATCCGATCATCGTCTCCAAGGGCAAGGACGGCGAGATTCGCGCCTTTCTCAACTCATGCCGCCACCGCGGCGCCCGCGTGTGTCGCGCGGACTACGGAACGACCAAGAACTTCACCTGCACCTACCACGGCTGGACGTACGACCTCGAGGGCAAGCTCTCCAACGTACCCAACGTTGCCGGCTATGACGAGAATTTCGATACCGCGGACTGGGGCCTCGTCGAGGTCGCCCAAATCGACAACTACAAGGGACTGATCTTCGCGACCTGGAACCCCAGCGCCCCGGAACTGCCCGATGCGCTCGGCGGCGCCAAGTATTACATGGATGCCTTCCTCGACAAAGACCCGGAGGGCACGGTCGTCGTCGGCGGAATCATGAAATGGGAACTCGACGGCAACTGGAAGCTCGCTGCCGAACAGTTCGCCACCGACTGGTACCACGTCAACATGTCTCATGCCTCGGCGCTCATGGTGCTCTCGCCCACGGGCAAGGGCCCCAAATCCGAGATCGCCAACACGCCGGGTCGTCAGTTCCACGACGAGCAGGGCGGCCACGGGGCCGGTTTTCCGACGCACCCGAAGAGCCGATTCGACGCTCAGAAGGTCCACGAACACTACGACTACGGTTTTCTGCGCGAACGCCTGGGCGACGCCACAGTTGAAGGCCCGATGACGACCGGTCACGGCACGATCTTCCCGAACTTCTCCTACCTGCCCATCAACGGCAGCATCCGTATCTGGCACCCGAAGGGGCCGAACAAGATGGAGGTGTGGGCCTGGACGATTCTGGACAAGAGCATGTCTCCCGAGGTCCGTGAAGCTCAGCGTCTCTACAACCTGCGTACCTTCGGGCCGAGCGGGATCTTCGAATCCGACGACGGGGAAAACTGGAGCGAGGTGCAGTCCATCTCCAACGGTTTCGTCACGAACTCGGTCGCGCTGAACCTGCAGATGGGGATCGGATCCGAGCGGGAGGACGGTGTGTATCCCGGCACGACCAGCGAACTCTACAGCGATGCCGCCGGCCGCAATTTCTACCGCAAATGGGCCCAGCTGATGGATACCCCCGCCTGGCACGAGGAGCCGAACGAATGAGCGAGAACAAGTTCGTGGTCGCTCAGGACGGCGACATCGAGGATGGCGAGGCCATCAAGATCGACCGAGCCATCACGGGAGCGGATGATGACATCGCGGTCTTCTTCGACAATGGAGAATACTTCGCCCTGAACGACACGTGCAGTCACGCCACGGCATCGTTGTCGGAGGGCTGGATCGAGAACGGCGAGGTCGAGTGCCCGATGCACTCGGGACGGTTCTGTCTGGCCTCCGGGGAAGTGCTGTCGATGCCGGCCTCCGAGAATATGCGCACCCACCGCGTGGTGCTCGAGAACGGCGATGTCATCCTCTACCCCGGTGTTCCGGCCGGAGTCAAGGCATGAACGTCTCGTCCGTGCTCATCGCCGGTGGCGGCATGGCCGGATTCCAGACGGCCTCAAGCCTGCGCGAGCTGGGATACGCGGGCGATATCACCATCGTCGATGCGTCGACCGCCCCGCCGTACGATCGACCGCCGCTCAGCAAGGACTACCTGCTGGGAAGCTCGACGATCGAACATCTCGCGTTCGCCAAACCGGAATGGTACGTCGAGAAGAACATCGCGCTCGTTTTGGGGTCTGCCATCACGGCGCTCGACCCCGATAGTGGCACGGTCACCCTGGCGAACGGCCGGGATCTCTGTGCCGACGTAGTGGTGCTGGCCCTGGGCGGTGCCGCTCGCAAGCTGCCGCTCGACACCGGGACGGCGTCCAACATCCACACCCTGCGCACCGTCGAAGACGCCAATGCGCTGCACGCGGCCATTTCCGTCGGTACCCGGCTGTTGATCGTGGGTGCGGGCCTCATCGGCGCGGAAACCGCGTCGTCGGCCGCCACTCTCGGCGCGACGGTGACTCTGGTCGACCCATTCGAACCGCCGCTGGTGCCCGTGGTGGGCCTGGACATGGCCCGGTACCTGCACGCGCATCACGCCGGCAGCGGCATCCGCACCATCCAGGGCTCGCTGACGCAGCTGATCGCCGACGACAGCGGCGATTACGTCGCGGCCGTGCTCGAGAGCGGTGAGCGCCTGGACATCGACCAGATTCTGGTCGGAATCGGCATCACCCCCAACACCCAGCTCGCTGTGGCGGCGGGTCTGGAAGTCGACAACGGAGTCATCGTCGACAGCAATCACCGCACGAGTCACCCCCGGGTGTTCTCAACCGGTGATATGGCCCGCACCAGAACGGCCGACGGGGAGCTGGCTCGTCGCAACGAGCACTGGGAATCGGCACGGTTGAGTGGAACGGCGACCGCGCGGGGAATCCTCGGCCTCGAGCCCGACCACGCCGACTCGCACTGGTTCTGGTCGGATCGCGCCGGGATCCATCTCGAAGTCGCCGGCGACATGTCGGCCGCAGCGGAGAGCGTCTTTCGCGGCTCCACCCAGGATGACTCCTTCGTTCTCTTTCGCGTCAACGGTTCCACCCTCGTCGCGGCCGCCTCGATCAATGACTCCATGGCGGTGCGGGCGGCCCGCCGGATCATTGCAGCCGGAACGGCCGTGACTGCGGCTGACCTCGCCAATCCCGCCGTCAATCTCAAAAAACTCACGAGAGGCATCGCATCATGACCGCCACCTCCGCCGTTCTGAAACCAGGAACCGACACCCTCGAACAGGGCCGGCTCGCCGACATGGAGACCCACTTCAAGGTCACCCAGTTCTACAATCTCGAAGCGGAGACTCTCGACGACGGTCGCTTCGGTGACTGGCTCGAGATGTTGGCCGAGGACCTGCGCTACTGGGCTCCGGTGCGCACCAATCGACTGCGTCGGCAGCAGGCGCTGTCCATACTGCAGCCGGATGAAGCAGCGTTCTATGACGAAACCAAAGAGAGTCTGGCGTGGCGCATCCGTCGTTTCGATACCGGAATGGCCTGGTCGGAAGACCCGCCCTCGCGCACCCGCCACCTGGTCTCCAACGTCACCGTGCGGGAACATCCCGACGGTCTGCTCGTTCGCTCCGCCTTTCTCGTCTACCGCAACCGGCTCGAAAAGGAAACGAACATTTTCGCGGGCGGCCGCACCGACCTCCTGCGCGAAGGGGGCGTCTACGGCTTTGAACTGGCCAAACGCACCCTGTTGTTCGAAGCCAACGTGCTGCAGGCCAAGAACATCAGCACGTTCTTCTAACCGGCTCGAATCTGTCTTATTTCCCAGGAAGAAAACACTATGACGTCACAGACCATGAGCCAAGACACGGCCGCCGAGATCACCACCACGACGGTGTCGACACAGTTCGGTGATATTTCCATTTCACGTTCGGGTGCCGGCGCCCCCCTCGTGATGCTGCACGGCGGGGGACCAGGGGCCTCGGCGCTGGCCAACTACCGCGACAACCTGCCCGCCTTCGTGGACGACTTCGAGGTCATCCTTCCCGACCAGCCCGGCTTCGGTGACAGCTATATCCCCACCGAAGCCGACCTGCTCGACAAGGGAATCACCAACATCACGGTCGAGGCTCTGCTCGAAGCCCTCGACAACGCCGGCATCGATCGCTTCCACCTCATGGGCAACAGCCTGGGGGGAGCCGCCGCCATCGCCATGGCCATCGCCGCTCCCACACGCGTTCTGAAATTGATCCTGATGGCTCCGGGCGGAGGCTGGTTCCCCGAAGGACCACGCCCGACCGAGGGCCAGAAAATGATGTTCCGGTACTACAACGGAGAGGGTCCCACTCTCAAGAAGATGAAGGACTTCGTCAGCATGATGGTGGCTGACCCGCGCCAATTCGATGCGGCCTCGATCCAGAAGCGATACGACGCGTCGCTCGACCCCCGGCACATCGCGTTCTACCACGAGTACAACAACGCGTTCGCGAAGCGCCGCGGCATGGATCCGCTCTGGCGCGATGTGCACAAGATCACCGCCCCCACTCTGCTGCTGTGGGGCCGCGACGACCGTACCATCACCCTGGCGGGCGCCGGCGTCATGCTCGCGAACATCCGCAACGTTCAGATGCACGTTTTCGGCAACTGCGGGCACTGGGTCCAAGTTGAGCGCAAGGCCGAGTTCGAACGCCTCGTCCTCGATTTTCTGGCCGAGTAGGACAACCGCTATGACGACTCAACAGCGCGGTTGGCTCGAGGACACGACGGCACTCATCACCGGCGGAGGCACCGGCCTGGGACGGGCCATCGCCCTGCGGTTTCTCGACGAGGGAGCGAACGTGGTCATCGTCGGGCGGTCGCAGTCGACCCTCGACGAGGTTGTGGCGACCGCCGGTGACCGCGGCGAACGTATTCTGCCGGTGACGGGTGACGTCACCTCCAGCGCCGACATGCACCGTGCCGTGGAGACGGCCGTGGCACGGTTCGGCAAGCTCGACACGCTCGTTCCGAACGCGGGGATCTGGGACTATCAGCGCAGCATCACGCGGCTGAACGGCGAAGAGCTGTCGGCTGCCTTCGACGAGGTCTTTGCGATCAACGTCAAGGGCTACCTGCTGGCCGCCGAGGCGGCCTGGCCGGAATTGGTGAAAACCCGCGGAAGCATCATCATGTCGCTGTCCAACTCGTCTTTTTACTCCAACGGCGGCGGCCCTCTCTACACGGCATCCAAGTTCGCCGCCCGAGGATTGGTTACCGAGCTGGCTTACGAGTTGGCGCCCAAGGTGAGAGTCAACGGCGTCGCCTGTGGCGGGATGAACACCGACCTGCGCGGTCCCGCCTCCATCGGCCTGAAGGACCGCTCCATTGCAGACTCCTTCGCCCGCAACCCGAACAAGGGCGACAACCCCTTCATTCCGCTGCGTGATTCCAGTGTCGAACCGGAAGATTTCACCGGTTCCTACGTGCTCCTTGCTTCGGCTCGGAACAGCGGAAACATCACCGGCAACATAATCAACGTGGACGGTGGAATCGGCGTGCGCGGATTCCGCACCGCAGCCGGAGGCGATGACCTGTGAGCCAGATCAATATCAGTCCCGTCGAGCGCATCCGGCAGCATGCCACCTTTAAAAAGGATGCGGTCGGGGCCATCTACGAGGGCACGAACTACACCTATGCCGACATCTACTCAGAGGCTCGTCATTTCGCCACCGGACTTCTGGACTACGGCGTTCAGGCCGGTGATCGGGTGGCCTACATGGGAGTCAACAGCCTCAACTTTATGGTGGTGCTGCTGGGGTGTGCCTGGGTGGGTGCCGTCTATGTTCCGTTGAACTTTCGCCTCGCCGCGGAAGAGGTCGCCAACCAACTGCATGACTTCGAACCCAAAATCGTGGTCGTCGAACCCGGGCACGCTGCCATCTTCGACTCGATCTCGCACGACATTTCGACCCATCCGCTGCTGGTCGACAATGACGCCGCGCTGGCGGCCTACGAGAACGCCCCCGAGCACTGGAACTCACTCTCGGAATTCATGGCCGGCACAACCCGCGTCGAACCCGTCGTGCTGTTGGAAGACGACGTGGCGATGTTGCTCTACACCTCGGGAACCACCGGACGGCCCAAGGGTGCCGTGCTGACCCACGGAAACCTGTGGTGGAACGCCGTCAACGTGGACTCGGTGGTGGACACCCGCTCGACCGATGTCAACCTCGCCGTCGCGCCGTTGTTCCACATCGGAGGATTGAACGCCTTCACGTTGCGGGCCTTCACCTCGGGCGCCACCACGATCATCCGTCGTTCCGTAGATGCCGAACAGACGGTCAAAGATCTGGTGGACTACAAGGTCACCACGATGTTCGCCGTTCCGGCGATGCTGGCGGCGCTGACCAGGGTGCCCGGTTTCGCCTCGGCCGATCTGAGCAACCTGCGGTCGACGGTGGCCGCCGGCGCTCCGGTTCCGACCGCGTTGATCTCGGAGTTCCTGGGCCGCGGCATCGCCATTCAGCAGGCGTGGGGACTGACCGAGACGGCACCGTTCGCCACGTACCTGCCGGCGGCCCTGACCCGCACGAAAAACGGATCGGCCGGAATCCCGATGCCGTTCACCCAGGTGAAGCTGGTGGATACCGCCTCGGGCGAAGACGTCACCGTGGCCGATCTGCGCGGCGAGCTGTGGGTCAAGGGGCCCAACGTCATTCGAGAGTACTGGCGCAACGAGAAGGCGAACGCCGATGCCTTCGTGCGGGGCTGGTTTCGAACCGGCGATATCGGCTATCTCGATGACGACGGTTTTCTCTTCATCGTCGATCGCCTGAAGGACATGATCATCACCGGCGGCGAGAACGTGTATCCGGCCGAGGTCGAGCGAGTGCTGTCGGGCCACCCGGCCCTGGCAGACAACGCCGTCATCGGGGTCGCCGACGAGAAATGGGGCGAGAGCGTGACGGCGGTCGTCGTGATGGCCGGCGCCGGTGATCTCACCCTGCAGGACGTGCGTGACTTCGTGGCGCTGCATCTGGCACGGTACAAACTCCCCACCCGGTTGCACATCGTGGAGTCGATGCCGCGCAACGGTGCGGGCAAACTCGACAAGCTGGCCATTCGCCGCCTGGTCGCTGAACTCACCCCGGAGGCCAACCATGTCTGATTTTGCCACACTGCCAATCGACGCCACCTTCGTCGTCGACCTGAGCTCGACCGGGCGCCGCGACTGGCCCGCGCGATACCAGGTACGCGATGCCCGGGGGAGTGTCGTCGGGGGGCTCGAGGCCCGCAAGGTCGTCGGGAACCACCTCGAAGGGTCCTACCCGGTCGGCATCGAGGACCGGGAAGTGCGCGTCGACGCCGGCTCCAGCCCGGCTGCGGTCGGCGCGGCCGTGCATGCGCTGCTGACGGATGCCGCTCGGTGCCGTCGCGTCGTGCTCGCGGTCCCGGAGGGGCAGCTGGAAGCCCTGGCCGCGGCCGAGGAAGCCGGTTTTCGCTTCGTCGTTGACATCGACACCCACCAGGAGTCCCTGTCGCTTCTTGTCGCCGAGCCGGAGTGGGTGCTTGCGCAACCCTCGGCTATCGAAGAAATCCCTCTCTAGAAAGAAGTGGAAATGTCTCTACGCTGTGCCGTCGTCGGTTCGGGAAACATCGGATCCGACCTCATAAGAAAACTCGAACGTTCCGAACTGCTCATCCCGTCTCTGCTCGTCGGGGTGGACCCTGAATCCGATGGTTTGAAGCGTGCTCGGGCCGCCGGTATCGAAGCGACTCATGAAGGGGTTCAGGTTCTGCTTGATCGAGCGGATGAGTTCGACGTGGTCTTCGAGGCCACGTCGGCCCACGTTCACACCCTCAACGCGCCGCGTTACCTGGAAGCCGGTCTGTTCGCGCTCGACCTCACCCCGGCGGCGGTGGGACCCTACGTGGTTCCCGCCGTGAACCTGGACCTGGTGGCCGGCCAGCGCAACCTGAACATGGTGACCTGCGGCGGTCAGGCGACCGTTCCGATGGTGGCCGCGATCAGCCGCGTCACCACGGTCGAGTACGCCGAGATCGTCTCGACGATCTCGTCGCGTGCGGCCGGCCCGGGAACACGGGCCAACATCGACGAATTCACCGAGACGACCTCGGATGCCCTGGTCAAGGTCGGAGGAGCCAAGCGCGGAAAAGCCATCATCGTGTTGAACCCGGCCAACCCGCCCATCATGATGCGCAACACGGTCTTTGCCGCCGTCGACGCGAACGTCGACCCGCAGGCGATCATCGACTCCGTCAACGAGATGGTGGCCGCGGTGCAGGCCTATGTGCCCGGCTACGAGCTGGTTTCGGAGCCCCAGATCGATCGCGGCGCCGGCCCCCGCGGCACCACGAAGGTGTCCATCTTTCTGCGCGTCGCTGGTGCGGGTGACTACCTGCCCGCCTACGCGGGAAACCTGGACATCATCACCGCGGCGTCGATCGCCGCCGCGGAACGCCATGCGATCCTCACCGGCCACACTCCCGCAGGTCTGACGCTGGCCGCTGGAGCGCGCGCCGCAACGAAGGAAAGAATCTGATGACGAGCACACACACCGATATCACCTATCGCGAGCCCATGGCCTCGCCCGTCGTCGGCGCCGATGATGTCGCCGCTCCGCTGGCGGGCCGCGACATTCTCGTCTGCGACACCACGCTGCGCGACGGCGCCCACTCGGTGGCGCACCAGTTCAGGGCCGCGGATGTGCGCGCCATCGCCGGCGGGCTCGATGCCGCCGGAGTGAACGTCATCGAGGTCACCCACGGAGACGGCCTCGGGGGATCCTCCTTCAACTACGGGTTCAGCGCCGAAGACGACATCGACCTCATCACGGCTGCCCGCGGAGTCATCAAGAACGCCAAGCTCGCCGCGCTGCTGTTGCCGGGAATCGGAACCCTCGATGACCTCAAGCGGGCCCACGATGCCGGCATCGACGTGGTTCGGGTAGCCACGCACTGCACCGAAGCCGACATCTCCCTGGAACACCTGCACGGTGCCAAGAAGCTGGGTCTGGAAACCGTTGGCTTTCTCATGATGAGCCACATGGTCGGACCGAACCGACTGGCCACCGAAGCCGAGATCATGCGTGATGCGGGCGCCGACACCGTCTATGTCGTGGACTCCGCTGGCGCAATGCTGCCGCATCAGGTCGTCGAACGGGTGGAGGCCGTGCGCGCTCGACTCGGTGATGACATGCTGATCGGCATGCACGCCCACAACAACCTCGGTTCGGGCGTGGCGAACGCCCTGGCGGCCGCGGCCGCCGGCGTGTCGATCGTCGATGGCTCGCTCCACGGGCTGGGTGCCGGCGCCGGGAACGCCGCGACCGAGGTACTGGCTGCGGCTTTGGACCGGTCGGGTGCCCGCACGTCCGTGCACACGCTCGAGCTGATCGACGTGGCAGAGGACATCGTGGCCGAAATCTGCAAGGGCAAGCTGCCCAAGCTCGACCGCGGAAGTCTGCTGCTCGGGTACGCCGGCATCTACTCGTCCTTCCTGCTGCACACACGCCGCGCGGCTGCGCGCTATGGGGTCTCCGAGGCGGAGATCCTGTTGGAGCTTGGTCGCCGTCGCGTGGTGGGCGGCCAGGAAGACATGATCATCGACGTCGCCATCGAGCTGGCCGGCATTCAGCTTCCCGACTGATACCGACCGACCCGCGCACGTCGCGACAACGGAGAAGCCCCGGTCACCCACAGCGTGGGTGACCGGGGCTTCTCCGTGTCGAGGCGAGAAATCAGCCGCCGACCCCCGCTGAGGAGTGCGCCAGCGCTCGCACCCCCGGTGTCGTCGTGTTCGCGGCCGGGGTGCGTGGGGTTTTCGCCGTGGCAGCGAGTGCGCGGGAGGCGGCGAAGCAGACCTTGCGCAGGGTGTGTGCCTGGCTGGCGGGCGAGAATTTGCCGGTCTGCCCTGAAATCGACAGGGCGGCAATGGGCTTGCCGTTCGGTCCCAGAATCGGGGCGGCCACGCAGCTCAGGCCGAGGACGGATTCCTCATCGTCGTAGCCGATCCCCTCCGCGCGGATCTTCGCCAGAGCGGCGCGAAACTTGTCGGGATCCGTGATGGTCTTGGGGGTCCAGGCCGAGAGGGGCCGAGCGAGGGTGAGTTCGGTGTTCTCGAAGTTATAGGCGAGAAGCACCTTGCCGACACCCGTGCAGTACGCCGGCACCCGGCCTCCGATGCGTGAGGGCGACCGCAGGGGACGATGCCCGAACAGCTTGTTGAGGTAGATCACATCGGTGCCGTGGAGTACGGCCAGATGCACCGTCTGGTGCGCGGTCTCGTAGAGCTCCATGAGATACGGGGTGAGCGCGTTCCGGATGTTGTCGTGAGCCGGGGAGTAGACCTGCGAGCCCAGCGAGTGCAGCAGGGGACCGAGACGGTAATTGGTGCCGGCGCGTTCGACCGCCCCGTTTCGCTCCAACATTCCGAGCAGCCGGAAGGCGGTGGATTTGCTCAGGTGTGACCGACGGGCAAGTTCGCTGACGCCGATACCCGTGTCGGCTTCAGCGCCGAAGGCGGACAGCAGACTCAACGCCTTATCGACGGCAGTGCGTTCTTCACGAGAAGAATCGAGGTTTTCGTCCATGGGGGTCCTTTGCACACACTCACACGTCATCGGGTTTAAGGACAACATATCGACAAGCGGCGAAGTATGTCAAGAGTGACGAAATGGCTTACTATAAGTGACAAACTTTCGGAAAGAGGTGGCATATGTCGGAGTCAGACCTGCTCGTTGCTCGCAACGTCAAACGGCTTCGCGGTGAGCGAAAAGTGAGTATGTCCGCATTGGCCCTGCAGGCGGGGCTCTCCAAGCAGACGCTGTCCAAAATCGAGCAGGGCGTCGGTAATCCCACCCTTGGCACGATCGAGGCCCTGAGTATGGCCCTCGGGACGAGCGTGCGGTCCTTGATGACGGAATGGGGTTCCCCCGTGCGCGTTCAATCGTCGTCGGCGGCCGAGTGGCAATCGGGTCTCGGCGGGGACATTCGCATTCTCGACCAGGTCTATGGATCCGGTTATGTTCGCTCGTGCATGGTTCGGCTGGAGCCCAGCGGGCACGACCGGGCCAGGGACGGTCTTTCGGCCGGGAGCATCTATCAGGTTCTGGTGATTTCCGGCGATGCAGAGATGGGACCCGAAGGCCAGACCGTGCGGTTGGCCGCCGGAGATTTCGTCAAGTTCCCCGCGGATGTCCCGCATATTCTCCGTGCGATCGAGGGAACCGTCGTTCTGCACCTGATCACGTCGTTCCCGCAGGTGCCGCAGGTTATGCCGTTCGGAGATCCGCGCTGACGCTGCCAGGTCACGATTTGTCTCGCCGTGCCACCTGCCAGAACGATTCCTTGGCGCCGCTTCGCCGGACCGGCATTGTGAATATAGCGATGGTTGCTGAGCGTTAAATGCACAGCTCGTCGCTTCTATTTATGCCCCCACAACGAAGTGACCAGAGGGAGAACGTCGAGTGCTTGAATTCAACGAACTGTCGGTCCGATACGGACTCGGTGTTGAAGCTCTGAATCAGATCAGCCTGAGCGCCCCCGTGGGAAAGATCACCGCGGTCATCGGCGGCAACGGAGCGGGCAAGAGCACCCTGATGCGAGCCGCATCGGGCGTGCTGTCCTTTCACGGCGGCACGGTCGCCGGCGGAACCGTGAGCCTCGACGGCAAGAACATCACCGGCCTGTCGGCGTCGGGGATCGTCGCGCGCGGACTCGTGCACGTTCCCGAGGGCCGCAAGATCTTCGGTGACCTCACGGTGCTCGACAACCTCAAGGCCGGCGGCGCGACCGTGAAAAGCGGTCGGACCCGGGACCGCGTTCTCGGCGAGATCCTCGAACTCTTTCCCATTCTCGCCGAACGTCAGTCCCAGCGCGCCGGACTGCTCTCCGGCGGTCAGCAGCAGATCCTGGCCATCTGCCGCGGCATGATGAGTTCACCGCGGGTCATGCTGCTCGACGAGCCGACTCTCGGCCTGGCCCCGCAGACCGTCGAGCAGGTCGCCGGCGTGATCCAACAGATCAACAGCCGAGGAATCACCGTCGTCGTCGTCGAACAGAACGCCGCCATGGCACTGGGCATTGCGGACTTCGGAACGGTGATCGAACAGGGCCGGGTGGTGCTCTCCGACGAGGCATCCGTTCTTCGAGGCAGTGCCGATGTGCAGCGCCTCTTTCTCGGCGGCAACACCGACGAAATTGGATTCGCCCCGAGAGCGATCAAGCCCCTTGAAAGGTGGACGGCATAATGTCCCGCAGGTTAGTCCTCGAAGACGTTTCCCTCAGGTTCGGCGGGATCAAGGCGCTGGACAGTTTGTCCTTTGCCGTCGAGCCCGGTTCCATTCACGCCGTCATCGGCCCCAACGGTGCCGGAAAATCCTCGTGCTTCAACGTGATCTCCGGTCTGTATCGAGCCAATAGCGGCAAGGTCACGTTCGGTGACATCGACCTCACCCACCTGGCGCCGCACAAGATCGCCGCTGCGGGACTGGGGCGAGCGTTTCAGAACATCGCCCTGGCTCCGCACGAAAGCGTGATGGACAACCTGATGGTTGGCCGGTTTCGCCTCACCAGATCGGGCATGATCTCCACGGGCCTGGCGCTGCCATGGGCGCGCAGGGAGGAAGCCCTTCATCGTGCCCGGGTGGTGGAGATCGCCCATTTCGTGGGGTTGGGGGAGGTTCTCGACACCGAAACCGGCACGCTGTCGTATGGGTGGCGCAAGAAAGTCGAACTGGCGCGGGCGCTGGCCACCGAGCCGGAACTGCTGATGCTCGACGAGCCGGTCGCGGGAATGCCCTCGGCCGAGAAAATGGAAATCGCGTCGCTCATTCGCTCGATTCGCGATGCCCTCGGCATCAGCGTCGTGCTCGTGGAGCACGACATGCCCATGGTCATGAGCATCGCCGACCGGGTCACGGTTCTCGACTTCGGCAAGCAGATCGCGGATGGCACCCCCGATGAGATCCAGGCCAATCCGGCCGTGATCGCCGCCTACCTCGGCTCGACTCACGCTTCGGATGCATCGGTCGCCGAGGAGCCGGACGCACTTCGAGAATTGGAAGGAACCCCCTCATGAATCTGCTGCAGATTCTGCTTCTCGGCCTCTCACTCGGGGCGATCTATTCCCTCATCGCGCTCGGGTTCGTGGTGATCTACAAGGGCACCAAGGTCGTGAACCTGGCTCAGGGGTCGCTGCTGCTCTTCGGTGCCTATGTCGTCTCACTGCTGTCGCCGGCGCTCGGCTTCTGGCTGGCCGCCGCGGCGGGCATCGCGGCGGGAGCGATCGCCGCCGTCATCATCCAATTCATCGTCGGAGCGGCCAAGACCCAGGACCACCTCGTGATGACCATCATGACCATCGGCGTGGACATCGTCGCCGTGGCGCTCCTGGCCCAGCAGATTCAGGCGAATATCTTCGGCATGAACGATCCCTGGGGCGATGGTCTCATTGAAATCGGGGGAGCGAGCATCTCGCAGGCACGGGTGGCCGCCATGGTCACCGCCATCGTGTTGATCACCATGTTCTTCCTGGTCTTTCGGTACACGACCTTCGGCATCAAGATGCGAGCCGCGGCCAGTGACTCCGAGACATCCGCCCTGATGGGGATAAGTCAGCGCCGGGTCGCCATCGCGTCGTGGGCGATCGGTGGTGGCCTCGCGGTCGTCGGGGGCATCTTTCTCGCGGCGTATCCGAATATCGGTCTGGATTCGCACTCGCACTTTCTCGCCATGAACGCGGTACCGGCCATCATCATCGGCGGTATGGACTCCAGTGAAGGGGCAATCTTCGGTGGCCTCATCGTTGGTTTCACCCAGGCGATCGTGCTGGGAAACTCCCAGTTCTTCGCGGCAGTCGTGGGAGACGGCTTCGTCAACGCGGCACCCTACGTGCTCATGATCCTTGTTCTTCTGTTGAAACCAAATGGCCTGTTCGGGGCCAAGGAGGTCAATCGTGTTTAGCACCCTGCGCACGCGCAGCCGAGCATCCTGGATTCGCCTGGGCAGCGTCACACTCGCCCTGGTGCTCATGATCGCCGCCCCCTTCTTTGCCGAGAGCAAATGGCTCTTCCTGGGCATCCTGTGCATGGGCATGGCCATCGGGGCAATCGGACTGACCGTGCTGGTCGGAACGGCCGGTCAGCTGTCTCTGGCTCATGGCTTCTTCGTCGCGGTCGGGGCGTACGGCTACGCGTTCCTGGCGGGCTCGCCCGAAGACCCACAGCTCTGGGGACTGGGCTGGCCGCCCCTGCTGGCGGCCACCGGTGGCGTTGTCCTGGCGGCCCTGGCCGGACTGTTGTTCAGCCCCGTCGCGGCCAGGCTCAGAGGTCTCTACCTCGGCCTGGCCTCGCTCGCCCTGGTCTTCATCGGCGAACACATCCTGGCTACTGCGCGACCGCTGACGGGAGGCCCGAATGGTCGCGAGATCGACCCGCTCGCGATCGCCGAGTTTCAGCTCTCGGGCAATGATCCGGACTTCTCCGTGTTCGGTGTGCCGTTTGGCATGAATGAGCGGCTGTGGTTCGTCGCCCTCTTCGGCATCATCGTCGCCATCGTCGTCGCGTCGCGCATCGTGACCGGCCGGTCCGGGCGGGCACTGCAGCTGCTGCGGGACAACACCGCCGCGGCGGCGGCCATGGGGGTCGACGTTCAGCGCCAGAAGGCCGAAGCGTTCGTCTTCTCCTCGGCCTTCGCCGGTGCGGCCGGCGTCTTCCTGGCCCTGTCGTATCAGTTCATCGTTCCCGAATCCTTCGGGTTGACCATGTCGATCAACTTTCTGGCCATGATCATCATCGGCGGGATGGGCTCGATCGGGGGCGCGGTCGCCGGCGCCGTGATCGTGACGGCCCTCCCGACTCTGATCACGCTGTCGAGCGTCGCCCTGCCCTTTGTCTCCCAGACCGGAGGGGCCGGCACCATCACACCGGGTCTCCTGTCCCAGATCATTTTCGGTGCGGCCGTCATTGCCATCTTGATCCTTGAGCCCGGTGGCCTCGCCGGAATCACCCGTCGCCTGGTGCGACGAATAGGTTTCCCCACCCCAGCAGAAACAGTACCCATCCACAGCAGAACCATCGGGGACGGTTCGCCCACAAGAATTAAGGAAAAAATATGATGAAACGAAGCTGGCACGTCAGCGCTGCTGCGACGGTCGCTCTCTCAGTTCTTCTTGTCGGTTGTTCGAGCAAGGTGGAATCCGCCGTCGAAGTCGACCCGGGTTCCGTCAAGACCGACATCGGCGTCACCGCTGACACCATCAACCTGGGTGCGATCACCGACCTGTCCAATGTCTACGGCCCCCTGGCCAAGGCCATCGTGGCCGGAAACCAGATCTACTTCGATGGCCGCAATGCCGACGGTGGAATCTGTGGGCGTCAGGTCGCCATCGAGGTGCAGGACCACGCATCCGACCCGCAGAAGGCCCTGACCCTGTTTCAGGCCATGCAGCCCAACGTGCTCGCCCTCACCCAGCTTCTTGGCTCGCCCGTGATCAAGGCGCTGCAGCCCACGTTGACGCAGACGGAGACCACGGCTGCCGTCGCCTCGTGGTCGGGCGACTTTCTCGATGACGATTACGTGCTCCTGGGTGGAACGACGTACCCCATCGACAACATCAATGCCATCAGCTATCTTCTCGACGAGGGCAAGATCGCCAAGGGCGACACCATCGGTCAGATCTACTTCGACGGTGACTTCGGCGGAAATGCCCTGACCGGAACCGAATTCGCCGCCGAGGAACTGGGCCTCACCATCGAATCCGTCATGATCAGCCCCAAGGACACCGACCTCGCGGCGCAGATCGCACAGCTGAACTCGGCCGGCGTCACGGCGATCTTCGTCGCCGCGGGGCCCAAGCAGCTCGCTTCCGTCGCCGGTAACGCCAGCGCACTGGGCCTGGATGTGCCCATCGTCACCAACACACCGGGTTACAACCCGGCGCTGCTGACCACTCCGGTGGGCGCGTTCATCGAGTCCAACGTGCTCATTGTGTCGAGCGTGCTGCCGTACGGTGACGAAACCGAGACCACCGCCAAGGTTGTCGCGGGCTTCGATGCCGGCGTGACCGCCGGTACCATCGCCGCCGACACCGTGCCGACCGAGGAGGTCAACTATGGCTACGCCATGGCGACCGTGCTGGGCGATGCCCTCGACACCGCCTGCGTCAACGGTGACCTGACCCGGGCCGGTCTGACGAAGGCCATCAACTCGCTCTCGGCAATCTCGACCGGCGTGACGACCGACCTGGACTTCACCGATCGGGCTCTGTCGCCCAGCACCGAGTCCTTCATCATCTCTCCGTCGAGCAGCGTTCTCGGCAAGGCCGTTCTGGTCGCCGAGACGGGTACCTCGAAAGCTGCTGCCGCCTTCAGCAAGTAGGTCAACGGCGTGGCGTCGTGGGGTTCGATTCGTCGGGCCCCACGGCTGTGTGCGTTCCCCCGAGCCTGTTCCGGCAACCGGCACAGTGTGTTGGCTCGTGAATCCGGCACTACATAAAATCATCACAGGCTTTACAGACAAAGGAGTAGACCGTGACCGCTCGTCTTGTCACTATTTCGCACTCGCCTCTCATCGATTTCGTTCATCCGGCCATCGAAGTTCGCGACCGCGTCGACGCGGCCTTCGCGACGGCTCGGAACTTCGTTCAGGAAGCCAAGCCTGACCTGGCCATCGTGTTCGCCCCCGATCACTACAGCGGCTTCTTCTACGACATGATGCCGCCCTTCTGCATCGGCGCCCGGGCCGAAGCCATCGGTGACTTCGGCACCAAATCGGGTACGCTCAGCGTCGACCACGAGGTGGCCTGGAACCTGCACGCCGACGCCCTCGCGGCGGGGCTCGACCTGCCCATTTCCGAGAAGATGGTCGTGGACCACGGATTCGCGCAGCCGATGGACATCCTCTTCGGCGGGTTGGAGAACATCCCGGTCGTGCCCATTTTCATCAATTCGGTGGCCGGCAACTTCGGGCCCGTTCAGCGCATCCGTTTGCTCGGTGAAGCCATCGGCAAATCCCTGGCGAAGCTCGATCGCAACATCATCATCATCGGCTCGGGGGGACTCTCGCACGATCCGCCCGTGCCCAAGTTCGCCACGTCACCGGAGCGCGTGCAGGAGGGGCTGATCAACAACAAGGTCATGACGGCCGCGCACCGCACGAAGGCGGAATCACGTGTCATTGAAGCCGCGAAGCTGTTTGCGGCCGACGAAGCTCCGTTCATGCAGCCCCTCAACTCGGCGTGGGACAACCGGTTCATGGACCTTCTCGGTTCCGGTGCCATCGAGACCATCGACAGCTGGACCACCGAGTACTTCATCGAGCAGGCCGGCAACTCATCGCACGAGGTGCGCACGTGGATTGCTGCCTACTCCGCCATGGCACAGTTCGGTTCTTACGATGTCACCTACCGGTTCTATGAAGAAATCAAGGAGTGGGTCGCCGGTTTCGGCATCAATACCGTGGTCACGGCGCGGTAACGCAGCGGCACCGCACTCGATGGGGCGAAATGTGTCGACTCGGGGCGCTAAATGCACTCGGACGGCCGAGTCTGGTTAGGGTAGAGGCGTGAATACAGTCCCGGCCCGAGGTGGCGCCCAAACTCTTGCCCGAGGTATCTCGGCCCTCAAATTCGTGGTCGGATCGGTGGAGGGGGTGAGCGTTCAGGAACTCGCCGAGTCGCTCGTCGTGCATCGCACGATCGCGTCTCGACTGTTGGGCACGTTGGCCGATGCCAACCTCGTGGCCAAGGGTCGAGACGGGCGCTATCGCGGAGCGGTCGGGCTGCTGGCGCTGTCCGGCGGTGCGTTCTCGTCCCTGCGTGAACTGTCACTTCCCATTCTGCGCAGCCTGGCCGATGCCTTGCGGGCAACCGTGTCCCTCATGGTGGTCGACGGCGGCGAAGCCGTGGCGCTGTGCGTGGTCACCTCGCGGGAGGCCAAGTTCAAGGTGATTTTCGCGGAGGGAAGCACCCACCCTCTCGACCGGGCTGCCGCCGGTTATGCCCTGTCGTCGCTGCGTCCGCCCGTCGCTCACGAAAGCGAAAAGATCTCGGAGGCACGCCGATTGGGCTACTCGACCTCCTTTGCCGAGGTCGAGCCCAATGCGTTCGGGCTGGCCGTACCCATCGCGCTGGGCGGAGGTATCGAGGCGGCCCTCAACCTGATCACCTTCCAGCCGGACCTGGTGGATGCGGCGATCGAACCCATGCGGCGGGCGGCACTCGCGCTGTCGGCCGCCTCTGAGACTGCCTGAAAGCTCTCGTTACCCGTCTGCCCCCGCTCGTGAGAGTGGGGGTTTTGTCTGCGCGCTTGACACCTCAAACCGGCATCACTAGTGTCATGGACAGATAGCGAACATCGATGTGCGTTATCTGCACACGTAGCGATCGATCTGAATCAATCATGCTCTGCAAACATGCTCGGGGAGTCAACGATGACCGTAACCACCACACTCGACTCGGATGTCATTGTCATCGGTGCGGGGCCAGCGGGGCTGGCGTTGACGCACCTGCTTGCTCTGCGGGGGGTCAGCGTCACTCTCGTGGAGGCGCTCCCGGACATCATCGACTGGCCCCGGGCTGTCGGCATCGATGACGAGTCATTTCGTACCCTGCAGACCATGGGTGTCATCGACGAGGTCCTGCCGCACACCACTCCCAACCACATCATGCGTATCGTCAACGGCCGCGGCAAGGTCATGATCGAGATCAAGCCCAAGACGCGCGAATTCGGTTGGTCGCGGCGCAACTCCTTCTCCCAGCCCGATGTCGACAAGCTCGTCTGGCAGGAACTTGCCCGGTATCCCCATGTGACCACGCACTTTGGCTCCTGGGTGGATGCCGTCAAGGAAATCGACGACCACGTCGAGGTCACGGTCACGCGGGCCGACGGCTCTAGCCACGTGTTGCGGAGCCACTACCTCGTGGGTGCCGACGGCGGCAAGAGTCCGACGCGTAAGTACATCGGCACCAGTTTCGCCGGCAAATCTCCCTCAACCCGCTGGGTTGTCGTCGATGTCGACAACGACCCCGTCGGTACCCCGAACGTCTTTCTGGGGGGCGACCCCAAGCGCCCCTACGTCTCGCTCGCGCTTCCCCACGGGGTACGCCGATTCGAGTTCATGATCTTCGACGACGAAACGGATGAGCAGGCCCAGGATGAGGTCTTCCTGCGGGGCCTCCTGCAGCAATTCGTGCCCGACCCCACAACGATGAACCTGGTGCGAACGCGGGTATTCACCCACCATTCGCGGGTGGCCGGTACGTTCCGCAGGGGGCGCGTGCTCATCGCCGGTGACGCCGCCCATCTGATGCCCGTCTGGCAGGGGCAGGGCTACAACTCCGGCATGCGGGACGCCACCAACCTCGCCTGGAAACTGGCCGCGGTCGTGCACGGTGACAGTGGCGAGGCCCTGCTCGACACCTATACCCAGGAACGCAAGGCGCACGCCCAGGCGATGGTCGACATCTCGACCACGTTCGGCAAGATCGTGAAGCCCACGAACCGCATCGTGGCGGGCCTGCGCGACGGGGCCTTCGCCACCATGAACGTGTTCCCGTCGGTCAAGGCCTACTTCGCTGAGATGAAGTTCAAGCCCATGCCGCGGTACGCGGCGGGGGCCATCGTCGATGTCGACTCCATGGTGCCGGGTCGGGCGTCGGCCACGCTGCGCAGCGCCACGGTCGCCATCCTGTCGGCCAACAACCACGCGTCGCCGGTCGGCACCCAGTTCATCCAGCCCCGGGTCGATGGCTGCGGTCAGCGCGACGTGCTTCTTGACGACCTCATCGGGCCGGGCTGGGCCGTCATCGCCTGGGCGGTGAATCCCGAGACGCTCTTCAGTGACAGCGAGCTGGCCGCGCTCGACCGGCTCGGGGCGAGGCTGGTTTCCGTTCGACCGACCACTCAGGTCGACAACGAACCGCCGCAGCACGTGAATGCGTTCGTGGTGTCGGATGTGACCGGTGAGCTCAAGACCTGGTTTGACGCTCGCCCGACGCCGGTCGTGTTTCTGCGCCCCGACCGCTTCATCGGTGCCGCCGGGGTGACCGGCACCGCCTCGCGGAACCTCGCCGCCCTGCTGACCGCCGTTCACGCGCAACCGTCAGTCGTTCACGAACACAAGATGACAAAGGAAAATGCCCATGACTTTCACTAGCGTCTGGTCGGACCTCAATCAGGTCGAGTTCTCACAGGGTTTTATCGATGCCGGGGGGTATCGCACGCGGTACCTGCACGCTGGTGACCCGACGTTACCGCCCCTCATCCTGCTGCACGGCATCACGGGGCACGCGGAGGCCTACGCGCGCAACCTGGGCGCGCATGCGGAACACTTCTCGGTGTGGGCCATCGACTTCATCGGGCACGGCTACAGCGCCAAGCCGGAGCATCCGCTGGAGATCAAGCACTACGTCGACCACGTCTTCAAGTTCATGGCCGCGATCGGCGTCGAGCGCGCCTCGTTCTCGGGCGAATCCCTGGGCGGATGGGTCGCGGCTCGGATCGCTGCCGACTACCCCGACCGGGTGGATCGGGTGGTGCTCAACACGATGGGAGGCACCATGGCCAACCCCGTCGTGATGGAGCGCCTGTACAAGCTGTCCATGGAGGCGGCCAACGACCCCAGTTGGGAGCGCGTCAAGACACGTCTGGAGTGGCTGATGGCCGATCCGGCGATGGTGACCGACGATCTCATCAAGACCCGCCAGAGTATTTTTCAGCAGGACGACTGGAGAATGGCCTGCGAGATGAATATGGCGCTCCAGGACCCCGAGATTCGGGCCCGCAACATGCTCAGCGATGCGGATTTGGGCCGCATCCAGGCTCCCGCGTTGGTCTTGTGGACCACAAAAGATCCGTCGGGCCCCGTCGATGAGGGGCGTCGCATCGCGTCGCTGATTCCCGGTGGGCGGCTGGCCGTCATGGAGAACTGCGGGCACTGGCCCCAGTACGAAGACACGGAGACGTTCAACCGCCTCCATCTCGATTTTCTGCTGCAGCGCGCGTAGTTGACACCTGCGCGCGACCTGATACAACCGACGGATAAGAGGTAAACAGCAATGACGCTCGCACTCATCGCCATGTCACACAGCCCGCTTCTGGACTACGTCGAGCCCCCGGCCGACGTCAAAGCCGGCGTCGAGGAGGCCTTCGCCGCGGCTCGGGCTTTTGCCCTGGACTTCGACCCTGAACTCATCATCAACATCGGTCCCGATCACTACAACGGCTTCTTCTACGACATCATGCCGCCTTTCGCCGTCGGCTATGGTGCCACCGCGGTCGGAGACTTCGGTACCCATGAGGGGCCGCTCAACGTGCCGGCCGCAGAGGCCGACGCTCTGACCCGGTCCCTGATGGAACAGGGTTTCGACGTCACCGTGTCTTTCGCGATGGAGGTCGACCACGGTGCCGTGCAACCCATGGGTATCATCTTCGGTGACGCCGCCGCCAGGCCCGTGATTCCGGTATTCATCAATTCGGTGGCGCCCCCTTTTGTTCCCGTGCGGCGCATCCGTGCGTTTGGGACAGCGCTGGGGGAGCATCTCAAGACCCTCGACAAGCGTGTGCTCATCATCGGGTCCGGCGGGCTGTCCCACGAACCTCCCGTTCCGCAGATTGCCACCGCGACGCGCGACGTTCGTGAGGCGCTGCTGGGTGGCGGACGGCATTTGACCCCGGAGGCTCGGGAAGCGCGTACCACCCGGGTCATCGATGCCGCGCGTGAATTCGCGGCCAGTGGGGGGACGTCGCTCAAAGCGTTGGCCCCGGAGTGGGATGCCGAATTGATGCGCATTCTCGCGTCGGGCGACCTCTCACCCCTCGATGCCTGGACGCCAGAGGAAATGGCAGACGTCGCGGGCAACTCCTCGCACGAGGTGCGCACCTGGATTGCGGCATACGCCGCGCTGGCTGCCGCTGGCCCCTACGCGGTGACGTACAGTTTCTACCGCCCGATCCATGAGTACATCGCCGGTTTCGGGGTGACCACGGCGCGCCTCGTGTGAGCGCGTGCACCCGGGCGCTCTGACGCACCGATGTTGGATGTCACGGGGCGCGGGGTGATGTCACTCGTGACCGGACTCAGCGGTCAGGCCTGGGTGCAGGCGCGGCCGCGCCGTCACGCCTCATGCGCCGATCAGTACCAGCACGTGGTAGACGACGTAGGCCGGCCAGACGATCGCCTGGAGCAGTCCGAGGATCACGGCCCAGAATGAGCCCCCCGATGCGGACACGAAGTACACGGCGGCACCGATGTACGCGAGCAGAAATACGAAGCCCCACGGTCCGTCCCGCACGATCACTCGCCCTCGGCTGTCCGATGCCATCCGATCCTCCGCTTCTGTGAGAACTGCGACACTACCTCACGCTCAGAGTAGTCGTCGATGGCGCCTCTGTGGCCCGCGAGCCGAGCGGCGTGGCTGTCAGGCGACGGGGCAGTGCAGTTGAGTGCGCTCGCCGCTGCGGTCAATGTCGTGCTCGGCGATCGGCTGCTTGCAGACCGGGCAGCCGCGCACCGGTGTGGCCGCCGGCGGCAGCAGATCCGAGCCGTTGGCGCCGACCGGCGGTGGCCCCAGAATGGGCAGCAGGCGACGATTGATCCAGGCCGTGAAGCCGCCGGGACCCCGGTTGCGCGCGTGAGAATCATTGCCGTGTGTCATAACTGTTAGTGTACTAAGTAAATGGCGCGAGCAGCAACCGGGCCGGAACGGACCGCACGCATGCCCGCATCACCGCTCGAGAACACCCTCGAGAATCCGCTTGCCCTGGACAATCAGGTTTGCTTCGCCCTGGCCATCGCCTCGCGCAACGTCATCGCCCTCTATCGGCCCATTCTGGAACCGCTCGGGCTGACGCATCCGCAGTACCTCGTCTTGCTCGCCCTCTGGGAAGAGAGTCCGCGCACGCTAAAGGGTCTCGGCCAGACGCTGTGCCTCGAGCCGGCGACACTGTCGCCGCTGCTGAAGCGGCTCGAAGCGACGGGCTATGTTCAGCGCCAGCGCCGGCCGGCCGACGAGCGCACGCTCGACATCACCCTGACCGAGCGTGGCGTGGCCCTGCGCGCGGTCGCCGAGACCATCCCGCCGCGGGTGGTCGAGGCGCTCGCTCTGCCCCTTGACGACCTCATGACGCTGCGCGACGCACTGCACCGGGTGATTGCCGCCACGAGCTGACCGCCGTGTGGCGTCAGCGGATGCCGCGGCGCAGGTTTGTTACGCGGGCGCAGGTTCTATCCTGAGCCCGCGTAACCAACCTGCGCCCGGTCGGCACGAGGCACATGACGGCGGCTCAGCCGAGCCGGCGTGGGCCCGCGCCGGCATCGCCGAGGGCGTCGTCGGGGTTGAGCAGGCCGCACGCCTTCATCGAGAGGCAGCCGCAGCCGATGCATCCGGTGAGTTCGCGCTCGAGCCGCTCGATGCCGAGGCGGCGTTCTTCGAGGGTCTTCTTCCAGCGCCGGGATGCCTGTTGCCAGTCCTCCTGGGTCGGAGGCCCCTCGAGCGACAGCGCCGCAAAGGCGTGCTGCACGTCGACGAGCGGAATGCCGAGTCGTTTGGACACCGAGATGAGCGAGACCCGGCGAATCATGTGCCGTGCGTACCGCCGTTGGTTGCCGCTCGTGCGCACGGCGGCGATCAGGCCCAGCTGCTCATAGAAACGCAGGGCCGAGGCCGCCACTCCGGTGCGGTCGCTCATCTCGCCGACGGTGAGCAGTTCCTCGGGCGCGTGTCGCGGAGGGGGGAGGTCGTTCTGTTGCGCCATGTGACCTCCGTTTTGACTTCAAGTGTACTTGAGGTTTTAGGCTCGGGGTTATGGACCAGACACTCGCGGCTGAAACTCGAAGCCGGCAGGAACTTTTCAAGTCCGCGTTTCGGGAGCACCCGGCCGGCGTCGCCGTGATCTCGGCGATGAGCGCCGACGGGCCGGTGGGGCTGACCGCGTCGAGCGTGGCATCCGTCGCCGTGGACCCGATGACGCTCTCATTCTCGGTGACCAGGGCCAAGGGCTCCGCGGGCGGGTTGCTCGAGGCGCAGACGATCTCGGTGCACCTGCTCGCCGAACACCACGTCGATCTGGCGGATGCGTTCGCCCGGTCGGGCGCGCCGCGCTTCACTCCCGAGCAGGGCTGGGGCGAGTTCGGCAGCGGGGAGCCCCTGCTCGCCGACGCCCGCGCCGCGCTGCTCTGCCGCATCACCCACATCATCAAGGTGGGGTCGTCGTCGGTCGTGCTCGCCGAAGTGCTCGACATACGTCTGGGCGAGTCCGCACCGCCCCTGATTTACCACGACCGCCGCTTTCGGCGCCTCGCCTGACCCCGTACCCCCAACGAAAGGCATCACGATGACCTCATATACCCTGCCCGACCTGCCCTACGACTACTCCGCGCTCGCGCCGAGCATCAGCGGTAAGGTCATGGAACTGCACCACTCCAAGCACCACCAGGCCTACGTGACCGGCGCCAACAACGCGCTCGCGCAGCTCGCCGAGGCCCGCGACGCCGGCGCCCTGGCCAACGTCAACAAGCTCGAGAAGGACCTGGCCTTCAACCTCGGCGGCCACGTCAACCACTCCGTCTTCTGGACGAACCTGTCCCCGAACGGCGGCGACAAGCCCGTCGGCGACCTCGCCGCGGCCATCGACGACCAGTTCGGATCCTTCGACAAGTTCACCCAGCACTTCACCGCGACCGCCCTCGGCGTGCAGGGCTCCGGCTGGTCGGTGCTGGCCTTCGACTCCATCGCCCAGCGCCTGGTGATCTTCCAGCTGTTCGACCAGCAGGGCAACGCGCCGCTCGGCGTGGTGCCGCTGCTCATGCTCGACGTCTGGGAGCACGCCTACTACCTCGACTACCTCAACGTGCGCGCCGACTACGTGAAGGCATTCTGGAACATCGTCGACTGGGCGAACGTGCAGGCCCGGTTCGCGGCCGCCAGCACTCAGACCGCCGGTCGGATCCGCCTGTAACCGCTCACCGCCTGTCCCGGCGCAGGTGTGTCAGGCCGGCTGCGGGCGATTACTGCGCCGGCGCGACAGGCCTGCGCCCGGGCATCCGTGTTCGGCCACTGATCGTCCGATTCGGGCCAGCAGGACCGTGTCGAGGCCGCTGCGAAGTCCCTCGACGTGACAGCCGTCAGCCAAGACACCGGCGAGCCCGTTCAGTAGCCCCGCTACAAGCTCGTCGGCAGCGGATGCCGCGGGCAGGGCCAGCGAAGCGCGCTTCGTTCCGAGGGCCCAGCCACTGGCACATGCGACGGCGACGAGCGCGGGGCCGCGGCGCAGAAGCTTCCCGATCACGTCATCGACGGTGGCCCCGGGGTGGAGCCACGCCGCATCCGCTTCACCCAGCGTGACGACGTCGGAGGCCGCGATGAAGCGTTCCGTGAGCTCGCGATCCCTCGGCATCGACGGCGCGAACGACACGATCGTCTCCTCCTCCATGGAGTGCACGGTCCACAGCGCGGCGGCCGTGAGCGATGCGGTGTGCAGAATATCAACCGGTTCGCCCGGGCCAGGGCGCTCACGTGTCACGCGGATCAGCGGCCGCGCCGCGTTCATCGCCCCGGCGTGACGATGGCCTTGAGAGCGAGCGGGTCGCGGCGGCCGATGGTGAGGGCGTCCTCGGTGTGCTCGAGATCGAAGCGGTGAGTAATGACGGCATCAACGTTGACCGCACCGCGCATGATCAGGTCGAGCGCGGTCGGGTACGTGTTCGCGTAACGAAAAATGCCGGTCAGCGAGATTTCCTTGCCCTGAATGAGAGGCACGTCGATGCTCACGGTGTCGGCGCCCATGCCCACCAGCACGACCCGGGCGGCGGGCGCGAGGGTGCGCATTCCGGCCGTCAGCGCGGCCGCGGCGCCCGAACACTCGAGCAGCACGTCGTACTCGCCGTCAATGGGGGCATCCGCTCGCATTGCGCCGAGGCCCAGTTTTCGCGCCGTCTGCAGGCGAAAGTCGCTCACGTCGGTCACGGTGACGACGGATGCTCCGAACGCCACCGCGACCTGGCCCGCCAACAGGCCGATCGGCCCGGCCCCCGTGATGAGTACTCGATCGCCGACCGAGATGTGCGCCTTCTGCGCCGCCCAGACCCCGACGGAGACGGGCTCGGCCATCGCCGCCTGATCGAAGCCGAGCCCCACCGGGGCGGGATGGGCGAAGGCCGCATCGATCGTGACGTAGGTGCTGATCGATCCGTCGACCGGAGGGGTGGCGAAGAAGACCACGTCGGGGCAGAGGTTGTAGCGACCGGCCAGGCACTGCGGGCAGCGGCGACAGGGAACCCCTGGTTCAAGAGCGACCGTCTCGCCGATGCGCGCGGGGGAGACATCGCGGCCGACGCCGACGATCGTGCCGGCGGATTCGTGACCGACGACCATGGGGGTCTCGACCACGTAGGGGCCGATGCGTCCGTGTTCGTAGTAGTGCACGTCGGAGCCGCAGATGCCCACGGCGCGAATCTCGACGAGCACCTCGTGCGGCGCAGCAGCGGGCACCGGGCGAGGCTCGATGCGCAGGTCACGGGTGCCGTACAGCACCGCGCCGGTGTTGGTGCGCGTGTCGGTCGCGGTATCGGTCGCCGTGCTGGTTGTGGTGCTGGGCAGATTCATACCGGTTCGCTCCTTTGCGTTGACACCGCGGCGGTGTGTCTTCAGGCTAGAAGAACGAGGTCGATGTCGACTAGCGTGGGTCATGACCGATGCTGATACTTTTTTGCACGGTGCCGTGACGAGGAGATAGCGAATGGCGGAGCTCTGGGTTGCCGGCAGCGCGGTGCGGGAGGTTATCCCCCTGGACCCCCGATTCTCGGCCCGCTGGCACGCACACGACTACCCCGGACCGTTCGCGCGCTGGAACTATCACCCGGAGTACGAGATTCACTACGCGCGCCGCCGTAGCGGTCGGTACATCGTGGGCGACAGCGTCGGGCTGTTCGATGCCGGCCAGCTCGTGTTGATCGGGCCGAACGTTCCCCACGACTGGATCACCGACCTGGCGGCTGGCGAGTCGATTTCGCAGAGTGACCTGGTCTTTCAATTTCGGCAGGAGTGGCTTACGCAGTGCGAGGCCGCGATGCCCGAGGCAGGCGCCCTGCAGGCGCTCTGGCGGCGCTCGCTCTCGGGGATCGAGTTCACCGGCGACGCGGCCCGGCGCGGCATTGCGTCGCTCGAAGCGATCGGACCCGCGGTCGGCGCCGACCGACTGGCACACATTTTTTCGCTGTTCGGCGCGCTGTCGACGGCGCCAGCACACGAGACCCGCACGCTGGCCCGGCAATGGGTGCCGCCCGTGCACGACCCGCTGGCCGCCGAAATCGTGGGCCGCAGCCTCGACTACATCCTCGAAAACATCAGCGGTACCGTGCGGCTCGGTACCGCAGCGACCCTCGCGGGCATGAGTGAGTCGGCCTTCTCCCGGTATTTCACCAGGTCGAGCGGGCAAAACTTCACCGCCCTGGTGCGCAAGTTGAGGCTGGCCCACGCCGCGAAGCTGCTGCAGCAGACCGGCGACCCGGTCGCGCGCATCGCGCTCGCCGTCGGCTACGAGAACCTGTCGAACTTCAATCGGCAGTTTCTGCGCGAGCTGGGCGAAACCCCGACGCAGTACCGGGCCCGGGTGCGCGGCGCCTCCCGGCCTGAGTGAGTGGTGGAAGCCCCGGCGTCGCCGCCGGATGCCCAAAAGTACGCGGCGCGCGGCACCCCTTGTCGCGGGTGCCGCGCTCGTGGCGTCAAGCGGGCAGACGATCAGCCCGGGCAGGTGATCAGGCCAGGCGGGCGAGCTCCGCCACCCGGGACAGCGCGAGCTGGGTGTACAGGGCGGTGCCGTCGGCGAGTACATCGTCGTCGAAGGTCGCGGTGGGCGAATGATTGAAGGCGGCGGTGGCGGCATCCGCCCCGCGCGGAACGGCCGAGAGAAACACGAACGAGCCGGGCACCTGCTGCAGCACCCGAGAGAAGTCCTCTGAGCCGCTCATCGGATTTGCCATGCGGGCGAATCGTTCGCCGCCGAAGAGCTCACCGACGACCCGTTCGGCCCTGGTGGTTTCGCCGGCGTCGGTGATCGTGGCCGGATATTCGGTGAGATAACTGATGCTGACCTCCACGCCGTGGGCGGCGGCGATGCCCTCGAGCAGTCGCGGCACGACGCGCTCGAGTTTGGCGCGCGATTCATCGGTGAACGACCGAATCGTCGCTTCGAGGCGGGCGGACTCCGGGATGATGTTGCGCTTGGTGCCGGCCTGCAGCACGCCGACCGAGAGCACGACCGGATCGAACATGTTGAACTGACGGGTGACCATGACCTGCAGGGCCGTGACCATCTCGGCGATGACCGTCACCGGATCCTGCGCCTGGTGCGGCGCCGAGCCATGCCCGCCGGTACCGTGCACCGTCACCTCGAGAGCGTTGCTGGCCGACATGAGGGTACCGGCGCGGCTGGCAAACTGCCCGTTGGGCGCCCCGGCCGACACCACATGGATGCCGTAGGCGGCGTCGGCCCGGCGGCCGGCGGCATCGAGCACCCCCTCGCGGATCATGACGCCCGCCCCGTCGTAGCCCTCTTCGCCGGGCTGGAACATGAGCACGACGTCGCCGGCGAGCCGGTCCCGGTGGTGGGCGAGCAGGGTTGCCGCGCCCACGAGCATCGCGGTGTGCAGGTCGTGGCCGCAGGCGTGCATGGCGCCGTCGGTGCGCGAGCTGAACTCGAGGCCGGTGCGCTCCTGCACCGGCAGGGCGTCCATATCGCCGCGCAGCAACACGACAGGGCGGCCAGCGCCGCCGGTGTGGTCTGGGCCGGCGGATGCCCCGGCGCCCGTTCCGCGCAGCACCGCCGTCACCGAGGTGGTGTCGGTGCCGAGGCTGATCTCGTAGGGCAGACCGCTGAGTGCCTCGAGCACCTTCTGCTGGGTGCGGGGGAGCTGCAGTCCGAGCTCAGGCTCCTGGTGCAGCCGGTGTCGCAGCTCACGGAGGTCCGCGGAGAGTTCCTGGGCGTCGGTCTGTACGGTCATGGTGTCTCCTGGGCAAACGACGGTGTTTCAGGGGATGCGGGGCTGCACGTGGTGCTGCCTCCAGTCTGTGCGGCCGCACCCGCCTTGTCTAATCTGGCGCGGCATCCGCTGGGGATGCACACCGGCACCACGGCGCTTAGGCTCAAGAGACGCACTCGCCGATCAGAAAGCACCGCCATGACACTCCTCAATGATGAGGACACCCCGCAGTCCGCGTCGCCTCCCGAGCTCACCGCCCTGCAGCGGGTCGAGCGCAAGGTGCTCTGGCTCGCGAGCTCGATCATCGACGCCGCCAACGCCCCCGCCCGCAAGGACCCCGACGGGCTCAAGGTCGGCGGCCATCAGGCTTCGAGCGCTTCCATCACGTCGATCATGACCGCGCTGTGGTTCACCGAACTCGGCCCGAGCGACCGGGTGTCGGTCAAACCGCACGCCTCGCCGGTGCTGCACGCGATCAACTACCTGCTCGGCGAACTCGACGAGAGCCACCTCACGACCCTGCGGGCGCTGCACGGCCTGCAGAGCTATCCGAGCCGGTCGAAGGACCCCGACACCGTGGACTATTCGACCGGTTCGGTCGGGATCGGGGCGACCGCTCCGATCTGGGGCGCCGTCGCCCGCCGTTACGCGGCCGACACGGTCGGCCGGCCTCGTACGGCCGGGCGGCAGTACTCGCTCGTCGGCGATGCAGAACTCGACGAGGGCGCGGTCTGGGAGGCCCTGCTCGACCCCTCGGTCGGTGAACTCGGCGAGATCGTCTGGATCGTGGACTTCAACCGCCAGTCCCTTGACCGCGTGGTGCCGAACATCTCGGCGACCCGGCTGCAGGCCATGTTCGCCGCGGCCGGCTGGCAGGTCGTGACCCTCAAGTACGGCCACCTGCTGCGTGCAGCCTTCGCGCGCCCCGGCGGAGAGCACCTGAAGCGTCGCATCGACGAGATGACCAACCCCGAGTTTCAGCGCCTGCTGCGCTGCACGCCCGCGCAGCTGCGGCTGCGGCTGCCCGGTGCGGGGGCTGATGCGGGGGCTGATGCGGGGCCCGAGGCCGCCGCGATTTCGGCGCTGCTCGGGTGCATCTCCGACGCCGACCTGCCGAAGTTGCTCGCCAACCTCGGCGGCCACGACCTGATCTCGCTGCAGGAGGCCTTCGCCGAGATTGACGACACCCGACCCACCGTCATCTTCGCTTACACGGTCAAGGGCTACGGGCTGCCGAGCGCGGGGCATCCGCAGAACCATTCCAACCTGCTGACCCCAGGGCAGATGGATGCCCTCGCCATCGACCTCGGCGAGGACCGGCAGCACCCCTGGCAGCGATTCGATACCGACTCGCCGGCCGGTCGGCTGTGCGCCTCGGTGGCCGCCGGCCTCACGCGCGAGCCGGTGGGTGCATCCGTTCCCCCGCTCGTGCCGCAGGACCTGGGCCGCACGGTCGTTGGCACGAGTTCGACCCAGCAGGCCCTCGGACGGGCGCTGCTCGATCTCACCCGGCAGGCGCCGCTGGCCGCCCGGCGCATTGTGACCGTCGCGCCCGATGTCGCCTCGAGCACGAACCTCGGCGGCTGGCTGAACAAGGTGGGAACCTGGTCGCCGACGCAGAAGCGCAACTGGTTCTCTGACGACGCCGAGACGATTCTGCACTGGAATGAGCAGCCGACCGGGCAGCACATCGAGCTCGGCATTGCCGAGACCAACCTCGTGGGACTGCTCGGTGAGCTCGGCTCGACCTGGAGTCGGTGGGGCGAACCGCTGTTTCCGATCGGCACCATGTACGACCCGTTCGTGGGTCGGGCGCTCGAGCCGTGGTCGTTCGGCATCTACGCCGGCGGCCAGTCGATTCTGGTCGGAACCCCGTCTGGCGTGACGCTCGCGGCCGAGGGCGGAGCGCACCAGTCGATCATCACCCCGTCGATCGGGCTCGAACAGCCCGGCTGTGTCGCCTATGAACCCGCGTTCGGGCAGGACCTCGAGTGGTGCCTGCTCGATTCCCTGTCACGGCTCGGCCGCCCCGGGGGAAGCTCGAGCTATCTGCGACTGTCGACCCGGCCGCTCGACCAGACGCTGAGCGACGTTCCCGCCGATCCGGCTGCCCGCGAGCGACGACGGATGCACGTGGTCGCGGGAGCGTACACGATGCGGCGCGCCGACACCCCACGGGTGCAGCTCGTGGGAATGGGGGCACTGATGCCCGAGGTGCTGCGGGCCGCCGATCGGCTGCAGGCCCTCGGAATCGAGGCCGACGTGGTCTGTGTCACGAGCGCCGACCTGCTGTACCGGGCCGTGCGCGCCCGCCAGGGCCGCGGCGAGGGAGCAACGGCGATTCTGGATCAGGTCTTTCCGGCCGCCCGGCCGTTGCCGATGGTCACGATTCTCGACGGGCACCCGCACACGCTCGCTTTTCTGGCGACCATCAACCGAGTGCCGAGCCTGAACCTCGGCGTGCACGAGTTCGGCCAGACGGGAACCCTGCAGCAGGTCTACGCGCTGCATGGCATCGATACCGAATCGATCGTGCGGGCCGCCCTGGATCTGGCCTAAGGGGATGGCCCTGGCGGGCATCCGGCTGGTGAAGGCACCGGTGCCGAGACGAGCTCGGCACCGGCGGATCGGTCAGGAGCGGCTGCGACGCCCCTGGAGGGCGCCGTAGATGACCAGAACGAGAACCGCGCCGCCGATGGCGAGCAGCCAGGTCTGAATCGAGAAGAAGTCCTGCAGCGGCGCGTTGAAGAGCAGGCCGCCCAGAAATCCGCCGAGCAGGGCGCCCACGACGCCCAGCAGCAGGGTCATGAACCAGCCGCCGCCCTGCTTGCCGGGCAGGAGGGCCTTGGCGATGGCCCCGGCGAGCAGGCCCAGAAGTAGAAATCCGAAGAATCCCATGGTGTGTCTCTTTTCTCGTGAGCTGCGGCTCCAACCGGCCGCATCGATTCACCGAGCGTAATGCGTGCCCCCCGTTCAGGGGGCACGGACTCGCGGTCTGTGCACAGAATTGTCGTTTATTGTTCAGGCCGAGCGGATCCGACACGACGGCATCCCGAGCCGAGGAGCACGATGATGCCGCCCAGCACAGCCGGAACGGCCCGCGGACTGGCCCTGACCCTGGCCCTTCTGAAGCGCGCGCTCCGGCATCCGCGCACCCTGCAGGTCGCCAAAATCTCTGTCGCCGTGGCGATTGCCTGGTCGCTCGCACCCCTGCTGCCGGGTGACGCGCAGCAGTTTCGGTACTATGCCCCGCTCGGCGCACTGCTGAGCATGCATCCGACCCTGATGCGGTCGGTGCGCAGCGCGCTGCAGACGGTCGCCGGGTTGGCGATCGGCATCGGCCTGGCCGGGGTGATGCTGCTGCTGAGCGAACCGGGTGTCTGGACAATCTCCCTCGTCATCGGGCTCGGCACGCTGATCGGGGGTATGCGATGGCTGGGCGTGGGCGGCGAACACGTGCCCCTGACCGCCCTGTTCGTGCTCATCATCGGTGGTCCGGAAGCCGACGGTTATTCGATCGCCTATTTTGCGCAGATCTGCCTCGGCATTCTGGTGGGCCTCGCGGTCAATCTCGTGATTCTGCCGCCCCTCGCCATCGGCGCGGCCGTGGAGCGGCTGTCCGGATTTCGCCTCACTCTCGCCACGCACCTCACCGAGATCGCCGAAGCCCTCGATGACAGCTGGCCGCCCCGGCAGGAGCAGTGGGCCCTGCGCGGCACCACGCTCAGTGACGCGGCCCGAGACGTGCGCCTGGCCGTGCGCCACGCCGACGAGAGCCGCAAGGGCAATCCGCGGGCCCGATTCACCAGGCACGATCTCGTCGCGAATTACGACGACCTGGCGGCCCTCGAAGACGTCACCTTTCATGTTCGAAACCTCACAGAGGTCTTCGCCGGTGTGGTCTGGGGCAAACCGGTTCCACTGGATCTGCCGGTGGAGCTGCGCCCTGTTCTGTCGGATGCCCTGCGCTCCGTTGCGAGCGTGCTGCACGCCTCCGAAGGCTCCGGGACCGGGTCCGACTCTGACCGTGACTACGACGAGCAGGGTGCCGAGGCGTTCAATGCGGCGGTTGCGGTCGTCGATTCCATCCTCGGTACCATGCAACAGAACATTGACGCGGGGGTGGTCTCGCTCAGTCCCACCGCCGCGATCGTCATTGACCTCAAGCGGATGCTCGTGGCGCTCCGGCCGGGAATCGAGCGGAACGCGACGACAGAACCGGCACAGGTGTAACGCCGGCCCGGCCGCCGGGGCACAGACATACTCAATCGGCTGTTTTGCAACAAATGTATAACGGCTGAGAGCTGCTTGTGCCGATGGCTAACCGAGGGTGCTACTTTCGTACTGCACCCCCTAAAGGGGGCGAATTCAAGTACGATATTGCAAATCTCCGCCCCGGACCCTGGCGGACTGGCACCAAGGATTTTCATGTCGAATTGCGCGTTTTCGGGGCCAGATCCGAGTCGGCCAGATCCGACTCAACGAGATCTGATGGACAAACTGGTGGCCGGAAACCAGGCCGCCTTCGGTGAAATTTACGATCAGCTGAACCTGGCCACGTTCGCGATCTGCCGACACCACCTCGGCAGCGTCGACGCGGTGGATGAGGCCATGCGCGGGTTGTGGCTCTACATTTGGCAAAACGCAGCCATGCTCGCTCAGCTGGAGGGCTCACCGTGGTCGAACATCATTGCCACCGCCGAGCACCACGCCCAGTTCCATGCCCGCACCGAATCACTGGCGCGGGAGTCGAGCGTGGCGTAGCCGGAATTCGCTTCAACGCGAGTTGCTGAGCGGGTGAGGGCCGACTACATCTAGCATGGCGTCATGGATGCGCCGAGGGATCCCGCTGTTGCCGCCACCGTAGCCGCTGCGCCCCGGGCTCGGTGGGTGTCGCGGAACTGGCCGCAGGTCACGGGAGTGACCGCGGTCGCCCTGACCGTCGGTCTGGGTGCGCTCATTTCGGCACGCCCGAACGGCGAGCCGCTGCTGCTCGACACCGCCTGGCTCGCGCTGCTGAACGAGAATCGCACGGCCGTGGGGGACGCCGTCGCCCAGACCCTCGACACGCTCGGCGGCGGCGTCGTGGCGTCACTGGTTATTCCGGGTGTGATTATTCTGGCGCTGCTGCTGGTGCATCGTCGCTGGGGCGCCGGGTACGTGCTTGTCACGACCGTGCTGGCCGGGGCATCCGTTCAGCTTCTGAAGCAGACCTTCGCGCGGGATCGGCCCACAAATGTGCTGACCAACCTCGATTACGGATCGTTCCCCTCCGGTCACGTGGCCAATGCCGCCGTGCTGGCCACGGTACTCGTGCTGCTCTTTCCGCGCGTCTGGGTCTGGGTGGCAGGCGGGGTGTACACGGTTCTGATGATGCTCAGCCGCACCTATCTGGCGGCCCACTGGCTGAGCGATACCCTCGGCGCGGTGCTGCTCGCCGTCGGCGTCGGCGTTCTCATCTGGGCGCCTCTGGCCGCGAAGATCGCGGGCGAGCGCGTGCTCGCGGCCGAACGGCCGGCCGTGTGGACCACGTTGTGGAACCGATTCGGGCCGCTCGTCATCGAGCGCCGCGATCTGGCCGCTGGCGCCCGGCGGCGGCTCGGGGTGAGTGCGATTGCGGCCACCTCGCTCGGCATCGTGGGGTTGGTCGTGCTGCTCGTGTCGGTGCTGAGTAGTGCCGGCCTCACCGCTCTCGATGAACCCGTTCAGAGCCTGCTGTTCGACTGGCGCTCGCCGACGCTGACCGCGGTGATGATCGCGCTCGCCATCGTTTTCGGGCCCATCGCGTTGCCGATCATCGTGCTGGTCGTGAGTGTGGTGTGGGGGCTGATCGGCAGGCATGCGTGGCGCCCGCTGCTGCTGGCTGCCGGCATGGCGGTCGGGGTCGGGCTGGGCCAGATCGTGGGTCGCGCCGTCGACCGGCAGCGCCCGCCGACCGACCTGATGCTGTTCGGACCCGACGCATCGTTCAGCTTTCCGTCGGGACACGTGCTCGGCGCGGCAGACTTTGTGCTGATCACGGCGTATCTCGTGCTGTCCAGGCGGAGCAGCGGGGGTGGGGCGCTGCCCGGCGTGCTGCTGGGCGCGGTGCTCGTGGTGGTCTGCATCGTTCTGGCCGCCGTGAGCCGCCTCTATCTGGGGTATCACTGGGCGACGGATGTGCTCGCATCCGTCACGCTGTCGCTGATGATTGTGGGCTGCGTGATCGCCGTCGACGTGTGGTGGGGTGGCCGATCACAGCCGGGCACGCCACGCGCGGGCGAAGCAGTAGACGCCGTAGGCGATGAGTCCGATGCTGATCGACCCTAGAATAATGCTGCCGTAGGGTAACGCGACGAGAGCCTTGAGGGCGCCGTCGAGGCCCGACGATTTGCTCGGGTCGAGGGTGACGGCGGCGATCACGATAAGCCCCCCGACGACGCCGAGCGCAACGCCCTTGGCGATGTAGCCGACCACGCCGAGGGTCACGATTGCCCGGCCGGTCGGGCCGCTCGGTACGGACAGGTCCGCGGTGAATTTCTGTAGGGCTCCCTTGCGCACGAAGTAGATGGCGATCGCGAGCACCCCGAGGCCCACAAGCACGAGCAGCACGACGCCGCCCGGAGCCGCGAGCACTTGTGCGCTGGCACTGCTGGTGCTCGCGGAGGAACTCGTCGACCCGCCCGACGCGAAGGTGTAGGCCGTCGCGGCGAGCAGAAAGTAGACGATCGCCTTGCCGACCTCACTCGCCCGGTGCGACCACTTCTTCTTCGGGTCGGCGCCCTGCAAGAGGAACGCGCTCAGCAACAGCCACAGCCCCAGTGCAGTGAGGCCGACCACGACGGTCCAGAGCACGAACACCCCGCCGGGGCTGGCGGCGAGCTGGCCGAGGGCACCGGACTGGTCGGCGCTGCCGCTGCCGCCGTCGTCACTGCTGCTGCCGACGGCTACGGCGATCGCGATGCCGGCGATCAGGATGTGCAGCAGGCCGTTGACGGCGTAACCCAACCGCGCCAGGGCCTGCAGGGCTCCGCTGTTGCGTGCGGAACGGGCCAGATCACTCGTCGAGTCGGTTTTCACAGGCTGATCCTACGTCCTGCGCCCGCAGAAGCAACGGGTTGCGCGCTCAGAGCTCGGCGAGGCGCGCGGTCAGCAGGGCGGCTTCCTGCCTGAGCAGGCCGCCCAGGAGCTCTTGCCGGTCGGGGCGAAAGCGTGGCTCGATGCCGGTGAGCGAGAGTGCCCAGGTAGGCCGCCCGGCATGGTCGAAGATTGCCGCGCCCATGCCCCAGCTGCCCTCGAGGATCAGACCCGGATTGAGTGCGCAGCCGCGTTCACGCGTGGCCTGCACGTTCAGACGGATGTTTGCGGCGGCGTTCTGCGCGCCCCATCGCTCGGTCAGCCCCGCCTGGGCGGTGAGCACCTGGTCCACCTCCGGGTCGGGCAGGGCAGACAGAATGGCGAGGCCGGCCGACGCGACGCCCAGCGGAAAACGAACACCCTCGTGCAACACGAAGGAGCGCACCGGAAAGCTGCCCTCCTCCCGCATCAGGCAGACCGTTTCGAGGCCCCGGCGAATCGACAGAAAGGCACTTTCGCCGGTGGCATCGGCTAGTCGCTGCAACGCCGGGCGGGCGAGTTCCTCGATCGGGTAGCGCGGCGCGGCGACGGTTCCCATCACGAAGATCTCGGGGCCGTAGCGCCAGGTGTGGCTGGTCGGGTCGAGCACGAGCAGCCCCTCGGCGGCGAGCGAGCTCAGCAGCCGGTGCACCGTGGGCCTGGTCAGCCCGGAATCCCGCACGATGTCGGCGAGCTGCGACCCGCTCGGGTCGCGACCGACCAGCCGCAGCAGCAGGGCGATACGGCTGACCACCTGGGCGCCCGCGACCGGCGGGCCGGTGACGCTGAGCGTGGCAAGGTCGGGCATCTGACTCCTGTCTATATTGTGGACAAGTCTATACCCAGAAAGTCGGGTCTTGACAGGAAAAGTTTGGCGGGAATAGGCTGGAGAACGAAACAACAGTCCACAGTGTGGACGCGCGTCGGACAGTCGGCGGCATCCGCTTTCTGACGACGCACGACTCACGACTTACGACTCAATGAGGAGATCCAGTGTCCAAAGTTCAGGCCCACGCGGCCGATGCGCTGCAGGGCGTACTGCGAGACGGGATGGTGCTCGCCGTTGGCGGATTCGGTCTCTGCGGAATTCCGACCGAACTCATCAATGCCGTGCGTGACTCCGGGGTACAGAATCTCACGGTGGTCAGCAATAACATGGGCGTCGACGGCAAGGGGCTCGGGGTCTTGCTCGAGGCCGGCCAGGTGCGCAAGGTCATCGCCTCCTACGTCGGTGAGAACAAACTCTTCGCCGAACAGTTTCTGGCCGGAGCCCTTGAGGTGGAGTTCAGCCCCCAGGGCACGCTCGCCGAACGCCTGCGGGCCGGCGGCGCCGGAATTCCCGCCTTCTATACGAAGACGGGAGTGGGCACCCTGATCGCCGAGGGAAAGCCGCACGCCGACTTCGACGGCGAGACCTACGTGCAGGAGCGCGGAATCGTCGCCGACGTCGCGCTCGTGCACGCCTACCTTGCCGACACCGAGGGAAACCTCGTGTACCGCAACACCGCCCGCAACTTCAATCCGCTCGTGGCGACGTCGGGCCGGGTCACGATCGCCGAGGCCGAACATCTCGTGCAGCCGGGCGAGATCGACCCGAATCACGTCATCACTCCCGGCGTCTTCGTACAGCGCCTGATTCTGGTCGACAACCCGGTCAAGCACATCGAACAGCGCACCGTGCGGCCGCGGCCGACCGCCGCCCTCGTCTGACACTTTTCTTACGCATACAAAGGAGCAGCACCATGGCTTGGACCCGTGACGAAATGGCGGCCATCGCGGCCGCTGAACTGACCGACGGCGACTATGTGAACCTGGGCATCGGTATCCCGACGCTCGTCGCCAATAATCTGCCCGAGGGTATTCGGGTGACCCTGCAGAGCGAGAACGGTCTGCTCGGCATGGGGCCGTTCCCCTTTGACGGCGAGGAAGACGCCGACCTGATTAATGCCGGCAAGCAGACCGTGACAGTGTTGCCCGGCGGCTCGATCTTCGACTCCGCCACCTCGTTCGGCATGATCCGTGGCGGTCACGTCAAGGTCGCGATTCTCGGGGCCATGCAGGTCTCCGGCGCCGGTGACCTCGCGAACTGGACGATCCCCGGCAAGATGGTCAAGGGCATGGGCGGCGCCATGGACCTCGTCGCCGGCACCCCGCGGGTGATCGTGTTGACCGAGCACGTCGCCCGCGACGGCTCCGCGAAGATTGTCACCGAGTGCAGCCTGCCGCTGACCGGTGTGAAGGTCGTCGACCGCATCGTGAGCGACCTCGCCGTCTTCGACGTGACCGACGCCGGGCTCGTGCTCTGCCGGCTGGCCCCCGGGGTCACCGTCGAGACCATCCGCGGGTGCACCGAGCCCGACTTCACCCTCGCGCCGGGTCTGGTGCAGACAGCGGCCTGAGGTGGGCGTGGCGAAAACAGGACGGATTGCGCATCCGTCGTCGAATGCAGCACGCAATGACTGGTTTCGTCGGTCTATCCTGTTTTCGCCGCGTCGGCCTGCGAAGATCAAGACGTGATGTGGATGGCGGCTGAACCGATCGAGTCTGAGCGACTGCGCCTGAAGCCGCTTACCGTCTGGCACGCTGCGCGGATGGTCGGCGTGCTCGCCGATCCCAGCATCTATCGATTCATGGGCGGCGAGCCCCCGACTGCGCTGACCCTGTCGATGCGGTACCGCGCCCAGGTGGTCGGACACTCCGCCGACGGATGCACCGGGTGGCTCAACTGGATCATCACCCTCACGGAGACCGCGGCTCCGATCGGGTTCGTGCAGGCGACCCTGATCGATCGGTCCCAGCTGGCCGCGGACCTGGCCTGGGTGATCAGCCCGCACCATCAGGGCCGAGGCCACGCGACGGAAGCCGCTGCTGCCATGGTCGCGTGGCTGCGCGACCACGGTGTGAGCCGGTTCGCCGCCAACATTCATCCACAGCACGAGGCCTCCGCCGCGGTCGCCCGCACGCTGGGACTGCATGCCACCGCTGCGGTCGTCCACGGCGAGGTGCGCTGGGAGTCCTGAGCCGGCGTGCGGCGGACTGACCCGGCGAGGCGAGCGGATGGCTCGACGCAGCTAAATTGACGCCGGCTTTCGGTTGTTGAGCCCACCGAAACATGCCGGCGTGACCAGCCTGCGCCCGGGGTGGAGAGTTGGGCGGGTCAGCGGGTCAGCGGGTCAGCGGGTCAGCGGGTCAGCGGTTCAGTGGGTTCATGCGGTCCAGTATCGCCACCAGCTCGGGCGCGGGGCGGGAGCGGGCGGCATCCGCTTCGGGAAAGAGCACACTTACTTGCGGGCCGATCTCGCGCTGCACGGCGGCGGCGAGTTCGTGGCCCGCGACGAGTTGCTCGACCCGCGGCTCGGGGCCGCGGGCATCCCACTGCTGCAGCCGTGCCGTGAGTGTCGCCGACAGCCCGAGCGTTGCGGGTTCGATTCGGTCGTCGCTCAGGGCGAAGAGGGGCGAGCGGTCGGCTAGCGGGGATTCGGCCGAGTCGGAGCGCAACAGGATGCGAGTGGGCATCCGCTCGGGCTGCCAGGTGAGGGCCGCGACGTCGATGCGGGCACCGGCTGCTTCGATCTCGGCATCGGACATCTGCAGAATCTGCTGCACGACCGAACCCCTCGGGTGCGCGGGCATCGTGATCGGCTTCAGCACGCCATTCTGCCGGGCCATGATGTGCACAGACCCGGTCGGCGGGGTGGCGGGCGTCGGCTGCGGAATTCGGGACAGCTCGGAGTCATCCTCCCGGTACAGCACCAGTACCCGCGAGCCGAAGGCGCGCTGCAGGGCCGCGGCCAGCAGATGCCCGTCGACGACGAAGTCGAGGTGTTCCTGCTCGGAAGGCCACTTAAAATCCGTGCCCATCAGGTATTCGTAGCGCTGGTTCCACGCGATGAGCCGTTCTTCAAGTTCGGGTGGCAGGCCGAGCGCTCCGGGGCTGAACGGTCCGAACCACATATCGGGGGAGGGGGAGCGGTCCCACAGCGGCAGCGTCACCGTGTACTCCTCCATCAGGATCACCCGGGTGGGATACGCGTCAAGTTCCATGCCTCGACCCTAGTGCGGGGCATCCGTCGGCCGGGCGCAGGTTGGATTCGCGGGCGCAGTATGGAAACTGCGCCCGCGAATCGAACCTGCGCCCGGGCCGCTATTGCCGGCTGCGCGGACGGTCCCTCCACAGCACGCCCCGGCCCCGGTGACTCCACAATTCGGCGAAAACATCCCCACCGCCCGTGCTGGCCGGGGGAGGGTGGGGTATGCGCGACATCCTCGACACGGTTTCGGCCCGGTACGACGGGCTCGTCACATTCTCTGCACTGCGCGCGGCGGGACTGCCGCTGCGCGCAGTGCGTGATCTTGCATCGCGAGGTGAACTCGTGCGCGTGCGCCGTGGCATCTATTGCCTCGGTGCGCTGTGGCGGGAGGGCGGTGTCGATGGGCGTTACCGCCTTCTCGTGCGGGCGACTGCGGCCGCGGCGGAGCATCCGCTCGTGTTGTCGCACCACTCGGCCGCAAGCATGCATGGCCTGCCGATCATCGGCGGCTGGCCCCCGGCCGTGCACACCATTGCGACGGATGCCACGGGCGGCAGCACCGCACGTCTGACCACGAGTCACCGCGGAGTGCCCGAGCCCGACACCGTGGTCATCGGAGGCCTCACGGTGACGAGCCTGGCCCGAACGCTCGTCGACGTGGCGGCGAGTTCGACTCTGCTCGTGGGTGTGACGATGATTGACCATGTGTTGCGTGAGGAGAATCAGCGCGTCGCCCTGGCCCGGAAACGCGGGATGACCCCGGCGCCCGCCCTGGCACAGGACGCCCTCTTCGCCGAGCTGGCCGCAGTCAGACCGCGGGTCGGTGCCGGGCAGGCCGAGAAATCCATCACTTTTTCCAGCGGGCTCTCGGCGAACCCGGGGGAGACCCTCAGTAGGGTGCGCATCTTCGAGCTGGGCTTTGAGGTTCCGGAGCTGCAAGTGCGCTTCCAGGTAGACGGGCAGTCGTTCTGGGTGGACTTCTTCTGGCGCGGAATCCGGAAGATTGGCGAGTTTGACGGAAACCTCAAATACTCCCGCGGGGCAGTGCTCGGCGATCGGGACCCAGGCGACGTCGTGACCCGGGAGAAATGGCGGGAAGACCTCTTGCGTCCGCACGTCACCAGTTTCTCGCGCTGGGGCTGGGATGTGGCCTACTCACCGCAGCGATTCCTCACCTTTCTCACCGAGAACGGGATGCCGCGGGCGGAGTCGGGCCGCCGGGCGCAGGTTAGATTCGCGGGCGCAGTATAGAAACTGCGCCCGCGAATCTAACCTGCGCCGCGGCATCCGTCGTCGGGGCAGCGACGATGAGGGTGGCACAGACCGCCCCCGACCCTGCCGCGAGGCTGCCACGATGGGGGATGTCGTTCATTAGCCAGATCATCGTGGAGACCGCCGATTCCTCAACCAATTGGACCCTCAACGGCTGGGGCTGGTTCGCCCTGGCCCTGGTCAATGCCGGGCTCGCAGAGCAGAAGAACCGCTCCCGGTTGGCCTGGTTTCTGGGATCGTTGGTGCTCGGGCCGATTGCGACGGCCCTGATCGTGATGATGGCTCGACCCGCGGATGATCCGGTAGAGCCGCTGCGCCCCTTCACCGACAAGGCAGACCGCTATTTCTCGCTGGCCGGGGTCATCTCGATACTGACCCTGGGTGTCGCTCTGCTCACCCTGCTCGGCACTACCTGGTATCACTGGGTGGGAGGGGCGGCGGCCGCCAGTGTCGGAGTCGCTCTCTCCGTGGTCTGCGTCGTGCGGTACCAGCGGGCGCGCAGCGAATCGCGAGCCGCGGCGCGGGAGGCGGCATCACAAGCGCCGGAGCCCTCGCAGACCGAAACCCGGAACTAGGGCTTCTTCGGCTTCTTCTGGGTCACCTTGTGCGGTAGGCCGTCGCTGCCGTAGGTGATCCATTCGCCGGTCTGCTCGCCGTGCGTAAAGCTGCCCGAGCGCATGATGCTGCCGTCGAGGCGAAACCATTCCCAGTAGCCCTCCTGAACCCCGTCGATCTGGGGGCCGCGTGCGCGTACGCTGCCGGCACGGTGGTACTCGATATGTTCCGCTGCCTCGCTCATGCCCACCATGTTAACCCGCGGACGAACCTGCCGCCGCGTCGTGCAGGCGCTGAAGCAGCGCGGCGAGTTGGGCCTGTTCGGCCGCGCTCAGCACGGCGGTGATCGCGTGTTCGGTGGCCACGTGGTCGGGCAGGGCGGCTTCGACGAGTTGGCGGCCGGCATCCGTCAGCGAAACGACGGTGCCGCGGCCGTCGTGGGGGTTGGTCTGTCGGAAAACGAGACCGCGGCCTTCGAGTTTGTTCAGGCGTTGCGCGACGGCGCTCGTGGAAATCATGGCGTCGCGGGCGAGTGCGGCCGGGGCCAGCCGGTACGGTGCGCCGGTGCGCAAGAGGGTGGCCAGCACGTCGAACGTCGAGGCATCCAGGTCGTGGCGGGCAAACGTTGCGGCCACGCGTGAATCGACGGCCAGGGCGGCACGGCTGAGGCGGCCGAGCACTGCCATCGGGGACACGTCGAGCTCGGGTTTCTCGGCGTGCCACTGCGCCAGAATCTGGTCAACGTGGTCGGTCATGAATTCACCCTAGCAACTTGCTAAGCCCTTAGCTATAATAACTAAGTGCTTAGCAATCGATTTTTCGTCCTCGCGATCACCGCCCTCGCGCCCGCTCTCTGGGGCACGACCTACCTCACGACAACCGCGCTGCTGCCACCGGATCGCCCCTTGCTCGCCGCCACCCTGCGCGCGCTGCCGGCGGGGTTGCTGCTGCTGCTGATCTGCCGGCGCCTGCCGCAGGGCGCCTGGTGGGGCAAGTCCTGGGTGCTCGGTGTGCTCAATATTGGCGCCTTCTTCGCCCTGCTGTTTGTTGCGGCGTACCGGTTGCCGGGCGGGGTCGCCGCCATCGTCGGTGGAATCCAGCCGCTCGTGATTGCGCTGCTGGCCAGCCGGGTGTTGCACGAGCGGCTCACTACGCGGGTCGTCGTTGCCGGCGCGACCGGGGTGCTCGGAGTGGCCCTGATCGTGCTGCAGGCCCAGGCGCGGCTCGACCCGCTCGGCCTGCTCGCGGCCGTCGGGGGAACGCTGGCGATGGCATCCGGAATCGTGCTGGCCAAGAAATGGGGCCAGCCCGCTCCGCCGCTCACGACGACGGCCTGGCAACTCGTGACCGGGGGACTGACCCTGCTCGTGGTGATGCTGCTGGTCGAGGGGCTGCCGACCGAGCCGCTGACCGGGGTGAACCTGGCCGGCTACGCCTACCTGTCGGTCTTCGGCACGGCCGTCGCGTATGTGCTGTGGTTTCGCGGTCTGGCCCGGATGCCGGCCGGCACGACCGCGTTTCTCGGGCTGCTCAGCCCAATCGTGGCAATCCTGTTGGGCTGGGGGCTGGCCGGCGAGGTTCTGAGCGGGCTGCAGCTGCTGGGCATCGTCGTCGTGCTCGCCTCGATTGCCGCCGCCGTCGCGCGACCGCGAGCATCCGTTGACGGTGTCGGCTATCTCCCCCAAGCGACGGATGACCCGGGCCGGCCCCGTCGATACGGTGGAAGTACGCGGTGGGCGGGTAAGTCGTCGTCGTGACCTGAATCTCGAGACAGACCGGAGCGTATGAGCACCGAAGGCAACATTCCGTACCTCTATAAGAGCGCGTTCGGCGCCTGGTTCGTGCTGATTGGTGGCGGGGGAGCGACGCTGCTCGGGCTGTACTTCATTGTGGGCGGCGTGGTCTATTCCGAGCCGTCCTTCGGTTGGAGCGGCCTGGTGTTGGCGGTCTTCGGCATCCTCTGCCTGTATCTCGGGGGAGGCAGCCTGCGTGGGCAGCGCCGCGATGTTGCCAGCGGGTTTCGCGCGGACCCCAAGTCGCACACGTAGGCCGACCGAGTGAGGCGGCGCCTCGTCCACGCTCTGCCTCGACGGCATGATCGAAATCGTCGTCGGGCAGATGGTGCTCGCCGCCGCTGACGCCCCCTGGCGAGCGGCCCTGCGGGAACGCGCGGAATCCGCGCGAACCGTGCTGGGGCGGCATCCGGGGGCCATCAGGCCGCGTTGGCAGACGCATGACCCGGGCGCAGGAATGCGGCGGGCCGGGGGATTCCCCTGGCCCGCCGCATCCGTGTGTGCGGGGCGCTGTTAGGCGGCGACGCGGTTCGAGACGAGCAGCTTGTAGGCCGGCTCCGTCAGGAAATCGGTGTAGTCCTCGCTGAGGCAGATCTCGGCGACCAGGCCGCTGGCCGGCTCGTAGAACTTGCCGAAGAGCTCGTCGCCGACCTCGCCGCGGAGCTTCGCGGTCTCCTCGGCGAGGATGGTCGTCACGAGTTCGCGGGTGACCGTCGAACCGGTGTCGGCGAGCACGACCGCGTTGCGGATCTGCTGCCAGACCTGCGAGCGGCTGATCTCGGCGGTGGCGGCGTCCTCCATGAGGTTGTGGATGGCGACGGCGCCGTTGCCCGAGAGCCAGACGGCAATGTAGGCCACGGCCACGTACAGGTTCGAGCGCAGGCCCACCTCGGTGGCGTCGCCGGGGGCGGTCGTCACGTCGAGCAGGTCGGCAGCTGACACCTCGACCTCGGGGCGCTGGCGGTCGATCTGGTTGGGGCGCTCGCCGAGAACGGCGTCGAAGACCTCTGTACAGACGGGAACCAGGTCGGGGTGGGCGACCCAGGAGCCGTCGAAGCCGTCGCCGGCCTCACGGGTCTTGTCGGCGTGTACCTTGGCGAAGGCCGCCTTGGTGACCTCGGGCTCGCGGCGGTTCGGGATGACGGCCGCCATGCCGCCCATCGCGAAGGCCCCACGACGGTGGCAGGTCTTCACGAGCAACTCGGTGTACGCGCGCATGAATGGCGCCGTCATCGTGATCGCGGCGCGGTCGGGCAGGGAGAACGCGGCACCGGCGTCGCGGAAATACTTGATCATGCTGAACAGGTAGTCCCAGCGGCCGGCATTCAGACCCGAGGCGTGGTCGCGCAGTTCGTAGAGGATCTCGTCCATCTCGAACGCGGCGGGAATCGTTTCGATCAGCACGGTCGCGCGGATCGAGCCCTGCGGCACGCCGAGCTCGTTCTGAGCGAAGACGAAGATGTCGTTCCAGAGGCGGGCCTCGAGGTAGCTCTCGGTCTTGGGCAGGTAGTAATACGGGCCACCGCCGTTGGCCAGCAGCTGCTTCGCGTTGTGGAAGAAGTGCAGGCCGAAGTCGACGAGGGCGCCGACCGCGGGGGCTCCGTCGATCTCCACGTGCTGTTCGTCGAGGTGCCAGCCGCGGGGGCGCATGACGACCACGCTGAGCGGGGCATCCGTGCGCAGGCTGTAGGCCTTGCCCTCGGGGGAGGTGTAGCTGAGCTGGCCGCGGGCGGCGTCGAAGAGCGAGAGCTGGGAGTCGATCACGTTGTGCCAGGTGGGCGTGCAGGCGTCTTCGAGGTCGGCGAGCCAGACCTTGGCGCCGGAGTTGAGGGCGTTCACCGCCATCTTGGCGGGGGAGGCCGGGCCGGTCATCTCGACGCGACGGTCGGTGAGCTGGGCGGGGGCGGGCGCGACGGTCCAGTCGCCGGCGCGCACGTCGGCGGTCTCGGGCAGAAAATCGAGCTTGCCGGTGCGGGCGACCTCGGCGCGGCGCACGCCGCGGGCGGCGAGGCGCTCGTTACGGGTGGCGGCGAAGTTCTGGTGCAGCTTCTCGATGAAGGCGAGCGCCTCCGGGGTCAAGATTTCAGCGGCGCGGTCGATAGGGCCGGGCGAGGTGAGCGTTAACGACATCGGTAATCCTCTGAATCACATGCGCGAAGTTTCCGTATAGTGGAACTATTATTCTGTTTTATCGAGTTTAGCGGATTGTGGCGGCCGGAACATGACGGAGAATGTGACTACTACGGGGGCCGGGGGCGTGCAGTCCGTCGAGCGCGCGTTCGACCTGCTCGAGGTGATCGCGGCATCCGGCGGCGAAGCCATGCTGAGCGAGCTCGCCACGGCGACGGGCCTGGCGCTGCCGACTATTCACCGCCTGCTGCGCACCCTGGTCGCGACCGGTTATGTGCGCCAGCTCGCGAACCGGCGCTACGTGCTCGGCCCCGGGCTGATTCGGCTGGGGGAGGGCGCGAGCCGCCAGCTCGGTGCCCTGGCCCGCACCCACCTCGCGACCCTCGTGCAGCAACTCGGCGAGACGGCGAACATGGCCGTACTCGACGGCGACCGGGTGTTGTACGCGGCGCAGGTACCGTCTCGCCACTCGATGCGCATGTTCACCGAGGTCGGCCGCCGAGCACACCTCCATGACACCGGCGTTGGCAAGGCGATTCTCGCCCAGCTGACGGATGCCGCGGTGCGCTCCCTCGTCACGGCCGCCGGCATGCCCGCGGCGACAACGATGAGTATCACGACACCCGACGCGCTGTTACAGGACCTCGGCCTCATCCGCTCGCGCGGCTATGCCATCGATGACAACGAGCAGGAGATTGGAGTGCGGTGCTTCGCGATGTCGGTGCCGAACGCGCCGACTCCCACGGCGATTTCGGTGTCGGGACCGGTGTCCCGCGTCGATGAGGCCTTCGGAACACGCGCGGTGCCGCTGCTGCGGGCGGCGGCCGAGGCAATCTCCCACGACCTGAACCGGGCGCCGTAGCGCTCGCCGCCGCGGGCCTATGATCGGGGTCATGACGCAGAGGTCGCAGTCACACATCGCCAGGTACTCGTCGGGGCTCGCTGCCCTGCTCCTCACCGGTCTCGTCGGCTTTCAACTCGCCCTGGCATTCGGCGCTCCCTGGGGCCGCGCGGCTTATGGGGGAGCGACCGAACGACCAACCGAGAAGATGCGCGTGAGCAGTGCCGTCGCATCCGTCGTCTGGTCGCTGATAGCGCTGGTGGTGCTGCGTCGCGGTGGCTATCGGGTGCCTCCGCTCGTGCCGGGCCGAGCCGTTTCGGCGGTCATGTGGATCGTCGCCGGGCTTCTGGCCGTGGGCCTGATACTGAATATCATCACTCCGAGCAGGCTCGAGCGGATGATCTGGGCTCCCGTTTCCCTCGTGCTTCTGATATCGACGACCGCCACCGAACTGGCCGTGCGCGGGCGCCGTTGACGTAGCGCGCTCGACGCGGTCAGGGCACTCGCGAGAGAACACGCGGGAAGCGCGAGCGGATGGGGCAGTGTCGGTCATGCGCCAATGCTGTTCGAGCCGAGCCGGAACGTGACCGGTGCACGCTCATCTGCCCGGGCGTTCTGGGGCAACTTCGTAGACGGCACCGTCCGGGGTTCGCGTGACGGTTCCGGCGTCAATGAGGTAGCGGCGAAGGGTCACGACGTCGTCGACGACCAACGCGAGACGGGCGCCGAGCTCGCGCTCGGACATCCGCTGACCCGATGGCAGTGCCGCGGTGACCCAGCGCAGCAGCTCGAGACGCAGCTCTTGCTTCACGGGGTACTGTTCGATGCGCCCGTGCCGAACATAGCGGTCGATACCTTCGCGCCGCACCTCGGGTTCGAGGGCGAGCAGATCGCCGAAGATTGCCGTCACAGCCTGGCCTTCGGCATCGAACAGCCCTGCATCTCGCAGCGCACCGACGGCTTTGGTTCGCTTGGCCTCGGTCAGTTCGACCGAAACGCCGAGAACAGCGGCGGCCCAGACGGCTCGCCGATCGGGATGTGCCAGGGCTGCAATAATGCGGCGCCATTCGTTGCTCATCGCCTCAGTCTGTTGCGCGAGGAGGTCGCGCGCAACATGAGTCGCGGTCAGCCCATGGGCCGCACGGTGAGAATCTGCTCCGCCCTGCCAATCGGCCCGAGCTCATCGTGCAGCACGCTGCTCGTGAGGCCGTGGCCGGCCGGCCCGAACGTGACCGTGGTGTCGAGCCCGACCCAGGGTCCGGTCGGCTGCCGGTGCAGGTGGATGGTCAGGTCGAGGTTGGGAAACATCCATTCTGTGGGCGATTCCCGCGCAGCGACTCCGTTGGCCGTGTCGACCAGAGCGATGAACGACGCGTGGGCGCTGCTGGGTTCACCGGCGACGAGGTCGAAATCGCTGCGTAGCCAGGCGCTGGCTCGGCCAGGCTGCGGGGGAGCGACGGACTTCGCCTCAAGCGAGGCGACGTAACCGCCCGGCCAGGTGTCGGTCATCGACCAGGGTGCTGACCGGTCGGGGGACGTCAACGCAACCGGTTCACCACCGGCGACAGTGGAGGTGTTGACCGTCGCGATATACCAGGCGCGGGCCAGAACGGCGGCCCGGCCGGCAATCACCACGGTCGCTTCGAGTAGTTCAATGGTGCGGCCGGGGCGGATGGTTTCTACCGTGATCTCGCAGACATCCGCTGCCAGAAAGCCGAGGATGTCGAAGCTGATGCGCCCGAGCTCTTTGTCGCTGCCACTCGTGTCGGTGGCGGCTCGGTGCCGGTCCATCGCGTGCACGATCAGGCCGCCGAGCGGGCTGAAATGAATCTCGTCGGCCTGCCAGGCCCCGCCGGCGAACTCGGTGGGCTGGTAGCGGCCCGGGGCGATTGACTCGAAATAGGCATCCATCAGTAGGTGTGCTCCCGGTGCATGAAAGGTTCAGCGCTCGTCGTCGAGCACTTGCTCCCGAGCGTATCGCCTGGGGTCGCCGCCACGAAAACAGGATGAATTGTCATTGAGTCGTCGCGCGTCATCCTGCTGTCGTGACGGATGCCGCGACGCGGCTCGCTGCCCACGCCGCGCCCACCGCACGCTCACCGTTGTGGAAAGCCGCCCTCATAGTCCTGCCACATGCCGGCGAGGCCTTGCATCGCCCAGAGCTGCTGTTCGGTCGAGGTGCCATCTGCCTTGCCGTCAAAGTCCATGACGATGTAGTTCGATCGAAACCCGTCATCGAGGTCCTGTGCGAAGGCGGTCGCGGCGTCGCGCGACCCGAAACGGTAGTAGATCGCTTCGGTCGTGTCGTAGGCCTCGATGCACGGAATCTGGGCGCCGCAGGCCTCGTCGGTGATGTCGCGCGGGTTCGTCGTCGAGTCGGGGGCGTCATACTCCGCGGCCATGACGTCCACGAGGGTGAGGTTCACCTGCGCGTCGAACAGTGTTCGCGCGGTCCACCAGCCGGCCGCCGCAAACAGAGTGAGGGTTAGCGCCGCCGCACCAATGATCACGGCCCAGGTGAGCCTCTGGCTGCGCACGACCTTCACCGGTTTTCGTTTTCGGGAATCGTGGTGGTGGCACGAACGACTACCGGCGACAAGCCTCGAGAACTCGGCAACCCGGCCGCCCACCGTCCGCCCCAGATGGCAATCGCGGTGGCGACCACGGGTACCGCAAAGGGCACGGTCGGCGTGACGAGCATGCCGCAGACGCTCGCGTAAATCAGCCCGGAGAGCACACTGATTGTCAGTGCCAACCCGCGTGCCAACCCACGTGCCAGGCGCAGCCGCGGTGCCATCCACCAGGTGATCGCCAGTGCGCTGAAAGCGGATGCCGCCAGCATCGCCGGCGCCATTGCCTCCCAATCCGGCGCCCCGGCATAGGCGACTGCGGTGGCGCCGAAGGAGAGCGCGACCGCCCCGAGCGGGCCCCAGACGTGGGCGCGCCGATAACCGGAGCGGCCGGCCAGCACCAGGCCGAGGGCGCCGAGCAGGGGGAGCCCGGCGATGAGCAGAATGAGGATACCCTGCCGCATCCCGACGGTACCGTCGGTCGCCGCGGGAGACCACTGCGATCCGGTCACCGCGTAAGCAACTCCGAACCAGCCCGCCAGAGCCGACAGCGTGCCCATCAGTCGAATCAGGCGACGTGTGGTTACAGACTGCCCGGCCGGGAAGGTGCGTCGCAGGACCGGGCGAAGCGCCGGCGTCGCGGCCTCCCGGCGGGTCGTGCGAGCCGTTGTGCCGGCGAGAAACGCGGCGCCGAGAGCCAGAATGGCGCTCGTCGGCGCGGAGAGTAGCATCACACCGACGACCGGGGCCGCAACCACGCTCGCGACGCCGGTCAGAACCGCGCTTCCTGCACGGTTCAGGCGGGCGCGGGCGAACAGGGCTTCGAGCGTGAGCGCGAGCGCCATCGTGCCGGTGATCCAGGCGGCAAGCACAAGGGGAGCCCAGAAGTTCGAGAGCCCTGCTGAGGCGACGCCGGCGTCAGCGGCATCGAAGCCGAGGGACCAAGCCAGCTGCGTCAGCAGATTGAGCGCGAAGGCCACGGAGGCGATGACGCAGAGCGCCAGAGCGCGTGCATCGGAGAAAAACCCGCGGTGTCGCAGCGACGCGACGACGCTCACCGCCCCGAGCAGTGGCACGACTCCCGTGCTCACAGTCGTGGTCAGCAGCGAGCCCCATGGGCTGTAAGAGCCCGTGGTGGCCGCCCACAGCCATCCGCTGCCCGCGACCACCGCGCAGCACAGAGCCGTGATGGCGACGCGAACGGCGAAAACGGCGTCGAGCCGGGCGCCCAGGCCATGCAGCACCGCGGCCCACGTTTCGCTGCCGGTTGGCCCCTCGCGCTGCTCGTGCTCGGCCTGCTCGAGCATGGTGCCGAGGAGCACCGAGCCGTGGGCGTCTCGCCAGGGCCGCGGATACCAGCGCAGCAGTCGGCGAAACCGGTCGTCGCGCTGGGCGGTCATACGGCGAACCCCGTTCGAAGCGAGGTAAGTGGTTCCCGGCCCAGTCTTGCCCGCCCGACCCGTGCCTGTTGCTCCAGCATCGCGACCTCGTCGGCCAGGCCTGCCTCGCCCCGGCCGGTAATTCTAAAGTAGCGGCGGGCACGGCCGTTGACGATTTCCTCGCCGTCGGGCTGGATCAGGCCGTCCCGTTCCAAGCGTTCCAGGGCCGCGTAGAGGGTTGTCGCCTTCAGAGACACGGCGCCCTCGGAGGCCGCCGCCGTCTCCTGCAAGATCTCGTAGCCGTGGCGGCGCTGGCCTGCCAAGGCGATCAGGATCCAGAACGTCGGCTGGCTCATGGGCACTGTCATACTCCCGTTATAGTCCATCAGACAGACTATTGCAACGGATGTTGCCGGACGGGCGGGTCGGCTCGGCCGTCACGAAAACAGGATGGATTGGCACTGTGTAGTCGAAGGCAGGATGAAATGGGCCTTTTCGAGCCTTTCATCCTGCTTTCGTGACGGATGCCGCGGCGCGGTCCGCTGCTCGGGCGGAAGCCCGAGTCGGGCCGCCTCCCTGCCCAGGCCGTGCGTCGCATGAGTCCTGCGCAGCGCAACCGGTCTCACGGCGAGGCCGCGTAACTACGCGCAGCCGTCACCGTCGGCCCGGAATTTGCCGGGGTTATGGCGGCGTCTATCCTTGCGCCATGCCTGCGTTCCGTCCCTTCTCCCAGCACCTGGACACCCCGCGGCTCCGGATGCGGCCGTGGCAACTGTCCGACAGCGCCTCGGTTCGAGGGCTCTGGGCCGAACGGGATCCGCGGGCGCGCCACGTCATCGATGCCGACGGTCGTCCCACCGTCGACGACATGCGCGTTCGAATCCAGGAGCAGCTCGACGAATCGACCCGCACCGGGCTGGCGCTGCTGGCGATCGAGCGCAAAATGGAGGGCGATTTCATCGGCTATTGCGGCCTGATCGTCGGGGAGGCCACGGTTGCGGAGCCCGAAATCGCCTACGAGCTCTACCGCTTCGCCCACGGCCACGGGTACGCCACCGAGGCCGCGCGCGCCGTTCTCGACGCTGCTCGCGACACCGGGCGCACCCGTTTCTGGGCGACCGTCCGCGCCTGGAACGCGCCGTCTTTTCGGGTCCTCGAGAAGATCGGTTTCACACCCAACGACCGGGTCGACGCGGATGCCGCGCGCGGCGACAGCGTCTGGATGACCGCGGGCGGACATCCGCTTGCCGAGGGCCGCTGACTCGAGGCACGCGGTAGCGTCGAAGCATGGACTCGTCGATTGTCGTACGTGTGCCCCTCGTGAGCGACGTTCCGGCGATCGCGCGCATGCACGTTCAATCGTGGCAGGAGACGTACCGCGGGCTCATGGCAGGTGAGGTACTGGACGACCCCGAGTTCATCACGACGCGCGAGACGTTCTGGACAGCGGCGCTCTGCGATGAACGGTACGCGCGCAATCGAACGGCCGTGGCCCTCCAGAATTGCCGCGTGATCGGCATCGCGATGTCGGGACCACCCCAGGACGCGGACGCGTCGTGGGCGGTGCAGCTTTACGTGCTCTACCTGTTGAAGGCCCATCAGGGCTCCGGGGTCGCACGGATGCTGCTGGAAGCCGTTCTCGCCCCGGAAGAATCGGCCGGCTCGTGGGTCGCCGACCAGAACCCGCGAGGCCAGGCCTTCTATCGGAAGCACGGCTTCAGGCCGGATCAGGCCAGCGAGAGTCACGCTGGTCTGCGCGCAATACGCATGGTTCGACATCCGCTTGCACAGCCAGTCTGATTGCATGGGCCGCATGGGGAACGAGAATGTGGTGCTGTAGGACAGCGATCCGCGGCGCGAAGATCTGGAGGCCCGTGGCTACACGATCGTCGGCCAGTCTTGGGGTTCACGTCTGACACTGGCGGATGCCCCGGATCTCGCGATCATCCACGCTGCCGTTGGCCGAGCGGAGAAGGCCAAAGTCACGATCGCCGAATTGTTCGTCGAGGCGGCGGTCGCCCTGTTCGAGCTGGAGCGGACCAACAACGCCAACTACCCCTTCACGCCGGCGACGTCCCAGGAGTTGATGGACCGTGAGGCCATTTGTGCCCTCTGGAGTCGGGGTCTGCGGGTGTTTGGCGCGCATGACGGCGACCAGCTGGTGGGCGCGACGGTCATCGGGCAGCGGGGCGGGCACGCCGAGACCGAGTTCACCTCGGTGCTGGCCGGCCATCGAGGCCGGGGAATCGGCGCGGCCGTGAAGGCGGCATCCGTCATCGCGTGCGCTCAGAGCGGGGCGCGGGTCTGTGGTACCGGTGGTGCGGCCGTGAACGACGCCAGCCTCGGTGTCAACCGTGCCCTGGGCTATGAGATCACGGAACGCTGGTACAGCTGTCAGCCGCCACAGGGACTCGCCGCTGAGTGAGCCGGCTGGCGCTGACGCGGGTTACCCGCATTCGGTCCGGCTAGGTCGGCTCGATCGCCCGGGGGAGCAGGGCCGCCGCCAACACCGCGCAGCCACCGAAGACCGCGCCGCCGACGGCGATCGGCAGCGGCAGGCTGACCACCGCCAAGAGACCGCCGAGCGCTGAACCGAGCGCCAGTCCGACGAGGCTCAGCACGCGAGACGCGGCGTTGACGCGCCCGCGCAGGTCGTCGGGAACGAGCCGCTGACGCAGGGAAGTGGCACAGATTCCCTACACCACCGCGTGCAGAATATACACCGCGAGCAGCGCGGCGGCGACGGCCCCGTTCGTGGTCGATGAGAGGGCGACGAGCGACGCCGCGCCGGTGAGCAGGCTCGTGACGATCGTGCGCCGGTATCCGATCCACCCTCGTAATCTCGATGTGCTGAACGACCCGACCAGCCCGCCAAGCGCGGAGACAGCGAGGATTATGCCGTAGCCGACCGCATCGAGGCTGAGGTGCTCCGCCGCGAACAGCACGAGGATTGAAAACGGCAGCATGTAGCCGACGCTCGCGAGGGCGCCGATGAGCGCGAGACCGCCCACGATACGGTTGCCGGCGAGCCATCGGGCACCCTCGAGGGCCTCGCGAAGGATGGGCGCGCGGGGCGTGGGTTCGGCGATGGCGCCCAGCCGCCGGATCGGCAGCGCCAGCGCGAACAGTCCCGCGGCCGCCCACAGGCCGCCCATCAGGTAGATCGGGGCAGCGGCCGCCGCGGCAAACAGCAGCCCGCCGAGCGGCGGCCCGGCAAACTCGTCGGCGACCAGCTGCGCGGCCGAGATGCGACCGTTCGCGCGATCGAGATGCCGGTCGGGCACGATCGCGGGCAGCAGAGAGACGGATGCGTTATCCGCCGCGCTTTCCAGCGTGCCGATCACCGCGAATGCGGCATAGAGCAGTGGCAGTGAGCCGAGGTCGAGGTGCACGGCGACGGCCAGGCCGACCACGACGAGCCCACGAATGAGATTGGCGACGATCAGCATGGTGCGCCGATCGATCCGGTCGACCCACACCCCGATCGGCAGGGCGACGAGCAACCGCACCAGGGCATACGTCGTCGCCAGCCCCGCGACCAGTCGAGGGTCGTCGGTGAGCGCCGCCGCCAGAAGCGGCATCGAGACGAAGGCGATGCCGTCGGCGAGGTTCGAGGCGGCGCTGGCGGTCCAGAGCGCTCGAAAGGGGCGACCGAGCGACATGACCCCGAGTCTACGGTGGGTGCCTCCACGGCCACGTAGCCGCATCCGCTGTCACGAAAACCGGATGAAATGGCGATTCATGATTGAAAGCGGATCGATTGCGCTTCCTGGTGCGCGGCATCCGCTTTTCGTGACGGCGCGGCAACGCGGCCGGCCGGGCCGCCCTAGGGTCTGCGCTCAGGGCGAACCCCGCGCGGTGCGGTTCTCTGGTGCCTCGACGTGCGGTTGACTGGGCGTATGACACGCACGCTCATTCTCGGCGGAACGGCTTGGCTCGGTCGCGAGATTGCGAAACAGCTGGTGGCCCGCGGCGCCGACGTGACGTGCCTGGCGCGCGGCGAGGCGGGACAATTCGCGCGCGGCGTGACGAGCATCCGCTCTGATCGGCGTGCAGCCGGGGCCTACGACGCGGTGACCGGCGACTGGGACGAGGTCATCGAGCTCAGCTACGACTCGGACCTCGTCGCCGGCGCCCTCGAGGCCGTGGCCGACAGCGCGAAGCATTGGACGCTGGTCTCCTCAGTCTCGGTCTACACGAGCAACACCGAACCCGATGCGGACGAGGCGGCGGCGGTCTTCGAGCCGACCGATCCTGCCGATTACGGCCACGCCAAGGTCGCCGCGGAACGCGCCACGGCGGCGGCCCTCGGCGATCGCCTGCTCATCGTGCGGCCCGGCCTGATTGTCGGTCCGGGCGACCCCACCGACCGATTCGGCTACTGGGCGTCGCGTTTCGCGCTCGTCGCGAACGAACCCGTGCTGGTACCCGAGGCCGATGGCCGGGCCGCGCAGATCATCGACGTGCGGGACCTGGCTGGGTGGCTCATCGATGCCGGGGATCATGGCCTGACCGGCGTTGTCAACGCCGTCGGCCGCCAACGCGATTTCGGCGTGGTTCTGGCCGCTGCCGCCGTGGTCGCGGGCTTCTCGGGCGAGCTGGTCTCGGCCACGGATGAGTGGTTAGCCGCTCACGGGGTCAACTATTGGGCCGGCCCTCGCTCGTTGCCGCTCTGGCTGCCCCGGAGAGACAACGCCTTTGCCCAGCGCGGCCGCAGCGCACTCCTCGCTGCCGGCTGCACCGAGCGGATGCTCGCGCAGACGCTCGCGGACGTACTCGCCGACGAACGCACTCGCGGCCTCGACCGAGTGCGGCGGGCCGGACTCACCCGAGCCGAAGAGGCCCTGCTCCTAGCCACACTCAGAGCCAGCCGCGCACGCCGAGCGGACTGACCGGGTCGGCTTTAGGGACTTTCTGGGCGGAGGATCGACATCGTGAGCGCGTCGACATACCCGTTATCGAATTTGTGCGCGTCGCGGCGCCGGCCTTCGAGGGCGAAGCCAGCGCTTTCGTAGACGTGCTGGGCACGCGGGTTGAAGGCGAAGACCTCGAGCTCGATGCGGTGCAGTGACGTCGCCTGAAACGCGTGCCGAATGATGAGCCGGGTAGCCTCGGTGCCGAGCCCGCGGTCGCGACCAGCCGGGCCGATCAGGATTCTAAAGTTACAGGAATCATTTTCCGGGCTGAGTTCGTTCAGGACCGCTTCACCCACACAGACGGACGTCGCTCGGTCAACGATGGCGAGGTCGAGGCGGTCGGGTTGATCCGCCCTGGTTTCATACCAACGTCGCGTCGCCGAGTCGAGTGCGGTGCTGCGGGTGTGCGCGTCGGCCGACGTGTGCACGCTGCCCGTGAGGATGAGCACGTCGGGATCGGCCAGGATGGCGCCCATCGCTTCGATCTCTCGAGGTGTGAAGGAGCAGAGGAGTACGCGCTCGCCCGTCAGGGTGGGCTTTTCCGCGAAAAATCGGGGATCGGTCATCTGCCCATCCTGCACGATCTTGCCCGCGATGACGTGAGGTCCGTGCCAGGGTTAGCCGACCGAGCCCAGAGTGACCGATCCCAGAGTCAGGTGAGCTCCACGCGCGGCATGCCTGGCGTGTTCCAGTGAAAGAGGGTGAGGTGCCACAGGCCCGGCCGCTTCCGCGACGGATCGATGAGGCCCCGTGCTCCCAATTCCTCCAGACGCTGGCGTACGCGCCAGGACGGTGGTTCGTCTCCGCTCCGAACGGCGTTCTGCCACGGCGCCGCGGCATCCGCAATATCGACGCCCGCTGCGTGGCGCACGAGCGGGTCGCGGAGGTCGACGATGTCGTGCGCTTCCACGTGGAATTCGAGCAGGAGAAGTTCTGCCACGGAGGAGTCGGTATGGGCGATGATCGCGGCCTCGACGCCCTCGGGCGATGAACTCAGGTACAGGGTCGGTTGGGACGCATGCGAGTAGCGGCCCGCGGCTCGTGAGCCCGCCAGGGCAGTGCTCTCGTACCGGGGATCCACCGCGCGATAGAACGATCCGGAAACCCGACTCCAGATTTCATCACTGTGCTCGATCACGGGGGCATCCGACACGTGCCGACTCCCTTCGACTAATTCAGTGTTCGCCTCGAGGCTAGCCGCTCCACACCCACACCGCTTGGCATCCCCTAACAGCAGTCCCGCACCACGGAGTTTGCCGCGTGGGGGCTTGTGGCGCCCGAGTGTCGGTGGCGGGCGCTACCGTGGCGGTCAATAGTTACTCCGTGCCGACAACAGAGGAGAAGACCATGAAGGCACTTGTGGCAACCCGGGCAACGCAGGGGCTGCGCGCGACCGACCGCACCGACTGTGTGGAAGGAGAGATGGTCTGGATGATCGCCCCGTGCGAGACCAGCCGGCGCAGCCCGGATGGGCCGTGCGATTGTGGGCGAACGTTTCTGGGAATGAGTTCACAGGGCGCCACAACGACGGCGATGGTGCGCGATATCGCCGGCATGAGCCGCGAGAACTACGAAGACGCCCTGCGCGGCAGCTTCGCGGCTCGAGGCTTGTGCTCACGCTGCCGGACGGCCTTTTTTCCAACTCATGTCGACGAGTTGTTGGCGCTCGCCGGAGCCCTGCCGGAGGGCGCGATCGTTGGTCGACGTCTCGGCAAACTCGTTGTGCGGGTTGGGCGCCACCTGCCACGGTGACCGGGCGACGGATACCGCGGCGACGGCGCGGGGCATCCGTCGCCGATCCGTGAGGTCGCGCAGGGAATAGCCAGGGGCTCTGCCGCGCTGCATCCAGCATGAAGAAGATCGGGTTTTTGTCCTTTGGCCACCATCAGGCCGTGCCCGGCTCGGCCGCTCGCACCGCGCAGGACGCGCTGCTGCAGACGGTCGAGCTGGCCGTGGCCGCCGAAGAACTCGGAGTCGACGGCGCGTACCTGCGCGTGCACCACTTCGCGCGCCAGTTCGCGTCGCCGTTCCCGCTGCTCGCGGCGATGGCGGCCCGCACCAGCCGCATCGAACTGGGTACCGGCGTCATCGATATGCGTTACGAAAACCCGCTGTACATGGCCGAAGAGGCCGCTATCACCGACCTGATCAGCAATGGCCGCCTGCAGCTCGGCCTCAGCCGCGGCTCACCCGAAACCGCCCTGCGCGGCTACGAGGCCTTCGGCTACGTGCCCGCCGACGGCAACACCGATGCCGATGACGCCCGCGAGAGCACCGAAATCTTCCGCACCGCCATCAGCGGGGTTGGCATCGCTCCGGCCAACCCGCAGATGACCGGGCGCGCCGGCCTGTTGTCGATTCAACCGCAGTCGCCCGGGCTCGCCGACCGCATCTGGTGGGGCTCCGGAACCCGGGCGAGCGCTAAGTGGACCGGCGAACAGGGCATGAACCTGATGAGTTCGACCCTGCTGACCGAAGACACCGGCGTGCCCTTCGGAGACCTGCAGGCCGAACAGATCGCCATCTACCGTGACGCCTGGAAAGAAGCCGGCCACGAGGGTACTCCGCGGGTGTCCGTGAGCCGCAGCATCATTCCGATCGTGAGCGACCTCGACCGTCACTTCTTCGGCCGCGAAGCGTCGACGGATGCCGCGGACCAGGTCGGCTACCTCGACGGCGGCCTCGCGCGCTTCGGCAAGAGTTATGTGGGGGAGCCCGACGCCATCGCCGAGTCGCTCGCCGATGATGCTGCGGTGCAGGAGGCCGACACCGTGCTCGTGACGATTCCGAACCAGCTCGGGGTTGAGTACAACGCCCGCCTGCTCGAGAACATCGTGCACCACGTGGCCCCCACCCTCGGCTGGCGCTAGCCCCGTCAACTCTGACTCCGAACCGTCGGTCAGAGCAGGGTGAGACCCCGAACGACCGTGGCGGCCGAGCCCACGAAGGCCACGACGATCAGCATCCGTCGGGCGATGTGCGGCTCGATCACCCTCGAGAGCAGCTCGCCGATGACGAGGCCGGCGAGGCAGGCGGCCGCGATCAGCAGCAGCACCGAGCCGGAGAGATTCGGGGTGATCGCGGCGCCGGTCACGAACTTCGCGATCAGTGAGGCCGCACCGAGGGTGAGAAAAAATGGCTGCATGGTCGCGGCGAAGCTGCGCTGCGACCAGTGTGTCGCCACGGCGTAAATGCTCGCGGCGGGGCCGCCTACTCCGGCCGTGGTGTTCATGAAGCCGGCGAGAATACCGGCGATGACCTTGTAGATGGGCCGGTCGACGAGCGCGACGCGGCCAAGACACAGCGAGACGGTCAGGCCGACAGCGACCATGACGCCGATCGAAATCTCGAGCCAGGCCAGAGACACGACCCGCAGCACGAGGGCTCCCGGGATGATGCCGACCAGGGCCCAGGCCGCGAGAACTCCGTAGCGGCGCCAGTCCACGTCGCGCACGACCCGGGCCAGAATCACACTGGCGGTCAGGACCGCGCACGCGTTGATGAGCACGATGCCCTCAATTGGGCCGAGCAACAGCACCAGGAATGGCGCCGCGACGAGGGCGAAGCCCATGCCGGTGACCCGCTGCATGCTGGATCCGACCAGGACGGCCACGAGAACCAGCACAATCGTCCACACGTCGATGCTGGACTCGTCTCTGTCGCCGGCGCCGTCGGTGTGCCCGGAATCGGGGGCCGGTACAGCTGCTCCGCCCGTTCTGAACGCCCTGTCCACCCTACGCTCGGCACCATGCCCCCGATGACGCGGCGGCGCCGGCGGCCGCACGGCTGTTGCTGCCCGGGCCGGTCAGCTCGGCGCGATGACGAGTCGCCGCGCGATCGCCGCGCACGATGAGCCGGAGTTGTGCCGGGTACGGGATGCCGAACCCGGCGCTCGGGGGTACTCTCGGCTGCGTCGGCCCCTTCAGGGCCCTCCAACGCCAGTGAAAGGGGCAGATTATGACACCGAAGCCGCGCAGCTACGGAACGCTCAGCCCGGGGCTGACCTACCTCACGATTGGATCGGGAGAACCGCTCGTCGTGATTCCGGGACTGCTTCCCAACCACGAGGCCCTCACCGGCCGAGCCCGCCAGGCGCAGGCCGAGATGCTGAAGCCCCTGGCCGTGAACCGCCGGGTGTGGTGGGTGAACCGCAAGCCGGGGCTGCAGCCCGAAACCACGATCGAGCAGATCGCAGGGGACTACGCCGAGGCCCTGCGCCAGAAGTTCAGCGGACCCGTGGACGTGCTCGGTACGTCCACGGGTGGCTGCATCGCCCTGCAGCTCGCGGCCGACCACCCCGACATGGTCAATCGGCTCGTTGTCGCCTCGGCCGCGTATCGCCTCAGCCCACCTGCCCGCGCCGCACAGTGGGAGGCAGCCCGCCAGCTCGAGGCTGAGCAGCCGCGGCGCGCAGCGGCAGCGATCGTGCCCTTGCTGTCGACGAATCCGGCCGGGCAGCGGATGCTCCGCGCCCTCGCCTGGTTCGGCGGCGCGACCCTGTTCAAGGACGCCAGCGACGACCTGGTGGCCACGATTCGCGCCGAAGACGGCTTCAACGTCAGGGATCGGCTCGGCAATATCACGGCGCCGACGCTCGTGATCGGCGGCAGCAAGGATCCCCTGTACTCCGTTGAGCTTTTCCGTGAGACGGCCGCTCTCATCCCACGGGGCCTGCTCGACCTGGTCGAGGGTGCCGGACACATTCGGGCGCAGGCGGGCCGCAGCTTCGAGGCCCGAGTGCTCGCGTTCCTCGACGCGACCGACGACGACCTGGCCGCGGACCTCGCGGTCGCCGCAACCACGGCCCATGCCGCCGCCAGAATCGCAGCCGGGCGCACAGACCGGGCGACCGAGCGTGATCCCGGCCGGTTCGCCGATCCGGCGGCCGAGGTGCCGACCGACGTGACTGCCGCCCCCGAGCCGGGCTACCAGGACTGATCGGGTGCCCCGGCGAGGGGTGTCGCCGGGGCGCGCTAGGTTTGATGCATGGCTTTTTCGGTGGCAGTGGCGGGCGCGAGCGGCTATGCGGGCGGGGAATTGTTGCGGCTACTGGCCGGACACCCCGATTTTGAGGTGCAAACCGTTACCGCACACAGCAACGCCGGGCAGCAACTCATCGACGTGCAACCACACCTGCGCTCGCTCGCCCACCTCACCCTCGTCGACACGACCCCCGAAGCCCTCGACGGTCACGATGTGGTGTTCGTCGCCCTGCCGCACGGCAAATCCGGCGCGCTCACCGCACACCTGTCGCCGGACACCCTCGTGGTGGACTGCGGCGCAGACCACCGCCTCGAGAGCGAAACCGACTGGGCGCGCTTTTACGGCGGCGAATACTTCGGGGCCTGGGCCTACGGGGTTCCCGAACTGCCCGTCGGGGATGAAGAGCAGCGCAGTCGCCTGCTCGGCGCTCGCCGCATCGCCGCGCCCGGCTGCAATGCGAGCACCGTCGCTCTCGCCGTGGCCCCGGGCATCCGTGCCGGTGTGATCGAAGCGCAAGATTTGGTCGCCGTGCTCGCCGTCGGTCCGTCCGGCGCCGGAAAAGCTCTCACCGTGCCGAACCTGGCGGGGGAGATTCTCGGCTCCGCCAATCCGTACGCGGTCGGCGGCACGCACCGGCACATCCCCGAGATTCAGCAGAGCCTGCGCTGGGCCGGCGCCGTCAACCCCACGATCAGCTTCACCCCGGTCATCGTGCCGATGGCGCGCGGAATTCTGGCGACCGTCACGGCCCGGCTCGTGCCCGGCACGAGCGCCGAGGCCGTGCGTGAGGCCTGGGAAAGCGCCTACGTCGCCGAACCCTTCGTGCACCTGCTGCCGCCGGGGCGTTTTCCGCGCACGAGTGACGTTCTGGGCGCGAATACCGCCCTGATCGGCCTCGCCATCGACGAGGCCGTCGGCAGGGTCGTCACGGTCACCGCCGTCGATAATCTGGCCAAGGGCACCGCCGGTGCCGCCATCCAATCCGCCAATATCGCCCTGGGACTACCTGAAACTGCGGGCCTGAGCACGAATGGAGTTGCCCCGTGAGCGTTACCGCTGCCGCCGGCTTCGCAGCCGCCGGGGTTACCGCCGGCCTCAAAAAGAGCGGCGGACTCGACCTCGCCGTGGTGCAGAATCTGGGGCCGCTGACAAGCGCGGCATCCGTTTTCACCATGAACCGCTGCCAGGCGAACCCGGTGATCTGGAGCAAGCAGGTCATGAAAGACGGCGTGGTGAGTGCGATCGTGCTGAACTCCGGCGGCGCCAACTGCTACACCGGCAGCATCGGCTTTCAGACCACCCACGCGACCGCCGAGGCCGTCGGTACCCAGCTGAACGTGTCCGCCGGCGATGTGCTCGTCTGCTCCACCGGCCTGATCGGCGAACAGCTCAACCTCGGCCTGGTGACCGCCGGGGTCTTCGATGCCAGCAAGGCCCTGAAGACCGCGGACGCGACCGGCGCGGAGGCCGGCCTCGCCGCTGCCCAGGCGATCATGACCACCGACACGCGCCCGAAGCAGAGTGAGCACCACTCGCCCGCCGGCTGGACCGTCGGCGGTATGGCCAAGGGCGCCGGCATGCTCGCTCCCGGCCTCGCCACGATGCTCGTCGTCATCACGACGGATGCCGTACTCAGCTCCGCGCAGCTCGACACCGCCCTGCGCCATGCGACCGCGGTGACGTTTGACCGGCTCGACTCCGACGGCTGCATGTCCACCAACGACACCGTCACCCTGCTCGGATCCGGAGCCAGCGGCATCGAGGCCGACGAAGCCCAATTCACCGCCGCGCTCGTCGCGCTCTGCGCCGACCTCACCCTGCAGCTGCAGGGCGATGCCGAGGGATCCGGACACGACGTGGCCATCGAGGTGCGGAACGCGCTCTCCGAGGCCGAGGCCGTGACCGTGGCCCGGGCCGTGTCTCGCAGCAACCTGTTCAAGACCGCGATCTTCGGCAACGATCCGAACTGGGGTCGGGTGCTCGCCGCGGTCGGCACCATCAGCGAAGCGGATGCCGCCTTCGACCCCTACGGCATCGACGTCGCCATCAACGGGGTGCAGGTCTGCACCGCCGGCGAGCCCGACCAGCCGCGCGAGCTCGTCGACCTCACTCCCCGTGCCGTGACCGTGCAGATCGACCTACACGCCGGCGAGGCGACCGCGACGGTCTGGACCAACGACCTCACCCACGACTACGTCGAAGAGAACAGCGCATACGCGAGCTGATCATGACCGAACAGACGACGAACAACCCCGCGCCGACAGACGCTGCCGAGACGACGCAGGCGGAGGCATCGGTCAAGGCAGCGACGCTGATCGAGTCGCTGCCGTGGCTCAAGCGCTTTCACGACCAAATCGTGGTCGTCAAGTTCGGCGGCAACGCCATGGTCAGCGAAGAGTTGCAGCGAGCCTTCGCCGAAGACATGGTCTACCTGCGTTACGCGGGGCTGCGCCCGGTCGTCGTGCACGGCGGCGGGCCGCAGATCTCGGCGATGCTCGAGCGCCTGGGCATCGAGAGCGAGTTTCGCGGCGGCTACCGGGTGACCACGCCCGAGGCCATGGAGGTCGTGCGCATGGTACTGACCGGGCAGATCAACCGTGATCTGGTCAGCCATATAAACCAGCACGGGCCGCTGGCCGCGGGGCTCAGCGGCGAAGACGCCGGACTCTTTCGCGGACGTCGGCGTGGAGTCCTGATCGACGGCGAGCAGGTTGACCTCGGACTCGTCGGCGACGTCGTCGGCGTCGACCCGGAGGCGGTACACGCCCAGCTGAACGCCGGGCGCATCCCGGTGATCTCATCGATCGCTCCCGACACCGACGTGCCCGGGCAGTCCCTCAACGTCAACGCCGATGCCGCCGCGGCCGCTCTTGCGATCGCGCTGGGCGCGGCAAAACTAGTCATTCTCACGGATGTCGCGGGCCTCTATCGAGATTGGCCCAACCGGGATTCCCTGGTTTCGATCATTCCCGTACGCGAGCTGCGGGCACTGCTGCCAAGCCTCGAAAGCGGCATGATCCCGAAGATGACCGCGTGCCTCGACGCTGTCGACGGCGGGGTCGCCAAGGCGGCCATCATCGACGGACGAGTGCCGCACTCGATCCTGCTCGAAATTTTCACCGGAAGCGGCATCGGCACGGAGGTAGTCCCCGCATGACCCACAGTGATCCCGCCCAGCCCGGCGCATCCGTCGCCACAGACGCCGCGGCAGGCCGGCCCTGGCAGGAGCGCTACGCCGGCGCCATCATGCCGACCTTCGCGCCGCCGCTCGCGCTGCTGGTGCGCGGCTCGGGCTGTTACGTCTGGAACGACGCGGGCACCGAATACCTTGACTTTCTTGCCGGTATCGCCGTGAACTCGCTCGGCCATGCGCATCCGGAGCTCGTCGCGGCCGTGACCGCGCAGGTCGGCGCGGTCGCGCACGTCTCGAACTACTTCGCTTCCACGCCGCAGCTCGATCTGGCCGAACGTCTCACCCGGCTGACCGGCGCCGGTGCCGCGGGCAAGGTGTTCTTCGCTAATTCGGGCACCGAAGCCAACGAAGCCGCGTTCAAGCTCGCCCGGCTGAACACCGGGGGAGCCGCCGGGGCGCGCACCCGCATACTGACCCTCACCGACTCCTTCCACGGCCGTACGATGGGCGCGCTCGCCCTGTCGGGCAAGCCGGCGATGCGTGAGCCGTTTCTGCCCGTTCCGGGCGGGGTCGAGCACATTGCGCCGACGCTCGCTGCCCTCGAAGCCGCGATCGATGACACCGTCGCGGCCCTGTTTCTCGAACCCGTGCAGGGCGAGGCCGGCGTCATCGAATTGCCGGACGGGTTTCTGCGCCGCGCCCGCGAACTCTGCACCGAGCACGGTGTGCTGCTGATCCTCGACGAGATCCAGACCGGCATCGGCCGCACCGGCAAGATGTTCGCCTACGAGCACGCCGGTATCCAACCGGATGCCCTCACCCTCGCCAAGGGGCTGGGCGGCGGACTGCCGATCGGTGCCCTCGTCACGTTTGGGGCCGCCTCGACGCTCTTTCAGCGTGGCCAGCACGGCACCACCTTCGGCGGCAATCCGCTCGTCACGGCGGCCGGCGATGCCGTGCTCGGTGTGATCGAGCGCGACGACCTCGTCGGCAATGCCGCGCGCCGTGGCGCCGAGCTGCGGTCGCTGATTCTCGGGTTCGACTCGCGGCTCATTGCGGGTGTGCGTGGGCGCGGGCTGCTGCTCGGCATCGCCCTGACCGAGCCGATCGCCGCCGAGCTCGCCGCCGCGGCCTTCGCTGCCGGGCTCATCGTCAACGCGCCGAACCCGCGCACGATCCGGCTCGCTCCACCGCTCATCGTCGGTGCCGCCGAACTGGCCGCGTTCGAGCAGCGTTTCGGCCGGGCGCTGGCGGCCGTGACGGCCGCGCACACCGCGGCCGGGGCATCCGTCATCGCACCCTAGCCGGTTCCCCTAGGGTAGAAACCTCCCATTATCTTTCTGGGAACCCGCATTTTTACTCGAAGTATTAACGAAAGTGACACCGTGACCCGCCATTTCCTGCGCGACGACGACATCTCTGCGGCCGAACAGGCCGAGATCCTCGATCTGGCCCTGGACATGAAGCGAGACCGATTCGCGGTGCGCCCGCTCGAAGGCCCGCAGACGGTTGCTGTGATCTTCGACAAGTCGTCGACTCGCACCCGGGTCTCGTTTGCGGTCGGCATCGCCGACCTCGGCGGCAGCCCACTCATCATCGCCACCGCCAGCAGCCAGCTCGGGGGCAAGGAGACCGCGTCGGACACCGCCCGCGTGCTCGAACGCCAGGTTGCCGCGATCGTCTGGCGCACCTACGGCCAGGCGGGACTCGAAGAGATGGCGCTCGGCACCACGGTTCCCGTCGTCAACGCGCTCTCTGACGATTTCCACCCTTGCCAGCTGCTCGCCGACCTGCTCACGATTCGTGAGCACCGCGGCGCCCTCGCCGGCCAGACCGTGGCGTTCCTCGGCGACGGCGCGTGCAACATGGCGCAGTCCTACCTGCTCGCCGGCGCGACCGCGGGCATGCACGTGCGCATCGCGTCACCGGCGGAGTACTCGCCGAGCGATGCCGTTGTAGCGGATGCCACGGCGATCGCCGCGCAGACCGGTGGGTCCGTCACGCTGTACCGCGACCCGGCCGAGGCCGTGGCCGGGGTCGATGTGGTCGTCACCGACACCTGGGTGTCGATGGGCAAGGAAGAAGAGAAGGCCGCCCGGCTCGCCGAATTCGGCCAGTACCAGGTGGACGCGGCGCTGCTCGCCCTCGCGAAGCCGGATGCCCACTTCATGCACTGCCTGCCGGCCGACCGTGGCTTCGAGGTCACCGCGGACGTCATCGACGGATCGCAGAGCATCATCTGGGACGAGGCGGAGAACCGCCTGCACGCCCAGAAGGCCCTGCTCGCCTGGCTCCTGGCCAAAAACGAGTCGTAACCCGCCTCGCGTCTGGACTCGACTGGCGCCGCTTTTTGGCGAGTAACCGCCCCGTGCACGTCCGGCGCGATGTCACGCCGAGCGGGGCTGGCGCTGCGACCCTGCATCGCGGGCTGCGCCCCTGCGCTGCTGCTGCGCCCGATACCTCCACGTTGTTTCACTCGTGCGCCCAAAAGCGGCTCGAGCGCCTGTTATCGTGGGCGCATGCGCAGCTTTCAGGCGCATGATGCTGGGAGGGTGCAGGTTCCGGGCGCATGAGCAGCTTCTGGGCGCGAAACCCAACGCAGGTCGCGGGCGCATGAGCAGCCTTGTGGCGCCCCAGCAGCTCTGACGCCCCGCCCCCGCCCCGTTTCGCGAGTGAGCGGTAGTTGCTCTTCCCGGGCCCCGGAAGCGAATAGTGCTCACTCGCGGGGTGTGGGGTCGTGTTTCGTGTGGCAGCCGATGCCGTCGGGGTCTTCGAGGCAGTTTTTGGCGACGAGGGCGGTGGTCACGACCCAGGCTGTTGCGGTGGTGGGGGCTCCGGGGATGGTGACGGTACCGTCGACCGGTAGCCAGACTGATCCGGCGTAGCGGTATTCGGCGCTGTAGGTGACGCTGGGCGTGATGGTGTATTCACCGGTTACCTCGTAGGTGTGGCTGGTGACGGTGTCACTGAATTCGGGCAGTTTCAACCATTGCCAGGTGGCGCCGCCGTTCGTTGACGTGCCGGTGGTGCCGTCGCCGTAGTCCCAGGCGTAGCCGATTGGGGGTGAATCGTACGTCTGCGGTTTGGCCGAGGAGTTCGCCGCTTTGTTCGTGCGCGGATGCCTGCGCGATGAAGTTCGTCGCGAGCCCTCTGACCATCCATCCGTTGGGTTGCATCTGTTGGGTCGGGGCGGCGGGCGTGAAGCTGGCGACGTCGCTGATGCGCAGGGCCGGGGTCGCCGGGGTCACCACGACGGCTGCGGGGCGGTTCGGGTCGCAGGGGTCGCCGGCCATGCAGGCCAGGACGAAGGCGTCCTTTCGGCTCTCGATGAGGCCGGGACCCTTCACCTTGCTCTTTGTTGGGCGGTCCACCAGAGGAACAGTGAGGTCGTCAATGATCCGCCAACGGGCTGGATCGTCGGCGAGAACCTTCCTGGCGCGGTCCACCCTCCTCTCCGTCGTATCGGCCGTGCCCGTGCCGCCACCGCCGTAGGCATACTGACGGAATCCCCCAACTTGTAACGCACCAGGAGCAGCCGTGGCTGTGACGGTTGGCTCGGGAATCGGGTCGTAACCCTGCACAAGCGGCAGCACACCGATCATCGGAACCGCCCAGAAAAGTACATGCAGGAGGAAACGCCGAGTCAGCACACTCCTCCACCTTTCCACGCGACCCGCGAGCCTACGGTCAGAACGCCATCAAGTCCCGGCTCCCAATCGAAACCGACCTCAAGGGCTGTTCGAGGGACACGATCAGCCGCGACTTGTGACGCATTATTTGCGTCGAGGACGTCGACCTGAGAGACATCAGAGCAGAGGTAAACGACGACGACGCTCACGCCTCCGGTTGCCCTTTCATCGACACGCTGCAGCCTCACTCCGTCGAACGTTGCCGTGCCAATTGTTCGGAGGCCAGCGGACCGGGCTTCCGCGAGATCCGCAAGCAGAAATTGCTCGTAGCTCCCGGATGTGACGGCTTGTATTCGTTCAGGGTTGATAGCCCCCTCGGAAGCCACGACGGTTGCCAACTCCTCATATGCGGCGTAGGCCGTCGTCGCGGCGGCGAGGGCTTCGTCGTTGTTGGCGAAGATGGGGGTGAACGTCTCTGTCGGGGACGGTACCGGGGGCGGGGGAGTGGGCTCGGGGGTGGCGGCGCATCCGCTCAGTCCAACGACGACAGTCAGGATGACGAGTTTCGCCAGATTTTCGCGGGAATGGGGGCGCATGCGGTCACCGTAGGGCACCGGCGCCCGCAGTGGGAGTTTTCCACAGGCTCAATTTCGCGCACCGGTGTTTTGTTCCGCGAGTGAGCAGTTTTGGCGCTTCCCGCGGCGTTCTGGAGCAGAACTGCTCACTCGCGAGAAGCTGCCGGCCTGGCTCCGGGCGTGCTGCTCACGGCTCAGTGCTCACGGCTCACGGCTTACTGGTTGGGGGTGGGGTCGCGGTCCGTGTGGCAGCCGATGCCTTGGGGGTCGTCGATGCAGTTCTGGGCGACGAGGGCGGTGCGCACGATCCATGCGGTCGCGGTGTTCGGCGGGCCGGTGATGCTGATGGTTCCGTCGACGGGGAGCCAGTCGGAGCCGGCGTAGCGGTATTCGGCGCGGTAAGTGACGCTCGGGGTGATTGTGTATTCGCCGGTGCTCTCGTAGGTGTGGCTGGTGTCTGTCTCGGAGAACTCGGGCAGGTTCAACCATTGCCAGGTGGCGCCGCCGTTCGTTGAGGTGCCGGTGGTGCCGTCGCCGTAGTCCCAGCTGTAGCTGATCGGGGTGAAACGTACGTCAGCGGGTTGGCCGAGCAGTTCGCCGGTCTGTTCGTGAACGGCTGCTCGGGCCACGAAGTTCGTCGAGAGTCCTTTGACCATCCAGCCGTTGGGTTGCATTTGCTGGGTGGGGGCGTCCGGGGTGAAGGTCGCGAGGTCGCTGATGCGCAGGGCCGGGGTCGCCGGGGTCACCACGACGGCTGCGGGGCGGTTCGGGTCGCAGGGGTCGCCGGCCATGCAGGCCAGGACGAAGGCATCCACTCGGATTTCGACCAGTCCGGGGCCGGGTTTCTTGCTCTTGGTGGCGCGTTTGGCCAATGGAACAGTGAGGTCCTCAGTATTGATCCATTGGTCGGGACCGTAGGCGAGCAGCTTCTTGGCGAGGTTTGCCTTCTTCTCTTCTGCGCCGGTCGTGCCGGTCGTGCCGGCAGCGTCGTCCTGTTTTCGTTCAATGAAGCCGTAGAGCTGGGCGGCATCGGGGGTGGTCGACGCTGTGAGCGAGGGTTCAGGATCGCTTCCCCGAGCCGAGGCAGCAGATAGACTCGTCCCCGCGAAGAGCACCACACTCAAGGTAGTCACCAACGAAACATTTCGACCTAGCAAACTCCGCCACCATTCCAGACCGTGCGAGATCCCACCGTGATCACACCGTCGGCTCCGGGCTCCCAATTGAATCCAACTTCCAGCGCGGTTCGAGGGTTTCGGGCGGGGGCGACCTGCGACACGCTATTTGCATCCAGGACGTCGACTTGGGATACATCCGAGCAGAGATAGACAACAACCACGCCCACGCCGCCCGGCGCCATTTCGTCCACGCGCTGAAGCCTTACCCCGTCGAATGTTGCTTCGCCGATTGCTCGCAGTCCCTTGGCGCGGATGTCCTCCATCTCCTGCAGCAGACCCTTTTCATAGATCCCGGACGTGACTGGTTTCATTCGCTCTGGGTTGATGCCACCTTCGGCGGCAACAATTGTGAATATTTCTTCGTAGGCGGCATACGCCTCAGTCGCGGCAGCCAGGGCCTCTTCATTCGAGGCAAACACGGGAGCAACTGTCGTGGTCGGGGCCGGCGCCGATGACGGGGGAGTGGGCTCGGGGGCGGCAGCGCATCCGCTCACCCCCCAAGCGAACGCGGCGGCAAGCATGACGAGTTTCGGGACAAAATTGCGGGAATGTGGTCGCATGCGGTCACCGTAGGCCACGGATGCCCTTCGTGGGAGTTCTTCACAGGCCGGATTTATCGGGGATGCCAACACCAGCACCTCGCTACCCACACGCGGTTCCGCCTGGCAGCGGCGTTTGGGATCCAACGATCACACTGCCCGGATTGGTGGGGTCCTTCCAATCGAAACTCACGACGTAGTTCTTTCGCGTCGGATCATCGACGGGTCCCTCTAGCACGGCTCCCGTTGCGTCCACAAATATCGACGTCGACCGATCGAGGCAGAGGTCGACGACGAGGACGCCTACTCCGCCCTCCGCGATCTCATCGATACCGACCACGCTGACTCCGTCGAAGGTTTCGTGCCCTTCACTGTGGATGCCGTATTCCCGAGCGCGGTTCGCAAAGACAATGATTTCCTCAGCGAACGTCGTGGAGGCAACCGATCGCATCAGCTCAGGGTCGGCAGCGACCGCCGAGAAGATCGCGTCGATTTGCCGTAGGTAGGCGTCGAATGCCGAGGTCGCGGCGGCAACCGCGGAGTTGTTGGAGGTGAAGACGGGGGCAACGGTCGGGGTAGTCGACGGTGAGGCCACCGGTCTGGGCGGGGGAGGTACGGACACAGCGGACTCGAGTGTGGTGGCGCATCCGCTGAGACCCAACCCCAGGCACAGGCCAAGAGCGAGAACAGGAACGCGATGATTCGCCCGTTTGTGCAATGAGTATGTTCGCATGCGGTCACCGTAGGACACAGCAGGGTGCCGTGGGAGTTATCCACAGGCCGAGTTTTCAGACCCGTGGATTCTGTTTCGCGAGTGACCACTTTTTGCGGTTCCCGAGGCCGGCAACCGTCGGCAACCGTCGGCAACCGCAAGAACTGCTCACTTGCGAGGACGCGTGCCCCACACCGAGCGCGGCCCCCGCGAACCGGGCCGCTCTGGCAACCCCGTAAACTCGTAGAGATCAAGATTTAGGGAGAACCATGGCGGAACGTGTTGTACTCGCATACTCGGGTGGTCTGGATACCTCGGTCGGCATCGGCTGGCTGAAGGATGCAACCGGTAAAGAGGTCGTAGCTCTGGCTGTCGACGTTGGACAGGAGGGCGAAGACATGGACGTCATCCGCCAGCGAGCCCTGGACTGCGGAGCGGTCGAATCCATCGTCATCGACGCCAAAGACGAGTTCGCGAACGACTACATCGTTCCCACGCTCAAGGCCAACGCGCTGTACCAGAAGCGTTATCCGCTGGTCTCGGCGATCAGCCGCCCGCTCATCGCGAAGTACCTCGCGTCCACGGCCATCGAGCTCGGCGCCGACAGCGTCGCGCACGGCTGCACCGGCAAGGGCAACGACCAGGTTCGGTTCGAATCCGCCGTCGCCGCCCTCGCCCCCGAGCTGACCTCGCTCGCCCCGGTGCGCGACTTCGAACTCACCCGCGACAAGGCCATCGAGTACGCCGCGACGCACAACCTGCCCATCGCGCAGTCGAAGAAGAGCCCGTACTCGATCGACCAGAACGTCTGGGGTCGCGCCGTCGAGACCGGGTTCCTCGAGGACCCGTGGAACGCTCCGATCGAAGATCTGTACACCTACACGCAGGACCCGTCGGTCACCCGTGCGCCCACCGAGGTCGTCATCAGCTTCGAGCAGGGCGTGCCCGTCGCCATTGACGGCAAAAAGGTCACTCCGCTGCAGGTCATCCAGCTCATGAACCGCCTCGCCGGCGATCAGGGAGTGGGCCGCATCGACATCGTCGAAGACCGCCTCGTGGGCATCAAGAGCCGTGAGATCTACGAAGCCCCCGCCGGAATGGCCCTCATCGCCGCCCACGAAGAGCTCGAGAACATGACCCTCGAGCGCGACGTCGCCCGCTACAAGCGCGGCGTCGAGAGTAAGTGGGCCGAGCTCGTCTACGACGGACTCTGGTTCTCGGGGCTCAAGAAGAGCCTCGACGTGTTCATCGAGGACACCCAGAAGTACGTGACCGGCGACATCCGTCTCAAGATGCACGCCGGCAGCGCCGTCGTCACCGGGCGCTCCAGCACCACGAGCCTGTATGACTTCAACCTCGCCACCTACGACACCGGCGACTCCTTCGACCAGACCATGGCCAAGGGATTCATCGAGCTGTGGTCGCTGCCGAGCAAGGTTGCCGCGCGCCGCGACGCCGCCGCGAAGTAGGGCAAATACGTGTCGGCTGAGAAGAAGAATGCCAACCGCGCCGGCAAGGCGGGCGCCCTCTGGGGCGGTCGTTTCGCCGGGGGACCGTCGCCGGAACTGGCGCGGCTGAGCAAATCCACGCATTTTGACTGGATGCTTGCCCCTTACGACCTGCAAGGATCCCGCGCGCACGCCCGGGCCCTCGCCGCGGCGGGCTATCTCACCGACACCGAACTGAGTCAGATGGTCGGCGCGCTCGAAGAACTCGAGCGCGCCGTCGTCGCGAGTGAATTTCTGCCGGCTGACGCCGACGAAGACGTGCACTCCGCCCTCGAACGCGGACTCATCGACATCATCGGCGTCGAGATTGGCGGCAAGCTCCGCGCCGGTCGCAGCCGCAACGATCAGGTCGCGACCCTCGTGCGCATGTGGCTGCGCGACCACGCCGCCACGCTCAGCGCGATGGTCATCGAACTGATCGACGCCCTCGCCGCCCAGGCCGAAGCGCACGATGACGCCATCATGCCCGGTCGCACCCACCTTCAGCACGCCCAACCCGTGCTTCTCGCCCACCACCTGCTCGCGCACTGCTGGCCGCTGGTGCGCGACCTCGACCGTTTCGCCGACTGGGGTCGCCGAGCGGACGCCTCCCCCTACGGGTCCGGCGCCCTCGCCGGCAACACCCTCGGCCTCGACGCCGGTCTCGTCGCCGCCGACCTCGGTTTCTCCGCGGTCGTCGAGAACTCGATTGACGGCACCGCGAGCCGCGACCTCGTGGCCGAGTTCGCCTACATCACGGCCCAAATCGGCATCGACCTGTCGCGCCTGGCCGAGGAGATCATCCTCTGGAACACCAAGGAATTCGGTTTCGTCACCCTCGACGACGGCTACTCCACCGGCTCGTCGATCATGCCGCAGAAGAAGAACCCCGACATCGCCGAGCTTGCGCGCGGCAAATCGGGTCGCCTGATCGGCAACCTCACCGGCCTGCTGGCAACCCTCAAGGGCCTGCCGCTTGCGTACAACCGTGACCTGCAGGAGGACAAAGAGCCCGTCCTCGACTCGATCGAGACCCTCGAGGTTCTGCTGCCCGCCTTCACCGGCATGGTCGCCACCCTGCAGTTCCACACCGAACGCATGGCCGAACTGGCCCCGCAGGGCTTCTCCCTCGCAACGGATGTCGCGGAATGGCTGGTCAAACGGCACGTCAGTTTCCGAGACGCGCACGAGATCACGGGTTCGCTCGTGAAATACGCCGAGACCCACGATCTCGACCTGCACGAGGTCGACGATGCTGCGCTGCAGACCATCTCGACCCACCTCGTGCCCGAGGTGCGCGAGGTGCTCACCATCCGAGGTTCGGTTGAGAGCCGTGACGGCCTCGGCGGCACCGCTCCGGTGCGCGTCGCGCAGCAGCGCGCCGCGCTCGTTGAACGTGTGCGGGTACTTGCCAGCACCCTCAGCGCCTGAGGGATTCGCGGCGAACTGCGGGTTGGGACGATGGCATCCGGGTGAGTACTCGGTGCAGGTAGACGATGTACGGCAGCAGGACGAGGGCCATCGCGCCGACGAGCACCGCGTCCCATCGGGCGTCGTGGGTCGTGAGCGCGCCGCTGATGTTGAACAGAATGTGAAAGAGCACGCCGGGCAGGATGCTGTGCGTGATGGCGACGCAATAGCCCAGTGCGATGCCGATCAACACGGCCGCGGTGAGTTGAATGAGCTGGTCGGCCTGGGAATAGCCGCGCATCAGGTTCACGAGGTGACCGAGCCCGAACGTGATACCACAAATGTAAATGGCTCGCAGAACGGTCTTCTTTGTCGCGATAGCCTGAAAGAGAAACCCGCGAAAGAGCAGTTCCTCGATGAACCCGACACCGATCATCAGGGTGCAGGCGAGGGCGATGGCCTGGGCATCCAGCTCGGTGTTGATTCCCTTGCTGTACTGCAGCAGCGTGAGCGCCAGGAGCGGCAGGTAAAACGCCGTGAGGCGAAGAGCGCCGGCCGACGGACGGCGCAGGCCATATTGACGCGCACGGAAGCCGGCGCGCAGATACCAGATCAGGGCCAGGGCGTACAGAATCAGCAGCGGCGCCGTACCGGCACTCGCGATTCCGATCGCCTCCGACACGGCGTCGCCGACGTTCACGATCAGGATGTATCCGGCGATCCACATCAGCGCATGCCCGATGGGTGTGGTGTCCTGCAGACTTCTCATGGTGCCTCTTTCTGCTCTGCACGTAACTCGCATTGAGACGGGGCGGATAGTGCCGAAAGTCACCGTGCGGCGCACAGTCAGACCGTGATCCAGGCCGTCCAGGCCGTCCAGGCCGTTACCCAGGAGAATTGTGAACGTTCGATGAGCTTTGACCGCACGCTGTTGCAGCGATCCGCCCTCGAGGTGGTGCCCCTGCTGCTGGGCGCGGTGCTGACCCGCGGGGGCGTATCGCTGCGGGTGACCGAGGTCGAGGCCTACCTCGGAGCCGTCGACCCCGGCTCGCACGCCTTTCGCGGGCTGACCCCTCGCACCGCGCCGATGTTTGGCCCCGCCGGCCATGTCTACGCCTATTTCAGCTACGGCATGCACGTCTGCGCCAACGTGGTCTGCGGGCCGGAGGGGGAGGCATCCGCGCTGCTGCTGCGCGGCGGCGAAATCGTCGACGGTCTGCCGGTGGCACGGATGCGCCGTCCCACCTCCCGCAAGGATTCAGACCTCGCCCAGGGCCCGGCCAGACTTACAAAGGCCCTCGGCATCACGCTGCTCGACAGTGGTGCCGATCTCGCGGCCGAGCCTTTCGAGCTGACGCTGTCGGGCGGTGCCGCGACGTTTCTCACCGGACCACGCACGGGAGTGAGCGGGGCGGGCGGGGGAACAGAGTTTCCGTGGCGGTTCTGGCTGCCGGGGGAGGCATCCGTCTCGACGTATCGCAAGTCTGCGGCCCCACACCGCGCACGGTAGGGGCCGGGGCGGATGTCTGAGGTGAGTCCTAAGCTCTGATCATGGTCCTCGCGTTGCGGCACCCCGTCGTTGCCTTTGTCGTGCTCGCCTACGCGATCTCGTGGGCACTGTGGCTGCCGTTGCTCGCCGACCGTCAAGACTGGGTGGCATGGACCGCGTCACCGTATCTGCACCTGGCCGGCGGACTCGGCCCGGCGGCGGCCGCGCTTCTGGTGACGGCGGTCGTCGCCGGTCGCGTCGGGCTCACCGATCTGAAGCAGCGGATGCTGGCCGTGCGCCGTCGAGGCCGGTGGCTACTGCTCGCCGCGGTCGGCCCGCTCGTGCTGTTTGGCGTCGCGGTCGTGGTCGCCCGTGTTGTTGACGGGGAGTGGCCCGACGTGAGCCGATTCGGCGCGAGCATCGAGTACCCGGCCCTGCCACTGCTCGTGTTTTGGGCCGCCAACCTGCTGTTCTACGGGTTTGGCGAGGAGATCGGCTGGCGCGGGTTCGCCCAACCGAGCCTGCAGCAGCGCCATTCTCCCTTGGTCGCCGCACTTCTCGTGAGCGCGATGTGGGCCGCTTGGCATCTGCCCCTGTTCGGCATTACGCCCACCTACCGGTCGATGCCCGCAGCGGGATTCATCGGCTTCGCGGTCAGCATTCTCGTAGCCTCGCTGGTGTTCGCGTGGCTGTACCTGAAAAGCTCCGGCAGTATTGTCGTCGTCGCGGTCTTCCACACGGTGTTCGACATTGCGACGACGACGCCCACGACGACCCCACTGATTCCGACGCTGATGGGCGCGGTCATCACTATCGCGGGCCTCGCCGTGATTCCGAGCCTGCTGAAAGAACGCAGGAGGGAACCCGCGATAGTGCGCACCGGATTCGACTGACGGTGCTCGCGGCCAGGCCCCGGCTCAGCCGCGGGCGATCACGGCGAGCGTCGCGCAGGCGCAGGCCCAGGTGAGGCTTGCGAGAGTGCCGATAATGAAACGCTCGCGCGACTCGGGCGCGGCCAGTTCGGTGAAACGGCCCACGCCCTTGATCGCCACGACGACGGCGATTGCCTCCGGGAAGCCGGCGAGAATCGCGCCGGCGACGGCGAAACGTTCGAGGATTCCGATGGTCAGCCCGCCGCGCAGCACTTCGTGCGTGAGCGGCTGGCCGTTGTCGTCGACCGCGCGGGTGTTCGACGCGCCGGGGCCGACGAGAGGGGAATCGACCAGAATGCCACCGTGGGCCCCCGGCGCGACCGTGTTCTTCGTGGCCAGGTTGAGCGCGAGCACGGCCATCGGGCCGCCGCCGACCACCGCGAGGGCAACGGTGAGCAGGCTCAGCAGGGCGCTGACGCCGCCGACGCCACCCTGCGCCGGAATCGCGGCAATGAACAGGGCAGCGGCGAGTGCCCCGGCCGCGATGATGGCGAACAACTGTCGCTGCAGGCGAAAGGCGAGCACCGCGAACACGAGCGAACCGATGGTTACGAGCACCAGCAGGGGCACGTAGAGCAGGCCCAGAAAGTCGAGGGGTGAGTAGAAGTTCATTCAGCGGGGTCCGTTTCGCTCGTCGCGCGGTCGAGATTCTCTAGCAGCCTAACGAGTGCCGGACGGGCGGCTTCATCGACCCTCCAGAGCGCACTCTTCACACGCTGGCTGACCGCGGCCGTTGAGATGCCCAAAATTGCGGCGATCTCCACCTGGGGCAGCCCCTGTTCGAGCAGGTCGGTGGCTTCCCAGCCCTCGACGGAGCGGCGCTGGCGCAGCAACAGCAGCATCGCGACGAGCGCTTCGACCTCGACGACGTTGAGCAGCGCGCTACTGGTCGCAGCGTCGGGTGCGGTATCGGTCGCGGCGACCGCGTCCGGAACGGATGTGCGCAGGCTCAGGGCGAAGCGGGCATCCGTCTTCTTAGCCCGCGTCACGGCGGTGCGGGCGGCGATGAAGGCTTCGCCCGTGGCCTGGCGCGTCGCGGCGGGAAGCGGGGTGCGCACCGATCCGACTCCGAGCCCGATGCTCCAGAAGCCGGACCGGTGCAGGGCGAGAATCGTGGTCAGCGCGGCACGGGCCGTGGGCATCAGGATTTGAATTTCGTCGCCGGAGGTTTGGTCGGCCGGCAGCGAAAAGGCGTGCCCGAGGTCGGCGGTGAGCTGGGCGATCATTTCGCCGGCGCGGTCGCGATCGTTACGGCTGTCGATCTGGTCGGCGGTAATCACAAACATAAAAGTAAGTCTCTAACCTAAAGTGCTGTAAGTAAAGTCTGAGGCCTAAACTCAGCCGCAGTGAGGCCACACGCTTAGTAAAACACGCCCAGCAGCCCAGACAGGTCACCGGCCGACATTTCGGCGCTGGTAATCTGGGCTGGTGTCAGATCCCGCGATCCTCGCCCAACAGTCCAATGATCCCTCCTTCGACAGCGTCTGGGAGGAAATCACCTGGCGCGGCCTCGTGCACGTCTCCACCGACGCAGCCGAGCTGAAGGATCTGCTCTCGGGCCCGCCGATCACCTACTACTGCGGCTTCGACCCGACCGCACCGAGCCTGCACCTCGGCAACCTCGTGCAGATTCTGCTGATGCGCCGCCTGCAGCTCGCAGGCCACCATCCGCTCGGCCTCGTCGGTGGTTCCACCGGACTGATCGGCGACCCGCGGCCGACCGCGGAGCGCACGCTGACCCCGGCCGACACGGTTGCCGAATGGGTCGGCTACCTGCAGGCGCAGGTTTCCCGTTTTCTCAGCGCAGAGGGTGACAACGCCGTCACCATGGTGAACAATCTGGACTGGACCGCGCCGCTGAGTGCGATCGACTTTCTGCGCGACATCGGCAAGTACTTTCGCGTCGGCACCATGCTCAAGAAGGATGCCGTCAGCGCTCGCCTCAACTCCGACGCCGGCATCAGCTACACCGAGTTCAGCTACCAGATCCTGCAGGGACTGGACTACCTCGAGCTGCACCGCGCCTACAACTGCGTGCTGCAAACGGGGGGCAGCGACCAGTGGGGCAACCTGACGAGCGGAACCGACCTCATCCGTCGTGCCGAAGGTGACAGCGTGCACGCCATCGGAACGCCGCTCATCACCAACAGCGACGGCACCAAGTTCGGCAAGAGCGAGGGCAACGCGATCTGGCTCGACCCGAACCTCACGAGCCCGTACGCGTTCTACCAGTTCTGGGTCAACACCGACGATGCCGACGTGATCTTTCGCCTGCAGGTCTTCACCTTTCTCGGTCGCGTCGAGATCGAGCGCCTCGCCGCGCTCGTGGCGACGGAGCCGTTCCGCCGCGAAGCACAGCGCACTCTGGCCTACGAGGTCACGAGTCTCGTACATGGCATTCCGGCGACGGATGCCGCGATCCACGCCGCCGAGGCCCTCTTCGGCCAGGGCGATCTGGCCGATCTCGACCCGTCAACCCTCGAAGCGGCCCTGCGCGAACTACCTAACACAACGAGTGCACCGCATGCTCCGATCATTCAGCTGCTCGTGGACACCGGACTCACGACGAGTCTGGGGGAGGCCCGCCGCGCTGTGAAGCAGGGTGGCGTCTACCTGAACAACGCCAAGGTCACCAGCGAAGACGCGACCATTGATGCGTCGGTGCTGCCCGGGGGAGTGGCCGTGCTGCGCCGCGGCAAGAAGACCCTCGCCGGCGTCTTCGTGCAGTAGTCGCCGCCGTGGCCGAGCGAGACACACCGGGCTGTGCCCCCGGGCGGTCTGGCGGCCGGAGACTCCGTGGCTCGGAGGGTGCGGCATCCGCTCGTCGCTCAACCGCTAACCGGCGCCTCGTTGCCAATGCGCCTCGGTGTCTCGACTCGGTCTTTCCCGCGTAGGTGTCTCTGGCTAGCAAGGTGCTCCCACCGGNCCCGCGTAGGTGTCTCTGGCTAGCAAGGTGCTCCCACCGGTGGCTAATTCAGGTAAACCGGCCGATGGTCGTCGGGCCGCGGGACTGTTCCGGGCAGTGGATGCCGTGCGGCCGGGTTTTTCCTGAATTGGCCACGTGTCCGGCTGGCTGGGCCGGTGTTGCTTGCTTTCGTTGGCCTGCATGGTTCGGCTCTCCCCGCCCGGTGCCGTGACTCGGTTCTTCCCACAGGGGGCGTCTCCGGGTGGGGATGCCCGGTGGCTAATTCAGGTAAACCGGCCGGTGGTCGTCGGGCCGTGGGACTGTTCCGGGCAGTGGATGCCGTGCGGCCGGGTTTTTCCTGAATTGGCCACGTGTTGCGGTGCGGGGTGGGGGCGACACGCCCGGGCTGTGTGCTGGTTTTGACGGTGTTGCGGGGGGTGCGTAATGTAATCACACGTACCCCACAGGTTCGGAAAGCTGTTCAGCTGCCGGCCTCAAGCGGGACCAAGTCGTAGCTT
>NZ_SOHE01000088.1 GCF_004403305.1 Cryobacterium frigoriphilum | reverse complement strand
GGCCGGCGCGCTCTCGGCCGGCGTGCCCTCGGCCGGCGTGCCCTCGGCCGGTACAGCGGCGCGCACGGCGGCCGCCTGTGAGGCGGCTTCGGCGGCGGCTTCGGCGGCGGCGCGCAGACTTCGACGAGACGGCAGCGGCTGGTCGGGGTCAGGCACGTCTACGGCCTCTCGGTCGGGTGCACGAGCGAGCCGGCCGGCTTACCCGTGGCACGCTCGGAGTCGAGCGCGTGTTGCAAAATTATAGTTGCGGCCACCTGATCGACCACTGGACGCTGGGTTCGCGTCGACCGACCCGAGGTTCGCAGCGCCGCCTGAGCCGACACCGTCGAGAGGCGTTCATCGACCAGGCGCACCGGCACCGCCAGCGTGAGCGCGAGAGTCTCGGCGAAGTGCACCGCGTCATCCGTCGACGCCGTCCGGTTGCCCGAGAGGGCGAGCGGCAGTCCCACGATGACCTCCATGGCGTTCAGCTCCGTGACGATCGCGCCGAGGCGGGCGAGATCGGCGGTTCCGACCTTGTCGCGGGCGACCGTCTCGACCGGAGTTGCGAGCAGGGCGTGATTGTCGCTGCGGGCAACTCCGATGCGTACCGTGCCGACGTCGACCCCCACCCGCACGCCGCTGCGCAGAACGTCGGGGGCCTCGCCGGGGGAAGCCGTCTCGCAACCCACGCCTAGCGGCTGACGGCCGCGATAACGGACTGCAGGGCCGTGGGGATGGCGGTCAGATCGGTGCCGCCGCCCTGCGCGAGGTCGTCCTTGCCGCCGCCGCCGCCGCCGAGGATGCCCGACAACTGCTTCGCCAGCGCTCCGGCGCGGTGACCTGCGGCACGGGCCGCAGCGTTCGTCGCCACGATCACGACGGGCTTGTCGGCGACGGTTGCGGCCAGTGCGACGATGGACGGGTCGCTGCCAAGACGTTCTCTCGTCGCGGTGACGAGCATACGCACGTCGTCGGCGCTCGCGAGCACGCCCAGGTCGACGGCGACGACGCTCACGTCACCGGCGCGCTGCACGGTCGCGAGCAGCGCGGGAACCCGGTCGGTCAGGGCGCGGGCCTCAAAGGCCGCGATCTTCTTCTCGGCGGCCTTGAGGCTCGCGAGCAGGTCACCGATGCGCTCGGGCAGCTGCTCCCGCGGAGTCTTCAGATTTGCGGTCAGCTGCGACACGATTGCCCGCTCGACCGCGAGGTCACGGAAGGCTTCGAGACCGACCAGAGATTCGACACGACGGTTCGCGGAACCGACCGACGCCTCACTGACGAGGTTGATCATGCCGATCTCGGCGCTGGAGGCGACGTGGGTTCCGGCGCAGAGCTCGCGCGACCACGGGCCGCCAATGTCGACGACCCGTACGACGTCGCCGTACTTCTCGCCGAACAGGGCCATCGCCCCGAGAGACTTCGCCTCGGCGAGCGGCAGTTCCCGCGTGGTGACCTGCAGGTTGTCGCGGATCGCGTTGTTGGAGATCTCTTCGATCTCGCTGCGCGTGGCCGGCGACAGGGCCTGGTTCCACGAGAAGTCGAGACGAAAGAATCCGGCCTTGTTGTACGAACCGGACTGATGCGCGTTCGGTCCGAGAACCTGGCGCAGGGCCGCGTGCAGAATGTGCGTTCCGGAGTGCGCTTGGCGGGCACCGCGACGCCAGTCGGGGTCGACGACGCTCGTCGCTCGTTCTCCCACCCCGACCTCACCGCTGCGTACCTGAACCTTGTGGCTGATGAGGCCCTTGACGGGCTTCTGCACGTCGAGCACCTCGAGTTCGTAGCCGGCGCCGACGATCAGTCCGGCATCCGCTTCCTGACCGCCGGACTCGGCGTACAGCGACGTTTCCGCGAGAATGACCTCGGCGATGTCGCCGGCCACGGCACGATTCACCGAGCTGCCGTCGACGATGAGGCCGAGGATGACCGATTCGGAGTCGAGCTGCTCGTACCCGGTGAAGACCGTTTCGCCGGCGGCGCGGAAGGCTGCGTAGACCGACAGGTCGGCCAGCAGCGTCTTTTTGGATTTCGCGTCGGCCTTGGCCATGGCGCGCTGCTTGCTCATCAGGGTGTCGAAGGCCTCGCGGTTCACGCTGAGGCCGGCCTCTTCGGCCATTTCGAGGGTGATCTCGATCGGAAACCCGTAGGTGTCGTGCAGCAGGAACGCGGTTTTACCGGGCAGCTCGGTCTTCTGATCATTCTTGGTCTTCGCGACGGCGAGGTCGAGCACGCTGCTTCCGCTGGCGAGGGTGCGCAGAAACGTCTCTTCCTCGGCGTAGGCGGCCTGGCTGATGCGTCCGTAGTCGGCGGCGACCTCGGGGTAGGACGAGGCCATTGCATCGCGGCTGGCCGGCAACAGCTCAGGCAGGGTGGCCACGTCGACGCCGAGCAGGCGCATGGCGCGCACCGAGCGGCGCAGCAGTCGGCGCAAAATGTAGCCGCGGCCCTCGTTTGACGGCATGACGCCGTCGCTCATCAGCATGAGGGAGGAACGCACGTGGTCGGCGACGATGCGCATCCGCACGTCGTCATCGTGGTTGGCGCCGTAGCGACGGCCGGACAGAGCGGATGCCCGGTCAAGCACCGGCCGCACCTGGTCGATTTCGTACATGTTCTCGACGCCCTGCTTGAGAAAGGCGACCCGCTCGAGGCCCATGCCGGTGTCAATGTTCTTGCTCGGCAGGTCACCGAGAATCTTGAAGTCGCTCTTTCCGGTGCTTTCGCCGCGCAGGTACTGCATGAAGACGAGGTTCCAGATTTCGACGTAACGGTCGTCGTCGGTGGCCGGGCCGCCGTCGGCGCCGTAGGCGGGGCCGCGGTCGAAGAAGATCTCCGAGCACGGGCCGGCCGGGCCTGGCTGGCCGGTCGACCAGTAGTTCGATTCCATGCCGAGGCGCTGGATGCGGTTCTCCGGCACGCCGATGGCACGCCAGTAGCGAAAGGCTTCGTCGTCGTCGAGGTAGATGGTGACCCAGAGGTCACTCTCGCGGAAGCCGTAGCCGCCCAGATTCTCGGGGGTCGTGAGCAGCTCCCAGGCGAAGCCGATGGCCTCCTGCTTGAAGTAGTCGCCGAAGCTGAAGTTGCCGTTCATCTGGAAGAACGTGCCGTGACGCGGGGTCTTGCCGACCTCTTCGATGTCATTGGTGCGAATGCACTTCTGCACGCTCGTGGCGCGCTTGTACGGTGCCGGAACCAGCCCGGTCAGGTACGGAACGAACGGGACCATTCCGGCGACCGTGAACAGCAGGGTGGGGTCATCGCTGACGAGCGAGGCCGAGGGGACGACGGTGTGGCCGCGGCCTTCGAAAAAGTCGAGCCAACGCCCGCGAATATCAGCAGTCTGCATGGGGTCCGTCTATTCGGTGGTGCATGAAAGGTGCATAAAACAGTAGAGCCCGGCCGGGGCCGGCCGGCCGTGAGTGCGTGCGTGCGTGCGTGCGATCGTCGGCGTGGGACGCCTCGTGAAGACCGGTTAGCGTTCGGGCGCGTCTTCGGCGATCGCGTCGCGCAGCTCGGCCTCGCGCTGGCGGTAGCCATCGGAGATGGCCTCACCGAATTCCCGGGCCTTGACGTCGAGGTCGTTGAAGAACTGCTTGCCCTGCTTGGTCTGATTGACCTCGTGGGCCACGACAAATCCCACGGCAACGCCAACAACCAGCCAGACGAACTTCTTCATTTAAATGCTCCCAGAGGTAATTGGTACACGACCAGCGTATAGGTCTAGCGCCGACGACGCCGGGTGGCGCGCTCCGCCGCGGGTGCAGCGGCCGGCACTACGGTGCGGAATGCGGCGCGAACACCGGCCGAGAAACCGGCGAGTTTAATCAGTGGTCCGCCCACGGTGGCGGCGAACAGGGCGACCAGCGCTGACACGTTACCGGTGACATCCGCTAGATTGCTCGTGATCGTGTCAACCCGGGCGATTTGCGCGTTGGTCTGCTTGAGCGTTGTCGTGGACTCGGCAATGAGCGGCGTGACGTTGTCGCTTAGGTCACGAATCGCGTGCGTCGTTTCGTCGAAGACGCGGCCTAGTTTGACCAGCGGTATGGCGAGAACGGCGACGAGCACGGCGAACACTCCGGCCGCGATGAGTCCGGCAATATCTCCACCTGACATGAAAACCACTCTCTCGACGTTGGAACTTTCGACTTGGGGAACTAAAAAGGCGGACCACCCGGAGGTGATCCGCCTTTCAGCGTAACTCTTATCTATCGAGCTGCACGGTGTTAGCGAGCTGCACGGTGTTATCGAGCGGCGTAGTACTCCACGACGAGCTGAACTTCACACGTCACGGGGATCTCGATGCGCTTCGGGGCGCGCACGAGGCGGGCCTGAAGCTTGTCGAGCTCAACCTCGAGGTACGGGGGAAGCTTCGGCAGCAGGTCCACGTGTCCGCCGGCGGCGGCAACCTGGAACGGCTCCATGCCCTCGCTGCGAGCCTTCACGTGAATGAGCTGGCCCGGCTTGAGACGGTAGGACGGGCGGTCGACGAGCTCTCCGTCAACGAGGATGTGGCGGTGGGTCACCATCTGGCGAGCCTGCGCGGTGGTGCGGGCGATCGCGGAGCGAACGAGGAGGGCATCGAGACGGGTCTCGAGGATCTCAACGAGGTTCTCACCGGTCAGTCCCTGACGACGACGAGCCTGCTCGAAGGCAATCTTGAGCTGGGCTTCGCGGATGCCGTACTGGGCGCGTAAGCGCTGCTTCTCGCGAAGACGAACGGCATAGTCCGAGTCGGTCTTGCGCTTGGTGCGACCGTGCTCGCCCGGTGCATAGGGGCGCTTTTCGAGGAAGCGAGCTGCCTTCGGGGTCAGGGCGATGCCCAGAGCACGAGACAGACGAGTTTTACTGCGGGTACGTGACTTAGTAGACACGGTTTCCTTTCACTGGGACTCAAACAGGGATACCAGGGCGCGTGCCGCGCGGTGCACAGGTGTGCAGGCACGGGAGTGCGTCATGGGAGATCAGAGGATTGGGTGCCACGGGACGCCCGGCTACAGGGCTTTTCCCCTCCAAGCTGGTGACGGACGCAGCCGCATGCCGAGACCAGTTGTAGGCGAGGACCAGACTAACACACCGGCTCACTCACGCCCGCGAACAATGCGCATGATCTTGGCGAGCCGCGCCGACACCTCACGCTCGTAGCCGTGCTCGGTCGGCACGTAGTACCGCACCGACTTGATCTCATCCGGCGAGTATTGCTGCGTCACCACGCCAATCGGGTCGTTGTGCGGGTACTGGTAGCCCTTGCCGTGGCCCAGCCGCTTCGCTCCGGGGTAGTGGGCGTCGCGCAGGTGTTTGGGCACCCGTCCGGCCTTGCCCGCCCTGACATCGGCGATGGCGGCATCGAGCGCCATATAGGCGGCGTTGGACTTCGGCGCCGTCGCGAGGTGCACGACCGCCTGTGCCATCGGGATGCGCCCCTCCGGCATGCCGATCATCTGTACGGCATCGGCGGCGGCCATCGCAATCACCAGGGACTGCGGATCGGCCATGCCGATATCCTCCGACGCGAGCACGATGATGCGCCGGCAGATGAAGCGCGGGTCCTCACCGGCCTCAATCATGCGGGCCAGGTAGTGCAGGGCTGCATCGACGTCGGAGCCGCGTACCGATTTGATGAAGGCACTGATGACGTCGTAGTGCTCGTCGCCGTTGCGGTCGTAGCGCAGCAGCGCGCGGTCGACCGCGAGGGCGACGATCTCGGTCGTGATGAGGGGCTTGCTCGTGTCCCCCGGCGCGATGGTCGTCGCAGCCGAGACGGATGCTGCCTCGAGCGCCGTCAGCGCCCGCCGGGCATCCCCCGACGCCAGTCGGATGATCGCCGACCGTGCCTCAGGGTCGAGGTCGAACTTGTCGTCGAGGCCGCGGGCATCGGTGACCGCGCGGTCGACGACCACGCCGAGGTCGTCGTCGCTCAGCGTCTCGAGGGTGAGCAGCAACGAGCGGGAGAGCAGCGGTGAAATCACCGAGAAGGAGGGGTTTTCCGTGGTCGCGGCCACAAGAATGATGACGCCGTTCTCGACGCCGGGCAGCAGGGCATCCTGTTGCGCCTTCGAGAAGCGGTGGATCTCGTCGAGAAACAGCACCGTCGACAGGCCGTAGAGATCGCGGCTGGTGCGTGCCTCTTCCATCACCTGTCGCACGTCGCGCACTCCGGCCGACACGGCCGAGAGCTCGACGAAACGGCGGCCGGAGCTGTGCGCGATCGCCTGCGCGAGGGTGGTCTTACCCGTGCCGGGCGGACCCCAGAGAATCACCGAGACCGAGCCGCGCTCCCCCGTTTTGTCGCTCGCGAGGCTGACCAGGGGCGACCCGGGAGTCAGCAGGTGCCGCTGGCCGGCGACCTCATCGAGGGTGGTGGGGCGCATCCGCACGGCGAGGGGGGTCGCGCCCGTGCGCAGACCCGGTTGAGCATCCGACATTCCTCCAGCGTAGACACTGCCACCCGATAAGTTTGTGCGTAGAGTTCTACGAGGTCGTGCGACCCGGCTCGGGCGCCCCAGGAGGATATAACGTGGCACAGAATTACAAGCCGGAGCGTGAAGCGCGCGAAGAACGTGGGCGGGTTCGCGGCTATCAGGCTCGTCGAGCCGTGCACGACAACCAGCTCTCGCGCCGCAAGCGCGACAACATTCTGGCTGGGGCCGGTCTCGTGGTCGTGCTCACCTTGCTCGTCGGCGCCCAGGTCTTCTACTTCTCTGGCGGCCCCGGCACGCCCGCGGCCACCGACTCAGCGACGGATGCCCCCAGCACGGATCCAGCCGAGGCCCGCACCCTGCCCTCCGTCGACGTTGCCGAAAATCGCACATGGACGGGCGCACTGAACCTCAACGACATTCCGCTGGGGATCGAGCTCGACGGCGCTCTGGCCCCGCAGGCGGTCGCGTCGACGATCGCCCTCGCGCAGGACGGTTTCTACGACGGCATCGACTGCCACCGCCTCACGACCGATGGCTTCTTCGTGCTGCAGTGCGGTGACCCCGAGGGCGACGCAACCGGCCCCGGCTACAACTACGGGCCGATTGAGAACGCCCCGGCCGACGACGTGTACCCGGCGGGCACTATCGCAATGGCGCGGGTCGGCAACGACGCGGAAAGCATCGGCAGCCAGTTCTTTCTCGTCTACGACGACACCACCATCCCCTCCGACAGTGCCGGGGGCTATACGGTGGTGGGACGTGTCACGAGCGGACTGGACGAGCTGAAGGCCGGCATCACGGATGCCGGCACCGACGACGGTTCCACCGACGGCGCCCCGGCGGTTGCGACCACCATCACCGCATTTTCCCTCCAGTAGTTTTTTCGTACCATTAGGCGATCAGTTCAGTAATCCGGTAATCCGCGCGCAGGCTTGCAATAGGCTTGAGCGGGTATTAGCCCTCTCAGGGGCACACAAACGAGAACAGCAAGGTGAGGCTCTTGACTACGACAGATCAGCAACCATGGGGTCGCGTAGACGAAACCGGCACGGTATTCGTGCGCGAGGCGTCAGGCGAACGCGCCGTTGGACAGTACCCGGATGCAACTCCGGAAGAAGCACTGGCCTACTTCGAGCGTAAATACAATGAGCTCAACGGTCAGGTCACCCTGCTCGAGCAGCGCGCGAAGGGTGGTGCCCCCGCCGCCGACGTGGCGAAAGCGGTCGCCAATCTCAGCGCGACGGTCGCCACGGCCAACGCCGTCGGCAACCTCGCCGCACTCGTCACCCGCCTCGGAGCCCTCGGCGGTGCCGTCAGCGAACTCACCGAGCAGCAGGGCCTCGAGGCGAAGGCCGCAGCATCCGCTGCCGTGGCCGAACGCGCCGCGATCGTGGAAGAGGCCGAGCGCCTCGCCGCAGAAGACCCCGCCAAGACGCAGTGGAAGCAGACCAGCGCCGCTCTCGACGCCCTGTTCGCCAAGTGGCAGGCACACCAGCACGACGCGCCGCGTATTCCCAAGGGTGAGGCCAACGACCTGTGGAAGCGATTCCGGGCCGCACGCACGATCATCGAGCAGAACCGCAAGGCCTTCTTCGCCGAGCTCGACAGCGCCCACAAGGATGTGCGCACCCGCAAGCAGCACCTCATCGAGCAGGCCGAGGCCCTCGCGGCCAAGGGTGCCGACGGCATTCCCGTCTACCGCAACCTGCTCGAAGAGTGGAAGCTCGCAGGCCGCAGCGGCAAGAAGCAGGACGACGCCATGTGGGCCAAGTTCAAGGCTGCCGGTGACGTACTGTACTCGGCCAAGTCCGAGGTCGACGCCGTCGACGACGAAGAGTACGCGGGCAACCTCGTCCTGAAGCTCGAACTGCTGACCGAGGCCGAAACGCTTCTGACGGCTACCGACCGCGTCGCGGCCCGCGACACTCTCAGCGGCATCCAGCGCAAGTGGGACGCCATCGGCAAGGTTCCGCGCGACCAGGTCAAGACCGTCGACGAGCGGCTGCGCAAGGTCGAAGCGGCCGTGCGCAAGCTCGACGACGACCACTGGATTCGCAACAACCCCGAGACGAAGGCCCGCACCGAGGGCCTCGCCGGCCAGCTGTACGACGCCATCGAGAAGCTCGAGGCGGAACTGGCCGTGGCCCAGGCCGGAAACGACCCGGCCGCCATCACGGAGGCCACAGAAGCACTCGCGGCTCGCAAGGCGTGGCTCAAGGCCATCGGCCTGTAGCGCGGCGTTTTTCAGAACCGCGACTTCTCCACACGAGGCCATTCCCGGCAACTGTCCACAGTTTGCCGGGGATGGCCTCTGTCGTTCGCGCACCGTGCCAAGGTGTTCGCATGAATTCCGACCCGCCCGTGCGTCTTCGCTCCGTTCCGCCGCCGCCGCCGCCGCCGCACGATCTTGCCCTCGCCGAGCTCTGCAGCGCCCGGCTTGACGGGGAGATCTACCTGGTCGGCGACGTGTGGTATCCGATCGACGAGATTGACAGCCCCGCGAGCCGTGCGCGCACCATCAGCAGACTGGTACCGGTCGCGGTCGTGGCCGAACGCTCAAGCGCCGCGTGGATTTTCGGGCTCGCACCTGAGCCGTGCTGCCACGAGTTGCACCTCGACAGCGGTGCCCGCAAACGCGTGCCCCTCTCGCTGCGCGTGCGGGTGCGCGAGGTGCGCGACCCGCTCGCGGAGACCCTCACCATCGGCGGAGTCTGCGTCACGACGCCCCTGCGCACCGCCGTCGACCTCGCGCTCTGCCGCACCAACCCCGCCGGGGATTGCGAAGAAGCCCGGCTGGTCGACCTCTTGGCGGCGCTGTTGCGTTACGGTGGCTACCGCACCGTGCGCGAGGCGCTGCACGGATGCGTTCCCGCTCTCTCCCCGTCCGGCCAGCGGGCGGCCGCTCGGTTCAGAGCAGTGCAGGATCTGTTCGACGATGAGACGCTGCCCGGTCGACGCAGGCCCAGCTCGGCCGTCGCAGATATTACCGAGGAGTGCACCTAGCCGTCGCTGACGCGGTACACGTCGTAGACGGTATCGATGCGCCGCACGGCGTTCAGGATGCGATCGAGGTGCGTCGCATCCCCCATCTCGAAGACGAATCGGCTCAGAGCCAGTCGATCACTCGACGTGTTGACGGTGGCGGACAGAATGTTCACGTGGTGCTCCGATAAGACGCGGGTCACGTCGGAGAGCAAACCGGAGCGGTCGAGCGCCTCGATCTGGATGTGCACGAGGAAGAGACTCTTCGAGGTTGGCGCCCACTCGACGTCGATCATGCGCTCGGGTTCCTTGAGCAGCGACGCCACGTTATGGCACGATGCCTGGTGCACCGAGACGCCCGAACCGCGCGTGATGAAGCCGACGATCTTGTCCCCGGGTACCGGCGTGCAGCAGCGAGCGAGCTTCACGAGAATATCCGGCGCGCCGCGCACGAGTACCCCGGAATCACTGTGCCGCAGGGTCTGGGTATGGCCGCGCGGAGCGACGGGCAGGTCGGTGCTGTCGCCTTCCTCGATGCTTTGCAGCGAGGCGACGACCTTTTCGAGCACCGACTGCGTCGACACGTGGCCCTCGCCGACAGCGGCGTAGAGCGCGGAGACGTCCTCGTACCGCAGCAGCGCCGCCACCTCGGCAAAGGAATCCTGATTCATGAGCTTCTGCAGCGGCAGGTTCTGCTTGCGCATGGCGCGGGCGATGGCATCCCGGCCCTGCTCGATTGCCTCGTCGCGGCGTTCCTTCGTGAACCACTGACGAATCTTGTTGCGCGCCCGCGGGCTGCGCACGAAATTGAGCCAGTCCTTGCTGGGGCCGGAGTCCGGGTTCTTCGAGGTGAAGACCTCGACGACATCTCCGGTGGTGAGCGTGCTCTCGAGCGGCACGAGCCGGCCGTTGACCTTCGACCCCATGGTGCGGTGCCCCACCTCGGTGTGCACCGCGTAGGCGAAGTCGACCGGTGTCGCCCCGGTCGGAAGCCCGATGACGCGCCCCTTCGGGGTGAAGACGTAGACCTCTTTGGCGCCGATCTCATAGCGCAGCGAGTCGAGGAACTCACCAGGGTCGGCGGTTTCGGCCTGCCAGTCACTGATGTGGGCGAGCCAGGCCATGTCGGTGTCGCTCTGCGGCCCCGGTCCGCCGGCACTCTTGCCGTTGACGGCCTCTTTGTACTTCCAGTGTGCGGCTACACCAAACTCGGCGCGCTGGTGCATTTCCTGGGTGCGAATCTGAATCTCGACGGGTCGCCCCTTGGGGCCCATCACGGTCGTGTGAAGGGACTGGTACAGGTTGAACTTGGGGGTGGCGATGTAGTCCTTGAACCGGCCGGGCAGCGGTGTCCAGCGGGCATGAATGGACCCGAGCACGGCGTAGCAGTCCCGCACCGAATTGACGAGCACCCGAATGCCCACGAGGTCGTAGATCTCGTCGAACTCGCGGCCGCGTACGACCATTTTCTGGTAGATGGAGTAGTACTGCTTGGGTCGGCCGGCGACCTTGCCCCGAATGCGTGAGGACTTCAGGTCTTCATTGATGGTGTCGATGATGTTCTGCACGAACTCTTCGCGCTGCGGGGTGCGCTGCTTGACGAGGCTCTCGATCTCGGCGTAGAGCTTGGGGTACAGCACAGCGAAGGAGAGGTCTTCGAGTTCCCACTTGATGGTCTGAATACCAAGGCGGTGTGCAAGCGGCGCGTAGATCTCCAGCGTCTCTGTGGCTTTGCGTACGGCGGATTCGTTGGGAACGAAGCCCCAGGTGCGGGCGTTGTGCAGCCGGTCGGCGAGCTTGATGATGAGTACGCGGATGTCCTTGGACATCGCGACGATCATCTTGCGCACGGTTTCGGCCTGCGTCGAATCGCCGTACTTCACCTTGTCGAGCTTGGTCACGCCGTCAACGAGCATCGCGATCTCGTCACCGAAATCGGCCCGCAACTGGTCGAGGGTGTAGTCGGTGTCTTCGACGGTGTCGTGCAACAGCGCCGCCGACACGGTCTTGGTGCCGATACCGAGGTCCGCGAGAATCTGAGCCACGGCGACCGGATGCGTGATGTAGGGCTCACCGCTGCGGCGCATCTGGCCCTCGTGGGCGCGCTCGGCGACGCTGTAGGCCCGCTCGATGATCGACAGGTCAACCTTGGGGTGGTGCAGCCGCACCGTCTTGATGAGGGTGTCGACGGCGCCGGCCGGCTGAGCACGAGAAAAAATGCGGGGCACGAGGCGGCGCAGAGAAGCGGATGATGGTGTCGTCGTGTCGGTCATCGCTTCACCTCATTTCTCGTGGCGTGTGCTTTTGACCAATTATGCCTGTTTCTCGCACGCGGCCGGTACAGCACCCAATCGGCACCGCACCTGATCGGCACCGCACCTGATTGGAACAGCGCGGCTCAGGCCGTGACGTTGGCCGCCTTCTCGGACTTGGCGGTGACGGCCTCCGCCTGCGTGCGAGCCGCAATGGCACGCTTGTCGCGGCGCTGGATCTCGGGCTCGGCCGTGCGCAGCTGCGAGTACAGCGGTGCGGCGATGAAAATCGTCGAGTACGTACCGACGAGGATTCCGATCAACAGCGCAAGCGAGATGTCGCGCAGGGTTCCGGCGCCGAGCACGAAGGCACCGATGACCAGAATCGAGGCCACCGGCAGGGCGGCGACGACCGAGGTATTGATCGAGCGCACGAGGGTCTGGTTGACCGCAAGGTTGACCGACTCCGCGAAGGTGCGCCGCGATTCCGACCCATCTTCGCCGGTGTTCTCCCGGATCTTGTCGAACACCACAACGGTGTCGTAGAGCGAGTAGCCGAGAATCGTCAGAAAACCGATCACGGCCGCCGGGGTGATTTCGAACCCGGTGATGCCGTAGAAGCCGGCGGTGATCACGAGGTCGTGCAGCAGCGCGACCATGGCCGCGGCGCTCATCTTCCAGGTGCGGAAGTACACGGCCATGACGACGCCGGCGAGCACGAGAAAGACGACCAGGGCGCGCAGCGCCTGACCGGTGATGTCTGCGCCCCACGACGGACCGATGAAGGAGGCGGCGACTTCGGCTTCCGGCACCTCGTAGGCCGCGGCGAGGGCGTTGCGCACGGCACGCGTGTCATCACTCGTCAGCTGGTCGGTCTGCACCCGAATCTCGCTGTCACCGACGGCGGAGATCTTCGGTACCGTCTCGGGAACGACGCTGGCGACGGCCTCGGCCGCGGTGTCCTGGGACGGGTCGGCGATCTCGGTGACGACGAACTCGCTGCCACCGGTGAATTCAATGCCGAAGACGAAGCCGCCCCTGGCGAACGGGCCGAGGGACGCGATCAGGATCAGGCCGGCGGCGATCAGGTACCAGAGCTTGCGTCGACCGACGATGTTGATCGAGCGCTTGCCCGTGTAGAGGTCATTTCCGAACTGCGAGAAGCTGGCCATCAGGAATCCTTCCCGTCGTTCGATCGATCTGTGCTGGTCTTGGTGGACGTGCCGCTGCCGACGAGGTCGGCGGCCTTGCGCTCGGCGATGGTCTGCCGTTTGGCGGCCTCGCGGCTCGACGATGCAGCCTTGACCGGGGAGACGGATGCCGACGGAACGAATTTCGCTCGTCCCCGGTACACCGCCCCGAGGGCACGCGGGTCGAGTCCGCTGAGCGTGTGGCCCTCACGGAAGAAGCGGGTCTTGGCCACAAGCTGCAGCATCGGGTGGGTGAAGAGACTCACCACGAGCAGGTCGACGACGGTCGTCAGGCCCAGGGTGAGCGCGAAGCCGCGCACGTTGCCGACGGCGAGCACGAACAGCACAGCCGCGGCGAGAAAGTTGACGACGTCGGAGGCGATGATGGTACGCAGCGCCCGCTTCCAGCCCGCTTCCACGGCACTCTCGAGGCCGCGTCCGTCACGCAGCTCGTCTCGAACGCGTTCGAAGTAGACGATGAAGGAGTCGGCGGTGATACCGATGGCGACGATCAGACCGGCGACACCGGCAAGCGAGAGCCGGTAGCCCTCCCGCCAGGACAGCAGGGTGATGAGAAAGTACGTGATGACCCCGGCCACGATGAGCGAGGCAACGGTGACGAGGCCGAGCAGGCGGTACTGCGCGAGGGAATACAGCACGACGAGCACGAGGCCGATGAGGCCGGCGATGAGGCCGTTGCGCAGCTGGGTGTCGCCGAGCGTGGCCGAGATGGTGTCCTGGCTCTGCACGGTGAAGCTGATCGGCAGGGCGCCGAACTTGAGCTGGTCGGCGAGGGTCTTCGAGGATTCCTGGGTGAAGTTTCCGCTGATCTGGGGCTTGTTGGTGACGCCCTGCACGACCGGAGCCGTGATGACCTGACCGTCGAGCACGACCGCGAACTGGTTCTGCGGGGACTCGAGTGCGATCAGCCGGCTGGAGATGGCCTGAAAGTCTTCGCCGCCCTGGCCGTTGAACTCGATGTTGACGAGCCATTCGCCGGTGCTGGCGCCGCTCTGGGTGGTTCCGGTGCCGTTGGTGGCGTCGGCGATGGTCTCGCCGCTGACCTCGACCGGCCCGAGGATGTATTTGGCGGAGCCATCGGCCTCGCAGGTGATGAGCGGATCGGCTGCCGGGGCGACGTTACTGGTGTCGATGGCGCTGCAGTCGAAGGCTTCGAACTGGGCGGCGAGAGCCGGCGTGATGTAGTTCAGGTCGCTCGCGTCGGTCGGTTCGACCTCGGGGGTGGTCGACAGGTTCGGGTCGACGCTGGTCGGTGCGGGCGTCGAAACGCCGTCTTCACCGACCGTCGCGCTCGACGGTGCCGACGCGACGAGAACGGGCCGAAACTCGAGCTTGGCGGAGGACTCGATGCGGTTGATCGTCTCGTCGTCGGGGGTACCGGGGATCGAGACGACGATGTTCTGGCCGCCCTGAGTGTTGATCTCCGCTTCGGAGACGCCCGAGGAGTTCACCCGCTGCCGGATGATCGACACGGCCTGGCTGAGCTGTTCGCTCGACACCGTCTGGCCTTCCTCGATCAGGGGCTCGAGGATGATCTGCGTGCCGCCCTCCAGGTCGAGGGCCAGCTTGGGTGTCCACGATCCTTCACCGGTCATCACGCCGACGGCGTTGAATCCGATGAGGGCGACGATGATGACACCGAGCCAGGTCAGGGAACGCCAGGCTTTTCTGCCCGGGGACGACTTAGCCACCTATGAACTCAGCTTTCTATTCGGTGCATGCCGGCCCATTCACACAGGCCAGGGTCCGCGCCAAACGGCGCAGACCCGCTGTTCTACTGCTGCGTATCTACTGCTGCGTATCTACTGCTGCGTGCCTACTGCTTACGCGTCGCTCTTGCCGGGCTTGTCGTCGTCGCCCTTGCGCTGACCGAACTCGGGATCGGTTCCGAAGTCAGCCGGTTCGGGCACAACGAGCGTCTCGGCGCCGTCGACGTCGTCGTCATCGGTCGCAACGATCGGGTCCACGACGCGAGCGATCGTCTGGCGGTGAATCTCGACGATCGTGCCGGGTGCGATCTGCAAGGCAACCTTGTTGGCTTCCTCGTCGATCGACACGATCGTACCGTAGAGGCCGAAGTTGGTCATGACGTCAGCGCCGGGAACCATGGTGGCCTGCAGGGCCTCCTGGTCCTTCTTACGCTTGCGTCCGTTGCGGAACATGAAGAAAACCAGCATCGCCAGCACGGCGAGCATGACAAGTGTCAATCCATCCATAAAGCTAAAAAACCTTCCAATTGCGGCGCTGCTTCACAATCGCTGCGCCGAAGCCTGTGTCTCGGTACGAACCAGCTTGAATTATAGGTCATCAAGGGGCAGACCACCCTGAGAGGTGAGACCCCCCGATGAGCTGAGTCCAAAGTGCCGCCACGCTGCGGGGGTTGCGACCCGACCGCGCGGGGTACGCGTGAGGAAGCCTATCCGCACGAGGAAGGGTTCGACGACCGCTTCGATCGTTTCCGACTCCTCACCGACCGACACCGCAAGGGTGTTGAGTCCGACCGGACCGCCCCCGAACCGCGTCAGAACGATGCGCATAACCTCGCGGTCGAGCCGATCGAGGCCGATCTCATCGACGTCGTAGAGCTCCAGGGCGGCGTGAACGGCCGTCAGATCGGCGTCGCCGCCGTGCACGAGCGCGTAGTCGCGCACACGCCGCAGCAGTCGGTTGGCGATGCGCGGTGTGCCGCGACAGCGCCCGGCAATTTCGGCAAGGGCGCGCTGGCCGATGGGCAGCCCGATCAGGGCGGCGGCACGTTTCAGCACCAGCTCGAGTTCGTTCTCGGCGTAAAATTCGAGGTTGGCGGTGAAGCCGAAACGGTCCCGCAAGGGGTTCGGCAGCATCCCGGAGCGTGTCGTGGCGCCCACGAGGGTGAACGGTGCCAGATCGAGTGGAACGGATGTCGCCCCGGCCCCTTTGCCGACCATGATGTCGATCCGAAAGTCCTCCATGGCGAGGTATAGCATCTCTTCCGCCGAGCGGGCCATACGGTGGATCTCGTCGATGAAGAGCACCTCACCGGGAACGAGTGAGGACAGCACCGCCGCGAGGTCACCGGCATGCTGGATGGCCGGCCCGCTCGCCATGCGCAGGGGCCGGTCGCCCTCGTAGGCGATGATCATGGCCAGGGTGGTCTTGCCGAGCCCGGGCGGGCCGGCGAGCAAAATGTGGTCTGGGGTGCGATTCTGCATCGTCGCCGCGGTCAGCAGCAGCTGCAGCTGCCCACGCACCTTCTGCTGGCCGACGAACTCGGTGAGGCTGCGGGGGCGCAGGGCGCCCTCGAAGGCGAGCTCACCCTCGCTCTCAAGGCTCGGGTTGGTGACTTCGTCTCCGGCCGTGGGTGCCGCCGGTTCGGTCATTCGGCACGTCCCGGTGTCGTCAGGTGCGGACTCGAGACATGCTGCGCCGGTCCGAGGCGGCCGAGCGCGAGCCGCAGGATCGCGGCTACGGATGCTGTCTCGCCCTCCCCCAGGTCGGCGAGCGTCGCATCAACGGTCTCGGACGCCACCCGTTCGGTCCAGCCAAGCCCAATGAGCGCGGCCTGCACCGTCGCGGCGACGGTGCGCGCCGGTGCGGTGCGGGCGGCCGGTGCGGGCGCTGTCACGACGAGCTTGCCGGCCAGAGACAGAACGATGAGCTTGGCGGTCTTCGGACCGATTCCACTCACCTTGCGAAAGACGGCATCATCATCATCGGCTACGGCCTGGGCGATCTGTTGTGGTACCAGAACCCCCAGTACCCCGAGGGCGGACTTCGGGCCGACACCGGTCACGCCGACCAGCAGCTCGAAGACATGGAGCTCCTCGTGGCTGTGAAAGCCGTAGAGGGTAAGCGAGTCCTCACGCACGATCAGCGTGGTCGCCAGGCGTGCCTCCTCGCCGATGCGGCAGCTGAGGGCCGTCGCCGGGGTCACCTGCACCGACAACCCGATACCGCCGACCTCGACCACGACCATCGAACCAAGGGCGGACAGGACGGGGCCACGTATGGAAGAAATCACCGCTTAAGACTACGCGGAGCCACCGACGGTGCGGTGCCCCGCTCCGTTGATCCGCGCACTGTTGATCCACGCTCAGCCGCGCGCCAGGCCTTTTGAGCGGGGGTCAGGGCGGCGGCCGGGCCGGAAGCCGCGATCGACGCCTTCGTGGGCAGGGTGCCGCCTGCGGCCCCGGTGCGCCAGGCATGGCAGATGGCCAGAGCGAGCGCATCCGCTGAGTCGGCCGGCTTGGGAATCTCGCTCAGACCGAGAATGCGGGCGACCATGGTACCGACCTGTTTCTTGTCGGCGGAGCCGTAGCCGGTGATGGCCGCCTTGACCTCGCTCGGCGTGTGCAGCGTCACGGTGAGGCCGCGCTGGGCGGCGAGCAGCAGGGCGACGCCGCTGATCTGCGCGGTGCCCATCACCGTGCGCACGTTGTGCTGGGCGAAGACACGCTCGATGGCGACAAACTGGGGCCGATGGCGGTCGAGCATGTCCTCGATGCCGCGGCTGAGCAGCAACAGGCGCTCTTCGAGCGGCAGATCGGGTGCACTCGTGAGGGTCGCGACGTCGACGAGGGTCGCCGTACGATTGCCGGCCACGTCGACGACGCCCACTCCGCAGCGGGTGAGGCCCGGGTCAATTCCCAACACCCGGACCGCGCCCAGCCGCACCATACCGCTTACTCTGACTCGGCTTCGAGTTCGGCCTGCACCTCGGGCGTGACGTCATAGTTGCTGTAGATGTTCTGCACGTCGTCGAGGTCTTCGAGGGCGTCGATGAGGCGGAACACCTTGCGGGCGGTTTCGGCGTCGACCTCGACCTTGAGGGACGGAACGAACGCGATGTCGGCGGAGTTGTAGTCGATACCGGCGGCCTGCAGGGCCGAACGCGTTGCGACGAGGTCGGCCGCGTCTGAGAAGACCTCGAAGGTGTCGTCTTCGGTCAGCACCTCTTCGGCGCCGGCGTCGAGTACGGCCATCAAAACGTCATCCTCGGTGAGGCCGTCGTGGTGGCCCACGACGACGACGCCCTTGCGGTGAAAGTTGTACGCGACGCTGCCCGGGTCGGCCATGGTGCCGCCATTACGGGCCATGGTGGTGCGCACTTCGGCCGCCGCGCGGTTCTTGTTATCGGTGAGGCACTCGACCATGATCGCCACGCCATGAGCGGCGTAGCCCTCATACATGATGGTCGTGTAGTCGACCTGTTCGCCCGACAGCCCGGCGCCGCGTTTGACCGCACGGTCGATGTTGTCGTTGGGCACCGAGGTCTTCTTGGCCTTCTGGATGGCGTCGACGAGGGTCGGGTTACCCGACAGGTCGGCGCCGCCCATGCGTGCGGCGACCTCGATGTTCTTGATGAGCTTGGCGAAGGCCTTGGCGCGCCGAGAGTCGGTAACCGCCTTCTGGTGTTTCGTGGTGGCCCATTTGGAATGCCCGGACATAATTCTCCCGTTGTGTGCTCGCTGGTACTGATGTGAACCCTGCACTGATGTGAACCCCGTACTGAGGTAAACCCCATACTGAGGTGAACAGTGCCTGTTACGGCTGTCGTTCTCGTCGTTGAAGTCTAGCCCGGGCACGTCCGCGAGCGGCTGACCCAGACCCGCGCGTCACTCCAGCAGGGTGTGCAGGGTATGCAGGTTGCGGGTCGTGGTGGTGGCGCGATACTTCACTTTGCCGCTCTTCTTACTGAAGGCACTCTTGACTCCCACGGCCTTCTTGACCTCCCAGTACAGAACACCGTGGCCGAGCTCGACGCGTTCGTCGGCGGCGTCGAGTTCTCTGGCGTGTCCGGCCAGTTCCGACAGGTGCCCCGGTTCGGAGGAGAACATGACGTACGGGTGCCAGGCCGCGTGCTTCTCGTCGAAGGGGTAGGCGCGCACGACCCGATCGAGGGTCTCGTGGTCAATCAGCACGATCCAGGCCTCATACTCGAAACGCGCCGTGAGCGCCGCCTCGATGCGGGCCTTGAGTGCCGCGAGTTCCTCGTGGTTGGCGAGCGGCTTGTCGATGCTGAAGATCACGTTGCCGCTCGCGAGAACGGTCTTCACGTCGGTGTAACCGAGTCCCGTGAAGGTGTCGGCGAGGTCCGTCATGGTGATCGTGATGCCGTTGACGTTGATGCCGCGAAGCAGGGCGATATAGCGTGTCATCGTTGACTCTTTCCATAACCGCTCGGCGCCGTCCGTTCACTGAAGAACGAACCGGCCGTGCGTTAGCGACGCAAGGCGGCGGCAGCCACCCTGCGTAAAAAGTACTCGTGAAACCGATAGTCCCCGGTGATTTCGGGGTGAAACGAGGTGCCGAGCAGGTTGCCCTGCTCGACGGCGACGCAGCGGCCGTCGGCGAGGCGGGCGAGGGCCGTTGCGGCCGGGCCCACCCTCTCGACGACCGGGGCACGAATGAAGGCGGCGTGCATCGGGGCGCCGCTGAGCACCGCAACCTGCAGGTCGGTCTCAAAGCTCGCCGCCTGCGAACCGAAGGCATTACGACGCACGATAATGTCGAGGCCGCCAATGCTCTGCTGCCCGGCGATGCCGTCGAGCACGGTGTCGGCGAGCATGATCAGGCCGGCGCAGGTGCCGTAGACGGGCAGGCCGTCCTGAACCGCCGCCCGCAGCGGTTCGAACAGGCCGAACATGCGCGCCAGCTTGTCCATGACGCTGGATTCACCGCCCGGAATCACAAGCCCGCCCACGCGGGCGAGCTCCTCGGGGCGACGCACCAGAACGACCTCAGCGCCCAGGGCGCGCAGAACGTCGGCATGTTCACGAAAGTCGCCCTGCAGGGCAAGCACCCCGATCGGGGCGTCACCCTGCCTGGCTGATTCGGTCACAGCACCCGGCACGGCGGGTGCGGGCAGATCGACGAGTACGCTGTCAGGCATCGAGGCGGGTGTTACCAGCCGCGGGTGGCGAGGCGGTGCGGGGCGGGGATGTCGGTGACGTTGATGCCGACCATCGCTTCGCCGAGGCCGCGCGAGACATCCGCGATGATCTTGGCGTCATCGAAGAAGGTGACGGCCTTGACGATCGCCGCGGCACGCTGCTCCGGGTTGCCCGACTTGAAGATGCCGGATCCGACGAAGACTCCGTCGGCGCCGAGCTGCATCATCATCGCGGCGTCGGCCGGGGTGGCCACTCCCCCGGCGGTGAAGAGCACGACGGGCAGCTTGCCGGTCGCCGCGATCTCGGCGACGAGTTCGTACGGCGCCTGCAGCTCCTTCGCGGCGACGTAGAGTTCGTCCTTGCCGAGCGAGGACAGACGGGCGATCTCACCCTTGATGGTACGGATGTGCTTGGTCGCCTCTGAGACGTCGCCGGTGCCGGCCTCACCTTTGGAACGGATCATGGCCGCGCCCTCGGTGATGCGGCGCAGCGCCTCACCCAGGTTGGTCGCGCCGCAGACGAACGGAATGGTGAAGTTCCACTTGTCGATGTGGTTCACGTAGTCGGCGGGGCTCAGCACCTCTGACTCGTCGATGTAGTCCACCTCGAGGGCCTGCAGAATCTGCGCCTCGACGAAGTGACCAATGCGGGCCTTCGCCATGACCGGAATGTTGACCTCGGCGCGGATGCTGTCAATCAGGTCGGGGTCGCTCATTCGCGCAACGCCGCCCTGCGAACGGATGTCGGCCGGCACACGCTCGAGGGCCATGACGGCGACGGCGCCGGCGTCTTCGGCAATGCGGGCCTGCGCTGCGGTGACGACGTCCATGATGACGCCGCCCTTGAGCATTTCGGCGAGTCCGCGCTTGACGCGGCTCGAGCCGACCTGTTCGGGGGAAGTGGTTTCAGTCATGCTGTGATCCTATTCCTTGCTTTGTACTGACACGGGAGCTCGGTGGGCGCGCCCGGAGTTCTGGGTTGAGCTGGCTGGGGCGAGCTGGCTGGGTTGAGCTGGCTGGGGCGAGCTGGCTGGGCTAACGCGCCGGCCAGCCGTTGGCGATGTTGCGGCGTACATCCCCGAGCAACTGCGGAATGGCCTTGGTGCCGGCGATGATGGGAAAGAAGTTCGAGTCGAGGGCCCAGCGCGGCACGATGTGCTGGTGCAGGTGCTCGGCAATTCCCGCGCCGGCGATGCGGCCCTGGTTCATGCCGATGTTGAAACCATCGCAGTGCGAGACCTCGGTCAGCACGCGCATCGCGATCTGCGTGAGCTCGCCGATTTCGGCGATCTCCTCGGGAGTGGCCTGATCGTACGTGGCGACGTGGCGGTACGGGCAGACCAGGACATGGCCGCTGTTGTACGGGAACAGGTTGAGCAGCACGTAGGCGTGCTCGCCGCGGGCCACGATCAGCGCCTTCTCGTCGGTCATCGAGGGGGCGATGCAGAACGGACAGTCGTCGGCGTGCGGCTGTTGGCCGTCTTGGATGTAGACCATGCGGTGCGGGGTCCACAGGCGCTGGAAGGCGTCGGGAACGCCCGCGAACTCGCTCGAGCCTTCGACGACGAGCCCCTCGGCGTCGAGGCCCGATCCACGCAGCCGGTCTTCGGGGTGGGCGGCCACCTAGCGCGCGTCCTGAGTGACGGGAGCAGGCGCATCCGTCGCCTCGATGAGGGCGGCCGGCGAGGTCACCACCTGCGCTCGGGTCTCGATGGCCTCGACGATGCGACGGATGGCCTCGTCAACCGGCACGCCGTTGTCCTGCGTGCCATCGCGAAAGCGGAAGCTGACCGCGTTGTTGGCCTGGTCCTCTTCGCCGACAATGAGCTGGAAGGGCACCTTGGCTTTGGTGTGGGTGCGGATCTTCTTCTGCATGCGGTCGTCGGAGTGGTCGACCTCGGCGCGCACGCCGACCTTCTTGAGGCGCATGATGATGTCGTCGAGAAATGGGCCGTACTGCTCAGACACGGGGATGCCGACGACCTGCACGGGCGAGAGCCAGACCGGGAAGGCCCCGGCGTAGTGCTCGGTGAGCACCGCGAAGAAGCGCTCGACCGAGCCGAACAGCGCGCGGTGAATCATGACCGGGCGCTGGCGGGTGCCGTCGTTGGCGGTGTACTCGAGTTCGAAGCGCTCCGGCAGGTTGAAGTCCAGCTGGATGGTGGACATCTGCCAGGTGCGGCCGAGGGCGTCGCGGGCCTGAACGGAGATCTTGGGGCCGTAGAACGCGGCGCCGCCCGGGTCGGCGACCAGCTCGAGGCCGGAGGCGGTCGCGACCTCTGAGAGGGTCTGGGTGGCTTCCTCCCAGGCCTCGTCGCTGCCGACGAACTTCTTCGGGTCTTTTGTGGAGAGCTCGAGGTAGTAGTCGTTGAGACCGTAGTCGGCGAGCAGGTCGAGCACGAAGTTGAGGGTGCTCGTGAGCTCCTCTTTCATGCCCTCCTTGGTCGTGTAGATGTGAGCGTCGTCCTGGGTCATGCCGCGCACGCGGGTGAGGCCGTGCACCACACCGGACTTCTCATAGCGGTAGACCGAGCCGAACTCGAACAGGCGCAGCGGCAGCTCGCGGTAGCTGCGGCCGCGGGACTTGAAGATGAGGTTGTGGAACGGGCAATTCATGGGCTTGAGGTAGTAGTCGACGCCCTGGCGGGTCACGTGACCGGAGTCGTCACGCTCTTCGTCGAGGTGCATCGGCGGAAACATGCCGTCGGCGTACCAGTCGAGGTGTCCGGAGGTCTCGAAGAGGGTCGACTTGGTGATGTGGGGGGTGTAGACGAAGTCGTAGCCGGCTTCGGTGTGGCGCTGGCGGGAGTAGTTTTCCATCTCCTGACGGATGATGCCGCCCTTGGGGTGGAAGACCGGCAGGCCGGAGCCGATTTCTTCGGGAAAGCTGAACAGGTCGAGTTCGGCGCCGAGCTTGCGGTGGTCGCGCTTGGCGGCCTCCTCCTGCCGGGCCTGGTAGGCGCGCAGGGCGTCTTTCGTGGGCCAGGCGGTGCCGTAGATGCGCTGCAGCTGCGGGTTCTTCTCGGAGCCGCGCCAGTAGGCGGCGGCCAGCCGGGTCAGCGAGAAGCCGTTGCCGATCATGCGGGTATTGGGCAGGTGTGGGCCGCGGCAGAGGTCCTTCCAGACCGTCTCCCCCGTCTTTGGGTCGACGTTGTCGTAGATGGTGAGTTCGGCGCCGCCGACCTCGACCGATTCTTCCTCGGCGGTCGCGCTGTTGTTCGCGTCGATCGCCTCGGTCTGGTCGCCGCCCTCTCCGGGTCCGCCCTTGATACCGATCAGTTCGAGCTTGTAGGGTTCGGCGGCCAGCTCAGCGCGAGCCTCGTCGTGGGTGACGACACGGCGCACGAAACGCTGGCCCTGACGGATGATTCGATCCATCGCCTTTTCGAGCGACTTGATGTCCTCGGGAGTGAACGGGTCGGCCACGTCGAAGTCGTAGTAGAAGCCGTCGGTGACGAACGGGCCGATGCCGAGGCGCGCGGCCGGGTTCACGGTCTGCACGGCCTGGGCCAGCACGTGGGTCGCCGAGTGGCGCAGAATGTTCAATCCGTCGGGCGAATCAATAGTGACCGGCTCCACGACATCCGTTGTCTCGACGGTAGCCGCGAGATCTTTCAGCTCGCCGTTGACGCGCATGGCGACAACAGACCGGTCGGTGAAAAGCGCAAAGCCGTCAGCCACGTGTATAACTCCCTGTTTATTGCGGACTCTCCAACTTTAGCGGCGTGGGAGAGTCGCAACTGCAGGAACGGCTGTGCTACCCGGACTCCTCAGTGCTACCCGGACTCCTCAGTGCTACCCGGACTCCTCAGGCCTACACGGACTCCTCAGCGGAGACATGCTCGATGATGAAGTCCGACCCCGGGTAGACGACGCTGCGGTGACCGTCGTGAAAGCGCACCTCGTAGGGCGGGCCTCCGTCTTCGCCGCGTACGTCCAGAATCTCGCCGTGCCGGTCGGGATTGCCGACCGACTTGCCGCGAATCACTATTCGATCTCCCTGTGTGGCGCGCATGATTTCCTCTCGGGTGCAGAACTCTCGGCAGTCTGTCGACCGCCAAACTACGCCGGGCAGCGGATGCCGCACAAGGGCTTCTAGAAGGGGATGATTTCGTCGGTGGGGATCGGGAGGGCCCAGAGCTCGTCGAGACTGAGTGGCCGGGGTTCGAGCGCCTGCAGGTCGGCCTTGATCTGCGCCTTGGTCTTCGGCCGGATGGGCACCGGGATCGGTGGGTTCATGCGGGCGTCGGGGAAGGTGGGGTAGTGCCGACCGGCGGGGCTGATCCAGTGCAATGCGCCCTTGGAGTCCTGGCTGACTTCCCAGCCTGTTTCGTGCTTGAGCCGATGGCTGTGGCGGCACAACAGGGCGAGATTATTGAGGTTGGTTTCACCGCCGAAAGACCAGTCGTGGGTATGGTCGACATCGTCGTGGGTGGCCGGCTGGGTGCAGCCGAAGAACCGGCAGGTTTGATCGCGAATCTCGACCGCCTTGCGCAGACCGGCCGGTACCTTGTAGCGGTCGCGACCGACGGAGAGCACGACTCCGGTCTCGGGGTGCACGAGCAGGCGGGTGAATCCGGTGGCCGTGCCGGCAAGGCGGCGAGCAGTTTCGGGGTCGATGGGCACGGTGCCGTCGAGGATGCCGGGCTCGTCACTGTGGCCCATCAGGGTCATGACCGGCACGGTGACGTGAACGGTGGCGCGCACCCCGTTGCCAAGGCCGGCGGCGGTGACACCCTCGATGAGCAGGTCGGCGGCGATGTCGGCCCGCAACTGTGCCCGGGTGCGGCCGTCGTCGGCAGAACGAAGCTCCTTTGCCATGCGGGTCAGGCGGTGGAAGATGGCGTGGGCGTCATCGGTGGGCAGGAGCAGGTCGAGAAAGCTCATGCCGTCAAAGGTGTCCTTGAGCCGCACATACCGTTCGGCGACGGCTTTCGTGTGACGTTTGGTGATGGATTCCGGATTCAGGCGTTCCCGTACCCGCACGGCCCGACGCCGCAGCTGCTCAATCGAGAGCCACTCGGCGTCTTTCAGCACGCGCTCCTCGAACTCGCCGAGCAGTGCGTCCGGCAGCACTGCGGACTGGTCGACGGCGACCTGCGCGTGTTCGTAGCTGATGTCGCCGCTGCGCAAGCGGCCAAGCGTCGCGGGCAGATAGTGAACGAGTCGTTCACTCTCGTAGAGCAACGCCCGGGTTTGGTCGTGTGTCTGGCGCAGCAGGGCGCTGACTTCGGAGACCAGGGATTCTTCGGCCACTCGCTGCGGTGTCCACCGCGGGATCTCCCGGCCCGCGGCATCCCGGGCCGGCTCTGTGCCCGGCTCGAGCACGGGGCGGCCGGGGAGCTGCAGGCCGCGCATGTGGATTTGCACTGCGTCGAGTGCCACGGCTCGATCGGCGGCGTCGGCCGCCATGCGCCGGTGCGCCCCCTCGACAACGTCGAGCAGGAGGTTGCACTTCTCCATCCCCGGTACCCAGGCCCGACGGGCTTCCTCGGCGGGATCCGCTGGCGGTTCTCCCGGCAACGGATCGGTCAGGACCGCAGCAGCCAGCGCCGGATCAGCCAGCGCCGGATCAGCCAGCGCCGGATCAGCCAGCGCCGGATCGACCAGTGCCGGGTCGACGAGTGCCGGGTCGACGAGCGCGTGCATCGTTAGTGTGTTCTGGTGATCCCCTGCTGCATCGGGCGGGTGATCGGGGGGAGGCACCGGAGCATCCGGTGCCTCATCTGGCATTTCCCGTGAAATAGTCATAGCACTATTTTCTCATACCGCGCCCCAAAACTCGAGCATAATTCAGGAATGAGCACAAAAAAATCATAGGTGTGTACTAGCAATCCCCTAACAGGCTCGAGCATCGGGCGAGTTTGCACAGCCCGGCAGGGGCACACGAAAGTGGTACAAAAAAACCCCCGCATTACCGGGGGTTTTTGTTGTGGGCGATACTGGGATCGAACCAGCGACCTCTTCCGTGTCAGGGAAGCGCGCTACCGCTGCGCCAATCGCCCAATTGGGCTTTTCTACAATGCTGCAAACTCAGCCAGGGCTGGTTTTCAACATTCGAGCGGATGACGAGATTCGAACTCGCGACCCTCACCTTGGCAAGGTGATGCGCTACCACTGCGCCACATCCGCATGTTTTGTCCGCATCGCTGCGCACTTAGAAGACTCTAGCTGATTTTTCGGACCTCCGTGAACACACGGCGATTTCGACCAGCCCGCGCGGGCCATGCGGCCCCGAATAAACAGCTCATCAGGGGTTAAAAACAAAATGACCCCCGAGTGATCGGGGGCCAGGATGGTGGGCGATACTGGGATCGAACCAGTGACCTCTTCCGTGTCAGGGAAGCGCGCTACCGCTGCGCCAATCGCCCATGCCTCATCGTGCCGCTTGTGTGTCCAGCGAAATGGAGGTGGATACGGGATTCGAACCCGTGTATACGGCTTTGCAGGCCGCTGCCTCGCCTCTCGGCCAATCCACCGCGTGGGTACAGTGCAGAAAAATGTATGAACTGCATAAACAAAGTGGAACCGGCCTCGCGGCCGATTCCATTTTATTCGAGCGGATGACGAGATTCGAACTCGCGACCCTCACCTTGGCAAGGTGATGCGCTACCACTGCGCCACATCCGCACTGCCCGCATCTCTGCGTGCTTTGAAGACTCTAGCCGATGGATACCCGAATAAACAAAACCGAGTCAACACGGCGTGTTGGCCCCGCCTCGGTGCACGAGGTGCCGCTGATCTGGGCTAGTATCAGTAACCGCGGTTGAATTCAGTTCGAAGTCAGCTGCGGCAGAAATGTACTCTTGGGCGATTGGCGCAGCTGGTAGCGCGCTTCCTTCACACGGAAGAGGTCGTGGGTTCAAGTCCCGCATCGCCCACCACAGTTTGAGGCAATACTGACACCCCCGGCTCGCCGGGGGTTTTTTGTATTCCCGGGCAGCGGGAACGGCCGGCCTTGCGCACGACTGAACAGACGTTTAGCATGTTGAACGTGCGTACAACGAAAGTATCTGCCCCGGCCGACCTGACCGCTCAGGCCCGCATTCGGGACGCCGCCATCGGGCATTTCGCGACCGACGGCTTCGACAAGGCGAATTTGCGGGCCATTGCCGCCACGGCCGGAGTCAGCGCCGCGCTCGTTCTGCACCACTTCGGCAGCAAAGACGGGCTGCGCGGGGCCTGCGACGACTACGTGCTCGGCGACCTGATGCGCACCGCCCACGACGAGACCAGCCCCGAAGGGCTGCAGGACGTCATGAGGCGTTACCTGAGCAATGCCGCCGACTACCAGTCGCACCTCGACTACATCGGCCGGGCCATCAAGGAGGACTCCCCCACCGCCCGCCGGTTTGTGGACACCATCGTCGATGAATCGGAAGCCATCGTCATCGCCGGCATTGCGGACGGCAGCATGCGCCCCTGCTCCGACCCCCGAGCCCTCGCGGTGTTCATCGCCATGTCCAGCCTGGCCATGATGACCCTCGGCCCGGTCGTTGCGCGCTCGCTCGGCTTCGACGCGATGGGACCGGCTGTCTTACAACGGATGGCACTGCCCTCGCTCGAGCTGTATACCCACGGCCTCTACACCGACGACTCCTTTCTCGTAGCGACGCGGCAGGCTCTCGCCGCCGTGCAGACCTCCGATTCACCACCGGACATCAGCCGAAAGGAACAACCCTCATGAGCCATGTCGGAACCGCAGAAGCACCGCAGGGGCGAGGAGTGGCATCCGTCGCAGACCCGGACGCGGCGATTGAGGCCGTCGATCTCGTGAAGAAGTTCGGCACCAGCCTCGCCCTGGCCGGGGTGAGTTTCTCGGTGCCCCGTGGCAGCGTGTTCGGTGTGATCGGCCCCAACGGTGCCGGCAAGACCACCACAATGCGCGCGCTGCTCGACATCATTCGGGTGACATCGGGGCGGGCGACCGTGCTCGGCACCGACTCCCGCAATGCCGGCCCCGAACTGCGCCGGCGCATTGGCTATCTGCCGGGGGAACTGATCCTGGAGGGCCGCACGAGCGGGCGCCGATTGCTGAAGCACTACGTCGATATCTCCGGGCCGGTGCCGCGCGGCAAGATCGACGAGCTCGCAGAGCGATTCGGGCTCGACCTCGATCGCCCGGTGCGCAAACTCTCCAAGGGGAACAAGCAGAAGCTCGGCATTGTGCAGGCCTTCATGCACCAGCCAGAACTCCTCGTGCTCGACGAGCCCACGAGCGGGCTCGACCCGCTCATGCAGCAGGAGTTTCTCGGCCTCGTCAGCGAGGCTCGCGAGGCCGGGCAGACCGTGTTTCTCTCGTCGCACGTGATCAGCGAAATTCAACAGGCCGCGGATGTGGTCGCCATTCTGCGCGGCGGCAAGATCGTGACCATCGCGAGCGTGGAGGAGTTGCGGCAGTCCGCCATCCGTCACCTGCGCATGATGGTGACCGGCGTGAGCCCGGCCGAGCTGCGGGCCCTGCTCGCTCCGCTCGATGGAGTCGGAAATCTTGAGTGCACCCGCAACTCGGCCGGGACGACCGAAGCCACGGCAACCCTCGGCGGTGAGATTCGCCCCTTCATCCAGGCGATCTCGACCCTTGCGCTCACCGATCTCGTGCTGGAAGAACCCGATCTGGAAGAGTCCGTGCTGCGGCTGTATACCGTCCCGAACGCTGCCGGCCCGAATGGGGATGTTTCATGACTACCGTCGACCCGACCGCGACCATGCGCCGGGCGCCATTCCCGATCTTCGGCAAGGTCTTCACCGACAGTTGGCGTTCCCTGATCGGCTGGGGTCTGGGCCTCGCCGCCGCATCCGCTCTCTATCTGCCGCTGTTTCCGAGTATGAGCGGCGACGCGGCCATGCAGGACCTGATCAACAGCCTGCCGCCGGAGCTGACCCGCACCATCAATTACGACCAGATCGGCACCGGCGCCGGCTACGCGCAGGCCACCCTGTTCGGCCTGATCGGCTTTCTGCTCATGAGCATCGCGGCGATCAGCTGGGGCGCCTCGGCGCTCGGTGGCGATGAGGAATCCGGGCAGCTCGAGCTCACCCTGGCCCACGGCGTGACGCGGGTCGAGGTAGCCGTGCAACGCTTCCTGGCGATGGCGGTCAAGATTCTCACACTGGCCGGCCTCACGTTTGTGCTGGTCTGGGCGCTTAACGGGCCCTCGGAGCTTGACATCGAGCCGCAGAACCTGTTCGGCACGAGTGTGCTCTTCGGCGGACTGATTCTATTCACCGGAAGCGTCGCGATTCTCTGCGGCGCTCTCACCGGGCGACGGGTCTGGGCAATCGCCGGCGGCGCGGCGGTCGCCGTGATCGGTTATGTCTTCAACGCGATCGGCAATCAGAGCCCCGATCTCGAGTGGCTGCACGCCCTGTCTCCATACAGTTGGGCGTTCGGCGCGAACCCGATGACGAGCGGCGCCGACTGGGGCATGGTCGCCGTCTTCTACGGTCTGTCTCTGCTGCTCGGCGCGGTCACCGCCCTCGTGCTGCGCCAGCGCGACATCGGAGTCTGAGCCCGGCCGACCGCTACGCTCACCTCATGGACACTGAGCTATTCATGGACACCGAGCTATGCATGAACACTGAGCTATGCATGAACACTGAGCTATTCACAGACCCCCCGCGAGCTGCACCCGACCGAGCGGGCAAGCGGATGCTGGCGGTCTGCGCGATTCCCTTCCTCGCGGTGGCGCTGCTCGCCGGGTGCAGCGTCTCCCCCTTCAACGTGCTGACTGATGACCAGCGCACTGAGCTGCGCGACGGCTCGAGCGACTACCAGCAGCAGGTGCTCAGCGACCTCGTCGTCGACGAAGCCGAATACCGCCTGTCGGTCGACGATTGGTACGAGTGTGTCGTCTCGGCCGGCGCCGACCCATCCGAAATCGCGCAGACAGGCAATTCCCTCAGCTTCGACTATTCCATCGAGCGGGCCACAGAATCCCAGGTCAACGCTATTGGGCGGGTGGCCGACGCGTGCCTGTTGGAGTATCACGACGCGATCGGCCGGGTCTGGGTCTCCCAGGGGACAGACCTGAGCTGAACCCGTCGAATTGGAGTGCACGGCATCCGCTGCAGCCCATGTGCCAGTCCACTGTGAGATAGCCGGTCCTGCCCCCGACGCGTTGCGACGCTGCGACGCTGCGACGCCGAACTGTTCGACTGGGCGGATCCGGCTGGAGCCCCGTCGCCGCGGAGATCTCCGCCGTTGACAACTCCTCCTTCATCGAAGCGGGTTCCGTCGCGGGCAGCGGCATCCCCGGCGGAATCGGCGGCCGGCCGGGGTACCCGGCGCGGGCGATCGTCTACGTCTGAGTGCCCAACGTAGAGCAGGCACTGATCACGGCCGAACGCCTCGGCGGCACGCGGGTACTCGGCCCCACGCGCGGCGCGGCAGGCGGCATCGTGGTCGGTCACTTCACCGATCCGGCCGGCAATCTCGTCGGTGTCGCCGGTGTCGCCGATGTCGCCGGCCCCGTCTGAGAGCGGCCGAGGAGCGTCCGTGGCGGGCACCGGACACTCAACCGAACGGCTGCGTCCGTGGCGCACGACCCGCGCAGCGGCGCACCTCCCGCGCAGCGGCGTACCTCCCGCGCAGCCGGTGCTGAAACGGAGTCCCGAGACGAACATCGTGCGCTGCGCGGGTACTGCGCCGCTACGCGGGTGGCGCACCTCCCGCGCAACGGCGCACCTACCGCGCAGCGGCACACGGCCCGGCCGGCGCGGTCGGGTCAGTCGGCGAGCGGGATGACCTCGATGCGCTGTGCCGGGCCGCAGATCACGAGCACCCGGTTGCCCATCACCCCGACCAGCGCCTGAACTAGATCGGGTGCGGCAATGGATGCCTCCCCCGGCCCCGCGACGCGCCACACCGTGACCTGCGCGCCGGTCGCGTCACGCACCGCCGCGACCAGCTCGGCTTCCGGGGCACCGTCACCGGTGGCCGCCCCGATGACGAGCGTGACGCGGGCGATCGTACGGGCGCGGGCAGGGGCATCCGTCGCGAGAACGGCACGGTCGCTGCGCCAGACGCCGAAGTGATAGCCGGCGACGAGGGTCGCCGCTACGAGCACGCCCAGCGGCGCACGCACGCGATCGAGCAGACTGCCTCTGACGACGGGATCGAGCACGAACTCGAACACCTGAAAGCCGATGATGAGCAGCGTGATGATCGCGGCCACGGCGCTCAGACCGAACACGGTGATCAGGTAGACGCGTCGCCCCGCGAAGGCCCGCTCGCGCGGGGCTGCCGGCTCGGTGGGGCGCCAGGTGAACCACCACACCGGCCCACCGATGATCAGCGAGCTCAGGCCGCCGAGCAGCAGCGGGCGAAGATCGCCGCCGACCAACGGCTGCCCGAAGGTGGCCAGGAGAGAATTGACGACAATTCCGATGCCGGATGCGGCGGCCGCCAGACCCGCCGCGCTCGTGACCAAGCGGCCGGCCTGCCGCGTCGCAGGTGTTCGCCGTTCGGCGATGGCCCGGTGGTACACCCAGACGAGCAGGCCGACCAGCGCCGCGGCGAGCGCAGCGGCAGCCGGGTCGAGCAGTTCGGCGAGAGGCTCGACGCGATCGAAGACGAGTCGCAGCAGCAGATACAGCAGTACCCCGAAGCCACCGAGAGCCAGCAGGCTCGCGCCGAGCACTCCGACGAGCACGAGGGCGACGGCCGCGAAGGTGGTGGTGACCCGGCGAGCGCCGAGGCGTGACCAGTACCACCACCAGATAGCGGCGCCCCCCACTGCCCAGACGAGCGCCTTCAGAGTAATGGTCCACCACGGATCACCGACCAAGGTTTGGGCGGACTCCCGCAGGGCAACGTCAAACAGGCCCGAGAGCAGCGTCACCGCGTTGGCCGTGGCGACCACGAGCCCATAGGCGGCGCCGACCACGAGGGACACCGTGATCAGCCGCAGGGGGCTCTTCTCGGGGTGGCGGGCCATGCGCGCGTGCCAGACCCAGACCGCGGCCCAGACCAGCCCGGTGCCGAGTTCGCGGGGCCGCCACTCCCCCTCGACGAGCGACGCGACGGTCGCCAGCAGGGCCGTCGCCGAGGTGATCAGGGCGACAGTCGTCATTCCCGCGAGGTAGAGGCCCCACGTGAGGGCCGCGCGCTCGGCGGCGTCACCGGCCCGCCGCCACACGGCCCACCACAGCACGGCGGCGAGTGGCCCACCGATGAGGGTGAAGGCCAGCGACTGGGCGAGACCGGATGTCCCGTCCCCGGCGAGCGCGTCGACACCGCCCGGAAGGTTGCCGGGAATGGCCTCGAAGAGACGGCCAAGAAGCCCGCCGAGACCGACGGCGCCGATCGTGACGAGCACGAAGAGCAGCACGAAGACGATGAGTCGGCGCACGGTCTGTTGAGCGGAGCCGGGGGCTGGCGGGCTCCCGGCGGTCGCGGCCGGCCCGAAGGGAGTGGGCGGCGGTGCGGGTGGCCCCGCGGGCGGCACCATGCTGGCAGCATTCATCAGTTGCGCGCCGCGTTGGTGCAGACCGCGAGTTCCCAGGGGCTGCCATCGATCAGCCACTCGCCGTCGACGGTCACAAGGTCGAAGGTGCGCTCGCTCTCGAACTCCGAGGAGCCGAACGGGCCATTGCCCTCGTACGTCGTCACGATCGACACCCGCACATCGGCCGAGCTGTCGCGCTCGGTCGTTGACACGAGCACGACCCGCAGGTTGTCGGCCTGCAGATCGGTGAACCGTTCGCAGTCCTCCCGCACCTCGGGGGCGAGATATTCCATCGCCGCCGTCTCGTCGCCGGCGATGACGGCCGCGGAATACCGCTGCACGACGCCCTCCGGCGTGGCGGGGTCGAGGGCCTCCGGCTCCCCCCGGGAGAACACGACCACGAGCGACACAACGACGAGCACGGCGATCACCCCCAGAACGATCAGCAGGGTGCGGTCGGGGCGTGGGGGTTTCATAGTGCTCATCTTGGTGGACCACCCCGCTCCGCGGCTACGCCCCGCGCGGGGTTGCCTGCACCCGGGCACCCGAATATGCTCGCGACACGCTCGCGCGGCTGCCCGGGCGAACGGATGCTGCGCGAGGAGACCCTCATGACCGTGAAATTCGCCCTGCTGGCCCTGCTCGAAGCGAAGCCCGGACGGGAACAGGCCGTCTGGGACTTTCTGCAGGGCGGTCGCGACATTGTGCTCGGCGAGCCCGCGACCGTGACCTGGCATGCCTTTCGGGTCACGGACGCCACCTTCGGCATCTTTGACACCTTCGAGACCGAGGAGGGCCGACAAGCCCACCTCACCGGTGCCATCCCGGCGGCACTGGGTGAATTCGGGCCGACCCTGCTCGCGAAGGATCCCGACATCCGTCTGCTCGAGATCATCGCCGAGAAGTAGCCGGACACGGCAGCGAGTAACGCGCCAGTAACGCGTGCGGGAGCACTGTGGTCGGGTCACCGCAGACGGTGGCGCGCGCCGACCGCGCGCCGAACCTAAGGAGCCTTGATGACCTGGAACAGTTGGTTCAGCCATGGAGCACCGACGGCCGGTTTCACCGGCGGCCCGTCGATCGTGTCTCGCAATAACGCTGTGTGCAACATCTACGTGCGCGGCGGCGACAACGCGCTCTGGCAGAAGGCCTTCTTCAACGGGGCCTGGCACCCGTGGGGCCGCCACAACGACGGCGCCGTGCTCGCGAGCGAACCCGCCCTCGGATCAATGGGCCCGAACCACGAGCACATCTTCGTGCGCGGCACCGACGGCGCCGTCTGGTCCAAGGCCTGGAACGGCGCCGGCGGATGGTCCGGCTGGTTCAGCCACGCGGCCCCCGTCGCCGGCCTGACCGGGGGCCCCGCCATCGTGTCCCGCAACAACACCGTCTGCAACATCTACGTGCGCGGCGGCGACAACGCGCTCTGGCAACGGGCGTTTTTCAATGGCTCCTGGCACCCGTGGGGCCGCCACAACGACGGCGCCGTGCTCGCGAGCGAACCCGCCCTCGGATCAATGGGTGCCAACCACGAGCACGTCTTCGTGCGCGGCACCGACGGCGCCGTCTGGTCCAAGGCCTGGAACGGCGCCGGCGGATGGTCCGGCTGGTTCAGCCACGGCGCCCCCGCCGGCGGAATGATCGGCGGGCCGACCATCGTGAGCCGAAACAGCGGGGTCTGCAACATCTACGTGCGCGGCACCGACAATGCCCTCTGGCAGAAGGCCTACTTCGACGGATCGTGGCACGCCTGGGGCCGCCACGACGATGGTGCCGTGCTCGCGAGCGAGCCCGCACTGGGCTCGATGGGCCCGAGCCACGAGCACGTCTTCGTGCGCGGCACCGACAGCGCCGTGTGGTCAAAGGCGTGGAGCCTGGTGCCGACCGTGATTCTGCACCTCAAGGTGCTCACCAACCCGACCTCGTTCACGGTCGACCAGATGGTGGCGTCGATGCGCGATGTGTACGCGAGCCGGGGCATCAACGTGGCCGTGGGGTCGCGGGAGACGCTCGACCTTCCTCTGCTGACCGACGTTGATGTCAGCACCTGCATCATGGGCACCACGACGGCCGAGCAGAACCAGCTCTTCGCCAACCGCAACGGCGTCGGGGCCAACCACGTCGTGGCCTACTTCGTTCGGTCAACCAATCCGCCGGGCAACGGATGCGCCGCCCACCCGGCCGGACGCCCCGGCTGCGTGGTCTCCTCGACCTCGAGCAGCTGGACCCTCGGCCACGAGATCGGCCACGTGCTGGGGCTGCCGCACGTTTCTCCGTCGGACCGGCTGATGATGGGCAACGGCACCTGGAATATCACCAATCCCCCGCCGGACCTCATCGACACCGAACGCGCCACGATGGACACGAGTCCTCTCACCGTCAATATCTGACAGCGTCAGTACCTGACAGCATCAACAACTGATTTCGCACTCACCCTTCTGGAGGATTTCATGCCCGTAACCATGCGCGACGTGCGTGCCGTGCTCGACCCCGACGAGGTCGACTATTCCGCCGGGGCCCGCCTCGGCCCCGAAGCCTTCGACTATCTGCTCGCACTCGTTCGCGACACCGACCCGGGGCTCGCGGCGAAGGCCGCCTACCTGGCCGGCGTGATTCGGGGCGAACGCTCCGAAGAGGTGGTCGCGGCCGCGGCGGCGAGCGAGGACGCCCTCGTGCGAGTGGCCGCGGCATCCGCTGCGGCCCTGCTGGCCCCGGCCTCGGCCAGCCGGGTGCTGAACGACCTCGTTGTCGACCAGGACTCCGGCGTGCAGAAACTGGCGCTGCGGTCGGTGCCGGCCGATCCATCGCCCGAGCTGCGCAGCCGGGTGCGCGAGGTGTCGGCCGGCGCGGCCGAACCCGGGCTGCGGGCGATGGCCGACAACGTCCTGCGCGGGCTGCATTAGCGGGCGGCCAGACCCGTCGACCGGCTCCGGATGCAGCACCGCCTAGGCTCGGGGCATGGATCTTCTGCTCGACATCTGGGCGCTTCTGAGCGCCCGCACCGAGCCGCTCCCCGTCGCCACCGTCTGGCTGACGATCGCGGCCGCGGCCCTGCTCGTGCTCGTGCCGTTCACTTGGCGCGTGACCCGGCACGTGGTCACGATCGTGCACGAGGGCGGCCATGGACTCGTCGCGGCGCTCTGCGGACGACAGCTCAGCGGCATCCGGCTGCACTCGGACACCTCGGGACTCACCGTCAGCCGAGGCCGCCCGTCCGGGCCGGGAATGATCTTCACCCTGCTCGCCGGGTACACCGCCCCGGCCCTGCTCGGCCTCGGTGCCGCCTGGCTGCTCGGCCTCGGCCATGCTGTGGGTCTGCTCTGGATACTGCTCGCCGCGCTCGCCCTGCTGCTCGTGCAGATCCGCAACTGGTTCGGGCTGTGGTCGGTACTCGTGACCGGGGCCGTAGTGTTCTGCGTGACCTGGTTCGGCTCGAGCGCGGTGCAGAGCGTCTTCGCCCTGCTCGTGACGGCGTTCCTGCTGCTCGGTGCGGTGCGCACCGTCGCCGAACTGCAGGTGACCCGTTCTCGGCGCCGCAGTTCGGGCTCGGATGCCGACCAGCTCGCCCGACTGACCCACATTCCGGGTCTGTTCTGGGTCGTCGTGTTTTTTGCCGTGAGCCTGGCCTGTGCTGCGCTCGGCGCTCAGTTGCTCGGCCTCTACTGCGTGGTGCGCTGCGCATAGCCCCCGGCCGGGGCACAATGAGGGCGTGACTACCCACGGCGCGCCCCGACCGTTTGACGCCGGTTACGGCATCCGACGCAATCTGCTGCGATCGGATGCCTCGGAGCGGGCCGATCGCGTCACCTACATCGAGCTGTTCTTCGACCTGATCTTTGTCTTCGCCCTGACGCAGCTCTCGCGCTACCTGTACGAGAACCAGTCCTGGGTTGGGGCGCTCGAATCCGCCGTGCTCGTGCTCGCCCTGTGGTGGGTCTGGGTGTACACGACCTGGGTGACCAACTGGCTCGACCCCGCACAGCTCACCGTGCGCGGCGTCGTCATCGGTCTGGCCCTCGTCGGGCTCGTCGTGAGCACGTCGATCTACGAGTCTTTCGGCGACCGCGGAATCGTCTTCGCGGTCGCCTACGTCGTGCTGCAACTCGGCCGTACGGCATTCATGCTCATGGCCGTCGCTCGGCATGACCGAGAGCTGCACCGCACGTTCGTGCGGATCCTGGTCTGGCTCGTCGTGGCCGGGGCGCTCTGGATCGTCGGAGCCCTGCTGCCGCTCGAGTATCGCCTGCCGCTCTGGCTTGCCGCCCTCGCACTTGAGTACGTCTCGGCGAGTCTCGGATTTCGGGTGCCGGGCCTCGGCCGCTCCGGCGTCGAAAGCTGGGATCTGTCGGGACCGCACATCGCCGAGCGCAGCGCGCTCTTCGTGATCATCGCGCTCGGCGAGTCGTTCCTCGTCACCGGATTCGCCTTCGTGGCTCAGGAATCGTCACTGTTCGGGGTACTGGGGCTGCTGCTCGCGTTCCTGAGCGGGCTGTCGATGTGGTGGCTGTACTTCGACCACAGCGAACGAGCCGGCGCGAAGGCTCTGGAACGTTCCGCCGAACCGGGCCGCATCGCGCGCGTCGCCTATACCTACGTACACGCGGTGATCATCGCGGGTATTGTGCTGTGCTCCGTCGCCGACAAGGAGATTCTGGAGCATCCGGCCGACGCGATGACCCTCTCGACGGCCGTCATCGTCGCGGGTGGCCCCTTTCTCTACATCGTGGGCATGTTCCTGTTTCGGTTGCGGGTGACCGGCGAGGTGCTCAGGTCCTACCTCGTGGGCCTGGCACTGTTGGCCCTCGTCTTCACCATCGCTGTGCTCGGTGAACCGACCGTGATCTCCCCGCTCGGCCTCGGTGCCCTCAGCGTGGGCTCACTCGTGATCGTCGCCGCCTGGGAGACCGTGGTGCGGGTGCGCCGCGGCACGACGGATGCCGACGCCGGCTAACAGGAGCCGCGAAAGCGGGTGAATCGTCGGCAGGACCTTCTCAAACCGACGATTCACCCGCTTTCGCGAGAAGGCGCGGGGCTAGAAGTCGAAGCCTCCGCCGAAATCGCCGCCACCGAAATCGCCGCCGCCTCCTCCGAAGTCACCACCCGCGTCACCGCCCGCGTCACCACCGGTGTCAGAACCGGCGTCGCTGCCGGCGTCACCCTCGGCGGCGGCATCCGTTTGACCGGCGTCCATCGGCAGAAAGGCGCTCACGAGCGCCGAGCCGATCACGAACCCGGCAATGGTACCGAGCATGGAGCCGCCGATCATGCCGGCCATGCCCATTCCGCGCTGGCCGCCCTGGCCGCCTTGGTCGCCGCCAAAGGACCGAGTCAGCGTGCCGGGCTCTCGCAACTCTGCCCGGGTGGCCGCCTTCGCGAGGGAGGCGGGCTGCGCGTCTGCCGGGCGCTCACTCGGCTCGACGGTCTCGGTCAGCTGACGAAAGAGCAGGTCGCGCTGCTCGTCCGTGAGTTTGCTGAAGGCCTCGGTGTGCACCTGCTCGATGGTTTCGGGTGGGGCCGTGCGCAGCAGGTACTGGTAGCGCTCAACGGCGATCTCGTCCTCGCTGCGCTGGGGCGCCCGCTGCGCCGACTCGCGGCGAGAGGGGGTGTCGGGTGACTGTTCTTTGCGGCCGAGAATGAAATCGAGAAAGCCCATCATGTTCTCCTGTGTGCTCGTGGTGGGAAATCAGTCCATTAACGATCCCAGCCCATTCTGAATGAACGCTGGGCTTTTCCTGTTCCGTCAGGCGCCGCCGGAGGTGCCGAACCAGGTCGTGACCCCGGGTGAGTACAGCACCGAATCCGGCTGCCGGTCCACCAGCCCGTCAAACCCCGCGACCGCCAGCAGGGTGTCATCGAGGTGCACCAGCTCGGCGGTGAACAGCTGCCACGGCTCGTGGTGGTTACGCAGATGCACCAGACGTCCGCGGATGCTCGTGAACAACGCCCAGCGGGCCGTCAGAAAATCGGCGAGCGGGTCCCCGACGACGGGGACCGTGCTGGACCTCACCATGATCGTGGTGTGTGCCGCCGCGGCACCGTGGCGCACCGAGGTATAACTCAGGAGCGGCGCATACAGCTCGGGTGAGCTCGGCTGTTGCGGGTAGGCGAGGCGCGTGCGCGACCACATATAGGGCAGACGAAACAGCGCGCGGGCCGCCAGCACCGCGGCGAGTCGGCTCGCCTCGAGCGAAACAAAGACGACGCCGCGGCGCCCCTGGGCGTCGACGGCATAGAGGCGCACGTTGACCTCGACGAAATTGCCGAAGTACGGAACCGGCGGGCTGCCGAAGACCGTCGCCCGGTCAAGCACGAACGGAATCAGGCCGACCCAGCTCGAGCCGTCGAAGACGTCGGGACGCAGCCCCGCCGGCAGCAGTGGCGCGACGTCTGCCGCGTCGACGCGCCAATGGATAAAGACCAGATTAGACCAGCGCTGGCTGGCCGAGGCCCGGCCCGCCAGGGCGGGCGCGATGGCGCTAATGGGCCGGGCAGCGGCATCCGTCATATTTCTCCGGAATCGGGTGGAGCGTGGTGAGTATGCCCAGAATACTCCGGCCGAATACTGCGGCCGAATACTGCGGCCGAATACTCGGCCGGCCTTTCCTGGCCGTGACCAAGTTGAGATGATAATGTCATAACAACTTGCCATAGAGTGGCCGGTGTAAGGGAAGGGCGTGCGAGATGGCGATGGACAAGCAGGAGACGATTCTGCCTAATGGCCTGTTCATGGATCTCGAACGGTCCGGCCCGATCCCACTGTACTTTCAGGTTTCCCAGCGCATCGAGAAGGCGATTCTGAGCGGCGAACTGCCCGCCGGCAGCCGCCTGGAAAACGAGGTGGCCCTGGGCGAGCGCCTGGGCCTCAGCCGCCCGACCGTGCGCCGCGCCATTCAGGAAATCGTCGACAAGGGACTGCTGGTGCGCCGACGCGGCATCGGCACCCAGGTCGTGCACGGCCAGGTCACCCGCAAGGTCGAGCTGACGAGTCTCTACGACGACCTCACCAACACCCAGAAGGTGCCCTCCACGACCCTGCTCGTGCTCGAGACGGTCGCCGCCGATGCGTCGATCGGCGAAAAACTCGCCGTGGCCGAGGGCAGCCCCACCCTGCACCTGCGCCGGGTGCGCCTCGCCGACGACGTGCCGGTGGCCGTGATGGAGAACTGGCTGCCCGAGGAATTCATCGGCATCGAGCCCGACGACCTCGTGCAGCACGGTCTCTACCAGGTGCTGCGGTCCCGCGGGGTGACGATGCGCGTGGCCCGCCAGCGCATCGGCGCCCGCAAGTCGACGGCCGAGGAGTCAGCGCTTCTCGACATCGATAAGAACTCCGCCCTGCTCACGATGGACCGCACCGCGTTCGACAACTCGGGCCGGGCCGTGGAGTTCGGCCACCACTGCTACCGGCCCGACCTCTACTCCTTCGAAGTCACCCTCGTCGAGAAGTAGCGCCCGGGTACGACACAGCCGCCGGGCACATCGGGCCCGGCGGCTGTGTCGTACCCGGTGCGTCTCGGTCGGCTATACGCGCGAGTACTTGCGGCGGAACTGCTCCTCGAGGTCTTCGAGGGTGCGGCCACGGGTCTCGGGCGCCGCCGTGATCATGAACAGAACGCCCAGGGCACAGACGGCCGCGAACAGCAGGAAGGTTCCGAAGCCCATCGCGGCGATGAGCGACGGGAATGCGAGCGAAATCAGCGCGTTGGTGAGCCACAGCACCAGTACCGTCAGCCCGATCATGCGACCGCGCATCTTGAGCGGGAAGATCTCGGCGATCATCAGCCAGACGACCGGCCCGATCGTCGCCTGAACGATGCCGATGAAGAGCAGGATGCCCGTCAGCAGCAGCCACGGGCGTGCCGGGTTGTCTTCAGGCAGCCACAGGCCGACCGAACCCACGAACAGGTGACCGACGGTGGTGCCGACGAAACCGACGATGAGCAGCGTTCGGCGATTGATCTTGTTGATGAAGGTCAGGGCCAGGCTCATCGCGCCGACGGCCATGACGCCGTTGAAGACGTTGAACGTGATCGCGGTCTCCCCGAAACCGGCCTCTTCGAGCACCTGGGTGCCGTAATACATCATGGAGTTGATGCCGGTCAGCTGCTGGTAGGCGGCCAGTCCGATGCCGACGAAGAGCAGGTGACGAATCCACGGTGTGCGGAAGATCTCCGCGTACGTGCCCGCCTTTTCCTGCTGGCCGATGGTGGCGAGGGCACGCACCTCGTCCATTTCGGCCTCCGCACGTTCGACCGAGCGGATGGTGCGCAACACGGCGAGCGCCTCATGGTCGCGCCCCTGAGCGATGAGCCAGCGCGGGCTTTCGGGCATCCGCAGCATGCCGAAGAAGAGAAAGACGGCCGGCACCACGGCAACGGCGAGCATGTAGCGCCAGGCGTTCTCGTCTTCGCCGAACACGTTGGCGATGATCGCGTTGATCAGGAAGGCGAGAAACTGTCCGGTCACGATCATGAGTTCGTTGCGGGAGACCAGGCCGCCGCGCTTTTCGAACGGTGCGACCTCGGCCAGGTAGACCGGCACCGTGACGGATGCCCCGCCGACGGCGAGCCCCAGAAGAAAACGGAAGGCCAGCAGGGTAGCATAGTCCGGGGCGATGACGCAGCCGCCGGCGCCGACGAAGAAGAGCACGGCGAGCAGGATGATGTTCTTGCGGCGACCCATCGAGTCCGACAGCCGCCCGCCCAGGAACGCTCCGACGGCTGCACCGATCAGCAGGGTGAAGGTAATGAGCCCTTCCTGCACGGCGTTCAGGCCGTCGGGGGCGAGTGCCCCCGGAGCGATCATGAGGGACAGCGCGCCGTTCAAGACGCCGGTGTCATAGCCGAACAGCAGACCGCCGAATGTCGCCACCACGGCGACGAGGCCTATTCGCTTGTTGTAGGCACCGTTCCCCAAGGGGGGAAGGGTGATGTTGACCGTACTCGTAATGGGTGAACCGTTGGACACGGGGGCCTTTCAGATTTCGCACACGACACTGTGCTCTCGGTGATCTGACCACCGAACGGGATCAGATCACAGAAACGGGAAATGTTAGGACAAACTTGTGTAAAGACAAACTATCAAACTATTTCCGTGTCGCGAGCCACTCACGCCGAGCAGGCTGACAGACCAACAGGGGCGACCCGGGTCAAAGACCCGAGTCGCCCCTTGTGACCAGCTGCTTAGAACTTGCCTTCTCGGAACCGTTGCAGGCCGACGGCTCCCTCGACGACCGCGGCGGTGAGCTCCTCGACGCTCGTGTCTTCGCGGCGGGAGTCCATGATCTTCTTGCCGTGGTTCATCACGATGTGACGATCACAGACCTGATACGCGTGGTGCAGGTTGTGGGTGACGAGAACCGAGCTGACGCCCTCGCCCTTCAACTGCGTGAGGTAGCCCAGCAGCGCCTCGGTGGCCCGCACGGCGAGGGCCGAGGTCGGCTCGTCGAGAATGAGCAGACTGCGCTTGAAGTGCACGGCCCGGGCGATGGCGACCGCCTGGGCCTGACCGCCAGAGAGCGAGCTCACGAGCTGCTTGGGGCTCTTGATGCCCTCGATGGTGACGACGCTGTCGAGCACCTCGGCGGCGACGGCATCCATTTCTTTCATCTTCATGAAACCCAGCCGGTTCGTGACCTCGCGGCCCATGAAGATGTTGCGGGTGATCGTCATCTGGGGCACCAGTGCGGAGTCCTGGAAGATGGTTTCCACGCCCAGCCGCTCGGTGACCTCGCGGTTCATCTTGTCGATCTTCTGACCGTCCCAGAAGAAGTCCCCGGCGGTCGAATCGACCACGCCCGACATAATCTTGACCAGCGTGGACTTTCCCGCGCCGTTGTCGCCGAGAAGTCCGACGACCTCGCCCTGACCGATTTCAAACGAGACGTCTTTCAGCACGGTGTTGGGGCCGTACTTCTTGGAGACACCCTCGATGCGAAGAAGTGCGTTACTCATCGCGCTTTCCCTTCCATGAGCTTGTTGAAGATTGCCGCGATGACGATGGTGACACCGACGAACAGGGTGATGTAGAAGCCGGGCGCCTTGGCCAGCAACAGGCCGTTGCGGATGAGCTCGATGAGGGCGGCTCCGACGATGATGCCGATCACGCTGCCGCGTCCGCCGGTGAGCGAGGTTCCACCCACCACGGCCGCAGCGATGGCGAAGAGCGTGAAGTCCTCCGTGGCCGTACCTCCGGGCTGAATCGAGGAGGTGCGCACGGCAATCAGGATGGAAGCGAAGCCGACGAGCCCGCCGAAGATGGCGAAGGACATGAGCTTCACCTTCTTGGTGTTGATCGAGATGGCCTCGGCGGCAGCCGGGTTTCCGCCGACGGCGAAGATGTGGTTGCCGAGGCGGTGACGGTGAACGAAGAACCAGGCGACAACGCCGATGATGAGCAACCAGACCAGCTGAGAGCGGAAGGAACCGAAGTTGTGCGCGAACAGGAACTCCATGGTGCCTTCGCGTGAGGTGGTCAGTGCGGCGGGAGAGGTGCCGTTGATGAAGATGCCGGCGCCCATCCAGAAGAAGCTCATGCCCAGGGTCGCGATAAAGGACGGGATCTTGGTGTAGACGACGATCAGGCCGTTGATCAGGGCAACCACGACACCCGTGCCGACGCCGGCGGCGATTCCGAGCCACAGTCCGGCGGCCTCTGAGGTCTGGATGAAGATGATGGCGCTGAGGGTGATGTTCGCTCCGAGGGAGAGGTCGAACTCTCCGGCAATCATCAGGATGCCGGCGGCGAGGCCCAGAATGGCCAGCACCGGCACGCTCTGCGAGATGACGCCCGACAGGTTGTTCGGATTCAGGAACGCGAAGCCGGTGGGCGAGATGAGGCTGGCGATGACGTAGCCGGCCAGCAGAACGACGAGAACGATGCTGATTTCGAGGGCGCCCCTGCCCCGGATGAACTGGAGGTTGTAGGCCAGGCGGCCGAGGTAGGTGTCGGGTTCGCCTCCGGTCTTGCGTCGCACGGTGACGGCTTCCGTCGGCAACGGGACTTCGAGAATCGGGGTCTGTTTCCTGGGGGATGAATTTCCGGGGGTTTTGTCTGACATGGTTTCTTTCCTTTGAGCACGTCACGGTGCCGGGAAGTATCGGGGTGGAGGAGAGCTGGGGCGGGGCCGGTCGAACCTGGTTCGACCGGCCCCTGCGGCAAATGGAGCTGCGGGGACTGCCGGAGGGCGGCTACCAGCGCACGCCCTGGAGGTCATCGGCTTCGATGTTCTCGACCGTGTCTTCGGTGATCAGGCCGAGGCCACCGGAGTTGATGTTGGCCGGTGAGAAGCCGAAGTCGAGCGCGAGCACGCCCTGCATGGTGGACTGGAAGCCCTGGATGTAGCCCTGCTGGTCGGCGGTGGCGAGGATGACGCCATCCTTGAGGCCCTGAACGATCTGGGGCGCGGTGTCGAACCCGATGATGGCGACGTCGGAGAGTCCGGCGGCCTCGAGAGCGGCGGGCAGGTTGCGGTGCGGGGTACCACCGACGGGAACGACGGCCTTCACGTCGGGGTTGGCCACCAACCACGAGGTCAGAGCATCGAGCGCACCGGCGTCGTCGCCGCCCACTCGCAGCCACTGCTCCTGCGGCAGAACGCCGATGCCGGCTTCGGAGAGCACGTCGTACGCTCCGCCGCCGCGCTGCAGGGCGTAGGGCTGGTCGGGTTCCTCGGCCGTGATGAGCACCTTGTCACCCTCTTCGACCTTGCCGGAGTCCAGGAGCGCCTGCCCGACGATGGTACCGACCTCGTAGAAGTCCTGGCCGACGAAGCCGGAGACGCACTCGCCCGCGGTGTCGGGGGCCGGAACGTTGTAGGAGATCACCGTGATGCCGGCATCATGGGCCTGGCACGCGACGTCAACCCAGGCTTCGCCCTCGTTGAAGGGCATGAAGATCACGGCCGGGTCGGTCGCGATGGCCGTCTGCACGAGCGTGACCATCGTCGCCGGGTCGGCGTCGGCGGTCTGGTGGGTCAGGGTGAGATTGCCGAGTTCGGCGGCATCCTCGGCGCCCGAGAGGATCTGAGCCCAGAAGGCATCGGATGCCGGGTTGTAGTAGGTGATGAAGTAGGCTTCCCGGTTTTCCGCCCGAGCGCCGAAGCCCGATTCGAGGCCGGCCGTGCTGGATGAGGCGTTTTCGGTGGCGCTGCCGGCCGTGCAGCCGGCGAGCGTCAGAGCGACCGCGCCCACGATGGTGATTGCCGCGAGTTTGCGGCCCTTGGAGGAGGATGTGAGTGTCACTTCGTTGTGTCCCTTCGTCGTCGATCGCTGTGAAACGTCGACCTCAGCTTCTTTGCTGGTCTGAATGTAGTTAAGGAACACACACCCTGTCAAGACTTTGTCAGGACATATTTACTTTAATTTTAATGACGAATGCCCCGGAGCATTCTCCGGGGCATTTCGTGGTTCACCGGCCCGCTGCGGGCCGCGCATCAGGCCTGTTTGATGCTGCTCAGCATGGCCTCACGCTGAAAAACAGCCGTCGCGGTGTTGGTTTCATTCTCGGCGAACACGCTCGACACCATGACGGTGTCGGAGCGGTCGAGAAAGCCGATCTCCTTGAGTCCGCCGAAGAATTCGGGCCAGTTCACGTCGCCATCACCCATTTTCAGGTGCTGGTGAACACGCACCGCGTTGCCGGGCGGGTTCGTGATGTACCGCAGACCGTGGGAGGCGTTGTGATCCATGGTGTCGGAGACGTGCACCAGGCGCAGCATGTCCCCCGCCGCCCGCATGATTTCCAGCGGCCGGTTGCCGTAGTGAAAGGTGTGCGAGGCCACGTAGACAAAGCCGAAGTTCTTCGAATTAATGCCTCGAATGACACGGATGCCGGCGAGCCCGTCTTCGACGAAGTCGTCGGGATGCGGGTCGATCAACACGGTCAGCCCTTCCCGCTCGATGATCGGAACCAGCTCCTCCATCGAGCGGTAGAACGCCCGTTCCGACTGCTCGGCCAGCTCGGGGCGACCGTTGAACTCGGTGTTCATCGTCTGCACCCCGAGATCGACCGTGATCTGGATCGCCCGCTTCCAGTACCGCACGGCCGCTTCACGGGCGTCTTCGTCTGGGCCGGACCACCGGAGGACCGGCAGCACCGATGCGATGCCGACCCCGGCATCCGCACACGCCTTCTTGAAAGCCGCGACGAGGTCGTCATCGGCCTTCGGATGGTTGAAAAACGGAATCATGTCGGCGTGCGGCGTGAGCTGCAGCCACTCATAGCCCAGGTCGGCGGCCACCCGGGGAAATTCAAGCAGCGTGTGACTGTGATGGAAGGGGGTGGGGTCAAGGGCGATCTTCACGACGGGTCCTGTCGGATTGTGATGAGGGAGTCGGGGATTAGACGGTGACCGGAATCGCACGTCCTGAGCTGTAGAAGGCCGGCCGGGGCACGTACTGCACCTCGACACGCTCGCCGGTCTCCTGTGCCCGCACGCCGGCCTCGCACGCCGCGGCGACGAGGTAGCCGTCCCATGCGCTCGGTCCGTCGATCTCGCCCTTCTTGGTGGCGGTCACCCAACGCTGAATCTGCGCGTCGTAGGCGTCGGCGAAGCGCGTCTTGAACGTGGTGTGTTCTGCTCCCCCGTACTGGCCATCCTGCCAGAGGGTGAGTCCGGCGGTGCGACCGATCTCGGCCACGCCCTTCTCGAAGACGGCCTCGGTGCGCACCTGGTAGCCGAACTGGATGTTGACGTTCATCTCGACGTCGGCGAGGATTCCGGACTCGGTCTCGAGCAGCACCAGGATCGGGTCGTTGAGCCAGCTCGGCGCAAGTGAGTTGCGCTTGGGACGCTTGACCTCGACGGCCACGATCGGCGAATCGGTCAGAAAGCGCACCACGTCGATCTCGTGCACGACGGAGTCGGTGATCAGCATGCTGTCGGTGTAGCCCTCGCCCGTGGTCGGGTTGCGGTGCGCGCAGTGCAGGGCGAGGAGTGCGCCGGTGCGGTCGGATTCGATGAGGGCCCGCAGCTGGGCGTACTCGCGGTCGAAGCGGCGCATGAAGCCCACCTGGATGAGCTGCTTTCCGGTGGCCTCCTCTGCCGCCAGTACCCTCAGCGACGACACCGGATCTTGCGTGAGCGGCTTCTCGCAGAGAATGGGCAGGCCGGCCGCGAGGGCAGGCAGCAGCACGGTCTCGTGGAACTGGCCGGGCGTGGCCACGAGCACGGCGTCGATGTCATCGCGCTGCAGGGCCTCGGTGAAGCTCGTGAGCGCGACGGCCCCGGGGGCGAGGGCCGCGGCCGCGGCACCGCGGGCGACGTCGGGTTCGACGACGACACTGACACGGGCGCCGACGATGCGCTCGGTGATGCGGTTGATGTGGTCGGCGCCCATCTGGCCGGCTCCGACGACGGCGATGCGAAGTTCTGACATGGTTGTACTCCTCGGTGAGTTGTGAAGACGGGGGAAAGCGGGTCTAGCGGATGCGCGCCGCTTGCGTGCATCCGAAGATGTGCTCGCGGGTGCGGGTGGCGATGGGGAACGGAAAGTCGATCTCACAGCCGTACATGTCCTGCTCGACGATCGCGAAGATCTCGGGGTTGATGCGGCTGACGGCCTCGATGATCGGGGCCAGCTCCGGGATGCCGAGCGGCGGCTCGCACATCACGCCCAGCGCGACGGCCTCGACGAACGGGCGATCGTTCTTGAGGCTGTCGGCGAGGATGCTCGGTTCGACCTGCTTGAGGTGCAGGTAGCCGATGCGCTCCGGGTGCGCCTCGATCAGCTTGAGGTTGTCGCCCAGGTAGTAGGCGAAGTGACCGGTGTCGAGGCAGAGGTTGGTGAAGGCGGCATCCGTTTCGGCGAGGAAGCGTTCGACCTCCTGGTAGGTGCCGACATGGCTGTCGGCGTGCGAGTGGAACTGCTGGCTGACGCCGAATTCCTCGAGCAGGGCCTTGCCGAGCTTGTCGTGGCCGGCGCCGAGCCGGGTCCACTGCTCGTCGCTCAGCGTGCGGGCCTCGAGTACCTCGGCGGTGGCATCGCTGCGCCACAGGTCCGGAATCACCACGAGCTGGCTGGCGCCGAGCTTCGAGACCAGACCCGCGACATCCAGTGCCTGATCCCAGGCACGCTTCCACTGGTCGTCTCCCTTGTGGAATCCGGTGAAGACCGTGCCGGCCGAGAGCTTGAGGTCGCGTTTGGCGAGCTCGTCCTCGAGCTGGGCGGGGTCGGTGGGCAGGTAGCCGAAGGGGCCAAGCTCGAGCCAGTGGTAGCCGGCCGCCTGAACCTCGTCGAGAAAACGCTCCCAGGGGATCTGCTTCGGATCGTTCGGAAACCAGACGCCCCAGGAGTCGGGCGCGGTGCCGATGCGCAGCTGCTGAGTCGTGGCCAGCGTTTCGGTGCTGGCGAGAGAGGTGCTCATGGTCAGTTGGTCCTTTCGACGGCGCCGGCACCGAGGTGCGACTTCTGCTGGCTCTTGTGGGTGAGGTAGTCGACGTGCGCGGCCTCGGTGCTCTCGAGGCGGGAGACGGCGGCGACGGGAACGTCCCACCAGCCCTCACCTTCGGGAGCATAGAGCCGGGGGTCATTGTTGATGTGGATCATGGTCGCCCGCGTCGAGGCCTTGGCCGTCTTCATGGCGGCCGAGAGGTCGGCGATCGCGTTGGCCGTGGGCTCGATCGAGATGACGTCGAGGCCGTAGCTCGCGGCGTTGGCTGCAAGGTCGATGGGCAGAATCTCCCCCTGCTCGAAGTTGTTGCCTGCCTTGTCCTGGTAGCGGTAGAGCGTTCCGTAGCGCTGCGATCCGACATCCTCGCTCAGGTGGCCGATCGAGGCGTAACCGTGGTTCTGAATCAGCACGATGATGAACTTGATGCCCTCGGCCACCGCCGAGACGATCTCGGAGTGCATCATGAGGTACGAGCCGTCGCCGACCATGACGATGGAGTCTCGGGTCGTGTCGGCCCGGGCCGCACCGATGCCGCCGGCGATCTCGTAGCCCATGCACGAGAACGCGTACTCGACGTGATAGCCGAGGTCGTCGCGCACCCGCCAGAGCTTGTGCAGATCGCCCGGCAGCGATCCGGCGGCGCAGACCACCACGTCGCGTGGGCCTGAGGCCTGCTGCACGGCGCCGATGATCTCGGACTGGCTCGGCAGCGCGAGGCGACGGTCAATGAACGATTCGTCGACCGCGGCGTCCCAGGTCGCCTTCTCACGGGTGTAGTCGGCCCGGTACTCGTCGGAGACGTGGAAGCCCGCGAGGGCCGCGCTCAGTTCCAGGAGCGATTCGCGGGCATCCGCGACGACCGGAATCGCGCTGCCGTGCTTGAACGCATCGAAGGACGCCACGTTGATGTTGATGAAGCGCACGTCGGCGTTCCGGAAGGCGGTGCGGCTCGCTGCGGTGAAGTCGCTGTAGCGGGTGCCGATGCCGATGATGAGGTCGGCCTGGGCCGCGGCCCGGTTTGCCGCCGTGGTTCCGGTGGCGCCGATCGAGCCGAGGTTCTGCGGGTGATCCCAGACCAGCGAGCCGACGCCGGCCTGCGACATGCCCGCGGGGATTCCGGTGGCGTCAACGAATTCGCGCAGTGCAGCGGTGGCGTCGGAATAGATGATGCCGCCGCCGGCGACGATCAGGGGCCGTCGGCTGCGGGAAATCGCCCGGGCGACCTCGGCGATGATGCCGCGGTCGGGGCGGGGGCGACGGATGTGCCACTCCCGGTCGGCGAGAAATTGCACCGGAACGTCGAGGGCCTCGGCCTGCACATCTTCGGGGAGGGAGATCGTGACGGCGCCGGTCTCGACCGGGTCGGTCAGCACCCGCATCGCGCCGAGCGCGGCCGAGAACAGCTGCTCGGGGCGGTTGACCCGGTCGAAGAAACGTGAAAGCGGCTTGAAGGCGTCGTTCACGCTCATGCTCGCGTCGTGCGGTAGTTCGAGCTGCTGCAGCACGGGATCGGACACCCGGGTGGCGAAGGTGTCGGAGGGCAGCAGCAGCACCGGCAGCCGATTGGTCGTGGCGACGGCCGCACCGGTGAGCATGTTGGTCGCGCCTGGGCCCACGGATGCCGCACAGGCGAAGGTGGAACGGCGGCGGGTCATGCGCGAGTAGGCGATCGACTCGTGCACCATGCCCTGCTCGTTGCGCGCCTGGTGGTACGGCATGAGGGTGGGGTCCTCGACGGACAGCTGTTTGAGGGCCTGACCGATTCCCGCGACGTTACCGTGGCCGAAGATACCGAAGGTTCCGACAATCGTGCGTTCACGGATGTCGCCGTCAACGGTGTACTGATGGCTCAGAAACTCGATGAGGGCCTGACTGACTGTCATGCGGCGGGTTGTCACAACGGTGTGTCCTTTCAAGTGCTGCGGGTGAAAGTTAGGGGGTGTACGGAAGCCGGGAGTCGAACTCCTGGCCGGTCCAGGTGTCGCGTATCCAGCCGTGGGCCGGATCATCGCTGATGCGCCACGAGCGGTCGGGGTCGGGGCCGGCCATCACGTTCAGGTAGTAGAGGTCGTACCCGGGGGCCGCGACACAGGGCCCGTGCCAGCCGAACGGAACGAGGGCGACGTCGCCGGTGTGCACCTCCGCCATGATCTCAATCTTTCCGGCCTCGGACGAATAGGTGCGCATGAGGCCGAACGGGCTCGCGCTGGCCGGCGCGGTCTGGCCTCGAGTGACAGCCGTCTCGAAGTAGTAGATCTCCTCCAGCGTCGATTCCTCGCCGGGCCGGTACTCGTCGTGCTTGTGCGGCGGGTAACTCGACCAGTTCTCGGCCGGGGTGATCACCTCACACACGATCAGGCGGTCGGCCGCCAGACTGGCCGGGGTTCCGAAGTTGTGCACCTGACGGCTGGAGCGACCGGCCCCGCGCAGCTCGATCGGCACATCCGCTTGCGCGATATAGGCGACCGGCAGACTCGCGTCGGTCGGCGCCTCGGCGACGGCCACGCGGCCGGTGCCGGCCCCGTCGACCTCGACGGACAGCGCGGTACCGGTGGGCAGGTACAGCGTGTCGGTGGGTCCGTGAAAAACGGATGCGCGCCCCACGAGCAGCTGCGAGCGCTGCTCGGACTCCCCCGCGAGCGTATAGCGCACCGTGAAGGAACCCGCGAGCGGGACCACGATGCGCTCCACGGCCTCGGCCGCGAGGCGCACGGAGCCGCCCGCCTCGAGCGAGGCGACCCGGATGCCGGTGTAGCGCCATCCGCTGATCGACTGGTCGACGACCGATTCCCAACCGTCACGTTCGAGGGTGCCGCGGGCGTAGAACCAGTCCTGTCCGGTCGGTTCAGCAGATGACAGCATCGGTCCTAACCGTTCTGGGGAAAGCCGAGGTTGATTCCGCCGTGGCTCGGGTCGAGCCAGCGGCTCGTGATGGCCTTGCCGCGCGTGAAGAAGTGCACACCCTCGACGCCGTGGGCCTTGGTGTCGCCGAACAGCGAGTTCTTCCAGCCCCCGAAGGAGAAGTAGGACACGGGCACCGGAATGGGAACGTTGATGCCGATCATGCCCACCTCGATCTCGTTCTGGAAGCGACGCGCCGCGCCGCCGTCGTTCGTGAAGATCGCGGTGCCGTTGCCGAAGGCGCCGGAGTTGATGATCTCCACGCCGTCTTCGTAGCTCGGAACCCGCACAACCGAGAGCACCGGGCCGAAGATCTCATCGATGTAGGCCCGGGAGGTCGTCGGCAGGGCGTCGATCAGGGTCGGGCCGAGCCAGAAGCCGTTCGGGTCCCCGTCAATCTCGACGCCGCGGCCGTCGACGACGATCGTGGCGCCGTCTTCGGCTGCGATGTCGATGTAGCTCGCGACCTTGTCGCGGTGCACCTCGGTGACGAGCGGTCCCATGTCGCAGGAGCGACGGCCATCGCCGACCGTGAGGGTCTTCATGCGGGAGACAATCTTGGCGATCAGATCGTCGGCGACGGGTTCGACCGCGACGATGACGCTGATGGCCATGCAGCGCTCACCCGCACTGCCGAAGCCGGCGTTGATGGCGGAGTCGGCGACGAGGTCGAGGTCGGCGTCGGGCAGCACGAGCATGTGGTTCTTGGCGCCGCCGAGGGCCTGAATGCGCTTGCCGTTGCGGGTTCCGGTCTCGTAGACGTACTGGGCGATCGGGGTGGACCCCACGAAGGAGATGGCCTTCACGTCGGGGTGCTCGAGCAGGCCGTCGACGGATTCCTTGTCGCCGTGCAGCACGGTGAAGACGCCGTCGGGCAGGCCGGCCTCCTTCAGCAGTTTGGCCATCCAGATGGCCGCGCTCGGGTCCTTCTCGCTGGGCTTGAGGATGACGGTGTTGCCGGCCGCGAGGGCGAGCGGGAAGAACCACATCGGGACCATGGCGGGAAAGTTGAAGGGGCTGATAATTCCGACCACGCCGAGGGCCTGGCGGGTGGAGTACACGTCGACACCGGTCGAGACGTTCTCGGAGTAGTCGCCCTTCAGCAGGTGCGGGATGCCGCAGGCGAATTCCACGACTTCCTGGCCACGGGAGATCTCGCCGAGGGCGTCGGAGAGAACCTTGCCGTGCTCGCTCGTGATGATCTCGGCCATTTCGCCCTTGCGAGCGTTCAGCAGTTCACGAAACTTGAAGATGATCGTCTGGCGCTTGGCGATCGAAAGGTCGCGCCAGGCGGGGAATGCGGCCTTGGCGCTCGCGATGGCGGCCTCGATCTCGGTGCCGTTGGCGAGCGGCACGAGCTTGGTGGGCACGCCACGGGCCGGGTCGAAGACCGGAGCCGTGCGACCGGAGGTTCCGACGCGTTCGGCGCCGTCGATCCAGTGGGCGACGACCGGAAGGTCTGAGGTGGTCGCGGGTGCGTTTTCGGTTGCGGTGTTGGTCATCGTGTTACTCCTTCTTGCTGGTGTGAGGCATAGGTCGGTGCGGAATAGTCCGCACGGGAGACGGGAAGAACGGAAACGGCGGGAACGGACGCGGGCGTGCCGTGCACGAGTGCGGCGGCCGTGTCGATCGCACCGACGACATCGCCGTCGGCGGGATACAGCAGGCTGCGACCGACGACGAGTCCGCGCACGCCGGGCAGCCGAAGGGCGTTTTGCCAGGAGCCGAAGGCCTCGTCCTGGTCTCCGGCGGGGTCTCCGCCGAGCAGCAGCGTCGGCAGGGTCGTCGCGGCCATGACGCGCTCCATGTCGGGAACGACCGGCAGCTTCAGCCACGAGTACGCGCTCGAATGCCCCAGGCCTTCGGCGATGGCGATCGAGAGGATCACGGCATCCGTCGTCAGGTCGTTCTGCACCTGATTATCGACCCAGGCGCTCATGAAGGGTTCGAGCATGATGGGCACGCCGGCGTCGGCAGCGTCGCTCACGGCGCGGGCGGTGGCCTCGAGGGTGTTGAGCGAACCCGGATCGCTGAGGTTGATGCGCACGAGGTTCTTGGCGAAGTCGAGGCGATCGCGCTTTACCCGATCGATGTCGTACGCCGTGTAGCGATCATCCATTTCAAAGGATGCTCCGCGCAGCCCGCCGCGGTTCATCGAACCGACCACGATCTTGTCGTCAAGAAGTCCGAGCAATGCCAGATCGTCGATGATGTCGGGGGTGCCGAGCACACCGTCGACACCGGGTCGGCTGAGGGCGATCGCAAGGCTCTCGAGCAGGGAATACCGGTTGGACATGGCCATCGCGTCACCATTGACGCCGAGAGCGCCCCTGGCTCGATGGTCGGCCGCGACGATGAACAGGCGACCGTCGCCCCGCACCAGGTCGCGGCGCGTGCGGGTCGCGAGAATCTCGGCGACGCGCTCGGGGTGCGCGGCACGCGTTTCGCGCAGCGCATCGAAGTCCACGGTGGTGGAGCGTGCCGAGGTGAACGGCGCAGCACTCATGATCGGATTCCTTCCAGTATCGATTCAACCTCTGCGGTCGTGGGCATGGCGGTCGAACATTCGCGTCGGCTGGCCACGAGGGCGCCGGCGACGTTGGCGAACTGCAGAATGCGCTGCAGCGACCAGCCCTGCAGCAGCCCGTGGCAGAGGGCGCCGCCGAAGCTGTCGCCCGCGCCGAGTCCATTGACGACGTCGACGAAATACGGCGGTACCTCGACCGTTTCGGTGCGGGTCTTGGCAAGAACACCCTTGGGTCCCTGCTTGACGATGGCGAGTTCAACCCCACGTTCGAGCAGGGCGTCGGCCGCGCGCAGCGGCTCGGTCTCGCCGACCGCGATCTCGCACTCCTCGCGGTTGCCCACGGCAATCGTGACCTGTTCGAGAGCCCGATCAACCTCGGTGCTGGCCTCGGCGGGAGACGACCAGAACATCGGCCGGTAGTCGAGATCGAGGATCGTGAGCGGTGCCCGACCGCGCGCGGCCCAGGCCGCGTGGTGGGCGGACCGGCTCGGCTCGGCGCACAGGCCGGTCACGGTGGACCAGTAGATGCGGGCGCTGCGGATGGCGGCGAGATCGAGTTCCTCGGGATTGATCACGAGGTCGGGGGCGATGGGATCGCGGTAGAAGTAGAGCGGAAAGTCGTCGGGCGGGAAGATCTCACAGAAGACGATGGGAGTGTTGAGGCCCTCGACCGGCGACACGAACCGGTCGTCCACTCCGAGCCGGCGCAGTTCGTTGTGCACGTAGCGTCCGAAGGGATCGTTTCCGGTACGGGTAATGACGGCCGAATCGAGTCCGTGCCGGGCCGCGGCGATGGCCACGTTGGTGGCGCTCCCGCCAAGGTACTTACCGAAGGTCTCGACGTGTTCCAGGCCCAGGCCGTCTTGCAGCGGATAGAGGTCGATGCCGACGCGTCCGATCGTGAGCACGTCGAGGGCGCGGGCGGTGGCGGTGGAGAAATCGGGGGATTCAGACATACGTCTTTGTACAACTTTCTGAGTCGTGGTCCATGGCTGGTCCGAAACGGAATACTCCGACCATAGCGCGTTTTCGGGTTAATGTCAGGACATATAGACATATTGCCCCAATACAGGTTGGCGCCCGGTTCTTTCAGGACTTGTCGAGACTGCCCGTGTAGACATGGGAACAGGGGTCGCCGCCGCGAACCGCCCGCGTGCCCCCTCCCGCTACCTCTACTGAATGGACGAACGCACGCATGGCCGGATCCACAATTCTCGACCTGCTGCTTGTTCTGCTGTTGATCGTGTCGCTCATCAACGGCTATCGCAGTGGCCTGTTTCGCAGTGTCTTCGGAATTCTTGGCCTCGTCGCCGGTGGTGTCGCGGCATACTTCGTGGTTCCCATTGTCGGAGCCTGGGTGCCGGAACCCGAATGGCGCACCCCCGCATCCATCGCCGCCGCCCTGTTGCTGATCTTCATCGGCCTGTCGATTGGCGGGTCGATCGGTTCGGTTCTGCGGCGCGGTGTCAAGGCGATCAAGCTCGGACCAATCGACCGGGTTCTCGGTGGCGTCTTCACGGCCGCCGCCGCCGCGCTCGTCGCGTCCATGGTCGCCATGAGCGTCGGCTCGCTCGGGGTGCCGTTTCTCTCCCCCGCGATCGCGTCGTCAACGGTCATCAGCGGCATCGATCGCCTCACGCCCGACCCGGTCAAGACCTTCATCGCCCAGTTGCGCTCGGCCGCGGTCAACCAGGGGCTGCCCCGGGTCGTCGACGCGTTCACCGGCCCCGCCCCCGAGATTCCCGTCTTCGACACCGACAACCCGGCGCTGGCACTCGCCGAGCAGTCCGTCGTGCGCATTACCGGCACCGCGTACTCGTGCGGCCAGAGCCAGTCCGGCACCGGCTTCGTCGTCTCGGAAGACCGCATCGTCACCAACGCCCACGTGGTCGCGGGCGTCACCTCTCCCGTGATCGAGTCGCCCTCGGGCGAGTCGCTGCAGGGCGAGATCGTGTACTTCGACCCCGTGGACGATCTCGCCGTGATCGCGGTCGAGGGTTTCTCGGCGGCGCCGCTCGAACTCACCGAGAACCTGGAGCCCGGCAGCCTCGCCGTCGCCGACGGCTACCCGTTTGGTGGGCCCTTCGTCTCCGACCCCGCGGAGGTACTCTCGGTCGGCTCATTGAGCGTCGCCGATATCTACGGCCAGGACCCGACCCCGCGTCAGGTCTACACCCTCGCGAGCGACGTGCAGCAGGGAGAGTCGGGTGGTCCGCTGCTGAGCGATGCCGGCCAGGTCGCCGGGGTCATCTTCGCCAAGTCCACCGACACCGCCAACGTGGGGTACGCCCTCGCCATGGACGAGGTCGAACCGGTCGCGACCGGCGCCGCTGCGCTCACGGACCCCGTCTCTTCGGGCACCTGCGTGCGCGGCTAGTCCGCCACAGAGCGGATGCCGCCCCTGGGTCCGAGCCTCGGGCGGACGTGCCCGCGCGCGCCCGTATCCTCGGTCCCGCGTTGACGAACGCGCCCGATCCGGGTGCCCGCTACGGTAACGGCCGTAGCGGCCACCCGGATCGGGCGCACTCATGCCCGCAACGGGCATCCGTCGCGGACAGACGGCATCGGACACAGACGCTAGCACCGGGTACACGCAGCACGGGCACACGCAGCACCGGGCACACGCAGCACCGGGTACACCGAAGGGCACCCGCCGGTGGCGGGTGCCCTTGTTGTGACGCAGGTGCTGCGTGCTGATCTCGCGAGAAGCTAGACCCGGTCGAGGGCGTAGCCCTCTTCGCCGTGCACGAAGGTGTCGATACCGGCAACCTCGTCTTCGTTCTTGACGCGGAAGCCGAGGGTCTTCTCGATTGCCATGCCGAGCAGGTAGGCGACGATGAAGGAGTAGAACAGCACGGCGAAGGCGGCGATGGCCTGCACGGCAAGCTGTCCGAGGTCGCCGCCACCGGTGAAGAGGCCGGTGCCGGTGGCGAAGAAGCCGAGGTACAGGGTTCCGAGGACACCACCGACGAGGTGGATGCCGACGACGTCGAGCGAGTCGTCGAAGCCGAGCTTGAACTTGAGCTCGATGGCCATGGCGCAGACGGCACCGGCGACGATACCGAGAACGAGCGCCCAGCCCGGCGACAGGTTGGCGCAGGCCGGCGTGATCGCGACGAGGCCCGCGACGGCGCCCGAGGCGGCACCGATGGACGTGGCCTTGCCGTCCTTGAACTTCTCGACGATCATCCAGCCGAGGATGGCCGCGGCGGTCGCGCCCAGGGTGTTGACCACGATGAGGCCGACGTTGGCGAGGCCGTTGATCCACTCGGCTCCAGCGTTGAAGCCGAACCAGCCGAACCAGAGAATGGAGGCACCGATGAGCACGAGCGGTACGTTGTGCGGCTTGGTGATGCCCTTCTGGAAGCCGACGCGCTTTCCGAGGACCAGGGCCAGCGCGAGGGCTGCGGCTCCGGCGTTGATGTGCACCGCGGTACCACCGGCATAGTCGATGACGCCCGGGAGGCCGAGGGTCTCGCCGAGGTTGAGGATCCAGCCGCCGCCCCAGACCCAGGCCGCAACGGGGAAGTAGACGAGCGTGGCCCAGACACCGGCGAAGATCATCCAGGAGCCGAACTTCGCGCGGTCGGCGACGGCTCCGGAGATGAGGGCCACCGTGATGATGGCGAAGGTGGCGCCGTAGGCGGCGCCGATCAGGTCGGTGTTACCGGACTCGCCGGTTGCCATCGCACCCAGGCCGAAGTCGGAGAACGGATTGCCGGCGAAGGAGGTCACGCTGCCGGCGACGCTCATGTTGTAGCCGTAGAGAATCCACAGCACGCTGATGAGCCCGAGTGCGCCGAAGCTCATCATCATCATGCTGATGACGCTCTTGGCCTTGACCAGTCCGCCGTAGAAGAAGGCGACACCCGGTGTCATGAACAACACCAGTGCGGTGGCTGTCAGCCCCCATGCGATGCTTCCGGTATCCATTGATTGTCCTCACGCTCGTGTGCAGTGTGTGCCGGTCTGTGTGAGCACCAGTATCGTGCGAGGACGTTTCGGCAAGTGCACCGTAGTGTTTCCTGCATGTTACGGATTCTTCAGCGCTACTGAAGCTCCCGATCAGGCGCATAATCGGCCCCGAGACATCCATCGAATGAGTGCACAGTGACAATCAGAGTCGAGCGGGTGACCCCTCATTCGGCGTGCGGGGGCAGCTCTCCGGTGGTGAGGGCGACGATGCGCGACAGTGAGCGCAGGTACTTCTTGCGGTAGCCGCCCGCGAGCATCTCGGTATCGAAAACCTCGCTGAGGGGGCGACCACTGGCAATGATGGGAATCTCCGCGTCGTACACGCGGTCGATGAAGGCCACGAGGCGCAGGGCATCCGTCTGATCGGTCAGCAGGAAGACGTTGCTGAGCGCGATGACGCTCACGCCGTTGATGACCTTGACGTACTTCGACGGATGCACCGTGGCCAGGTGGGTCATGAGGGCGCCGAAATCGTCACGGGTCACCTGGGAGCCGCGCTGCGCGAGCGCGGTGACCATGTGGTCGAGTGTCTCGGGCTCGACGGCCACCGCGTGACCCTCGGCCTTGCGGCGCCGATAATCGAGGCCGTCGATGCGCAGGGTCTCGAAGTTGTCGGACATGGCACGAATTTCGCGCAGAAAGTCCTGGGCCGCGAACCGGCCCTCGCCGAGGGAGTTCGGGGGCGTGTTGGACGTGGCGGCGACCCGGGTGCCGGTCTTGACGAGTTCGCCGAGCAGACGCGTCATGACCATGGTGTCGCCCGGATCGTCGAGTTCGAACTCGTCGATGCAGATGAGCTTGGCGCTGCGCAGCTGCGTGATGGTCTCCTGGTAGCCGAGGGCGCCGACGAGGGCGGTGTACTCGATGAAGGTGCCGAAGTACTTCGGGCCCGGCGAGGAGTGCCAGAGGGCGGCCAGCAGGTGGGTCTTGCCCACGCCGAAACCACCGTCGAGGTAGATTCCGGGCAGCTCGGCCTTGACCTTGCGGCTGCGCGAGAAGAACCCGCCGGTGCGCTGGCCCTGCCCCGCTCCGGCAAAGGCCTGCAGCTTCTCGACCGCGCCCATCTGCGAGGGGTAGGCCAGATCGGGGCGGTAGGACTCGAAGGAGGCGTGCTCGAACTGCGGCGGCGGAACCAGCTCTGCCACGATCTCGGCGCCCGTGATGGTGGGCGAACGGTCGGTGAGCCTGGGTACCTGGCGCTTGGTCTTCTGCGCGGCAGCTGCAGTCATTGAAACAACCCGTCTCTTCTATTCTGTGTCGAACGGTGACCGCGCAGACAGCGGCCACCCGCCATTCCGCGTAGCTTTAAGTAATGGCAGATGTCCAAGCCTAATCCGCTTGCAGCCGGCCCCGCACCGGGTGACAGAGCCGCACACAGTCCCAACCTGGAGGTTATCTTGACCATCGAACTCGATCCGGCATCCAAATTCACCGCCTACGCGCACCCCGAACGCCTCGTCTCGACCGAGTGGCTCCAGGCCCACCTCGGCACGGCCGGTCTCGTCGTCGTCGAGTCCGATGAAGACGTGCTGCTGTATGAGACCGGCCACATTCCCGGTTCGGTCAAGATCGACTGGCACACCGACCTCAACGATCCGGTCAACCGCGACTTCGTCGGAAGCGCCGCATTCGCCGCCGTGCTCGGCGCCAAGGGCATCGCGCGCGACACGACCGTCGTCATCTACGGCGACAAGACCAACTGGTGGGCCGCCTACGCCCTCTGGGTCTTCTCTCTGTTCGGCCACACGGATGTGCGTCTGCTCGACGGCGGACGAGACAAGTGGATCGCCGAGGGCCGCAGCGTCACGACGGATGCAACCGTGGTCGCGCCCGCCGTGTACCCCGAAGTGGAACGAAACGACGCTCCGATTCGCGCCTTCAAGGACGACGTGCTCGCTCACTTCGGTAACCCGCTCATCGACGTGCGCTCCCCGGAGGAGTACACCGGTGCCCGCACGACGATGCCCGCCTACCCGGAAGAGGGCGCCCTGCGCGGCGGCCACATTCCGTCGGCCGCGTCGGTGCCGTGGGCACGAGCCGCAGCCCCGGACGCCTCGTTCAAGACCCGCGAGGAACTCGACGCCATCTACAAGGGCGAGGCCGGCCTCACCGAGGGCGACAACGTCATCGCGTACTGCCGAATCGGCGAGCGCTCGAGCCACACCTGGTTCGTGCTGACGCACCTGCTGGGCTTCGAGGGTGTGCGCAACTACGACGGATCCTGGACGGAATGGGGCAACGCCGTGCGCGTTCCCATCGTTCTCGGTGCCGACGTCGGAGTCGCCCCGGCACCCGTCGGTGCTGCCGCGCTCACGCGATAACCGGCTCGCCCGCTATGACCGCACAAGCCCTGCCCGCTCAACTCGCTGCGATTCGGGACGATTTTCTCGCCCTCGAAGAGCGTGATCGGCTCATGCTGCTGCTCGAGTTCTCGAATGAGCTGCCCGAACTGCCCGAACGCTACCGGGATCACACCGATCTCTTCGAGCGGGTCGAAGAATGCCAGACGCCGGTCTACATCTTCATCGAGGTGGAGGAGGATCGTTCGGTGCACATTTTCGCGACGGCGCCGCGGGAGTCCCCGACGACCCGCGGCTTCGTGTCGATCATCGCGCAGGGCCTCGACGGTCTGTCGGTCGAAGAGGCGCTCGATGTGCCCGACGATTTTCCCGACTCGATCGGGCTGCGCCGGGCGGTCTCGCCGCTACGGCTTCGTGGCATGTCGGCAATGCTCGCCCGCACCAAGCGTCAGCTGCGCGAGCGCGCCCCGCAGTAGTCCGCCCCGCCGTAGTCCGCCCCGCAGTAGTCCGCCCCGCCGTAGTCCGCCCCGCCGTAGTCCGCCCCGCAGTAGTCCGCCCCGCCGTCACGACTCAGCTGGATGCGGATGCCTGAGCGGCAAGCCAGTCCCGGATCGCGCCGGTCCAGCCGTGCGGGTCGTAATTGAACAGTTTCGTGTGTCGCGCCACGGTGAACGGCACGAAGGTGACGATGTCGGGGCGGCTGAGGGCGAGCTTGCGGGAGCCGGTCACCGGCACGAACCCGTCATCGTCGCTGTGCAGCAACAGGATCGGCAGCGCGAGCTCGTTCGCCCGCGCGACGAAGTCCAATCGCAGAAAGTCAATCGGGGCGGCCTGGCCGGTCAGCAGCCCGCCCCACCTGCGCCCCATTACGTGCATGGCCCCGCGCGCAATCGCAACGGGCAGTCGGTTCAGAGTGCTCTGGTGCGCGACGACATCGGCCCAGTCGATGACCGGGGAGTCGAGTACCAGCCCGCGGATTCGGTTTCGGTGATGGGTGCGGGTGGCGGTCTGCAGCACGATCGCGCCGCCCATCGACCAGCCCATGAGCACGACCTCCGAGGCGCCGTGCAGCAGCGCGTACTCGATGGCCGCCTCCACATCGAGCCATTCGGTGTCACCCAGCCCGTAGCGGCCGTCGGCGCTGCGCGGAGCTTCACCGTCGTTGCGGTAGGAGATCAACAGCGAGGTGTAGCCCGCATCGCGAAAGACCGGAATGGCCCGCAGCCCCTCTTCCCGGGTCACGCCCCGACCGTGCACCTGGATCACCCAGGGCTGCTGCATCGCGGGTTCTGCGGGGCCAGTTGGCTCCACGGGCCTGGCCGGCACCAGCCAGGCCGGCGCGGGCCCGGCCGTGGTCGCAATCAGCACGTTTTCGAAGTCGAGACCCTGGTCTGCGGGGCTGCGGTACAGCCATCCGCTCAACCGTCCGGTGCGCGCCGTGGCGAGGTCGCCGTAGTAGACGCCGAGCAGAGCTCTCGTCACCGTTCCGGGGGCGACACCGAGCACCTCGCCGAGGCGGGCATGACCGGCGTTGGAGTCGAAGAACAGGCTGTACTCCCCCGGCAGCACCGAATCGGCTGTGGCCTGCAGGGAGACACTGCCAATATCGTGGTCGACGTCGATCACCCGGGTGTCGTCGATGCGTTTGCGGGGCGGGGTGACGATTGTGCGCGCCATCACCGCGGTCAGCACGCTCGCGCCGGCGATCACGGCGACGGCGAGGCCAGCAACCACGATGCCAACCACCACGGCCCCGGTCACGATACTGCGGTCGACAGGGCTGCGGTCGACAGGGCTGCGGTTAACAGGGCTGCCGGTGACAACACCGCCGGTCACGGCCGCTTTTACCCCACCTTGCTGAAAGATTGCCACACGTACCTCCGGGCTGGACGGCGTGCCTCACGGCAGGGCTCAAAAAAAACTCTAGTCTGCAGACGTGCCTGAAACAGAGGAAACGCTCCCCCCGGAGTTCGCGGCCGCGCTTCGAGCGCTGCGCAGCGCACTGCGTCGCCCGGAACTGATCGTCACCGAAATCCCGGCTCCCAGCCGCCTTGCACCCTACGCTGTCGCCTTCTCGGCCGACATCGCGCCGGTGCGGCACGGCAGCGACTCGGATCTCGGAACCGGACGCTTCATCTTGCTCTACGACCCGGAGGAACCGGATGCCTGGGGCGGGGCCTTTCGCGTCGTGTGCTTCGCGCAGGCGCCCCTGGAAACGGAAATCGGTCTCGATCCGTTTCTCGCCGAGGTCACCTGGACCTGGCTCGTGGACGCCCTGGACGCCCGCGGAGCCCGGTATGTCGCGGCTTCCGGTACCGCGACTAAGATTTTATCGTCGGGCTTTGGTGAATTGGCCCGGCAGGGCGATGGTGCCCAGATCGAGTTGCGTGCCTCCTGGACGCCGCTCGACCACAACCTCACCGCTCATGTCGAAGGCTGGGGCGAGCTGCTCTGCATGCTCGCCGGGCTACCCCCCGCGGGGGAAGGAATCAGTATGTTGTCAGCACGCCGAGCAGCACGTGGATAGCCGGGACTCCCAGATCGAGGACCCGAGCGGCACCACGGCGCACATCACAGCGCACACCGCAGAGGTCGCCACCCCGGGGGCCCGCACGATTACCGAGGGCCACACGATCGATCTCGGCACCCACCGGGTCATCGACACCCGCGAGGGGTACCTGGCCGCGACGAAACTGCTCGCCGCGGGAACCGGGCCGATCGGGATCGACGCGGAACGGGCATCCGGTTTCACCTATTCCCAGCGCGCCTACCTGATTCAGATCTACCGGCGCGACGCCGGCACCTTTCTGTTCGACCCGCCGCCGATCGGTGATTTCTCCGAACTCAACGACGCCCTGGCCGATCAGGTCTGGATTCTGCACGCGGCCAGCCAAGACCTGGCCTGCCTGCGCGAGGTCGGCATCGACCCGCAGCGCATTTTTGACACCGAACTCGGCGCGCGACTGCTCGGACTTCCCCGCGTCGGCCTCGGCACCGTCGTCGAAGAGCTGCTCAGCATCCACCTGAAGAAAGAGCACTCGGCCGCGAACTGGTCGACCCGGCCGTTGCCGGAACCGTGGCTCGTCTATGCGGCCCTCGACGTCGAGCTGCTGCCCGATCTGTACGACCGCATGGTGATGATGTTCACCGAGGCCCGCAAGTCCGGCATCGCGGAGCAGGAGTTTCAGGCCGTGCTGGCCAAGGAAGCCAAGCCGGCCAGGGCAGAACCGTGGCGCCGCCTCTCTGGCGTGCACGGGCTGCGCGGGGTGCGCAACCTCGCCGTGGCCAGGGAACTCTGGATCGCGCGCGACGACTACGCCCGTGACGTGGACATTTCACCCGGTCGGCTCATTCCCGATGCCGCCATTATCGCCGCGGCGAAGCTCAACCCCAGCACCCGGCAGGCTCTCTCGAATCTGCGCGAGTTCACGGGACGCGCCAGCCGCAGCCAGCTCGACCGGTGGTGGGCGGCGATTGCGTTCGCGCAGACCACGACCGAGTTGCCGCAGCTCAAGCCGTCGGGCGACACCCTGCCGCCGCCGCGCGCCTGGGCCGAACGTAACCCCGAAGCCGACGTTCGTTACCGGTTCGCCCGCCTCGCCCTCGCCGAGGTCGGAGAGGCCCTGTCGATTCCGCTCGAGAATCTGCTGACCCCCGACTATCTGCGTCGCGTCGCGTGGTCGCCTCCGCAGCCGACGGATGCGGCATCCGTCGCCCTGGCCCTGGCAGAGCTCGGTGCGCGGCAGTGGCAAATTGACGCCACTGCACAAGTAATCGCCGAAGCTTTTGTAGATGATCACCAAACCGAGGAGCCCGCTCCGGATTCCGAGTCGTAGAAAGCGGCAAAGGATTCTCGTTCATAAATGTTGCCCCTCTAGGATCGGCCCTGACCCGAACTGATTGATGGAGGCATTGTGGCCGAAAGAGCAGAAGTCGTATTTGTAGACGGGGTTCGCACCCCGTTCGGACGCGCTGGCGAAAAGGGAATGTATTGGGGAACCCGCGCCGACGACCTCGTGGTGAAGGCCATGATTGGGTTGCTGGAACGCAACCCGACCCTGCCAGGAGACCGCGTGGACGACGTGGCGATCGCCGCGACGACGCAGACTGGTGATCAGGGCCTGACCCTCGGCCGCACGGCAGCGCTGCTCGCCGGCCTGCCGAAGTCGGTGCCCGGCTTCGCGATCGACCGGATGTGCGCCGGCGCGATGACCGCCGTGACCACGATGGGTTCCGCGATCGGTTTCGGCGCCTATGACGTGGCCATTGCCGGCGGCGTCGAGCACATGGGACGCCACCCGATGGGGTTCGGCGCCGACCCGAACCCGCGGTTCCTCTCCGAACGCCTCGTGAGCGAGGACGCCCTCGTGATGGGAGCGACCGCCGAGCGCATTCACGACCGTTTCCCCTCGTACACGAAGGAGCGCTCCGACCGTTTCGCGCTGCGGAGCCAGCAGAAGGTCGCCGCCGCCTACGAGGCCGGCCAGATCCAGCCCGATCTGATTCCCGTCGCCACCCGCAGCGCCGCGGGCTGGGGTCTGGCGACCAGGGACGAGGCACCACGCCCCGAAACGACGATGGAGGGCCTCGCCGCCCTGCGGACCCCCTTCCGCTCGCACGGTCGCATCACGGCCGGCAATGCCTCCGGCCTCAACGATGGCGCCTCAGCCTGCCTGCTCGCGAGCGGTGCCGCCGCGAAAGAGCTCGGCCTGAGCGTCAAGATGAAGATGGTCAGCTTCGCATTCGCCGGTGTCGAACCGGAGGTCATGGGTCTGGGCCCGGTGCCGTCGACGGAGAAGGCGCTGCGCAAGGCCGGCCTGAACATCACCGACATCGGCCTCTTCGAGCTCAATGAGGCCTTCGCGGTTCAGGTCATCTCGTTCCTCGACCACTTCGGCATCGACGACGAAGACCCCCGCGTCAACGAGTACGGCGGGGCGATCGCCATCGGGCATCCACTGGCCTCATCGGGCGTGCGCCTCATGAGCCAGCTCGCCCACCAGTTTGCCGCGCACCCCGAGGTTCGCTACGGCCTGACGGCCATGTGCATCGGCCTCGGCCAGGGCGGCACCGTCATCTGGGAAAACCCGAACTTCAACAAGAAGGCTGGCAAGCGATGACCGACACGAGCACGCTCAACTACGACTCGCTCGATTTCTCCCCGCTCGTAGAGATGTCGGCCGATGAGGTCGTCACGCACTGCTACGTGCGCGACATTCCGTTGTCGGGCGGCCGCACCCTCGCCCTCGTCACCCTCGACAACGGCCGCGACCACACCCGGCCGAACACCCTCGGCCCGGTCACCCTGCTCGAGTTCGCGGCGACCCTCGACACGCTCACGGCGCGCGCCGGGCGCGGCGAGATCCACGGCGTGGCCGTGACCGGCAAGCCGTTCATTCTCGCGGCCGGAGCCGACCTGAGCAAGGTTGCCGAGGTCCCCTCGCGGGAGGTCGGCAAGCTGCTGACCCAGCTCGGTCACTTCGCCTTCGCCAAGCAGGCAACCCTCGGGGTGCCGTCGTTCGTGTTCATCAACGGCCTTGCCCTCGGCGGCGGCCTCGAGATCGCGCTGAACGCCGATTACCGCACGGTGGACGCGACGGTGCCAGCCATCGCGCTGCCCGAGGTCTTTCTCGGGCTGATTCCCGGCTGGGGCGGCTCCTACCTGCTGCCCAACCTGATCGGCATCGAGAACGCCCTCAAGGTCATCATCGAGAACCCGCTCAAAAACAATCGCACCCTCAAGGCGACGGATGCCCTCGAACTCGGCATCGCGGACGTCTTGTTCCCCTCGGCCCGGTTTCTCGAACAGTCCATCACGTGGGCCGACGGGGTCATCGCCGGCACCGTCAAGGTCACCCGCCCGAACGTGCCAGGCAAGATCGAGCGCCTGGTCAAATGGGACGCCGCGGTCGGCATCGCCCGCAAGATGCTCGTGAACCGCATCGGAACCGTCGCCCGCTCGCCGTATGCGGCCCTCGACCTGCTGCAGGCCGCGAAGTCGGGCACCGCGGCCGAGGGATTCGCGCGGGAAGATGAGGCCCTCGCCGACCTCATCAGCGGCGACCAGCTGCAGGCGAGCATCTACGCCTTCAACCTCGTGCAGAAGCGCGCGAAACGGCCGGCCGGCACGCCCGACAAGGCGCTCGCACGACCGATCGGCAAGGTCGGCGTGATCGGTGCCGGACTCATGGCGAGCCAGTTCGCGCTGCTCTTCGTGCGTCGCCTGCGGGTTCCCGTCGTGATCACCGACCTCGATCAGGCCAGGGTCGACAAGGGCGTCGCCTACATCCACTCCGAGATTGCCACGCTCGAGAGCAAGAAGCGCATATCAGCGGATGAAGCGAACCGGCTGCGCGCGCTCGTCACCGGCACGACCGACAAGGCCGACTTCGCCGACGCGGACTGGGTCATCGAGGCCGTGTTCGAGGAGCTCGGTGTGAAGCAGGCGGTCTTCGCGGAGATCGAGAAGTTCGTGTCGCCCGAGGCGATCCTGGCCACGAACACCTCGTCGTTATCGGTCGAGCAGATCGGTGCGAATCTGCAGCACCCGGAACGGCTCGTCGGGTTCCACTTCTTCAACCCGGTCGCCGTGATGCCGCTGATCGAGGTCGTCAACACACCGTCGACCAATGAGGTGACCCTGTCGACCGCGATGGTCGTGGCCGGAAAGCTGCGCAAGAACGCGGTCATCACGAGGGACACCCCCGGATTCGTGGTGAACCGCCTGCTGGCCAAGCTGCTCGGTGAGGCCATGCACGCCGTCGACACCGGCACCCCGTTCGAGGTCGTCAACGGCGCGCTCGACCCGTTCGGGCTGCCGATGTCACCGTTCGAGCTGCTCGAGCTGGTCGGCCTCAAGGTCGGCGCGCACGTGCTCGACACCCATCACGCGGCGTTCCCTGACCGGTTCTTCGAGAGCACGAACCTGCACCGTCTCGCCGAGCACGGCACGATCCTCGCTCGTGACGCGAAGGGACGCGTCACCGGCTTCGACAAGAAGGCCGTGACCATCGTCGCCGGCGGAACGACACCGATGACGGCCGAACAGATCCTGGCCAGGGTCGAAGACGGCCTCGCCGACGAGATCAAGCGGATGCTCGATGACGACGTGGTTCACGCCGCCGAAGACATCGACCTGTGCATGATTCTCGGCGCCGGCTGGCCGTTCCAGATGGGCGGCATCACGCCGTACCTCGATCGGGTCGGGGCCAGCGAGCGGGTGTTCGCGGCAACGTTCCACTCCCCCGCAATCCGCGGCGTGGCATCCGTCGCCGTGCTGAGCTAGCCCCGCACAGGTTTCGCGAGTGAGCGCTTTCTGCACTTCCCACGCGCGGGAAGTGCAGAAAGCGCTCACTCGCGGATTGTGACGAGCGAACCTAGGTGTCGCGGCGGGTGACCGTGATCGAGCCGGTGTCTGCGCGGTTCGGCGGCAGCGGCTTGGCGTGCGGAATCTTGGAGCCGAGTACCATCGCCACGACGTCGCGGGCGATGCGCTGCGGGGTGAGGCCGACCCGTTCGAGAATCTCGGCGCGGGTTCCGTGATCGAGAAACTGGTCGGGCAGCCCGAGCTCGGTGACCGCGGTGTCGACGCCGGCCTCGCGCAGGTCCTGGCGGATGCGGGTGCCGATTCCGCCGACCCGGATTCCGTCTTCGAGACTGACCAGAATGCGGTGCGCGGCGGCGAGCTCGATCACCGACTTCGGTACCGGCACCACCCAGCGCGGGTCGATGACGGTCGCCCCGATACCCTGGGCGGCGAGGCGTTCGGCGATCTCGAGGCCCATGCCGGCCATCGGTCCGACCGTGACGATGAGCACGTCCTGCTCTGACGACTCGAGCAGCACGTCGACCCCGTCTGGCAGGCGGCGCACGGCGTCGTACTCGGTTCCGGTGCTGCCCTTCGGGAACCGCAGCACGGTGGGTGCGTCGTCGACGAGCACGGCTTCCGCGAGTTCCTCGCGCAGGCGTGCGGAGTCGCGCGGTGCCGCGAGGCGAATGTTGGGGATGACCTGCAGAATTGCGAGGTCCCACATGCCGTGGTGGCTGGGGCCGTCAGGGCCGGTGACTCCGGCACGGTCGAGCACGAAGGTGACGCCGGCCTGGTGCAGCGCGACGTCCATGAGCACCTGGTCGAAGGCGCGGTTGATGAAGGTCGCGTAGAGGGCGACGACGGGGTGCAGACCGCCGAACGCGAGGCCGGCGGCGGATGTCACGGCGTGCTGCTCGGCGATGCCCACGTCGTGCACGCGGTCGGGAAAACGCTCCGCCATCTTGTGCAGGCCGGTGGGGCGCAACATCGCGGCCGTGATCGCCACGATGCGGTCGTTCTCGGTCGCGAGGCGCAGCAGCTCGTCGGCGAAAACCGAGGTGTACGAGGGTTTGCCGGGCAGCTCGATGGATTCGCCGGTCTCCGGGTCGATCTGGCCGACGGCGTGGAACTGGTCTGCGGAGTCCTGTACGGCCGGCTCGTAGCCTTTACCCTTCTGGGTGATGGCGTGCACGATCACGGGCGCGCCGTAGTTCTTGGCCTGGCTGAGGGCCTCCTGCATGGCTTCCAGGTCGTGGCCGTCGATCGGGCCGATGTATTTGATGTCGAGGTTGGAGTACAGGGCCTCGTTGTTGGTGACCTTGCTGAGAAAGCCGTGCAGGCCGCCGCGCACGCCGCGGTACATGGCCCGGCCCGGAGCGCCGAGCTTGTCGAAGACGTCGCGGCTGTGCAGGTAGGCGGTGCGGTAGCTGCGCCGGGTACGCACGGTGTTCAGGAACCGGGCCATGCCGCCGATGGTCGGCGCATAGGAGCGGCCGTTGTCGTTGACGACGATGATGAGGCGACGGGTGTTGTCGTCGCTGATGTTGTTGAGGGCTTCCCAGGTCATGCCGCCGGTCAGCGAGCCGTCGCCGACGACGGCCACCACGTGGCGGTCACGCTGACCGGTCATTTCGAAGGCCCGGGAGATGCCGTCGGCCCAGGACAGCGAGCTCGAGGCGTGCGAGCTCTCGACGATGTCGTGTACGGACTCGCGGCGCTGCGGGTAGCCGGCGAGGCCGGTCAGCCGCCGCAGCTTACTGAAGTCCTGACGCCCGGTGAGCAGCTTGTGCACATACGTTTGATGTCCGGTGTCGAAGACGATCGCATCCGTCGGCGAATCGAATACCCGATGGATGGCGATGGTCAATTCGACGACACCGAGGTTGGGGCCGAGGTGTCCCCCGGTCTTGGAGACTTCCCGCACGAGAAAGTCGCGAACCTCACCGGCGAGCTGAACCAGCTCTGCCCGGGTGAGTCCATCGAGGTCCCTTGGTCCGTGGATCGTCTCCAGAAGGGTCATCCCAGCCACCTTTGCTTGAGGGGTCGTGCGTGTGTGTATTAAAGACCACCGGCGCGCAGACCCGAATGAATCGAGTCTACGCGCCAGAGGTTGGTAACCAGGTTACGCGACGAGCGAGCGCAACACGTACTGCAGGATGCCACCGTTGCGGTAGTAGTCCGCCTCACCGGGGGTGTCGATGCGTACGACGGCGTCGAACTCGACCGTGGCCTTGCCGGCCGCGGAGAATTCGCTCGGCACGGCGGTCACGTGAACCGTCTTCGGCGTTGACCCGTTGTTGAGCTCGGTGATGCCGGCGATCGAGACGATCTCGGTGCCATCGAGGCCCAGCGACTCGGCACTCTGGCCGACCGGGAACTGCAGCGGCACGACGCCCATTCCGATCAGGTTCGAGCGGTGGATGCGCTCGAAGCTCTCGGTGATGACGGCCTTGACGCCGAGCAGGCTCGTACCCTTGGCTGCCCAGTCGCGGCTGGAACCCGAGCCGTACTCCTTGCCGCCGAAGATGACGAGCGGGGTGCCGGCGGCCTGGTAGTTCTGGGCGGCATCGTAGATGTCGGCCTTCGGGCCGCCCGCGACGGTGAAGTCACGGGTGAAGCCGCCCTCGACGTTGTCGAGGAGCTGGTTGCGCAGACGGATGTTCGCGAAGGTTCCGCGAATCATGACCTCGTGGTTACCGCGACGCGAACCGTAGGAGTTGTAGTCCCCACGTTCGATGCCGTGCTCGGCGAGGTACCGACCGGCGGGACCGTCGGCCTTGATCGAACCGGCCGGGCTGATGTGGTCGGTGGTGACCGAATCGCCGAGCTTGGCGAGAACACGGGCGCCGTCGATGTTCGTGACCGGGCTGGTCTCGATGGTCATGCCGTCGAAGTACGGGGGCTTGCGCACGTAGGTCGACTCGGCGTCCCAGGCGAAGATGTCACCGACGGGGGTCTCGAGCGACTGCCAGCGCTCGTCACCCTCGAAGACGCCGGCGTACTGGGTGTCGAACATGTTCGAGTCGATGGACTCGTCGATGGTCTTCTGCACCTCGTCGGCGTCGGGCCAGATGTCCTTCAGGAAGACATCGTTGCCCTCGGTGTCCTTGCCGAGCGAGTCGGTGTCGAAGTCGAAGTTCATCGATCCGGCCAGGGCGTACGCGATGACCAGCGGCGGGCTCGCGAGGTAGTTCATCTTCACGTCGGGGTTGATGCGTCCCTCGAAGTTGCGGTTACCGGAGAGCACCGCGGTGACCGCGAGGTCGTTCTGCTGCACGGCCGAGGAGATTTCGTCCTCGAGCGGGCCGGAGTTACCGATGCAGGTCGTGCAGCCGTAGCCGACGAGGTAGAAGCCGAGGTCTTCGAGGTAGCCGTTGAGGCCGGCCTTCGCGTAGTACTCGGTGACGACCTTGGAACCGGGGGCGAGCGTGGTCTTGACCCACGGCTTCGACTTCAGGCCCTTCAGGCTGGCGTTGCGGGCCAGCAGGCCGGCGGCGAGCATGACCGACGGGTTCGACGTGTTGGTGCACGATGTGATCGCGGCGATCGCGACCGAGCCGTTGTCGATCGTGAATTCCCGGCCGTCGGCGAGCACGACGTCGGTCGGCTGCGGGTGTGACACCGTCGGGTGGCTCGTGTGACGGGCCAGTCCGCTCTCAAACTCGTGCTTGTGAGCGGTCAGCTCGTCTTCGGGCGTGAAACCGATCGGGTCTGACGCCGGGAAGGTACCCTCTATCGCCGCGTCCACGAGGGACACGGGAGCGTTGGCGTAGTTGTCCAGGTCGCGCTCGAACTGGCTCTTGGCCTCGCTGAGCACGATGCGGTCCTGCGGGCGCTTCGGTCCGGCGATCGAGGGAACGACCGTGGAGAGGTCGAGCTCGAGGTACTCGCTGAAGACGGGCTCGACGTCGGGGTTGTGCCACAGGCCCTGGAGCTTGGAGTACGCCTCGACGAGGTTCACCTGCTCTTCACTGCGGCCGGTGAGGCGCAGGTAGCCGAGCGTGATGTCGTCGACGGGGAACATGGCGGCGGTGGAGCCGAACTCGGGGCTCATGTTGCCGATGGTGGCGCGGTTCGCGAGCGGCACCGACGCGACGCCGGCCCCGTAGAACTCGACGAACTTGCCGACCACGCCGTGTGCGCGCAGCATCTGCGTGATGGTGAGCACGACATCCGTCGCCGTGACGCCGGCGGGGATCGAGCCGGAGAGCTTGAAGCCGACGACCTTGGGGATGAGCATGGAGACGGGCTGGCCGAGCATGGCCGCCTCGGCTTCGATTCCGCCGACGCCCCAGCCGAGCACGCCGAGGCCGTTGACCATGGTCGTGTGCGAGTCGGTGCCGACGCAGGTGTCGGGGTAGGCCTGCAGGTTGCCGGCTACTTCACGGGTCATGGTGACGCGGGCCAGGTACTCGATGTTGACCTGGTGCACGATTCCGGTTCCCGGGGGAACGACCTTGAAGTCGTCGAACGCGGTCTGGCCCCAGCGCAGGAACTGGTAACGCTCACCGTTGCGCTCGTACTCGATCTCCACGTTGCGCTCGAAGGCGTCGGGGGTTCCGAACAGGTCGGCGATGACGGAGTGGTCGATGACCATCTCGGTCGGTGCGAGCGGGTTGATCTTCTTGGCGTCGCCGCCGAGGTCGACGAGGGCCTCGCGCATGGTGGCGAGGTCGACGATGCAGGGAACTCCGGTGAAGTCCTGCATGATCACGCGCGCCGGCGTGAACTGGATCTCGGTGTCGGGGTCGCTGGTGGGGACCCACTCGCCGAGGGCACGGATGTGCGCGGCGGTGATGTTCTTGCCGTCTTCGGTGCGGAGAAGATTCTCCAGCAGCACCTTCAGGCTGTACGGCAGTTTCTCGTAACCTGCGACCGAGTCGAGACGAAAGACTTCATAGTCAGTCGACCCAACGCGCAGGGTGTCCTTTGCTCCAAAACTATTTACCGCAGACACGATGCCCTCTCCTTTGTGGGAGCCGACGGGGTACCGGCGGCAATCCTCAATCCTTGTGGCCGGACACACCCTCGTGCCAGCAAGGTAAGCCTTACCAGCGGATGCCGGGCCTACCGTTCACGTACAAACTACAGTTCACGTTCGAACCGGACTTCACGCACATCAAGAAACTATCTTGACGTCAAGATAACTCTAGCAGCCAGGACCGCACGGGCCGGACTAGGCGGCGGCATCCGCTTTGCGATACACCGAACGCACGAGCAGCCAGGAGACGACGAGCAGGGGGGCATAGAGCGGGATGCCCATCAGCAGCTTGGTGGTGGCGAGCAGCTCGACGTTGTCGGCCAGGTACATGGGAAGTTGCACCGCCAGGCGCCCCAGGAACAGGCCGGTCCAGCAGAGAGTGAGAATCGTCAGAACGCGCCGCTTGGAGGCGTCGAGTCGCCACGCCACGCCGTCGCCCATGAGAAAACCCACCGCCACCCCAATAAGGGGCCAGCGCACCAGAACCGAGATGAGAAGCGCGGCTCCGTAGCCGGCGTTGGTCCAGAGGCCGACGAGAAAGAAGTCCGAGGGCTTGCCGGTGAACAGCGCCAGGGCAACGCTGATGGCCGTTCCGACGAGGCCGCCAATGGCCGGCGTCGTCGTCTGCCGGGTCACGGCGCGCAGCACGACGAAGATGACACCGATCACGAGGGGCGCCACGAGCGAGGGCAACAGGGTACCGATCGGGTCGGTCGTGACATCGGTCGACGGATCGATGGTGAGCGAGTAGGTGACCAGAAACACGAGCCCGGGCAGCACGGCCTCGATCAGGCCACGGATGCCGCCCATCGTGGCCAGCAGCGCCTTGCCACTGATCGCCTCCCCCTCGGTCGCCGCACCGAACCCGGCACGGCGGGCGGCGCCGGCCATCGACTCGGCGAACACGGCGGAAGCTGTTGGAGCGGCAGAAGCTGTTGGAACGGCAGAGTCGGTCGGAGTTGCAGAGTCGGTCGGAGTTGCAGAGTCGGTCGGAGTCGCAGACGCGACGGGAGCGGGCGCGTCGTCGGGAGTGCCGGACGGAGTCCCCGCGCTGCCGCGGCCGCTGCCAGCCGGGTCGGAGTGGTCAGATTCGTGGCTCATGTGACTGTCCAGCTTCGGTTGAATCGGTCCGGTTTCGGATGAGTCGGCGACTCAGCGACAAGGCCGGGGCCTCAGGCGGGGTTGGCTTCCGGTGTCGGTGTCGACGACGCCGGCATGCGCAGGGGAATCAGGTCACGAGGCGGCATCGGGGTTGCGCCACGCACGACGACGATGCTGCGGAAGAGGTCCTCGATCTGGGCGGCCGCCTCGGGGTTCACGGCACCCTCGCCGGCGATCACTCCGCGCAGGAACCAGCGCGGCCCGTCGACACCCACGAAGCGAGCGAGTCGGGTGACGCCGCCCTGGCCCTGACCAGCGGCGACGGGGATTTCGGCGAGCAGTTCGGGGCCGAACGGCCCCTCGCGCAGGGTCGTGGTGCCACCCTGCTTGCCGATCTGGTCGCGAATCTGGTCGCGAATCTCGTGCCACAGGCCGGTCGAACGCGGGGCAGCGAAGGGCTGCACCTGCAGGGTCGAACCGGCGTAGTCGAGTCCGATGGCAACGACACGCTTGCTGCCCTCTTCGATTTCGAGACGCAGGTGCAGGCCGTCGCGGGGCAGAATCTTGATGCCGCCAAGGTCGACGTAGGGGCGAACCGGGTTCGCTTCGAGTTCATCGAGCGGTCCCTCGGTCGCGCGGTCGTCGGGCGCCGACTTGTCGTTGGATGCCTGGGCGGGGGCGTCGAGGTCAGTGTCGATCTCGGTGTCGATCTCGGTGGGGGTTTCGGCGTCACTCACAGTGCGCCTCCTGTCTGGTTTGTTGCGGGCGCGGTGCCGGTGGAGCCGAATCCGCCGACGCCACGCTGGCTGCCGGGAAGGTGCTCGACCGGAATGAACGTGGCATGGGCGACGGGCATCACGATGAGCTGCGCGATGCGGTCGCCGATCTCGATGCGAAAGGCCTCGGCCGGGTCGGTGTTGAGCAGGGCGATCTTGATTTCGCCGCGATAGCCGGCATCCACTGTTCCCGGAGAGTTCACGATCGTGATGCCGTGCTTGACCGCGAGGCCGCTGCGGGGAACGACGAAGGCCGCAAACCCGTCGGGCAACGCTATCGACACGCCGGTGCCCACGAGGGCGCGCGCTCCCGGAGCGAGCGTGAGGGCCTCCGCCGAATGCAGATCGGCCCCGGCATCACCGGGATGCGCGTAGTTGGGGAGGACGGACGCGGTTATCAGTACTTCTACGCTTTCTGCCACGTGTCGAGGGTAGTCCAGAACTCTGATCGAATAGAGCCATGCCTGAATTCCCCGAAAAGCCTGAATTGCACGTCAAGCCTGAATACCGCGAAAAATTGTGGCCCACACCCTGGGTCTTCATCGCGACCGCCCTCGTGATCCCCGCCAGCATCCTCGTGCTGGTGCCGATTTCGCTGCTGGCGGGCGTGATCACCGCCGCCGTTCTGTACGGCGGATGCGTCGCGCTGCTCGTCGCGTCGTCTCCCGTCGTGGCGGTGAAAGACGGAATCCTGCAGTGCGGCCGGGCACGCATCACGACCGACATGCTCGGCGAGGCCGTGGCGTTCGAGGGCGCCGAGGCAACGCAGCAGCGCGGGCCGGCACTCGACGCCCGGGCCTGGATGCTGATTCGCGGCTGGGTCTCACCGATCGTGCGCATTCCGATCGTCGATGCGAGCGACCCGGCGCCGTACTGGCTGGTCTCGAGCCGTCAACCCACAAAGCTGGCAGCCGCGATCAATGAATCGCGGCAACCAGCCTGAGGTGTTGTTCGCGTCTTAGGAGTCGCACTCCAGGCAAATCAAGCCGAGCTTGGTCTCGTGGCCCATCTGCGAGCGGTGCTTCACAAGGAAGCAGCTCACGCAGGTGAACTCGTCGGCCTGCGGAGGCAGAACGACGACGTCGAGGTCGAGATCGGAGAGGTCCGCACCCGGAAGGTCGAACCCGCCGGGGTTGTCGGAGTCGTCAACGTCAACGCTGCCGGACATCTTGTCGGGCACGCGCTCCTTGAGGGCCTCAATTGACTCTGAGTCGTCCTCGGTCTTGCGCGGTGCGTCGTAGTCGGTTGCCATGCCCATCCATTTCCGTAGCGCCGATAAACGAAATCGGCGGGCACAGTTTCCAACATTCCGCGTGGAATAGCAAACCGTGTCCGAAACTTCGCTTCGACTCTGGGATCAACTTGCGGCACGCCCGGCGTATTCCCCGGCTTTTGTGCCGACCCGTGGCAGTCTTACACCCGTCGGTAATCGCGAGAGGCGCTCTTCATGCAGGAATTGAAGGTTATAGGAGTCGAGAACGGTGCGCTGCTTGCAGCCTCCGAAGACGGGGATCGATATCGGATCGCCATTGACGCCGTGCTCCAGTCCCGGCTTCGCCAAGCCCAAATTGACCCACCGGCCGGGCCCAAGCTCAGCCCGCGTGAGGTACAGGCGCACATCCGCTCCGGAATGAGCGCCGAAGACGTCGCCGCCGTGACCGGCGCCTCGCTCGACTACGTGCGGCGCTTCGAAGGCCCCGTGGTCGCCGAGCGCGAGTACATGGTGTCGTCCGCGCTGAGCGTGCCCGTTCACACCGCGATCGACCCCGACCCGGTCGATGAAGATGCCAACTTTGGCAGTGTGATTCGTGAGCGTCTCGCGACCCTGGGCGCTACGAACGAGCGCTGGGCCAGCTGGAAAGAGCCCGGCGGCGGCTGGATCGTCAAGCTGTCCTTCACAGCGGATGACATCGACCATGACGCGCGTTGGGGCTTCGAGCCCAAGAAGAACGCCCTCTCGCCGATCGGCAGCGAGGCCATCGCGCTCTCGCAGCAGGGCGAGCTCAAGGGTTCCCTGATTCCCCGGCTGCGCGCGGTCGGTTCGGAAACGAGCGCAGCCGACGTGTCGCGCTTTGACAGCGGTGCCTTCAATTTCACCGAGTCGCTCGCCGACGAAATTCTCAACGACACGGCCCCGCACCCCGACCCGATTCCGTACTCGCGTGCGCTGTCGACAACGGATGCGGTCTCCAAGGCCGCCATCAAACGTGCCGCCGAGCCGCCGTCGAGCATGAGCGAGACCGCCGACCTGCTCGAGTCCCTGCGCCGTCGACGCGGCGAACGTGAAGCGGCCAGCTTCGATGAGGCGCCGGCCAAGCCGGCCACCGCGAGCACCGGGCGCCGCCGCGATGTCTCGTCCGATGCGATCGGCCACGGCCCGCTGAGTTCCGTTCGCTCGGCCGGCTCGGTCCCGAGCGCCGTGGAGCCGATCGACAAGCCCGCTGCCGCTCCGGCCCGCAACATCTGGGCCACGCAGGCCGCGCAGGGCGCCAAGGCCCAGGGTCGCACGCCCCCGGCCGCGGGCAAGCGCGGTCGCGCGTCGATGCCGAGCTGGGACGAGATTGTCTTCGGCGCCCGCACCGACGACGACCTGAGCTGACCCGGCACCGGCACTCGCACCCGCACCGGCACGAACAGCAACTTTTCGCGGCGGTGCTGCGGGAGCGTCGGCCTGCGTCCTGGCTGGGGCACCGGCCTGGGACACCGGCCTGGGTACTAGAAAATTTCGGCGCGCCGGGATATAGTCGCAATATCGAATACCTGTTCGATTGGCGATGAATCGAGGCTGCACTCCATGTCTGTTCTGCAGGAACCGGTGACGGTCTACACGAGCGCGGCGGGTGAACCCGTTCGCCTCGTCTGGCGGGCGCGGAGATTTCGGGTGACCGATACGCCCACCACCCTCGTGGGCACGTCGGAGTGGTGGCATCCGCTGGCCGCGCACAGCTACGGGGTGGGACATCCGCCGCTCTCGATCGCGGGCTGGCGCTTTCAGGCGACAGCGGATGACGGCGAAACGCACGTTTTCGACGTCAGTCAGCACGATGACGGTGGACGCTGGCAGCTCGATCGCATCTTCGATTAGAAGGGACACCATCGTGCCCTTGCGCGCAACCGCATCACCGACCGACGTGGCCCGCCTGCGGCTGCTGAGTCACGGGCTGGCGGACGCAGCCCCGACCGGCCCGCTCGCCGCGGTCGAACGCCTGCTCGCGGTTCAGGCTCAGGACTTTGCGGCGTCGAAGTGGGCACTCGGCGTGCGCTCCCCCGGCACGACGATCACCGACGTCGAGACAGCGCTGAACACCGGGCAGATCGTTCGCTCCTGGCCGATGCGCGGCACGCTGCACCTCGTGCCGGCGGCCGAGCTGCACTGGATGCTGCGACTGAGTGCCCCACGGCAGGTCGCGGGCGCCGCAACCATTCACGCCCGTCTCGGTCTCACGCCGCAGCTTCTCGAGCGGGCCCGGCAGATCGCCATCGAGGCCCTGCACGGCGGCCGGCAACTGAGCCGCATCGAGTTTCTCGCTCTGCTCGAGAGGCACGACATCAGCACCGCGCAGCAGCGGGGATACCACACCATCTGGTTCCTCGCCCTGACCGGAACGCTGTGCTGGGGGCCGCAGGTCGGCACCCAGCAGGCACTGACCCTGCTCGACGAGTGGGTGCCGCAGCCGCGGCGGCTGGAACGTGACGAGTCCCTCGGGGAGTTCGCCCTGCGCTACTTTGCCGGTCACGGGCCCGCCACGCTCGCCGACTTCACGGGCTGGAGTGGGCTCACCCTGACCGACGCCCGCATCGGACTCGCCGTCGCTCGCCCGGCGTTGACGGAGGTGAGCATCCGTTCCGGGCAGGCGGACTCGGCGCCGATGTATTTCAGGGACACGGCCTTCAGCGACACGGCCTTCAGCGACACGGGCACAAACACGGCTGTGGGCGCTGGCGGCCCACCCCGGCAACGCTCAAGCGTTCTCGCGCTGCCCGGCTTTGATGAGTATTTCATCGGGTACCGCGATCGCAGCGCCATCATCGACGACGCGCTCGTGACGCGGGTCGTTCCGGGCAAGAACGGCATCTTTCTGCCGCTGCTCGTCTCTGCCGGGCGCGTCGTGGGAACGTGGCGCAAGAAGGCATCCACTCGCGCGATCACCGTGACCCCGCAACCGTTTGCGGCGCTCACGGTGCGGCAACAGGCAGGACTGCGACGGGGCATCCGTGACTATGCACGATTTCTCGGACTCGAGGCGAACCTGTCCGGGTTAGCCTAGATCGTGCGAATAACCACCAGCCTGCGGATTTCCCGACGACTCCCTTTTCTGCAGACCGTGAAGACCTCGGTCGCCGTGGCTCTGGCCTGGCTGCTGTCGCAGCTGCTGCTGCCCAGCGACCTGCCGATCTTCGCCGCGATCGCGGCCCTGCTCGTCGTGCAGCCGAGCGTGAACCAGACCCTCGGCCGGGCGATCGAACGCACCCTGGGGGTCATCGGCGGCGTGATCATCGCCTCGTCGATCGGATTCTTTCTCGGCCAGTCGAGCTGGGTCGTGCTCGGCACGGTCGTCGTGAGCATCCTTGTGGGCTGGGCGCTACGCCTGTCGCCGGTGTCGGCGAGCCAGATTCCGATCAGCGCGATGCTCGTTCTCGCACTCGGCGCCACGACTCCCGGCTATGCCCTCGACCGCATCTTCGAGACGTTCATCGGGGCCGGCGTCGCGCTCATCGTCAACGCGGTCATTGTTCCCCCGGTGCTCATCGCACCGGCGCGCGACGCCGTGGGGCTTCTGGCCAGGGAGGTCGCCGACACCTTTGACCGCATCGTTCACGCACTGGGCGCGCCGCAAACCCCGGCCAACATGATGGAACTCATGATCAAGGCCCGCCTGCTGCGGCCGATGCTCGAGTCGGCCGAGAAGGCCATCGCGCAGGCGGAGGAGAGCCTCATGCTCAACCCCCGCCAGGCCAAGCTGCGGCGCGGACTCGATGCCGACCAGCAGATGATCGAGCGGCTGCCGACGCTCGTGACCCGCGCGATCGGCATGAGCCGCGCCCTGCACGACCACTACGACAATGCCCTGCAGTACGAGCCGAGCGTTCAAGCCTTCTCGAAGGAGCTCGCCAGGGCCGCGCACGACCTGCGTTTGCTCGCCCGGGAGGAGGGCGACACGACGACCGTTGCCGAGCCGCCGGTCTCCGAGGTACTGGCCCTGACGGCTCCGCTGCGCATCGTGACGCCGCATCCGGACCACTGGATCCTGATCGGGTCACTCATGGAAGACCTGCGCCGGGTGCGCGAGGAGATCGTGGGCGAGTAGGAGCGGCCGAGCGCGGCATCCGTCGGCTCAACCAGCTCAGCGAGTGCTTGTTTGTCGTGGCCGCGCCCGTTCCGGGTGACCGCTACGGCCGTTACCGTAGCGGTCACCCGGAACGGGCGCCATCACGCCTAGGATGGCGAAATCACCCCCAATCGACGGTAGGACTCATGGCCAGGCTCGTCTACACCGGACTCACGTCGCTCGACGGCTACGTGGCGGATGCCGCGGGCAATTTCGACTGGAGCATGCCCGACGACGAGGTGCACACCTTCGTCAACGACCTCGAACGCGGAACCGGCACGCAGCTCTATGGCCGGCGCCTCTACGAAGTCATGGCGGTGTGGGACACCCTGGACACCGATGAGGAGCCGGCGGTCATGCGCGACTATGCCGCCCTCTGGAAAGCCGCCGACAAGATCGTGTATTCCACGACGCTCGACTCGGTCGCGACAACACGCACCCGGCTCGAACGCGAGGTCGATGTCGCGGCCATCCGCGCGTTGAAGGCAACGGCGGATGCCGACATCGGCGTGGGCGGTCCGACCCTCGCCGCGCACTTCATCGCCGCCGGACTCGTCGACGAGTACCACCAGTTTCTGTCGCCGGTCATCGTGGGCGGCGGCACCCGCTTCCTTCCGGAGGGCGTGCGCCTCGACCTCGACCTCGTCGAGGAACGCCGCTTCGGCAACGGCGTGGTCTACCTGCACTACCGCCCGCGCGCCTGAACGAGCCTCCCCCGCGCCGTCGTCGTGTCAACGCCCCCTCACCGGGCGCGGGGAGCCGTTTTGTACCTAGACTGGACGAAAAAGGGGAGGCAGCCATGAGTGGTGGTGGATTGCAGGGACGAGGATTCACGGGCCCGGGGGTCAATCTTCCCGCCGGGCAGCTTCATCCCGGCGTGACAGTGCCCGACCATCGCGACGCCGATGGTGTCCCGTCGCCCGCGGCCAACACTCGCGTCACGGCCATCACCGGCATCGTGGTTGGTGTCATCCCGCTGCTGTCCTGGATCGGGCTGTTCCTGAGCATCGTGGCCCTCGTCGCCTGCCGCCGGGCCGGAGCGAAGCCGACCCTGCCCGTCGTCGGCCTTGTCGTCAGTTCAGTGGTGCTTGCGGCATCCGTCGTATATTTGCTCATTCCCGTCGGACCTTTCGCACTGGGCTAAAGCACCGACGTCACGTGCGCGGCACCCGTACGGCGACCTCATAGCCGCCGGCGGCGTAAATCGTGCGAAACTCCACGCCCGGGTGCAGTTTCTCGCCCACAACCAGCACCGTGTCCCAGTCGCCCGGCAGGCCCCCGGCGGAGTGATCAACGACGAGGTAGTCCGGCAGCGGATTCTCGTTGCCGAGCCAGTACACGTCCGTGCGCTCGACGAGGTAGTTCATGAGGCCGATGTCACTTTCGACGACGCTTCCGTCGGGGACTGCGGCCAGGGCGCCCGCGGCATCCGCTGCCCGACTGGTACCGAAGTGGGTATCGACATCCGCAAGCCGGGACAGCGGCAGCTGCGGGGTCAGCGCCATCGCGACGAGCACGATGACGGGCACGACGAATCGGCTGTAGGCGCGAAGCCAGGGGCGCGGGCTGCTGCGCAGGAGACGGATGCCGTCCAGGGCCGCGCAGAACAGGATGGGCATGAGCACGGCGCTGTACTGCCAGCCAGGACCCCAGTAGCCGTGGTTCTCGGACAGAAAACGCCAGGCCAGCGTCGGCAGCAGCACGAGCGCGAGCGGGGACCGCAGGGCGAGAAGGCCGGAGGCGAGCAGCAGAAAGAGCACGGTGACGCCCTTCTCCGGCTGGAAGAACGCGAGCGGGTCGGCGACGAGGGCGCCGAGGTTCATGCTGCTCGTGTACGTCCACCGCCCGCCAGGGTTGAGCACCGGCAACACCACGAAGCTCGCGACCGCGAACCAGGCCAGGCCCCAGACCGCCAGCCAGAGGCCGAGCGGCCCCCGGCTGCGCCAGGCCAGCACGAGCCCGAGGGCGAAGACGGTGAGGCCGAGATCCTCCTTCACGAAAACGAGTGGCAGCGCCCAGAGCACGCACGCGAGCCACCGCTCACGCAGCAGCGCGGCAAGAGACAGAGCGAGCAGCGGCACCGCGAAGGCAACCTCGTGAAACTGCACCGCGACCGCGCCCTGCAGGCCCCAGCTCAGGCCGAAGGCGAGGCCGAACAGCGCTCCCGGCCAGGGCCCGAGCAGGCGGGCAGCGGCGTACGCGATGACCGCGGCGGCGAACCCGAACAGCAGGTTCTGCACCACGACGAGGGTGAACGCGTGCGGAAAGACCGCGTAGACCGGTGCCAGCAGCACGAGAAGCGGATGAAAGTGGTCACCGAGCAGGTTGTAGCCCTCGCCCTTGATGGTCACGATGGGCGCCTGCAGGGTGGCGTACCGCCCGGCGAGCTGGGTGAAGATGCCGAGGTCCCAGGACGGGGCCGCGAAGCTCTGCCACTGCAGGGCGGAGAAGACCGTGTAGACGCCCGCGGTGATCACGCCGACGAGCGCTGCGATCAGCACGGCGAGCGAGGGGCGCCGCCCGAGCGGGCGCCCGGGCTCGGTCGCCTGAGCTGGCGTCGGCGCGGCCGCTGCCGCGGGTACCCCCGGTGCCGCCGTGATCGATCCTCGCTCCCCCACCGCCTGCGTGCCCTACAAGACCTTGGAGAGAAAGTCCTGGGTGCGCACGTGCTGCGGGTTGCCGAAGAGTTCGGCGGGGGTGCCCTCCTCGACGACGAGTCCGTCGGCCATGAAGATCACCCGGTCGGCGACCTCGCGGGCGAAACCCATCTCGTGGGTGACGACGACCATGGTCATGCCCTCGGCGGCGAGGTCCCGAATGACCTGCAGCACCTCGCCGACCATCTCCGGGTCGAGCGCGCTCGTGGCCTCATCGAAGAGCATGATGTCGGGGTTCACGGCGAGCGACCGGGCAATGGCGACGCGCTGCTTTTGGCCACCGGACAGCTGGGCCGGGCGGGCATCGGCCTTGTCGGCGAGGCCCACCCGCTCGAGCAGTTTCAGGGCGGTGGCGCGGGCATCCGCTTTGCTGCCCCGCTTGAGCTCGACCGGGGCGAGCATGATGTTCTGCAGCACCGTCATGTGCGGAAACAGGTTGAAGTGCTGAAAGACCATGCCGATGTGCTGGCGCACCTCGTTGAGGTTCACGGTCTTGTCGGTGAGGTCGAAGCCGTCGACGATGACCGTGCCCGAGGTGATGTCGTCGAGCTTGTTCAGGCAGCGCAGAAAGGTGGACTTGCCCGAGCCCGATGGACCGATGACACAGACGACCTCACCCTCGGCGATCTCGACGTCGAGTCCCTTGAGCACCTCGTTGGCTCCGAAGGACTTGCGCAGGCCACGCACTGAAATTTTGCTGGTGACGGTGCTCATTTGTTGAACCTCTTGTCGAGCTTGTTGGAGAGCATGGTGAGCAGGTTGATGACGATGAAGTAGAGCGCCGCCACGATCAGCAGGGTCTCACCGGTACGGAAGTTGGAGGCGTAAATCTGCTGGCCCTGATAGGTGAGTTCGGCGAAACCGATCACCGCGAGCAGCGAGGTGTCCTTCAGGGTCATCACGAACTGGTTGATGAACGACGGCGTCATGATCTTGACCGCCTGCGGCAGCACGACGCGGCGCATGGTCGTGACGTAGCCGAGTCCGAGGCTGCGGCCGGCTTCGGTCTGACCGGCGTCGACGGACTGGATGCCGCCGCGCACGATCTCCGTCATGTACGCGCCGGCGTTGAGGCTCAGGGTGAGCACTCCGGCGGTGAGCACGTCGATCGACTGCCCGGTGAGCTGCGGCAGGCCGAAGTAGAAGAAGAACGCCTGCACGAGCAAGGGGGTGCCGCGGAAGATGCTCACGTAGATGGTCGAAATACCGCGCAGAATGCGGCTCTCGGAGACCGTGAAGAAGCCAAACAACACACCGAGCACGAGCGCGATGAGGATGGACAGGCCGGTGGCCAGCAGGGTCAGGCCGAGGCCCTTCATGAGCGCCGGCATGCTGTCGGCGAGCAGGCCGAAGAAGCTCGTGTCACTCGATGCTGCGGGCGCGTCGAGGTACTTGTCGAGGATGTCCTGGTACTCGCCGCCGGCCTTGAGCTCGGCCAGGCCGGTGTTGAAGGCGGCGAGCAGTTCGGGGTTCTGCCCCTTGTTGACGGCGAAGCCGTAGGAGCTGCCTTGCTCCTTCTCGGTCACCGACTTGAGGCCGTTGTTCTGGTTGATGCCGTAGGCGAGCACCGGGTAGTCGTCGAAGACGGCGACGGAGTTGCCGGCCTTGACATCGTCGTACATGGTTGCGGAGTCGGCGAGGGCCTTCACGGTGAACCCGTACTCGGCACTGATCGAGTTCGCGAAGGTCTCCCCCTCGCTGCCGCGCTTAGCTACGACGGTCTCGCCGGCAAGGTCGTCGTAGCCGGTGATCTCGGCGTTGTCCTCGGCGACGGCCATCTGTACGCCGGAGTCGAAGTACGGGTCTGAGAAGTCGAAGATCAGCTGACGTTCATCGGTGATCGACATGCCGGCGATGACGCCGTCGACCTGATTGGACTGCAGGGCCTGCAGCGCAGCGTCGAAGCCGAGGGACTTGATCTCGACGGAGAAGCCCTGGCTGGCTGCGATGTCCCGCACGAGGTCCATGTCGATGCCGGTCAGTTCACCGTCTTCGCGGTATTCAAAGGGCGCGAAGGTCGTGTCGGTGCCGATGACGTAGGTCTCGCCGGTGGTGTCGGCGCTGACCGTGCTGGCGGCGGCGGCGCCGACTCCGACGAAACCGCCGGCGAGGGCCACCAGCGCGGTCGCAGCGAGGGCAAACTTACCCGCCCGGGAATGGTGAATTTTACGCAAAGTGGAACCATTTCTTATCGTGTGGACTTCACTGCAGCAGCGTCTGATCGTCTGCGATCAGGCGACGGATGCCGCGGGCTGGCCGCCGTGCGGGGTTCACGCTCTGCGCGTGAATCATGGAGACCCGTTCGAACGAGCCTACCGTGGTGGATTTGTTCGGCCAGCAGGCGAGAACTCGGGCCGCCGCGCCGCCCAGGCACGAAGCGGCCTGATCGCCCGGAGCCAAGCGGATGCCTCTGCACGCGTCGGGCAGGTCGAGATATCCGGGAGCCGGCACACACAAAAGGACCCCACCGAGGTGGGGCCCTTCTGTGTTACCGAAACTGGAGGTTACGCGGCGAGCGCGGCCTGCAGTTCGAGCGTGATGGTGACCTTGTCGCCGAGCAGCATGCCGCCGGTCTCGAGGGCAGCGTTGTAGGTGAGGCCGAAGTCTTCGCGGTTGACCTCGGTCTTCGCGGTGGCGCCGAACTTGTAGTTGCCGTAGGGGTCTCCGCCGAAGCCGCCGAACTCGAACTCGAACGTGGCCGGCTTGGTGACGCCCTTGATCGTGATGTTGCCATCAACGAGGTAGTCGCCCTTGACCAGGCGCATGCCGGTCGAGGCGAAGTCGATCGTGGGGTACGTCTCGGCGTCGAAGAAGTCGCCGGTGCGCAGGTGGCCGTCGCGGTTTGCCTCGTTGGTGTTGATCGAGACGACCTTGGCCGAAGCGGTGACGCTGGACTCGAGCGGGTTTTCGCCGGTCACGAAGGTCGCGTCGAAGTCATCGAACGTGCCCTTGACCTTGCTGATGACGATGTGACGGATGCTGAAGCTCACCGAGCTGTGCACCTTGTCGATCGTCCAGGTTCCGGACTTGTAGCCGGGAATGGTTGTAGTGGTCTCGCTCATGGGTGCTCCTCGCGTGAGTGGGCCGATGAAATTTCGCCCTCGGATACATGCAAGCGCATGTATGCCGGGGTTATTCCCCGATCTCGAAATTGTTCACTCAGTGTTTGTCGATGCTGTGTTTGTCGGGGCTGTGTTTGTCGGGGCTGTGTTTGTCGGGGCTGTGTTTGTCGGGGCGGTGTTTGTCGGGCATGTGTTTGTCGGGGATGTGTTTATGGTGCCGTGTCGGTCGGGGATGCGCCGGTCAGCGACAGAGTGCGGCGCAGCTCGAGCACGCGCCGGGCATTCTCGTCGACGAGATCCTCATCGATTCGGCCATCGTCAACGGCATCCGTCAGGCTGGCGACCAGGGTGGGAATGTCAATTCCCTCGGCCGCCGGGTTCTGCGGCAACACATAGAGCAGCATCGTGTTGCCCGCGGCGAGCGCGTCGACCGCCGTCGCGACCGGGTCGGCGTACTGCGGCAGCCCGGTGTGTTTGAGCATGAGCATGTCGTCGGTGATGGAGACCCCGTCGAAGCCGAGCTCGTCACGAAGTATCTCGTGCCAGCGCGGTGACAGGCTGGCCGGTTGGGCATCCACCGCGCCGTATTCCAGGTGTCCGAACATGACCAGTCCGGCGCCGGCATCGATCCCGGCCTGAAACGGCGGGGCCACGTCGGTGAGCCAGTCGTCGTAGGCCAGGTCGGTGCTGGGCACCGACGTGTGGGAATCCCCCGCCGCTGCCCCGTGACCGGGAAAGTGTTTGAGCGTGCTCTGCACGTGGCCGGTCTCCCCCGCGACGGCGGCCGCGACCCGCTCAGCCGCCGTCTCTGCCGTTGTGCCGAGTGCCCTGTCGTACAGAAAGGCCCCCGGACCGGCGGGGACATCGGCCACGATGCCGAAGTTGACATTGATGCCGGCCTGCGCGAGCAGCGAGCCGCGGCTCGCGAACGACTCCGTCGTGGCGGAGAGCGGCAGGTCGCGCAGCGCCTCGCCGCCGGGGGCGCTGTCGCTCGGAATGCGCGAGACCGCGCCGCCCTCCTGGTCGATGGCGATCAGCAGCGGCAGCCCGGGTTCTGCGCTCAGCGCCGCCGTCAGGTTCGAGAGTTGCTGCATCGATCCGGGCACGTTGTCACCCATCAGGATGAGGCCGCCCAGGTCGTGGGTGTCAACGAACGACCGCAGGGTGGCGGCATCCGTTCCGGGATGATGGAGCATCAGCAGGCTGGAGACCTTCTCGCTGAGCGTCATGCTGGCGAGCCGGGTCTCGGCGTAGAGTTCGATGGCGGTGGGACCGGGCGCGCCGACACAGGCCGTGAGCGAGACCGGCACCAGAACGAGAAGCGCGAGCGAGCGCCGCACCCGTGACAACGTTGCCCGTGACAAATGTGCTCGTGACAAATGTGCTCGTGACAAATTCCCCATGCTCGATGCTAACCTCCGGGTGACACCACCACGCTTGCCCACAACCCACACACGGGAGACCCTCATGCACGATCTCGCCGGGGAAAGCGTGCTGATCGCGGCCGGAGGGCGCAGCATCCTCTTGCAGCTTGCCGATCCTCAGATCGGGCATGGTGTCGCCGACCACAGCAACTTCGCCGCACGGCCCCTGGACCGGCTGAACGGCACGCTCAGTTACGTCTATGCGATCGCCTGCGGAACCCCGGCGGAGGCCGCCCACGCCACCGCGCGCGTCAACCGCGCGCACCAGCCCGTGCAGTCCGACGGCACCGGCGGCGGTCCGGCCTACAGCGCCTACACCCCTCAGCTGCAGCTGTGGGTGGCGGCGACCCTGTACGACTCCGCGATCATGATGTACGAACTCATCTATGGCGTACTCGACGAGGCGCGGGCCGATGCGATCTACCTCGAGTACGCCGCGCTCGGAACGGCCCTGCAGGTTCCGCCGGGGCTCTGGCCGGCCACCCGCGCCGACTTTGCGGTGTACTGGCAGGCACGCCTGGGTGAGCTGGCGACGGATGCGGCCACCCGCTCGGTCGCCCGCCAGCTGTTGCACTCGCCCACCGGCCCGCTGTGGCTGAGGCTCGGCATGCCGTTCGCCCGGTTTCTCACGATCGGCCTGCTGCCGGCCTCGGTGCGCGACCTGTTCGACCTGCCGTGGACCCCGAACGCCGAACGCCGTTTTCGACGCACGCTGAGGGTGATTCGCGCGGTGTATCCGGCGCTGCCGCAACGGATGCGACACTGGCCGAAGAACCACTACCTGCGCTCCCTGCGTGCGTCGATGGCGGCGGTAAGCTAGGGCTTCCCGGGCTTCCTGGGCTTCCTGGGCTTTTCGATCTTCGAGGTGGGCAATGACGCAGCAACCGGTGCCCGCGCGTCCCGCGCATCCCACTCAGGCCGCTCAGGCCGCCCAGCCGGTGCTGGACGCCGTCGACCGGCACATTATCTCGCTGCTCAGCCGGGATGCCCGGCTCTCCATTCGTACGCTCGCGACCGAGGTGCACGTCTCCCGCACGAGCGCACACACCCGCGTGCAGAACCTCGTACGGCTCGGCGTCATCACCGGCTTCGGCGCCCAGATCGACCGCAAGGCACTCGGCCTGCACGTATCAGCGATCGTGGTCGTGAAGATCGGCGCCGTGTCGTGGGGCGATATCGCCGCCCGGCTGGCCGAGCTGCCCTTCGTCGAGAAGGCCCAGGCCGTCAGCGGTGACATCGACATCATCCTCACCGTCAGTGCGCCAGACCATGAACAGCTTGGCCGGGCGATTCTGCGTGATATCCACAGCATGCCGGGGGTCGTGTCGACGAGGTCGCACCTGATTCTCGAAGAGATCACGGGACATCCGCCCGGCACAGCCCCGGACGCCTGGCTCTAGACGCACGCTGGTCGAGGCCGAACGGCTGCCGCCGGGGCCGGGGCGGGCCATCCGTTCACAACTGCACGGCGCTGCTGGCGAGCGGGTCGCCGATGACTCACAGTTACCCCATGACCCTCAACGTTGAGAGCTCCCCCGGCGAGCACCTGCCGCCCGTGCAGCCGCCCGTGCAGCCGCCCATGCAGCCGCTCGCGCAGCCGCCCCGCCAGGCGCCGATTGCCACCCCGCCCCTGCTGCGCCTGATCGATGACGCCGGCCATGCCGCGCCGGCCGCCGAGTCGGGTGGCTTCGCGCTTCCGCCGCTCACCACCCTGCTGCGGCTCTACCGGCAGATGGTCGTCGCGCGCCGCTTCGAGGCGCAGGTCACGGCCCTCACGCGCCAGGGGCGCCTCGCGACGTACCCCTCCGCGCTCGGCCAGGAGGCCTGCGAGATCGCTGCGGTCGCCTCGCTGGCCCCCGAAGACTGGCTGTTCCCCACCTATCGGGACAGTATCGCGCTGCTCACCCGCGGGGTGCCGCCGGAACAGATTCTGGCGTCGTTCCGCGGCGACTGGCACAGCGGCTACGACCAGCAACAACATCGCATCGCCCCGCAGGCGACCCCCCTGGCCACCCAGGCGCTGCACGCCGTCGGCCTCGCGACCGCCGCCAAGCTCAAACGCCACAGCACCGTCGCCCTGACCCTGCTGGGCGACGGCGCCACGAGCGAGGGAGACGCCCACGAGGCCTTCAACTTCGCCGCGGTCTGGCAGGCGCCCGTCGTGTTTCTGGTGCAGAACAACCAGTTCGCCATCAGCGTGCCCCTCGACAAGCAGATGGCCTGCCGCACGATCGCCGACAAGGCCATCGGCTATGGCATGCCCGGCTACTACGTCGACGGAAACGATGTCGCCGCGATGTACGCCGTGGTGACGGCCGCAATCGACCGGGCTCGCAGCGGCGGCGGCCCGACCCTGATCGAGGGCCTCACCTATCGCATCGAGGCCCACACGAACTCGGATGACCCGAGCCGTTACCGCAATGCGGCCGACGTCGACGTGTGGCGCGGCCGCGACCCGATCGAGCGGCTCGAGAAGTATCTGGTGAGCGAGGGCGCCCTGCCGGCCGCCGAGCGTGCGGACATCACCCGCGAGGCCGAAGAACTCGCCGCGGCGACGAGGGACTGCATGACCCGGCAGGCGACATCCGACCCGCTCGAGCTGTTCGACCACCTGTATTCCCCGAGCAGCGCCCGACCGGCGCTCGCCGAACAGCGCGCCTTTCTCGCGGCCGAATTGGCCGAGCTCGCGGCACCATCAACAGACAAGGGCGCGAACCGATGACGATCACGACGCAGGATACGGGTCAGGCCGGCAGTGGAGCATCCGTCGCCGGTGAGCCCGAAACGCTCAGCCTCGCGGCGGCGCTCAATGCGGCAATTCGCGACGCCATGGTCGATGACCCGACCGTGGTGCTGTTTGGCGAAGACGTCGGCCCGCTCGGCGGAGTGTTCCGGGTGACGGACGGCCTCTACGCCGAATTCGGCGAGACCCGGGTGAGCGACTCACCGCTCGCCGAGTCCGGAATCGTCGGCACCGCGATCGGCATGGCGATGTACGGCATGCGCCCGGTCGTCGAGATGCAGTTCGACGCCTTCAGCTACCCCGCGTTCCAGCAGATCGTGTCGCACGTCGCCAAGATGCGCAACCGCACCCGCGGCCGAATCACGCTTCCGATCGTGATTCGCATTCCCTACGCCGGAGACATCGGCGGGCTCGAGCACCACTCCGACTCCTCCGAGGCCTACTGGACCGCGACCCCGGGCCTGACCGTGGTGACGCCGTCGAACCCGGCGGATGCCTATTCAATGCTGCGCGAGGCGATCGCGAGCGACGACCCGGTGATCTTCATGGAACCCAAGAGCCGCTACTGGAGCAAGGTCGAGCTGACCCTGCCGGTGCAGACCGCGCCGATGACGAGCGCCGTCGTGCTGCGGGAGGGAACGGATGTGACGCTGCTCGCCTACGGCCCCACGGTCAAGACCGCCCTCACCACGGCGGAGCAGGGCGCCGAAGAGGGCCTCTCGATCGAGGTCATCGACCTGCGCAGCCTGTCGCCGTTCGACGACGAGACCGTGAGCGCGTCACTGCGCAAGACCGGCCGGGCGGCCGTGATCCACGAGGCGGCCCAGTTCGGCGGCTACGGCGCCGAGGTCGCCGCCCGGCTCACCGAGCGCAACTTCTTCTACCTCGCGGCACCGATTTTGCGTATCACCGGCTTCGACATCCCCTACCCCGCGCCGAAACTTGAGGAACACTTCTTGCCCAGTCCCGACCGAATTCTCACGGCGCTCGCCGGATGGGAGTGGTGATGAGCACTCTGGTTGTCAACGAATTTCTGCTGCCCGACCTGGGCGAGGGACTGACCGAGGCGGAGATCGTCTGCTGGCTCGTCGCCCCCGGCGACACCATCGCCATCGACCAGCCCGTCGTCGAGGTGGAATCCGCGAAGTCGGTCGTGGAGCTGCCGTCCCCATTCGGCGGCGTTGTCGGCGCGGTCTTCGGCTCGCCCGGGCAGACCGTGCATGCCGGACAGGTGCTGTTGACGGTGTCGCCTGCCCCGCTGGCGACGGATGCCGCGGCGCCCGATTCGGGGCACGCCGCCGGCGCGACCTCTGGCGCGGTTCTGGTGGGTTACGGCACGGTCGAGCGTGCTCGCTCGGGCCGGGCCGTCGCGGCCGGTCGATTCGGCACCGGCCAGAGAGTGACTGTGCCCGTGTCGGCGCCCGATCCGGTGCCTGAACCGCACGACACCGTGCCGCAGGACACCGGGCCGCAGGACACCGTGCCGCAGGCCGGGCGGCGCTCACCCGTGGTGTCGCCCCTGGTGCGACGACTGGCGAGAGAGAACGGTTTCGACGCGAGCCAGCTGACCGGCAGCGGGCGCGACTCGCTCGTACTTCGCCGCGACGTCGAAGCCCATATCGCCGGTCTCGCGCTCGCCTCCCTCGACACTTCAGCTGATGGCACGGCAGCTGATGGCACTGCCGCCGATGGACCTGCCGCCGATGGCCCTGCCCGCCAGGCTCCGGCCGAACCGGCCCCGCGGCCGGGCCGAGCGGATACTGCGGGAGGCAGAGCGGACATCCGAATACCGATCACCGGGCTGCGCAAGGTGGTCGCCCAGCGGCTCGCCACGAGCCGGCGGGAGATTCCGGAGGCGACGATCTGGCTCGACGTTGACGCGACCGAACTCTTCGTGGCGCGCGACCGGTTGCTCGCCGCGACCGGGGAGCGCTTCAGCGTCACCGCCCTGATCGCACGGTTCGTGGTGGCCGGGCTGAAGAAGTATCCCGAGTTGAACGCATCCGTCGACACCGCGAGCCAGGAGATTCTGCAACACGGCTCGATCAACCTCGGCCTCGCGGCGCAGACCTCTCGGGGGCTCATGGTGCCGGTCGTGCACGGAGCCGAGTCGATGTCGACGAGCCAGCTGCGGGATGCGATCTCCGGGCTCGTCGCGCAGGCCGGCGACGGCCTGTTCGCGCCGAGCGCCCTGACCGGCGGAACCTTCACGCTCAACAACTTCGGAGCCCTCGGAGTGGACGGTTCCGCGGCGATCATCAATCATCCCGAGGCCGCGATTCTCGGCATCGGACGCATGATCGAGCGGCCCTGGGTGGTGGGTCACGAACTCGCGGTGCGCACGGTCGTGGAGCTATCGATGGTCTTCGACCACCGGGTCTGCGACGGCGGTACGGCGGCGGGGTTCCTGACCTACGTCGCGCGCTGCATCGAGAATCCGGTGAGCCTGCTCGCGGAGGTGTAGGCCGGGCCTGATGCGCCAGCGCTACGACGCGGGCCGGGCCCGCAGGTGGATGCGGGTGCCCTGCTTGCTGAAGATCGTCAGCAGTTCGACCGGGCCGGTGCCGGATGCGGCGAGCCAGTGCGGGGTGCGCGTGTCGAATTCGGCGGCCTCTCCGACGCCGAGCACCACGTCATGCTGGCCGAGCACGAGCCGCAGCCGGCCGTCGAGCACGTAGAGCCACTCGTAGCCGTCGTGCACCTTCGGATCGGGGGCAACGGATACGCCGCTCGGCGTCGCCGGCAGGGTCACCTTGTAGGTCTGCAGCGCCGACGACGCCGGAGACAGCTCGACGTAGCTGATCTCGCCGACCCGCTTGGTGACGCGGTCGATGCGGGGGTCTGGCACGACCCGTGGCACGATGTCGTCGAGTTCGAGGCGCAGCGCCCGCATGATGGGCACCAGGAGCTGCAGGTTCGGCGCACGCTTGCCGGACTCGAGCCGGCTGAGCGTGCTGGCCGAGATGTCGGTCGCCGCGGAGAGCTCGTCGAGGGTCAGGCTGCGCTTCTGCCGCCAGCTTTTCAGTCGCGGACCGATCGAGTCGAGCGCGGGGTCGGGCATGGGGTTCCTCGATTCAGAATTGGGATCTTGCCGCTTTGGCATGCCAATTTGCACCGAGTCTACCCGGGGGGCATTGTAGATTTATGAGCAGCACACACCACACCCACGACAACACCACACCGCAGGATCCGAACGAAGACCCGGCCACGTTCTGGGAGAACCGCTACAGCGGGCCGGTGCCGTCGTGGAGCGGACGGGCCAATGCGGCCCTCGAGCGCGAGGCGGCCGGCCTGACCCCGGGCACCGCCCTCGACCTCGGCTGCGGCGAAGGCGGTGACGCCATCTGGCTGGCCCGCGGCGGCTGGCGCGTCACCGGCGTCGACATCTCCGCGAGCGCGCTCGCCCTCGGGGAGGCGACCGCGGTGAGCGGCGGGGTGGGCGAGAGCATCCGCTGGCTGCAGGCCGACCTGGCCGTGTGGCAGCCGGACGCGAACTACGACCTGGTCACGGCACACTTTCTGCACTCCCCCGTTGAACTGCCGCGCGAGGTCATTCTGCGCCGCGCCGCGAACGCGGTCGCGCCGGGCGGGCTGTTGCTCGTGGTCGGACACGCCGGGGTACCGCCGTGGGCCGAGCAGGCGCACGGTCACGGGCACGAGGATGCGCAGAACCAGGGGCACGACCAGGGGCACGACGGGTCAGCGATGCCGACGCCCGAAGAGGTGCTGGCCTCGCTCAACCTGACGATGAGCGAGTGGACCGTGGTGACCTGTGCACTCGTGGAGCGCTCGGCGACGATGCCCGATGGCAGCCAGATCGCGCTGCCGGACAGCGTGCTGAGCCTGCGCCGCACTCCGGCGCCTGCGGCCGTGCCCGCAGCGGACTGAGTCGCGGACTTCACACCCTCGTTTCGCCCGGCAGGGTGTGAAGTCCGCACTTCAGCCGGGCGAGTCAGAGATCGGCGGAGTCAGAGGTCAGCGCCGTCAGAGATCAGCGCCGTCAGAGATCAGCGGCGTCAGAGCCCGAACGCGCCCGAAACCCCAGCACCGAACGGTTGCGTCCGCTCGACACGCTGTCCCACGGGCCGCGCGTCGCGAGGGCCACGAGCAGCATGCCGAGCAGCAGCAGCACCCAGGCGACGTCACCGGGGAACGCCAGGATCAGCCTCATCACCGCGGAGCCGATGAGCATGACGCCCACGGAGAACAGCAACCGGGTCACGCGAAAACTAAACCATTCTCCCCGTTTAATCATGCCCTCAGCCTAACGTGCTGCCCGCTGGGGCCCGGCGACGCGTACGGTGGAGCCATGGACAGCGTGCCGCACGAGAAAATGCCGATGAACGGTGAGAACGATGCTGCGGATGCCACATCAGCGCAGAGCCCCGGCCCCGTGAGCGCCCCGCGTTGGGGCGACTGGCTGCCGATGATCTTCGCACCGGTTGGCCTGCTGGTTGTGGCCTTCCTCTTCGTCTCATCTCCGCTGGTCTTCGGCGCTCTCGTGCTCGGCATGGTGATGATCGGCGGCGCCTGCACGTATGGGGTCGTGGCCGTGATCGTGATCACCCGGCGCCGGATCGTGATCCCGCGACGGATGCTCACCCTCACCGCTGGAGAGACGGCGGCGCTGCCCGCCATCGCAACATTTCGAACGGTGCCGCAGCGGCTGACCCTCACCCTCAACGTCGCCCTGCTGATCAATCTCGTACTGGTCGCGCTCTTCGTCTGGACTCAGGATGGTACGGCGCAGGTCTACGGCTTCGGCGCATTCACCGAGGTCGCGGCAATTGCGCTCATCGTCACCAACGCTCGCTGGGCCTACCCGCGACGATTCATCATCGGGGAGCACCAGGCGCTGGCCGAGCGATCGGGGGCGTGGCGCATCATCCGCTTGAATCGTGTTCTGTCGTACATCGTCTGGATCGCGTACATCGGCGTTGCGGCGGGGCTTCTGGCCGTGCCGGCCATGCTGGCTTAGACCGCAGACGCCGTGGCGACGGCCGGCGCCGGCTCGGCAGGCCGTTCCGACACGGGGATTTCCTTGCGGGCCCAGTAGCTCGCGAGCAGCGAACCCGAGATGTTGTGCCAGACCGAGAAGATGGCCGCCGGCAGCGCGGCAACCGGGTTGAAGTGGGCGACGGCGAGCGAGGCCGCGAGGCCGGAGTTCTGCATGCCGACCTCGAAGCTGAGGGCGCGGCGCCCTGCGGTCGGCAGGCGAAAGATTCGGCCGATGAGGTAGCCCATGGCCAGGCCGAGGGAGTTGTGCAGCACCACGGCCACGACGACGAGCACGCCGATCGACATGATCGTCGAGGAGCTCGCGGCGATGACGGCGGCGACCACGACCGTGATGCCGGCCACCGAGACGAGCGGGAGCACGTCGAGGAAGCGCTCGATGAAGCGCGGGAAGGCCATGCGCAGGAACAGTCCGAGCAGCACCGGCACGAGCACGATCTGCACGATCGACACAAAGAGCGCGCCGGCATCGACGGGCAAGAACTCACCGGCCAGCAGCAGCACGAGCATCGGCGTCAGCAGCGGGGCGAGCAGCGTCGATACGGACGTCATCGCGACCGACAGGGCGGTGTCGCCCTTCGACAGATACACCATCACGTTGGAGGCGGTTCCGCCGGGGGCGGCGCCGACGAGGATCATGCCCGCCGTGAGCATCGGCGAGAGGTCGAGGGTGATGGCGATCAGCAGCGCGAGCAACGGCATCACGATGTACTGGGTGGCCACGCCGAGAATCAGGGCCCACGGCCGTTTGGCGACGATGGCGAAGTCGACCGGGCGCAGGGTCATTCCCATGCCCAGCATGATCACGGCGAGCAGCCACGGAATCGCAACGGTCAGTCCAGAGAGAGCAGACGGAACGGCCAGGGCGAGGCCTCCGGCGGCAAGAACGATCACGGCGAACCAGCGTCCGACGAATGAACTGATGAGTCTGATGCGGGGCATAGAGGGGCCTTCCGGGTACGGCGCGAGAAGAGTCGAGACGAATCGGACTCGGATCATGGCCGAGGAAAGATGCGCGCAAGCGGGAGAAGCGCTGACGCCGCACGGGTACGCGGCGGGCCAGACCCGCAGTAATGCCTATTCAGTATCTCATCGCGGTCGCAGGCTCACCAATCACGACAACCGGAGACGGCCACGAGTGCCACCACGAGATGTGGTTTTCGTCACGCCGAGCGGCTGGTCAGCGTGCCCGGCGGGCCACGTCGCGCACGGCCGGCTCGAGCGTCGGCCACACGAAGCGGTATCCCGCCTGCAGCAGGCGCTCCGGCAGCACCCAGCGGCTCTTCAGCACCAGCTCGGGCTCGGTGCCGAGCAGCCACATGGCGGGTTCAAGCATCCATCGAAATGCGGGCAGTGCGATCTTCGCCCCGACCGCGCGCCGCAGGGTCGCCATGAGCTCGCGGTTGCTGCTGACCTCGGGCGCGGCGAGATTGACCGGCCCGGTGATCTCGTCGTGTTCGCTGAGAAAGCGGATGCTGCCCAGCACGTCGTCGATATGAATCCAGCTGAACTTCTGGCCGCCACGGGACGCGTGCCCCCAAGCCGTGTTCGGGCCGGCGGCGGGCGCCCCGATGCCGCGGTAGCGACGGTGGCCGAACCACGGGCCGTCGAACTGCGGGCCGCCGAGGCCGAGACGCGCGAGGCGCAGCAGCAGTCCGGTGGCCGGGCCGTCGCCGAGCACGATCGCCATGCGCAGCGCCACCCGGCGGGTACCGGGCAGGTCGCCGGCGAAGAACTCGGCCTCCCAGGCACGGGCGACGTCGATCGAGAAGCCTGAGCCGAGGCTGGCATCCGCTTCGCCGCCATTGGGCCGGGCGGCGTCGGTCATCGGGCGGTCGAGGGCGTAGCGGTAGATGGTGGAGGTGCTCGCGTTCAGCCAGACCCGGGGCGGAGCTGCCGCGGCGGCGACGGCCTCGCGCAGTTGCCGCGTGGTGTCGACCCGGGAACGCACGATCTCGTCGCGGTTCGCGTCGGTGTAGCGACAATTGACGCTCTTGCCGGCGAGGTTGACGAGCAGGTCGGCGCCGTCGACGAGCGCGCGAATGGCGACGGCATCGCCCCAGCGGGCGTCGGCGCCGGAGCGTCCGATGGTGGCGACCAGATAACCCTGGTCGGTGAGATCGTGCACCAGTCGCTGCCCGATGAAACCGGATGCCCCCGCCACGACGGCGCGCTGTGCTGAAGATTGCATTCCTTCAGCCTACGAGACCGGGCCGAGCCCTGAATCGCGGACTTCGTGCCCTGAAGGTCGGGCACGAAGGCGCGAAGTGCGCGACTCACTAGACCCACGGGGTGCACCCACAGGGGGGGGCTAGTGGGCGTCGTCATTGCCCATTGTGTGCACGGCGTAGCCCCAGCAGCCGGCGTCGTCCCAGTGATAGTCGGCCCCACCGCCGGTATCACCGTAGAGCGCGAGGCGGGCGCCGGCCTGCTCAGACTCCGAGAGGTCGCTGAACCACGGCGCCGGGTACCCGTCGGTCGCCGAGTTGTGCGCCCAGTACGGAATGTAGGTATAAGCGAAGCCGGCCTCCTGCATGCAGAGGGCCGTGATCGAGTGCGTCTGCATTCCGCTGTGGGCGCGCGCCTGTTCCTCCGCCGGCATATCGGCGGGCAGCTCATAATTCTGCATGGTGTTCACGTCGAAGATCGCGGCCGGATCGACGTCGTCCGCGTATTTCGGTGTGCCGGGCTGCCGTTCCGCCACCGACGGTGCGGTAGACGTCTCGGCGGAGGAGGCCGTAGTGCCGGGCGTGGGCGGCATCGGAGTCCACGGCGGAGCGGAGCCGACGGCCTGCTGCGAGGGCGGCGCGAGCGTGTTGGTCGCCCCGAGACCGAACATCACGAGGGCGATCGCGATGACGACCCCTCCCCCGAAGGCCACGCCGACCGCGAGCCACTTTCTGATGCCGGCGCTCACACCTTCGCTCCGCTGCGCGCGCCGACCCGCTCAGCGCGAGCGGCTCTGGCCGGCCACCACCAGATCGCGGCCGCCGCGAAGTAGACGACGAGGCCGACGATGAGAGCATCGCTCGCCAGGCTCCAGCCCGGCATCGAGAACATGAGAGCGCCCACTGTCGCGCTGAGCGAGTAGAGCTGAAACAGTCCGTAGTGAATCACGCCGACGCTCGGCGCGATCATCCACAGGGCGCCAATGAATCGGGTCTTGCGGCGCGCCAGCAGCAGCACCCCGCAGGCGGCGAGGGCGGTGAAGACGAGCACGGCGATGGATGTCCCGCTGCCGGGCCGAATCAGGCCGGTCGCCACGCCCGCGGCCACCCGAACCAGAACGTACAGGCCCACACCGAGCACGGCGATCGCGGCGAGCAGCACGAGACTCGCCGCCAGGCCCTCGACGCGGCGCACGCGCAGCGCGATCGGGTCGGCGAGGGCCACCCGGCGGCGCTGGGCGTGGCTCCAGCTGAGATCGGCGAGAGCCCCGCGCCCGGCCCGGCCGAGAATCGACCGCGCGACGGCCTGCGGGGACTGGCCCGCGGCATCCGCCCAGGTCGCCTGCTCGTGCAGGTCGGAGGCGAGCTCGTCGCGGCGGTTCGCCGCCGCATCGGCATCGACTCCGCGCGTGTACCAGGCGCACCAGAGGGAGACCCGCCGCACGGCCCGGTGATACGGCATCGAGGTGGCGACGCTCATGCGAGACTCACCCCGCCCGGAGCGATCTGCGGTCGAGGAACGGTGGTTGGCTCGGCCGCCACCGCGGCCTGCGCCCGGGCATGCGCCCGCTCGCCCTCACCGGTGACCGTGTAGAGCCGGCGACGGGGCCTCCCGTCGGCCTCGGCGATGGCGGCATCTTCCCAGGCGGCGTCGAGAATGCCGAGCTCGACCAGACGCGCGAGCGACTTGTAGAGGGTGCCGTGGGCGGTCAGCGAAGAATCCGAGGCACCGGCCAGGTGCTTCGCGAGGGCAAAGCCGTAAAAGCTGCCCTGCGCAGACTGCAGGCTCAGCCCGCTGTCGAGAATACTGAGTTCGAGCGGAAACAGGGTGCCGGGTCGTCTGCGTGCCATACCCCAACTATAGGAAGATAGGTGCTCATTGGCAAGGCGGGTGCCGCAGCCCGGCACCGCGTACAGTTTGTCCACCCCAATTCGCACCCTGGCCCAGTACACTCAAGCCAAGCAAAAGGCGGCAGCACATGGGCGACACACCCGCGCACGGCGAGACGGCCGATAGCGCACCGGCGACCCATGCGGCCCAGCCCGGCGGGGGCATCCGCCCGGTGATGCGCCGCCACCCACGCCTGACGCTGGCCGTTCTGGCCATCGCGTTCGTCGCGGCGGCATCCGGTGGCCTGCAGACCTACCGCGCGGTGACACTCGCGAGCGCCCAGGCCGCGTACAACGACTCCGTGGCCAGCTCACTCGAGGCTCAGGCCTCGGCCGGCGCCGATGTCGCGAGCGCCGAGGCCGTGCTGACCGCCGCCGAGACGACGCTCGCCGACAGCGAGGGCAGGGTGCTGAGCGAGGAACCACGCACGACCCTGGCCGCCGCGCTCGACGTGGCCGAAACCCAGCTGACGGCGGCTCACGAGGAACTCGTGGCCGTCGAACACGGCATCGATGCGCCCACGACGGATGCCGCCTTCTTCTCCCCGGGCGACGGCCTGCGCGCCGGGTCAGCGGCCCTGACCGCGCTGCACTTCGAGGCGGCCACCGAGCTCACGACCATCACCGACGCTCTGGCAGGCCCGGTTCAGGCGGTCAACGATGCCGTGGCGCTCTGGCAGGCGGAGTACGACCGCATGGTCAGTGAGCGATACACGAACAACACCCACGCCACGGGCTGGTATCCCGAACTTGACGAGTGCATCGGCTCGGTCGACGTCACCGCGCACTACGGAGTGCCCACGATCGCCGAACACTGGTCTTGTGGCGGGCGGGACTTTCCCGACGACGCCGGCACCATCATCACCCTGACCGGCGTACACGCCGGCAGCTACCGGGTGGAAGGAATCGCCGCGATGCTGAACGCGAGCCGCAACAGCACCTCCGACCTGCCGCAAGGCTTCGATCTGCTCTACCAGACCTGCCAGAACGGGCAGTCCTCGTCAATGTCTTTTACCGGCCTGACCCGCGTCGACGCCTGAGCGAGTTCTTCTGACTTTTGCTCGCGTTTGAGCAACAGGCCCGTTCGGCTCAGGCCGTCTTCGCCGTCTTCGCCTTCTTCGATTTGGCACGGGAGAGAAACGCGGCCATGCGGTCGAATTTGGCCGGGGATTCAAAGAGCACGGCCTGGGCTTCATTGTCGACCCGCGGGTGCGCGTCGAGCGGCTCGTGAAAGACCCTCTTGGCGAGCTGGGTGGCGAGCGGATCCTGCGCACCGATGCGATCGGCGAGGGCGTTCACGGCATCAAGCAGATCCTCCGGGCTGTGAACCTCGGTCACGAGGTGCACGGCGAGGGCCTCCCCCGCGGTCAGAATGCGCCCGGCGAGGATGATCTCCTTCGCCACCGGCTCACCGACCAGTTGGGCGAGCCGCCAGAGCGCCCCGGCCGCCGGGATGATACCGAGCGCGGTCTCGGGGTTGCCGAGTCGCACGGTGGTGGACGCGATGCGAAAGTCAGCCGCGTAGGCCAGCTCGGCGCCGCCGCCGAGGGCCCAGCCGTCGATCGCCGCGATCACCGGCATCGGCAGTGCCGCGATGCGGGCGAAAATGCCGGAATTGATGCCCTTGAGGGCATCAGAGCTGCGCCGTTCCCGCAGCTCGGCGATGTCGGCGCCCGAGGCGAAGACCCCGTTGATGCCGGAGAGAATCAACATGCGGGGCTCGGCCTCGAGCTCGGCACAGACGCGGTGCAGCTCGTCGACCATGGTCTGGTCGATGGCGTTGCGCACGGCGGGGCGGTTGAGCTGCACGTGTACGCGGTCGCTCTGCCGGGTGACGATGAGGGTGGTAAAGGAGTCAGGCATCCGTCGTGCTCCGCACTGTCGTGATCGCTGGCTGGTGCTTCGACCAGGCAGCCGACACTTCAGACCCTACCGGCACCGGCCCGATTATGTGGCCCGCACGACAGCCACGAGAGTGGGTGAAACGTCGGTATAACGCGCGCTAACCGACGTTTCACCCGCTCTCGCGGGGAGGACGGGGCTGCGGGGGCGGGGCTGCGGCGGGGAGGGCGGGGGTTAGAAGAAGTCGGCAGGGGTGCCGGCGGCCTTGGTGACGTCGGAGGTGTTCACGCCGGCGCTCGTGAGCTTGGCCATGGCGACGCGCAGGCCGGACTCCATCTGCGCGCTCCAGACCTCGGTCTCGCGGCTGAGTGCTTCGGCGGCCTCCGCGCGGGCGAGCGCTTTCTCTTTCTCGGCTCGCTCATTCTTGACCTGCTGAATGCTGAGCGTGATGCCGTAATACGCGGCGACCATGGCCGCGATCGGGGCGGCGATCACGGCGAGGGCGTTGATGGCCTCGCTCGTGGGATTCACGAAGATCATGATGATGAAGGCGATCGCGAGCAGCGACATACCCACGACGACGACGAGCGCGATGCGCTGCGGCGGCGCGTCTGTAGCGACGGATGCCGCGGGCCGGGTCTCCGGAGCGGGCAGCGGGGCCGGCGCGAAGGTCGACGCGGGCGCAGACGCGGGCGCGGGCGCGGC
>NZ_SOHE01000069.1 GCF_004403305.1 Cryobacterium frigoriphilum | reverse complement strand
GAGCCGGAACCGCTGCGGCCGGCGCTGGAACCGCTGTGGCCGGCGCCGGAACCGCTGTGGCCGGCGCCTCAAGCGTGCGGGCCGGAGCGCTTACGGCCGGGGCGCCGGCACCGGTCGGCTTCGCTGCGGCCAGGTCGGCCGCCTGAGCGCTCGCCGAAAGCTGAAAGCCGGCGACCATGCCCATCAGGGCCATCGCGGACAACGCCCCGGTGATCACACGAGCATTGCGGGCGGGGTGCACGCGTCGAAAGCGGGATCGATCAGCCGCGGATTCAGTCATCATCATCGCTGTCCTCTTCATCGCTGTCCTCTTCATCGTTGTCCTCTTCGTCGTGCTGCTCCGACTCGTGCTCGCCGTCATCATCCGAGTCATCCGAGTCGGGGTAGCCGCCCGACCCTCCCGAGGTTGCATCGATCGCCGGAGTGCTCGGGGCTACCACGATGGGTGCCGGCGAGGTTGGCGGCGAAGAGGGCTCGGCGGAAGGCACCGCCGTGGACTCGGCCGTGACCGGCGCATCGACGCTGGCCGGTACGAGCACATCCGTGGCCCGGCCGATCGTGCCGTTGTTCGCCGAATTCAGCGTGTCGGCGTTGACCGCCATGGCCACGGATGCCGTTCCCAGCACTCCGAGGACGGACAGAATAGTGATCGTTTTCGACTTGGTGAGATTCAGCTTCATGCTTCGAGACTACGAATCCACCGTTCTGGTTTCGGCCCGCGAACGTCCAAGACTTGTCCAAGAAGATCCCGCCGACAACCAGATGGTTCGCCGACCGGCAGCGCACCCGGCACACTGAAGTCATGCGAGTACTGCTGGTGGAAGACGATGCGTCCGTCGCGGACGGCATCATCGACGGGCTGGGGTCTGCCCAGTTCACGACGAGTCATGTCACAACCGGCGCTGCCTGCCTCGCGGCGATGAACACGTTCCGGCCCGACCTGGTGTTGCTCGACCTGGGTCTGCCCGATATGGACGGCATCGACGTGTGCCGGGCCATCCGTGCGCGCCACGACACTCCGATCATCGTGGTCAGCGCTCGGGACGGCGAAATCGACCGGGTGATCGCCCTCGAGATCGGTGCCGATGACTACGTCGTGAAGCCGTTCGGGATGCGAGAGCTGGTGGCCCGCATCCGCGCCGTGCATCGTCGGTTCGGAGCCTCGGCGGAAGCTCTAGAGACCGAGCAGGAACCGACCGAGCGGCGCTTCGGCGACCTCGTCATCGATACTCGCGCGCAGCGGGTCACGCTCGACAACTCCCTTGTCTATCTCACGCCCAAGGAATTCGCTCTGCTCGTGTATCTCTCCGACGACCCAGGCGCGGTGTTTCGCCGGGCGGACATTCTGCATGATGTCTGGGACACCAACTGGTATGGCACCACGAAGACCCTCGACGCGCACATCGCGGCGATCCGCAAGAAACTCGGCAACCCGGGCTGGATCGAGTCGGTGCGCGGGGTCGGTTTCCGTTTCGAACAGCCGGCCCCAATCGTGCCGTCACAATCCGCGCCGTCACAATCGGCGCCGTCACAATGAAGTGGCGGCTGATGGCCGCCTTCGTCGGCGTCACCCTGCTCGTACTGCTCGTGCAGGACGTGCCGCTGAGCTTCTACCTGCGGGGCGTCGAGAACGACCGCATCATCACGGCCCTCGAGCGTGACGCGTTCGTGCTTGCCGGACGCAGTGAGGAGGCCCTCGAAAGCGTTGATATCGCCGACGATGCAGCCCTGACCGCTGTGGCCCGCACCTACCGGGATGCCGGCGGCGCCCGCGTGGTCATCGTCAACAATCGGGGCGAGGCTGTCGTGACGAGCGATGATGACCAGTCTCGGGTGGGTGTGTCGTACGCGTCGCGGCCGGAGATCATCGACTCCCTGACCGGTGCGATCACAACCGGCACGCGCTACTCCGACACCCTGCAGGAGGACCTGCTCTACGTGACCGTGCCCGTGTTCAGCGGCGACGAGGTTCTCGGCGCCGTGCGGCTCACCTATCCGTCGCAGGTGGTGACGGATGCCGTCAACGACCAGCTGCGCATGCTCGGCCTCGTCGCGCTCACGACGGTGCTGCTCGCCGGCGTCGTCGGGTTCATTTTTTCGAGCACGGTCACGCGGCGCCTGCACCTGTTGCGCCAGGCCACCGAGCGCCTCGCCGAGGGTGACCTGGCATCCCGAGCCGACGAGACCGCCGGAGCCCCCGAGATTCGTGCGCTGTCGCGCTCCTTCAACCGCATGGCCGAGCGCCTGAACACCCTCATTCAGCAGCAGCGCACATTCGCGGCGGATGCCTCCCACCAGCTGCGCACGCCGCTCACCGCCTTGCGGCTGCGCTTGGAACGAGCCCGCGAGCTGATGAACGCCGACCCGCGCGGCGCCGCCGAGCGGCTCACCGCCGCCGAGGGCGAGGTCGACCGCCTCGGCAACATCGTCGAAGGCCTTCTGCTGCTCAGCCGCACCGAGGGGCACTCTGCACCGCTCATCACGGTCGACCTCGCCGACATCGCGCGCCAGCGGGTGGAGCAGTGGGCGGCGCTCGCGGCGGAAATCGGTGTGGACATCCGCTTCGAGGGGCCGGCCTCGGCGCCGATTCAGGCGACCGCCGAGGCCGCGGAACAGATCGTCGACAATTTCATCGACAATGCCCTCACCGTGAGCCCGCCCGCGAGCACCCTGATCGTGCGGGTGTCCGTCGACGGCGACACGACCGCCGTGCACGTGCTCGACGAGGGCTCGGGGCTCTCGCCAGAGGACTGCTCCCGGGCCTTCGACCGGTTCTGGCGCGCGACCTCCGACAGCGCAGGGAGCGGCCTCGGCCTCGCCATTGTCGCTCAGCTGGCCGTGGCGAGCCGGGCCAGCGCGCGTCTCACGCCGCGAGCCGGGCCCGGTCTCGACGCATCCGTCACCTTCACGACGGCCCTCGTACGGTAGCCCGCACGCAAGCCCGCGGCGCAGTTCTTGCACACTAACTCACGGCGCGGTTGGCGCGGTGGTTTTGTGCGGGCCGCCACGTTTGGCTCGGATCAATCCAGGCGGGGCCGAGTACTTCGGGCCGTCCGTGGGTCATGCGGATTTGCCAACCCGAGGTGTCGATGGCGTGGTGATGTCGATAACAGAGGCACACCCCGTTGGCGACTTCGGTTTTGCCGCCCTGGGCGTAGCTTTTCACGTGGTGCAGTTCGGTCCAATAGGCCGGAATGTCGCAACCGGAGATGATGCAGCCGCCATCGCGAGACATGATGGCTTTGGTCATCGCTGGGGAGAACGCCCGCCGCTTATCGCCAACGCGCAGCACCTCATTGTTCGGGCCGAACAAGATCGGGATGAACCCGCCACTGCAGAGGGCCTGGTCGACGGTCGTGAGTGAGACCGGGGCCTCAACTCCATCGATCCAGCCCACGCCGCGCCCGGCGTTGAGATCAACCGCGTTCACGTGCACCGTGACGGTGGGGGCCGAGCCGCCCATCACTCCGGCTTTGGGGTCGCGGGCCGCTTCACGGACCATGTCGCGCAGAATATCGGCCCGCTTCTCCCCACCGGGGCGACGGTCGATATCAACGACCTCGGCGTCAGGCACGACCTCGGCCCCGTCGGACCCGGCCAGCTCGGTGTCAGGCACGACATCGGCCCCCTCGGCCCCGTCCAGCTCAGCCGGCCCGGCCGTGGGGAGAAACTTCACCGTCGCCCGCGCCGACAGCCGCGACGCGAAATACGTCTCGAACTCCCCGCGCAGGTCGGGGGTCACGCCGCCGAAGATCCGGTACAGGCCTCGTTCGAATGAGCCGAAGCTGATGCTGCTCTTGGCCTCCCGAGCCTCTTCCTGGGGTGCGATGCCGTCGGGGTCGAGGCGGGCCTGCCACTCGTGTACCAACACCCGCATCCGATCAGCGGGCAACGCGATACCGGCACCGGGGAGACCGGCGGTGTCGTCGTTGAGGGCGCCCGTCGCGTTGGCTACCAAGACTCGTTCGGCGAGGTGCAGGTCCGAGGGGTCGGCCTGCCGGATCACCTCCTGCAAGCCTTTCACGATGATCTCGGCCGAGTCCACGCCAATCTCCCCGGCGGCCAGTGCCGCACTCACGGTGGGAAACACCGCCGGTCGCAGCTGTCCCACCCCGGGCCGCGCGCTGGTCAGCGCCCCCAGGCTGATGCGTCGCTTCACTTCTCGCACGGACACGTGGGTGACGCTCATGATGAGGTCGAGCTTGCCGGTGCACCCCATGCGCTTGGAGAGGCTGGCGGTGCCGCCGTAGAGCTCGACGTCGGCGCGGCGGGCGACCTCCGCTGTTGATGCAACGCGGGCACCATCGACGCGGCGGCCGAGCTGCTCAAGACCATCAAGAAGGGCGAGTGACAAGGCATCATCTTGTAGTGAGTAGGTCAGCCCGGTCAGGGCCTTGGCGAGTTGCTCGGTGATGTAGGCGAGCTGGTCTACCGGATTGTGGTCGGCATCTGTGTCCGACGGGAGTGTCTGTGACATATTCTCAGTTTACTCCCGCATGAAGAAAAATACCAGAGAATCTCAAGAACTTTTTCTGAGTCTGGTATTTATCGACGCCCCGAGTAGCGGCCTGTTCGGCCGGGTGATCGTGCTGCACCAGCTCCATCTGTCGGAGTCTGAAACGCATCTTTTCAACCCGAGCCTCTCACCACCCACCGACACTCCACTCCCCCTGCGGACAGCGCCGCGGCACAACCGCGCGTCTCTGGAAACCGCTATGGGTCCTTCTCTATTTCGGCATCGCGAGGCTGAGCCAGCGTTCCTCGATGGCATAGCCGAGATGTTCATTCATGCGGATGCTGCCGGCATTGACCTGAGCACCACCCGTGCCGAAGATCCTCACGCCATCGTCGGCCAAGGCCGTGATTGATGCCGCCTTGACGGCAACGGCGAGCCCTCTGCGGCGGTAGGAAGGGTGGACGGACGTGAATTCAGTTTCCGCACGCGCGGTCGTCAGGCTAATGACGGTGACAGCCACGAGCTGCCCAGCATCGATTGCACCAAACAGGCGGTACCCCGATCTCCACAGTTCGAGTACCTCGGACTCGTCGCGCTGCGGCACGGCTGTCGCCGGCGTGTAGGGGTAGTCGGCGTGGTTCACGGCTTCCAGCGCCGTGACCTGGGGCGCCCAGCTGTCATCGAGTTCCTTGATCAGGAATCCCTGATCCGTCGCCGCAACGACGGCCGCGGTCAGCACCGCTCGGTGAGGTGGCTCGCTGAGCCGCAGGCGGGCACCCCACGATTCGCCGACAACGACGTAACCCGCCTCGATTAGATGCTGCAGGCGTGGGTCGTTGAGTTGGACTATCTCTATATCCGCGGTCACGAAGACAGCTTGTCAGAGTCACCTTCCTCAATCCGATCCGAGGCTTCGCCGTATCCGTCGCCACACGGCTACCCTTTCTCGCAGAGCGCAAAATCGCAGACGCGGGACTTCACGAGTGGGAGGCTGAGGTTCATGTTCAATCTCAGTGCTGCGGCACCCGGAACGATCGTCTTATTTGACTCCGCGGATGAGGGCGGCAAGCGGATGGTGGCGACCCTCATTCCCGGAGTCGTCAACGAAAACGGTGTTCTCACGGACCTGTTGTGGACCGACTCGCATGGCGGCACGTGGCCGCTTCAGGTCATAGAGAATGGGAATCCGTTCGTCATTGTGCGCCCGGTCGGCTTCGACCTGGCGCACCCCGTACCCGGGCTCATCGTCACGTTCGACAATCCGCACGGCGATGATCACCCGTTGGTTGCGACGTTCGCTCCCGGGCGCCTCGGGCAAAACGGGGAGTTCCTGGACGTGAGTTGGGTGGACTCGGCCGGCAGGCGGTGGGCGTACGAGGTGATCCTGCAAAACAACCCGAGGGTCTTCGGTGACGCCGTCAACCAGCCAACGAATCTGGCTGAGCTCCGCGTGCTGCTGGAGGCACACATCATGGCCTCTGCCTACTCCATCAACGGCGCCGCAAACGGCGAAGCATATTACCTGGAGCAGCGTGACGGCCAGTGGACTTCATACTATTTGGAGCGCGGCCGCCGACACACCGTTCACGAATTCGACTCCGAGTCGCAGGCCTGCTCTTACTTCTGGGACTGGCTCCAAAACGAACGCGGTGTCCGCACATCCACCGATTCCTAACCCCCGCGCTTGCGCGGCAGCGAAGAGCTGAAGTCAGCCGACCTCGCTGAGGGTGCGCTCGATGGAACCGAGACGAGCGTCCATCGAGTCCAGCTTGGCGAGCAGCCGGGCGTTGGTCTCGTTGCTGGTGGCGAGCGCGTCGCGCAGGGCAGAAACGCTGCTCGAGTCAGAAGTGTGACGACGAGACTTGAAGTACATCGCGAAGATCCCGTAGGTGATGCCGCCGACGATTCCGGCGATCGGAATCAGATATGCCCAGTCGAACCCCATGATGATTTCCTTACTCGTGTGTGGTCGCGGCGTTCGCCACGGCCTGTGTAATGACTGCGATATCCACCGTCAGCGAAAACGGAGCGAGCGAGACGTGCTTCAGCGCGGTGCCCTCCGGGGAGAGCTCCAGTGCTGTCGTCACAAACCCGGTCGCTTCGAGCTTGGCCAGATGCATGTAGAGCAACGCCCGGGACATCCCCACCCGCCGCGCCAACTCACTCACATGCACACGCCCGGCGCTCAATTCGGTGAGAATCAGCATGCGCTGCGGGCTCGCGACCGCCGCGAGTGTTGCGCTGAGTTGCTCCACATTCATGCTTCGCCTCCTGACAGGTGTAACTATATTCTTACACCTGCAAGATATGCAAGATTTTGAGCTGTGAATGTGTGCCGCCACATGAAATCCGGATGTCTGCGATACTAGAGATCTGATATATGGCCTGTACTCATAGCCATCCGAAGACCCATACAACGGGCATCCACTTAGAGGAAACCCAATGACGGATCAGACTTTTCAGTTAATTGCTATCGTTTTATACCTCGCCGGCATGGTCGCGATCGGCTACTTCGCCTTTCGCCAAACCAAAGACCTCGACGATTACATGCTCGCAGGCCGAGGCCTGAAGCCCGGCACCGCAGCGCTCAGCGCGGGTGCGTCCGACATGTCCGGCTGGCTTCTGCTCGGCCTTCCCGGCGCAATCTACGTGTCCGGTCTCGTTGAGGCCTGGATCGCCATCGGCCTCACCATCGGTGCCTGGCTGAACTGGAAGTTCGTGGCCCCGCGGCTGCGCTCCTACACCGAGGTGTCGAATAACTCCATCACCATCCCGAGCTTCTTCGAGAACCGCCTCAAGGACACGTCCCGCCTGTTGCGGGTCGTCTCCGGCGTCATCATCCTCGTGTTCTTCACGTTCTACGTCTCCTCCGGCATGGTCGCCGGCGGAGTGTTCTTCGAGGAGTCCTTCGGCTCGACCTTCGTGGTCGGCATGCTGATCGTCGCCGGCGTCACCCTGCTCTACACGCTGTTCGGCGGCTTCCTCGGCGCTACCCTCACCGACGTCGCTCAGGGCATCCTGATGCTCGTCGCCCTCGTCGCCGTTCCGCTCGTGGCCCTCAACGCTACCGGCGGCGTCACGGCTACCCTCGACTCGATCCGCGAGATCGACCCGAACCTGCTCTCTCTGACCGCCGGCGGATCCGTACTCGGTGTCATCTCCGCGGCAGCGTGGGGCCTCGGCTACGTCGGTCAGCCGCACATCATCGTGCGTTTCATGGCCATGCGCACGCCGCAGGACGCCAAGGCCGGACGCCGTATCGGCATCGGCTGGATGATTATCACCGCCCTCGGCGCCATTGCCACGGCCCTCATCGGACTCGCGTACTTCCAGCAGAACCCCGACCTGACCCTCGCGAACCCGGAAACGGTCTTCCTGCTGCTCTCGCAGACGCTGTTCCACCCGTTCATCGCCGGTCTCGTGCTGGCCGCCGTGCTCGCTGCCATCATGAGCACGATCTCCTCGCAGCTGATCGTCTCCTCCTCCGCCCTGGTGGAGGACCTCTACAAGATCGTCGGCAAGAAGGATGCGTCCCCGAAGCAGCTGGTCATGCTCGGCCGTCTCGGAGTGCTGCTCGTTGCCATCGCAGCGGGCGTCATCGCGCTGCAGCAGAACTCGACCATTCTCGACCTGGTCGGCTTCGCCTGGGCCGGCTTCGGTGCCGCGTTCGGCCCGGTCGTGCTTCTCTCCCTGTACTGGAAGAAGCTCTCCACCTGGGGAACGCTGGCCTCCATGGTCACCGGTGCCGTCGTCGTGTTCATCTGGGGCAACTCCCCGCTGGGCGACGTGCTCTACGAGATCGTGCCCGGCTTCGGCGCCAGCCTCTTGGTCGCCATCGTCGTGTCGCTCGCCACCTACAAGCCCAACTCTGAGATCGACGCCGAATTCGACGCCGCTGCAGAGCAGGCTCACCCGAACTACAAGGCTCCGAAGAAGGCCTCAGAGAAGGCCTCGGTCTAACTCCCGAGCACGACCAGCAGCACTCACGACGAACGGCATCCGTTCCCGGCCCTCATGGCCGAGAACGGATGCCGTTCGTCGTTCTGCCGTCGGGCACACCCTCAGGCCCTGCCGGGTACGCGGCGTCCCACCAGGCGAGCGCTCGGATGCCGTAGAACGTCAGCCACTTCGATGGCTCTCCGGCCGCAACGTCGGTTTCGAACCAGACCCGCCCGGGGTGGCGTCGCTCCTGAAGCCAGGTTCCGTCGGGCAGCCGCGCGGCGCGAATCAGCTCGATCGCCTCGCCGAGCCTCTCATCGGGCGACGTGCCGTCGCGCATCGACGCCGCACGAAAGTAGTCCACCGCGGCGAGCGCGCTGTAGAACCAGCGAAACGGATGCGCGAACCGCGGCGCCCACGGCCCGACCAGCTCGTCCGTCGAAAGCCGATGCAGCAGCCGACGCTCGAGCAGGTACTCCTCCCCGGCCCGCCGAGCCGCGCGAAGTTCCTCGCGGTGACCGCCGACATCTCCCCCGGTCGCCTCCTCGTAGTACAGCAGCCCCCGCAGCGAGTTGAGCGTGGAGTGGAACGATGAGCGGGCAGACCCCTCGACCCACTCACAATTCCACCCGCCCTCGGTCATCTGATGGTCAAGAAACCACTGGGCGATTCCGGAGACATCCGCGCCGAGCCAGACACCGTTGGCCAGGGTGAACGCGTTGATGCAGGCGTCGACCTCACCGCCCCAGTACGGCAGGTTCTCGTATTCCCAGCGGCTGTTCACCGCGAGCAGCTCGGCCGTGCCGGCCAAGGCTTCGGCGTCGAGGCCCCAGTCACGCAGTGAGTTGAGCGACCAGGTCGTTGCCGTGTACGGTTGCCCCGCACCATCCGCTGCCTCGGGGCCGTCGAAATCAAAATCTTTGGGAAAGTACGCCCCACCGGCCCACTGGCCGTCGGCATCCTGCAGCGCAAGCAGGCGCACGCCGAAGCCCTCGGAGCCCACCCGGGCCCGGGTCTCGGCCCAGACAGCCCGGGGCGAACCGGCGAGGTCACGCTGCACCTGCCAGCGCAGCGCAGGGTCGGAGTCCAGCAACCATTCGAGGCGTGCCTGGTCGTGCGCTACCGGGTCGAGGGTCATGTGCAGCAGATTACCCTCCGATTGCGAGACGGTGTCGGCTACACAACATCGAAGTCGGGGCCAGCGGCCTGGCTTGTCGCCGTGCGGGCATCCGCGGGGTCACGCTGGCGGCGGCTCGCCCACAGAAACGGCACGCCGATGAGTTGCACGAGGCCGCCGATCACGAGCGAGGTGCCATACCCGCCGAGGTCGGCGGCGCGGCCGAGCGCCGGCTGAATGAAGACGCCGCCGAGACTGCCGAACAGCGAGTCGAATGACAGCACGGTCGCCCGCTGCTTCGAGGGGATCATGTCGTTCAGGTAGGCCTGCCGTACCGGCCCGGCCACCGCGAAGACGAACCCCCAGAGCACCAGCAGAACGACCGCGAGCCAGAAGATGCTGTTCACGCCGAGCAGCACGAGCACGATCACGCTGGCGACGGATGCCACAATCACCATGGTCGTTCTTCGTGCGAACAGTGCACGCACGCGCGATGCCAGCACTCCCCCGGCGATCTGCGCGAGCGACAGCGCGGCCGCGGCCAGCCCCGCGACGGAATAGGCAGAGGGGTCACCGTACAGTTCGAGCAGATATGGCTGCAGAGCGTAGAAGGCGTAGAAGCCGACCCCGGCGGCAAACGGCGCCGACAAGATCATGTAGCGCACCGAGCGCCGCTTGAGACCGTGCTCGATCGACTCGGACAGAACGGCGCGGGTCGCTTTCAGGGGCCCGGCGGAGCGGTCGGCGGTGAAGCCGAGGTCTTTCATCACGACGAAGGCGAAGACGAACATGGCCACGAGCACCGCGGCCCGCACCACGAACGGCACACCGAGGTTGCTCACCTGGGCGATCACACCGCCGAGCACCGAGCCGACGAACATGGCGATCCCGGTCACGACGAGTCCCCGGCCGAAGACGGCCTCGAGACTGCCGGTGTATTTTGTGAAGGCGAGCGCATCGACCAGCCAGGCCTCGACTGCACCGGAGAAGAAGGTATAGCCGAGCCCGAGCAGCACCGACACGATCGCCCACCACACGAAGGGTGCCTGCCAGACCCACAGCATCCAGTACAGCGCCGTGGTGACGGACAGCGTGATGGTGCCGAGCAGGTACGACACCTTGCGCCCTACCGTGTCGGCGACGACACCGGTGGGAATCTCGAAGATCACCATGCCCGCCGTGAAGAACGCGTTGGCCGCGAAGGCTTCAAAATTCGTCAGGCCGGCATCGAGCAGAAAGAGCGTGTTGATGCCCCAGATGAACGACGCCGCGAGGGTGTTGCCGAGCATCAACGTCAGGTAGATGCGCTGCACGCGCCGGGATGCGACGTTCACGAGCCGGCGCCAGGCAACACGTTTCGCTGCGTCATACCCGCCATGATCGCCCCGATCACACTCGAGGGCTAGGTGTCCGTGCTCTGCTGGGCCAGATACGCCTCCGGGCCGATCTCGGCTGCGACCGGGTCCATCCAGAGGGCACTGAACAGGTTGCCGTCGGGGTCTTCGAAGTCCCGCGCGTACATGAAGCCGTAGTCCTGGGCCGTGCGGTGCTCGATTCCACCGGCGACGATGACCTTCTCGAGAAACGCGTCGACCTCGTCACGGGAGTCCACGCTGAAGGCCGTCTCAACCTGTACGCACGCGTGGGGCTCGGCGATCGGCTTGTCGGTGAAGGTAGCGAAAAAGTCCCTGGTGAGGACCATCAGAAAGACATTCTCGTCGATGACGACACACGCGGCGTTCTCATCGGTGAACGCCGGATTGATGCTCCAGCCGAGCGCGGCGTAGAACACCTTGGCTCGGTCGAGGTCGCTTGTCGGGAGGTTGACAAAAATACTGGTGACCATGATGACTCCGTATCCGTCGATGGCTCGGCCCACCATCTGCGGGTCACCAACATGCTGGTGAGAGGCAAATCACTTGTCAAGGGCTGTTTCGTAGTCAGCACGAGTCGGAGCTGCCCGCCGCGGGGTCGACGAAAGTGGCCGTGCCGCTCGGCACGGCCACAGCAGACACCCTCGTCGCCTCGCTCACCGGCACCGTGTCACGATGACCCGCCCGAGTCCCTCCCGGCCCTACGCTTGAAGCATGCAGCGAGCCATCATTCTCGGAGGAACCGGTGCGCTCGGGCGCGCCACCGCCCGCCGCCTGGTCGCCGCCGGGTGGAGCGTCGATATCACCGGCCGTCAGGAGTCCCACCTGCCCGGCGACCTCAGGCAGTCCGGCGCCCGCTTTCACCCCATCGATCGACATGACACCGGCGCACTCGCCGCCCTGCTCGGTGACGGCGCCGACCTGCTCGTCGACGCGCTCTGCTTCACGCAAGCGAATGCCCGCGAGCTCATCCCCCTGCTCGGCGATGTCGCCTCGACGGTCATGCTCTCGAGCAAGGCGGTGTACGCCGACGAGCACGGCAACCACGTCAACTCCGACGTCGCACCGCGCTTTACCGGCCCGATCCGTGAAAATCAGCGCACCATGGCCGCGGGCCACGGCGACCACGACTCGCGCGAGGGCTACGGAGCCAACAAGGTCGCGGCCGAGCAGGCGTTGCTGAACAGCGGATGCCCCGTCACCGTCATTCGCGCATCGAAGGTTCACGGAGATGGTGCGGCCCGCCCGCGTGAGTGGATGTTCATCAAGCGCGCCCTCGAACAGCGCCCGGCCGTGTTCCTCGCGCACGGCGGAGCAGGCATCGACCACACCACGGCCGCCGTCAACACCGCCGCGCTGATCGCGCGGGTCGCCGAGGTACCGGGAACGCGCATCCTGAACAGCGCCGATCCCGATGCGCCGAGCGCACTGCAGATTACCCGGGCCATTGCCGCGCACTTCAACCAGTTCGAGTACTACAACCACGCGTGGGAAGAAATCCTGCTCGACGACTCCGTACAGACATCGGCCGACCCCGATCTCGGGCAGCACCCCTGGGATGCCCGGCCGCCGATCATCCTCGACACCACCGCATCCATCGAACTCGGCTACACCCCGGTCGGCACCTTCGCCGAGACCATTGCCGGCGAGATCAACTGGCTGTTGTTCCTGGATCGCGTCGGTTTCGCGCCCGGCGCGGAAGACCCGTTTTTCGGCCCGCTGCTCGACTATGCCGCCGAAGACCGCTACCTCGCCGCTCGGGCCAGCGACAGGCAGGCGAACGGGCGTCAATAGACTGGCGGTTACCGTTCGCCCAATCGAAGGAGCCCCGTGCTCGTCACCATCACCTCGACTGCGCCGACCGCATCCAATCTGAGCCACCTGCTGCGCAAGCATCCAGACCGGGCGCAGGAGTTTTCGCTCAGCGTCGGCACGGCACACGTCTTCTACCCCGAGGTCAGCGACGAGCGCTGCACCGTTGCCCTGCTGCTCGAGGTCGACCCCGTCGGGCTGGTGCGCGACAAGCGCTTTCGGGGAAGCGACGCGGCGACGCTCGCCCGTTACGTGAATGATCGCCCCTACGCGTCTTCCTCCATGGTCGCGGTCGCGCTGGGCCAGGTCTTTCGCACGGCGATGAACGGCGCGAGCGAGTCACACCCCGACGTGGCCTGGTCCGAGCTCGCGGCATCCGCTCTGCCGCTCGAGATCACGGTGGCGGCCGTGCCGGCCAGGGGCCGCGACACCGCCGGCCTCGTCACGCGCCTCTTCGAACCGCTCGGCTGGTCCGTCACTGAGACGCCGATCCCGCTCGATCCCGAGTTTGCCGAGTGGGGCGATTCCGTCTACGTCGACCTCGTGCTGCGCGGCGATGTTCGGCTCAGCGACGCGCTCCGGCACCTCTACGTGCTGCTGCCCGTGCTCGATGACGCCAAGCACTACTGGGTGTCGGACGACGAGGTCGGCAAGCTCCTGCGCGCGGGCGCAGGCTGGCTGCCCGACCACCCGGAGCGCGAACTCATCACGCGCCGCTACCTGGCGCATCAGCGCTCGATGGTCGACGAGGCGACCGGGCTGCTTTCCGCGGATGCCGCGCTGAGCGCTCTCGACGACGTGCCGGCCCCCGAGCAGAGCGCCCCCCGCCCGGCGCCCCTCGCCCCGCAGCGTGCAGACGCTGTGCTCGCGGCCCTGCGCGACGTCGGCGCGCACTCGGTGGCCGATGTCGGGTGCGGCGAAGGTGCTCTGCTGAAGCGGATGCTCGCCGACCCGGCGTTCACGACGATCATCGGTTCCGACGTGTCGGCCCGGGCTCTTCTCAAGGCTGGTCGAACGCTCAACCTGCGTGAGGCCAGCGACAGAACCCGTGAGCGGGTACAGCTCGTACAGTCGTCGGTGACGTACCAGGACGACCGCATCGCGGGCCTCGACGCGATCGTGCTGATGGAGGTCATCGAGCACATCGACCTGGAGCGGCTGCCCGCGCTCGAGTCATCCGTCTTCGCAGCAGCCGCCCCCGGCGCGGTGATCGTGACGACGCCCAACGCCGACTACAACGCCGTGTTCGAGTCCCTGCCGACCGGCGCGTTGCGGCATCACGACCACCGATTCGAGTGGTCCCGGTCCGAGTTCGGTGCCTGGGCGGATGGCGTCGCGTCTCGCCGCGGCTACACCGTCGAATACCGCACCGTCGGCGACGTCGACGTTGATCTCGGCTCCCCGACCCAGCTCGCCCTGTTTCGAAAGGTCACCCACTCATGACGCCACTGCCCGGTCCAATCACGACGCAGCCCATCACGACGCAGCCCATCATGACGCAGCCCGTCATGACGCTGCCCATCATGTCGCTCGTGGTGCTGGTCGGCGTCTCGGGCAGCGGCAAGTCGACGTTCGCCGCCACCCACTTCGCGCGGTTCGAGACGCTGTCGAGCGACTTCTTTCGCGGGCTCGTGTCGAACGATGAGAACGACCAGGCGGCGACCGCGGCGGCCTTCGAGGCGCTGCGGTTCGTCGCGGCCAAGCGGCTCGACGCCGGACTGTTGACCGTCATCGACGCCACCAACGTGCAGGCCGACGCCCGCCGCTCTCTCGTGGCCCTCGCCCGTGCGCACGACGTTCTGCCGGTCGCGATCGTGCTCGACCTGCCGCAGAGTGTCTGTGTGGAACGCAACGCCGCGCGCGCGGACCGCACGTTCGGGGCATCCGTCGTCAAACGCCAGCACGACCAGCTGCGACGCTCTCTCAAACAACTCGGCAAAGAGGGTTTTCGCCGGGTGCACGTGCTCTCCGGGGCGGAAGAGATTGCGGCCGCGGAGTTCGTGCGCGAACCCCTTCTCAACGATCGCAGCAGCGAGACCGGCCCGTTCGACGCCATCGGCGATGTGCACGGCTGCCGCTCGGAACTCGAGACGCTGCTGGGCGCCCTCGGCTACGCACTCACGCGCGACGACGAGGGGCGACCGGTCGACGCCGTGCACCCGGAAGGCCGCCGCGCAATCTTTCTGGGCGACCTCGTCGACCGGGGTCCCGACACCCCCGGTGTGCTGCGACTCGTCATGGGCATGGTCGCGGCCGGCCACGCCCTGGCGGTGCCGGGAAACCACGAGGCGAAGCTCGTGCGCGCCCTCGAGGGCAAAAAGGTGCAGACGAGCCACGGGCTCGCCGAGACACTCGCCCAGCTCTCGAGCGAGACGGAGCAGTTTCGCCGGGACGTTCTGCACTTCTGCCGGGAGCTGGTGTCGCACCTCGTTCTCGACGACGGCCAGCTGGTAGTCGCGCACGCCGGGCTGATCGAGAAATACCACGGGCGAGCCTCGGGTCGCGTGCGCGCGTTCTCGCTCTTCGGCGACACGACGGGCGAGACCGACGAGTACGGGCTGCCGGTGCGGCTGCCCTGGGCCCAGGAGTACCGCGGCAAGGCGACCGTTCTCTACGGCCACGTTCCGACCCTGACGGCAGAATGGGTCAACGGCACCATGTGCCTCGACACCGGGTGCGTGTTCGGCGGCAAGCTCAGCGCTCTGCGCTATCCCGAGAAAGAGGTGGTCGAGGTGCCGGCCGAAGAGGTCTGGTACGAGCCGGTCGTGCCCCTGGGCGTGCGAGCTCCCGGTGCAGACCCCGGGGCGCAAACCGCGGCGCGTGACCCTGCGCTCCTGCGGATCGACGACGTGCTCGGCAAGCAGATCGTCGAGACTCGGGTGTTCGGCAAGGTCGGCATCCGCGAAGACTCCGCCGCCGGAGCCCTCGAGGTCATGAGCCGGTTCGCCACCGACCCCCGGCGTCTCGTGTACCTGCCGCCCACCATGAGTCCGCCCCACGTCTCTGATCGAGACGGCTTCTTGGAGCATCCGGCCGAAGCGTTTGCCGCTTACCGCCGTGAGGGCCTCGAGCGGCTGATCTGCGAAGAGAAGCACATGGGGTCCCGGGCGGTCGTGCTGCTGACCCGCGATCCTTCACGATTCGGCGCGCCAGACGGATGGCGCGGCGCCGTGTACACGCGTGCCGGCCGGCCATTCTTCGACGACGCCACGACCGAGGACTTTCTGGCCCGCCTCGACCGAGCCGCCGAGACGGCTGGGTTGTGGACGCAATTTCAGACATCCTGGCTGCTGTTCGATGCCGAGCTGCTGCCCTGGTCGCTCAAGGCCGGGCCGCTGATTCGCGAGCAGTACGCGAGCGTGGCAGCGGCGGCGACATCCGCTCTGCCCGCGGCGGTACGCACCCTGCAGGCCGCCGCCGATCGTGGTGTCGACGTCACCGACCTGCTCACGCGCACCACACGGCGTGCGTTCAATGCCGAGGCCTACCGCGACTCATATCGGCGCTACAGCCAGCCCGTGTCGGGACTTGACGGCGTGCAGCTCGCCCCCTTCCAGCTGCTCGCCTCCGAGGGGGTCAGCCACCTCGGCCGGGACCATTCCTGGCACCTCGGCGTCGCCGACCGGCTCGCCGTCGCCGATGAGAAGCTCATTCGACGCACCCGACACATCGAGGTCGACCTCACGTCGGCCGAGTCGGAAACCGCGGCCACGACCTGGTGGGAGCGTCTCACCGACGCCGGCGGCGAGGGCATGGTGGTGAAGCCGATGGCCGGCCTCGTGCGCGGAACGCGATCGCTGGCGCAGCCGGGCATCAAGGTGCGCGGGGCCGAATACCTGCGGATCATTTACGGTCCGGACTACCTGGACGCCGCCAACCTGTCGCGCCTGCGCGACCGGGACGTGGGGCACAAGCGCTCCATGGCGCTGCGCGAGTATGCGCTCGGCGTCGAAGCCGTCGAGCGATTCGTCGCCGACGAGCCGCTGTGGCGGGTGCACCAGGCCGTCTTCGGCGTGCTGGCGATGGAATCGGAGCCGGTAGACCCCCGGCTGTGACGACGGCACCGCGCCTGCTCGTGAATCGAGTCGACGCCCGAGAGGGCTAGCCTAGATTGATGGCCGTTAATCGTGGTGCGCACCTGGGCGCCGCTGTACGCGAGATGTCCCCCGGGTATTTCGCGCTCGTCATGGCGACGGGCATCATCTCCGTCGGCATGACGCTGATCGGGTTCCAGACCCTCAGCATCGTTCTCATGATCGTGTGCGGCGGGGCGTACCTTGTGCTGCTGCTCCTCACTGCCTGGCGCTTCATCGCCTATCGAGCAGCCTTTCTCGCCGATCTGCACGACCCGCATCGAGGATTCCAGTTCTTCACCTTCGTGGCCGGCACCAATGTTCTCGCGGCGCGGCTGGCCATCGAGGGCTGGTACGGCGCCGCAACGGCGCTTCTCGCGCTCTCGGGCACAACCTGGGTGGTGCTCGGCTACGCCGTGCCGTGGTTCGCGGTGCTCGGCCGCACCGCACGCCCGGTGCTGCGTTCGGCCAACGGCACCTGGTTCATCTGGGTTGTCGCGAGCCAGTCGGTGGCCATCGTGGCGGCGTCACTCGAGCCCGTAGCCGATGATGCCCGGGCGTTGCTCGCCGTGCTCGCGATCCTGTCCTGGTCGGTCGGCATCTTTCTCTACGGCGCTGCCGGTGTTTTCGTCTCACTGCGGCTGATGCTCTACGAGATCAAGCCGGTCGAAATGGACCCGCCCTACTGGGTGTCCATGGGCGCCTGCGCCATCACGGTACTGGCCGGCGCACGGATCGTGGAAATGGCCGATGCCCCGATGGTCGATGCGACCCGCGGGCTTGTCGGCGGTGTCTCGGTCATGTTCTGGGCCTTCGCGACCTGGCTGATTCCGGTGCTCGTCGCCGTCGGGGTCTGGCGCCACGTCAGGCATCACGTACCTCTGACGTACGGGGCCTCGCTGTGGAGTATCTCGTTCCCGGTCGGGATGTATGCCGTCGCCGGCATCTATCTCGGCCAGGCCGACCAGCTGCCGCTGGTGGGGCAGATCGGCACGGTGGTTCTGTGGGTGGCCCTGGCCGTGTGGCTGATTATCTTCGTCGCGATGGCCCGCCAGCCGCTCAGAAGGGGAGGGTTGCTCCGGGCAACACCCGAGACGCAGCCCGCGAATGAGGCGGCTGGCCCCCGGCCCGCACTGCGCTAAAGCCGCCCTCGCCTACTCGCCGCTGGGCGGACGTTTTCGCTGCGTTTTCGTGGCCGAACGCTGCTGCTTGGCCGCGAGGTGGCGCCGGGCCGAGCCCCGGGTGGGTTTGGTCGCCCGGCGGCTCGCTGCATCCGGTGCCAGAGCGTCGGCCACGAGTTCGCCGAGCTTGCGCAGGGCGATCTCGCGATTACGCAGCTGGGAGCGCTGCTCCGACGCCTTCACGGTGATTGCCCCGGCGACCAGACGCCGGCCGAGACGGGCGACCAGCAGCATCCGCTGATCATCGGAGAGTACAGCCGATTCGGTGACGTTCCAGATCAGTTCGGCGCGGCTATCCGAGGTGTTGACGTGTTGGCCGCCCGGGCCGGACGACCGCGAAAACCGCCAGCCGAGTTCGCGCTCTGGAATCGTGAGCGCGGGCGACACCTCCAGATCCATGCCCCCAGCCTTGCACGATAGTGGGTGACCAGGGGGCGAAAGCGGGCGTACGTCGTTCGCAGAACCGTAGCCGGTGGAGCGACCCGGAGTGAAAGATGCCCGCGCCGCGAACCGCACCGGCAGCCCCGACGCGCGCGGCTCCGGTCCCGACGGGTGGCTCAGTGCCCTGAGCGCGTACGTTCGGGGCTTCTGGTCCCCGGACTCAGGTGCGTCGCCTCCGCGCAGCGGCGCAGCTACCGCGCAGCGAGGCCGGGATCACGCCAGCCTCGGCCCCCGAGGGTCGAGCGCGGTACCTGCGCCGCTGCGCGGGTGGCACGCCTACCGCGCAGCGGCGCAGCTACCGCGCAGCTCGACCATGCTCACCCAGCGCCTCGGCGCGGCTACCGCGCAGCGGCGCAGCACCCCTCAGCTCGGTACCGCGGCGCGAGCGGCTCAGGCGTTGATCCAGGCGTGCACCAACACCAGCAATGCCTGCTGTTTCGCGCGCGCAGTCGCGGCGTCAGAAAACACGACCTGGCCGCGCTCTTCGGTGATCTTCACGAGCAAGCCTGTGGCGTCGTCGAAGCGGAACGGCGTCGCATCCGCCATCGGTTTGGCCCCGCGGTGAAAGATCAGCTGCACCCGATCGATCGGACGCAGGTTGAACGTGACGCGGTCGATGCCGCCGCGGCAGAAGCTCGGAGCATTCCACTTGATGTGCTCGGTCAGCTCGGGTTCCGCCTGCAGAATGGCCAGCCGAAGCTGCTGCACGAGGGCGCCCACGGGGTGGTCGAGCGCGGTCATGAAGGCGTCGACGTCGGCCGAACGGTTGCTCATGCGGTCACGATCCCGCGAGCGCGTCGCCGGCGATGCGGCTGCGGAACCGGCGGTGCACGGCCTGCCGCGACACTCCGAGAGCGGATGCGATCCCCTCCCAGCTCACACCCAGGGCGCGGGCCTGCAGCACGTGAAAATACTCGCGGTCATCGAGGTCGCGACGCGCTTCGGCCACCACCCGCAGGGCGACGAGGTGCACGACCGGGTCGTTCGGATCGGGTGTTCGGGTATCAACCATGGCGTCAGCATACGTTGACGCTTGTCGTACGTCAATGCCAGTTGACACTTGCCGAACGTGCTCCCGGCGCTGTGCCCACGCCACCGGCGGACGCGAACCGCCGGGTCAGCCTGCGGGCAACAGCTCGAACTCGACCCGGCCCGAGACCACGCCGTTCACCTGCACTTCGAGTGCGTGCGCGCCCGGGTGGTAACGCCGGGTCGTGATCGCCCGGAACGAGTGCGACCGGGCGAGCTCGACGCGCTCCCCCGGCGCGAGCGTCACGGTCGTGAGCTTGAAGGTCTTGCCGGTGAGGGCGCCGTTGGCTTTCTGGTGGTGCATCACATAATCGACGGCCAGCCGGGCCGGTTCGGCACCGACGTTGCGGATGCCCACCCGAAAGCCGATCACGCCGCCGAACGCGACCGCAGCCGCGTCGAGGACCGGGCCGACGACATCCACTTCGGCCGGATGAAAGCCCTGCTGGGCGAGCGCCTGCGGGTTGCCCTTCTTGACCAGACTGCGCAGGGCGTGCCGCACCAGCCCGGCCGTGTCGGCATCGGGCACCGCCAGCCAGGTGGCGGTCGTCGCCACGACCAGCTCGGGCTGCTGCCGACTGAGGTCGTTGAGGTGGTTGGCCACCGAGCGGCGCACGACCTCGTTCTCGTCGCGGTACAGGGCGTGCAGCACCGGCAGGGTCGCGGCGGGGTCGGCGAGAATGGCCGGCACGCGAATCGCCCACGGCAGAAATGGGCGGGTTCCCTCGGAGGCCAGCCGGCGCACATGCGGATCGGTCGAGGAGGTCCACTCGAGCACGATCGACATCGCCCGAGCGAAATCGTGCGCGAGCAGCAAACGGATGGCGAATTCCGAGGTGAGCCGTGGAGTGAGGGCCGCAAGCATCCGCATGCCGTCGTCGAAGGCGGAATCGGTGCCGGCGGCGATGGCCTTGACGGCGATTGCGCTCGTGACCGGCCAGATCAGCCAGCCGCTGAACGGTGCGGCGCCCGCTTCGGCCGAGCGGATGATGCCCGCGAACGTCTCGTAGTCGCCGGGCAGGTCGGTCAGCAGCGCGTCCCGCAGCAGATCGCTCCGCTCTCGCAACGAGAGCGGAGCGAGGTCCGACGCGGCGGCGTGCAGTGCCGTGAGATCGGACCGCGGCGCGGCTGCGTGAATGGCCGCAGCCAGCGCGTGGGCGGTCGGGACTCCGATGAGTTCGTCGGCGAAGGGCATGAGACTCCAGTAAGCGAGGTGAGCGAGATACCCTTCAGCCTGTCACGCACTCGTCAGCTTCTGACGAGATCGCCCCGTACCATTCGACGGTGTTGAGCACCGGTTTGCGCCCGAACAAGCTGTTTTCGCGGGCGATGTCCGTCGAATGGTACGGGGTGGCGGGCGAATGCGCGCGCCTGGGGCGAGCCTCAGGGCGCGGGCAGCAACCGCACGGGGTCGCCGCGACCGACGAGTCCCGGGCGAACGACCCGGGCGTAGACGCCGAACATGATCTCGCCCGAGTCGAGGCGGTAATCCGCGAGTATTTTCAGCAGGCCTGCGCCGCGGGCTCCGGTGTGCGGGTCAAGGTCGATCACCGCGCAGCGCGGGATGCCCGCCCCCACCAGCAGCCGGGCGCCGCCAACCTCGAGTTCGCGGCCGGCCCAGCAGTCCTCGAGGTGGGCATCCGCTTCCCCGGTATCGATCGTGAAGGTAGACCGAAACCGGCGCGGGTCGACGGGGGTCCCCGATTCCCGAGCGAGGCGCTCGAGCGAGCTCGTCGTCGCCAGGGTGACGGTGTCGCCGTACACGACCTCCCCCGGAAAATCGACGCGAGCCAGAGCGACCGGGCGACCCAGCAGACGACTGAAAGCCGGCGACCAGGGCCCCCGGACGTTCCGCATCGAGACCGGTCGGCCCCAATAGTCCAGGGTGAGCGGGGTGGCATCCGTCGTCGGAGTGCCCGAGATCTGCTGCCCATCGATGCTGATCGACAGCACGCCGCACTGCCAGCGCGCGTCGCAGCCGACGAGCGACGGATGCTCCACCGTTTTCAACACGCGGCCGTCGGCGAGATCGACGACGGCGAAAACGCGGTCCCCGACCGGGCCGAGAGCGCTGAGCGCGATGCGGGTCCGGGGCCTGTGCCGGCCGCCCTTGAGCGCCGAGACGCCGATTTCGCGAACCCGCATGACCGAGGGCTTGGCGTCGTTCACGACAGCGCGGTTCAGAACAGCGCGGTTCAGAACAGCGTCGTTCACAACAGCGCGGTTCAGAATAGCGGCCACGGCACGGCGGGCATCTCACCCTGTGGCGCCGGAAACCAGCCCTCGGCGCGCAACCGGTCGCAGCGCTCGGCGAGGGCGCCGAGTTCCGCGGGGGTCAGCAGCCCGGCGAGGGTGTCGCCGAGTTCCTCGCACAGTCGGGTGCTGATGCGGTCGACACCGGCGAGTTCGTCGGCGGACAGGTCGGCGCCGATCCAGCCCCAGAGCACCGTGCGCAGCTTGTGCTCCGTGTGGAAGGTCAGTCCGTGGTCGACTCCGTGCCGATGCCCGTTCGGCATCGCCAGTATGTGGTCGCCCTTGCGGTCGGCGTTGTTCACGATGATGTCAAAGACGGCCATCCGGCGCAGCGCAGCGGAATCTTCGTGAATCAGCGAGACCGCCCGGTCATTCTCGTCTACCCCGTCGAACACGTGACGCCAGCCGGCTTCGGGCAGGGAGTTCGCCTCGACCAGGGCGACGGCGGCCTGTTCAGCGTCAACGTGTTGCCAGAGCTGCACCATGCCGAGGCCCATCGGGCCCTCGCGCAGCCAGGTACGGGGAACGATGTTCCAGCCGAGGGCCTCCGAGACCTGGTAGGCCGCGGATTCACGGCCCGCGAGGTTGCCATCGGGAAAGTCCCAGAGCGGATGCTCCCCCGCGATCGGCTTGTACACCACCGTGACGCCGCAGATGCTGCCGAGAAACGTCGCGTTCGACGCCGTACGGATGCGCCCGGTCAGCTCGATCTCGCCGCTCGGTTCGATACCGCTCGGTTCGATACCGTTCCGTTCGGCGTCGCTGGCCGGCACCGCGGCATCCGTCGTCATGGAAAGTCGAGAAGTGAGCAGCTATGCCCGGCGGCATCGATCGGATCGCCGCATAGGGGGCACATCGGCCGGCCCGCTCCCACGACCTCGCGGGTGCGTTTCGCAAAGGCCCGGGCGGTGCCGACCGGAATGAGCAGCACGAGCCTTTCGGTCGGTTCGGCCGGGGCGACGTCCATTTCTTCCTCGGCGAGAGTCGCGTGCACGTGGATGATGAACTGCGCCGTTCGGGAACTCCACCCGACTCCCATGTCGCCGGCCCGAAATTGCTCCACGACCGGCTCGAGCGGTTCATTGTCGACAAGCTCGATCGGAGTGCCGCTCGGAACGCTGAACGGGTTGCCCGTGGTGGACATCATTTCATCGAGCACCGCGTCGATTCTGTTGGACAAAAGCGTGGACTGCTGTTTTTCCAGGGCAATGCTCACGAGCCGGGAGCCGGAGCGCACCTGCAGATAGAAGGTGCGTTCACCGGGCAGGCCGATGGTTCCGATGACGACCCGGTCGGGCCAGTCGAACTCGTGCACGATTGAGGTCATGCGGGTATTTTACGCGCGCGCGGCGTGCTCAACCTGATGCCCGGCACCGCCACCGATCGGCGCCTCGGTCGTGGGCACGGTCGACGCCAGCCAGGACAGGTTGCCGGCGTCGGTGTTGGTGGCGTACACGTTCGGCCGTTGACTGCCATAGTGCACGATCGAAACGGATGCCGGCCCCACGTTGATGCGCTGGAACAGGTCCAGGTGCATCCCGAGAGCATCGGTCAGCACCGATTTGATGATGTCGCCGTGACTCACCGCCACCCAGACCGCGCCGGGTCCGTGCTCGGCTTCGAACGCCGCGTCGTGGCGGCGAACCGCGGCAACCGAGCGGGCCTGCATGCCGGCCATCGACTCACCGCCCGGAAACACGACCGCCGAGGGTTGCGTCTGCACGACCGACCAGAGTTTCTCCGTGCTCAGTTCCGCGAGGGTGCGGCCCTGCCAGTCGCCGTAATCGCACTCCGTGAGGTCGTCGTCGACCGGCGTCACGAGCGAGCCCGACTGCTGGTCGAGAATCAGCTGCGATGTCTCACGGCAGCGTTCCAGCGGGCTCGAGACCAGGCCGACCAGCGGTACGACGGCCAGCCGAGTGCCCAGCAGGGCGGCCTGATCACGCCCGACCTGATCGAGCCTAATTCCGGGAGTGCGCCCGGCGAGCACTCCGGTGGCGTTGGCGGTGGTGCGGCCGTGCCGCACGAGGATGACTGTGGCCATGGGTTCCAGCCTATCGATCGTGCGCCCGGCACCCCACGAGCGCCAAACCGAATCAGGTCTTCTGCATCCGCTGATCGTGGTTCATGACCGCTGTGAGCTCAAGGCGCAGTCCGAGCACGTGCAGCGTCGCTGCGAGCTTTCGCACCGTGATATTCCGTTCACCGGCGAGGCGGGCCGTCACCTCGCTTCTGCTCACACCGAGGGCACGGGCCAGGTCTGCCCGGGTCATGCCGCTTCGCTCCAGAGCGGACGCTATGAGCTCACTTGCATCAACCATCGCGGATTCCTCCGCGTACGTTGAGTCGTAGTGGGGGTCACCAACAGGAAAAACCGGGTGTTCCGTCACGGGGCTCCTTCAAATCCGTCCCAGAAAATCTGGAGTGCTTTCTGGACCTCTTGATTGACCTGATGGTCTGTGGGCTTCATTCGGCCATGCGTGGCGTACCAAACGGAGCGAAACCGCACTAAATACAGGCGAAACTTGTCCACTTTGATTTCATAAACGATCGCCTGCGAAGGCTCTGAACTCAACCTCCGAAAGTTCTCGGGGGACTTGATCGGGATGCCTTCGTGAAGGTACTCAAGATAGCGCTGGTATCGCGCCAAGAACCGGCTATCCAAACCTCGTAGAAACTCATGTGCGTGGCATCTGCCGGTCGGGCCTACGATACCGAGCACCACACGGCTATTTCGGAGCAGTGGAACGGGCGATCGTTCAGTCATAACTTAACACATCCCATCGACCGGCTGCAAGTGCGACAAATAGACCAACGCGATCTCAAACCTGCCTCCCCACGCTGGCTCCTCGGGACACAGGTGCCGCAGACCGTCTACCCATACTGACCGAGACCACCGACATTGCGGGTCGTCGCTTAAATCCTGCGGCTCGTGCACACTGTCAGAATGAACGCCGACCAGCTCGCTGCCGAGATTGATGCGATGCAACGACGCATCACCGAACTCGAAACCAGATTGGCACAGGCGCGCCGCACCGTGCGGGAGCTCCTGGCCCAGCGAACGGCCGCGACTGTAGTGACGCACGAGTTAGCGACACCAGCCTCAACGCTGTACCGGGCCAGCATCGGTGATAATCCCCAGCGTCCCGTCACGCGGGACTCTCCGGCACCAGACAAGATCGCCCTGTTCCGCGACCTTTTCGCCGGCCGAACGGATGTCTACGCGAGCCGGTGGACCAGCAGCAAGACCGGCAAGAGCGGATGGAGTCCCGTCGTACGCGGTGGCTTCTACACCGATGCGGTTACTACCAAGGATCTCCTTCCCGTCTCCGATGAGGTGATCGCCACGCATCTGATGGGTAGCCGCAGCGGCGGTGACGGTCTGCATGCTGGCCTCTACCCCATGCTGGCCAACGACACCTGTCGGCTGTTGGTCTGTGATTTCGACGATGGTTCCTGGAAAGCGGATGCTGCGGCCTACGCCGACGCCTGTTCTCGTCACGGCGTCGGATCGGCTACGGAGGTCTCTCGGTCCGGTGACGGTGCCCATGTGTGGTTGTTCTTTGCGCAGGCCGTCTCCGCGCAACTGGCGCGAAGTCTGGGACTCGCTCTGCTGCGCGATGCCATGGCCCATCAAAACGGCATGAGCCTCACCAGCTACGACCGACTCTTTCCGTCGCAGGATCTGCTGCCCACACGGTCACCCGGCCGCATGCGATTGGGCAACCTCATCGCGTTGCCTCTTCAGGGAGCATGCCGACGACGCGGGACAACGGTTTTCGTCGACCCGAAGACCTGGCTCCCCTTCGAGGACCAATTTGCGTTTCTCTCCAGCATCGTGCGGTTGTCCACTGACGCGCTCGAGACGGCCGCGAGCACCCTGCGCCCCGTGCGAATGGGGCCTGTCGACCTCAGCTCCGGCCTTCGAAAACGCTCACTTTCCTCGACGCAGCGCACCAATGCCCAGCCGATCGATTCCACAGCACCCGTCCCGACAAGTGTTCGGATCAACCTCAGCTCGGTGCTCTCGATTCCAACTCTCGGTCTTCCCTCGGGCCTTATCGCCGAACTGAAACACGCGGCCTCGCTTGCGAACCCCGAATTCTATCGTCGCCAGGCCCAGCGATTCAGTACCTTTGGCACACCGCGCTTCGTTTACTGTTTTGAACACGATGACACGACGCTACGACTCCCCCGCGGCCTGCTCGATTCGGTCAGGCAGATCATGAAGTCCGCAGGAATCAAAATTGAGGTCGTCTCGGACCTGACCGAAGCCAAGCCCATCGACGTCGAGTTTCGCGGCGAGCTGACAGCGCCTCAGATCGAAGCCGTCGCTACGATGCAACGGCATGACACCGGAGTCTTGGTCGCCCCTCCTGGCTCGGGGAAGACCGTCATTGCCTGCGCACTGATCGCGAACCTGGCCGTGACGACCGCAATTGTCGTCAACCGCGCAGAACTGGTCCAACAATGGCGTGATCGGCTCGCGGAATTCCTCGACATCGACACGGCCCAAATCGGCCAGCTTGGGGGTGGCCGCCGCAAGAGAACCCACATCATCGACATCGTTATGCTGCAGAGCATTGCCCACCGAGCGGCCGATCCCACGGTCCTCAGCGGCTACGGCCTGATAGTGGTCGACGAGTGCCATGCGTTAGGCGCTGCGGCCACGGAAGCCGCCGTCCGACAAATCGCTGTGCAACGATGGATCGGCCTGACGGCCACGCCCTATCGGGCCGACCAGATGGACGACATCATCACGATGCAATGCGGCCCCATCCGTCACACGATCGACGACAGCGCACCGTTTGCGAAGGAGCTGATCGTGCATGAAACCGTGTTCGAGACTGCTGAGAGCGGCGCCGATGACATCCAGGCGATCTACACCGAACTCGCATCCGACATCGATCGAAACCGGCTCATCGCAGACGATGTTGTGAATGCCTGCAAGACTGGCAGGAACTGCCTCGTTCTCTCCACCCGGGTTGAGCACGTGGAACAACTGGCGGAGCTTCTTCGAGCCGAGGCTGCGGCGGTCTTCGTGCTGCACGGCCAGCTCGGGATCAAGGAACGCCGTCGCATCCGCGCCGAGCTCGATGGACGATCCGCCGCCGATCCGTTCATTCTCGTCGCGATCGACAAGATTGCCGGCGAAGGATTCGATCTGCCGAGCCTCGACACCCTTTTTCTCGCCGTTCCGATGGCGTTCAAAGGGCGGATCGTGCAGCAGATCGGACGCATCTCGCGAGCCACGCGAAAAACCGCGGCTACCGGCGACCCCGTCGCCTCGCAGGTTCACGACTACTGGGATGCCCAGGTGCCCGTCTTCGATCGTATGTATCGCAAGCGCCAGCGCATCTTGTCGAAGCAGGGTTTTGTGGCACACCACGACAAGCCTGACCCGGTGATTCCTGCGTGAAACACTGCCCACAGGCCGGCCGTCTCGCACTCGGTGGTCCCTCGAGCGCACCCGGAATTCCGGAGGGGCAACCAGCCATTTCGCCACTGGTAGGCATGCGGGAAACGGATGGCTGACCCTATGATGTCGTCATGTCGACGCCGGTCCTGGCCACGAAGCTCTTCATTGCCGCACGGCGACCTGAAACGGTCGCCCGCCCACACCTGATGGCGCGCCTGCAGCAGGCGCTCGACTCCGGCCGCAAGCTGACGGTCATCGCGGCAGCGGCGGGCAGCGGCAAAAACGACTCTCGTCGCCGACTGGATCACCACGCTTCGCAGCAGTGACCCGCCCGTTCGAGTCGCCTGGCTCTCTCTCGACGCCGGCGACAATGATCCGGCACGCTTTCTGATGTACCTCGTGGCCGCCCTGCAGCGTGCCGACGCCACGATTGGGTCTGAGGCCCTCTCCCTCTATTCTCATCACCCCGAGGCCATCGAAACCGCCTTGACTGCGCTGATCAGCGACATCGCGCAGGCGGCGCCAGCATCCGACAGGGTAGTTCTGGTGCTGGACGACTTCCATGTCATCGATGCCCTGCCGGTTCGGCAGGCCCTCGGTTTTCTGCTCGACAACCTGCCGGAGCGGCTGCATCTGCTCGTCGCGAGCCGCTCCGATCCCCCGCTGCCACTGGCCAGGCTGCGGGCCAGAGGCGAGCTGACCGAGTTGCGTGCAGCCGATCTGCGATTCACGCCGGCCGAGACATCCGCTTTTCTGACCCAGGTCATGCACCTGCAACTCGAGGCCACCGATATTGCCGCCCTGGACACGCGCACCGAGGGCTGGATCGCTGGCCTGCAGCTGGCCGCTTTGTCATTGCAGGGCCGCCCGGACACGGCCGCCTTTGTGCAGGCGTTCACGGGCAGTCACCGCTTCGTGATCGACTATTTGGCCGAGGAGGTGCTGCAGCGCCTGCCCGAGCCGGTGGTCGATTTTCTGCTGCAGACTTCGATTCTCGACCGGATCAGTGGCGACCTGTGTGATGCCGTCACCGGGCAGACCGACGGTGCCAGCATGCTTGAGAATCTCGAACGCGACAACCTGTTCGTGATTCCGCTCGATGACCGACGTGAATGGTTTCGCTACCATCACCTGTTTGTCGACGTTCTGCGCGCACGGATGCTGCGGGGCGGCAGGCACAGCCCGCCGGCTCTGCATGGGCTCGCGAGCGGCTGGTACGAAAACCACGATCTGCCAGAAGAGGCGGTTCGTCATGCTCTGGCGGCCGCCGATTTCCAGCGGGCGGCGCGACTGATCGAGCAGGCCCTGCCCGTGATGCGCCGGCAACGCCAGGATGTCACGCTGCTCGAGTGGATCAGGCGGCTGCCCCGCGAGATACTCGTTCAGCGCCCGGTGCTCAGCCTCTACTACGCCTGGTCGCTGCTGCTCGCGGGCGATCTCGAGGGCGTCGAGCTGAGGCTGGCCGACGCCGAGGCCGGTCTGCGGGCCGACGACGGCGACAGCCACCCCGACCTTCACACCGACAGGGATACCGAGGAATTTCGAACGCTGCCGGTCATGATCGAGGTCTACCGGGCCTCGCTTGCTCAAGCCCGCACTGATGTGCCCGGCCAGCAGCAGCACGCCCGGCGTGCCCTCGAACTCTCCGGGCCGGGCGACCACTTCGGACGCGCGGCGGCCGGCGGATTTCTGGGTCTGGCCGCCTGGGCCAACGGTGATCTCGAGGACGGGCTGCGGGCCTTCGGTGAGGTCAGAACCAACCTCGCCCTGGCCGGCAACGCCACCGATGTGCTCGGCACCACGGTCGTGCTGGCGGAGATGCTGATTGCGCTGGGGCGGCTGCAGGAGGCCCGCCAGGCCTACGAGCAGGCCGTCGCGGTCGCGACCGCGCCGGGGGAAGCATCCCGGCAGCCGCTCGCCGACCTGCACGTGGGCCTCGGTGACTTGCACCGCGAGCGTGACGAGCACGGTCTCGCCACCGAACATCTGCTGGCCGCACGCGCACTCGGCGAGCGCGCATCGCTGCCCGAGAATCGATTCCGGTGGTTCACGGCGATGGCGAAACTCCAGCAGGCCGACGGCGATTTCGAGGCCGCACTCGGCTCGCTCGCCGAGGCCGAACGCCTGTATGCGCCCGGGTTCTTTCCCGACCTCGCACCGATTGCGGCCATGACGGCACGCATCTGGATCCGTCAGGGTCGGTTGACCGAGGCTCGCCGCTGGGCGCAGACCCGGGGGCTCGCGGCAACGGATGCCCTCGGCTACCTCACCGAGTTCGAGCACGTCACCCTGGCCCGGCTGCTGCTGGCCGAGTATCGCGCCGCTCACGCCCCGGCCGCACTGCACGCGTCCCGCGAGCTGCTCGACCGGCTGCTTCAGGCCGCAGAAGCGGGCGGGCGAACCGCAAGCACGAACGAGATTCTGATGCTGCAGGCACTCACCCACGAAGCAGAGGGGCGCCTCGACCGTGCCCTCGTGCCGCTCGAACGAGCGCTCACCCAGGCCGAGCCAGAAGGCTATGCGCGGCTGTTCCTTGACGAGGGGGCGCCGATGGATGCCGTGCTGCGCGAGGCCCTGCACCGCGGCATCCGCTCAGACTACGTTCGCCGACTGCGCCGGGCGATGCTCCCCACGGCTGCCGGTGCCCCTGATCCGGGCACCCGCGAGTCGGGACCGGTGGCGCTCAGCGACCGCGAACTGCACGTGTTACGGCTGTTGACGACCGAGCTGAGCGGCCCACAGATCGCCGGCGAGCTCTTCGTTTCCGTCAACACCCTGCGCACCCACACCCGGCACATCTTCGGCAAACTCGCCGTCAACAGCCGGGTCGCGGCCGTGCGCCGGGCCGACGAACTCGGCCTGCTCTAACCGACGCAACCCCACGCGAATCACCAGGCCGATCACCAGATCTGGTGACGCGCCCTCACCATGCCTGCTTCTACCGTGCAGGCAGATCAAAAAAACCACCATCGGCAGGAGCAACGAATGAGCGACAACGCGGGGTACGACATCCGCCTGGCCGGTCATCTCGATTCTCGCTGGGCCGACTGGTTCGACGGATGCACCATCACCAACGCGAGCGACGGCACCGCTGTCATCCATGGCCGGGCACTCGACCAGGCCGCGCTGCACGGACTGCTGCAGAAGGTGCGCGACGTCGGCCTGCCGCTTCTGTCGGTCACCCCCGTCGAGTACCTCGACTAGACCGCACACCTACACATATAAAAGGAGACCCATCATGACCACCATCCGCACCGCGACCGGCAAGCGAACCCCCATGACGTCGCTGCGCAAGACGTCGCTCGTCGCCGGCGTTCTCTACCTGATCACGTTCGTCTCGATCCCCACGCTGGCCCTGTTCGCGCCGGCGCTGGCCCCTGGCTATCTCACCGGGCCGGGCCCCGACACTCCCGTGCTGATCGGCGGTGTGCTCGAAGTCATCGTGGCCCTCGCCGGCATTGGCACTGCCCTCGCGCTCTACCCGGTCGTGCGTCGACAGAATGAGGGACTCGCGCTGGGCTTCGTCGCAGCGCGCACCCTCGAGGCCGCCCTGATCTTCGTCGGCGTCGTCACCCTGCTGGCCGTGGTCACGCTGCGCCAGGCCGGAGTCGGAGCGGATGGCGCGATCACCGCCCAGGCGCTCGTGGCGCTCCGGGAATGGACCACGCTGCTCGGGCAGGGCTTCATCCCCGCGATGAACGCCCTGCTGCTGGGAACCCTGCTGTACCGCTCGCGCCTGGTGCCACGCATTCTGCCTCTCGTGGGGCTCGTCGGAGCCCCGCTCCTCGTCGCGTCCGACATCGGCGTGCTGTTCGGGTTCTGGGAACCGGTCTCCACGGTGACCGGTCTCGCCGTCATCCCGATCGCGCTCTGGGAGCTCTCGCTCGGCGTCTGGCTGGTCGCCAAGGGGTTCCGTCCCTCCCCCATCACGGCCGGCCTGACCGCATCCGCTGACCGAGTGAGCCTGTAGGCGCCTACCGGGCGCAGGTTCGTTACGCGGGCGCAGATTCTACACTGCGCCCGTGTACCGGGCCTGCGCCACGAGCGCTCAACCCCCGCGCGGGGCTCAGTGCCGCACCGCAGACCGGCCGGATCAGCCCCGGCTGGGCACAAGACGTGATGCGTGACCGAGACCCGAGTTGCCCTTGCCGTGTCGCTCCGCGCACACTAGAGGTACCGGATCGCTACTGAGTCTTCCGCCCGCGGCTGAGGAGCTCACCATCACTGAACCAAACGACGCCCGCGTCGGCCTGTACATCGACTTCGACAACATCGTCATCTCGCGCTACCAGCAGCTGCACGGCCGCAACGCCTTCCAGCGTGACGGCATCCGCGATTTTGATAAGTACAGCCGGGATGCCGACCCCGAGGTTGCCGCGAAGCTCGCCGCCGCGACGGTGGACTTCAACGCCATCATCGACTTTGCCGCGTCATTTGGCACGCTGGTCGTCAACCGCGCCTACGCCGATTGGTCGGTGCCGGTCAACGCGGCGTACCAGCGCCAGCTCATGTCTCGAGCCGTGGACCTGACCCAGCTGTTCACCACGACGACCCGCGGAACCAAGAACGGCGCCGACATCCGTCTGGCCGTCGACGTCGTGGAAGACCTCTTTCGCCTGCCCGACCTGACCCACGTGATCATCATTGCCGGCGACTCCGACTACATCGCACTCGCTCAGAAGTCCAAGCGTCTCGGCCGTTTCGTCGTCGGTATCGGCGTCGCCGGGTCGACGAGCACGTCGCTGGCCGCCGCGTGTGACGAGTTCGAGGACTACGACTCGCTGCCCGGAATCGACAAATCCGCCGCAACGGCCGCCGTTGCCGCAACCGCGGCCGAACGACCCAAGGCGAACGTCAGGGCGAACGAGCCTGCCGATGCTGCTCCCACGACGGTCCCGACCGAGGCGCGCAAGTTCACCCGCATTCCCCTGTTCTCGCACCTCGAAGACGCGCCCTTCGATGAGCCCGGCGCCGGCGACGACATCGACCCGCAGCTGCTGGCCACCGAGCTGCTCGTGCGCGCCCTGCAGATCGCTCAGGCCAAGGGCGACGGCGACGAATGGCTGAACACGGGCATGATCAAGAATCAGATGCGTCGTATGGACCCGTCGTTCAACGAGAAGCCGCTCGGTTTTCGGTCGTTCACGGACTTTCTCTCCTCGCACAGCCATTTGGCCGAGCTGAAAGAGGATGGCCCGCAGCGGCTCATCCGTCTGCGTCCCGACGCCGACACCAAAGGCTAAAAGCGGCTTCCCGCCGCCGTCGCCGCGTCGCGGCGCCACAAACTTAGGAAACCGCGACAAGAAGCCGAGGCGTGCTCGCAGGGTGCGCCGCGCGCGTGAGTACCGTGCCCGGGCGGCGTCGGGCCGAACACCGATGATCCCGCCGGCCTCGGCGATGCTCAGACCTTCCCACACGACGAGTGAGACCAGCTCCCGGTCCCGGGCCGAGAGCGAGGCGAGCGCCGCGATGGCGCGGTCATCGTCGGATTCCGGTGCGATCGGCACGACTCTCAGTTCGTCGCGCAGTCGCGAGCTGAGCGCCAGGCGTCGCATCCCGCCACGCCGGTGCGCAGCCAGCACGTTGTGGGCGACGCCATATGCCCAGGCTCGTCGTTCGTCACTGGCCGACGGCAGGCTGTCGCGCCGGCGCCAGAGAACCAGCAGCGTCTCCGAGAGACAGTCCGCGGCATCCTCGTGCGGTGTCACCCGCCGGGCGAAGTAGGCGAGCAGTTCGTCGGCGACCGACCGGATGAACTCCTCGACGGATGCCGCCGCCTGCGCGGGCGCATCGGTGGTCGATTCTGCGCCCATCATTGGGCGTCTCCGAGCCGCACAGCGCAATCGTTTTCTGTGTACGTCCCCTTGACGATGCCCGGATTGCCCGCGGCGGCCCCCTGAGCGATGACCGTCATTCTGTCCCGGATGCTCACCGAACTCGAGACCGCGCGGTAGTTGTCAAAATCACCGATCCACGCCGTAGCGAGCGCCTCGGCGGCCGCGTCAGAGGATGCGTGCGCACCAAGCCACACGTCGGTCCAAGCGCAAATCGCGAAGGTCTCGTAGACCTGCGTCACGTAGCCCTCCTGCACCACGGCCTGGCCAACCTCGTGTTCGGCGCCCATTCTGCCCATCAATCGTGAGGTATCGGCGATCGCCATATTCTCGGGCATGCCCGGCGGCAGCGTCAGGTAATCGGGGTACGCGTCGATGATGACCTGCGGCAGATCGTCGGCCCCCGGGTCGATCCATTCGGTGTCATCCACCTCGGTGCTCGTCGCCGGGTCGCCGAATTCTCCGGTGCGCGCGAGCAGGGAGGTAGCGACCGCCGGCACCCCGACACCGATGCCGAGCAGCGCTACGAGGCTGCCGACGACCAGCCGGTGGCGGCGTGAAAGCCCGGCGAACCGCCGCCGAGGTTCCGGTGCTATTGCGTCACGCACCGCCGGGTCGTCGAGCGTCATCGTCAGAGCCCGCGTCGCGTCGCGGGCTCCGGCCGAGATCCGCACCTGCCCGAGCGCCCGCATCCGGTCTTCACTGTCGTGCGTTAAATCGTCCATACCTGCCCATGTCGAGATCCGGTCCAAACGTGACAAAGTGCTTCGCACGAGCGAACTCTGCGCTGGCGCGGTGGCAACACGTCACGGCCCTCCAACGTCGGCTACGAGGACGAAGCGCGCGCTTACGGTGGCCGGGATGGGCCTCTTCGCAGGTTTCAGCGGATCTGATGGATGCCGTCGGCCTCGCCCCAGGCAGCATCACACGTCCACACGTCGGAATCCAGCCGGTGCGCGAGCGCGAGACATAGCCGATCGCCGAGCGAGAGTCCCTCGCCTGCACGCCATCGCTGAGCGGCCCACTCCGCGTCATCGAGGGTGACCGGCTCTACGATCAGTGGGTAACTGCCCAGGAGCGCCCGAGCGAGGTTCCAATCTCGGCCAGCTTGACGCACTTTCTGTGCTACCTCGGACCAGTTGGCGGCTCCGCAGGCGCCTCCGCTGGCCAACTCCCGTGCGACGTCTTCTGCGCCGCCTTCACCCTGAAGGAAGGCCAACAGGGCAGACGCGTCGAAGACCGTCACGCCGCGTCTTCGGCGCTGGCCTGCTGACGCCGCTCGGCAAGCAGGGAACTCACGAGATCGACTCCAGCCACATCTGCGCGAACGCGTTCGCGCAGTTGGTCGCGAGTCAGCAAGACGAGCCCTGCGGGGGTGTCGAGCAGGACAAGTGGGGTGCCCTCGGCCAGGTGGAGTCGGGTGCGTAATTCAGCGGGGACGACAAACCGCCCCCGGTCTCCCATGACCACTTGGTATGTCCCATTCATGCAATCAAGCTACCACTGAGGCAGACGTGTGGGATAGGTCGAACGGGTCGCCTTCGGCGTGGATTCTGGTCGTAGGGAACGCCCGCGGAATCCTCGGCGAAGGCTACCCGCGACACGGTCTCGCTGTCTACGCTGGTGTCATTGATCCCGAAGTCTGCCTTCACCCGGGAGGAGGATGACATGGCGTCCACGAACGACGCAGCCGCGACATCCCAGAAAAATACCCACCCCACATCCGGCGGCGGTGCGCGCACGTTCGCGCAGGTGTTGGTGAACACGGCGGTCGCCAACGTCACCACGAGCTTTCTCTGGTTCGCGCTCACCTTCTGGGTCTATCTGGAGACTCGTTCGGTGCTCGCGACTGGCATAATCGGCGGCGCGTACATGCTGCTCGTCGCCGTGTTCTCGATGGCGTTCGGCACCATCGTGGACCGGCATCGCAAGCACCTCGTGATGGTGTTCGCCGGCGCTGTCACCCTGGTCGCCTTCAGCATCGGCGGCGGCCTGTATCTCGTGTTCCCGGAGTCGACCCTGCTCGACCTCGGCGGGCCCTGGTTCTGGCTGTTCAGCGGCATTATCCTCTTCGGGGCGGTCATCGAGAACATGCGCAACATCGCTCTCTCGACGGTCGTCACGCTGCTGATCCCCGTCGAGCGGCACGCCAAGGCGAACGGGCTCGTCGGCACGGTGCAGGGGATCGCCTTCATGGTGACGAGTGTCTTCAGTGGGCTCGCGATCGGAATGCTCGGCATGGGCTGGACGCTGGTCATCGCCATCTCGCTCTCGGCGGCGGCCCTTGTGCACCTGCTGTTCCTGCGCATACCCGAGGACCAACCGCAGCACGATGGCCAGCGGCGCCCGCTGATCGACCTGCGCGGCAGCATCACGGCCGTGCACGCGGCCACCGGGCTGTTCGCGCTGATCATCTTCTCGACCTTCAACAACTTCATTGGCGGCGTCTACATGGCGCTCATGGACCCGTACGGTCTCGAACTCTTTCGGGTGGAGGCGTGGGGCATCGTGCTCGGTGTCAGCTCGACCGGGTTCATCATCGGTGGTCTGCTGATCGCGAAGTTCGGCCTCGGCCGCAACCCGATTCGCACGATGCTACTGCTCATCATTCTCATGGGCGTGCTCGGGGCGCTGTTCACGATCCGCGACTGGTGGTGGCTGTATGCCACGGGCATCTGGCTCTACATGACCCTCATCCCCGCCGTCGAGGCCGCCGAGCAGACGGTCATCCAGAAAGTAGTGCCATTCCGCGAACAGGGCCGCGTGTTCGGGTTTGCGGCGGCATTCGAGTCGGCAGCGGCCCCGATCACCGCGTTCCTCATTGCACCGATCGCCGAGTTCATCATTATTCCGTTCATGAACTCGGATGCCGGCCGTGCAGACTTCGGTTGGCTCCTGGGCGACGGTCAGTCGCGGGGCATCGCGCTCGTGTTCCTGATCGCGGGCCTCGTGATGGTCTTCGCGGCCATCGCCGCGTTCTTCACCAGGTCGTATCGCCGCATTTCGGCGCAGTATCTCGACCAGACCGAATCGGTGCCGCCGGACGCCGCTGTCGATCCGACGACGGAGGCGCAGCTGCGGCGCTAGATGTTCCCGTGTCCTGAACGTGGCGTGATCCAGGCTCGACAATGGCGTAGGCGACGGGCCAGACCTCGTCCAGGGCGGCCTGCCGCTACTGCAGCCGAGCGCCACGGTCGGGTCCTCGGAGGTCTCTATCTAAATCCCAACGAAGGGCCACAGCAAAAGCGACGGCGATCGGACTCCGCGCCAGAGTTGTCCGGTGCGGTCACGGCGGCCCGTGCCCCTGCTGATGCGGGACGACGACTAAATCAGGTCGACGGGTGCGTACTGTTTCGGACCGAGCTAGGCGACCGCGCGTTTGACCAGCACACGTAACTGGGTCTCGGCGGCGGGAGTCATCTCGATGACGGCGTAGGCGACCGGCCAGATCTCGCCCTCATCCAGCGCCGCGTACTCCTCAAAGCCGACCGTGCCATAGCGTGCACCGAATTTGGCTGCCGGTTGGAAAAACACGATGTTCCTGCCGGCCTTGGCGTAGGTGGGAAATCCGTACCAGGTCTTCGCGTCAAGCTGCGGCGCCTCCTCCACGACGATCATGTGCAGTCGTTCAGCGATGATGCGATCGGTCCCCGTGAGTTTCTCGATCGCCGCAAGACAGGCCTCGAGTTCTTTCGCCTTCTTGGCCGAGCCCTTGACCCCCTTCATCGCCTTGAGTTCGGCGGCGCGCTGCTGCATCGCGTCGCGCTCGGCCTCGCTGAAGCCGGTGTGCGTGTCGCTCATCGCAGTTCCTCTCGGTCGTGGTCGAAAATCGGATCATTGCACGACGCAGGCACGGCGGCAAGTGCCGCATTCCGCCCCATCCTGGGAGTGCTGCCGACTGGATGCTCCTGAATCTGGTGAGGCGCACCGGTCACACGGCCTCGTACGATAGCCAGATGACCGCATCCCTCGTCCTCGTCGCCAATGCCGGCGACGGAACCATCACGTCCTTCCGTCTGTCCGGCGACTCACTCACACTTCTCGCCACAGCCCATGGGCTCACGGGCTGCTCGAACTTCGTCGTCGACCCCTCGCGTGATCTGGTGCACGCCGCCGTGAAGGGCGATCCCTCTGGCATCGTGACGCTCGCGCTGGACCGGGACAGCGGCGTGCTGACCCAGATCTCACGTCGCGATCTGCAGGGCGGCGGTCTCAACTATGTGGCGCTGACGCGCGGAGGATCCGCACTCCTCGGCGTATCCTACGGCGGAGGCTACGGCATCAGCGCGCCGGTGGGGCAAGGCGGAGTCGGGGAACCGGTGACGCGAATCTCGTACCCGAACTTGCATTCGGTACTCCCGAGCGAGGACGGGAAATTCGCCTACTTCGTCTCCCTCGGAGCGGATCTGGTGGCACAGTACGCGATCCAGGACGACCTCTCGCTCGCGCCGCTCTCACCGGCCACCGTGGCCGCACCCAGCGGGAGCGGACCTCGCCACCTCGTGCTCAACGAGGCACAGAACGCCGTCTATGTTCTCACCGAGTTCTCCGGTGAGGTGTTGCACTTCTCCCGTGACCGCACGAGCGGCGTCCTGGCTCTGCGCAGCTCTCCCGCAGCGTTCGACACCTCTGCGGGCCTCGGACACGGCCGCATCGGGGTAGACCCACGCCCAAATCACCTGATCTGGGGTGCCGATCTGCATCTCGGGACGGGCGGGCGCACGCTGTGGGCGTCCGAACGCACCGAGAGCACCCTCGGTGCACTGTCTGTCGCGGCCGACGGCACCCTCGCACCCCCTCGACGCTTCACGGCAACCGAGACACAGCCGCGCGGCTTCGCACTCAGTACCGACGGCCGTCACCTGGTCGCGGCGGGGGAAGAATCCACCACCGTTTCGGTCTATACGGTCGACGAGGACGACCTTCGCCTCTCGCAACGGGTGCAGACCGGGCACGGGGCGAACTGGGTCCGCTTCGTTTAGTCCAGCGCGTCAGGCGGGCGAGCCGTAGGCGAAGGTCGTCGTGGCCATCTCGGCCATGCCGATGGCCCGGTAAAACGCGAGAGCGTGCGAATCGGCGGTTTCGGCCACGAGAAAGATCTCGTCGATGCCCTCCACCTGGGCCGACTGACGCGCGGCGCTCATCAGGCGGGTTGCCACGCCGCGGCGTTGATACGCGGCATCGACGGCGAGATCATAGATGAACAGCTCGCGAGCAGCCGTGCGGGCCATGGGCAGCGTGTAGCCCGTGAGCCCGCCAACCACGCGACCATCGATGGTCGCCGTGAAAGCCCAGAACTGCGGCGACCGCAGCAGGTCGACCAGATGCGCGTCGCGGTCGTCGACGGCATCCGTTTCGAAGACCTTTGCCATCACATTGAGCGTGATGCGAGCGAGGCTGAGATCGCCAGCGCCCAGACGGCGGGTGTGGCATTGAGTAACGGATGAGCTCTGCGACATGGGTGAATATCCTGTCCCGGGTTCGAATTTCAGCCTGGATCACGCGCGGTCGCGGTCGACAGCCACATAATCGCACGGAGGCGATCCGGCGGCTAGTGCGCGCCTGTCGAATAGGCATGGACGCCCGGATAGGCATGGACGCCGCCGGAGTCTGGAGTGTCGGTGGGTGGTGAGAGGCTCGGGTTGAGGCGAGGCGATTTCCGGCAGGTGACGGATGTTGCACCTCGTTCAGCCGACAGGAATGGGCCGCTACTCGAGGTGTCGATAAGTACCAAAGTCATGAAAAATTCTTAAGATTCTCTGGTATTTGTCTTCATTCAGGAGTAAACTGAGAATATGTCACAGACACTCCCGTCGGACACAGATGCCGACCACAATCCGGTAGACCAGCTCGCCTACATCAACGAGCTGCTCGCCAAGGCCCTGACCGGGCTGACCTACTCACTACAAGATGATGCCTTGTCACTCGCCCTTCTTGATGGTCTTGAGCAGCTCGGCCGCCGCGTCGATGGTGCCCGCGTTGCATCAACAGCGGAGGTCGCCCGCCGCGCCGACGTCGAGCTCTACGGCGGCACCGACACCCTGTCTGAGCGCATGGGGTGCACGGGCAAGCTCGGCCTGATCATGAGTGTCACCCACGTGTCGGTGCGGGAAGTGAAGCGACGCATCAGCCTGGGTGCGCTGACGTCGGTGCGGTCCGAGGTGGGCCAGCTGCGACCGGCGGTGTTTCCCACCGTGAGCGCGGCACTGGCCGCCGGGGAGATCGGCGTGGACTCGGCCGAGATCATCGTGAAAGGCCTGCAAGAGGTCATCCGGCAGGCCGACCCCTCGGACCTGCACCTCGCCGAGCGGGTGCTCGTCGCCAACGCGACGGGCGCCCTCAATGCTGATACCGCAGGGCTGCCGGGTGCCGGTATCGCGTTGCCGGCTGATCGGATGCGGGTGTTGGTGCATGAGTGGCAGGCCCGCCTCGACCCCGACGGCATCGCACCCCAGGAAGAGGCTCGGGAGGCCAAGAGCAGCATCAGCTTCGGCTCGTTCGAACGGGGCCTCTACCGAATCTTCGGCGGCGTGACCCCCGACCTGCGCGGGGAGTTCGAGACGTATTTCGCGTCGCGGCTGTCGGCGCGGGCGACGGTGAAGTTTCTCCCCACGGCCGGGCCGGCTGAGCTGGCCGGGGCCGACGGGTCCGACGTCGTGCCTGACACCGAGCTGGCCGGGTCCGACGGGGCCGAGGTCGTGCCTGACGCCGAGGTCGTTGATATCGACCGTCGCCCCGGCGGGGAAAAGCGGGCCGACATACTGCGCGACATGGTCCGCGAAGCGGCCCGCGACCCCAAAGCCGGAGTGATGGGCGGCTCCGCCCCCACCGTCACCGTGCACGTCAACGCGGTCGACCTCAACGCCGGCCGCGGCGTCGGCTGGATCGACGGGGTTGAGGCCCCGGTCTCGCTCACGACCGTGGATCAGGCACTCTGTAGCGGCGGGTTCATCCCCATCTTGTTCGGTCCGAATAACGAGGTGCTGCGCGTTGGCGATAAGCGGCGGGCGTTCTCCCCAGCGATGACCAAAGCCATCATGTCTCGCGATGGCGGCTGCATCATCCCGGGTTGCGACATTCCGGCGTACTGGACCGAACTGCACCACGTGAAAAGCTACGCCCAGGGCGGCAAAACCGAAGTCGCCAACGGGGTCTGCCTCTGCTACCGACATCACCACGCCATCGACACCTCCGGATGGCAAATCCGCATGACCCACGGACGGCCCGAAGTACTCGGCCCCGCCTGGATAGACCCCAGCCAAACGTGGCGGCCCGCACAAAACCACCGCGCCAACCGCCCCGTGAACTAGCGGCCGTGCGGGCCATATTCCCGAACGCGCGATCGGCCCTCTGGGCGGCATGAGTGCACCGGGCGGACGTCGTGGGAGGGCCTATCAGTACCCCCTTCAGACCCATTCAGATCAGCACTTTGCCGGGCACACCACGTAGCGTCGAAGCAGCGGGTGTCGTGGGGTGGCACGAAGAACCCCGCCTTCCCCAACCCGCATTGGACGTTCTTTTGACTCTCACCGTTTCCGCCCTCGCCGCCCCCGCGGCCAACCAGCCCCTCGCACGCACCACGGTCGAGGTGCGCACACCAGGCGCCAACGACGTGGCGATCGACATCAAGTTCGCCGGCATCTGCCACTCCGACATCCACCAGGCCCGCGACGAGTGGGGCGTTGGCCTCTTCCCCATGGTTCCCGGCCACGAGATCGCTGGCATCGTCAGCGCCGTCGGAACCGAGGTCACCCGCTATCGGGTGGGCGACCGCGTCGGTGTTGGCTGCTTCGTTGACTCCTGCCGCGAGTGCGCCAACTGCCTCGCCGGCGAAGAGCAGTACTGCCTGAAGGGCGAGGTCGGCACCTACAACTCGCGATACTACGACGGCACCCCCACCAACGGTGGCTACAGCACCGCCGTCGTCGTCGACGAGAACTTCGTGCTCGGCATCCCCGAGGGCATCGAACTCTCAGAAGCCGCTCCCCTGCTCTGCGCCGGCATCACCCTGTACTCGCCGCTCACCAACTGGAAGGCCGGCCCCGGCAAGAAGGTGGCCATTCTCGGCATGGGCGGGCTCGGCCACATGGGCGTGAAGATCGCCCACGCGCTCGGCGCCGAGGTGACCGTGCTCAGCCAGACCCTCAGCAAGCAAGAAGACGGCCTGCGTTTCGGCGCGGACCACTACTTTGCCACGAACGACCCGGCCACCTTCACCGAGCTCGAGAACCACTTCGACCTCATCGTGAACACGGTCGCCGCGAACCTCGACCTGGAGCGCTACCTCGGCCTGCTCGCCCTCGACGGCACCCTCGTGCACGTGGGCATCCCGACCGAGCCCGACCAGGTGAAGATGTTCTGGCTCGCCTCCCAGCGCCGGTCGATCGCCGGATCGAAAATCGGCGGCATCCGTCAGACGCAGGAGATGCTCGATTTCTGCGCCGCCCACGGTATCGGCGCCGACGTCGAGATCATCAGCGTCGACCAGGTCAACGAGGCCTACGAGCGCGTCATCCGCAGCGACGTGCGCTACCGCTTCGTCATCGACGTGGCCACCTTCGGCTCCGACGCCTGAGCAACCCGCACCTAAGCTGAAACCATGACCCAGGTTTCCGAGATCTTTGACCCGTCCCTGTGGAAGCCCGTCGACGGCTTTTCCGCGCTGCAGGACATCACGTACCACCACGACATTGCCGGCCGGGTCGCCCGGGTCGCCTTCAACCGGCCGGAGGTACGCAATGCCTTCCGCCCGCAGTCGGTCGATGAGCTCTACCGGGTGCTCGATGATGCCCGGCAGAACACCCGCATCGGCGTCGTTCTGCTCACCGGTAACGGACCGAGCCCGAAAGACGGCGGCTGGGCGTTCTGCTCGGGCGGAGATCAGCGCATCCGTGGCCGCGACGGCTACCAGTATCGTGACGGAACGGTCAGCACCGGGCGCCTGCACATTCTCGAGGTGCAGCGTCTCATTCGATTCATGCCCAAGGTCGTCATCGCGGTCATTCCGGGCTGGGCCGCGGGCGGCGGTCACTCGCTGCACGTGGTCTGCGATCTGTCCATCGCCAGCAAGGAACACGGCATGTTCAAGCAGACGGATGCCGATGTCGGGTCCTTCGACGGCGGTTACGGCAGCGCGTACTTCGCGCAACACGTCGGGCAGAAATTCGCGCGAGAGGTCTTCTTTCTCGCTCGTCCCTACGACGCGCAGCGCGCCTACGAGATGGGTGCGGTCAATGCTGTGGTGCCGCACGCCCAACTCGAAACGACGGCGCTGGACTGGGCCAACACGATTCTGACGAAGTCGCCCACTGCGATCCGCATGCTCAAGTTCTCGTTCAACGCCGTCGACGACGGGATGGTGGGCCAGCAGATCTTTGCCGGTGAGGCCACCCGGCTGGCGTACGGAACCGATGAGGCCGTCGAGGGTAAGGACGCGTTCCTGGAACGGCGCGAACCGGACTGGTCGCCCTTCCCCTGGCAATTCTAGGCAGCGATGCACGCGACAAGCGCCGCACAGTTCGCCTCAAGCACCACGCGGATCGCACCCGACCTCGAACAGGTCCGTGACGACGTCTGGGCGCTCGGCATGCCCATGCCCGGCGGTCATATTCCGTACTCACTGCTGTATCTGCTGCGCGACTCGGCCGACGGTATCCACGTGATCGACCCGGGATGGGACTCGAAGAGCAACCTGCAGCGGGTGCTGCGCGCCCTGGCCAGCCTCGGCGCCGCGGCCACCGACATCCGCTCGATCACGGCAACGCATCTGCACCCCGACCACATCGGTATGGGGCCCCGGCTGAAGCAGGCCTCGGGCGCCCCGCTGCAGGTGCACGCCACCGAGAAGGAGGCGCTGTACGCGCGCGGCGTCGGCGGGTGGTCACCGTCGGTGTTCTCACACGTGCTCGACGACTGGGGCGTTCCGGCGAACCGACGCGCAGAAATCGAGGCGATACTCAGCGCTACTCCCCCGCACCCCGACGTGCACGTTGACCGCGTACTCGCAAACAACGAGCGCCTCGACATCCCCGGATTCGACCTCGTGGCCATGCTCACCCCCGGTCACACGCCCGGGCACCTGAGCCTGCGCGATGACGCGCGGTCGATCATGTTCACCGGTGATCACCTGTTGCCGACCATGCATGCCGGTCTCGGTCTCGGCGGTCCCACGAACACCAACGCACTCACGGACTATCTCGATTCACTCGACACCGTGAGCGTCTACCCCGACCACGAAGCGCTGCCCGGGCACGGCTATCGCTTCTCCGGGCTCGCCAAGCGCGCCGGCAAGTCGGCCAGGCACCACCTCAAGCGCTCACGCGAAGTCGCCGAGGTGGTGGCCGACAGCCCCGACTCCACCATCTGGCAGATCGCCGAGCGATTGACCTGGACGGCCGGATGGAACAGGCTCGAGGGGTTCTTCTTGTTTTCTGCGCTCTCCCAAACCGCCATCCACCGCGATTTCGTAGCGGCCGACGGCCTGGCCAGGATCGCCGCCCACCATCGCTGAGTCCGCAGAGCGCGTGCGGTGACGGGCACCGCACGCGCCCGCGATACGCTGGCGTGTGCAACTCTCCCTGTGGCTGGCCCTCGCGGGCGCCGGCGTACTCATCAGCTTCACCCCCGGCGCGGGCGCCATCAACACCATGAACAACTCGCTGAATTCTGGGTTTCGACGCTCCATCTGGGGAATCCTGGGCCAGCAGGCCGCGCTCGTCGTGCACGTGATCGTTGTTGCGCTCGGTGTCGGAGTTCTTGTGGCCGGGTCCCCCGTGCTCTTCAACATCATCCGCTACGCCGGAGCCGCGTACCTGGTGTTTCTGGGCATCCGTCTCTTCGTGCAGAAACCGCAGGCCGAACGCGACCTGACGACTCTGCTCACCCGAGTGCCGGCCTGGTCGATGTTTCGCCGCGGTCTCTGGGTCAATCTGCTCAACCCCAAGGCACTCGTGTTCTTTCTCGCCTTCATGCCGCAGTTCATCCGGCCCGAGCAGCCACTGCTGCCCCAGTACGTCGTCTTGACCATCACGGTGGTGGCGATCGACATCGTCGTGATGTGGCTATTTTTCGCGGCGGCGGCGAAGTCGTTTCAACGCTTTACGAACACCGTGCGCGGGCAGACTATTCTCAACCGCACCTTTGGGTCGCTGTTCATGGCCGTCGCCGTCCTGCTGGTCCTGATGCACTGATGCACTGATGCACTGATGCGCTGATGCGCTGATGCGCTGATCATCGACAGGCCGGCACGACAGGCCAGCGCGTCAAGCCTCGCTGCCGAGCGGAAGCGTGCGCACGCAGTCGAACTGCCGCGCCTCCCCATCGATGGGGTCGGTGAACCTCACCTGGCTTGCCAGCAGCTGCAGCGGGCGAGAGAAGTCGTTCACCGCAATATCCTGAACGATGGGGTACAGCGGATCACCGCTGATGGCAATTCCCAGGCCGAGCATATGCATGCGCAGTTGATGGGTGCGCCCGGTCTGGGGCGTCAGCTTGTATACACCCATCGCGCCGCTGACGGTCTCGAGTTCAATCAGCGATTCGGCGTTGAACGGTGCATCGGGCACAACCTCGGCCTGCCACTGACCGCGCCGCGTGGTGAGGTGGTTGCGCACGGTGACGGGAAGTTCGAGGCCCGGCAGCAGCGGGGCCAGTGCCCGGTAGGTCTTGCCGACTTCCCGGCGTTGAAACATCGACTGGTACGCACCGCGCCAGCGTCGCTCGGTCGCCAGAATCACCAGCCCCGACGTCACCCGGTCGAGGCGATGCAGCGGCGACAGCTCGGGCAGCTCGAGCTGGTCGCGCAGGCGCACCACGACACTCTGCACGACATGCCGGCCGCGCGGAATCGTGGAGAGAAAGGCCGGCTTGTCGATCACCACGATTCGTTCATCGCGGTAGATCAGATGGATGTCCCCCGGCACGACGGTCTCGCCGGCCAGGTCGCGATAAAACCAGATAAAGGTGTGCGGCCGGTAGGGGTCACGGCCACGTACCGGAGCTCCTGTCCCGTACACAAATCGTTCAGCGCCCAGAAACCCCGTCACGTCGACGACGTCCGACATTCGCTCGTTCAGCCAGTGCGCCATCGTCGCCCAGGGCTGGTGCTCGGATCGTTCTGGGGTGACCACCCAGGCCGCATCCAACCCGTGTCGTTGTGGCAGAGGAGAACGCGGGGGCACCCCCCGATCGTACGCGGCCCCGGCAACGAAGAGAATCGGATTCACATGACGCATTCGGGCGGTACAGCAGAGGTTTCTGGCAGCATGCGCGGCGCCATCATCGACCTCGTGGCCTCGAGCCTCGCGTGGAAGGGCGTAAGCCTCTGGCGTGCGGCGAAAGACGACCGGGCCGGTCAGCGGCGGCGGGCGGCGCACGCCAGCTCGGCCGCGCCGTAGCTGTTGTCGCCCGGGTTGATCGTGACGCCGGGCGGCACCAGCTCGTCGATCCGGTCCAGAATCTCGGGGCTCAACCTCACGTCGGCGGCCGGCAGCTGCGAGACGAGCTGCTCCATCGTGCGCGGCCCGATGATCGCGGAGGTGACCCCCGGATGGTTGATGACGAACGCGATCGCCAGCTCGATCAGGCTGATGCCGGCTTCGTCGGCGACCTGGGTCAGCGCCTCAACCACCTCGAGCTTCTGCTGGTTTGCGACACTCGTCATATCAAAACGGATGCGGGGGCGCGCCGATGAGGTCGGCCTGGGCGGGGCATCCGCTCGCCACTTGCCCGAGAGCCAGCCGCCGGCGAGCGGGCTGTAGGTCAACGCGCCCATGCCGTGGCGCTGAACCGTCGGCAGGACGTCCGCTTCGATGCCACGCACAAGAATCGAGTACGGCGGCTGCTCAGTGACGAATCGGGCGAGGTGGCCGTCACGGGAAGCAACCTGCGCCTCGACGATCTGGCTGCCGGAGTAGGACGATGAGCCGATGTAGCGCACCTTGCCCTGCCGCACGAGGTCGGTCAGGGCGCCGAGTGTTTCGTCGACATCCATGAGGGCGCTCGGGCGGTGCACCTGGTACAGGTCGAGATAGTCGGTGTCGAGGCGCCGCAGCGAGTCTTCGACGGCTGTCATGATGTACCGGCGAGATCCGCCGCTCTGGTTGGGGCCCTCCCCCATCGGCATGCAGAACTTGGCCGTCAGCACGACGTCGTCGCGGCGCCCTTTCAGAGCCTGACCCACGATCTGCTCGGACTCACCGCCCGAGTAGACATCGGCGGTGTCGACGAAGTTGATGCCGGCGTTGAGGGCATGGTGGATGACGCGGATCGAGTCGGCCACGTCGGGGTTGCCCCAGGGGCCGAACATCATCGTGCCGAGGCACAGCGGGCTGACCTGAACGCCGGTGCGTCCGAGTAGGCGGTAGTCCATGAAACTCTCCTTCTAACGATGGGATCGTTTCCACGCTACGGCGCGGCCCAGCGTCCCGGGAGTGCCTGACAGTACCCGTCAGAGCTGCCGATCAGACCACCCGCTCGAGCTGCAGCGCCTGAATCTGGTTCGGCTGCAGTCCGATGCCGAGGCCGGCGTCGAGCAGCTGTTGTCCCAGCAGGGGCCGGCTCCACAGGTAGCGGCCCGGATCGAAGCCGATCAGATCCCGCACCTGGTAGTAGTCGGCGGGATGCTGCAGCAGCCAACTGCGGGCTGAGCCGCCCACGTCGAACACCCCGGTGGCCCACCTCGCTCGGTCGAGGCTGCTGACGAAGAGAAGCGGTGCGTCGGCAGCATCCGTTCCGGACCGGCTCCAGGCCAGCATCGGTTGGGGACCGCCCGCAGTGATTTGCGCGAGTCGCTCACGGCGGGAGCCCCGCAGGGCGGGGTGCTCGTTTCTCAGCTGCGCTCCCCGGCCGACCCAGTACGCGAGATTGGCGCACTCGATCGGCAGCAAGCCCTGGCGTTTTTGCCACACCGTGGGGATACCGCCCTTGGATTTGAAGGCGAGTTGCTGCCGTTCGCCATACTCGTCACCGGTGAGCGTCAACAGTGCACCGCCGAGCAACTGCATGGTCATGATCGCGTTACCGAAGGCCAGCAGGTCGCCGCCGAAGAATTCGATTCCGCGCCGTTCGTCGTGGTTGCCGGTGGCCAGAAATTCGTGCGCGTGCTCCACCGCGGTCAGAGCGCCCCACACCCGATTGATGTCTCGGTCGGCGAAGGCCTGCAGCATGCCCATGTAACCGGTGGCCTGAATCACGTCGCTGACGCAGCTCGTATAGTCCTTGCGATTGTGATCCTCCGCCACCCAGATCATGGATGCGGCCGGCCCGCGTTGTTCGCGAACCTTCATCTCCACCCACGGCAGTGTCTGCTCGAAGAAGTGGAACGGCATGCCGAAGACGTGGTCGATTCGAAATCCGTCCACCCCGAATTCCTTTGCGGCCCAGGCCATCGCGCGGCCGATGTAGGCCAAAACGTGAAAATTCTGTGGTGTCGACGCGGTCCAGATGCCCTGTCCGCCGTGGCCACCGTGGTTGAGGTGTTTGACGTCGGCCCAGAGCCCCGCCCAGTCGGGCGAGTAGGTCTCGTAGACCGAGTTCGCGCCCTGGGGGTTGTAGCGCCCGTCGGAGTAATGCGCGGCGTACATCTGCGGCAGCATGTACTCGGCATAGTTCTTGAGCTCGTCCGGATAGTCGCCCGATGCCAGTCGCTGTCCGATTTGCGCGCGCTGGGCCACGTCGATCGCTGACTGCGCATAGTCGCGGCGCGGAACATCCGTTCCCGGGCCCGCCCCAAACGCGTCACGGTAGATGAAATTGTGCCCGACGTGGTTGGGGGCGATCTCAAGCAGCACCTTCAGGCCCAGGTCGTGCGCCTTGTCGACCAGACGTTTCATAGCGATGTTGGCGAGTCGGTGCTGGCGGTCCAGGTCCCACGGCGGCACACCGCGCGACTCGCGCGACAGGTCGGGGTCAATCGAGAACCAGTCGTTGCTCGCGTAGTCGCTTCCGGCGTCGTCGTGGGTGTCCCGACCGTCCCAGGGATCCAGCCGATACGGCACCTGCAGCCAGACACAGTTCACACCCTCGTCGTGCAGCTTCTGCAGCGTGTACCAGTTGGGCTGGTCGTCGATGAGGTCTTCAATCAGGGAAATGTCCGTGCTGTCCGACCTCGCGTTGACCTTGTCGATCGGAAGCTCTCGAACGTTGAGGTGAACGATGGCCGGGTCAGATACCCGAAAGACCAGCCGGTTTACCAACCCGTATTCGGCACCGCGGGTGCCGGGGGCGGCGAATTCGGGTGCCCAGTAACAGATGCCGTCGAGCACGACGAAGGCGGTCGCAATGACGGTTCCGGGCACCGCGGGGTCGAGCGTCAACGCGAACGCCTGCTGGTGGGCATCCGTCGGCGGGGTTGACGTCATCGGAAGCGCCGAAAAGTTGCCGGGATTCTGGGCGCCGTAGTTCGTCCAGACGAACGCCGCCGCACCGGCCAGTTCGGCCGGTGACGTGGCCGTGACGCCGAGGCCCACGGTCAGCGACTCCCCCAGCGACAGCCGCACCCGAAAGGTACCGGAATCGACCTGACCCGTTCCAAAGCCGATGCGCTCTATCACGGCGACAGTATGCCATGGCGAGCGGCACCGAGACCAGAGCGAAGGGCCCTGTGCATTTTTGCACTGTACCTCTGTGCGAATCGCCTTTGACAGCACCGTCCGCAGCGCGCAGTCTAAGACAAGCCAGACGACGTGTGTCACGGCGGTGATGATGTGAGCCCGCCGAGCACGTTGTGTCAATGACGACACGAGGGAACACCCATGAGCACGACCAGATCCACTGCCCGAGACGATTCCGGTAGCCCACGAGAAACAGAGACGTCGGGACTGAAAAAGGTCGTCGCGGCCTCCATGGCCGGCACGGTCGTCGAATGGTATGAATTCTTTCTCTACGCCTCGGCGGCCACCCTGGTCTTCGGCACCCTGTTCTTTCCGAACGCCGGCAGCGAACTCGAGGGCATCATCGCGGCGTTCGCGACCTACGCGGTCGGATTTCTGGCCCGCCCCATCGGCGGCATCGTGTTTGGACATTTCGGTGACAAATTCGGCCGCAAACGACTGCTTCAGTTCAGCCTCGTGCTCGTCGGCGTCGCCACCTTCTTGATGGGCTGCCTGCCCACCTTTCAACAGATCGGCTACCTGGCACCGATTCTGCTCGTGCTCCTGAGGTTCATCCAGGGTTTCGCGGTCGGCGGTGAATGGGGTGGCGCCGTGCTGCTCGTCGCCGAGCACAGCCCGGCGAAATCACGTGGGTTCTGGGCCAGCTGGCCCCAGGCGGCCGTGCCGATGGGCAACCTGCTCGCCACCGCCGTGCTGTTCGTTCTCGCTTCGGCCCTGTCCGACGAGGCCTTTTTGAGCTGGGGCTGGCGCGTCGCGTTCTGGCTCTCGGCCGTGATCGTTCTCGTCGGCTACTACATTCGCACCAAGGTCAGCGATGCCCCGATTTTTCTCAAGGCACAAAAGGAGGTCGTCGCGGGAGACCAGGGCTACGGCATCATCGAGGTCTTCCGCCGTTACCCGCGTGGCGTGTTCACCGCCATGGGCCTGCGCTTCGCCGAAAACATCCTGTACTACCTCGTCGTGGTCTTCTCCATCACCTATCTGAAGATCATCGTGCAGATGGACACCTCCCGCGTGCTGCTGCTCTTGCTCATCGCCCACGCCATCCATTTTCTGGTTATCCCGGTTGTCGGCCACCTCTCCGACCGGGTGGGCCGCCGCCCGGTGTACTTCGTGGGCGCCGTACTCGCCGGCACCTGGGGCTTCTTCGCCTTCCCCATGATGGATACCGCGAACGACGTCATCATCATCGTCGCGATCATGATGGGCCTGTTGTTTCACGCACTCATGTACGCCGGACAGCCCGCCATCATGGCCGAAATGTTCCCCACCCGCATGCGTTACTCCGGCGTCTCACTCGGCTATCAGGTCACCTCGGTGATCGCGGGCTCCATCGCCCCGATCATCGCGGTCAGCCTGCTCTCGAGCTTCGAGTCCTCGGTGCCGGTGGCCATCTACCTCGCGGCAGCCTGCCTCGTGACGGCCCTCGTGGTGCTGACCCTGAAAGAGACGCGCGGGCTCGCTCTTCACGATATCGATGCAGCGGATGCCGCGGATTCGGCCGATCGCGCCGCCGCGGCCGCCGATCTGGTCGGCACCCCCGGCCGGTAGTTTCTGGTAGCCAGGCAGACCCCGGTCATGCCCACTGCACCGGCGGCCGGATCAGGCGGTGAACGCCGCCGGTCGCTCGGTGATCTCGAGGGTGATCGCCTCGATCGCTGCGCGCACCACGGGTGAGCGCAGCGATTCGGCCCGGGCGACGGCCCAAATCGGCAGCTGTCGCTGAAAGTCGTGCGGCAGCACCGGCACGAATTCCGGCCGATCATGTACGAGAAAGTTCGGCAGTAGACCTATTCCGGCGCCCGCCTGCACCGCCTCGAGCTGGGCGAACAGGCTGGTCGACTGAAAGGTCGTCGCGGGTTCAGGCAACTGCGACGAGCGGTAGCCGAGTTCGGCCACGAGCAGGGCGCTCTCGACGTACGACACGAAGCTGTGCGACCGAATATCGTCGAGCGATTGCGGCACACCGTGGGCCAGCAGGTACTCACGGCTTGCGTAGAGGCGCAGAAAATAGTTCGTGAGAAACATCGCCTCCGCCTTGTCGACGTCGTTGCGTCCGGCCACGATCTCCAGGTCGACCCCCGATCGGTTCTGGCTCACCTTGCGGGTGGCACTGAACATCTCGATATTGATGCGGGGGTGGCCCTGCTGCAACTTCACGAGCGCCGGCGTGACGATCTCGGCCCCGAAGCCATCGATCGTGCTGATGCGCAGCAGACCGGACAGCGGGTCTTTCTGGCTGATCGCCGTGGTGAGCGCGCCCAAGCGGTCTTCGATCGCCTCGGCCGCACCGACCGCGTGCCGCCCCAGTTCGGTGAGTTCCCAGCCGTGCGCACTGCGTTCGAGCGTGCGACCACCCAGCTCCCGGTCGAGCGAGAGAATTCGCCGCGAAATGGTCGTGTGCGTGGTACCGAGCGCCTCGGCGACCGCGTTGAACCGGCCCAGCCGGGCCACGGTCAGCAGCACGAGCAGGTCGTTCGGGCTCGGAAGCTGGTGTGAACTCACGAATCAATCCTCTCGAGCATGTGCATCTGCGCACATGCCCCGTGTGAAATATTGCCTTGATCGCACTCTATCGGGCTGCGAGGGTAGAGGCAGCGCACACAAGCAAAGGAGCTTCGTCATGTCGGTAGTTGCATGGATCGGGTTGGGCAACATGGGCGGACCCATGTCGGCAAACATGGTGGCCGCCGGCCACGAGGTACGCGGGTTCGACCTGAGTGCGGAGGCCCTCGCGACCGCCGTCACGGCGGGCGTCACCGCCGCCCACAGCATTGCCGACGCCGTTGCGGGCGCCGATGTCGTGTTCACGATGCTGCCCAAGGGCGAGCATGCACGCTCGGTGTACTTCGGCGCCGACGGGGTACTGGCGAACACCGATACGGCCACCCTTCTGGTGGATTCCTCCACCATCGACATCGAAACCGCCCAGGCCCTGCATGATTCAGCGGCGGCAGCGGGCTTTCGCTTCGTCGATGCCCCGGTCTCCGGTGGAATCAGCGGCGCGAAGGCAGCAACACTGACCTTCATGATCGGCGGCGAGGCGACAGCGGTTGCCGACGCCACGACATTCATCGAGCCGATGGCGGCGAACATCATCCCCACCGGAGGCGCGACGACCGGACAGGCCGCCAAGATCTGCAACAACCTCATGCTGTTCATCAACCTCGCCGCGACAGCCGAAGGGGCGGTGTTGGCCGATCGGCTGGGACTGGACAAGCAGGTGTTCTGGAACATCGCATCCGTCTCATCGGGAGACAGCTGGGCGCTGCGCACCTGGTATCCCGTCAAGGACGTCGTCGCGACGGCCGCCGCCAACCGCGACTTCGCCCCGACGTTTACGACCGAACTCGCGAGCAAGGACATCGGTCTCGCGATCGCCGCAGCGCGGGCGACCGACACCCCGCTCGAGATCGGCGAACACGTTGCCGAGCTCTTTCAGCGCCTCATCGATGAGGGCGAGGGCGGCAAGGACTGCTCGATGATCGTCAAGCTCGTCGACGGCACCCTGCAGCCACGCGCCTGAAACCCGTCACCGACCTGAAATGAGCACTCCCATGCACACAATTCCCCACTACATCAACGGCCAGCGCGTCGACACGGCCGAGCGATTCGGCCCGGTTTTCAATCCGGCGACCGGCGTGCAAGACAAGCAGGTCGTGCTGGCGTCCCGCGCTGTTGTCGTCGACGCCATCGATGCCGCCCGGGCCGCCCTGCCCGAGTGGCGAGCCAGCACCCTCGCCAAGCGCACGGCCATCTTCTTCAAGGTGCGTGAACTGCTCGCCGAGCGCACGGACGAGCTCGCCGCGATTCTCACGAGCGAGCACGGCAAGGTACTGTCCGACGCCGCCGGTGAGATCACCCGCGGACTCGAGAACATCGAATTCGCCACGGGCCTCGCGCAGATGCTCAAGGGCGATTTCTCGCAGCAGGTCTCCCATGGAATCGACGTGCACTCGGTGCGCCAGAGCGTCGGTGTCGTCGCGTGCGTCACCCCCTTCAATTTTCCCGCCATGGTGCCGCTGTGGATGATCGGCAGCGCCCTCGCCTGCGGTAACACGGTGCTGCTCAAGCCGAGCGAGAAAGACCCGTCATCGGCCATTTTCATCGCCGAGATCTTCACGGAGGCCGGCCTGCCCGCCGGCGTTCTCAATGTGGTGCAGGGCGACAAAGAGGCCGTCGATGAGTTGCTCGATAACCCAGAGGTCAAGGCCATCAGCTTCGTCGGATCCACGCCGATCGCGAAGTCCATCTACGCCAGGGCGGCCGCGAACGGAAAGCGAGTGCAGGCCCTCGGCGGTGCCAAGAACCACATGGTGGTGCTGCCCGACGCCGACCTGGAGATGGCAGCGGATGCCGCGATCAACGCCGCATACGGCTCTGCCGGCGAACGCTGCATGGCCGTCAGCGTGCTCGTGGCGGTCGGCGGCATCGCCGACGACCTCGTGGCAGCGATCGCGAAGCGCATGAAAACCCTCCACGTCGGACCGGGAACCGACCCGTCTTCGCAGATGGGCCCGCTCATCACGGGTGAACACCGTGACCGGGTCGCGTCCTACCTTGCCGGAGCAGCGGATGCCGGCGCCACGATGGTCGTCGACGGCCGCGCCCAGAATTTCGATGGCGACGGCTTCTTTCTGGGCGTCAGCCTGATCGACCATGTCACACCCGGCATGAAGGTCTATGACGACGAAATCTTTGGCCCGGTGCTCTCGGTCGTGCGCGTAGACACGTTCGACGAGGCCGTGAAACTCGTCAACGACCACGAGTTCGGCAACGGTGTCGCGCTGTTCACGCGCGACGGCGGGGCGGCGCGGCAGTTCGAGTTCGAGATTGAGGCCGGCATGGTCGGCATCAACGTGCCGATCCCCGTGCCGGTGGGATCGTTCTCGTTCGGCGGGTGGAAGAACTCCCTCTTCGGCGACGCGCACATGTACGGGCCCGACAGCATCCGCTTCTACACGCGGGGAAAGGTCGTCACGACCCGGTGGCCCGACCCGGCCACGTCGGAGATCGACCTTGGCTTTCCGCAAATGGCCTAGCCGCCAGGTCGGCTCGCCGGCCGGGCCCGGGGCGGGCATCCGTTCTTGGGCTCAGCGACGGCCGTGCACCGGGATGCACCATGGCGACAGGTACTGTGGACACCATCGCCGTCGACCCGCACGAGGTTGACGCTTTCATCCGAGGAGAACCACATGTCGGTCGGCCTACTCGCCGTTGTCGATGACATTCTGACTGCCGCCCTCAAGGCGAGTGCCAAGACCGCGGGCGTCGTCATCGACGACGCGGCCGTCACGCCGCAGTACGTTCAGGGGCTGTCGCCGGCCCGCGAGCTGCACGTGGTCTGGCGCATCGCGCTCGGCAGCCTGTTCAACAAGTTCGTCATCATCATTCCGCTCGCACTGCTGCTGTCCGCGTTCGCGCCCTTGGTGCTGCCGTATCTGCTGATTTTCGGCGGCACCTACCTGTGCTTCGAGGGTGCGGAGAAGGTCACCGAATGGTTCGGCGTGCATCACGCCGCCGAAGAGACCGAGGCGCGCGACGAGGGCAAGCTCATTTTCGGGGCCATCCGCACCGACCTCATTCTGAGCACCGAGATCATGCTCATCGCACTGGCCAGCCTCGATCCCGACTTCGGCATCTGGATGACGCTGGGCGCGTTGGTCGTGATCGGTCTGGTCATGACCGTGATCGTTTACGGCGCCGTCGCCGTGCTGGTCAAGATCGACGATGTCGGGCTGTCACTCATGCAGAATCCGGCCCGACGGGTGCGACGCATCGGTGCCCGCATCGTGGCATCGATGCCCACCGTCTTCACGGTCATCGGCATTATCGGAACGGTCGCCATGTTGTGGGTGGGAGGCCACCTGGTGATCGCCAACCTCGCCGAGACCTTCTGGCACGGACCCTACGATCTGCTGCACGCGGTGACCCACGCGGTCGAAGCCGCCGGCCCCGTCATCGTCTGGGTCACCGACACGGCGATATCGGCCGTGTTCGGGCTGGTTCTTGGCCTGATCATTGCCGCGATCGTTCTCGGAGTATCACGTCTGCGCAGCAAGAACCAGCCCGCCGGCATCGCGCACTGACCCACGCGGCGGAGCTTGTCGACGGCGGGCCTGAGGCGTACAGTTCCACCGAGCAGCGGCGGCCACGGCTGAAATGAGCAGATCGCCGGAGCGGTAAGGCAACGAGGGCGCGATGACGTGCCCTGAAACCAACCTGTGCCAACGGCGCGCTCGGCCGCGTGGCAGCGCGAAAGCGAGAAGCCATGATCGGTCCAGTCGCTCAGATCCCCGCAGGGAACGGAATCTTGCTCGACCTCTATCTTTTGAGGTTCGGAAAGGATGGGCGTCTCGAGAGCCCCACGACCGCGAAGCTCGCCGTGGACGCCGCACGCGCAGCCAGCGATGTCTTCATTTTTTCCCACGGATGGAACAACACCTATGGGGATGCGCTGCACAATTACACCCGTTTTGCGGAAGGCTTTATCGCCCAGCGCGCGGAGTTTCAGCTCGCGGTCCCGCAGGGCTATCGTCCGGTGCTGATAGGGATTGTCTGGCCGTCCACGTGGTTTGTGCTGAACTCCGAGATGGGCCCGATCATTTCCGTTCTCGACGATTCGGTTAGCGACCACACGGGTTCCGGTGCGACCGAAGCGATGCTTTCCGAAGTGACGGACGGATGGGAGGCCGAGACCCGTGTGCACCTGCTCGACCTGGTCGACGGCGTCGACAGGCTCACCTCGGCCGAGGCTCGTGAGATGGCGGCGATCATTCTCGACCAGTGGCCCGTCGATGATGACGGCCTGTCTGCGCAGCCCGACATCGAGAACATCCTCGACGCCTGGAAGGAGATCGAGGGTGGTGAACAGTCGTCGAACGGCCTGGCGGATGCGACAGAGAGTGTCTCGTTCGACCCGCGCGGGCTTCTTCGAATGGCGAGCGTGTGGAAGATGAAGGGCCGCGCCGGCGAGGTCGGCAAGCTGGGCGTTGGTCCGTTGCTCACCCGAATCGCCAAGCCCGGGCTGCGCATCCATCTCATCGGACACTCGTTCGGGGCGCGCGTGATGCTCTCGGCGGTAGCGCACTGCCCACTTCTCGACGACCACCCGGTGCAGTCTCTGCTGCTGCTGCAACCCGCGGTCAACCGTTGGTGCTTTGCACGCGACGTGGCAACGAGCGGGAGAGCGGCCGGGTACGCGATGGTGCCTGACCGCGTCGTGCGCCCGATCATGGCAACCCGGTCGGACTTCGACCAGCCGCTGCATGACTTCTTTCATCACGCGCTGCGTGGAGACAATTTCGCGGAGTTTAATGCCGCCGTGCGGGCGGACACTGACGCGTGGGGAAACACCGACAAGTATGGAGCACTCGGTGGATATCGTCCGCACGGAATCGCCTTCACGGATGAGACGGCGAAGAAACCCGGTACCAAGTACAAACTCAACGCAGACGCACGAGTTATTTCGATCGACGGCTCAGGAGCCATCGACGGCAAGGCCGCGATTGCTGACCACGGTGATGTGAACACGCCAGTGACGTGGTGGGCGCTGCACAACCTCGCCGCGGAATGATCGGCGGTGTCGGGCTTGCGCCCCTCTGTCGCGCGCTCCGCGAACAGATCGTGATGGAGAAGCGCCTACTCCTAACCGGCTGCGGAGTGCTCGCTCAGAGCGGCGATTCGCTCCGCAATGTCCTGTCGACCGGTCTCGGCCAGCGTGAGTTCCTCGGCCGCCGACTTCACCATGCCCGTGATGAACAGTCCCGGTCCCCCGATAACGAGCGCGCCCGCGGCGCGGATAAAGTCGGTGACGTTTAATGCTTGGGTCAACTGGTAGGCGAGCCAGAACACCAGGAGCACGGCGATGAGCACAAGCGCGTTCCGCACCAGTTTCATAAACCTCCAGGTGCGGGTCGCAGAGGAAATCTTGATCTCGGCCTGCGCGAGCAGCATTGTCACGCGAGCCTCGCGGCACCCATGTCAGTCAGCTTGATGCGTCGTGGCTGGATGGCATCACGTATCACTTTGATCATTGGCTCGAAGCGCAATTCACCTTCGAGCAGGGATGACACCGCTGAAATACCTCACGCGGGAGCCACGGCTCGCTTAACCGGGACCCACCGCTCGCTACCCGTGCACAGATGAACGGGTTATCGTATCGCTAACGGCGGTAATTGATCGACCGCGCCATGTCACTGCTCGATGCTCGGCCACCACCACTGGAAAGCAAGGTCTCATGACTGTTTCACCCCTCGTCTGGGGCATGACCATCGTCGTCATCCTGGCACTGCTCGCCTTCGACTATTTCTTCCACATCCGCAAGGCCCACGTTCCCACGCTGAAGGAAGCGGCGCTCTGGTCTTCCATTTACGTCGGGCTTGCCATCGTGTTCGGAATTCTGGTTCTGATCTTCGGTGGGGGCACGATGGGGTCGGAGTACTTCGCCGGCTACATCACGGAGAAGGCGCTGTCGGTGGACAACCTGTTCGTCTTCCTGATCATCATGGCGAGCTTTCGGGTGCCCCGCGAGGACCAGCAGAAGGTGCTGCTGTTCGGAATTGTCTTCTCACTGATCGCCCGTACCGGGTTCATTTTTCTGGGCGCGGCCCTGATCAATTCCTTCGCGTGGGTGTTCTACATTTTCGGCCTGATCCTGCTGATCACGGCGGGCAATCTGCTCAAGCCCGAAGCGCATGGTGACAGCCAAGCCGACAACGTGATGATCCGTCTGGCCCGGCGACTGTTCCACACCACCGAGCACTACGACGGCGACAAACTGTTCACCATGCACAACGGCAAGAGGGCACTCACGCCCATGCTGCTGGTCATGGTGGCGATCGGCGGCACCGACATCCTCTTCGCGCTGGACTCGATACCCGCGATTTTTGGCCTGACGCAGAATGTCTACATCGTCTTCACCGCCACCGCCTTCTCGCTCATGGGCCTGCGCCAGCTGTACTTTTTGATTGACGGACTGCTGGACCGCCTCATCTACCTTTCTTACGGCCTGGCAGTCATCCTGGCCTTCATCGGTGTCAAGCTCGTGCTCCACGCTCTGCACGAGAACAACCTGCCGTTCATCAATGACGGCGAACCGGTGCCGGTCGTCGAGATCAGCACGGGCCTGTCCCTGAGCGTCATCATCGGCACGCTCATCGTGACCGTTGTGGCCTCGCTTCTGAGCAAGGCCGGCAAAGCCCAGACCGCCATCAACAACGCACGCCGCCATGCCGGCAGCTATCTGGACCTGGCCTACACGGCCGATCACGCCGAGCGCGAGCGTATCTACCAGCTGCTGGCCGACGAAGAAACTCAGATTCTGAAAATGGACCTGAAGTACCGCAACAAGGCCAAGGACGTTGACACGATCCGCGAGCAGGTAGCGGATGCCCACCGACAGCACGCAGAATATCTGGCCCGGTAAGGAGAACCGTCAATGCGCTTCGACGGCGCAATGAACAACTCGGATCTGGTGCCAGCTCCGAGCGAAAGCATCGTGGTCGGACACGATGGATCCGCGGGTGCGGACACCGCACTGGCCGTGGCACTGGAGCTTGCCGATGAGCTGTACGTCCCCATCGTTCTCGTCCGGGCTTGGTCCATCACGACCGCGCCGCGGCCATCCGTCTGGGAGTTCGGCTACGTGTCTTCACTCGAAGAGTATGAGGCCGCCGTGCACGACGAACTCGAGCAGGATTCGCGCGCCCTGATCGAGAGATTTCCTCTGGTGTCGATTTTCTACCGGCCCGTCTATGCGGCGCCCGCACAAGCGCTCATCGCCCTGTCACACGACGCCCGTTTGCTGGTCGTTGGCACGCGCGGGCGCGGTGATTTCGCGGGAATGCTGCTGGGGTCCGTGAGCAGGCAGTGCTTACGGCACGCAGCGTGCCTGGTCTTGGTGGTACCGCCACGGCCCTAATGCCTCAGACGGATGCCCAGACGGATGCTCAGAAGCCACCGAAGTACGCCGCGGGACGACCGTCAAATTCCATCATCTTGTCGCAGAAGCGACAGCCGTAGTACCTCGGCGCATCCCGTGAGTCCTGCTTGAGGACCCATCGGTGCAACCCAACCCGACAACGAAGTCGTCGCATCATCTTCTCCACCTCCTCAGAACGAGGTGACGCCGTTTCTTTTTAAGCTACGCCTGACCCAGAGCGGCAACAACCCCGAATGCTAGAACGGGTAGGGGGCAATCTCGCCTTGAATGGTCACCCACTGGGTCTCCGTAAAAGCCTCAATATTCGCGTCGTGCCCGCCGAAGCGAGCGCCCGTTCCCGAGTCGCCGACCCCGCCGAACGGCGCCTGCGCTTCGTCGTCGACGGTCTGATCGTTGACATGCAGGATGCCGCTCGGCATCCTGTCTGCGATCTCGAACGCGCGGTAGGCGTTGCCCGTCAGCAGCGACAGGGAAAGCCCGAATTTCGAGCTGTTGACGAGCTGGACGAGGTCATCGATCGTCGAGAAACTCGTGACCGGGGCGACCGGTCCAAAGATCTCCTCAGCGAACGCGCGGTGGTTCACGCTCACATCAGCCAGCACCGTGGGCCGGTAGAACAGTCCGTCGTAGGCACCGCCAGCCGTTAGCCGCGCGCCAGCCGCGACGCTGTCTGTGACGATCGAGTGAACCTTGTCGCGCTGTCCGGCGTCGATGATCGGCCCCAGAGGAGCGCCGCTGGCGGGAGCCCCGACCGGGATGTTGAGTGCCTTTTCGGTCAGCAGATCGACGTATCGGGCATAGAGGCTCTCATGAACGAGGTGGCGACCGGTCGTCATACAGACTTGCCCCTGGTGCAGGAACGAACCCCAGGCACCGGCAGATGCGGCGGCTTCCACATCGGCATCGTCCAGCACGACCAGAGCGTTGTTTCCACCGAGCTCAAGGTGCACGCGTTTGAGCAATTCGCCCCCGCGCGCGCCGATTGCGCGACCGGCCGGAGTCGAGCCGGTGAAGGAGATCACGGGCACACGGGGCTCGTCGACCAGCGCCGAGCCGACATCCGCGCCGCCGGGGACGACACTGAACAGGCCCACCGGCAACCCGGCTTGCTCGAGCACCTCGGCGAAGAACAAACCTCCCGTGATGGTCGTGCGAGGGTCGGGCTTAATGATGACGGCGTTACCCAACGCGAGGGCCGGTGCTATCGACCGGGCAGAGAGGATGGAGGGAAAGTTGAACGGTGAGATGATGCCGACCACTCCGACGGGGAGACGGCGAGCCATGCTCAGACGAGGACGCCCGGTTCGCAGAAGTTGACCGTACGGCATCAGTGCCGTGGCCGAGGCGAGGTGGAACTCCGCGGCGACGAGTCCGGCTTCAAAGCCTGCCTTGCCGCTCGCGGACCCTGCCTCATCGGACAGCCACTGGGCGAGGACGCCAACGTTCTGCTCGATGAGCATCGCGGCCCGTCGCAGCACCGCCGAGCGAACCTCCGGCGACGTCGTCGCCCAGAGCTGCTGGGCGTTGACGGCCAGATCTGCTGCCGCCGCAATGTCCGCGGCCGAGCCCGTGGCATACGCGCCGATCCGCTCACCCGACGCCGGAGAGACGACGGCTGTCGTTCCCGCGAGGCTGGTCCATCCACCCAGAAAGGTCTTGCCGTCCCATTTTGACTGTTCAAAAAACACCATTGTCATCCTTTCGAACCGGGCCGCGCGGGGCGCTAGAGCCCCAGCAACCGCACGGCGTTGTCCTTGACGATTTTCATGCGAACCGCGTCATCGAATTCGAGCAGGGCAAAATCCTTCATCCACCGGTCCGGGGAGATAAGCGGAAAGTCGGAGCCGAAGAGGACCTTGTCTTGCAGAATTGACTTGGCCTGGCGCACCAGGCTGGGGGGAAAGTACTTTGGCGACCACCCCGAGAGGTCGATCCAGACGTTCTTCTTGTGGGTTGCGACCGCCAACGCTTCGTCCTGCCAGGGCACGGACGGGTGAGCCATCACGATCTGCAATTCTGGAAAGTCGGCCGCGACCGAGTCGAGCAGCATGGGATTCGATAGTCCCAGCTTGATCCCGAATCCTCCCGGCAGCCCGGAGCCGATTCCGGTCTGGCCAGTGTGAAAGATCACGGGCAGGTTGAACGACTGTAAGACCTCATACAGGGGGTAGTGCTCTGTATCGCTCGGGTCGAAGTTCTGCACGCTCGGATGAAATTTGAAGCCGCGCACACCGAAATCGCTCACCAACCGTTGGGCTGTAGCAATCGCGGCGGATCCGTGGTGGGGGTCCACCGACCCAAACGGAATCAGAACGTCGTTGTTGCGAGCGGCACCGCGTGCGATCTCTTCGCTGCTGTTCGGCGGATGTCCGAGGTGACTCGACGCATCGACGGTGAACACCACCGCCGCCATCTTGCGTTCCCGGTACATGTCGGCGATCGCATCGAGTCCGGGCCGAGGCCCGGCAGCCTTGAAGTACTTACTGGCCGCGTCGACCAGTTGTTGCGGTAATGCGTGGTGACCATGATCATCCACTTCCACATGCACGTGGGTGTCAATTGCGACCAGCGCGTCGATGTCGAGCCGGGGTTCGTATGGCACTATTCAGCACTCCTTATGGGGTCTTTGATGCTCGGGTACGCGACTCCGGCCGCATCTTGCAAACGCTGGGCCAGCCTGCTCGCCACGCCGAGCAACGCCGGTGCGTACTGAACCAGGTCGGTCCTGAGTTCGTAGCTGACGATACCGATTGCCGCCTGAACCGTTCCGTTGACCATCACGGGGGCGGCGAGAGAGCTGGCTCCCCGCTGGTATTCCTGATGGCTGAGGCTGAAGCCGCGCTGTCGAATCTGCGCGAGTTGCCGCAGCAGGAGCCGTCGATCGGTGACGGTTTCCGGGGTGTACTGCGTGAGGGGCAGTGCGAGAATCGCCTCCGTGAAGTCCTCAGAACTGAAGGCAAGCAAAGCCTTGCCGACTCCGGAGGCGTGTAACGGTATCCGGGCACCGATACGGCTCTGCACCGGCACGGAAATTTCGGAGGTCAATTTTTCGATATAGATGGCGTTCGTGCCGTCGCACACCGCCAGCTGCACGGTTTCGCGACACTCATACTGCAGATTGAGCAGAAACGGCATGGCTGTCTCGCGTAGTCGACCATGGATGGGGGTGAGGAGGCCCATCTCCCAGAGTCTGACCCCGAGTCCATAACGCCCGGCGCTGTCGCGGTCAAGAAAGCGTCCGTCCTCGAGTTCACCGGCAAGTCGGTACACGGTTGCGACGGGAAGTCCCGCTTTGCGGGCGAGCTGGCTGAGGGAGAGAAGCGGTGTGTCGACATCGAAGGCCGCCAGCACCGCCAGAGCCCGCGCGGTGACGGACTTGGCGGAACTCTTGTACGGCTCATCACTCATGGTCGGATTCCTCTCTTGTCGAGGACAGCACGGCCGCGATGCTGCGGGCGACGCCGCGAAGCTCGGGGATCAGTCTGTCGATGGGTGGCTCGTGGCGGAGTAGAACGGATGTCTCCGACGGCGGCGTGCTGAGCGACAGCGCCATCGGTGGGCGCCCGTCAGAGTAGATGGGTACGGCGTATTCCACGTCGCCATCGTCGTCGGTTCGGCGCGCCCAGCCGCGCTCGCCGATCACGGCCAATCGCTCTTCGAGGCGGGAATACTGCGTTCGAGTCAGCGGCAGTGCGACGCGATCAGCCTGGGACATCTGCACCATGAGAATGTGCCCCACGGCCGAGTCGATCAGGGTGAGCACGGTTCCGGGTCCGGTTCTCGGGGAGCTCGCTCCATTGGCCAGTACCTCCTCAACACACAGGGCCTTCTGTCCGTTGAAGACGAACACCCTGACCATCATGTTCGTCTTGGCGGCCAGCCGAACCAACAGTGGCCGGGTGCCCATTCCGATCACGTCGTGGGTGGGTGCCAGAATGCCCAATTCCCAGATTTTGGGTCCGATTGCGTAACGTCCGCCGGTGTCCCGTTGCACTGCAGAAATGCCTTCGAGGTGGTTGAGCAGTCGAAATGTTGTCGCCAGCGGAAGGCCGCTGCGCCGGGAGATCTGCGAGAGGGTCATCGAGCGGTGCATCATGTCGAAGGACATGAGCACGGCGAACGCCCGCTCGGTGACGGACTTGCCCGGCCCTGCGGTCTGGTCGGGCACGGAGATACCGGACTGAGCCATCTCGACCTCCTCGTCGGACACCAGCGAGTCGCTGATGACCTCACCCTAGTGTCAATTTCATTTGATGAAAAGCCATTTACTGTCACCCGTTCGATTCAGGATGATGACTCGGCATCCCCCGAAGATTCTTTTCATTGAGTGAAAAGATGTCGTGCGACGGGCCGGGGAACCGTTCATACTGACATCCAGTCCCCTCGCCGGGCACCCATGGACGCAAAGGAGCAGTCATGACCACCACGGACAATGCAGTGGAAGAAAATGCAGTGGAAGAAGGTGCAGCAGCAAAACCGTCGTCGTCGGACGTCACCACACCGACGGAACGCAGCTTCCCCGATCCGTACGAGATCGAGACGCCCGAGGGGGCCGAGGGGTGGGAGGACATGTACGCCTACCACAACCGTTTTCTGCCCTCGCGTCAGGCCGAGGATTCCGCCAAGACCTGGTTTCGCAACTCCCTGCACTACCCGGAAGTCTCGTATCCGTTCGACCAGGTCACCATCGACGGGGCCTTCACCGGGACCGGGGTGACCAACACCCGCGTCTTCGCCCTGCCGCCGGCCAAGGGTTTGGACGTGCGTGTCATCAACGGCTATACCTACATGTCCACGATCGCCAGCCCCGACGCCGATGAGCAGGCTCGCCGGGCGGAGGAGTTCGGCAAACGCGCCGGCTACTACTTTCAGAACTGGGACGCCCTGTACGCCGAGTGGGAAGGCCGGGTCACGACCGCCATCCGGGCCGTGCGCGACATCGAAGTTCCACCGCTGTCGGAGTTTGAATCCTTGGAGCGTGTGACGGAAGATCGCGGGCCGACCCAGGCCAATCAGCTCCTGGTCGCGTATCACCGGTTGCTGGAACATGGCGATCAGATCTGGACCCTGCATTCAGAATTCCTGAACCTGGGTTACGCCGCGTACCTCCAATTCCTCACTCTGTGCAAGGAACACTTTCCGGAAATCGACGACCAGACCATCTCCCGCATGGTGAGCGGCGTCGACGTGCTGCTGTTTCGTCCCGATGACGAGCTGCGGGCGCTTGCGCGCCGGGCCGAGGAGCTCGGAGTCGGCGAGCTGGTGATCGCGGCCACGACCGAGGCCGAGCTGCTGAGCAACCTCGCAGACTCCGAAGCCGGCCAAACCTGGCTGAGCGCTCTGGACGTGAGCAAGGACCCGTGGTTCTCCTTCTCCTATGGGTCTGGCATGTACCACTCCCACCGGAGTTGGATCGACGATCTGCGCCTACCCATCCAGGCCATCGGCGACTACATCCACCGCCTGCGCGGTGGCGACGACCTGACCCGACCCATCGACAAGCTCCAAAAGGAACGAGACGAACTCGTCACGCACTACCGCTCGCTGCTCGACGAGGAAGACCTTCCCGCCTTCAACGAGACCCTGGCCCTGTCCCGAACGGTTTTTCCGTACGTGGAAAACCACAACTTCTATATCGAACACTGGTTCCTGACCAACTTCTGGAACAAGGCACGCGAATTCAGCAGCCTGATGCAGAAGTGGGGATTCTGGAACGACGTGGAAGACATTTTCTTTCTGCGTCGGGCCGAGGTCGAAGAAGCCATCGTCGACCTGCAGATGGCCTGGTCGGCCGGCGGCAACCCGCAGGGTGGGCATCACTGGCCCGCGATCATCACACGGCGCAAACAAATCTATGAGGCTCTCAGCAACTGGAATCCGCCGCCCGCCCTGGGTCCGGTTCCCGGTGAGGTCAACGAGCCGTTGACCATCATGCTGTGGGGCATCACGCCGGAAACCGTCGAACGCTGGCTGACCGCACAGGACGGCGGTGGCAGCCGAACCCAGCTGACGGGCTTCGCCGGCTCCCCCGGCATCGCCGAGGGTCGCGCCCGCGTCGTGCTGCGCCCCGACCAGCTCGACACCGTGCAAGACGGTGAGATCCTGGTTTCTCCGGTCACGAGCCCCAGCTGGACGCCGGTCTTCGGACGAATCCGCGCCTCGGTCAGTGACATCGGCGGCATCATGTGCCACGCCGCCATCGTGTCGCGCGAGTACGGCCTGCCGGCCGTCGTCGGTACCGGATTCGGGACCACCACCATCAAGACCGGCCAGCTGATCCGTGTCGACGGCAACGCCGGCACCGTGACGATTCTGGACGAGCCCACCGGCGTCTGACCCGACCGAGGCGCTCCCCCGCCACCACACACCTCCACAGGCCGCCGAACGGCGCGCTGCCTGTGGCCTCGACACCCACCTAGAAAGAAGAAGACCGTGGGAAAGTACACCAGAAAATTCACCGAACTCAATCGTCATGATCGTCCCCTCGTGGGCGGTAAGTGCGCCAGCCTGGGCGAAATGGTGCAGGCCGGCCTGCCCGTGCCCGACGGCTTCGCGGTCACCGTGGATGCCTATGAGGACTACCGCGACGCGTCGAACCTGCGCCAGGAACTGCTCAGGATCGTGCTGGGCGCGGACGCGCAGAACCACGCATCCCTGCAGCAGGCCCACAACGAATCCGTCGCCCTGATCCTCGGCAGCGAGCTGCCGGCCGCGATCGAGCAGGAGATCCGTACGGCCTATCTCGCACTCTCCCGCGAGACGGCGACGCGGCGGGGCACCGACGACGCCGACCGCATCCCCGTGGCCGTGCGTTCCTCGGCTACCGATGAAGACGGCGATGCGGCCAGCTTCGCCGGCCAGCAGGAGACCTACCTCTGGGTCGTCGGAGCGGATGACGTGATCGACAAGGTGCGCGAGTGCTGGGCCAGCCTGTACACCCCGCAGGCGATCGCGTACCGGTCTGAGCTGTCCGTCGCCGACGCCTCCGAGGCATCCAAGATCTCGGTAGCCGTACAGCTGATGGCCACCGCCGACGTGGCCGGTGTCACCTTCACCGTCAGCCCGCGCACCGGCGATCGATCCGTCATCGCCATCAACGCCAGCTGGGGCCTCGGCCAGTCCGTGGTGTCCGGCGAAGTCACCCCGGATGAATACTGGCTCAACAAACTGGGCCCAACCCTGACCACCACCCGCATCGCCTCCAAAGCGCACGAGTACGTGCCGGCCCCGGGCGGAACCGGTGTGCTCTTTCGTGACGTCGAAGTGGAACGGCGCGACATCGCCTGCCTCACCGAAGCAGAGGTGTTGCAGTTGGCCGAGATCGCCCTGCGAGTGGAAAAGCACTACGGCTGCCCGCAGGACATCGAGTGGGCTCTCGAGCACCACGCCGACGGTACCGCCAAGGTGATGCTGCTTCAGTCCCGGCCCGAGACGAACTGGAAGAAGCGCAAGGAAGAAAAATCCAAGAACACGACGAAGGGCACCGCGAACCTGCTGGGCTTCGTCGCCGCCGCAACGAAGGGTGACAACTGATGACTACCTCCGCGACCCCGAGCTGGCAGGACGTTCTGGACCTGGTCACGCAGCTCGATGACGGTTCCTTCGAATCAGCCACCGTCGAATTCGGCGACGTCAGCGTGCGCCTCGGGCGTTCGACCGAGGTCGTCACGCCGGCGGCATCGGCCGCGCCGGCCCTCGCTGTTCCCGTCGCTGCTCCCGCGCTGACCACCGCGCCCGCCGCAGCCGTTCCGGTCGCCATCGTTCCGGCCGCACCGGTGCAGAACGGCACGATTGTCACGGCACCCATCATCGGTGTCTTCTACCGCAGCCCCACCCCGGGCGCCGCACCCTTCATCGAGGCCGGTGCCACGGTGAGCGCCGAGACCACGATCGGAATCATCGAAGTGATGAAACTCATGAACCCGGTTGCCGCTGGCAGCGCGGGAATCCTGAGCGAATACCTGGTCGCCGACAACGCCCAGATCGAGTTCGGCCAGCCGCTCGCCGTCATCATCGAGAACACCCCCTCATGACGAGTGCACCAGCGGCGAAAATTCCCGTCGTGCTCGTCGCCAACCGCGGCGAAATCGCCGTGCGCATCATCGCGGCGGCGCGTCGCATCGGAGCCAGCCCCGTGCTGGCGGCGAGCGCTGCTGACGCCGACTCACGGGCAGCCCGTCTGGCTGACCGGGTCATCATCATCGGCCCGGCACAGGCCACGAAGTCCTACCTGCGGCCGGAATACGTGGCCGAAGCAGCCATGCACGCCGGCGCCGACGTAGTTCACGCGGGCTACGGATTTCTGAGCGAGCAACCCGAGTTGGCCGAACTGCTCGAAGCCGAGAACATCGCCTTCGCCGGCCCGCGGCCGGAAACCCTGCGCGCCGTCGGCGACAAGACCAGTGCGCGCCGAGTCGCGGTGGCCGCCGGAGTTCCCGTTGCCGTCGCCGTGGAGATCAGCGACCCCACCTCCGCAGCCGCCCTCGGCGATTCCCTGGGCTATCCGCTGCTCATCAAGGCGGTTCACGGCGGCGGCGGGCGCGGCATCCGTCTCGTGCGGAATTCGTCTGAGCTTGCCGAACTGGCCCCACAGGCCGCGGCCGAGGCGCAGGCAGCCTTCGGAAATGGCGCCCTCTACCTGGAACGTTTCTATCCCGCCGCCCGCCACGTTGAAGTGCAGGTGTTCGGCGACGGAGACGGCGGCGTGCAACTGTTCGGCGACCGCGACTGCTCGGTGCAACGCCGGCATCAGAAACTCGTCGAGGAGTGCCCGGCTCCCGGACTATCCGAGGCCCGCCGGCAGGTACTGCACGATGCCTCCCGGGCGCTCGTCAAGGCGCTGCGCTATCGTGGCGCCGGAACCGTCGAATTTCTGGTCGACACCGAGTCCGACGACGTCGTCTTTCTCGAGATGAACGCCCGTATCCAGGTGGAACACCCCGTCACGGAAGAAGCTTTCGGCATCGATCTGGTGGCCGCCCAGCTGCGCCTCGCGCTCGGCCTGGACCCGCAATTGCCCGACGTTCCCCCTGTGCCGCCGGTGGTGGCAATCGAGGTGCGGATCAACGCAGAAGACCCCGACCAGGACTTTCGGCCGAATCCTGGTCTGATCAGCCGCGTCGAGTGGCCGGTCGGTCCCGGCATCCGCGTCGATACCCACATCGAAAACGGATACCAATTTCCGCCCTTCTACGACAGCCTGATGGCCAAGCTGATCGTTCGCGCCCACAGCCGCACCGCCGCCGTCGAGGCCCTGCGCTCCGCCGCCGCAGCGGTGGTAATCGAGGGAGTCACAACCACGCTCCCCCTGCACGATTTTGTACTCTCACACCCAGATTTCATCCGCGGAGGCGTCAGCACCACGTGGTTTGCCCCCGCCTGGGAACACCGCAACGATCCGTCGTTCCACGACGCTCAGCTGAAGGAGGCCGTCTCATGACCGCAACCCCGCAGAACAACGCCAAAACCGGGCAGGATCGTGCCGCGCCTCGACAGCCGGTGCGTCTGTTGGACACCAGCCTGCGAGACGGCAACCAGAGTCTGTGGGGAGCCACCGGGCTGACCACCGGAATGGTCGAAGCGGTCGGGCCGCTGCTCGACCAGGTGGGCTACGAAGCCATCGACTTCACCAGTTCGACGAACCTGTCGATGGGCGTGAAGTGGCATCAGGAGAGCCCCTGGGAACGCATTTCGCGCATGAAAGATGTCATGCCCAATACCCCGCTCTCGGCGATTTCGACCGGAATGCGTTTCATGTCCTGGGACAAGGCCTCCGAGACCGTGATGCGCATGGCGCTGCGGTTGATGGCCAGCCACGGCCTGGGCCGGCTTCAGATTGCCGAGCCCATGAATGACGTCGAGTCCGTGCTCAGGGTGGCCGAATGGGCCAACGATGAGGGAATCACCCAGGTCGTCGCGGCCGTGACGTTCACCGAAAGCCCGGTGCACACCGACGAGAGTTACAGTCGCAACGCGCGGCTGTTCAGTGCCAGTCCCTTCATCGATTCCGTGTATCTCAAGGACCCCGGCGGATTGCTCACCATCGACCGCACCCGCCAGCTGATCCCGGGCATCCGAGCTGCCGTGGGGGCCAAATCCCTCGAACTCCACAGTCACTGCACCACCGGCGCTGCATCCCAGCTCTATCTCGCCGCAGCGGAACTCGGCGTCGACGTGCTGCACACCGGACTCGGCCCGTTGTCCAACGGGACCGCTCAACCCAGCCTGGAAAACCTCATCACCAACCTCGACGCCCTCGGCATACCGGTTCAGGTCAACCGCGACGCGGCGGCCGAGGCAGCGGACATCCTCTATGCCATTGCCGCCTCTCAGGGGCTGAAGGCCGGAGTTCCGACCGAGTATGATCTCAGTCCCCACGTGCACCAGGTACCCGGCGGCATGATGTCGACCCTGCGGCGCCAACTCGGCGAGCTGCGCATGCTCGATGACCTGCCCGCCGTCATCGAGGAGGCCGGGCGGGTGCGGGCCGACCTGGGTTACCCCATCATGGTGACCCCGTTCAGTCAGTTCGTGGGCAGCCAGGCGCTCATGAACGTGCTGGCCATCAAGGCCGGGGAAGAACGCTATAGCCGCATCCCGGATGAGGTCGTCAGATTCGTACTCGGAAACTTTGGCGCACCGGAGGGCGAGATCGCACCCGAAGTGCTGCAGAGGGTTGCCTCGCTGCCCCGCGCGAAAGAACTCGCCCAACCACCAGTAGAGCGATCCCTGGCCGATCTGCACGATGAGTACGGTAAGAAATTCGGTCGTCGCCTCAGCGAAGAGGAACTGCTGCTGCGCATGGTGCTGCCGGGCGATCAGATCGACGCCATGCTCGCCGCCGGTCCGGCGCCGAGGTGGAGCGCCACCGGAGCAACTCGTGCGGCGACCCCCGTGACGAGCGTCACGGACTTCATCGCAGCCGCCCACAAGCTGCCCAAATGGAAATACCTCGCCGTGCGTCGGGGAGCCGAGAACGTGGAATTGCGCCGCGAGCCGGCCGGAGGAGCGTCATGAATACAGCCGAAGTTCAATTACGTCTCGCGGAGGTACGCGGTGTCATGTTTGACATCGACGGATGCCTCGTGCTCTCGGACGGTCCCAGCGGCCACGGCGGCAGCGTGCTTCCCGGGGCATCGGAAGCGATCGAGCTCGTGCGTTCGTCCGGGCGCAGTCTCGCAGCGTTCACGAACGGCTCGATGCAGACATCCGCTCAGATCGCTGCGTCGCTTCGCTCAATGGGCCTGGATATCCACGACAGCGAGGTGCTGACCCCCGCGGTCGTCGCCGCGGAAACGATGCAGGAACTGTACGCAGACCTGCCGCTGCTCGTTTTCGGCGGAAGCGGAGTCGTGGATGACTTCGAACGTCGTGGCCTCAACCTCATCGACATTGACCGGGCGCTGGCTGGCGCACCCACGAACGCGGCGGCCGTCGTGATCGGCTGGGACACGGAGTTCGGCAAGGACAAAATTCAGCTTGCCGCCGAGGCTGTGCTCGCCGGTGCCAAGCTCTACTGCACCTCCGATGCCCCCTCCTTTGCGTCGAAGGAACGTCTGAATGTGGGCGTCTCGGGATTCATCACGGTCGGTCTCAGCCACGTCACCGGACGCCCGTACCGGGTTCTCGGCAAACCCTCGGAGGAAGCGATCAAGGTCGTCTCCCGCCGGTTGCAGGTGCACCCCTCTCAGATGCTCATCGTGGGCGACGACCTCACGCTTGAATGCCAGATGGCTCGCCGTGCGGGTGCACTTGGCTGTCTCGTGACGACCGGCACCCACTCGGCTGCGGATGCCGCGGCCGCACCCGCGGAGCAACGCCCCGATTTTATTGTGGACAGCATGATCGAACTGGTGCAGTGGTTCGCGATGGCATCCGCGGCCCCCGCTGCCGGGCGCAACTGACTGCTCAGGATGCGCCCGGCCAGCCCCACACCACTTCTACCCACGAAAAGGACAGCGATGTCAGTACAGAGCCCAGCAACAGCGACGGCAGCCCCCCTCACCTGGATTCCCACGGTCGAACAGCAGCACAAAACACGCCTGTGGGATTTCATGACCTGGGTCGGCGAACACCGGCAGATCGGTCTCACGACGTACCGGGAAGCCTGGCAGTGGTCCGTCGACGACCTGTCCGGATTCTGGGATGCCGTCCGCGAGTACTTCGACGTCGTGGGCGAGGGCTTCGACGGGCCCGCACTCGCGGAGGAACGGATGCCGGGCGCGGTCTGGTATCCCCGCGCGAAACTCAACTTCGCCGAAAACGTGCTGCGTCACGCCGCCAACCCCGAGCTCGCAGATTCCACCGCCATCCTGACGATCCAGGAAGATGACGCGATGACCGAACTGACCTGGCGAGAGCTGGAGTCCCGGGTGTCTTCGCTTGCCGACCACCTGCGCCGGCTGGGAATCGGCGAGGGTGACCGCGTCGCCGCCGTCTTACCCAACGTGCCCGAAGCGATCATCGGCTTGCTGGCGACGGCCTCCCTCGGCGCCATCTGGACGATTAATTCACCAGACCTGTCGGCCGCAGCCACGCTCGAGCGTCTTCGCCAGCTGCAGCCGAAACTGTTGATTGGCGTGGACGGTTACCAGTTCAACGGCAAGTACTTCGACCGCCTCGACTATCTGGCCGAGGTCGAGGCCGGCCTGCCCGAACGCACGCACACGATTCTGCTGCGCAGCCCCCACGGCACCGGCCAACTCGGGGCTGGTCGCCTCGATTTCGCGGGCCTGCTGACTGACACGGTCGAGCCCCGGTACCAGCGCGTGGCGTTCGGACATCCGCTCTGGGTGCTCTTCTCGTCCGGCACGACAGGAAAACCTAAGGGTATCGTGCACGGCCATGGCGGCATCACGCTCGAGGCTCTGAAAGGCACCGGGCTCAACCAGGACATGGGGCCGGGTGATCGCTATTACGTCGCGGCGAACACCTCGTGGATGGTCTGGAACACCCTGGTCAACAACCTCATGTCGGGGGCCTCGGTCGTCACCTATTCGGGATCCCCCATGTTTGGGCGCACGGATCGTCAGTTCGACGTGATTGCGCTGACCCGGGCGACGATGTTCGCCACCGGTGCCGCGTACCTGTCTCTGGTCGAAAAATCCGGCATCGCCCCGGTGCCCTCACGGGACCTGTCCAGACTGCGGTCGATTCTGTCGACCGGATCCCCCCTCCCCGATTCCACGTGGCTCTGGGTACATGACCACCTCAAGCGCGACGTTCATTTGGGCTCCGATAGCGGTGGTACCGACATCTGCAGTGGTTTCATCGGGTCGAACCCGCTGGAACCGGTGCGTCTGGGCGAGCTTCAGGGCCCGCTTCTGGGTGTTGCGGTCGAAGCGTGGTCGGAATCTGGGCAACGGGTCGTCGGTGAACTGGGCGAGATGGTTATTCGCCGCCCCATGCCGTCGATGCCCGTATTCTTCTGGGGTGACGGCGACGGCTCCCGCTACCGAAGTTCCTATTTTGAGACGTTTCCGAACGTCTGGGTGCAGGGCGACTGGATCACAGAGACACCGACCGGTGGGTTCGCCGTGCATGGCCGGTCAGACGCCACACTGAACCGCGGCGGGGTGCGCCTCGGCAGCGCAGACATCTACGCGGCACTCCAGCACGTGCCCGAGGTCAAGGAATCCCTGGTCATCGGGCTTGAGCAAGCGGATGGTGGCTACTACCTGCCGCTGTTCGTCGTGCTTGATGCGGGGAGCGAGCTAACCGACGAGCTCACGGCCACCATAAGCAGCACCATCCGGCGGCTGACCTCGGCCCGACACGTGCCGGATGAGATCGTTCAGGCGCCGGCGGTACCCGTCACCCACGCCTCGAAGAAGATCGAGGTGCCGATCAAGAAGCTGTTCACGGGCCACAGCCCCGAGACGGCCATCAACCGCGGCTCTCTAGCCAATCCCGATGCCGTCGACTGGTTCATCGACCGGGCCCGGAACTACCTGGCCCAGCAGCAGCAGCAGTAGCAGTAGCAGTAGCAGACGCACAGCACGACAACACAGAGAACACGACAACACAGAGAAGGGGATGCGATCCAACAGATCACATCCCCTTCTCTCTGTTGTCGCCCGGCGTGACTTGCCCGTGCGGTACGGCTCGGTCGACCGCTTACCGCGTCAGGTATCCGCCATCAACGGGAAAATAGCCGCCGTTGACGAAGGACGCGCGATCACTGCTCAACCAGGAGACCAGCTCGGCGACCTCCTTCGGTTCGCCCATCCGCCCGGCGGGATGCAGGGCCACCAGACCACGCCGGGACACCTCGTCGAGTTGATTCTCCAGACCCGTCGTGATGAATGCCGGGCCCACGCTCACCGCGCGAATGCCCTGTGCCGCGTATTCCAGCGCCACACTCTTCGTGAGTCCGACGACGCCGTGCTTGGCGGCGATATAGGGGCCGACGCCCGTGAAGGCGACCTGGCCCAGAATGCTCGAGATGTTCACGATGGCCTGCAGGCGATGTCGAGTCTGCCCCAGTGGTCCAGAGCGGCGGCGACCAGACTCTCGTTGTCACCGAGGGAGCTCACATCGGCATGCTGGTAGACCGCAGTCCCACCCTCCGCCCGGATCAGGTCGACGGTTGCCGCTCCCCCCTCGTCGTCGATATCGGAAGCGAGGACCCGGGCCCCCTCGGCCGCATGCCTCAGGGCGATGGCACGACGGATCCCTGCCCCCGCCCCCGTGACGAGCGCTGTTTTGCCTTCCAAGAGCAGCAGAGTTCCTTTCAGACGTTGATCGTGCGTGAGGTCTCGGCATCGACCACCGCTGACGATGGCGGGCTGTTCTCACTGCTGTACGACTGGGCATTCGACGTCGCCCCGCCATCAATGGACAGGATGGCGCCGACGACAAAGGATGACCGGGACGATGCCAGCCAGAGAACGGCATCCGCTACCTCGTCGGCCGTTCCGAAACGGTGCAGTGGCTGGGGTGCCAGCAGGGAATCCCGAGCCTGCTGGGGAAGGTCGGTGATCATCGGCGTCTCAATGGCTCCGGGTGCGACGGCATTGATGCGTATATTCTGATTCGCATATTCGCCGGCCGCAGTCTTGGTCAAACCGACAACCGCGTGCTTGGCCGCGACGTAGGGACCCGCGAGGGGCGTGCCCACCAGACCGGCCTCCGACGCCGTGTTCACGATTGCTCCGCCACCCTGCTTCTGCATCTGTAGGATCTCGTATTTCATGGCCAGCCAAACCCCTTTGAGGTCGACCGCGATGATCTGGTCGAAATCGGCCTCGTCAATCTCCGCCGTGAATCCAACCTTGAGAATGCCCGCGTTGTTGTGCGCGAAATCAAGGGATCCGTAGGTTTCGACCACCGCGTTGACGAGTGCCTCGACGTCTGCGGCTCGAGTGACATCGGTCGGCACGAAGATGGCCGAACCGCCGCTGCTGGTGATGAGGCGCACCGTCTCCTCGGCCTGCGGCCGGAGCGCTTCGAGGTCGGCGACGACGACGCTGCCCCCCTCCCGGGCGAAAGCGAGCGCGGTTGCGCGACCGATTCCCCCGGCCGCACCCGATACCAGGCCGGCCTTGCCGTCAAAATCTCCCATTGTGTCCCGCTTCCTCATACGTCGGCATTGCTCAGAACTTTCGTCGGAATGTGGTCGGCAATGGGCACGATGCGGTGGCCGACCGGGAACAGGGAGATGTTGAACCGCTCATGGATGGCGCCCCAGATGCCCTTCGGAAGGAAGAGCGTGACCAGGATGGCCAGTAGGCCGAGAACAACCAAATACCACAACCCCAGCTGGCTGAAGTAGAAATCCATCACGAAGTAGATGACGGCTCCGACGATCGGGCCTTCGATGGTGCCGATGCCGCCGATCAGGACCATGAAGATCATGAACGCCGAATAGCTCACGCTGAAGATCTGGTTCGGGGAGGCAACCCCGATGGCCTGGATACAGATGACGGAACCGGCCAGTGATGCGCCCATGGCCGCGATCGTGAAGACGATACGCTTCGTGCGGCTGACGTTGATTCCCAGCGCGCGCGCCGCCACCTCGTTGTCACGGATGCTCTGCAGGGCGATTCCCATGCGGCTGCGCAGCAGATAGAAGGTGACGATGAGTGCGAGAGCCAGGATGCCCAGGGCCAGCCAGTACGTGAACAGGTTGCGAAAAACAGGGTCGCCGGTATAGGTCGAGATGCTGCGCCCGCGACCGGCACCGAGTTCATCGAAGCGGATGATGATCTGCCGCACGGCCTCCGCGATCACCCACGTTCCGATGGCGAAGTACCCGCCGCGAAGCCGGAAGGCGACAAAGGACAGCGGCAGCGCAATCGCACCGACGGCGATCGACGCGATGAGAGCGCTGCTGTAGGCGTCGAATCCCAGGTCGTTGAAGACGAAGACCCCGTAGGCACCGAGGCCGATGTAGGCCTGCTGCCCCACGGAGACCATTCCGGCGTACCCGGCGAGCAGGTTCCACATGGTGGCGAGGGTGATCAGGTAGAACAGTTTGATCCAGGAACTGGTGATAGCGGGGTCGAGCAGATACGGCGCAGCGGCGAGCGCGACGAAGATGGCGGCGGAGACACCCCCCGCCATGAGCGCTCGCTTCTGGTACCGGTCGACGCGAAAGGATGCAGCGGTGAGAGTAGTCATTATGCGGCCACCTTGCTTCGGACGATGCCGGTCGGACGGAAGACGAGAATGGCGAGGAACACCAGGTTCCCCACCAGGAGTGGAAGGTCGGGGCTGATCTGCCCGGCCAGTGAGTGCGCGACACCGAGCACGATGCCGCCGGCGAGGGTCCCCCAGAGCGATCCGAGTCCGCCGATGATCACGGCCTCGAAGGCGAACAGCACGGTGAGCTGGCCGTCGAACGGCGTCACTCCCCCCTGGCGGATGCCGAAGAAGACCCCGGCCAGCGCCGCGATACCGAAGGCGATGGCCATCGCGAAGGCATAGACCTTGCGGTAATCGATACCCATCAGGCGCAGGGTGTCCGAGTCGTCGGCGGCAGCGCGCATGTAGCGCCCCATTTTGGTACGGGCGAGGAAGAGTTGCATGCCCGCGATGAGGACGACGGCGACAACCAGCGTGAGCAACGGCAGCACACCGACCGTGATGCCATCGACGATGGTGATGCTCTGCACGGCCAGGTCCCCTGTGGGGAGGGGCTTTTTATTGTTGGAGAAGACCTCGACGAGCGCGTTCGGAATCATGATCGCGAGACCGAAGGTGACCAGGAGCGGCGACAGCTCACTGAGGCGCAGAGCACGCTGGAGCATGAGCCTTTGAACCCAGTAGCCGACCACGCCCATGGCCGGCACCACGATCAGCAGGCTCATCCAGACGTTGAGCCCGAGGGCCGACAATGACAGGTAGGCCAGATAGGCGCCGAGCGTCATGATCTCGCCGTGGGCGAGGTTCACCACGCGCAGGACACCGAAGGCGATGGAGAGTCCCAGTGCTGCCATGGCGAAGAGGCCACCCAGCAGAATTCCCTGGATCAGTGCGTTGAGAAAAATCATGCCTGCAGGCCTTCCTCGGTTGTCAATTCAGGGTTGGAGAATGAGCTGATCGAATGTCCGAAATATGCGTCGGTGATCTGCTCGTGTGAAAGATCGCCGGCTGCCCCCTGCAGAACGACGTGGCCTTCCAACAGACATATGATTCGATCGGCCACGGCGACGGTGCGCGAGAGGTCCTGTTCGACCAGAATGATGCCGAGGCCGCTCTGGCGAACAACAGCCAGGGACTCGTAGAGCTCGTCGATGATGATCGGTGCCAGGCCGAGAGAGACCTCGTCGAGCAGCAGCACCTCCGGGTTGGACATCAGTGCCCGTCCGATCGAGACCGCCTGCTGTTGACCGCCCGAGAGTCGTGAAGCGTTTCGTTTCAGGAGCGGCTTGAGCATGGGGAGCGTGTCGACGACGCGGTCGGCTGTCCACTCGCCGACCCGGCCGGACCCCGCTCCAACCATCAGGTTCTCCAGCACGGTCAGGCTGGCGAACAGCCGGCGGCCTTCGGGCACGAGCGAGATGCCCAGCCGGTTACGTTCAAAATCAGTCAGGGGTGAGATATCGACGTCCTTCAGCCACACGGATCCTGAAGTGGGCTTGTGCGCTCCGGCGAGCACCCGCAGAAGCGTCGATTTGCCGGCACCGTTCGCGCCGACCAGGGCCAGGAGCTCACCGGGCGCGAGGGTGAGAACGATGTCGCTCACCGCCCGGGAATCTCCGTAGCCGGCGCTGACCAGTTGTGCGCTGAGGAGTGACATCAGATCCCACTTCCGAGGTAGACACGTCGAACTTCGGTGCTGCTCATGACAGCATCCGGTTGCCCGTCGGCGATGAGCGTTCCGGAGGCCAGACAGACGAGTCGATCGACGACGGCGAGCAGCGCCTTCACGACGTGTTCGATCCAGATGATGGTGATGCCCGAGGCGTGAAGCCCCGCGATGGTCTCGACGAGGCTGTCGCACTCTGCTTCTGTCAGTCCTCCGGCAATCTCGTCGAGCAACAGGAGTCTCGGCCGCGTGGCCAGCGCACGAGCGAGTTCGAGTCGCTTGCGCGCCAGCAGCGGCAACTTGCCCGCGGGCGTGTTGGCTAGATCCAGCATCCCGGAGAGCTCGAGCGCATGCAGCGCCTGCTCATCGGCTGCTTTGCCGTACAGACCGGCGCCATAGGAGGCTCCGGAGAGGGCATTTTCAAACACGGTCAGGTGGGTGAACGGGCGGGGGATCTGAAAGGTGCGTCCCATGCCCGCCCGGGCCCGGACTTCCGGGCCCAGGTCGGTCACGTCACATCCGTCGAACAGCACGGAGCCGGCGGTTGCCCGCTCCGTGCCGTTGATGACGCTCAGCAGAGTGGACTTACCGGCTCCGTTCGGGCCGACAATGCCCACCGCCTGCCCAGTGGGGACAGCAAAGTTGATCTCGGTCAAGACCTGAAGGGCACCATAGGACTTCGCGACCGCATTCACCTCCAGGAGGGACTTTTCTGTGCTCACTGATTCACTCATGCGACTAGTTGAGCGGCTCGATCGAACGCTCCACCGGCAGGTTTGGAATCTTGCTGTTCTCGATGACAACCCATTCCCACTCGCCGGCCGACGTCTTCTGCCACTGGCCGACGGCGGTCGGAATTGTCGCTACGCCCTGCAACGGACCGGTCGTGAAGTCGACCGTGCCGGCCAGGGTCATCATGTTGATCGTGTCGAAGGCCTTGTTGACGGCGGCCTTGTCCTGGGGGTTCCCCGAGGCCTGGAGCGCAGCGGAGGCAACTTCGAACAGGGATTCATTCTCGGGGGTCGCCTGGTTCCAGGTGAGGTCCGCGCCATCCGGACTCGCCTCGAAGTTCGAGATCCACTGTTCCGGCGTCGTGCCGTCGAAGCTGGATTCGTACGGGAAGGTCGGTCCCCACCAGGTGGTGAACGCCAGGCCATCGCCGAGGTCGTTGGGAATTGACGGCACGGTGGCTGGGAAGAACAAGGCCTTGCCGATCGTAGCGACCTTGGGCTTGAACCCCTGCTGGGCCGCCTGGGTCCAGAACGTGACGAAGTCCGGGGGCGTCGGGACACCGGTAATGACTTCTACGCCTTCGGCCTTGAACTTCGAGATGATCGCCGTGAAGTCTTGGTTGCCGTTCTCATACGCGCCGGGATCGACGATGGTGTATCCGGCCTCCTCCGCGAACGGCGTGTATCCGGTCGCCGGGTCGCGGAACGCGCCACCATCAGCATCATTGGGCCACAGCACTCCCACCTTCTTGTTGGTCTCGACCTGGTCCCAGGCCGACGGCTCGACGCCGGCGAAGCCCTCGATCCCGAAAAAGTAATGGTGCGACCAGGCCATCGGCTTGTCGGCGCTGAATCCACCCCCGAAGACGACCGCCTGCCAGGGGGCAAGGGTCGTGAGGCACGGAGTGGCGTTGGCCTCACACTGGGCGATGACGGGGTTGACCGTTTCCGGAGTCGACGTCGCCAGGAGCAGGTCGACCTTGTCGGTCGTGATGAGTTGTTGGGCCAGCTCCCCCGCTTTGGCCGGGTCGGAGCCGGAATCGCGATCGAGGATCTCCACGCTGTAGTTCGTGCCGTCGATGTCGATACCGTCGGCAAACTGCTCGCGCACCACGCCCAACATGTAGGCGTCACCGTCACTGAACCCGGCATAGGCGCCGGTCACCGGTGAGATGTAGCCAATCTTGATGACAGAGTCGCCTTCTGCGCCGCTCGACGCCGAACCCGCCGGAGCACAGCCGGTCAGCACGAAGGCGGTAGCAGAGAGGGCAGCAACCACGGCCAGACCCCTGCGGGCAGACACTGGCGTTAGCGAGCCGGTAGATGGGATTTTCATAATCCGCCAATCAGTCAGTGTTCACATCGAGGTGAACGGCTCACATCGTCGTGAACGACTCCAGACTAGGGACGCTCGGACCTACTGAAGGCGAACCTTTTCACTGAATGAAAGACTTTATTTCGGAACCTGAACCCCGCTCCTCGTGGTTCAACGGGGCGAATACCCCGAAAATGCCCTTTCACCCAGTGAAAAGGCTGACGTGACCAGCGTGAATCGGATGCGCCAAGTTCAGCCGCACGCGGCCGCTACTCCCGGGCTGACCCGGTCGGCGCGGCCGCGCTGGCGACAACGGCTGCCGCCGCTCCGAGAGCTCGCGACTCCTCGGCCGACAGGTTGTCAAACAGGTAGCGCCGCACCGCCTCGACGTGGCCAGGGGCCGTCGCCACCACCTTCGCCCAACCACCATCCGTCAAGTGCGCGAGCGTGGACCGACCGTCAGTCGGGTCCGGGTAACGCACAACCCAGCCCAGCGTCTCGAGGCGCGACATCACTCGCGACAGGTGCGACAGCGTCATGTTGGTCGAAGCGGCGAGCTCACTGAGCCGCACCGTGTGATCCGGTGCCGCCGAGATCTCGGCGAGGGCGTTGTAGTCGGCGAGGCTCAGGCCCGCGTCGGCGCGCAGTTGAGCGTCGAGGCGCGCGGGCAGCCAGGTCATCAGCTTCCAGACGGCATGCCAGGTGCGGTTTTCATCCTGATCCAGCCAGCGAGCTTCGGGTATCGAGGTCATGGCAGGACTCTACCGAAAACTTGACGCGGAAAGTAATCTCACGTAGATTACTTTCCACGGCAAGTCATTCGCAATGAGTGGATTTACCACCAGTCACCAGGCAAGGAAGTTCCATGAACCGCATCCCCCGCACCGTCCTCGACATCTTTCCTCTGAACCTGGGCGGCAACACCTTCGGCTGGACCTCCGACCAGGCGGCCTCGTTCGCCGTTCTCGATGCGTTCGTCGCCGCCGGCGGCAACTTCGTCGATACCGCCGACGCCTACTCAATGTGGGCCGACGGCAACGAGGGCGGCGAGTCCGAGAAGATCATCGGTGAGTGGATGCGCGAGCGCGGCAACCGCGACCAGATCATCCTCGCCACCAAGGTCGGCGGCCTGCCCGCCCGCGCCGGCCTGTCGGCCGACAACGTCGACGCCGCGCTGAACGAGTCGCTCGAGCGCCTGCAGACCAGCTACGTCGACCTGTACTACTTCCACTTCGACGACGAGACCGTCTCGATCGACGAGCAGGTGCGTGTCGCCCACGGTCTGGTCGAATCGGGTCGGGTGCGCCACATCGCGCTGTCGAACTTCACCCCCGAGCGCATGCGCGAGTGGTTCGAGGTCGCGACCAGCGCCGGCCTCACCGTACCCGTCGCGATCCAGCCGCAGTACAACCTCATCCACCGGGCGGACTACGAGCAGGGTTACGCGCCGATCGCCCGCGAGTTCGACGTCGCGGTCTTCCCGTACTTCGCGCTCGCCTCCGGTGTCCTCACGGGCAAGTACCGCACGGCGGCCGACCTCGACGGTCGAGCACGCAAGGGCTTCGCGGCAGATCTGCTGACGACCGACGCGATCACGGTCATTGACGCCCTCGTCGAGGTCGCCGATGCACGCTCCACGTCCCCCGCGACCATCGCCCTCGCCTGGCTGCTGGCCAAGGGAATCACCGCGCCGATCGCATCCGCCAGCAGCACCGAGCAGCTACCGGCCCTGATGGCCGCCACCTCGCTCGAGCTCACGGCCGCCGAGGTCGCCGTGCTCGACGCCGCCTCGCAGCCCTTCGCACTCAGCCCGGCCGCGGTCCGCTAGCACCGCCGCGATAACAGCTTTAGCGGCGCCAAGACGGATGCCGCACCCCAGACTTGGAGACATCAATGACCACCACACCCGGACTCGACCTCACCGACTTGCCGACCGGCGGCGGCACCGTACTCGTCACGGGAGACGGCGGCCTGATCGGCAGCTATGTCGCCCGCGCCTACGCCGAGCTGGGGTGGACGGTGCACGGCGTCAGCCGTCGCGATCTGCCCGAGGCGATCTGGCAGCACCATAGCGTCGATCTGCTCGACCCCGAGGCGGCCGTGGCGGGACTCGCCGCGCTGAAAGACGTGACCCACCTCGTCTTCGCCGCGTACATCGAGAAGCCCACCGACCCCGAACTCATCGAGGTCAATGACGCCCTGCTGCGCAACACCCTCGATGCGCTGGCCGCCGCTGGCGCTCCCCTGCGTCACGTCACCCTGTACCAGGGCGGCAAGGCATACGGACATCACCTGGGCTTCTTCAACACCCCGGCGAAAGAGACCGACCCGCGCCTGATCGCTCCGCACTTCTACTACACGCAGGAGGACCTGCTGCGGCGCGCCGCCGCCGAACGCGGCTTCGCTTTCACCGCGCTGCGCCCCGAGGCCGTCACCGGCTATGCGATCGGCAACCCCATGAACCTGCTGCTGGTGATCGGGGTCTACGCGGCGATCAGCAAGGAGCTCGGGCTGCCCATGCGGTTCCCGGGCACTCGCGGCTCCTACGACGTGCTCTACCAGACCACGGATGCCGAATTGCTCGCGCGGGCCACCATCTGGGCCGGCTCCTCGGACAACGCCGCCGACCAGATCTTCAATGTCACCAACGGCGACCAGTTTCGGTGGGCCGGGTTGTGGCCGCGATTCGCTGAGCACTTCGGCATGGACTACGCGCCGTCGCAGCAGATGCACCTGGTCGAGGCCATGCCCGCCCTGGCACATGTCTGGCAGCGCCTCGTGGAGCGTCATGGTCTGGTGCCGACCCCATTCGAGAAGCTCGTCGGCTGGGGCGTCGGCGATTTTCTCTTCCACCACGAAGCCGACAACATCAGCTCGACGGTGAAGATCCGTCAGGCTGGCTTCGCCGATGCGCTCGACACCGAATCGCGCATGCTCGACCTCTTCGACCAGCTTGTGGAGCAGAAGGTTCTGCCGCCGCTGCGCGCACACTGACTCGCGCACCCGGTGGGGCTGCGGGTTCCCGCATCCGGGCGACCGCGGCCGGCGGCGGATGCCCGGGCGCACCTTCGTCTCCCGGGCGCAGGTTAGAACCTGCGCCCGCGAATCTAACCTGCGCCCAGCCGCGGAGCAGGCCGCACACCTGCGCCCGGACGCGCGCTGTCCAGCCGAGGACCGTGCCGTGCTGGGCGCCCCCGAGAGCGGTGGTCTACGTGCCGTCTGTTCCGACAGCGTGCTCGGCTCGAAGATCCGCCATCGTGCGACTCAAGGCCGGGTCCACGCACCAGAAGTGCCATCCGGCGACCGTTCCACCGCCCTGCAGCTGCCGAGCAGCCCCGCTCAGCGTCGCAAAGGTCGCACTGCCCATGAGGATGCTTCCGTCTAGATTGACGGATGCGACATTCCCGCGGTGGGCCGCAGGTTTCGCGTAGAGCGTCGACCCCGGCGGGAGAATGCCCGAGCGGATGATGTCGACGACTTCCGTGCGGTACTGGGCTCGCTCGACGGCGCTGGCGGTGGGCGCACGATGGCCCTCCGGAACAGGCCACGTTGCGATGAGCACCTCGATGAGGTCGTCCGTACGGGCACCAATGTCACGATCAGACCAGGTGTCGGAATGCACGACGTCGCGGGTCAGCAAGAGCGTGTCGTGCCTGATGAGTGCCGCGCGCTTACCGTTGGGTGCGGCCCAGGCGGCGTTGGAGAGTCGGGCGTTGAGACTCTGCGTCACGAGGGTGAGATTGCCCAACGTCTGAATCAGGCCGTCGCGCGCGTTCTCGGATTCAGCGTCCACCCCGACGTTCCAGTTCGCGCGCCATTCCTGGGGCATGATGTGCTCAATGGTGCACACGCCACGTGACACCGGTGAAACCGAGAAGGTACGACCACCGGGAAATCCCCGCAGCCTGTCCTCAACGGCCTCAAGAAGCATTCTCAATCGGCCCTTGCGCAGCTTCTTGTAGGCCTGCAATCCGGTGAGTTCACGTCGTATTTCAGCATCATCGGGCCAGTAGCCCGTGGTCGACGTTTGGGCGGCGAGAAACTCCTCCGCGGCGCAAGCCAGGGTGGGTGCGGCGCCGCTCTTCGCCAGCTGGATGAGCAGATCCAACATCAACCGGTTGGTGCCCTGCGACGGTGCACGCACGAGCGCGCGTCGCACGAACCAACTCTCGACGATGCCGAGCAACCGATCGTGATCGCCGGAGTCCAGAGCGACCTGCTGAGCCTCACCTAACCAGATCAGCAACGGTTTTGCGATTTCTGAGTCCAGCGTGCCCATGCGATACACGAACAGGTCGAGCCTGCTGAGTACCCCGTCTCGCGTTGCGGCGCTCTCGGTAAACGCTCGGTATCGATCGGCGGCTGAGCGCAGCGCGCGCAGCAGGCTGAGGATGTCCGTGCCGGACGAGCTCGCGTAACGCTTGAATTCCATGAAAACCTGGCGCGCAGGAATCTCTTTCAACATTCGCGCCGTGAGCCATTGCGTCAGAAAGAGCGAGCTCCGGGCATATTTGATGCGCCCGGCCGAAACCTCGGCCTCCCAGAACGGCGTCTCGAAGTCTGCCCAGTACTCGTGATATGCCTGCTCCGCCGCCGTTTCATCCGCGCCCAGGCGTTGGAACAGATAGTTTTTGATGAGGTCTGCGGCGGTCAACGGAGTCCCCCGTGCGTTGAGCGTCTCGAATATTTCCTGCGCGTCTTCGTGGGCGAGCAACTGGATCGACACAAGCTGCAACCGGGTGGTGATGGCGGGCACGAGCAGGCCGGCGCGCCGCTCGGATTCCGCGGGCTCCACGTCCAGCCACTCCCCGATGACCGAGGAGAAGTACCGGTGCGCGTCCACCAATCGACCGGCGGGCTGACCGGCATACTCGATCGGTGCATCCGCGGACATGACGGCCGAGAAGGCGGCCCGATCCCGGTTTGTTGGCCATACCTTGAAGCGATCGTCAGGTCCCTGCCGGAACGACGCCGGGTTCTCGACCAGGGTGAGGACTTGACCGGCCAGGTGGGTGAATCCTCGTGTTTCCAGCTGAGCGTGGAGGGCATCAAGAAGAATCTGCAGCGTGGTCAGACGCTGCTGCCCGTCGATCACCACGTACTGCGGCAGGTCGCCAAGCGCGGTCGCCTGGGCCTGCAGCACAACCGCGCCGAGGAAGTGCGTCGCCTGACCGTCACCGTCAGCGATCAGTTCGATGAGACGGGTCAGGTCATTCCACAGTGGCTCCCATTGCACGTCTCTCGACCAAACATATGGCCGCTGAAACAAAGGAACGACCAGGCGTTGCGGGGAGAAGAATACCTGCTGGGGAGACATGACCTGGGTGAGCATCAGAAGCTATTCCTTGGATCGACCGAACACAGCGGATATTGACCTGTTCCTACGATAAACGATGCGGTCCCGTGCACGAGGAACGGGCCGTCGCCGGTCGTGAGCCGCGGGTCGATGAAACCGTACTCTGGCTGCGCCACCCCTCTGAGGGCGTCCCAGAGAGCAGCCGTACCCAGTCCGGTTCAGACCGTGCCGGCGCGTAACGTCACCGGCCTTGCGTCACTACACCATCGATCGAGAACCGACCGGCACCCGCGAAGACCAGTGCAATCGCAGTCGCTGCCAGGGCAAGCGTCAGCTCGTACCCGCCTTCTGCCGCGAAGATACCGAAGGGCAGGTGCACCAGGATTGACGCGATGGCCATGTCTGCAGCGAGGGCTAGTGCGACGACCCGAGTCGCCAGGCCAATAACGAGAAGGGCCCCTCCGAGCAGTTCCAGCAGGCCTACCAAGGGCCCGGCGATCGACGCGAGGGGTACTCCCATTTCAGCGAATGAACCGCTCGTCCCCGCGAAGCCATAGACGAAGACCTTTTGGGCGCCATGGGCAATGAACACTGCGCCGACGGCGATGCGGAGGACGAGCATGGCGATTGCCGGCGACGCCGGCCAGGAGCGGAGACGCGATGGGGAACCCTGCTGGATGCTTGTGGCGGAACTGGTGGATGTAGTCATAATGTGTCCTCGAGAGCAATGGAAGTTTGGTTGTATGAATTTCGCGGCCGCCGACCGGCGTACCAGCGCTCTAACGGCTCCGTGCGCTTCTGCGCGGGCATTGAGCGAACGATTTTTTGTGCCCGTGAGACGAGCCGAGCAAAAATTACTTGCTTGTACAACCAACGTAACCGGGGTTGGTTGTATCTGCAAGTTTCGATAGAATCGAGTCATGATCGAGACGAAATGGCTATCGGCAGCCGAGCGCAGCACATGGGTCAAATTCACGGCCGTTCTCGAACTGCTCCCGGCCGCACTCGACCTGCAGCTGAGCAGGGACGAGGCCCTGACCCATTTCGAGTACTTCACTCTGGCCATGCTGTCGGAGGCACCGAATCGCGTGCTCCGAACCAGCGCCTTGGCTGCCCGGACCAACGCGACTCTGCCGCGACTGTCTCGGGTGGTGACCCACCTCGAGTCCGCCAGCCTCGTCAAACGATCCCCCTGCTCGGAGGATCGTCGAGCCACGAATGTGGAACTCACCGAGGCTGGTTGGCAAAAAGTTGTCGCGGCCGCCCCCGGCCACGTTGCGGCGGTCCGCAGGCTCGTGATCGATGCGCTGACCCCGACGCAGGTTGAAAACCTGTCGGAAATCTTCACCGTCGTGCTGAAACAGCTTGATCCGGATGGCCGCATGCTCGCCAGCGACTCTGAGGCTGACGGTCGCCGCTGAGACGGCTAATTCAGGCCCGTTAATCATGAACAGGCAGCCCGGCCATCGTTGGCACTCCAACGATGGCCGACCTGCCCGAGCGACGGCGCCGTGTACGCCACGTACTACATGACCGGGCAGATCAGAATGATCGACGGCGGCATGGTCTTGGCCTAAGTCCGGCCTGAAACCCTCGTGCACGAAAGAGCACGATCTGCCGAACCTGTGCGGCAGTGTCGCCGTCATGGATGATGACGTGGTGCACACCGGCGGCCTCGAGCAGTGCCCGGCTCGCCGGGTTGCGAGTGGTGGCCAGCACGGTCATTCCGCGAAGCTCACCGAGGGTGGCCAGAGCCAGTCCCACCGACGACGCTTCACCGCGGATGAGCAGACTCTGCCCACCGACTGCCTGCAGGCCGACGCGCAGAGAGCCCGCCGCGGTCTGCAGCATTTCCGGCACGGCGCCGAGAATATCCCAGCCGAGTGAGCCGGAGAAGGGTACGACGCTGCCGGCAGGAACGGAGACGAATTCCGCATAGCCACCGTCGAAACCCCGGCCCATGCCGCCCATCATCGCTGCGACGCTCGCGCCAACCGAGAACTCGCCGCCGGGCGCATCCGCTACCGTGCCGACACCCGGCCGGTCGATAACGACGGCACGCATCGTCTCGATCGTGCTCTCACCGCCGCCCTGGAGTGCGCGCGAAGCGCAGATAGCTGTCCGCACAGGAGATCGGCTCGGTCGGCCGGAAGGATGTCGCCCAGCACCCGAAGATGGGCCTCGGCGACCTCGGCGACCGCCATCAGGGAGGTCAGGCCCCGGTCGCTGAGAGAGACAACCGAAGACCGTCGATCACGGGGATGGGCGGAACGCACGGCGAGGCCAGCCCATTCGAGCCGGCCGACGAGCTTGCTCGTCGCCCCGACCGTGATCGACATCTCGGCGGAGATGTCCTGTACGCGGGCAGTGGTCGCCCGTTCTTTCTCTCGTCCTCGCCCATATATGTTCCTGAGAATAGGTTGTACCGGCAATAGTTCTGTACTCTGGATTTTTTCGACGCGTCCGCCCGAGTCCCCCCAACGAAAGGCCATCGAATGACCTCCCCCATGACCACTGCCCTCCTCATCATCGACATGCAGAACGACACCGTGCACCCCGATGGCGCATACGCCGGCGGCGCCGCATCCGCCGCCGCTGCGCTGCGCAACTAGGCCACCGCAGATCATTTTCTGACTGATTGAGTACGGGAGACAGCATGCCACTGGTTGAAATCACCCTCACCGAGGGGCGCACGGAGGAGCAATTGCGCGACCTCATGCGCTGCGTCCACACAGCGATCGAAGAATGGGGAGCGCCACGCTCGAGCATCCGCGTGCTGGTCCGAGAGATCCCGCCAGCGCTCTGGCTCTCGGGCGGCGTCACGCTGGCCGAGCAGCGGGGCTTGACGTAAAGCGACCAATTTTCGTCAATAGTTGTATCTACAAGTAGCTTGTGTTAGTTTGAGGTACAAGTAATCCACAGACGTGGAGACGACGACAGAAAAGGGTCAGATCATGACGAGCTTCACAATCATCGGTACCGGCAACATGGGCAGCGCAATCGGCGGCGTCCTTGCCGCTGGCGGGAGTGACGTCACACACATCGCACACGCCAATGTCGGTACCGCGCCGCTGACCGGGGATATCGTCATCTTGGCCGTGCCGTACGCCGCCGTCGACGACATCGTCACCGCCTACGCCGAGCAGCTTCAGGGCAAGATCGTCGTCGATATCACCAACCCGCTGAACTTCGAGACCTTCGACTCGCTGGTCGTTCCCGTCGGCAGTTCCGCCACCGCAGAGATTCAGACCAAACTGGCCGGAAGCACGGTTCTCAAGGCATTCAACACGACGTTTGCCGCCACGCTGGCAAGCGCACAGGTCGGCGGATTGAAGACGACCGTTCTGATCGCGGGAGACAACACGGATGCCAAGAACACGCTCGCTGCGGCAGTGACGGCCGGTGGCGTGGCCGCTATCGACGCTGGATCGCTGGCTCGTGCTCACGAGCTCGAAGCCCTCGGCTTTCTGCAGCTCACGCTTGCCGTCGGTGAAAAGATCACCTGGGCCGGCGGCTTCGCTGTAGCCAACTAGCCGACTCGCTGACTCGCCACCAAACCACTCGCCACCACACCTCAATCGGAGCACCAGATGACCGCCGTGAATGATGATCGAGTTCTGAACGCCCAGACATCGATGGGCGCCGTGACCCTCCGGGTCGGCGACCTGGAAAGCATGTCCGATTACTATTCACGGGCCTTCGGCCTGGATCCGCTCGAGGACGTTAGCCGCGAGCGGGAGGTCCACCGTGTGCTCGGCCGCGGGCGGACCCCCTTCGTGCGGCTCATTCACACTCCCGATCTGCCGGCGGTGAACCCCCGTCAGGCAGGCCTGTTCCACACGGCGTTTCTGTTCGAGACCGCCGAGAGCCTCTCAGCCACGGTGTACCGCGCAGCGCAGGACCCGCGCAGCCGATTCGTCGGAGCGAGCGACCACCTGGTCAGTGAAGCGTTCTACTTCACGGATCCGGAGGGAAACGGCGTGGAACTCTCCACCGACCGGGACCGCGACCAGTGGGTTCACCACGGTTCAGAAATCCAGATGACGACAGAATATCTAGACCCTCAGGCCTACCTGCGCAGTCATCTGGCGCAGGACACCCTGGACACGGTTTCATCACTCGCCGGCACGGTCGGCCACGTGCACCTGCAGGTGGGCGACCTGGCCGTGGCGAGTGCTTTCTATGTCGATGCGCTCGGCTTCGAGACCACACAAACCCAGTACCGCGGTGCGCTGTTCGCGTCGGCGGGCGGGTACCACCACCACATCGCGATGAACGTGTGGAACAGCGCCGGGTCCGGACCGCGAGCGGCGAGCCTTGGGCTGGGAAGCGTGTCGGTGACCGTACCGGAAGCCGCGGACATCGAAGCGCTGACAACGCGCCTGCGTGCACGCTCGATTCCGTTTCGCGGTGACGGCCGCTCGGTCAGCGTCACCGATCCCTGGGGCACCCAGGTCACCGTTGCACTACCCGACCTGTCGCTTGAGGAGCTGATTGCCCGATGACCGTGGCATTGAGAGACATCCGCTCACCGGCATGGGCAATGGAAGCGGCGACCGCCCCCGCCGTCGTCATATTGCTGCACGGTTACGGCTCGAACGAGGCCGACCTCACCGGGCTGGCCGCACCGCTCAAGCTCGCGATGCCGTGGGCATCGCTGCGAGCGCCGCTCGAGGCCGGGAACGGCGGAGCCGCGTGGTTCTCCATCGTGACCCCCGGAAATCCCGACTCCGCACCCGTCGCCGAGGCGACCGATGCCATTTGGGCCTGGGTCGACGAGAACCTGGACCCGTCTACGAAGGTGGTCCCCCTCGGGTTCTCGCAGGGCGGGCTCATGGCCAACCAGCTTCTGCGCACCCGACCGGAGCGGGTACTTGCCCCGGTCGTTCTCGGCGGCTTCGTTCAGGCCGCGTCGCAGCCGGGCGATGACGCCCTCACCCACTCACGCCCCGCCCTGTTCTGGGGACGCGGCGCGGAGGACCGGGTCATCGGGGAGCCGTCGATCGGGCGCACCCGTGCCTATCTGCCCCAGCACTCCACCCTCGTGGAGAAGGTGTATCCCGGCCTGGCGCACGGCATCAGCGCCCAGGAGATCGACGATGTGCACGACTTCCTCGCCCGCGAAGTGGGCGCCGGCGCCGTGAGCAACGAGTGACCATCCCCACGCCCTTTGAGATCGGAATCTTCACCTTCGGTGAGCTCACTCGAGGTGGCGACGGCAGCCCCATAGCCCCCGAGCAGCGGCTGCGCGACCTCCTGGAGTGGGCACGAGTCGCGGACGAGGCCGGCCTCGACGTCTTCGGCGTCGGGGAGCATCATCGGCCGGATTTTGCGGTGTCTTCGCCCGCCGTGGTGCTTGCTGCCGCAGCTGCGCAGACGCACCGAATCCGCCTGACGAGCACGGTCACCGTGCTCTCCAGCGCCGACCCGGTGCGCGTGTTCGAAGACTTCGCCACCCTCGATCTGCTCAGCGCTGGACGGGCCGAACTGACCGCGGGCCGTGGAGCCTATGTCGAGTCCTTCCCCCTGTTCGGCCAGGATCTGAACCGCTATGACGAGTACTTCGAGGATCGCCTTGATCTCCTCCTGCGGCTGCGCGCCGAAAACCCGGTCACGTGGTCGGGAACAACCCGCGCGCCACTCCAGAATGCGGGGGTCTGGCCGCGCCCGACCAGTGGCGGGTTGCCGATCTGGCTGGCCGTCGGCGGCACGCCCGCCTCGGTGGTACGGGCCGGAACTCTCGGCCTGCCAGCCTACTTCGCCATCCTGGGCGACCCTGCGCGCTTCGCTGCCTTCGCTGATCTCTATCGCCGGTCCGCGGCGGATGCCGGTCGCGTTCCGGGCCGGATCGGGGTGACCTCCCATTTCTACGTGGAGGCAACCTCGCAAGGCGCCCGCGATACCTTCTACCCGCACTACTCCTCGTACATCGGCCAGAATATGCCGCGCGCGGGGCACCTCGACAGGGACTCCTTCGACGCCTGGGCGAGCCCCCGCGGAGCGCTTTTCGCCGGCAGTCCCGCGGAGATCATCGACAAAATCCTCTGGGAACACGAGATCCTCGGCCACACCCGCTTCCTCGCTCAGGTCGGCCTCGGCGGCCTCTCTCAGGCCGACACGCTTCGCTCTATCGAACTTCTTGCCACCGAGGTGCTCCCCGCCGTGAGAGCGGCAACCGCCAGGGCTACCGCTACCGCGCGCGACGTGCGGCGACAATCCGTGCCTGAGGTACCGGCGCTGTGATGAACAACCTCGGATCCAGGCTCGACGCTGATTTTCTTGAACTGTGCGCCGGCCCAGACTCCGCATTTGTCCGTCTGTCGGTGCGCGTCCAATCCAATTTCACTCCGGTTCCGAACCCTTCTCAGTAAGCCAACAGCACGACCCCCCCCTCGCAAGCTGACCTACAAAGGAGAATTTCAATGAAGAAATTTCTGAGCTACTCGTTCGTCGTGGCCGCTATCGCCTTCGGCGTTGTCGGAGGAACCACTACGGCCGCATCGGCAGCGCACTGTCAAAATACCGAGATGACCTCTCCCGGCTTCTCCTACTTCGGCAATGACCACGTCAAGGAGGCGACTCACGCCGAGGGCGGCAACCCCGGCCCGCACGCTGGAACTTCCGGTGCCTCGAACTGCCGCGACACCACGGGTAGCCCCTCGACGCGCGCCCCTGGCCGCAGCTGATCTCGGTCGGCGACGGTCCCTGCCCCGGTCGGGGCGGGGACCGTTTTTCGTACCGGTCATGGCGCCATGGGCCGTCGCCTCAGCGTTGGTACGTGCAGTCTCGATCGGCATTGGGTGCGCGAATGCCGCCCACATCTCGGACACCACGGCAGAGCGGATGGCGGCCACGGCTCAGGAGTCGCATTCTTCTGTAGCCCAAACGAGAGAAAAAGCGCTCGTGAAGTCGCTTGGGACGCAACCTCATTGAGGCTGAGCGGCGTAGAACTGTCACAATTCTGGCGGGATGGTTCTGTCATGGATGTGGACGAGGTCGCGAAGCGAAACGGAATCGGTCCGCGCCCCGTCCGCGCGATGATCGCGTCTGGTGACGTGAAGGCCAGAAAGGTCGGCCCGGACCCCTCGAGTGTCAACATGTTCACACGCGGGTCTCGGCAAACCCGGGGACCAACGACTCCATCTGCTCCATCACGAGCCCGGTCGTGTGTGCCGACGTCTGTTTGCGCTATGCGGCCAGCGGCATCCGCTCACGTTCTGCCGTCACGACGAGCGCGTCGCCGCCCACGGCGACCGTCACGTGCCCGCCGGCCTCGAGATCCGAGGCCACGAGCAGATCGGCGATGCGGTCGTCGAGCTCGCGCTGGATGACCCGGCGTAGCGGACGGGCACCATACTCGGGTTCGTAGCCGTGGGCGGCGATCCAGTCCACCGCCTCGTCGCTCACCTGGATACTGATCTCCTGCGACGCCAGGCGTGCCTGGGTCTGCTCCAGCAGCAGTCGCACGATCTGCCGCAGTTGGGGCTGGTCGAGCTTCTGGAACAAGACGACCTCATCGATGCGATTGAGGAACTCGGGCCGCATGGCTTCGCGGAGCTTGCCCATCACGCGGTCGCGCAGTGCCTTCTCCGAGCCGAAGCCGTTGCCGGATCCCTCGGTCTCGGCGACAAACCCGAGTGCGCCACTGCGGCTGGCCAGGAACTCAGAACCGAGGTTCGAGGTCATGATGATCACCGTGTTGCGAAAGTCCACCGTGCGCCCCTGGCCGTCGGTCAGGCGTCCGTCGTCGAGCACCTGCAGCAGCAGGTTGAAGACGTCGGGGTGTGCCTTCTCGATCTCGTCGAGCAGCACCACCGAGTAGGGGTTGCGCCGTACGCGTTCGGTCAGTTGCCCGGCTTCGTCGTAACCGACGTATCCGGGAGGGGAACCGACCAGCCGGCTCACGGTGTGCCGTTCGCTGAACTCGCTCATGTCGAACCGCAGCATCGCGTTCTCGTCGCCGAACAGCGACTCGGCCAGGGCTTTAGCAAGCTCGGTCTTGCCGACCCCGGTGGGGCCAAGGAAAAGGAAGCTGCCGACGGGACGTCGAGGGTCACCCATGCCGGTGCGGCCCCGCCGCACCGCCTTGGCGACCTTGGTCACGCCGTCGTGCTGCCCGATGACCCGCTGGTGCAGCTCGGCTTCGAGTCGCCCGAGGCGTTCCCGGTCGCCCGCAGTGAGCCGGGCAGCCGGGATACCGGTCGAGCGCGAGATGATCTCGGCGATTTCAACCTCGTCGACCACCGGCACATCGGCCGGACTGACGGCATCCGTCGTCGCAGCGACCAGCGCCTCGTTCACCGACTCAACGTCGTCACGCAGGCTCGCGGCCTCCTCGTACTGCTCTGCGGCGACCGCGGCGTTCTTGGATGCCTCGAGTGTCGCAAGCTGCTCTTGCAGTGCGTCGATATTCGCGGCGGCATCAGCCGGGTTGGCCAGGACGCCGAGCTTCAGACGCAGCCGGGCGCCGGCCTGGTCGATCAGGTCGATCGCCTTGTCGGGCAGGAACCGATCGGTTACGTATCGCGCCGACATTTCGACCGCGCCGCGAATGGCGGCGTCGGTGTACCGCACTCCGTGGTGCTCCTCGTATGAGCCCTTCAGCCCGGCGAGAATCAGTACCGCGTCCTCGATGCTCGGCTCTCCCACGCTGACTGGTTGGAACCGGCGCTCAAGCGCCGGGTCCTTCTCGACCCTCCGGTATTCCTTCAGCGTCGTGGCGCCGATCACGTGCAACTCGCCGCGCGCCAGCCGGGGCTTGAGGATGTTACCGGCGTCCATTCCGCCCTCACCGGACCCTCCGGCGCCGACGACGGTGTGAAGTTCGTCGATGAAGATGATGAGCTCGCCAGTGTGCGCGCTGATCTCGTCCATCGTCTTGGTCAGGCGCTCTTCGAAATCGCCGCGGAAGCGGGTTCCAGAGACCATGGCAGGCAGGTCGAGGGCAATCACGCGCTTGCCGCGCAGCTGCTGCGGAACCTGGCCGTCGACGATCGCTTGGGCCAGCCCGTCCACGATCGCGGTCTTGCCGACGCCGGCTTCACCGATCAGCACCGGGTTATTTTTCGTACGTCGCGACAGGATCTCGAGGGTCTGGGCGATCTCGTCGGCCCGGCCGATCACCGGGTCAAGCTTGCCGTCGCGGGCGTGCTGGGTAAGGTCGATGCCGTAGGTGTCGAGCATCGGCGTGTCCGAATCAACGGATGCCGGCTGCGGGCCTTGGTCTGCGGATTCGCCGTTGGCGGCGTTCACCGCGCCCGCCTGCAGAGACGCGGGGGTCACTCCGGCCGCGGCCAGCACGCGACCGGCGGGCGAATCCTGGTTGAGGACTAGCGCGAAGAACAAGTGCTCCGGGTCGATGTAGGTGGAGCCGAATGCGCGCGCCACCTGATGCGCGTCGAGCAGGGCTCGTTGCGCGGACGGCGTTAGCGCCGGCGCAGGGTCGTCGCTCGGTGACGAGTTTCCCGGCAAGCGCTGGTCGGCGGCCTCGATGATCGCGACGGGGTCTGCTCCGGCATTGCGTACCGGCTCGTCGATGGGCGCTTGATCAACCATGACCCGCAGGATGTGCAGGGCATCGACATCCGTGTGGCCGTGCGCAATGGCGAAACGGGCAGCATTGGCGAGCACCTCGTGGGTGCGCCGGCTCAGCAGCCGGGTGAGATCGATTGGGCGAGCTGATGGTGCAGAACGCTGACCTTGCAGGTACCGTGCGATGAACTCGTCGAACGAGCCGTCTCCTGAATTTTCGGGGCTGAAGAATGTTGGCATGTGTCCTCCTGTGAAACTTGAGTGCCATTGACTCAACTTAACGCGGAGGGGCGGAATTCATTCCCGCGTTCAGATCGGCGGCCAGCTTCCCCAAGCGGATTTCCGTCCGTTAGGCCGCGTAGGAGGCATCCGTCATCGCCTCTCCGTGACCATCAAGCAACCCCCCGCAGGTATGACCGAAGCGCAACTCGCCGTCTAAACTGGGCTGTTGCCCACGGAAGGAACCTCAATGAGCATGGAAGGCGCGGCCTGGAGCTCGCTGCACAAGATCTCGACCGCTAGGGACGGCAAGCACGGCTTCTCCCGTGAATCCGTTCGGCGGATCATGACGTTCGCGGTGCCCTACCGATCCAAGCTGCTCATCTTCATCACCCTCTCCACCGCGGGAGCTTTCCTCGCGGTCGCGACGCCGGTACTCGCCGGCCAGGTGGTCGACGTCATCGTCGCCCAGGGCGAGGTCACCACGATCGTGTGGCTCGCCGTCGTCATCGCCCTCGTGGCCGTGGCCGACGCCGCCGTGTCACTCGTGACGCGCTGGTACTCGGCGCGGATCGGTGAAGGCGTGATCCTGGACCTCCGCACAGCCGTCTTCAACCACGTGCAGAAGATGCCGATCGCTTTCTTCACCCGCACACGCACGGGCGCCCTCGTGAGCCGCCTCAACAACGATGTGATCGGCGCTCAGCAAGCCTTTAGCGGCACGCTGTCCGGTGTTGTCACAAACCTCGTGGCGCTGATTCTCACCCTGATCGTCATGCTCAGCACGTCCTGGCTCGTGACGGTTCTCGCCGTGATCATGCTCCCCATCTTCCTGGTACCCGCGCGCCGCATGGGCAGCCGCCTCGCCGCGTTGCGCCGCGAGGCCGCCGATCACAATTCCGCCATGAGCACGCAGATGACTGAGCGCTTTTCGGCGCCCGGCGCCACCCTCGTCAAGCTGTTCGGCCGGCCCGACGAGGAGGCCGAAGAGTTCCGCGTGCGCGCCGCCCGTGTCCGCGACATCGGAGTCCGGGCCGCGATGCTGCAGTTCGTCTTCTTCACCGCACTGATGCTCGTCTCCGCTCTCGCCCTCGCGCTCGTGTACGGGCTCGGCGGCTTCCTCGCACTGGCCGGTCAGCTGAATACCGGTGACGTGGTCACCCTGGCACTCCTCCTCACCCGCCTCTATGCGCCGCTCACCGGCCTCGCAAACGCGCGGGTGGAAATCATGAGCGCGGTGGTCAGCTTCGAGCGCGTCTTCGAGGTGCTGGACCTCGACCCGCTCATCAAGGAGAAGCCCGACGCCGTCGCCGTGCCCGAAGGCCAGGTGGCCGTCGAGTTCGACAACGTCCGCTTCGCCTACCCGTCCGCGGACAAAGTGTCCCTCGCCTCTCTTGAGGAGGTTGCCACGCTGGACACCCGCGGCGGCGACGAGGTGCTGCACGGCGTGTCCTTCAGGATCGAGCCAGGGCAGACCGTTGCCCTCGTTGGCAGCTCCGGTGCCGGCAAGTCCACGATTGCGCAGCTCCTCTCGCGCCTGTATGACGTCGACAGCGGCGCCGTGCGCCTCGCGGGGACGGATGTCCGCGATGTCACTTTCGCCTCCATGCGGCACAGCCTGGGCATGGTAACGCAGGACGGCCACCTGTTCCACGAGACCATCCTCTCCAATCTGCGCCTCGCGAGGCCGGAGGCGACCGACGACGAAGTATGGGACGCCGTCCGCCGTGCGCGGCTCGAGCCGCTCATCCGATCCCTGCCGGACCAGCTGGACACCATGGTGGGAGAGCGTGGCTACCGACTGTCCGGGGGTGAGCGCCAGCGGATGACCATCGCGCGTCTGCTGCTCGCCCAGCCGCGCGTCGTTATCCTCGACGAGGCGACGGCGGCGCTGGACTCGACGTCTGAGGCCGCCGTGCAGGCGGCGCTCAGCGAGGCGCTCGAGGGACGCACGGCGATGGTCATCGCACACCGCCTCTCCACCATCCGCAGCGCGGACCTGATCCTCGTGGTTGAGGACGGCTCGATCGTGGAGCGCGGTACGCACGAGGAACTGCTGGCTATGGGTGGGCGGTACGAGGAATTGCACCGGACCCAGTTCGCCGTGGAGAAGAATGTTGCGGCCGATGTGGAAGCACTGAGCAGGACCTAGTCGCTGAGCTCGGTGCCCCGCCCCGAGCGTCTCGGGGGCTGTACCCGAGCCATGCACTTGCTTCATTTGAACCCGTGACAGGGGGCCACGGATATTGCCTTGAGGTGCCAGGCAGTCGCTCGGTGTGTTTCGTCAGTTGGGAACCGGCCAAAAGAGCGCTAACTTTCCTGCCATCTGAGCGCCCGGGAATCTGCTGAGCTCAACGTCGGTAGCGACAGCTAGCGGCGTCTCTGTGCACGCCCAGAGCATGGCCGCTGCTCCGTCCAGCCCTGCTCTCGCGCCGATTTAGCCGCTGCGGCAGGTGCAGACGACCATCACTATTCGGAGTCGCGCAGGCCAGCACGGGCGGGCACTGAAATGGCCGGATGTAGGTGATGAAATGGCCGGAATGACGTGCTGAAATGGCCGGTCCCTGAGTGCTCAAACACACGCTCGGTCGGGGGCCAGTGGTTTCCGACCGCGCAAGGGGCTCGAATCTCGACTTGGCCGGCGGCGAGTTCGAGCACATCTTGGCCCGCCGGTCTCAGCCCGAAGCGTACTGTGCACGATGGCGTCCATGATCGCGTCGGCGTGACGCCGGAACCTAGGATGGCCCCCACCAAAGATATCCGGTGGCCCCAGAACAAGCTGCTAGCACTTTTGACCAGTGGCCCCGAAGGTCAAAAACACCGGCCCCCAGGAGAGCGAATATTCACAAGCCTCTCCGCACTGCCAACGATCCAACGCGCCCCAAACCACAAAAAGCCACCGGCGACATGGCCCCGGCCTACGAATCGCCGACATAACCCGACGCACACACGGCTTGAACCAGAAGTCGCTCCTGAGAATACTCAGGAGCGACTTCTTTTTGTTCCAACCAGACCGTTTCGTGAACGGCCCTTTGGTCGGGCTGCCAGGATTTGAACCTGCGACCCCCTGAAGGATCAGGCCTTAATCTGAACGTCAACGAATGTTCTGGAATCTCGCGGATTCCCTTGTCTTCACAGGCAACCGAGCGGTTCGCTGTTTCCGATCATAGTCGGCATTCTTGGGTCCGCCGCGGTTGATTTCGGTGGGTAAACGGTGGGGCACCGCCACGACTCGAAGTGTGCACGCCGCCGCCGCGGCGGATGTGGCCGTCCGCCCGGTCGCCTCGGCCAGCCGGCTGGCAGATGTAGAAGACCATGGGTGTCAGCGACGGTCTCGGCTGCGTGGACGCTGAAAAAGTGCCAACTCAGCAGCGACTTCATTGCTCTATGCTCATCGCATGTCCTACGTCGTCACCGGAAACACAGTGAAGGTACGCTCAGAGTTATTGCGCCTCAGATTCGCTGAAGAGTCCGGCGCTGCCCCCGCGTCCCTCCGACAGTCGATGTTGGATCTTGAAGATCTCCTAGACGTCGCCGGTGATCTTGCGGGAGAACAACCGGAGAGTTACCGGGTCAAAGTCCCAGCGCCGCGTGCCATCCAAAGTGCTTCGTCGACGGGATTCCGCATTCGGTCGCTTCGCTATGGTAGTCCATTCGATGCTGAAATCGAGCTGCTGGTAGTCGCTGGCCCACAGCTCCTCGTCGGCGCCTTGTCGGTCGTGTCCGTGTTTACCGCGCTCGCCACGGCGCGCCTCATCTGGAAGCGCGGTGACGTAAAGACTGCGGAGGCACACAAGCTTCATGCGCAAGCGAACAAGGCGAATGCGGAAGCGGAGAACCTGCGCCGAGAATATCGCGCGCCGGACCCTACACCGTTAAAGTTAGCTGAATTGGCTCTCGAAATCATGAACGGTAACGACGGCGTACGTTTCAGTCGATGGCTTTCTAGGGCCCAGGCTGAGCCTCATTTGTGGCAAGGGGCTAAGACGATCAAGCGTAGACGCGGTATCAGACCAATTGCGGGCCGCACGAAAATCCAGCAACTATCGGGGATCGTTCGACTGGCAAGCAAACCCGACGCGATCCTAAGGATTGAAGAGGACTAGCTGCATCGACCCGACTGGTGTCCTTTGGAAGGCTACAGCCCTACCTAGGTGTATTGGAGTGTTTACGACAAGTCGCGGGTTCCCGATGTCAGGGACAACCGGCTCGTGGCCTGACAGCCGCTTGCCGTGCAACGACGGCATAGGTCCTACTGGGGCGTGAGAGCGGGACCCTACATCCAGGAATCTGGTGACGGTCCAACAACTCAGGGTCAGACAGTCGCCGGATAGAGGCGCGCCACACACGCTCGCCATATCTAGTGGCAAGCGCGTCGTATTCCTCCCCCTCGACGGTGGCAGCGATAGCAGCGTCTCCATGACCCACCGGCAAAGGACTGGGAGACATCCACGACCTAGTCAATACTCTCCGAGCTCGTCAAACCAGGACGAGTGGGTTGTGGTCGAGGCAGCGCCCGCGCACAACGGCATCCGGACGTGGCAGAGGAAGGCTTCAGCGGCCGGATGTCACTCGGCGGCCTCGGTCAGTCGGGCACCTGTGGGGCGGCGCACGAATCTGGAGAGGTGGATCACAAAGCGCACCTTTTGGGCAGACCCAATCGTCGAGGAGGACCGATGCCCACGTTCCAGGACCCCATCTCCATCGGTGACGCAGCGAGCGAATCGATGCGCACTTTGGCACACGCGACCCGCGTCTTTGATGATCCAGCGCAAACCTACGATGTGCTCGGCGACGTGATCGCGGTTGTCCGTTCGCTGGGTCAGGTGCTCAACCAGGTCGCATCTGCTCATCTCGACTACCGCGACCGGGCGTTCACTGACTTGGGCGACAGCGCGGCTGGCGCCGCATCCGCGGACCGGGCCGCCGAGGCACTGCGCGACGCGGCCCAGCACCTGACGTCTATCGACAATGATCTGGATGCCGCATCACGGCATTCAGGACGAATCGCCTGGCACCCCATGGTCGCACCGACGAATCCTGGCCGAACACCCGGCAACAAGCCTCTGGCGGCCAGATGTGAGTCTGACCGCCGATTCGATGGCCTCCCTGATGAGACGCCACGACGAGGAATCTCTTTCTGATCGCGACAGGCGGTTAGCCCGGCTTGACTCCCCCGCCCATCTGGCATTCCAAGCTGCTGGGATCGATTGCGCCAGGGAGCCGTAGCTCTGTTGATCCTTTATCGGGCCCCGAGTGAGCGCCCTTGAGTTAGCGCCCCCGCCCAAACGTGGCGAGCTTCAGGCATTGTCGAAACGTGGAGCCCGATGATGCGGGCGGCCCCGCGTGCATCGTCCACGGTCAGTCGGTTCGTGGGCATGCTCTCGCTGACTTGCTTCATCGCGATCTCCACCACCAACGACTCGGCCGGCACCTGCGGCTTCCCTCGATGTGCCCTGGCCTTGTTCTCCATCTTCGCGTCGCCGGCGAGTCGCACCTGGTAGCGGTCCCCATGCGCCATGACGCTCTTCACGATCTGGTCGAACTGCTGCTGCCGTGCAATGCGCAGGACCTCGGCCTGGGTGCTCCTGACCACGGCGGCGACGTCGCGGCCTGTTAGGAGGTCGACCCGGCGCATCCCCTGCGTGACTAGTTCAACGGCTCGGCCGTAGGCGATGGTCTCGGCCGAGACCGGTGGGAGGCCCATGCGCGCGCGTTTGGCGACGTACGCGGTGGCAAAGTCCAGCATGCGGGTGCCGTTGTGGAGCATGAGTTTCGTCAGCCTCTCGGCGAAGACGGTGAATTGGCGCAGGTGCTCGGGCAGCGCGGGGTCGGTGAAGTAGGCATCCGCGTCGCGATCGTGGGCCCGGCGCTCGGCAACGGTGGCCAGGTGCAGCTGCTTGGACGGCAGGCCCCGGTGGCTGAGCTGGCGCTTGAAACGGCGCGCGGCCGCGTTGGCCGTGAGCTCCGCCTGGTAAACGTTCGGGCATAGTAGTTTTGCTACTAGTGGGCCACGTTGTTGGTATTGCTGTTCCGGGAAGGTGGAACTCGCTGGGCTGGCGATGTCGCCAATCCGGCCAGGCCCTCTCGAGGAAGTTCGGGACGTTACTCCCAGGAGTCCGGGGAGGTCTTCGCTTCGTAATTGCGTCGGCGTCGCATGTCGACCTCGCCGAGGTTGACAGTACGGGCTTGGCTGGCGGGTGGTTGAAGGTGGAGTCGTCGGCGATCCGGTCGGGTAGGGCCTCAACCCAGTAGCCCGGCCCGGATTCGCTGACGATAATCGTCGGCACCGGTGAGCATGGTTCGCCAGAATCGAGAAGAGAAAGGTGGCTGCGTTGGGGTCGATGCCACCATCAGAAAGTCGTCGATGATCGTCAAATTAACATCACCGAGCTTGCTGAGCATATTCTGATGCCCGATCCCGTCGCCGCGGGCGACGGCCAGCTGGCGGGCCAGATCATCCATCCGGGTGAAGTGAACGCTGTGTTAGCGCTGCACGTGGGAACCGTTCCCGCCAACCAGCGCCTCGACCTCGGCGCGCGTGGCCATCGAGTTGTCACCGGGCGTCGTCATCGCCAGAGCACCGTGGGCGGCTCCGTACTCGACGGCACTCGCCAGATCGTGTCCCTCCAGCAGCCCGTAGACCAGCCCGGCGACGAAACCGTCGCCGCCACCCACCCGGTCCATAATCTCCAGCCGGTCGTACTGCGTCGACGTGAGCGCCCGCTCGGTGCGGGCTTGCGCCACCACACTCCAGTCGTTGACGTTCGCCGAGTGCACGGTGCGCCGCGTCGAGGCGACCAGCCACAGGTTCGGGAAGCGGGCCAGAACCCCGTCGAGCTGCCCAGACTCCACACCGAGCCGATCCACGAAATCGGTCGTGCCGCCGACCAGCACGTCAGCGTGCTCCGCCAGCGAGGTGAAGACCTCACGGGCCCGAGCCCGCGCAGCCTCACCGCGCCACAGACTCGGACGATAGTTCAGATCGACGGATACGACGGTGCCGTATTTTCGTGCCGCGGTCATCGCCGCGATCGCGGTCTGCGCCGTCGACTCCGACAGACCGGCGAAGATTCCGCCGGTGTGCAGCCACCGCACCCCCAGGGTGCCAAAGAGATGATCCCAATCAATCTCCTCCGGCTGCAGCAGGGATGCGGCGCTGTGGCCACGATCGGAGACTCCCATCGCCCCGCGCAGGCCGAACCCGCGCTCGGTGAAATTGAGCGCATTGCGTGCCTCGCGGCCCACGCCGTCGAAATCACGCCACACGATCAGCGACGCATCGACACCGCCGGCCAGAATGAGGTTTTCGGTCAGCCGGCCGATCTCGTTGTCGACCAGGGAGGTCGCGACGGCCGTGCGCAGGCCGAAGGTGCGCGACAGCCCCCGGGCCGCGTTGTACTCACCGCCGCCCTCCCAGACCGAAAAATTACGAGCGCTGCGAATGCGGTTCTCCCCCGGATCCAATCGCAGCATCACCTCACCGAGCGAGACGACGTCGAACCGGCAGTCCGCGGCCGGCCGCATCACCGGCCGCACTCCCGGCCGCACCCCCGCACTCATCGCGCCACCTCCGACCCCGCCCCGGCCGAGCCCCGCACCAGTGCGCTCGCTTCCCGGCTCAGCCGGGCAATGTCGTCAAAGCGCTTCTCGGCAATGAGCGACTTCGACGCCATCCAGCTGCCGCCCGCGGCGAAGATCGCCGGGCTCGCGAGGTAGTCGGCGACGTTCGCGGCGCTCACCCCGCCGCTCGGCATGAAGCGCACCCCGGCAAACGGTTCCGCAAAGGTCTCGATCATCGGGCGCCCGCCGAGCTTGCCGGCCGGGAAGAATTTGACGTGGCTCAGGCCCGCGGCGACGGCGGCCTGCACTTCCGTCGCCGTCGCGACGCCCGGTACCACGCTCACGCCGTGACGGTGGCATCGCTCAACGACCTCGAGGCTGAAGCCGGGGCTGACCACGAAAGACGCTCCGGCGTCGACGACCTGGTCGACCTGGTCGGCGGTCAAGACCGTCCCGGCGCCGACGAGCATGTCCCCGCGGGCGGCCATGCGCCGAATGGTGTCCAGCCCGGCAGCGGTGCGCAGGGTCACTTCGGCCACCGGCAAACCCCCGCTCACGAGAGCATCGGCCAGGTCGCCGGCACCGGAGACGTCATCGGCGACCAGCACGGGAACGATGCCGACGCGCTGCAGCCGGGCCAGCACCCCATCCTCGGCGGTGCCACCGCTTGGGCCGGCCACGCCAGAGGCAACGGCGTTCCTATATATAGGTGTGAGGCTCATGCGTACTCCCGATCTGTTCGTATCGTGTTCTCGTTCGTGTTCTCGTTCTCGTTCTGTGACGTCCAGTCGCCGGCCAACGCGGCGACGGGGTTGTGCAACGTGCCGAGCCCGCCGAGGCTGATCGCCACCTCATCGCCAGGCTCGACGATCGCCGAGGTGTGCGGCGCCCCCATCAGCACGACGTCGCCGGCCCCGAGGGTCATGATCGAACTCAGGTAGACGAGCTGTTCGATCACGTTGTACGCCAGATCCGCTGTGGTCCCTTGGGCGCGCACGAGGCCGTTCACCGAGACATCGATGCTCACCGCCCGCCAGTCGAGCGCGGTCGTGATCCACGGACCGAGCGGAGTGAACCCATCGCCGTTTTTGACCTGGGTCATTTTTTCATCGAGTGCGACCTGATCGATCGCGGTCACGTCGTTCCCGATCGTGTAGCCGAGAATGACGTCGCTGACCTCGTCGGGCCGCAGGCACCGCGCGGTGCGACCGAGCACCACGGCAAGTTCCCCCTCGACGTTGACGGCGCCGACCCGCGAATCCAGCATGATCGCGGCCTGCGGGCCCACCGCGGTGCGGGCCGATTTCAGAAACGCCTGCGGCGGCATCCCTCGATCACCGGGGCCGTTGTGGGCCATTCCCACGATGACTCGCGGCTCGCACGGCGCCAGCAGCGTCACCTGGGTGCCATAGGTGCGGCCGGTCAGCTCCGGCACGCGCGCGAACGGGTCGCGGATGCCGCACCACTGATCACCCTGCCAGGTCACCGCGCGCGGGCCCTCGGCAGTGCGGATGCGGGCGAGACGGGTCGGAACGGCCACCACGGACGGTCCCGCGGTTGACGGCATCAGTAGAACTCCACGGTGTCGACGAGGTTGAGCATCGGTTGTCCGTCGAGCAGATGGCCGGCATTTCGGGCGAAGAGTTCGGCGATCAGCCGCGGTTCGGCGGCGGTCAGCGCCGCCGTGTGCGGGCTGACGAGCACATTGGGCAGGTCCCACAACGGGCTGGAATCGGCCAGTGGTTCGTGTTCAAAAACGTCCAGCGCGGCGTAACCGATCTGGCCGCGCCCCAGTGCGGCGAGCAGCGCACGCTCGTCCACCACGGATCCGCGCCCCACGTTGACCAGGGTCGCACCGGGCTTGATGGCAGCGAGCAGGGTCTCACCGACAAGGCCGGCGGTGGCATCGGTGCCGGGCAGGGTGACCACCAGGCCGTCGACCTCGGGCAGCACCCCGGCGAGGTCGTCGGGGTGCACGACCTCGTCGACACCGTCGATCGCCGTGGCCTGCCGGCTCGTGGCCAGCACGCGAACGCCGAAGGCGCCCAGCAGGCGAATCACCTCACGGCCGATGCCCCCGGTGCCGAGCACCAGAATCGTCTGCTCGGCGAGGTGGTGCATCTCGCGGCGGGCCGGCCAGTCATGGTTGCGCTGCTGGGCCTGCAGCGCGGGCAGCATTTTGGCACCGGCGAGCAGCCCGAACAGGGCGAATTCGGCCAGCGGGCGGCCGTGCACTCCGGCCGAGGTCGTGAAGCGCACCCGCTGCAAATCGTCGATCGACAGCGCGGCAGCCTTCACCTGGCCGCCGCCGCCGGCCGCCATGGTCTGCACCCAGCGCAGGCTCGGGTTCGCGTTGACGGTGCGGTGCAGCGCCGTCGCGTTGAGGTCGGGGATGCCGTAGAGCGCATCGGCCGAATCGATCAGGCTCTCGTAGCGGTGTTGTTGATCGGGCGTGCGCCGAAAATCGGGGTCCCCCCGGTAGTCCGTGGCAAACCGGCTGACCGGCAGCAGGCTCGGCTCCCACACCAGGTCGATCCGTGGTTCGAGCGCGACGATCAGGTCGCACAGCTCTTGATCGAGCGGCGTGGCCATCACGACGCGCAACCGCGAGGCGCTCATTCAGAGCAACTTACTGAGGAACGTCTGCGTGCGCACGTGCTGAGGCGATTCGAAGATCTGGGCGGGGGTGCCCTCCTCCACGATGACACCGGCGTCCATGAACAGCACCCGGTCGGCGACTTCGCGGGCGAAACCCATCTCGTGGGTGACGACCACCATGGTCATCCCCTCCTCGGCGAGCGTCTTCATGACGTCCAGCACATCGCCGACGGTTTCCGGGTCGAGCGCCGAGGTGGGCTCGTCGAAGAGCATGACGGTGGGTTCCATGGCCAGGGCTCGGGCGATGGCGACCCGCTGCATCTGGCCGCCGGAGAGGGTGCTGGGGTAGACATCCGCTTTATTGGTGAGGCCGACCTTCTCGAGCAGGGCCATGCCGCGGGTGCGCGCCTCGGTGCGGCTGACTTTGCCGACCTTCATGGGGGCCAGCATGATGTTGTCGATCACCTTCATGTGCGGAAACACGTTGAAGCCTTGAAAGACCATGCCCACGTCGCGGCGCACCGCGTTGAGGTTCGTCTTGGGTCCGGTCAGATTGTGGCCACCGATGGTGACCTGCCCCTCGGTGAACGACTCGAGAAAGTTCAGGCACCGCAAAAAGGTGCTCTTGCCGGACCCCGACGGCCCGATCACGCAGAGAACCTCGCCGACCGAGACCTCGCAGTCGATGCCCTTGAGCACCTCCAACTTTCCGAAACTTTTGTGCAGGCCTTCGACCGTGATGATCATGCTGAGCTCCGTTCGGAGGGTAAGACAACTGAAACTGCTGACACCAGGACAACGTGGGCAACGGGCGCTGCGGTCATGCCAGCTTCCGTTCGTACCAGGTTCCGAGCAGCGAGATGGGGTAGGAGATGACGAAGTAGAGCGCACCTACGATCAAGAAGGTCAGCAACGGCTCCTGGTTGAGAGTCGTGACGATTCGCCCCGCGCGGGTGAGGTCGACGAAGCCGATCACCGAGACGAGAGAGGATGCCTTCACCAGCGCGATCAAAAATCCGATGCCCGGCGGCACCGCGATCTTCATCGCCTGCGGAAAGATCACGAAGCGCAAGCGGGCGAAATAGTGCATGCCCAGCGCCTCGGCCGCCTCGGATTGTCCCTTCGGTACGGCCTGGATTCCGCCACGCACGATTTCGGCCATGTAGGCCCCCGCATAGACGGAGAGTCCGACGACCGCCGTGAAGCCGCGCGAAAAGGTGAGCGCGGGCAGCAGCAGCGGCAGGGCGAAGTAGGTGAACAGGAGGATGATCAGAATCGGCACGCCGCGAATGAAGTTGATGTAAATCGACGCGACGAAGCGGGCGATCCAGTTCGGTGACGCCTTGGCGGTGCCGAGCACGACCCCGATCAGGCTGCCGAGCACTCCGGCGGCGATGCAGATGACCAGGGTGAGTCCGGCGCCGCGCAGCAGGGGCGGGAGATATTCGATGAAGTCCATCAGCGCTGCCCTACCATCTGAATGCCAGCCTCTCGGTGATGCGGGACGCCACAGCAATTGCTGCCGAAGTGAGGAAGTAAAGCAGTGCGCCGACCGAGAAGATCTCCAGCGTGCGCAGGGTTTGGGAGTTTAGGTTCTGCAACGTGGAGGTCAGCTCGCCGAGCGCGATGACCGACCCGATCGAGGAGAACAGGAACAGCACGATGAACTGGTTGGTCAGGGCCGGCAGCACGTTGCGAATTCCCGGTTTGAGAATCACGTAGCGAAAGGTCTGGTGAAACGGCATGCCCAGGGCGGTGCCGGCTTCGCGCAGGCCCTTCGGCACGGCACTGATGCCGGCCCGAAAGATCTCGGCCGTGTAGGCGGAATTGTTCAGCGTCATGCCGATCAACACCGACCACAGCGGGTTGAAGTTGATGCCGATCGAGCCGAGCCCGAAGTAGATCAGGTACAGCTGCACCAGCAACGGGGTGTTGCGAATCACTTCGATGTAGCCGTTGCTGATCAGCTTCAGCGACCGGAACCGGCTCGCCTTCGCGAGGTAGATGAAGATACCGAGCACGCCACCCGCCGCGAAGCTGATCAGCGTGACGTAGATGCTCACCCACAGGGCTTCGAGCATCACGGGTAGGTACGGCAGAATGTCGCCGAAGTAGAGGGTCATGACCTAACCGACGATGTCGGGCAGGTCTGCGTTGCCCCACTTCTGGAACAGTTCCTGGTTCGTGCCCGAGGCGTTCAGGTTGCGGATGAAGTTGTTCAGGTAGTTGATCCAGACCTGATCCTCTTTCAACGTGCCCATCGACACCAGGGCGGGGAACAACGAGGGGCCCTCGACGACGCTGTAGCTCGGGTCGTCCTCCGCCATCTGGGCCACGGTGGAGTCGCCCTCGACGAGGGCATCGACCTTACCGGCCTGCAGCGCGGCCATGGCGTCGGCGATGGTCTCGAAGCGCTCGACCGACGTGTCGGGAAAGTTCTTGGTCATGATCGAGTCGTTGGTGCTGCCCCGGGCGACCGAGACGGTCTTGCCGGCGAGCTCGTCAAAGCTGGCGATGGGGTTGTCGACATTGAACAGCACCCCGGCGCCGTGGGCGACGTAAGGGATGGTGAAGCCGGCCTCCTTGGCGCGTTCGTCGGTGGCGGTCCATTCGGAGATGTTGACGTCGACCCGGTCAGAGGTCAGCAGCGGCAACCGGCTGGTGCCATCCGTGCTCACCAGCTCGAGTTCGACCCCGAGGGCTTCGGCGAGCTTCTCGGCGATGTCGATGTCGTAACCCTCGAAGTCGCCATCCGGGGTCTGCACACTCCACGGCGGGTAGTCCGGCAGCACGGCCACTCGAACGGTGCCGCTTTCGATCACCTTGTCCAGCTGGCTACCGGAGGCGGAAGCGCCGCCAGCACTATTCCCGGGTGACGTGCACCCGGTCAGCAACAGCGCGCCGGCCAGCACGGGGATGAGGACGAGTTTGGGATTCAATCGACGCATGTGCACGATCTCCAGAGTTAGCTTCATTGGTATCTACCCGGATGCTCCCATATTGCGGGAGCACTTCTTACTATGTGAGAATATAGCATCCTCTCTTCGATAGAGCGAAACCCCGTAGGCTCAGGCCGCAACACACCGCCACACACCAGACAGCACCGAGAGGTTCAGGACACATGCCCGACACACCAGCAGAGGCTCCGGCTCGCGACATGGTCGGCAAGGCGCTGTCGCTGTTGACCCTGCTCGGGGACCACCCGCACGGCATTGCCGCATCGGCCTTGGCCCGGCAATCCGGCTTTCCTCTCAGCACCGCACACCGCCTGCTCGGCACCCTGGTGCGCGAAGGCTACGCCAAGTTCGAGCAGAGCAGCCGGCTGTACACCGTGGGGCTGCGCATCTTCCAGCTCGCCCAGACCGTGTCGGTCGCGTACGGCTTTTCGGGCATGACCCGCCCCATTCTGGAAGGGGTCTCAGCCCTCAGCCACGAGGCCACGCTCTTGGCCGTGCTCGACGGAAACCAACAGCTCTACGTGCATACGGTTCAGGGGCCCCAGCAGGTACGCGTCGTCGGCGAACCGGGAACCCACGGCCCCCTGCACTGCGCCGCCGTCGGCAAAGTGCTCATCGCCTTCTCCCCCGACGCCGTCCGTGCACGCCTGACCGAGACGCTCGCCCTCGACAGCTTCACGGCGAACACCATCACTGACCGCGCGGCCTTTCGCGCCGAGATCGACGCCGTGCGCGCACAAGGCTATGCCGTCGCCGACGAAGAGCATGAGGCCGGCATTCGCGCCATCAGCGTACCCGTCTTTGTGAACCAACAGGTCGTGGCGGCCGTCGCGATCGCCGCCCCGGCCTTCCGCACCAGCATCATCAACCTTGAAAACCAGCTGCCGCAGCTCGAAGAGGCGGCCCGATCGCTCTCAACGGTGATGGCCCTGCGGTAGTCCTCGACAACGCCTCCGGATAGCCTGCCAGCTGCTGCAGTCGGGAAAGGCTGCTTCGGTTTCTACCGCGCGGTCCACCCAGCGTCAACTGCCAACGCAGCACCCGTGACCAGCGACGAGGCATCGCTCGCCAAGAACACGATCGGCCCCATGATTTCCTCTATCCTGCCGATACGGCCGAAGGCCGTTTGCGACTCAGCCCATCTACGCACACCGGAACGCGCCAGAATCGGAGCGGACAGCGACGTTTCAATAAAAGTCGGGCATACAGTGTTCGCGCGGATACCATATATCCCTGCCTCCCACGCCAAGGACTTGGTCATACCCTCGAGGGCATGCTTCGTGGCGGAGTACACGCTGCGGTCAACATTTCCGACAAGCCCCATCTGCGATGAGATTGTAACAATGGAACCCGGGAGACCTGCGGCCCGCATCGTGCGAACAGCCGCGCGTGCAATGTAGAAAGCAGTTTTCACGTTCAGTTCAAGCATCGCATCTAGGTCAGCGTTTGTTACATCGACGAGTGGAGCGAGTCGATTGGAACCCACGCTGTTCACCACGATGTGGAATGGGCCGTGCGCAGCGAACAGAGTATCGATCGCCTCCGAATCAGTGGCATCAACCTCCACTGCATAGGCTTGGTGCCCGTGCTCGCGCAGGCCGTGACAGAGCTCTTCCAGATCCTCAAGCGATCGTGCCGCGGCGAAGACCTCAGCTCCTGCCTGCGCCAAGGCCGCTGCCGCCGCGAGGCCAATCCCGCGGCTGGCTCCAACCACGAGAGCTCGCTTTCCACGCAGATCGAATCCTGGAGTTTGTGGAATCTCGATCGACATAATTGCTGGATTCTCTCTAGGCTCGCGTGAGAGGTTCAGTGGCTGGTAACCGAAGGCTGGTCAGTCCGCCGTCGACAGTGAGCGATGTGCCAGTTGTGGATAGAGCACGGGGACTGGCTAGGTACGCGACGGCCTCAGCAACCTCCTCCGGCGAGACGAGACGCCCATGGGGCTGTCGCGACTCCAGGATCTTCCTCTCGAGCACTGGATCTTCCGCAGCACTCAGGAGACGTTGAACCCATGGGGTGTCTGCCGTTCCGGGCTCGACGGAATTGAACCGAATTCCTTCATGAAGATGATCTGCCGCCATCTGCAGAGTCAATGACGACAAGGCCCCTTTCGTAGCTCCATAGAGTGCCCGTTCGCTCAGCCCAACACTCGCGGCCACAGAGCAGATATTCACCACTGCGGGCCGAGCCGACCGACGCAACAGCGGAAGAGCGGCCCGCGTCACCCGCACGGCGCCAAGCACGTTTACATTGAATACTTCATGCCATTCATCGTCTCCATTGTCTTCAACCGTGCCTTTAGCACCGATAGCAGCGTTGTTCACCACGATGTCTATGCCCCCGAAAGATAGTTCGACATTTCGCACAGCATCGTTGACGGCATCAGTATCTCCAATATTCGCCGAGACGAAGAACAGGCCTTCTGCGTCGCCCGGAGGATTGATGTCGAGTACAGCCACTTTTGCGCCTCCGCTGCGCAGTCGCCGCGAAATAGCAAGGCCCAGACCGGAGGCACCACCGGTGACTAGGGCATTCAGCCCGGTGAACTCTTCAGACTGCATATTCGACTCCTTTGGTAGTGAATGGCACATACATCTGCTTCTGCTTCCCCAGTCCTTCGACTTCTATCTCGACGACGTCGCCATCCTGAATAAAGGCAAACTTTCCGGACAGGGCAACGCCTTCAGGTGTCCCGGTGAGGATAAGGTCTCCCGGCTCGAGGTTCATGTACTGGCTCAGCTCCCACACGATATGCGAAGGATCGAAAATCATATCCGACGTCTTCGAGTCCTGGCGCGGCTCCCCATTCACCCAACTTCGCAACCGAAGATTCGAGGCATCGATGCAGTCGGTAGTGACGAGCCACGGTCCCACTGGCGCGAAACCTGGCGCAGATTTGCCCTTGCCCCACTGTGCGCCCGACAGTTCCAGCTGCCAAGCACGTTCAGAAAGGTCGTTGACAGTCACGAACCCTGCAATATGGTCAAGGCTGACCTCTGGGCTTGCAAGCCGCGATGCTGGCTTGCCGACAACTAGGCCTAGCTCGACTTCCCAGTCCGTTTTCACACTTCCGGGAGGAATGACCACGTCGTCGTTCGGCCCGGAGAGGGTGTTGGGGTGCTTATTGAAGATCACCATGTGTTCAGGGGGTGCCGAACCGGCTTCTGCCGCATGTGCTGCATAGTTCATTCCGATGCAGATAATGGCGCTCGGACGAGCAATCGGGGATCCGACCCGGAGCGAATCTGCCCCGTGAAGCAGGGGAAGCTCGTCGGCCGCGAGAAGATCAGCGACTGTCTCGATGCCCCCTTGAAGGAAGACACCATCGATTTGGTCTGTGATAGACCGCAAATCGTAGACTTTTCCATCATGCATGACGACGGGAATTTCGGAACCTCGAGTTCCGAGCTGTGCGTACTTCACTTGTCTATGTCCTTTCACTTCTGTTAGATCACACCGAGCCGAGTTCCCCAGGCAGTAGAACGGCCCGCGGGCGCGAGGGCCTGCGGCACGCGCAAGGGATTCTCGTCGCGTAGCGATGCCGGTAGAAAGGCCGCAGGCGCATCTTGAAACGCGACGGGACGGAGAAATCGACTAATTGCAGCTGTCCCCACTGAAGTGCTCGAATCATTCGTCGTGGCCGGCCATGGGCCTCCATGCTGTTGTGCCGGGGTGACTGCCACGCCTGTTGGCCAGCCGTTGAACAGGACTCGACCAACCTGTTGTGCGAGCTGGGCTACGAGCGCCTGCAGTTCGTCGGCGTTCTCGGTCTCCCCTGTGGCTTCAGCACGTGAAAGGTGAAGCGTCCCGGCCAAGTTGCCCTCATAGAACTCGGGGAGCAGCGCTGCGAGGTCGGTGCCAAACGGCATTTCCACGATGATGGAAAGGGGGCCGAAAGCTTCCTCAGCCAGCACGTCATATCCGAATCGAAAGTCGTTGAGCGAAACGGATACTACCGTCGGAGTTACCCAGCCCTGACCGTCCGCATCGAAGCGGACACTACCTACGATGGTCGGCGTCACCCCCCGAGACGCCAGGATCGCTTCACGACGCACGGCGTAGTTTTCCGCAATGCGACGATCAAGCAGTCTGTGCTCAGCCATATCTAGGGACAACGCAGCCGATCGCACTGCGACGACCAAATCGGCACCCTCCTGCACGAACACGAATCCAGGTTTGGTGCACAGTTGGCCCGCGGACCCGGCAACACTCGCAAGGTAACCAGCAGCGATCTCGGAACCGCGTTCAGCAACAGCATCGCCAGTGATGAAAACAGGATTGACGCTTCCCAACTCACCGAAGAACGGGATCGGGGTAGGCCGCGCCGCAGATATATCAGCGAGTTGTCGCCCGACTCGGATTGAACCGGTGAAGGACCCAGCCTTAACGCGAGAATCCTTGAGCACTGCGACACCAGCCTCACGCCCATGGATGACCTGAAAGATCCCATCAGGCAAACCCATTTTTCTCAGTACATCTCGAGCAAGCTCGCCAGTGGCATCGCTCAATTCAGGGTGCCCAGAGTGGGCCTTGACGATGACGGGGCAGCCTGCCGCCAAGATGGCGGCGGTGTCTCCCCCCAGGACAGAGAATGCAAATGGAAAATTGGAGGCTGAGAAGTTTAAGACCGGCCCGAGAGGAACGTGCGTACGGCGCAGGTCAGGACGGGGCCCAAGCACGAACTCGGGATCGGCGTGGTCAATCCGGACGCCACAATAGCTCCCGTTCACAACGGTTTCCGCGAAGAGGCGCAACTGAACCGCGGTGCGCTTGGCCTCACCGTTGAGACGTGCTGATGAGAGTCCAGTCTCGCGCATCGCTATGACGACGAGTTCCGGCGTGGCGGCATCCAACGCATCAGCGAGCAGGCCAAGGGCTCGCGCACGATCTGCCGGTGACGTAGCAGCATACGTTCGAGCCGACGCCGATGCGGCTGCGACAACGGATTCAATTTGAGGAGTGAGACTGGTCATGGAGGAACCTTTCTGAATCGGATGGTGACGAGAAATCAATTCTGCTGATGCCGTTTGAGCAAGTCTCTGAGCAGGTCACCGACACCGTATTTCCACGGAGACGCGTTCTCAGATTGTTTGACGGTATTTACCAACGCCCCTAGTTCTTTGGATTTGATTGTCACAATGTCACCCATGTGGTGCGTGAAGCCGGCACCGGCTTCATCTCGATCGTCAGTGGGCGCGAAGAGCGTTCCCGTGAACAAGACGAATCCATCCGGATACTGGTGATGATCGCCCCAGGTTGCCTCAACGAGTTCTTCGAACGGGCGGCTGATTCGGCTTACCGTATTGGATCCCTGAAGTTCGAAACCGTCCGAACCCTTCACTGAGAGGTCAATCTGCATCGCACGAGCGTCATTCAACGTGAATGTCTCATCAAACAGCCTGATGAAAGGGCCGATCGCTGTCGAGCGGTTATTGTCTTTGGCGCGTCCGAGCAGTAGTGCACTACGTCCTTCAACGTCTCTCAGATTGACGTCGTTGCCGAGAGTCGCACCCACAATCTCACCCTGAGACGTGATCACGAGGACGAGTTCCGGTTCCGGGTTGCTCCAGTTCGACATCCGCGAAACACCGATGGTACTCAGCGTCCCTACCGAGGAAAGGATCGGAGCTTTCGTGAATACTTCAGGATCCGGACCAAGGCCAACTTCGAGATATTGCGACCATAGTCCCTGCTCCATCAGACGTTTACGAATGGCCAGTGCTTCCGGGGAACCGGCCTTAATCTCAGAGAGCTTGCGCGTTTCCCCGCCTAAGCTTCCGCTCGAAAGTTCCATCCTGAATTTCTCAGCTCTAGCCGGGTCGCCATGGCTTCGTTCCTCGACCAGGCGCTCAAGCATGCTCTCGACGAAGGTCACGCCGCAGGCTTTCACCACTTGCAGGTCGATAGGGCTTAGCAGAGTAAATTCTCCCGAGGCTCCATCCTCACTGCCCAAGCTCTCGATCCCGCAAAGGTACGTCAGCCTGCTTGTGTCGCGAATCAAATCATAGAAGTCTGTGCGATCCAACAGGCCAGCCACCGTCGGGGAGAGCGACTGCAGATCATAGACCACGTTCTCGTAGAGCAAGACCGGGAGTGGCGCCTCGCCTCGCACTGCGACTCGACCAATGAGACGGGCGGTAGGATCCTCCGGCAAGACTGCCGAAACCGTTCGCACGGAACTCATGCGGTCAATTCTTCGGCGCATAGGCCGCTTCGCGCAGCCCAGTCATGTAACCGATCGCGAAGTGACGGCTAAGACGTCCGTACCCGGGTACTTCCTGAGTATCACCCGACATGAGCGGCACATGGTCGCTTCGCATGACCCCGTCGTATCCGACATCCTTGTAGGCCTGCATGCACGCAAGCATGTCGGTCGGTCCTTCATCGTGGAAAGTCTCAACAAAGTGCTCCGGTGTGCCCTCCACGTCGCGGAAATGCACAAACGCGATGCGGTCCTCGTTCCCGAACTTTCGTATAGTTGCAGGCAGATCGGACGTCATGAGCGTGAAATTACCCTGGCAAAGGGTCATCGCGTTCGCGTATGAGGGAAACTCCTCGAAAAGGCGCTCGTACCCAGCGACGGTGCTCATGATGCGCGAAATGCCGCGTACCTCCGGCACGGGTGGATCGTCGGGGTGCATCGCTAGGCGGACTCCGGCATCCTCCGCAACGGGGAGGACTCGTTCCATGAACCAGCCAAGGTTCGCCCAGAGAGTTTCGTTCTCGACCCGACCGTACTTCGTATAAGCAGTGTGATCGAGCGTGCTGTGCCGGTAGCCCGCGACCAGAGCGCCGCCGCGCCCAGCGACTGCCTGCTGCGTGCGAAGCCATTCCGTGGCGCCGTTCCAGTTGTAGCACCAGGTCGGTATGTTTAGGCGCCCCATTGCTTTGATCATTTCGATCACGTGCTCAACCGATTCTTCGCGATCTTTAGTGCCGAAGCGGATCGAGTCCATCGCCGGGCTGTCCTCAACGACAGAGATGTCAAGTTCCCACTCTGCAAGGTTCTCCTGATGGATCGCGAGCGCCGTGTACGACCACGGGTTGTCGGTGGGCGGTAGGTTGCGCCAGTCCATCGATCCCCGAGGCAGCGACGATACGGCTTTCGTGATGTTCATTTGCCGCAGATTCCTCCAGAAGTCCTGAGGATCAGCGCCGGTCACCATTTCTGAAAATTTGATCATAATATCTCTCACTACTCTCTGACTATTGATCTGCTGGTTCAGTCGAAACTTGACGCATTCAGGCTCGAAAGGAACCGAATGGTGCGTTTGTGTTGGGGGTTGCGCAGTAGGGAGTCACCGTCACCCTGCTCGACGACAACACCCGCATCCATGAAGACAATGCTGTTCGCGACCTGAGCGGCGAAGGTGAGCTCGTGCGTCACGACGATCATCGTCACGCCGTCGTGTGCGAGGTCTTTCATGACGCCGAGGACGTCCTGAACCACTTCGGGATCGAGGGCGGAGGTCGGCTCATCGAACAGCATGACCTTCGGTTTCGTGGCCAAGCCGCGCGCAATCGCGACACGTTGCTGCTGCCCCCCGGAAAGCTCGCTGGGATAGCGCGATTCGAATCCTTTGAGTCCCACCTTTTCGAGGAGTTCCATGCCGTGCGCCTCAGCATCGAGCCGCGAAACGCCCTGTCTGCGCCTCGGTGCAAGCGTGATGTTATCGAGGGCACTCATGTAAGGAAACAGGTTGAACTGTTGAAAGACCATTCCCACGTCATTTCGGACGTCGCGAATACTGCTCTTCGACCCATCGAGAGTCACACCGTTCACCACGATTTCGCCGCCATCATGGCTTTCGAGCCCATTGATGGTGCGTATCACCGTCGACTTGCCGGACCCAGATGGCCCAATGATCGCCACTGTCTGACTCTCAAAGACCTCCAGATCCACACCATTGACGGCAACCACGGAACCATATTTCTTGATGACGCCTTTGAGGCTCACTACCGGCGTCTTCAGCATTTCTGACATACTTCAGTCCATTTCTTGTCTAAACACAACGACGTTCACAGGTTTGACGTCTGCACAGAGTCAGACCAGGGCTGCCCGGCTCTGAGCACGACTAGTCGATCGGGATATCCGCTTCTCAAGCACACTTCCCAACAGCGCCACACCCCGGTTAATGAGAAAGTACGTGACACCGAGCACGAGAAACACGAGCCAGGTTTCACCGGTAGCCTGACGCACGGTCAACGCGATTGTCGTTGCTTCGACAACTCCAATTCCGCTCGCCAAGGAAGTGTCCTTGATCGTGACAACCCACTGCCCGACCATGGACGGCAGTGCCACGGCGAACGTCGGTCTAGCCTCGACGTACCTCATACGCGAGAAGATGCCCAAGCCGAGCGCGGCCGACGCTTCCGCTTGGCCGCGAGGCACGCTCTCAACGCCGGCCCGAATGTTCTCGGACTGATAGGCGCCGACGAACAAGGTGAGCGCGAGTACGACCGCGGCCGTCATGCTGATGCTCAAATTCATCGCTGCACTGACCCCGAAGTAGAGAAGGAACATCAGCACAAGCGGAGGAACCGATCGGAAAATCCTCACATAGATATCGATGAAGACTCGGGCTGCGCGGAACCAGTGCGGTGCTTCAAGCCGCCGAGCTGACAAGAACCCGAACACCACGCCGACCAGGGTGCCTCCGATAATGCTCATCACACTCAAGGCGATCGTGTAGACAACAGCAGTGAGGAACAATTCTGTGTAGTCGATGACGCTAGTCATATTCACAACCTCCTAGAGGTATTCCGCGCAATTATTTGCGCTCCGAGCTTGCCCCAACAGAAGTTGATTACCTGCACGATCACGATGTAGACGATCGCCACGGTAAGAAATGTCTCGAAGTATCTGAAGGTCGACGCCCCCACCATGTAAGCAAGACCGGTGAGTTCGCCGGCGCCGATCAAAACCGCGAGCGAGGACCCCAGAACACAGGCAACCAGTTGGTTACCGATTGCGGGATACGCAGTTCGCAAGGCTTCGGGAAGTAGGATCCTGGTCCACAGGGTGAAGCTATTCAAGTTCAGCGCCGCGGCAGCCTCATATCGCCCCTGAGGGATAGAGTTCAGTCCCCCACGATAGATTTCAACGAGGTACGCTGTCGAGTTGAACGAGAGCGCAACAATGGCAGCCACCCATGACTCTGTTTTGATGCCAATCTGTGGCAGCGCAAAAAACACCACGTACAAAACCAGTAGAACAGGAATATTTCGTAGCACTTCGACATACAGCCATGTCAGCCTCCGAAGAATTGCGACACTGCTCATGCGCGCCGGCAGCAGCAACGCTGCGAGAACACTGCTTATGGCGAAGCCAGATAAGCTCAACGCCAACGTCAGCCCGAGAGCCTGAACGAAATCCCTGAAGTACGGAATCAAAATACTGAAATCCAGCATCACTGTGCGAACTCCCCCTTAATAGAAGCGTGTGGTCTTCGTCTCAGGTGATGAAGCGGTTATGGGCGTGCCTCGGTAGGCATTTCGAACCCAAACCACTTTTCGAAGGTCGCATCGATTTTTCCGGCTTTTTGGTACTCAACGAGGAAGTCGTTGACGAATGCGGCGAGTTCGGTGCTGCCTTCTTGGAGCCCTACGGCAATGTGATTCGTGCCGAAGGTGCCGTCGAGGATTTTGAACGCGCCAGGATCCTTGTCCATCAAGGGGAGGTAGTAGAAGGGATTCTGGGTCATGGCATGGGCCTGGCCCGATTTCAGTGCCTCGAGGCAGTCGTCGGTACTGGGCAGGAAGAGCGTGCCCACGTTTGGGATGTCCGCGGGAACTAGATCCGTCGACGTGCCCCCCTGTTGGATGCATGCGACCATGGATTCGTCGTTGAGATCTTCGCTGGTCTGGATGCCACTGTCAGCTACAACCATGTACTGTCCAGGATTCAAGATGTAGTCATTCGAGAAGTCAATGACCTCATCACGCTCGGGAGTGGTGCTGAACTCGCCGATGGTTAGATCGACCTTCTTCGATTGCAAGGAAGCGACCCTTCCAGGCCCATCCACCGTCGTGAACTCGACCTCGACTCCGAGCTTCTCCGCAAGCGCGTGGGCCAAGTCGACGTCGAAGCCCTCCTGATCGCCATCAGCTCCGACGCTAACCCAGGGTGCGTCACCGGTGAGAGTCGCGACGCGAAGCACGCCTGCGTCTTGAATGCTCTCCACTGTCGGCACGTCTGTTCCTCCACCGCCAGAACAACCGGTAAGCAGTGCGAGTGCGGAAACAGCGAGAATTGACGTTCCTGTCCTGCGGGATGTAGATCGATTTCTACGAAGCATGAGTGACCTCCATTGGTCTTCACCATTCCTGTCGCATTCGTCTTCGAACGCGATCTCGATCTCTAAGCCTTGGCTTGTCGCCGTCGACTTGATCCACCGTTGCTTGAATACTTGCATACTTGCATACCAGTGTAAAGTGGCAGACATGAAAGCCATTCAAAAGGGCACGTCAGCTAGTGCAGGCTCCCCTCGGTTCACCAGTTCCAGAGTCCGAGCTTCGGACCTAATCTTTGATGACTTGGCCGAGCGGATCTGCCGGCTGGACCTAGTCCCCGGCGCCTCGATCTCCGAAAGTGAACTGGCAACTCACTACGGCGTGAGTCGGACGCCGATTCGCGCCGCAATCGCGTCGCTAGCCGATAGCGACCTGGTACATGTGAGACCCCAAGTGGGGACTCGTGTGTCACTCATCGACCTAGACGAGGTGTCACAGGCACAATTCATTCGCGAAAGTCTCGAGACTAATGCTTTGAGATACGCCTGCGACACAGAAGACCGCGATTTCAGCATCATTCAAGCGACAATTGCCGAACAGCGCAGGATCGCTAGCATCGGCGACTCAGAGGCTTTTTTCCTGGCTGATGAGGCTTTTCACCAACAGACTTTCGATTTGGCCGGGTACAGCGGCGCTTGGTCAGTCGTTGGGCGCAGCAGGTTTCAGCTTGACCGAATTCGCAGGCTCAGTATTGGGCTTGCCCAGCCACAAAAGCTTGCAGAGCTGTGCTCTGAGCACGAAGAAATTGTTAGATGCGTCGTGAGCCGGGATGCTGAACGAGCCGTAGAAAAACTCAGGACTCACATCCGCAGATATATTGTCGACGGCCCGGGGCTACGCAAAGCCTATCCAGACTATTTCGTCTGCAATTGATCGGGCCACGCAACCATCGCAGGACATATCGCCATGGGCAGACGCTAAGTGGGTGGTGTCGTACTTGCGCTGATGCCACCCCCGCGTCATCCTGGAGTGCATCATCCACATCACCGCCTGGGTCTGTCGGCGGCCAGGAGAAGCTGGGGGCTAAGAGGATCGAATACTCAGGTTGACTCATTCCAGGTGAATTTCACACGGAAGTGAGGAAATAGAGAATTCCATGGGGCCGTGCCGCCGAGGCACTGCGCGAGGCGGCCCGGCTCCTGCGCTCAGTCGAGGACGACCTGGATGTCGCTTCCCGGCATTCGGGGCGGATCGCCTGGTGCCCCGCGGTCGCGCCGACGGAGCCTGTGGTGGCCAGGCGTGATTTTGACCGCCGATTCGATAGCCTCCGTAATGAGACGCCACGACGAGGAATCGCGCTCTGATCGTGGCAGTCGGCTGGCCCGGCTCCACTCCCCCGCCCACCTAGCATTCCAGGCTGCTGCCGCCAGGGAGCCGCAGCTCTGCCAACCCCTCACCGAGCCCCGAGTGACCGCCCTTGTGCCGGCGACCCCACCGTGATGCGGCGATCGTCAGGAGTCGTGGAAACATGGAGCCCGATGATGCGAGCGGCCTCGCGTGCGTCGTCCGCGGTCAGCCGGTTCGTGGGCACACGCTCGCTGACCTGCTTCATCGCGATCTGCACCACCAATGTCTCAGCCTGCACTTGCGGCTTTCCCCGATGAGCTCTGGCCTTGTTCTCCATCTTCGCTTCGCTCCCGAGCCGTACCTGGTAGCGGTTCACGTGCGCCACGACGCCCTTCACGAGCTGGTCGAACTGCTGCTGCCGCTCAATACGCGGCACCTCCGCCTGGGTGCTCCGGACCGCGGCGGCGACGTCGCGGCCGGTCAGGAGGTCGACCCGGCGCATCCGCTGCATGACCAGTTCCACGGCACGACCGTACGCGATCGTCTCGGCCGAGACCGGTGGGAGGCCCATTCGTGCGCGGTTGGCGGCGTAGGCCGTGGCGAAATCCAGCATGCGGGTGCCGTTGTGGAGCATGAGTTCGGTCAGCGTCTCGGCGAAGACGGTGAATTGGCGCAGGTGCTCGGGCAACGCCGAGTCCGTGAAGTAGGCATCCGCTTCTCGGTCGTGGGCGCGGCGCTCGGCGGCGGTGGCCAGGTGCAGCTGCTTGGGGGGCAAACCCTGGTGGCTGAGTTGGCGCTTGAAACGCCGCGCGGCCGCGTTGGCCGCGAGCTCCGCCTGATAGATGTCGGGATCACTGCGCCGGGTGCGCTGCCATTCGGCGCGGCGCTCTTTGTTGCGCTCGGCCCACTCTTTGCTGATCTGCTTGGTGCGTTCGGGGTCGGCGTCGCGGCGGGCGATGGCCCGGGCGTTCACCTCGGCGCTGTGATTGTCGTAGTAGCGCCGGTAGTACTCGCGGATCTTGTCCCGGTTCTGCTCGACCCAACGCTGCTGATACTCGCGGTTGCGCTCGGGATGCGCCTCCCGCCAGAGCCTGGCACGCTCCCGCCCCCGCGCGCGCACTTCTTCCTGCTGGCGTCGGCGAACCACCGCTCGACGCATCTGCTCACGATTCTGCTGCCGGGCACTCTCGAGGTGCTCCAGTCGCCAGATCCGATTCAGTTCACGCACGCGGTCCGGGTGTTCCGCCACCCACCGGCGCCGGTTTTCGCGCTGGCGTTCGCGGCGGATGTCCCGAGTTCCGTCATCGTCAACGGGACGGTGCTGAGGCGGCTGGGTGGCCGGCGCCGTCTGCGGCGTGGTGGTCTCGTCGGTGGGGCCGTTCATGATCGCGCTACTCCGACGGCGGGGCCAGCTCGATGACGAGCGCAAGGAGGTCGGACCGGTGCGCCGTAGGGTTCGTGATGACCCGACCGACCGCGGAACGGAGCCGTTCGGCATCCGCCGCGGCGATCCCAGCGACGGGCTCCAGACAGTAGGTGATGTCGTTCTGCAGGTTGTAGTTATTATCGTCGACCGCGATTTCTGGATAGTAGAAGAGCGCCGCGAGCGCGGTGCGGCTGAGCAGATCGTCGAATTGTTCTTGCGGGATCGTCATGGTGGGTCTCCTTCTGCGGGACGTGGGTGTGACGACATCCTGTCGTGAATAACAGGTGCGCACGCCGGGACTGGCCGGGCGAATCGGGCGGGGCCGTCCGAAGCGTGATCGGGCGGTGCAGGTTCAGCGGGACGACAGCGTCAGCTGGCCAAGCGGCTCGGATGCGCTGTCGTCACGAAGCGAGGCCCGAACCGCGTGGCGCCTTGCCCGGGCCTCACGCCAGCGAACTAAGAGCAGGCGCATCAGGGATATCGGCCCGTTGACGACGAGCTTTAGTGTGTTCCAAACGAGCACCAGCACCACGAGGTTCAGCCAGCTGGGGCCACCAGCCTCGATCAGTCGCGTGCAGACCGTCGCACCGACCGCGTACGGGGCCGCGAGCAGCATGGCCGGCACGCCCCATTTGAGTCCGCGTCGCGTGTGGATGGCGTCGAGGAGAATGGTGGTCGGCATGATGCGACGCAGGGCGTAGTAGCTGCGGGCGGTGAGCCCCAAAATCAGATTGAACACGTGGCAACCCTTCAGATCGGCAACGAGAACCTGAAGGGGCTCCCAAGGGGAGCCATGCCAGCGCGACGAGCGAGGGTGCGTATAGAGGTTGCCTAAAAGGGATTCTAAGTGCGGAGGTAACGCGTGACAAGGAAAAACCCGGTCGCATCATGGCTCAAGTCCAGAAAGGCGAAATCCAGGGACTCCTGCTCACCCGTGTAGGGCGCTCCTCGGAAGGAAGCCGATGGCATCCGAGGGAAGCCGACGATCCATCGAGAGACCAGGCTCCGAGAATGTCAGTAGCAGCGACCGCGTTCACCACACAGCTGGCACGAGAAATCCGTGCTCTTCATCAGGCCATATCGACCGACATATTCGCTGCATATTTTGCCGGAGCGAGAGGGGACGGTGTGCTCGCTCGCCCGGTCTACGGTTTGAGATTGAAATATGTTGATCGCGATCCACGCTGACATCGCCTTCCTCGAAATGTCTATGCGCAACGTCACGAACGCGGCCTAGACGATTTCGATCTGAGCCCGCACGTGGTTAGAGCATCGAACGCGCCATGTCATGGCCTTCTGTCCGCGGAAGCGCTCGGCTGCGAATCCAACGTGTCTTGGAGTCGACCGATCTGTTGTCCCAGCGCCCGGATCTCGCCCCGGGTTGCCGCTTGCTCATCCTCTTCTTGACGTGCCACGCGCTCGACGATCCACGAGGCGAGGGTCGCTGTCACGACTCCGAGCAGGGCTACACCGCCGAGCATTAGACCGCCGGCAATCAATCTTCCCTGCGCCGTTACAGGTGCAAAATCACCGTATCCGACAGTTGTCACAGTTACGAACGCCCACCAGAGGGCGTCGCCGAAGTTGGTGATGGTCGAGTCGGCGTTGCTTCGCTCGCTGTCGAGGACAGCGACCGCAGCGACGAACACCAGGAGTGCCGCTGCGCCCGCCACATATGTCACTACCCGACCACGGAATGCGGCACCAGCGGTGCGCTGGAGCACTGCAAGGAGGGTGACTAGGCGCAGTAGTCGCAGAGGGCGCAGCAGCGGAAGAACAACAATCAAGAGGTCCAAGATATGCGTGTAGAACCATTGCCACCGGCGTGGTGCGAGCACAAGATTGATTAGATAGTCCAACGCGAAGATAGCCCACGTGACACCGATAACGATCTCCGCCACCAGTTCGCTCAAGCCGCTAAGGTTTCCGATAACTTCCCACGTGTAAGCGACAAGGAATATCACTGCGGTCGCCGTAAGTGGCCATTCGGAGAGACGCTGCCAGCGAGTTTGGGTCATTCTCCGATGATGCCAGTGCCCATAACCCTCGTCTACCAGTCCGGGCACAGCCGCTCGCTTGTGCCATCGGTCCACTATCTTTCCTGGTGACGTGGTAAATAAGTTTTGAAGGTCGGGTACTGAGCGGCCGATAGGGTTGCGGAATGGACACATCTCAGCGGCTGCAGTATCGACGGGCGGCTTGGTTGCTCATGATCCAGGGCGTACTTATGGAGGGGCTGGTTTTCATTGGTGTCTTGGTTCTTCTCGCTCTCCAGATCCCGCAAGCATCCATCGCTAAACATGCCGATGTTTTCTTCAGGACAATCTTTACCTCATGATGGCGATGAGTGGCGTTTTCGCGCTTCTGCGCATCCTCGGCGCGATCGGCCTGCTGCGGCATCGGCTGTGGGGCCTGGGGCTTTCCCTGGCCAATTGTCTCGTGACGCTCACGCTGATGATCTTCCTCCTTCCCGCCGGCCTCCTGGACGGGGCGCTCTCAGGCACCGCGCTCGTGCTGATGCTCACCGCCCGGCTGGGCCATACGCCCGACGGACAACCGAAGCTGATCTAATAGACGCTATTTGATGCATTGGGCCCCAATGGCCCTCGCGCGTGGTCTACTTGGTCATGCGAAGCGCGAAGATAAATGTCGCCAAACTGATGAGCTCGACCGTTCAATGCAATGATCGCCTTATGCCATTGAAAACTCCGCATACTCTCCTCTCAGAAATTGAGAGGGATCTGCTTGACAATGCGTCTCTTGCAGATGTCTTGCGAAAGTTGATAATTCTTGGGGGCCGCTCGGGATCAAGTGAATTGCGCGACTGGGCATCTCATGAACTTCGAGGTTATGCAGATGCAGGTATCACAGACCTCCCCAGCTACCGCAGAATACCCGGGACACTTCAGCTAGATGGCATTTCAGGCAACACACTGGTCAGACACCAAACCATTGGTGGATTTAACCTCCCCGCAGAAGTGCAGGAACATATTTCAGATCAGGTTGCGTTTCCTCAGGGCATCGGCGAGATCCAATCCCTCGTTCGTGAGGCGGACGAAAGTCGTGGGATTCAGATCTCCCTCCCCTCTGAGCGGATGATCGCGCGTCTTATGGAAAAACAGGTTGGGGACCCGTATCAACACATCAGCGCTCTCTACTGGATAGTGAGCAAGTCGGCCGTGGATGGCATCATCGACCAGGTCCGAACACGACTCGCCGAACTACTCGCAGAGCTTCGCGCCGTCACCCCATCTCGCGCAGACGGACCGACGGCCGACCAAGCTTCGAACGCGGTCAACGTGATTATCAGCGGGAAAGGAAACCGGGTGAACGTTGCCCAGGCCCGCGGGGATGGACCGGCTTCGGCGAACGGCGGTGAGGTGACGGAAAATAGGTTTTGGACCTTAGGCCGACGAATCGGCGCCGTCGTCGTCGGGCTGTCCACGGTGGTTGGTGCTGCAATCGCGTGGTGGCAGACGCAAGGACTCAGCACCTGAATTGCACTCACCGGAACCTGGCCCTCCACGGCCCGCGCCTGAAACGCTGCACCCGCAGGGAGGGGATTCCCGCCCGCCAAGTCGCAGGCGGAGCGAGGCGAATGCAGCGACTACATTCCAGAAAGTTTTGTGAGAAGAACCGTCACAGCTGTAGTCGCCCAGCTTCTCACGGCATCGCCGGTGCCACTCTTTATCGCTGACCCGAGGTCTTCTACGACGCCTTTCGCGGAGTAAAGGGCGCGTTTCACAGCAGTCGGCTTCGCGGAGCCCGACTCGGATACTTCGATTGCTTCCCCGATCGCCTCTTCGAGTTCCTCCAACTCGCTCGATGACAGCGCGTCCCGTGGTACATCTGCGAGGATCGCCCTGAGCACGGCAGCGAGTTCATCGTTGACGGCATTCACCGTCTGATTGAGGGTCGCATTAGCCCCGGCTGCGATCTGATTGTTGCCGCCAGCGACATGGATGTTGTACACGCTTCCGTACTTGCGTTCCGCATGTCCGTTCTCTTTCAAACTGGCGATAGCGTGATCGTTCCCGTGGCCGAAGGGATCTCTGCTTAGCTCGACGTTCGCCACCGTGTACTCAATCACTCCGCCGCGGGGGTCGCCTCGTTCCACGATGTCACCTTCGTAAATCGGTGTCGTAATCGGCACCACCATCTGACTTTTATGAAATTGCGCCTCGATCTCATACGGCTCGACACGCCGCTGGGAACGAACGACGAAGTCCTCACCCCTGTGTCCGCCCAGAAGTCTGCTTGGGCCGCCGAACAATCCTGTGATTCGTTCCATGCCCGCAGCCTAGCTGGGTCCACAGGGGCGCAATGTCTGTGTGTTTTCTGAGTGTTGCATGTAAGCTATTTGGATGAGCAGTTCAGAAGCCGTCCTCGCCAGCGCTCAGGCGCAGTTTCCCAAAGGCGCCAACAAAGTCGTCCGCCTCAAGGCTGCCTTCCGCCCAAGCGACCGAGTAGTCAAGGACGATCAGACAAACGGCTGGGACGGCTGGACGAGCATCAACAAGATCGCATCCCGTCAGGTTGTAGAGGATTTGCGGCTGCAAGGCTTCACAATCGCAAATCTGGAAACGGGCGGCGTGGCCAACCCGTTTCGCGACGTGCCATTGTCGACCTTGACCTAAACACGTTGCGCGAAGGCCGTGCCGTCTCCCAAAAACTTCACAGACGCTCATCCCTTGTCCTAAATTTAGATCCGGATCCCGGCCGACGTAAGCCCCGAAATGGCAGGCGGCCTGATCGCAGCGGTGAGATGAGCGTCGGTATACCGTTGAGCCGCCTCAAGGGCGGCGCAGGCGCGGGCGGCGTCGAGCTTCTGGGCGGTTGATTCCGGGACAGCACCGAGGGGACGCGCGTCTACGATGCCGTAGCGGTCCCGGTAGGCGGCGACGGTGCATCCGCTTTGGCGCCATGCGGCGGCGGCCAAACCGCGGGGTGCTGCGCCGAGCGCTCGGGTCCAGGGCTCTCCTGCCTGCAGCGCTGCGTCGAGCACAGCTGCCGCCCGCGATTCGATCAGGTCGCTGCGCTCCACCAACGCCTGGTGCATGGTTGTGTCCATCGGGCCGAGCGCACGAGGGATGAGGCCGGCGACCAAGCGCGGCGTACGGCGCGAGCGGCCGGCCGCGGCATCCCGCGCCACCGCGCCTGCCACTCGGGCGTGCAGCACAGCCGCGATGTCCTGGGCGTCCTCGAACCCTCGGGCTGCCACCACCCGGGACAGCAACCGAGAAACGTCGTAATGGTAGGCCTCGGCCCGCCGCAGCTCCGCGGTCAACGGCCCGAACGCATCCGACTCAATTACCGCATCCGCCTGGCCCGGCGACAGCCCGCTCCCCCGCACGACCGCGACCCACCGGTCGTGCTGCGCGGCGGCCGCGAGGGTCTCGTACTCCGCAGCGAGCTGCGCCACCGAACCCCAGGCATCCTGCTCGGCCGCCAGAGTCTCGTGCGCCGACAGCTCGGCCCCGACGTGCTGCAAAATGCCGAACAGAACACTGCGCCCCGACACCTCCGGATCATCCCCGGCCCGCGGCCCCACGTGCGCCACATCCGGCCGATCCACGGCGACATAGGCACTGTTCGCCTCGCGCCCGCGCGTCATCGCGACGTAGAAGTTCTCCCGCGGCATGCTCGGCGCCACGACAACATGCGCGGTGTCAGTCGTGAGCCCTTGGGCCCGGTGCGACGTGACCGCGTAGCCCAGCTCGACGTGCTCCGCGACATACGCCGCCGGCAGCACCACCGTGCTCCCCCACCGCCGACCCGGACGCCGCACCTCGACCCCGCCATCACGCCGCACCCCGACCACGACCCACCGGTCGCCGTTGCGCACCCACGTGCGCGACGCACACAGCCGCCGATCGTTGCGACGCGTGATCACCGTGTCGCCAGCTGCGGCACGGGTTCCGTCGTGCAGGTCGGCCTCGCGCCGGGCGTCGACCCGCCCCTCCAGAATCAGTTCCGTGCGCGCCCGCACGTTTAGCGCCGCCACCGCCTCATTGGAATCACTGATCAGCACCGTCGATTTACCCAGCCGGATGTCCGCGCGCCAGGCCGCGTAGGCAGCATCCGTCATCGACTCGGTATCGCCATCAAACAGCCGATCATGGGCGGCGTAGAGGTCGATCGAATCGGGGTCGCCCTGCCGCAGGCCGAGGGATGCCGCCTTCTCCCACTCGTGCACGAAACGGTGTACGTCGAAGAGTTCGGGCGCATCCGCCCGGTCGTGCACCAGCAGCGAGAACGCGCCGCCCGCATCCACCGACTGCAGCTGCGCGTAGTCGCCGACCAGCAGCACCTTCGCGCCAGCAGTGGCGGCCAGCGCCGTGACGCGGTCCAGCGGCAACGTGCCCGCCAGGGAAGCCTCGTCGATGATCACGAGCTGGCCGGCTTGAAACGTCGTGCCGTCGGAAAGGTGGGCATGCCACCACTTCGACAGGTTCTCGGTCGTGATGCCGAGATCCGTCGCCAGCACCGTCGCCGCGGCCGCCGACGGCGCCAGCCCGACGACCGAGCCCGCACCATGCACAGACTCCCACGCCCGCCGCAGCGCGTTCATCGCCGTCGTCTTACCCGCGCCGGCCGGCCCGACCAGCACATCGACGACCCGACCCGAGCCGGCGACCGCAGTCAGCGCCGCGAGCTGGTCAGCGGCGAGCACTCCCCCGCCGGGCAACCGCCGGCGCGCAACCGAAGACGGCACCGCAACCCGCGGCGCAGTCAGCAACCCGGCCCGCGCCAGCAGCCGCGCCTCGGCCTCCAGCAACTCCGTCGAGGTGAACACCACGGAGTGCTTCGGCCGAAACACCGACGTGCCGTCCTTGCGCTGAAACGCCACTGGGCTAACGGCGAGCTCCGGTGGGGTGAGGCGCAGGGAGGCGCGCTCGGCGGCATCCGCTATCAGCCCGACGATGGCCTCGCGATCGCTCGCCGACGCGAACCGGTACGGCATGCTCTGGCGCGCGGCCTCGGCGATCAGGTTCCAGTGCCGCCAGGTAGCGCGCTTCTCGCTCACGGCCGTCATCACTCGAAGCCCGAGCGCCTCGGGAGCTGAAAGCGGCAGGTCCTCAGCGCGCAGCACCACCGGGTCGTCAACCACCACCAAAGCGTCCCGCCCGAGCACTCGCCCGGCCCGTTCCCGCCACGCCGCCGTCAGCTGCGCCAGCGAGTGCACCTGCTTCGCCGGCCGCGTGGCTAGCGTCGCCTGCGCCCGCAGCTTCGTGATCGTCACCGCACTCGGACGCCGCCCTTGACTGGCCACATACGCCTCGATCAGCCGGTCGGTCTCCACGTCGATGTGCTGGGACCGCGTCGAAAACTCCGCCACGAGCGCCTCCGGCACACCCCGCACCGCCCACGCCGGGTGCCGATCGCGCCCCCGCTCCCGCGGTTCCCACCGCACGCCCAGCGAGCGGGTGAGCGCGTCAGCGAACAGGGTCTCATGCAGCTCACTCAGCGCCACCACGGCCTCGTGCATCGGCCGGCCGTCGAGCGAACACCACCTACCGTCGAGCACGGTCTGCACCTTGTTACTGATCACCACGTGCGTGTGCAGGTGCGGATCCCCCGCCCGGCTATCGAAATGGTCAAACGCCGTCGCGATCAGGCCGGTCACGGCCACCTGCGCCACGGCGCCGCCCTGCCCGGTGGTGCCGGTGCGCGTCGCCGCGACCTCCCGCTCCATATACGCGATCACCTCGGCCACCGCCGCATGGTGCGCCGCCGCGATGCGCGCCTGCGTGGACGCGTCGGCCACCCCCCACAGCACACTCGCCGACTTCGGAATCGAAAACGTAAAGTCATACCCCGCCACAGCCCTCCGCCGCTTCGCCCCCGATTCCTCGTCAGCGGATGCCGCGGCGCCCGCGGCCCGCACCGTCGGCCCGTTCTCGAGACTGTTGGCTTCAGCCGCAGCTCGTCCTGCGGCGGTGAGATACACCGGGTACGCGCGCCCGAGCGGTTCGCCGGTGACCGGGTCGCGGCCCAGGCCGACGAGCAACTGCAGCTGGGCCTCGGTGACAACGTCACCCTCGACGATGAGGCCGCCGCCGAGACCGGGAAGGCCGCCGCCCAGCCACCGGCCCGGCGGCGTGCCCTCCGCGGTGTAGTACCGAGTGAGCGGAGTCGACATCAAGCGGTCACCGTCACTGACAGCGACGGTGCGCAGCAGGTACTTGTAACCGTCCCCGGCACTCATCACCCGCATCGACACCGTCACGGCGGCCACCTCCACCTTCGTGACAAAGGTGCGCGCCCTCGATCTGTTTAAGAAGTAGGACTACACGAATAGCTTTCGCGAGCCCCCGAGCCGGGAGGCGAGGCTCGGTCGAAATTGGTGACAAATTGGTATCCATCGCCCTATAGGACCGCCTCGACACCCGGAGGGTGTCCTGTTTTCGGATGGAAGTGCCCCACTCCAAACCTTTGCTAGCCGTATCAACGGCCTCCCCCTGTTCTGGGTTGTTCAACGGCAACTAGAAGCACCGTATGCGAATTCCTGCCGGGTAATGTTTTTGGGAGCGTAATTCAACGGGGGTAAGCGTCAATGATCGACAGAAAAGTCATGCTTAATGCGTTTCTTCCAGCAACGGAGTTAGACGATCCCGAGCGATTCGCAGGCCGGAACAAGCAGGTGCGTGAACTTGCCGATTCCCTGAACTCGAACGGCGCTACACCGCTCATCTACGGCGATCGAGGGCTGGGCAAATCGAGTCTCGCCCTTCAGCTCAGGCTAATTGCTATGGGCGGTGTAGAGCTGCTTCATCAACTCAATGCTGAGCGCCTGGCCCTTCCTGAAGACCGTCATTACCTCACTTTCTATGTCACTTGTACGGACTCGACGCAGACGCTTGACGGTCTACTGCAGGCTCTGGTCAACTCCGCTGAATCCGTAGAGAACGTACTCTCAAACATGGGCGCGAACCAGCTGATTGATCGCGTGACTCGGAAGAAGCTGACTCTTAAGTTCGTGGAGGTCGAGAGTACAAAAAAGTACGAGGTTGAACGCCAGAGGCTGAGTTACCAAGACTTGAACCTTGAGGAGAAACTCGTACAGCTCTGCGAACTATTGACTTCCTCGTACGGTCAGCCTGTCCTTTTCGTGATCGACGAACTGGACAGGATGAGGAGCACAGTCGGGTTGGCCAGTTTCCTGAAAGCTGCTTCTAGTGAGTCACTCAAATTCATGTTGGTGGGCATCGCAAGTAACGTGTCCGACCTCTTGAGCGATCACCAATCTCTCGAACGCCGGCTGCAGCCCGTCAAAGTTCCTCTGATGACCCCCGCTGAACTTGGCCAGATCGTCGCTAAGGCCGAGGGCCATCTCAATGGCGAGGGAGTGGCGATTTCGTTTACTCGGCGAGCGACGGTGAGGCTGACTGAAGTCTCCGCCGGGTTCCCTTGGTTTGTTCACGTGCTTGGCCAGCAGTGCCTCATCGACGCTGACGAAGACGGACGTTTGAAGATTGACCACGTTCATGTTGAGGCGGCGATCCGAGGGATCGTTGATAATCGATTCGCACAGCAATTCTCTGACATGTATCAGGCTGCGGTTCGCGATTCCTCCGCTCGTGAGAAGACGCTCCGCGCTTTCGCCCACTGGACTGACGCAGATATTCCGACTGGCGAAATTTACAAGATCCTGAGCCAGGATCTTGGATTGAATTCTGGATCAACCTATCGCGGGCATCTTTGCAAGCCTGAGTTTGGTGACGTTCTCTTCGTTCCCACCATCCAGAAGCGGGGGTTAGTTAGATTTCGAAATGAAATGTTCAAGGCCTACGTGAGGCTTAGACCATCCATATATTCTGGTTTGGATTTTGATGTTGCGCAGGCGTATTCCAAGCGGCTCGGATGATCACTGGGCGAATCAATGAGGCACTCGGTGCTGACCACACTGGGGCGTCGGCCTGCAGTGTCGAAACTTCAAGTCCGTTGTCCCCACTAGCCTGAACAGAGCGCAATCGCGCGATCCATTGCTGGGGGGCAGAAAAATGACAAACGTTCCACCGCCTGCGGGTTGGTACCTCGATCCCCGCACCGGAGCAGCGAACCGATGGTGGGACGGCACTGCCTGGACGGAGACTTACACACCGCTTGCACCCGTGGGCACCCCGCAGTTGCAGCGTGACGGAAAATCCATGTCGACGACGTACCTGTTGGCCATATTTCTCGGGGGCTTTGGGATCCACCGCTTCTACCTGGGACGCCCAGTCTCTGCCCTGATCCTCTTAGCTCTGACCCTCGTCGCGGTGACGACAGGAACTCTCAGCGAATCAGGAAGCAGCCCTTTGTTCTACGCGGTATGGATCTGGACTATCGTCGACCTCTTCCTGATTCCGGGAATGGTTCGATCGACCAGGAATCGGGCATGACCACCTCCTCCGCTCCTCCCCCAGGCTGGTATCCAGACGAGGCACAGCGCGGACTCACGCGATGGTGGGACGGAGCGCAGTGGACTGACCACCGTCAGTCAGCGCCCGTGCCGCCGCCCCAGACCCAGAAAAAGACTTCAGGCTGCTTCATCGTTTTCGTTGTGCTGGTCCTAGGGCTCGCAGTCGTCAGCACCCTGGCCTTTATCGGCATTGGGACAGCGACGAGCGACCCCAAACCAGCTGATCAAGTGAAGGATCAGTTCGTCGTTGTCTACAACGCCAGTGGCACCGCGGCTGGCGGGTCAATCACTGTGTCCACTCCCAGCGGCATCCAACAACATGATGTCTCACTTCCTCTGAAGTCAACGTCGGGTGAAGTAGGCATGCATTTAACAGTGGGTACCGGTGAGTTCTTGTCAATAATGATCCAGAACCCGGCCGACACAGGCACCGTGACCTGCGAGATAGTCGTCGATGGCGAAACGGTGGCGGAAAACACATCAAGCGCTGCCTACGGGATCGCGAGCTGCGACTACGCGATCCCGTACTAGCGATAGGACACGGCTGCACGTCCGGTTAGTCGTCCTCTGGAGCGAACGCCTGGTCAAGCAGCGCGGCGGTCGCCGGATTCACCTGTTCGCTCCGCCGGATGTAGTGCATCACGGTGATCTTCGTGTCGGTGTGGCCGAGTAACTCCGCCGCCAGCTCAACGGTGGCGTTGTCGTTGACAGCGGTGGCCACCGTGCGGCGGAACAGATGCGGCGTCACCCCCGTGATGCCGGCACTTTCCAGAACATGCCGCAGCTGACGCCGAACATTGGCGGTGGTCAGCGGAGTTCCGTCACGCGATTGGAAGAGCAGCGCGTCCATGTCCAGCATGCCGGCGATGGCAAGACGTCGACGAACGGCGTCCGAGGCGAACGACGGCAGCGCCACGACGCGACGCGACTTGGCGGTTTTGGGGTGATCCTGCCGGAACGTCAGCTCGCCTTTGCGGCTCACGATGGTGATGGCGAGGCGGATCAGGGGCACGGTACTGGTGACGTCCACGTCACGGCGGCGGATGGCCAATACTTCTCCGATCCGAGCGGATGTGCCGAGCATGACCTCGATAATCGCTCCCAGCTGGCCGTCCGGCAGCGGTCCGGACACGTGGTCAACGCCGTTCTCCCAGCTCGTGATCGCCCGTCGGATCGAGTTGACCTCGATGGCCGTGAGTGCATCCGGAATATGGGGCTCGCGATAGAGACGCGAGACGTGGTCCATCGGGTTGCTAGGCAGGATCTCATGCCGCACAGCGAGTTCGAGCGCCAGCCGCAAGACGACCCGGGATTGCTTCGCCCGGCTGTAGGAGATCCGCGCCATCTGCTTGATGAAGTGATCGCAGCGCACGACACCGATTTCCCGCAACGTTAGGTGGCGAAACACCGGCAGCACCAGGGTGCGCATGTTGCGCTCATAGAGGTTGCGAGTGGTCTTCGAGATCCGATTTTCCAGGTCGATGTCCTCAAGCCAGTACGTCACCAGATCGCCGAAGGCACTGTCCGGGCTCAGAAACGAGCTACTGGGCTGGCGCAGCGCTCGCTCGGCAAGTTTCTCCTTGAGATTTCGCTCAGCGGCCCGAGCGGTGCTGCCACTGCTTTGAACCTGGCGGGCTTGGCCGTCCCAGTCCCGGTACAGGGTGCGAGCCTTGAACCCGCCAGAGGCCACGGCTCGGGTGGTGATGTCGCCGAAGGTGCCAATCGTCAAACGCGGCCGCGACATCTCAGTTCACCGCCGATGCGCGGTGCCCGGCTGGCCGGCGGGTTCTTTCTGTTCGGCGATCCAGGCTCGCACATCGGAGATCGCGAACCGGAGGTGCTTGCCGAAGCGGAAAGCCGCCGGCCCGTGTCCGTGCACACGCCAGTCGTAGATCGTGGCGACCGGCACGCCCAGGTAAGCCGACAGTTCGGCAATGCTGATCAGAGCGTCGAGCCCCCACGCTTCGGGAGAGATCGACGGTGGAGTGGACAAGAGTTCGTCGTGAGTAGTCATACTCCTGAGGTGCGCCGATGGCGCCCAACCGACAAAGGAAAACCGGAACGAACCTGTTCACGGCCCCAGAGACGGCCGTTTCGGGGCGGTCTGAGCGGGGTTTAACGTGAGTTTGCGGTAGCAACATTTCTTTACCAACCTAAAAAGTCTCGGAAACCCTTGAGTTTCCGAGACTTTTGGTCGGGCTGACAGGATTTGAACCTGCGACCCCCTGACCCCCAGTCAGGTGCGCTACCAAGCTGCGCTACAGCCCGTGACTTCTTGCTGTGATTCAGAATCGAACCCGCAGAAGGCAACTAGATTAGCTTAGTGCCTCCGGGGAGCTGCTGCGTGCACAGTGCCCCGATTGACCGGTCAGACTGCGAATCCAACCGGTCAGTCGTCACCTCAGGCCTGGGCCCGGGCCGCTCGCATAATGGTTTGCACCGTGAACAACTGCTGCCGAACGGCGTCATGGAACGCGACCGATTGCTGAACCGCTTGCGGAAAGATCTGACCGAGCGCCAGCATCCGCTGCACGACGCCGTTCGGATCTGTACGTACGGCGTCGGCGTCGCCGATGGTCGCCTGCAACAGCTCGGCCAGCGGGTCGTCGAGGATGGTGTCACCGCCGATGGTGGAGGCGACGTAGGTGATCCACGCGGCAACCGCGAGCGCGAGGCCCTCGGGCGTTTCACCCTGCTGCAGGCGATCCTGAACAGAACCCAGAATACGGTTGGGCAGCTTCTGCGACCCGTCCATAGCCACCTGACGGGTCGTGTGCGGCAGGTTGGGATTGCCGAACCGCTTCAGCACGCTGTCCCGATAGACCGCGAGGTCCATCCCGACAGGCGTGACGAGCGTGGGCAGAATGTCCTCGTCAATGACCCGCCGAGCGAGGTCGCGCAGCATCGGGTTCGTCATTGCCTGGGCGATCGTGGAGTGACCGCAAAGTGCGCCGAGGTAGGCCAGCAGCGAGTGGGTCGCGTTCAGGATGCGCAATTTGGCCCGCTCATAAGGCGCCACATCGCTCGTGAGAATTGCGCCGACCTGCTCCCAGCGCGGCCGCGGACCGGCGAACCGGTCTTCGATCACCCACTGCTTGAAGGGCTCGGCGACCACGAGTGCGTCGTCGCGCAGCCCGAGCAGACCGCCCTCGAGCTGCCGGTCGGCCTCCGTCGTGGCGGGCGCGATGCGGTCCACCATGGTCGACGGAAAGGTGACGGATGCCGCGAGCCACGCCAGGAGGTCATCCCGCGCCGCGGCCTGGCCCCGACCCACTGCGGCCACAAACGAGGTCACCAACCGGTGTGTGATGGTTCCGTTGTCGACGAGGTTGTCACACGGCAGCACCGTGAACGGCTCACCGCCCTGCCGAAAGCGCCGAGCGAGGCCCCTCACCAGCAGTCCGAGCGGCGAGATCGAGGCCGGCAGGCCGGCCTCCCCCGCGATCTCACGTTCCAGTAACGCGACGTCGTGTTGCACCACGGGCAGGGACAGGTTCAGGTCGCCGTCGGCCCCGCGCAGGTACCCTTTCTCGGTGATCGTCAGGGTGGCGATGTGCGTGCTGGGCCGGGCCAGCATCTCGATGACCTTCTCGCTGTCCCGACCCGGCCACGCGACATCGCGCACGGCGCCCACAATGCGCAGGGCCGGGGCATCCGCCCCCTTTTCGAGCACCCCATAGAGGCAATTCTGGGGTTGAAGCTGCTCAACGACCGCCTCTGACCTGCCAGTCACCCCGAGGATCCCCCAGCTGGTCTGCCCGGTCGCCGCCATCGCATCCTCAGTGAAGACGGCCTGGTGCGCCCGGTGAAAGGCCCCGATGCCAAAATGCACGATGCCAATCGAGATCAACGCCGGGCCGATCGGCGGCAGGTCAACGTCGGCGCCGACGGATGCCGCGGCCAGCGTGGCTGTGGCCAGCCGCGCGGACTGCGGCGGGTCGGGCTGTGACGTGAGGGGGATCAATGTTGCTGTCATGTGCTTTCTCCTAAAAGACCGGCGGGTGAGGGTGTGCGCGTGACGCGTCAGTCGTCCCGGGAGTCCTTCACCTGCGCCACCAGCTGGGTTGGGTTGATGAAGCGCAGCGCGATGATCAGGATCAGCAGCATCAGCGCGGTATAGATGACGCCCATCGAGGAGATGAGCTGGCGCGATTCTCCGCCGCCGGCGCTCGTCATGGCCCGGTAGATGGCCACCACGAGGGTGTCCGAGGTGGGCCCGGAGACCAAAAAGGTGAGGTCGAACATTCCAACAGTTCGCACCAGCACGAGGATGCTCGCGGCCAGGATTCCGGGGATCAACAGTGGCGCCAGCACCCGGGTGAAGACCTGATACATGTTCGCGCCGCACATTTTCGCCGCATTCTCGATGGCCGGGTTGATCTGCTCGATGAACGGCGTCATCGTGATGATCACGAACGGCACCGACGGCACCAGGTTCACCAGGATCACGGCCAGCACCGTGCGGCCGAGCCCCATGTTGTACATGACGGTCGCCAGCGGAATACCGAAGGTGATCGGCGGAATCAGGATCGGCAGCAGGAAGAGCAGCATGACGAGCTTCTTGCCGGGAAAATTGCTGCGGGCCAGCACATACGAGGCCGGCACCCCGATCACGACCGAGATCACGATGACGGAGAACGCGACAAGCAGCGTGACGCCAATGATGTGCGTCAGGTTGAAGCGTTCCCAGCTCTCCTGATACCAACCGAGGGTGAAGTTCTCCGGCAGCCAGGTGCTGAACCAGGGTTTGCCGAGGGAGTCGACCAGCACGCTGAGAACGATGCCGAACAGAAAGACGAAGAACGCCGCAATGCCGAACCAGACGAACCAGGTGCTCGGCGAGGCGACGAGCGACTTCTCGCCCGGGGCCAGCTTGCCCTTGTTGCGGTTCTTGACGATGTTGACCACCTCGGTGGGTGGGGCCGTGCGCGTACGTAGTGAGTTGGACATCAGCCCTTACCTCCCGTTGAACCCTTATAGAGGAAGGAGCGGCCCAAGAACACGAACGCGATCACGATGAGTTCCACCACCCCCATCATGATGGCGATCGTCGAAGCCATGCTGTAGTCCAACTGCTCCGAGAACGCGCGGTAGGCCATCAGCGCCAGCACCCGGGTGTCACCCGAGGCATCACCAACGAGGCGAGCCGAGGGAAAGACGCTGAAGGCGAGCACGAAGGTCAAAATGAACGTCGTCGCGAGCCCGGGAGCCAGCAGCGGCAGGGTGACGCGCCGAAAGCGCTGCTTCCAGTTGGCGCCGAGTGTCTTTGCCGCCGCCTCGAGCGACGGATCGATGCCCGACAGGTACGAGGAGATCAGCAGGTAGGCGAACGGAAAACCCGAGATGATGAGCGACAGCATCACACCGATGTAGTTGTTGACCAGCTGCAACGGCTGGTCGATGATGCCGTTCTCCATCAGAAAACGGTTGAGCCAGCCCTGACGGCCGGCGAAGATCAGCAGGCCCTGCGCGGTCAACACGGTGCCGAGCGTGATCGGCAGCACCAGCAGAGTCTGCAGCATCCGCTTGCCGCGAAACTTGTTGCGCAGTTTGAAGGCGATGGGAATGGAGACCAGCACGTTGAACAGCGCCGCCGGCAAGGCCAGGCGCAGCGTGAGCCAGACCGAGTCGAAGATGAACGCGTCGCGGAAGAAGGCGACGTAGTTCGCGAAGAAGCCGCCGCCCCACTGTTCCTGCGTCGCGGCGAGGGGCTGGAAGGTGAGCCCGATGCCGTAGGCGAAGGGGTAGACGAACAGCAATAGCGCGAACACGATCGCGGGTACCAGTAGCAGCAGCTTGGTATCTATGCCCCGTTCCGCGAGTCGGTGTTTGAGGCTGGCGGAACCGGCGGTACGGTTCGCCGTCGTGGTCGCGGACGTCACGATCGTGCCCCGGCGAGTTCCCGTCGAGTGCCGGTCTTCTCGAGGCTGCTGCGATAGATCAAGGCCCGCGCGGGATCGACGGACAGCTGCACCGTCGATCCCGGCAGCAGTGCGGTGTACGCGTGCACGAAGAGGTTCTGGCCGGCCGTGGTCGTGGTCTCCACCGCGAACTCGCGGCCCTGGTATTCGACCACGTTGACGGTGGCTTCAATGGTCTCCCTGCCCTGCGGCGACTCGCCGGGGGCCAGTACGACCAGGTCGGAGGGACGGATGGCGACGCGCACGGTCTCGCCGACGGCCGCGGTCTGCGCGAGGGTCGCCATGATCGAAATGCCATGGCCAGACACCCGGGCGAGCGAGCCCGACACGGAGGCGACGGTGAGGTCGACGATATTGCGGTAGCCCATGAAGTCGGCGACGTGCCAGTTGCTCGGGTTGTTGTGGAGCTCTTCGGGGGTGCCGATCTGCTGCACCTGCCCTTCGCGCAGCACGACGAGCCGGTCGGCCAGCGAGAGGGCTTCCTCCTGATCGTGCGTGACGTAGATGGTCGTCAGTCCGAGCGACTGATGCAGACGCCGGATCTCGGTGCGCATCTCGAGGCGCAGTTTCGCGTCAAGGTTGGACAGCGGCTCGTCCATCAACACCAGGCGGGGTTCGAGCACCACGGCGCGGGCGATGGCCACGCGCTGCTGCTGACCGCCGGAGAGCTGTCCGGGCAGTTTTTTGGCCTGTTCCTGCAGCTTGACCAGGGCGAGGCCGTCGGCCACCCGGCGAGTGATCTCGGCCTTGGGCAGGTTGCGCATCTGCAGCCCGAAAGCGATATTCTTCTCCACCGACAGGTGCGGGAAGAGCGCATAGTTTTGAAAGACCATGCCGAAGTCGCGCTTCTCCGAGGGGAGAATGTCGACGCGCTTGCCGTCGATCAGGATCTCGCCGTGGGTGAGCGGCAGCAGGCCGGCGAGGCAGTTGAGGGCGGTGGATTTGCCGCAACCCGACGGTCCGAGCAGGGCGATGAATTCGCCGGCCCGAACCGTCAGGTTCAGGTCGACCAAGGCATTGTGGCCGCCGAAACTGCGTCCGACGTTCTTCAGCTCGAGGGTCTCGAATGTATTAGTCGACGATGCCATTGGTCAGTTCACCTCAAATTTGCCGGTACCGATTTCGCGGTCCCAGATGTCGAACGCCTCAACGAGGGCGTCGGGTGCGAGCGGAGTCGCTTTGGGCATCTCCTCGATCAGGTCGTCATACCAGTCACGGCCGAACTCGGCGATGACGTCCTGGCTGGCCTGCGGGGCCATGTCCAGCGTCGCGCCTTCGATGGCCGGGCCCGGGTAGAAGTAGCCGGTGTCATACGCCATGGCGTTGGTCTCCGGTGTGAGGATGTCCTGCAGGAGCAGCAGGATGGCGCTCATCTTGTCGGCGGTCTGGCCGACGGGAACGACGGCATAGTGGGCATCCGTCACCCAGGTGAAGTCGTCAAAGGGGGCGGCTTCGATACTGGCCGGCTCTTTGGCCGTGGCGCGCGGTTCAATATCCCAGCCGGTGGTGGTCGGGATCATGGCCCAGGTGCCGTCAGCCATGTTGGAAATGACCTGGCCCGTTCCCGTCGGGTAGTTGGTGATGTTGAGGCCCAGCTCGCCGAGGAAGGCCCAGGTCTTGTCCCAGCCCTCGACCGGGTCGGTGGGGTCCTCATCCCCGAGGATGTACGGCAGGCCTTGCAGAAACGTACGGCCGGGGCCGGAGTTGGCCGGGCGGGCGTAGCCGAATTTGCCGGGGTTCGCCTGTGCCCAAGTAAGCAGTTCCTCGGGTGTGCCGGGGACATCCGTCACGACGTCGGGGTTGTACTGCAGCAGCGGGCCGGACGGGTAGTAGGTGGTCACGACGCCGTAGCCCTCGGCCAGTTCCTGCATGTTGGCGGCCGGTTCGATGTAGTCGGCCTGGTTGCTGAGGCGGTCTTCGTAGTCGGTGACGATGGGCACCCAGAGATCCTGGCCGATGCCGGCCGCGAGGCCATCTGTGCCGGTCATCACCAAGTCGATCGAGAGGCTGCCGCTGTCGACCTGCGGTTTGATGGAGCCGACCAGGTCGGGCGCGCCGGCGCTCTCCCAGGTGACGGCGGAGATGATGTCGGGGTTCGCCGCGACGAAGGCGTCGACCATGGGGCCGGTCAGCTTCTGGTTGCCGGCGACGTCGAGGATGTTGAGAGTGACGGGGGCGGAGGGCTTGTCGGGCACATCGGCCGCGTCGGAGACCGGAACGGCCGGAGCTGCCCCGGAATTCGGCGCTGTGCAGCCGGTGAGTGCCAGTGCGGCCACGGCGAAAGCGGCCGTGACATACGTACGTTTCGTAACTCGCATATCGTTGTCATTCCTTCTGTGTTCCCCAAACGTCGGTGTTTGGAAGTCTGTGTGTGCGTGATCGCACGCGGATGCGCCACGGCGGGGCGGCCCGAAGGCCGGCCACAGGTGCTGCGCGAGGGCAAAGGCCGCAGCGGCGGCTAACTCGGCTGAGCCGGTGGCGCCGTGGATTGTCGAACGACGAGTTCGACCGGGATCTCCTGAATCGCAGGCCGCGGGCTCGTGCGGGCCAGAACCGTGTCGAGAAGAGCATCCACGCTCGCCCTACCCATCTGGATCCGTGGAAAGTCCACGGTGGTCAGGTTCGGCCAGACCAGGGCGGAGACCGGCACGTTATCGAATCCGGTGACGCTGATATCGGCCGGTACCTGCAGCCCGCGCTGGCGGAGCCGCTCTATGACGCCCAAGGCGACCAGGTCATTGAAGGCCACGATGGCCGTGGCGCCGCTCGCGACCGCGAGGTCGGCCGCCTGCATGCCGCCGGAGAAGAATGGAGGAAAGTTTCCGAGTTCGATGAGGTCGACGTGATCGGCTTCGGCAGCGAAGGTTTGCAGTGCGAGGGTGCGTTCGCGGTTTGACCACGAGGTGACCGGGCCGGCCACATAGGCGATGCGCCGGTGACCGAGCGCGATGAGGTGCCGCATCACGGCCCGCGCGCCTCCGCCGTTGTCGAAGGTGATCGACGGGATGCCGGGCAAAGCGCGGTTCACGAGCACGAGCGGGCCATCCTGAGCGGCCTGCTGCAGCGCGGCGTCGGTGCTGCGGGCGGAGCAGATGATGACGCCGTCGACCTGTTTGGTCAGGTTGCGCACGGCTTCGTCTTCGAGCGAGGGATCCTCGTCGGTGTCAGCGATAAAAACGGAGTAGCCGGCGGCGCGGGCCCGGGCCTGCACGCCCTTGCAGATCGAACCGAAGAACGGGTTCTCGAGGTCGGGCACGACCAGACCGATGCTGCTGGTGCGCCCGGTGACCAGCCCGCGCGCTGCCCGGTTGGCGCGGTACCCCATGGAGCGGGCGGTCTCCTCGACCAGCAGGCGGGTCGACGCTGAGACCTTGTCGGGTGAGGCCAAAGCCCGGGAGACGGTGGAGATGGAGACTCCGGCTACGTGAGCTACGTCGCGAATTGTTACGACCATCTTGAACACCACCCCGTGTCTGGAACAGCGACCGCGCCGCTGTTTCTCGTCGGCAAGCACTGCTGCGGGCCGTGGTCCTATTCTGCAAACGTTTGCACTGAGATGTCAAGTCACAGATCAATCACGACGAATCCCGGCTCAGTCACCCGCGGGTCACCGCTCGCGCTGAGCATGATTACGTGCATATAGTGGATCTCAACGCATCGGCTCGCTCGGTCCGGGTGCAAGAACGGCACTGCAACAACATTCAATTTTGTTTCAACGAGGAGGCAGAAGATGGCTGAACAGCCACGGGCACTTCACACAGCATGGACGCTTCATCCGGATCGGGCTTTGCCCACCGAACCGACGCAGCGCGCAATCGCCCGGGAGATCTACTCGAGCATTCGGACTCTGCCGATCATTTCCATGCACGGGCACATCGATGCGGGGGCGATCCGGCGTAATGACGCCTTCGGCGACCCTGCCGAGCTGTTCATCATTCCCGACCACTATCTGGTTCGCATGCTGGTGTCCCAGGGCTACCGCAACAGCGATCTGGGCGTGCAGCCGCGTGACGGCGCCTCCGGCAGCCTCGTCGCCGAGACCGACCACCGGCTGATCTGGCGGCGGTTTGCCGAGAACTGGAAGCTCTATCGCGGCACCCCGACGCGGTACTGGATGGAACACGAACTCGTCGAGGTCTTCGGCATCACGCAGGAGCCATCCGCGGCGAGCGCAGACGCGATCTACGACCAGCTGAGCGCCACCCTGGCCGAGCCGGATTTCCGCATCCGCGCGCTCTTCGATCGATTCAATATCGAAATTCTCAGCACGACGGATGCACCGGATTCCGACCTCGCCGAGCACGCGGCGCTGGCCGCGGAGGGGTGGGGCGAGCGGGTCGTGCCGACGTTCCGGCCCGACGGCGTCTTCTACCCGGACCGCGTCACCTGGCGCGCCGCCATTCGGGCACTCGGCGCCCGGTGTGGCCGTGACATCACCTCGTATCGGGGATTTCTCGAGGCACTGCAGGAGCGGCGGTTCGCGTTCGTTGCGGCCGGAGCTCGGGCCACCGACCACGGCCATCTGACGGCCAATACGACTCCACTTGATGCGGCGGATGCCGAACGCATCTTTCAGCAGGCCCTCACCGGCCCGGTCGACGCCACAACCGGCGAAGCCTTCGCCGCAAACATGCTCTTCGAGAGCGCGCGAATGTCGATGGAAGACGGCCTGGTGATGCAACTGCACCCGGGCGTGCAGCGGGACCACTCGGCGGCGATTCGTGACGGCTACGGGCCCGACAACGGCTTCGACATACCGCGCCCAGTGGAGTTCACCCGTGCGTTGCAGCCGCTGCTCACGGCCTTCGGACTCGATCCCCGCTTTCGGTTGATCCTGTTCACCATCGATGAAACCGTGTACTCGCGGGAACTGGCACCGATCGCCGGCGCGTACCCCACGGTGCGACTCGGAGCACCATGGTGGTTTCTCGACTCCCCCGGCGGCATGGCCCGTTTTCGGGAGCTCGTCACCGAGACCGCCGGGTTTTACAACACCAGCGGATTCGTCGACGATACCCGGGCCTTCGCCTCGATTCCCGCACGCCACGATCTGGCCAGGCGAGTGGATGCCGGCTACCTCGCCAAGCTCGTCGGCGAACATCGCCTCACTCTCGATGAGGCTACCGAGACCGCCATCGATCTGGCGTACAACCTTCCCCTCACCGCCTACGCCCGTCGCGGCGCAGTCGCACCGGCAGCGACGCCGGCGCGCACCCAAGCAGAAAGTACAGCACTATGACGGTCATCACCCACGCCGAGGTCTTCGTCACCAGCCCCGGACGCAACTTTGTCACGCTCAAGATCACGACCTCTGACGGCATCACCGGCCTCGGCGACGCAACGCTTAATGGCCGCGAACTCTCGGTCGTCGCCTACCTGCAGGAACACGTCGTGCCATTGCTGATCGGCCGCGATCCGCAGGCGATCGAGGACACGTGGCAGTACCTGTACCGCGGCGCCTACTGGCGCCGCGGACCAGTGACGATGGCCGCGATCTCCGCGGTTGACGTGGCCTTGTGGGACATCAAGGGCAAGGTGACCGGGCAGCCGGTCTATCAGCTGCTCGGCGGCGCATCCCGCACCGGAGCCCTTGCCTATGGCCACGCCTCTGGGTCGGATTTACCCTCGTTGTTCACGTCGATTCGCAACCACCTCGACCAGGGGTTCAAGGCGATTCGCGTGCAGACCGGCGTGCCAGGGCTCGGCCAGGTGTACGGCGTTGCGACTAACCAGAAGCCCGGTGAACGCTATGACTACGAGCCGGCCAAGCGAACATCCGTTCCGACCGAAGAGGAATGGGACAGCCGGGCCTACCTGCGCCACATTCCGACCATCTTCGCCGCGGTGCGCGAGGAGTTTGGCTACGACATTCCCCTGCTGCACGATGGCCACCACCGTCTAACACCGAACGAGGCGGCCATTCTGGGCAAGTCACTCGAACCGTACGATCTGTTCTGGCTCGAGGATTGCACGCCGGGCGAGAACCAGGAGTCGCTGCGTCGGGTGCGCGCCCAAACGACCACCCCGCTGGCCATCGGCGAGGTCTTCAACACCGTGCACGACTACCAGACCCTCATCACCGAACAGCTGATCGACTACGTGCGCAGCGCAGTCACTCACACCGGCGGCATCAGCGCGCTCAGAAAGATCATGGATTTCGCTGCGATCTACCAGATCAAGTCGGGTTTTCACGGCCCGACGGATATTTCGCCGGTCGGTCAGGCAGCGGCGCTGCACCTCGACCTGGCAATCCATAACTTCGGCATTCAGGAGTATATGAAGCACTCCGGCGACACCCTGCAGGTGTTCCAGACCAGCTACACCTTCGAGAACGGGCTGCTGCACCCGGGGGATAACCCCGGACTCGGTGTCGAATACGACGAGGAACTGGCGGCGACCTTCGCGTACACACCCGCCTACCTGCCGGTCAACCGGCTGCAGCGTGACGGCACCATGCACGACTGGTAACCCCACGCTGATCGAAACGGGCCCGGCGCGAGTGCGCCGGGCCCGTTGTGCGCTGTCGGCTCAGGTGACCGTGCCGAATTGCCACGGCACGAATTCCTCCTGGCCTACGCCGAGTTCTTCGCTCACGGTCTGCTCTCCCGAGGCCACGCGAATGATCATCTCGAAGATTTCGGTGCCGACCTCGTCGAGAGTGGCGGTACCGTCGACGATTCGGCCGGCGTTCAGGTCCATGTCATCCGGCATGCGATTGTAGGTCTCGGAGTTGGTGGCGACCTTAATCGACGGGGTTGGTTTGGCCCCGAACACCGATCCGCGCCCGGTCGTGAAGACAACGACCGTGGCACCGCCGGCGATCAGCCCGGTGACCGATACCGGGTCGTAACCGGGCGTATCCATGAAGACGAGGCCGCGGTCGGTGATCTTCTCGGCGTACCCATACACCGCGGCGAGGTCGGCCTGGCCGGCCTTCGCGACGGCACCGAGGGATTTTTCGAGGATGGTGGTCAGCCCACCGGCCTTGTTGCCGGGCGACGGGTTGTTGTCGAGGCTGCCGCCGCCCTGCGCGGCATAGCCCTGCCACCAGTCCAGGCGATCGAGAAGTTGCTGGCCCACCGCCGCGCTCACGGCACGGCTGGTGAGCAGGTGCTCGGCCCCGAAGACCTCAGGCGTTTCTGCCAGAACGGATGTGCCGCCGTACGACACGAGACGGTCGGACGCGATTCCGAGGGCCGGGTTCGCGGTGATGCCAGAGAACCCGTCGGAGCCGCCGCAGTTCAGGCCCAGAATCAGCTCGGATACCGGGGCAGGCTCCCGCTGACGAGAATTCAGTTCGGGTAGCATCGCGCGGATGCGAGCCACTCCCTCCTTGACCGTGGCGCGCACGCCGCCCTCACCCTGAATATTCATGGTCGAGACGATCGTGTCGGCTGGCAGGCCGTGCCCGGCGACGAGGGCGTCGACGGGAACCATCTCACAGCCCAGGCCAACGACGAGCATGCCGCCGAAGTTCGGGTGGGCGGCGTAGCCGCGCAGGGTGCGCATGAGGGTCTGGGCGCCGTCGCTGGTCGGAACCAGGCCGCATCCGCTCTGATGCGTCAACGCCATCACCCCGTCGACGTTCTCGAACTCGTCGAGGGCACCGCCGCGAAACGCGTCGGCAATGAGGTTGGCGGCGGTCGCCGAGCAGTTGACCGAGGTTAGGATGCCGACATAGTTGCGGGTGCCCACTCGCCCGTCGGCGCGCGGGTACCCGAGAAAGGTAGGAACTGGTCCGGTCGGCGCGACGAGGGCGGTGCGCTGGGTGCCAAATTCGTGGGCACGATCGGCGTCGTCCATGCCGAGATTGTGGGAATGCACGTGGTCGCCGGCGGCGATCGGCGCGGTGGCGAGGCCGATCGACTGCCCGTACTTGTGAACCCGGCCGTCCACCGCAATCGGCGCCAGTGCGAATTTGTGGCTGCGGGGTATGTCGCCGGTCAGCACCAGGAATGGAGCAGCGGAACCGGCACCGGGCACTGATCCAGACTGGGTGACAGTCTCAATGCCCGGTTCGAGATCAAGTTCGATCATCGTACCGGCGGCCAACGGACGCAAGGCGATGGCCACCTCGTCCCGCTCACTCAGGTGCAGGGCGACGTTGCTCAATTTCACTGTGGGGGGCATCTGGCGGGATCCTCAGGGCTGCGATAGGGTCAATGTAAACGTTTTCATTGTCTATTCTCGATGTTTCAGGCGGGCGGGTCAAGGTGACCACAACAATCCGGCAGGTCGCCGCGGCGGCCGGAGTATCTCTGGCCACGGCGTCGCGGGCGCTCAGCGGCTCCCCCGCCGTGGTCGAATCCACCCGCAAACGCGTGCAGCAGGCCGCCGACGACCTCGACTACAACCCGAGCCGGCTCGGCCGCAGCCTCGTGACCGGCTCGACCGGCAACATCGGCCTGATCTTTCCCGACATCTCCAACCCGTTCTACACCCAGTTTCTCGCCGAACTGGAATCGGTCGTGGCCGCCCGCGATATCGGAATCCTGATCGGCGACGCCCACGAAGACAGTCACCGCGAGGCCAGTCTGCTGCGTCAGATGGTGACCCAGGTCGACAGTCTGGTGCTCGTCTCCAGCCGCATGACGGATGCCCAGATCACCGCCGCGGCCGTCCGCCTGCCGGTGGTCCTTGCCAATCGAAGACTTGCACCCGGTAGCATCGTGCCCGAGCTGCTGAGCCAGATCGTGATCGACGTGGAACCCGGCTTTAGCGCGGCGGTCGATCATCTCTACGCGCTGGGGCATCGCCGCTTGACGTATTTGGACGGGCCCGCGCGATCCTGGTCGGCGCGCGAAAAGCGCGCGTCCCTCACTCGTGCCTGCGCTCGGCTCGGCGTCGACCTATCGATCGTGCCCGTCGAGAAACCCGACTTTGAATCGGGACGTCAGGTCGCCCGACATCTCGACCCGAATACGACGGTCGTGGTCGCCTTCAACGACCAGGTCGCCCTCGGTGTGCTGTCCACCTGCCGGGATCGCGGAATCGTCGTGCCCGTGAACATGAGCGTCGTCGGATGCGACGATTCACTGCCCATCGGTCTGGCCTGGCCCGCGCTGACCACGATCGACAGCTCGTCGCGCTCTCTGGGTGCGCTCGCGGCGCAGGCGGTACTGAACCCGGCGGTTCACCGTACCGGGAGCGTACCGACCCGGTTAGTCGTGCGGGAGTCGACCGGCCCTGCCCGGCCATCCATGGTCTGACAAGCGCCGTGGGGCGTCACTTGTGGATAGCGTGCCCAGGCGCGGTGTGTGGGCAACCCGGGCCCATTTGTCGTCGTTCGTCACCAACAAAGGAGTTTTTGTGACTACATCTGTTTCTCTCGCCCGCTCCGTGCCCTCGAGCACGCTGCGCGCGACCCCGATCATCGCGGTACTGCGCGCCCAGAACGCGCGCCAGTACGAGCCGGTCGTGCGGGTGCTCGTGGAAAACGGCATCCGCTCGATTGAGCTGACGCTGAGCACGCCCGACACGTTTGAGCATCTCGCTGCGCTGCAGTCGGGGTTCGGCTCGGAGGTCGAAATGGGCATCGGCACCATCGTGAACGTCGACCAGGCCCAGCGCGCAATCGACGCCGGCGCGAGCTACCTCGTGACACCGATCGTGAATCTGGAGGTGATCGCCCTTGCGGTACGTTCGGGCATCCCGGTGTTTCCGGGCGGCCTGACGCCGACGGAGCTGTTCTCTGCCTGGGCCGCCGGCGCAACGGCCGTGAAGATCTTTCCGGCCGAGACCGTCGGCCCCCAGTTCGGCGGCCACCTGCGCGGGCCGTTCCCCGACCTGCAATTCATTCCCTCGGGCGGCATCGGCCTCGGTGACATTTCGGACTGGCTCGCTGCCGGTGCCACGGCGGTAAGTCTGGGCGGTCCACTCATCGGTGATGCCCTGATGGGCGGTTCCCTCAAACTTCTCGCCGAACGCGCCCGGCGCGTGACCGAACTGGCGGCCGAGGCCCGCCGCCGGTCGTGACGAGCCAGGCCGGATCACCGGCGTACGTCGTCACCCTCGGCGAGACAATGGCCCTGATGAGCAGCAACACCGAGGGCCCCTTGCAGCACGCGCGGTCGATGGCACTCGGCATCGGCGGCGCCGAGAGCAATGTCGCGATCGCCCTGGCACGACTCGGAACCCCCATCACGTGGATAGGCCGAGTCGGCGATGACTCCCTCGGCGACCTCGTGCTGCGGGAGATCCGTGCCGAGGGCGTCCAGGTGATCGGCATCCGCGACCCCGAAGCCCCCACCGGAATGATGGTGAAGGAGCGCCGCACCCATAGCGAGACCCGGGTTTGGTACTACCGCCGAGGCAATGCCGGATCGCGGCTTACCGCCGACGACATCGATCCCGCACTCATTCAGAATGCGTCTCTGTTGCACCTGACCGGAATCACTCCCGCCTTGTCGGCAAGCGCCGCGGAGGCGACATTCGAGGCCCTCCGAATCGCGAAGGCAGCGGGCGTGACCGTATCTTTCGACCTCAACTTTCGCGGGAAACTCTGGTCGCGGGAACAGGCACGGCAGGTCTACCGGCGCATTCTGCCCGACGTCGACCTCGTCTTCGCCGGGGATGACGAAGCATCCATCGCGGTGGGTGAAGCGGATGCTCCGATCACCCTGGCGCACCGGCTCATCGACGCGGGAGCCGGACAGTCCGTCGTCAAACTCGGAGAACACGGTGCCGTCGCTGTCGTGGACGGCGTCGAGTACCAGCGGGACGCGATCCGCATCCGTCCGACCGACACCGTCGGAGCCGGTGACGGGTTCGTCGCCGGATATCTGGCCGACTACCTGCTCGGGGCCGACGTGCCCACCCGACTGACGACGGCGGTCTCCGTGGGGGCCTACGCCTGCCTCGTGCCCGGCGACTGGGAAGGGATGCCACGCCGAAGCGAGCTCGCGGGGCTCACCGCGCGCGAGCCGGTCAGCCGCTGACCCCCGGGGGTTGGGCCGCGAGGCACGAGCGGTCGAACCAAGCAGGCGGCGCGCTGCGCCCGCCCGCTGGTTGAGCCGCGAGGCACGAGCGGTCGAAACCACGCGAGACAATCTCAAGACTGCGGGAGGCCGCCCCCTCCCGCAGCCCGAAGTCCGGCCCACTCGGTTTCGACCAGCGCGCTGCGCGCGCAGGCTCAACCAGCGGATGTCCGGGGTGGGTTAGAGGGTGAGGCGGGCCTTCAGCGCGGCAAGGTCGGTGGCGATGGCGGCGGCATCCGCTTCGAAGGCGGTGTCATCGACGTCGGGCAGACGGAAGAGCGTGAAAATTACTTCGCTGCCCGAACCATTGGCGATCACGCGCAGGGGGTTCGCGAAGGTCTCCCCCGTGGGCAGGGTGACGTAGTGATCGAGGATTCCGAACTCGTTCGCCGGCGTGAACTCGATCGTGACGGCGCCCATCGGCGACTGCGTGGTCCAGACTCCGTCGAGAAGCGCGATCGAGTCACTCACACCCGCAGCCCAGAGCGGCAGGTTGGCGGGATTGCTCGCGAAGGAGTAGACATCATGCGGGGCGCGTGCAATCGCCATGGAAATGTGGCGCGTGGGATTCAAAGGCATACGCGCAACGCTACGCGCCATACGCCTTCGAAATTACTGAGAACGATTGTTCATTGCATAAATAGATTGCAATATGTTTATGAAACTGGTTGTCTGTAGCCATGGGAATTGATCGCGGCATCGCCGAGGCGGCCGAACTGTTCAAAGCACTGGCCTCCACGTCACGCCTCACGATCATGCGAGTACTGAGCGAATCACCGGCAACGGTGACTGAGCTGGTGCTGGCAACCGGACAGTCACAGCCCCTCGTGTCGCAGCACCTCAAGGTGCTGCGCACCGCCGGGGTCGTGATTGTGACCCGGTCGGGCCGGGAAGCCACCTACGCGATCGCCGACCAGCATGTCGCCCACGTGGTCGAGGACGCCATCAACCACGTTCTCGAGGCTTCGGATCCCGACTCCCCTGAGACCACATCAACACACTCGCACTAAAGGAGCACCACATGACCCTCATCGACGTTCACGCCGAGCATTCCGTCACCGAGCACGAGCACGGCGAGGCCTGCGGCCACCAGGCCGTGAGCCACGACGGTCACACCGACTACGTGCACGGCACGCACCACCACTCCCTGCACGAGGGCCACTACGACGAGCACGAGTCCGCGGCCGAGCACGCTCCGGCCGACCACGAGCACGGCGCCGCCTGTGGCCACGAGGCCGTTGCCCACGACGACCACACGGACTACCTGCACGACGGCCACAAGCACGCCCTGCACGAAGGCCACTACGACGAGCACTAAGCCGCTCGCCTGACCGACGAGGCCGCTGGTTCTGGAAACAGAACCGGCGGCCTCTGTCCGTTAACGCGAACAGCCCCGCCTTCCGGTCAGGGAAGGCGGGGCTGTTAGACGGGCTGGCCTAGCGCTTGCGCTTCTCGCGCACGCGCATCGACAGGTTGATCGGGCTTCCCTCGAAGCCGTAGATCTCTCGCAGACGACGCTGAATGTAGCGACGGTAACCCGGGTCGAGGAACCCGGTGGTGAAGACCACGAACGTCGGCGGCCGGCTGGAGGCCTGCGTGCCGAACAGGATGCGCGGCTGCTTGCCACTGCGCACGGGGTGCGGGTGCGCCGCGGCGAGCTCGGCCAGGAAGGCGTTGAACTTGCCGGTGGCGATGCGGGTATCCCACGACTCGAGCGCGAGCTCAAGGGCCGGAACGAGCTTCTCCATGTGACGACCGGTCTTGGCCGAAATGTTCACGCGCGGGGCCCAGGCCACGTGGGCCAGGTCCTGCTCGATCTCACGCTCGAGATAGCGGCGACGGTCGTCGTCGATCATGTCCCACTTGTTGAAGGCGAGAACGAGCGCACGGCCCGACTCGATCACGAGGTCGATGACACGGATGTCCTGCTCGCTGATGACCTCGGTGACGTCGAGCAGCACAACGGCGACCTCGGCCTTTTCGAGGGCTGCACTGGTGCGCAGCGAGGCGTAGAAGTCGGCGCCCTGGGCGAGGTGCACACGACGACGGATGCCGGCGGTGTCGACGAAACGCCAGACCTTGCCGCCGAGCTCGACCTGCTCGTCGACCGGGTCGCGGGTCGTGCCGGCGAGCTCGTTGACAACAACGCGCTCCTCGCCCACGACCTTGTTCAGCAGGCTGGACTTGCCCACGTTCGGGCGCCCGAGGATAGCAACGCGACGCGGGCCGCCCACCTCCTGCTTGGCAACGGCCGACACGTGCGGAAGAATTTCAAGAATCGCGTCGAGCAGGTCGGCGACACCGCGACCGTGCAGCGCGGAAACCGGCCAGGGCTGGCCGAGGCCGAGCGCCCACAGGCTGGCCGCTTCAGGCTCCTGGCGCACATCGTCGACCTTGTTGGCGATGACGAAGACGGGCTTGCCGCTCTTACGCAGCAGACGAACGACGGCCTCATCGGTCGAGGTCGGGCCCACGTTGGAGTCGACGACGAACATGACGAGGTCGGAGAGCTCGATGGCGAGTTCGGCCTGCATGGCGACGGAGCGGTCGATGCCCTTGGCGTCGGGCTCCCAGCCGCCGGTGTCGACGAGGCTGAAGTGACGCTCGCCCCACTCGCCCTTGTACGTGACGCGGTCACGGGTGACGCCGGGGGTGTCTTCAACGACCGCTTCGCGGCGGCCGAGGATACGGTTCACGAGCGCGGACTTACCCACGTTCGGGCGGCCAACGATAGCGATGACCGGCAGCGCCGGCAGGTACTGAATCGCGTCGGGGTCGTCGGTGACGTTCGAGAGAACGTCGAGGTCTTCGTCGTCGAGTTCGTACTCGTCGAGGCCGGTGCGCAGCGCGGTCGAACGCCGCGTGGCCAGTTCCTCGTCGAGGTTGGCGAGTCGTTCCGCCAGCTCGGTATCGAGCGCTGTGCTCGTGTCGTCGTATTCGTTACTCATGCAATGCCCGCTTCGTGCGTGTGTTGATGACGTCGATGACCGCTTGAATGGTCTGCTCAAAGTCAAGATGGGTGGAATCGACGGTTATCACACCGTCTGCGGCGCTCATAAAGTCGACAACCTGGGAGTCTGCGCGATCTCGCGATCGCAGCTGTTCTGCCACGGTTTCGGCCGACTGGGTTGTAATTTCCGCGGAGCGTCTATCCATTCTAGCCTGCTCGGACGCCGTGAGCAGAATGCGCACCTCTGCCTCGGGCGCGACGACGGTCGTGATGTCGCGCCCCTCGATGATCACACCGGGGCGATCCACGTTCGTGGCCAGGCTCTGGAACAGATCGGTGAGCTGGCTGCGTACGGCCGGAATGCGGGCGACCGCGCTGACCGCGGCGCTGACCTCGGGTGAGCGGATGGCGTCGGTCACGTCGGTCTGCCCCACCCGCACGTAGTACTCGTCGGGGTCGGTACCGATGGAGTAGTCGAACTCCGGCAGCAGCCGGCGCACGGCATCCGCATCGCTCGTATCAATTTCACGTTCGATGTTGAACCAGGCGAACGCCCGATAGGCGGCGCCGGTGTCGAGGTAGGCGAAACCGAGACGCCGGGCGGCGGCGCGGCTCACGCTGGACTTGCCGCTTCCGGCCGGCCCGTCGATCGCGACGAGGGTGGGGAGGGTGTGTCGGCCCATGCGTTAACCAGCAATCCGCCAGCCGCGGGCGGCCAGCTCTTCGGTGAGGCGCGAAACGGCCTCGGGGAGTACAAAGATTTCGGCGAGCCCGATCTGGGCCCCCGGTGAGTGTTCGAGGCGCAGGTCTTCCATGTTCACGCCGAGTTCGCCGATTTCGGCGAGTAGCCGGGCAACCTGGCCCGGGCGGTCATCGACCATCACGATGATCGAACCGTAGCGGCGGTCCTGGCCGTGCTTGCCGGGCAGTCGGGCGACACCGGCGTTGCCGCCGGCGAGCTCTTCGGCGATGCGCCGCTGTGCTCCGGGCGCGAGCGGGTCGTCGAGGGCGTCAATGACACGGTCGAGGTCGTCGCGGAAGGCCAGCAGAATCTCGCGCACCGGGCGGGCGTTCGCGGCGAGGATCTGCACCCACAGGTCCGGGTCGCTTGCGGCAATGCGCGTCACGTCACGCAGACCCTGGCCGGCCAGGTTCAGGGAGGAGTGCGCGGCATCCGTCAGCCGGTGCGCCATCAGCGTCGACACGAGCTGCGGTGCGTGGGAGACGAGCGCGACCCCGCGATCGTGCTCTTCGGGGGTCATCTCGACCAGGATCGCGCCGAGGTCGAGAATCAGATCGTCAATCGCGCGGGCCTGCTGGTAGCTGATCGCGTCGTGCGCGGCAACGACCCAGGGACGGCCGATGAACAGGTCGGCCCGGCCCGAGAGCGGGCCGCCCTTTTCGCGGCCGGCGAGCGGATGCGAGCCGATGTAGCGGGACACGTCGGCGCCGCTCGCCCGCAGGGCGGTGAGGGGCGCGACTTTGACGCTCGCGACGTCCGTCACGATCGCGTCGGGGTAGGCCGCAAGCTCGCGCGCGACGATGTCGGCGGTCACATCGGGCGGCACGCAGACGACGATCAGCTGCGGCTGGTCGTCGGGGCCGCCGGCGACCCCTGCTCCGTAATCGATGGCGAGGCTCAGGTTCGTGGGCGAGGCGTCGGCGAGGGTCACCGTGATGCCCCGGGCGGTGAGGCCCAGGCCGATGCTCGTGCCGAGCAGCCCGACGCCGACGATGCGAACCGGGCCGGTTAAGCGACTTTCGACCACGGGTCGACTCCTTCGGTGTTACGGGTGTTTCGAGTGTTTCGGGTGTTTCGAGGGTGAAGCGGATGCCGCGGGCGGTCTAGCGGTCGGTGTCGGGCTGTTGTTCGTCGTTGTTGTGCGCTTCCTCGGCCGCGTTGGCGAGGGCAGCGTCGCGGTTCGGGGTCGGAGCCGACCGGGAGACGGTCAGCAGCGCGCCGAGCTCCTCGCGGGTGAGCTCGCGCACGGCACCCTGGCGCAGGGTGCCGAGGTTGAGCGGGCCGAACTGGCGACGAACGAGGTCGACGACGGGGTGGCCGACGGCGCCGAGCATGCGGCGCACGATGCGGTTACGGCCGGAGTGCAGCGACAGTTCGACCATGCTGAAGCCGTCACCGGGAGGGCTCGCGAGGATGCGGGCCTTGTCGGCCTGAATGGGGCCGTCGTCGAGTTCGATGCCGGACTGCAGCTTGCCCACGGTCTGAGCCGAAACGCGGCCCTCGACCTTGGCGATGTAGGTCTTCGAGACACCGAACGAGGGGTGCGCGAGCACGTGCGCGAGGTCACCGTCGTTGGTGAGGATCAGCAGGCCGCTGGTCTGCGCGTCGAGACGGCCGACATTGAAGAGGCGCTCCTCGAACTGGTCGGTGAATTCACGCAGGTCGGGGCGTCCGCTTTCGTCCTGCATCGAGGAGACCACACCGACGGGCTTGTTGAGCATGAGGTAGCGGCGGGTGGTGTCGAGCTGCACGGCGACGTTGTCGACGGCGACCTGGTCGCTTTCCGGGTGCACGCGACGGCCGAGCTCGGTGACGACCTTGCCGTTCACACGCACGCGGCCACTCGTGATCAGGTCTTCGGAAACTCGGCGAGAGGCGACGCCGGCTCCGGCGAGCACCTTCTGCAGGCGCACGCCGTCGGCGGCGGCGTCGGGATTGCCCGCGAAATCGGGGGTGTTGTGTTGGGTGTCGTGTGTCATCGCAGATCCTCGAATCCGTTGGCACCGTCGGAAAGTAACGGTGAGAGAAGTGGCAACTCGTCGAGCGAGTTGATTCCGAGCTGGCGGAGCAGCAAGTCAGTGGTGGCGTAGTTGATCGCGCCGGTTTCGGCGTCGGTCGACGCCTCGGTGATGAGGCCACGGCCGAGCAGCGTGCGCACGACGGAGTCGACGTTGACCGCCCGGATCGACGCGACCGAACCGCGGCTGATCGGCTGCTTGTAGGCGATTACCGCGAGGGTTTCGAGCGCGGCCTGGCTGAGCTTGCTCGGGTTCTGGGTGAGCACGAAATCGCTCAGCAGGTCGTCGTGCTCGGCGCGCACGTAGATACGCCAGCCGCCGGCGACCTCGCGCAGTTCGAAGCCGCGCCGCACGGTGGCCGGCTGGGCCGCGTCACTTGGGGGTACGCCGTCGAAATCGGCCACCAGCCGGGCGACGGATACCCGCACCTCGGCCACCGGGCAGGCCACCGCGGTCGCCAGCAGCGCCAGCGACTGCGGTTCGTCGGCGACCATGAGCAGGGCTTCGAGCTTGCGGTCGAGACGGGGCGCGGCATCCGCTGTCACGGTCTCGGTCGTGGTCGTCGGGTCAGGCGTCATCGTCAACTCCGAGGGTGGCGAGGCTGGTGTCCGACCAGTTCTCGGCGACCCAGCGCAGGGTGAGTTCGCCGAGCGGTTCGGGCTGGTCAAAGTCGAGCGCGCCGTGCCGGTACAGCTCGAGCACCGCGAGGAACCGGGCGATGATGACGCCCTTCTCCCCCGCGTCGGCGATCAATTGGCGGAAGGTGATGCGCTCGTGCCGCGCGGCACACTCCTGCAGCCGGGCGACGACGAAAGCCGCCTGCTCGCGGATGCTGACGAGCGGCGCGTGCAGGTGGTCGAGGCCGACCGTGGGCAGCTCGCGGGGCGTGACGGCCAGTGCGGCGAGGGCCGCGAAGTCGTCGAGGCTGAGCGTCCAGACCAGCTCGGGGGTGTGCTGGCGGTATTTCTCTTCGAGCCGCACCGTGCGGGTGTGGCGCTGGGTTTCCAGCTCGAGATGCTCGGTGAACCACCGTGAGGCCTCTTTGAAGGCCCGGTATTGCAGCAGCCGGGCGAAGAGCAGGTCGCGGGCCTCGAACAGGGCGGCATCTTCGGCGTCGACGAGCTCACCGGCGGGCAACAGCCCGGCGACCTTGAGGTCGAGCAGCGTCGCCGCGACGACGAGAAATTCGGTGGCCTGGTCGAGCTCTTCGGTCGCGTCGAGGCCGCGCAGATAACCGATGAATTCGTCGGTGACCCGGCTCAGCGACACCTCGGTGATGTCCATTTCATGGCGCGAGATGAGCTGGAGCAGCAGGTCGAACGGGCCCTCGAAGTTTCCCTCGAGGTCACCGAGGGCGACCGAGAACGCGGGTCTCGGGACCGTTTTTTCGACGACCTTAGGCGACGGCGCCACGCTGGATCAGTTCCCGCGCCACCGACAGGTAGGCCTTGGCAGCCGCGTGTTCCGGGGCGAATTCGGTGATCGGCACCCCGGCGACACTCGCGTCGGGAAACTTCACGGTACGGCCGACGACGGTTTCGAGCACCCGGTCGCCGAAAGCGTCGACGACCCGCTCGAGCACCTCACGTGAGTGCAGCGTGCGCGAGTCATACATGGTCGCGAGAATGCCGTCGAGTTCGATGGCCGGGTTGAGCCGGTCGCGCACCTTGTCGATGGTTTCGATCAGCAGGGCCACGCCGCGCAGGGCGAAGAACTCGCACTCGAGCGGAATCAGCACGCCGTGGCTCGCGGTGAGCGCGTTGACGGTGAGGATTCCGAGCGACGGCTGGCAGTCGATGAGGATCACGTCGTAGTCGGCGCTGACCTTGCGCAGCACGCGGGCCAGAATCTGTTCGCGGGCGACCTCGTTGACGAGGTGCACCTCCGCGGCGGACAGGTCGATGTTCGCCGGAATCACGTCGAGGCCTTCGACGGATGTCTGCTGGATCGCCTCTTTCGGGTCAACCTTGCCGTTGAGCAGCAGGTCGTAGATCGTGGTGACGTCGTGCGTGGGCACACCGAGGCCGGCCGACAGGGCGCCCTGCGGGTCGAAGTCGATGGCCAGCACCCGGCGGCCGTAGCTCGCCAGGGCCGCACCGAGGTTGATGGTCGTCGTGGTCTTACCCACGCCGCCCTTCTGATTGCAAAGGGAGATGATGCGGGCCGGACCGTGGCGCTTAATGGGCCGCGGATCGGGAAACTCGTGCTTCTGTCGACCGGTCGGGCCGACGGGCTTCTCGGGGGTTTTCTCCACGGTCGTCTCAAAACCGGGAAGAGCCATCCGGTCACTCTGCCTACGCGTCACTGACCCGCCTTCGATACGTGCTGCACCTGTCACTCGGTCGATTCTAGCGGAACGCGGCCCGGCGGCCGCCGCGAACCGCCGACGCGGCGACATCCGGTGCCCACGTCCCGGGTCAGCGGGCGCGCGGGTGAGCCGTGGTGTACATATCGCGCAGGGTGTCGACGGTGACCTGGGTGTAGATCTGCGTCGTGGCGACCGAGGAATGTCCGAGCAGTTCCTGCACGACGCGCACGTCGGCGCCGCCGGCGAGCAGGTGCGTCGCGAAGGAGTGTCGCAGCGTGTGCGGTGACACCGGCACGCCGAGGTCGGCGCGTTCGGCCGCCGCGCGAATGATCAGCCAGGCGTTCTGGCGGCTGACGCGGTGTCCGCGCGCGCCGAGAAACAGGGCGGGCGTCGCGCTGCCGCGCGCCGAGAAGACCGGCCGCGCGCGCACGAGGTACGCGCGCAGTGCCGTGCGGGCGTAGCTGCCGACGGGCACGAGTCGCTGCTTGTTGCCCTTGCCGGTCAGGCGCACCATGGATTGCTCGAGCACCTCCTCGAGCACGTCGTCGACGTTCAGGTCGACGACCTCCGAGACGCGGGCGCCGGTCGCGTAGAGCAGTTCGAGCAGAGCCTTGTCTCGCAGTTGCTGCACCTCGTCGCCGTCGGTCGCGGCGAGCAGCGCGGCAACCTGGTCAATCGAGATCGCCTTCGGCAGGCGCAGCCCCAGTTTCGGCGGTCGGGTGTCGTGGGCGACATCGACCGCCACGATCTGTTCGTCGAGCAGAAAACGGTGAAAACCGCGCACGGTCGAGAGCACACGTGCAATCGACGCCGCGGTCAGCGGCGACTGATCGCGGGTGCCGAGAAACCGCACGAATTCCGAGATCTCGGCGCTTGTCACCGCTGTCAGATCGGTCACCGCCGACGCGTCCAGCCACCCCGTGTAGATCGTGAGATCACGCCGGTAGGCGGCGATGGTGTTGCTGGCCAGGCCACGCTCGATCGAGACGTGCCGCAGAAACGAGTCCACGGCCGCCTCGATCAGCACGGTCTAAGCCTCTGCGTCGGGCAGGTGACGACCCCGCGGATGCCGCGGCCACGGCGCATCCGCCGGCGCGAGCGAGGCCCAACCCCGCGACCGGGCGACCTGGGCGGCGAGCACGCCAACGATCAGGCCCGGATTCTGCAGCCGACGGGCCAGGACCGCGTCGACGACCTCGTCGAGGGGTACCCAACGAATCTCGATGTCGGCCTCCTCTTCGGTGCGTTCGAAAACGTCCGTCGCCGCCGAGACGCCACGGGCCAGGTACACCCGCAGGCATTCGTTGCTGCCGCCGGGTGAGGTGTAGAACTCGGTGAGCACGTTCCAGTCGGTGGCCTGCACGTCGGCCTCTTCGGCCAGCTCGCGCTTCGCGCCGACGAGCGCGTTTTCACCGGCGATGTCGAGCAGCCCGGCGGGCAGTTCCCACTCGCGCATCTGCACGGGGTGACGGTACTGGTTGATCAGCAGCACACGGTCCTGGTCGTCGAGGGCGAGCACGGCGACCGCGCCGGGGTGGTCGATGTATTCGCGGGTGATCGACGATCCGTTGTACTCGAAGTTCTCCTGGCGTACCGCCCAGATGTAGCCCTCAAAGACCATGCTGGTCTGGGAGATCGGTACGTCGACGCGCTGGTCGGCGAGCGGCCGTGCGACAGCGCCCGGGGCGGTCGGGGTCGACGGCAGCAGAGCGTCAGCAACGGTGGCCGCGTCAGGCATCCACGTCTTCCTTGACCTCGAACAGGCGGCTGGCCTGCTGGCGGTCGAGGGCGGCGGCGATCAGGCCACGAAACAGCGGATGCGCATGGTTCGGGCGCGACCGCAGCTCTGGGTGGGACTGGGTGCCGACGTAGAACGGGTGCACGTCGCGGGGCAGCTCGACGTACTCGACGAGCTTGCGGTCGGGTGAGACGCCCGAGAAAGACAAGCCGGCGAGAGCGATCTGGTCGCGGTAGGCGTTGTTGACCTCGTAGCGGTGACGGTGACGCTCTGACGCGACCGGAGCGCCGTAGAGTTCGGCCACGATCGATCCCTCGGCAAGATCGGCCGGGTACAGGCCGAGTCGCATGGTGCCGCCCAGGTCACCACCGGCGATGATCTCTACCTGCTCTTCCATCGTCGCGATGACGGGGGTCTCGGTGTCGGGGTCGAACTCCGACGAGCTGGCGAGCGGCAAGTTGGCCTTGTTGCGGGCATACTCGATGACCATGCACTGCAGCCCGAGGCACAGCCCGAGCACGGGAATGCCGTTCTCACGGGCGAAGGTGAGGGCGCCAAGCTTGCCTTCGATGCCGCGGATGCCGAAACCGCCGGGCACGCAGATGCCGTCGAGTTCGCTCAGCAGCTTGGCTGCGCCCTCGGGGGTCTCGCAATCGTCGGAGCCGATCCACTGCACCTTGACGCGGGTCTGGTTCGCGAAACCGCCGGCCCGCAGGGCCTCGGTGACCGAGAGGTACGCGTCGGGCAGGTCGATGTACTTGCCGACGAGGCCGATGGTGACCTCGTGCTTGGGGTGATTCACGGCCTCGAGCAGGTTCTCCCAGCCCGACCAGTCAACGCTCGAGGCGGTGAGCCCGAGCGCCTTGATGATGTACAAGTCAAGGCCCTGATCGTGCAGCATCGTTGGGATCTGGTAGATGGACGGCACGTCGATCGCGTTGACGACGGCGGCCTCGTCGACGTCGCACATGAGCGCGATCTTGCGCTTGTTCGACTCGGAGACCGGACGGTCGCTGCGAAGCACGAGGGCATCGGGCTGAATGCCGATCGAGCGCAAGGTGGCGACGGAGTGCTGGGTGGGCTTGGTCTTCTGCTCGCCGGCCGCGCCGAGAAACGGGACAAGAGAGACGTGTACGAAGAACACGTTGTTGCGGCCGAGTTCGTGGCGAACCTGGCGAGCAGCCTCGATGAAGGGCTGCGACTCGATGTCGCCGACGGTGCCGCCGATCTCGGTGATGATCACGTCGGGGCGCAGGTCGTCGCTGGCCTGCAGGCGCATGCGTCGCTTGATCTCGTCCGTGATGTGCGGGATGACCTGCACGGTGTCGCCGAGGTACTCGCCGCGACGTTCCCTGGCGATGACCTCGGAATAGATCTGGCCGGTGGTGACGTTGGCGCTCTGCCCAAGGTTGATGTCGAGAAAACGCTCGTAGTGTCCGATGTCGAGGTCGGTCTCGGCGCCGTCGTCGGTCACGAAGACCTCGCCGTGCTGGAACGGGTTCATCGTTCCCGGGTCGACGTTCAGGTACGGGTCGAGCTTCTGCATCACGACGCGCAGGCCGCGGGCCGTGAGCAGGTTGCCGAGGCTCGCGGCCGTCAGGCCCTTACCGAGCGAGGAGACGACACCACCGGTGACGAAGATCTGCTTGACAGTGACCTGTTCGGCGCTGTCGGCCTGATTCGTCGACGCCGCAGCGCCTGATTGAAGATCAAAAGAGTCCGCGTTCATATTTTCCACCACGGGGTTCGATCGTAGCACCTGCTGCTGCGGATACCGCCGAAACGGATGCGGCGGTGCCCGCGAGGGCGAGCAGTTCCCGGGCGTGCTCAAGCCCGCTCTGCGAGTCGGGCAGCCCCGACAGCAGGCGAGCCATTTCGGCCGCACGCGCGTCGCCGGTGAGCTGTTGCACGCTGCTGGCGGTGACGGAACCGTCGCTGTCTTTCACGACGCTGAGGTGGTTGGTGGCGAAGGCGGCGACCTGCGCGAGGTGGGTCACGACGATCACCTGCGCGGTTTCGGCGAGTCGGGCCAGCCGGCGACCGATTTCGATCGCGGCCGCGCCGCCGATTCCGGCATCGACCTCGTCGAAGACGAAGGTGGGTACCGGGTCGGTTGCGTTGATGACGACCTCGATCGCGAGCATCACCCGGCTCAGCTCGCCGCCGGAGGCTCCGCGCCCGAGGGGTCGGGGGCTGGCTCCGGCGTGCGGCTGCAACAGGATCGTCACGAGATCGCGGCCGTTGAGGGTGTACTCGGGCTTGCTCTCGACCGTGACCACGAGCGACGCGTCGGGCATCGCCAGTGCTGCGAGCTCCGCCGTGACGGCGCTGCCGAGCTTCGCGGCGGCCTTCGTGCGCAGGGCGGTGAGCGCGGTCGCGAGCTTGTCGACCAGGGCGTGGTCGACATCCGCTTCGCCGCGAAGCTCGTCGATGCGTTCGGAATCGCCATCGAGTTCGAGCAGGCGGGCGCTGCCGGTGTCGAGATACTCGAGTGCTTCGTCGATGCCGCCGACGTATTTGCGGGCCAGGGCCGTGAGGCCGGCGCGGCGTTCCTGCACTATTTCGAGCTCACGGGCACCGTCGGCGTCGAGGCCGGCGAGGTAGCTCGAGAGCTGCGCGGCGATATCGGCGACCAGAAACCCGGTGTTGGCGAGGCCTTCGGCGAGCGGGGCGAGCTCGGCATCGTGCTCGGCGACCCGTTCGAGCGTGCGACGGGCGCTCTCGAGCAGCGCAACGACGTCGGGCACGTCGTCGGGGTTGTCCTCGGCGCTGATCAGTTGTCGGGCGGATTCGGCGCCGACCCGCAACTCTTCCAGGTTGCCGAGGCGTTCGGCACGTCCGGTGAGTTCGCTTTCTTCGCCGGGTTGCGGGGCGACGGCTTCGATTTCGGCGATCGCCGCGCGCAACTCGTCGGCCTCGCGGGCGCGCAGTTCGCGTTCGGCAACGAGCCGGTCGTACTCGAGCTGGTTGGCCTGCCAGCGCTGAAAGGCATGACTGTACTGCCCGGCTGCGGCCGCGAGCTTGGGCCCGGCGAACCGGTCAAGGGCATCGCGTTGCGCGACAGCGGTGCGCAGCCGAACCTGATCTGATTGCCCGTGCACCACGACGAGTGCACTGCCGAGGTCGCCGAGCACGCTCGCGGGGGCTCCCCGCCCGCCGACGACGGCGCGCGAACGCCCCTCGGCGCTCACCGAGCGGCCAAGGATCAGTTCGGGGCCGTCGAGGTCTCCCCCAGCGTCGCGCACCCGCTCGGCGACGACACCGTCGGGTTCGACGACCCAGCGGCCCTCGACCCAGCTCTGGGCCTGGCCCTGCCGCACGGTACCGGCGTCAGCGCGGGCGCCGAGCAGCAGGCCGAGCGCGGTGACCACCATGGTCTTTCCGGCGCCGGTCTCACCGGTCACGGCGGTGAAACCGGGGCCGAGCGGCAGTGTCGCCTCGGCAATCACGCCGAGGTCGCGAATGGAGAGTTCCTCGATCATGTGGTGCTCCTACCCATGGTCGTCGGGGCCGCGCCATCCGGTGACGGGCAGATTGAACTTGTTAACCAGACGGTTGGTGAACGGTCCGGTGTGCAGGCGTGCCAGACGAACCGGAATCGTGGACCGTTTCACCACCACCCTGGCGTTCGCCGGCAGGGCGTGCGTACGACGCCCGTCGGCGCATAAAACAGCGGATGCCCCGGTACGGCCGAGCACTTCGACCGCGAGTGACGAGTCGGGACCGACCACGAGCGGCCGCGCGAACAGCGCGTGGGCACTCAGCGGCACCAGCAGCAGGGCCTCGACGCCGGGCCAGACAATCGGGCCGCCGGCCGAGAAGGAGTAGGCGGTGGATCCGGTCGGCGTGGACAGCACAACACCGTCACAGCCGAACGAACTCAGCGGCAGCCCGTCGACCTCGATGACCACCTCGATCATGCGTTCCCGGCTGGCTTTCTCGACGGTGACCTCGTTGAGGGCCCACGTTTCGTAGATGACCTCGGTGCCGACCTTGACACGCACGCTGAGCGCCAGACGCTCCTCCACGGCGTAGTCACGCAGCAGGGCACGCCGCACGGCCTCACCCAGGTCGTCACGTTCACTTTCGGCCAGAAATCCGACGTGGCCGAGGTTGATGCCGAGAAGGGGCGCGGAGCATCCGCGCACCATTTCTGCGGCACGCAAAATGGTGCCGTCGCCGCCGAGCACGACGACCAGTTCGAGGTCGTTCGGCTGCACGGTGTCGCCCAGAATGGCGAGGCTTCCGTTCAGCTGCGGCGATGCGGCGAGCAGGTCGGCGCGTTCATCGGTCGTGAAAACGGGTACGGCGCCGCTCGCCATGAGCTGTTCGGCGACGGTCGCGGCGGCCACGAGAGAATCCGCGCGGCCGGTGTGGGCGACGACCAGAATATAGCGCGGGCGCCCTCCCTGCTCGGCGGCGGGCACTGTCACGCGCCCACCAGCACTTCGATTCGTTTCATCCACTCGGTGGGGTTGGTGCCGGCGGTGCTGAGCCAGCAGAGGTATTCGCGGTTGCCGGCAGCGCCCGCGATCGGCGAGGCGACGAGGCCGTTGGTGCCGAGCCCTAAGTCCCAGGCCGCCCACAGCACGCCGGCGATCGCGTCGGAGCGCAGGCCGGCGTTGTGCACGACGCCCTCGCGGATGCCGCCCTTGCCCACCTCGAACTGCGGTTTGATCAGCAGTACGAAGTCGGCGCCCGGCACCGCGGTCGCGGCGAGGGCCGGCAGCACGGTCGTGAGCGAGATGAAGGAGAGATCGCCCACGATCAGGTCGGGACGTTCGGTGACACCGGATGCCCCGGCGACCGTTTCCGGGGTCGCATAGCGGATGTTGAATCCCTCGACGAGTTTCAGCCGGGGTTCCTCCATCAGGCTCGGGGCAAGTTGGCCGTGGCCCACGTCGATCGCGATGACCTGGGCGGCGTCACGTTCGAGCAGCACCTGGCTGAAACCGCCGGTGGAGGCGCCGGCGTCGAGCACCGTGCGGCCGGCGATCGGCAGCGCGAAGGCGTCGAGTGCGGCGATGAGTTTGTGGGCACCGCGGCTCACGTAGTGGTCGGTGGCGGCAACCTCGAGCACTGCTGAGTCGCTGACCCGGGTGCTGGCCTTCACGACGGGTTTGCCGTCGACCGTGACGAGACCGTCGGCGATGAGTCGGGCGGCGACCGTGCGGGAGCGAACCAGGCCGCGCTCCGTCAGGGCGGCGTCGAGCCGCAGATCATCTGCGTTCATGCCCGCACCGCGCCCGCGGATGCACGTGCGTTCGTCGTGCTCTCGCCGGACGAAAGCCGCTCGCGGAGTTCTTCGTGCAGCAGAGCGAACCCGGCGGCCCGATCTTCGAGCGGTTCGGAATCGATGGCGGCGAGACGCGCGGCCAGCGCATCGTGGTCAGAATGTTCGGAAATCACCTGTCTAGGTTATCGCGCCCGGCACCACTCCCGCTGGTTGCCGCCGCGGGCAGCTTTCGGATTCCCATCCGCTGGTTGAGTGGCGAGGAACGAGCGTATCGAACCCCCGCAGGCCGACCCTCGGACCGTAGGTCGGCGCGCCAGGTTTCGACCAGCGGATTTTCCCATCCGCTGGTTGAGTGGCGAGGAACGAGCGTATCGAACCCCCGCAGGCCGACCCTCGGACCGTAGGTCAGCTCGCCCAGTTTCGACCAGCGCGCTTCGCGCGCAGGCTCAACCAGCGAATTTCCCATCCGCTGGTTGAGTAGCGAGGAACGAGCGTATCGAAACCCCGCAGGCCGACCCTCGGACCGTAGGTCAGCTCGCCAGGTTTCGACCAGCGGATTTCCCATCCGCTGGTTGAGTAGCGAGGAACGAGCGTATCGAAACCCCGCAGGCCGACCCTCGGACTGTAGGTCAGCTCGCCCAGTTTCGACCAGCGGATTTTCCCATCCGCTGGTTGAGTAGCGAGGAACGAGCGTATCGAAACCAGGCGCGCCGACCCTCGGACCGTGGGTCTGCGCGCCAGGTTTCGACCAGCGCGCTTCGCGCGCAGGCTCAACCAGCGGATGGCTAGTGCGCTACGTACAACCGCTCGGGCACGTTCAGGCCATAGATCGGGCGTCCACTCGACCAGATGATCGCGCACGCCGCACGCAGCAGATTGATGCCGCCGTCACCCTCGGACACGATCTCGACATCGTTGCCACGGATGCGCACGCTCGCGCCCATCACGGTGGCCGTTGCGCCGTCCTTCGAGAAGGTCGTCGCCGGGTAGGGCTCGTGCAACTGGCTCAGGTTCTCGAGCAGAAACGCTGGGCGCGACGATGCATCGGCCGCGAGGGCCTGCTTGGCCCGGTCGATGCCGGTCAGCACGAGCACGGCGGGAATACCGGCCCGGTTCGCCCCGAGAATGTCCGTGTCGAGGCGATCACCGATGAACAGCGGAGCCTGAGCGCCGAAACGCGTCACTGCCTCCGTGAAGATCGGGATCTCGGGCTTACCGGCTACCTGCGGCAGGCGGCCAACCGCCGTGTGCACGGCCGACACGAGCGTGCCGTTGCCGGGCGCGATCCCCCGGGCCACCGGAATGGTCCAGTCGGTATTGGTGGCAATCCACGGGATGCCGGGGGTGTCGTCGCTGGCGGAGGCGTTGAGAGCGAAGGATGCCTCGGCGAGGTGCACCCAGCCGACGTCGGGCGAGAAACCCTGCACGACGGCGGTCGGGTGGTCCTCGGCCGATCGCGTCACGACGAACCCGGCCTTCTCGATCTCGTCGACGAGTCCATCGCCGCCGACCACGAGCACGCGCGACCCGGCGGGGGCCGCGGCGGCGAGAAGCCGCACGGCCGCCTGGGGGGAGGTCACGACATCCGTCGGCTGCACCGTGAGCCCCAAGGACTCGAGGTGCTCGGCCACGGAGCGATCGGTGCGCGATGCATTGTTGGTGATGTAGCCCACGCGCAACGTTTCGGCGGCGCGGTTCAGGCTCTCGACGGCACCCGGAATCGCGGCGGGGCCGGCATAGACGACCCCATCGAGATCAGCGAGCAGCACATCAATGCCGTCGAGAGGGGTCGTCACCTTACGCTTTCGGCGCAGCGTCAGCATCGGGCGTGGTGTCGGTCTCGGCTTCAGTCGAGTCTTCAGTCGAGTCTTCGTCTGTGGCCTCCGCTTCGGACTCCGCGTGGGCGACGAGTGCGGCATCCGCTACCTCGTCATCATCGTCATCGTCATCGCCGGCGTCGCTCGCGCCGTAGGCCACGTCGTCGTCTTCGTCCTCGTCGATCTCGAGGATCTCAACGGTTTCGTCGCCGTCGCTGTCGGGGTCAATGGCCGAGTTGGCACGGGCGGCGCGCTGCAGCCAGTTTTCGGCTTCGTCGTCGCGTCCGAGCTCGCTGAGTACCTCGGCGTAGGCGGCGAACAGTTCGGCGCTGTAGGTGAAGGCCTTGCTCGGGTCGAGCTGCGGAATCTCCAGCTCGGTCAGTGCAGCCTCGGCCTCACCGAGGTCAAGACGCGCGCCGGACATGGCGATCGCGAGCGATACCTGCACGCCGGCCGGCAGCGTGCTGCGGTCGACGGAACGACCGAGCTCGAGGGCACGGTCGGGGCGTCCGACGCCGCGTTCGCTGTCGACCATGAGCGCGAGCTGGTCGTTGGATCCGGAGATGCGACGGTAGGTGCGCAGCTCGCGCAGAGCAAGGGCGAAATCGCCGGTCGCGTAGGCGGTGATCGCCAGGCTCTCACGCACGACTCCGATGCGGCCGGCGCGGCGCGCGGCGCTCATCACGTGCTGGTGCGCCAGCTGAGGGTTGCTGTCGATGACGCGCGCGGCCATGGCCAGGTGGCGGCCCACGGTCTCGGCGTTCTCTTTGGTCAGGGTCTTGAGCTCGTTGCGGGCGATCCGGTCGAGGTCGTTGGCCGAGATGTCATCGGGCAATTCCGGGTCATCGTGGCGCGGACGCACCGAACGCAGCTCGCGCTGCATGCGCTGCTCTTCGGTCATCTCCTCTTCGACGACACGGGCATCGCGGTCGTTACGGGCCGGGGCGCCGTCACGGGTCCACAGCTTCTTACCGGCGTCGCGCGGCGCTCCGGCGCGGTTCGGGTTGCCGCCACGCTGGGTCCAGGGCTTGTCGCCACTGTCGGAACGGGGTCGATCATTGCTGCGCTCGGGGCGCGCGCCATCCTTGGCCCACGGCTTGCGGTCAGCGGATGCCGCGGGTCGGTCGGAATTGCCCCGGTACGGCGGGCGCTCCCCACCGCTGCTCGGGCGGTCGGAGTTTCCGCGGTACGCGGGGCGCTCACCATCGCGCTGCTGCGGACGATCAGAGTTGCCACGGTAGGGCGGACGCTCACCACCCGAGGAAGGACGGTCAGAGTTGCCACGGTAGGGGGGACGCTCACCATCGCGCTGCTGGGGACGATCAGAGTTACCACGGTACGGGGGACGCTCACCGTCGCGCTGCTGGGGACGATCGGAGTTACCACGGTAGGGGGGACGCTCGCCACCCGAGGACGGACGGTCGGAGTTCCCACGGTACGGGGGACGCTCGCCATCGCGCTGCTGCGGACGATCATTGTTGCCGCGGTAGGGGGGACGCTCGCCATCGCGCTGCTGCGGACGATCATTGTTGCCGCGATAGGGGGGACGCTCGCCAGCCGAGGACGGGCGGTCAGAATTACCACGGTACGGAGGACGCTCACCGTCGCGCTGCTGGGGACGATCATTGTTGCCGCGGTACGGGGCGCGGTCGCCACCGCCGCTGGGACGCTCGTTGTTGCCTCTATAGGGAGGACGTTCGCCCTGCTGCGGGCGGTCGTTGTTTCCGCGATACGGAGCCCGGTCGCCATCCTGGCGAGGGCGCTGCGAGCGGCCTTCATAACCGCCGGAGCGGGGAGCGCCGGTGGCACCGTCGCGCGCGCCCTGGGGGCGTCCGCTCTGGTTACCGCCGGAGCGTCGGTCGTCTCTGCCGTTGTTGCGTGCGTCATCGGCGGGCGGTCGTGAAGGGCTCACTGTATCTCCTGTAATTAGTCCGCTAGTCGTAGACGGACCTACCCAGCCTACTTCCAATCGAACATTCGCCGCTGCCGGCATCTGGTCGTTAACGCAGTAGAGCCACCCCTCAGGAGTGGCTCTACTGTTCGCGCTTCTTACTAAGTGGAGTCCGGCGGTGTCCTACTCTCCCACAGGGTCCCCCCTGCAGTACCATCGGCGCAAAGAGTCTTAGCTTCCGGGTTCGGAATGTGACCGGGCGTTTCCCTCTTGCTATAGCCGCCGAAACATCGTGTGACAGATCAACCTAGAGATGATCGTCAAGCTGTTCCAACATTCTCTTGTTCCACCAGTATACGGGGCGTTCAGGGCCAACGTGACCGATCGCTGTGCCCTGGCTGGTCTGTGGGGGCGAGCCGTGGGTTCCCACACAACCCCTCTCACTCTGGTTTGAACAGGTAGTTAAACCAAGAAAGGCCACCCCGTGGGGTGGCCTTTCATGTTGTTTCTCAAGTTAAGTCCGGCGGTGTCCTACTCTCCCACAGGGTCCCCCCTGCAGTACCATCGGCGC
>NZ_SOHE01000083.1 GCF_004403305.1 Cryobacterium frigoriphilum | reverse complement strand
GGCTCGACCTGTGCGCCGGCCCCGGCGGCAAGGCGGCGCTGCTCGCCGCCGAGGCGCGCGCCGGGGGAGCGGTGCTCGTGGCCAACGAGCTCGTGCCCGCCAGGGCCACGCTCGTGCGCAACGCCCTGGCGGCGCTGCCCGAGCCCGTTCCGGTCTGGGAGGTCGACGGCACGCTCATCGGCGCGACCCACCCCGGGACCTTCGATCGGATCCTGCTCGACGCGCCCTGCACCGGGCTCGGAGCCCTGCGGCGCCGGCCCGAGGCGCGCTGGCGCAAGAAGCCCAAGGATGTCGCCGATCTCGCCGGCCTGCAGTCCGGCCTGATCGACGCGGCCCTCGTGGCGCTCAAGCCCGGCGGAATCCTCGCCTACGTGACCTGCTCGCCGCACACCGCCGAGACCCGGGCGATCGTGGCGCTGGCCGTCAAGAAGTCGGCCGGCACCGTGACGCACCTCGACACCGCGGCGATCGTGCAGTCCTTCAGCGCGGCGAATCTCGACCTGCCAGGCGACACCGGCAGCGTGCAGCTGTGGCCTCACCGCCACGGCACCGATGCCATGTTCATCACCCTGTTGCAGCGCGCCGCCGAGTAGGCACGGTGCCGCAGCACGCGGCACGAAAGACGGATGCGCCGCCCGCAGAGCGACAATCGGTCCGCTGTTCGGCGACTAACGTCCGCTGGTTGAGCCGCGACGAAGGAGCGGTCGAAACCACAGCGAGCCGACCCGGAGACTGTAGGTCGTCCTGCGGGGTTTCGGCCGGCGCGCTTTGCGCGCAGGCTCAACCAGCGGTCCTCCGTTGGTTGAGCCGCGACGTAGGAGCGGTCGAAACCAGGGCGAGCCGACCTCGAGACTGTAGGTCGTCCTGCGGGGTTTCGACCGGCGCGCTTTGCGCGCAGGCTCAACCAGCGGTCCTCCGTTGGTTGAGAAACCACGGCGAGCCGACCTTGAGACTGTGGGTCGTCCTGCGGGGTTTCGACCGGCGCGCTTTGCGCGCAGGCTCACCAGCGAGCGTCCGCTGGTTGAGCCGCGACGAAGAAGCGGTCGAAACCACAGCGAGCCGACCCTGAGACTGTAGGTCGTCCTGCGGGGTTTCGACCGGCGCGCTTTGCGCGCAGGCTCAACCAGCGGGCCTCCGCTGGTTGAGAAACCACGGCGAGCCGACCCTGAGACTGTGGGTCGTCCTGCGGGGTTTCGACCGGCGCGCTTCGCGCGCAGGCTCAACCAGCGAGCGTCCGTTCCGGCGGCAGGGCGCGCGCGCCGGCTGTTGAGCCTGCCGACGACGCTTTCGTATCGGGCAACCGCCGGGGCTAAGCTGGCCCCGCACGGAAGGGGACTCTCATCGACACGATCCTGCCCATGGCAATCGGCATTGCGACGATCGCGCTCTACGCGGCAGCCATCATCTTCGCCCTCGTGCAGATTCAGCGCACGGTCGACCTCACCCCGCCGGAACGCCTGGTCTGGACCGTCGCGGTGCTGTGTGCACCGGTGATCGGAAGTCTGGTCTGGTTCGCGCTCGGCCCGCATCCGTTTGGACTGCGACTGTCGCAGGGTCCGCATTGACACGCTCGACCAGCCGGCGGGCCTCGCGGATAGCCGGAGCCTTTCTGTGCGTCGCCGGACTGGCCCTGACCGGCTGTACCGGGTCGGACACCGAGTCACAGGTCCACGCGTTTCTGGCCACGGATGCCGACGCGAGCGACGAGCTCCCGGCCAGCGTTGATCTCAACGAAATCGACCAGCTCGACCGTGACTCCAGCCGGCTGGTGGGAGAGCGCGGCGGCACCCAGTACTTCCTGGCCGCGCTCGACCCGACTGGCGTCTGCGTCATCCTGGTCGACCCCACTTCGGGGTTCTCCGGCGCTTCCTGTGGCGCCAGCCCGCATGCCCTCGCCCTCGTCGCGTCGGGTACGGGCGGAGCTCAGGTGTACACGGCCCCTGACGAGATCCCGGTGGGCTGGGAGCTGCTCGGCGACGTTCTGATTGTGAACCCGGACGCTACCTCGCTGCCCTGACCGACAGAGTCAGGGCGCGGGCGACCCGTGGGCACTCGTCGCCGTCTCCATTTTTCGTGCCCGATGCGCAGGCCACGCCCGTTGCACGCTCGCTCGAAACGGTTGTACTGTCGCGCTGAACGGAAGTCGCGCTGAACGGAAGTCGCGCTGAACGGAAGTCGCGCTGAACGGAAGTCGCGCTGAACGGAAGTCACCTCATCGATTCGGACCACAGTGAAGGGTTGCCACAGCCATGACGACACCGAAACACCTGCCGCAATCGAAAGTGCACACGCCGTGGCTTCCTCCGCGCTGGTTCATCGTGCTGGCCTGGAAGATCCATCGGGCAATCGTTCGGTTTTCCGGCGCACGGCGTGGCCTGTGGCCGGCACGTGCCGAGCGGTGGGGCACCATGCGGGTGACCACGGTGGGGCGCCGCAGCGGCCAGGAGCGGCCGGTGATTCTCGGCTATTTCGAGGACGGTCCGAACCTGGTGACCATGGCGATGAACGGCTGGGGCGAAGCGGAACCGGCCTGGTGGCTGAACCTGCAGGCGAACCCGCACGCCCAGGTGCAGCTCCCCGACGAGAATCGTCGGGTCGTCGCACACGCCGCGACCGGCGACGAACGGGCCGCTCTGTGGGACCGGTGGCGGTCATACGACAAGAATCTCGACGACTTAGCGCGTCGCCGCCCACACGAGACGGCCGTGGTGGTGCTCGAACCCGAGGTCACCCAGCCGCTCGTCTAGGCTTTAAGCATGGCCACACGCATCAATCCGAGCATTCTCGCCGCCGACTTCGCCAACTTTGAACGTGAGCTTGGTCGCATTCGCACCGCGGACCTCGTGCACGTCGACATCATGGACAACCATTTTGTGCCCAACCTCACCTTCGGGCTCGCGATGGTGCAACGACTGCAGCAGGTGTCGCCGCTGCCGCTCGACATCCACCTGATGATCGATGACCCCGACCGTTGGGCACCCGACTACGCCGAGGCGGGCGCCTACTCGGTCACCTTCCACGCCGAGGCGGTCGCCGATCCGGTAGCCCTCGCCCGCAAGCTGAGATCGATGGGCGCCCGCGCCGGAATCGCCCTGAAGCCCGGCACCGCCGTCGAGCCGTACCTTGAGCTGCTGCCCGAATTCGACCAGGTGCTCGTGATGACCGTCGAGCCGGGTTTCGGCGGCCAGAGCTTCATGGCGTCGACGATGCCGAAACTCGAAATGCTCTCGGCCGCCGTGCGCCGCACCGGACTCGACGTCTGGCTGCAGGTCGACGGCGGCATCACCGAGCAGACGATCGTGGCCGCCGCCGAGGCCGGCGCCGACACCTTCGTGGCCGGTTCGAGCGTCTTCGGAGCTGCGGATCCAGCCGAGCAGATCGCCCGGCTGCGCGCCACCGCGCACAGCCACCAGCACGCACACGGGTAACCTAGACGAGTGAAAACTTTTGATGACCTTTTCGTTGAACTCAGCGACAAGGCACTGACCCGGCCCGAGGGCTCCGGAACCGTGCGCGAGCTCGATGCCGGCGTTCATGCCATTGGCAAGAAGATTGTCGAAGAGGCCGCCGAGGTCTGGATGGCCGCTGAGTTCCAGAGCGACGAAGAAACCGCGGCGGAGATCTCCCAGCTGCTGTACCACCTGCAGGTCATGATGATCGCCAAGGGCCTGTCCCCGGCGGACGTCTACCGACATTTGTGAGCCCGGCCGCCCGGCCGAACGCATCCGTCACAGACCCCGAACCCGCAGAGAGTAAACACATGCTGAGAATTGCCGTACCCAACAAGGGCTCACTGGCCGAAACCGCCTTCCAGATGCTGGCCGAGGCCGGCTACGTCGGTCGCCGCGACCCGCGCGACCTCGTCACCGCCGACCCGCGCAACAATGTCGAGTTCTTCTACCTGCGTCCCCGCGACATCGCGACCTACGTCGGATCCGGCGCGCTCGACGTGGGCATCACCGGCCGCGACCTGCTGCTCGACTCCGCGTCGCCCGCCCTCGAGATCGCAAGCCTGAACTTCGGTGACTCCACGTTCCGCTTCGCCGGCCCGGCAGGCAAGTTCACGACCCTCGCCGACCTCGAGGGCCTGCGCGTCGCCACGAGCTACCCCGGCCTGGTCGAGGCCTTCCTCGCCACGCACGACGTCACCGTCACCCTCGTCGAGCTGGACGGCGCGGTCGAATCCGCCGTGCAGCTCGGGGTAGCGGATGCCGTCGCCGACGTCGTCTCCACCGGCACCACGCTGCGCAAGGCCGGCCTCGAAATCTTCGGACCGGTCATCCTCGAGTCGACCGCGGTTCTGATCAGCTCGGAGAATGACAAGCCCGGCATCGCCACGCTGCTGCGTCGCCTGCAGGGTGTGCTCGTGGCCCGCCAGTATGTGCTGCTCGACTATGACATCCCGGTGTCGCTGCTCGATGCGGCCGCGGCCCTCGCCCCCGGCATCGAATCGCCGACCGTGTCGTCGCTGCACGACCCAGAGTGGGCCGCCGTGCGCGTCATGATCGCCCGCCTCGACATGAACCACGTCATGGATGCCCTCTACGAGCTGGGCGCCCGCGCCATTCTCGTGACCACGATCCACAACGCCCGACTCTAGGCCGCCGCCGATGACTCTCTCGGTGCGTGTCATCCCCTGCCTCGACGTGGCCAACGGCCGGGTCGTGAAGGGCGTGAACTTTCTGAACCTGCGCGACGCGGGCGACCCGGTCGAACTCGCGCGACGGTACTACGAGCAGGGCGCCGACGAGCTCACCTTTCTCGACGTGACGGCCACGGTCGACAACCGCAACACGACCTACGACGTGGTGCGCGCAACGGCCGAACAGGTCTTCATCCCACTGACCGTCGGCGGCGGCATCCGCAGTGTCGAAGACGTGTCCCGGCTCCAAGCCAGCGGCGCCGACAAGGTCGGGGTCAACAGCGCCGCGATCGCCCGGCCCGCGTTGATCGCCGAGATCGCCGACCGCTTCGGAGCCCAGGTCGTCGTGCTCTCACTCGACGTGAAACGCAGCGACCGCACCGAGTCCGGCTTCGTCGTGACCACCCACGGCGGCCGCACCGAGACCGATCTCGACGCCCTCGCCTGGGCGCAGCGGGCCATCGAACTCGGCGCCGGCGAACTGCTCGTCAACTCGATCGACGCCGACGGCATGAAGACCGGCTTCGACACCGAACTGATCGCGCTCATGCGCGGCATCAGCCGGGTTCCGGTCATCGCCTCCGGCGGCGCCGGACTGCTCGAACACTTTCCGCCCGCGATCGCGGCCGGCGCCGACGCCGTGCTCGCGGCATCCGTTTTTCACAGCGGTGAACTGACCATTGGCGACGTGAAGCGTGAGCTCGCGGGCGCCGGAATGCTGGTGCGATGATGACCCCTGAACTGACCCCTGAACTGACCGCCGAACCGATTCACCCCGAAGCAGCGAATGCCGTCGCTCTCGACGCGGCGGTGTTCAACGCCGATGGCCTCCTGCCGGCCGTGATTCAGCAGCATGACACCGGCGAGGTGCTCATGCTCGGCTGGATGAACCGCACCGCGATGGAACGCACCCTCGTCGAGGGCCGCGTCACGTTCTGGTCGCGCAGCCGCCAGGAGTACTGGACCAAGGGCGACACGAGCGGCCACGTGCAGTACGTGAAATCGGCGGCCCTCGACTGTGACGGCGATACCCTGCTGGTGCGCGTCGACCAGGTCGGCGTCGCCTGCCACACCGGCACCCGCACCTGCTTCGACGGTCGCGACCTCGTCGTCAGCGTCGGAACCCGACCGGAGGAGTCTGCATGAGTGAGTCCGATACTGCTGGTTCAATGACCGCTGGTTCAACGACGGAGGCGGGCTTCGCCGCGCTGCTCGGCGAACACCGGGTCATCCCGGTGCTGCGCGAACTCTTCGCCGACGGCGAAACCCCGGTCGGCATCTACCGCAAGCTCGCGGCCGGCCAGCCGGGCAGCTTTCTGCTCGAATCCGCCGAACAGGGCGGCATCTGGTCCCGGTTTTCCTTCGTGGGTGTGTCCTCATTCGGGGTGCTGACCCAGCGGGGCAACGACAGCCACTGGATCGACTACGGCGTCTCGGCCGAACGTGCCCTCGGTGACGACACCGGAGCCGGTCCCCTCGAGGCTCTCGCCGCCCTCTACGCCCGCTGGCAGACGCCGCGCCTGCCGGAGCACCCGCCGCTGACCGGCGGTCTCGTCGGCTTCATCGGCTGGGAGGCGATCCGTCAGATCGAAAACCTGCCCGACCAGCCGCCCGCCGACTACTCCGTGCCCGGCCAGTCCTTCAGCTTCGTCGCCGACCTCGTCGTGCTCGATCACCGCTACGGCACCGTGCAGCTCATCGCCAACGTGCTCAACGACGGCATTGACGACGACGGCACCCTCTGGGCCGCCGCACAAACCCGGCTCGACGCCCTGCAGGCCCGGCTCGCCCAGCCGGGCGAGGCCTGGCTGGCGGAGGTCGACCTGTCGACCCCCGCCGACCCCCGCATGCGCACGACGAAGGACGACTTTCTCGCCTCCGTCGAGACGGCCAAACAGCACATCGTTGACGGTGATGTCTTTCAAGTCGTCATCTCGCAGCGCTTCGATCAGGACTGCACCGCCGACCCGATCGATGTCTACCGGGTGCTGCGCAGCCTCAACCCCAGCCCCTACATGTACCTCCTGAGCCTCGAGGCCCCCGACGGAACCCCGTACTCCATCGTCGGTTCGTCGCCGGAGGCTCTCGTCAAGGTCGAGAAGGATCGCGTGTTCACGCATCCGATCGCCGGGTCGAAGCCTCGCGGAGCGACACCGGATGCCGACGCCGCGTTCCAGGCGGAACTCGCCGCCGATCCCAAGGAACGCGCCGAACACCTCATGCTCGTCGACCTCGCCCGCAACGACCTGCTCAAGGTCTGCACGCCCGGCTCGGTCGAGGTCACCGAGTTCATGCGCATCGAACGTTTCAGCCACATCATGCATTTGGTCTCGTCGGTCGAGGGCAACCTCACGCCGGGCAAAACGTCGATCGACGTTTTTCGCGCCGCTTTCCCGGCCGGCACCCTGAGCGGGGCGCCGAAACCGCGGGCCCTCGAGATCATCGACGCCCTCGAGCCCGCCCAGCGCGGGGTCTACGGGGGAGTGGTCGGCTATTTCGGTTTCGCCGGTGATGCCGACCTCGCGATCGCCATCCGCACCGCGACCATCATCGACGGCGTTGCGCGGGTGCAGGCCGGTGGCGGCCTCGTCGCCGACTCCGACCCCGCGAGCGAGTACCAGGAATCCCAGAACAAGGCGGCCGCGCCGTTGCGTGCCGTCGCGGTGGCCAACGCCATGCGCCGGGTGCACTGATGTCCGACAGCCGATCCGGCGGCACCGGCAAGCGCCTGCGCCTGTCGCTCATACTGACGGTGCTCGGTGCGAGCACGCTCGCGCTTCTCGCCTGGACTCAGGTCTGGGGCACGGTCGATGTGGCCGTCTCCGCCGGCGGGCCTGAGCCGATCGCGGTCGACGGGTCGGTCGCCGCGCCCGCGATCACGGCTCTGGCTCTCGCCGGGTTCGCCCTGGCCGGTGCCCTGACCATTGCCGGTCCGCTGATTCGGGTGGTGCTGGGCGTTCTCGAGATGCTGCTCGGGGCATCCGTCTTTCTTTCCGCGCTTCTTGCCGTCGCCGACCCCGCCCACGCGAGCTCCGCCGCCGTCACCGCCGCGACCGGAATCGCCGGCCGGGACGGGGTCGCGAGGGCGGTCGAGGCCTCAGCGACCACCGGCTGGCCCTACCTGGCCCTCGTCGCAGCCGTCATCATGGCCGGTGCCGGTTTTCTCATCGTCTTCACGACCAAGCGCTGGCCCGGAGCCACCAAGCGGCACCAGACGGTGCGCTTCGAGCCCGTCACGACGGATGCCGCGGCCGGCGCCCGAGAACCGGGCCGCGCTCCCGACGCGGTCGTCGATTGGGACGAGCTGAGCCGCGGCGAGGACCCGACGAGCGAGTCCCGCTAAGATTGAACAGCAGGCTGACACCCGAAACGTCAGCCAGACAGCACGACTACATCACGGCACCACATCACGGCACCACATCACGGCACCACCACAAAGGAGAACCATGACTACTGAGTCGGCAGAACTCGGCCACGGCCACTCACCGGCCGCCTGGACCGCTGTCACCATCATGCTGGTGGCGTTCACGGTCGGCACAGCCGCCTTCTTCTTCGTCATCCCGTGGCTCGTCTGGGTCTCTTTCGTCGTGCTGCTCGCTGGCCCGGTCGCCGGTTTCGCGATGGCCAAGGCCGGCTACGGCGTGGCCGACATGCCTCCCGCGACCCACGGACACTAACCGAGTGAGTTCTGACCTGGTACGCCCCGATCTAGTGGGCACTCATCTAGTCGGCACTGACCTGCTGGCCAACCTCATGGGTGGCGCTCTCGCCGACGCCGAGGCGCGCAGTCTGTCCCGCCCGCTCAGCGCCGTCGAGGCCGCAGCCCTCGACCGGTCACCCGCCCTCGACGCCCTCGCGGCGCTCGCACCGGCCGACCGCATCAAAATCATCGCCGAGATCAAGCGGTCGAGCCCCTCACGGGGATCGCTCGCCGCGATCACGGATCCGGCGGCCCTCGCGGTGTCGTACGAGACCGGTGGGGCGAGCGCCATCAGCGTGCTCACCGAGGGACGCAAGTTTCACGGCACCCTCGATGACCTCGAACAGGTACGCGCCGCCGTCGCCCTTCCCGTACTGCGCAAAGACTTCATCGGTACCCCGTACCAGGTGTTCGAGGCCCGTGCCGCCGGCGCCGACCTCGTGCTGCTCATTGTCGCCGCACTCGACCAGGGCACACTGCAGTCGCTGCAGAACCTTGTCCGCGAGCTCGGCATGACCGCGCTCGTCGAGACGCACAGCGCCGACGAGGTCAGTCGTGCACTCGACATCGGCGCGAGCCTCGTCGGGGTCAATGCCCGCAATCTCTCGACCTTTGAGCTTGACCAGAACCTGTTCGGCACCCTGGCCGACAGCATCCCGTCCGGCGTTGTGCGTATCGCCGAGTCCGCGGTGAAAACCGCTGCCGACGTGGCGCACTACCGCGCGGCCGGCGCCGACGTCGTGCTCGTCGGTGAAGCGCTCGTCACGAGCGATCCCATCCGCACCCTCTCAGAGTTTTTGGCGGTCTAAGTGTCTCCTGTATCCGTTCACCCCCAGCCGGACGATCTCGGTTCGGCTGGTGCCGCCTCACTGCGCACCGAGTCACTGCGCACCGAGTCACTGCGCACCGAAACCGGCCCCTACTTCGGCGACTTCGGCGGCCGGTTCGTGCCCGAATCCCTCGTTGCCGCGCTCGACGAACTCACCGCCGAGTACGACCTGGTCAAGAAAGATCCGGCCTTCGCCGCCGAGCTCATGGAGCTGCACCGCTCTTACAGCGGCCGTCCCTCGATCATCACCGAGGTGCCACGTTTCGCCGAGCACGCCGGCGGTGCCCGCATCATCCTCAAGCGCGAAGACCTCAACCACACCGGCTCGCATAAGATAAACAATGCCCTCGGTCAGGCCTTGTTGACCAAGCGCATCGGCAAGACCCGGGTGATCGCCGAGACCGGCGCCGGCCAGCACGGTGTCGCCACCGCGACCGTCGCCGCGCTCTTCGGGTTCGAATGCGTCGTCTACATGGGCGAGGTCGACACCGAGCGCCAGGCCCTCAACGTGGCGCGCATGCGCCTGCTGGGCGCCGAGGTCGTGCCGGTGAAGACCGGCTCCCGCACCCTGAAAGATGCCATCAACGACGCCATGCGTGACTGGGTCACCAACGTCGAGACGACCAACTACATCTTCGGAACCGTCGCGGGGCCGCATCCGTTCCCCGCCATGGTGCGCGACTTTCAGAAGATCATCGGCGAGGAAGCCCGCGAGCAGGTGCTCGCCCTGACCGGTCGGCTGCCCGACGCGGTCACCGCGTGCGTCGGCGGCGGCTCCAACGCGATGGGCATCTTTCACGCCTTTCTCGACGATGCGGATGTCGCCCTGTACGGTTATGAGGCCGCCGGCGACGGCGTCGACACGCCCCGCCACGCCGCGACCATCACCAAGGGTCGCCCCGGCGTGCTGCACGGCGCCCGCAGCATGCTGCTGCAGGACGAAGACGGCCAGACGGTGGAATCGCATTCCATCAGCGCCGGACTCGACTACCCGGGGGTCGGCCCGGAACACGCCTGGCTCGCCAGCATCGGCCGGGCCACATACCTGCCGGTCACCGATGCGGCCGCGATGAGCGCGCTGCGCCTGCTGAGCCAGACCGAAGGCATCATTCCGGCAATCGAGTCGGCACACGCCCTCGCCGGCACGCTCGAACTCGGCAAGCAGCTCGGCCCCGACGCGACGATTCTCGTGAACCTCAGCGGACGCGGCGACAAGGACATGGAAACCGCGGCTCGATACTTCGATCTGCTCGACGAAGGCGCGGAACAGTCATGAGCACCACCAGCCCCTCCCACGAAGGCAACACCAGCCGGCACGGCACCAGCACGGCCAGCGTCACGCACAGCGCAGTCGAGGCCACCATCGCCCGACGCCGGGCGGCCGGCAGCGGAGCCCTCATCGGCTACCTGCCCGTCGGTTTTCCCAGCCTGACCGAGAGCATAGACGCCGCGGTGGCCCTCGCCGCCAACGGCGTCGACGTGATCGAACTCGGACTGCCATACTCCGACCCGGTCATGGACGGTCCCGTCATCCAGGCCGCCACCCAGAAGGCCCTCGCCGGCGGCTTCAAACTGCACCACGGCTTCGAAGCCGTCAAGGCAATCACCGCTCAGGTCGACGCGCCAGTGCTCGTGATGACCTACTGGAACCCCGTTCTGCAGTACGGCGTCGACCGATTCGCCGACGACCTGCTCGCCGCCGGCGGCGCCGGCCTCATCACCCCCGACCTGATTCCCGATGAAGCGGATGCCTGGCTCGCCGCGAGCGAACGCACCGGACTTGACCGGGTTTTCCTCGCCGCACCGTCGTCGTCGGATGCCCGACTCCTGCAGGCCATCGAGGCCAGCCGCGGCTTCGTCTACGCGGTTTCGACGATGGGCACCACCGGAGCCCGTTCCGATGTTGACTCGGCCGCCCGCGTCCTCGTCGACCGGCTGCGTGCCGCCGGTTCGACGAGTGCCTGCGTGGGCCTCGGCATCTCCACCCCGGCCCAGGTACGCGAGATCCTCGCCTACGCCGACGGGGCGATCGTCGGCTCCGCCCTCGTCAAGGCACTGACCGACGGGGGAGTCGCCGCCGTCGGCGTGCTCGCCGCCGAACTGGCTGCCGGCACCCGGGATCTACGATAAATTGACCGTGGTTGGTTTTCGCACCACCGTTGCACCGCGTCCGCGTTACGAAAGGTAGTACTTCAGTGTCTATGCCTCTGAGCATCCCGAGCCCCGGCTGGAGTTTCGTCGACCTCGGACCCTTCCGCATCCACGCCTATGCCCTGTGCATTCTCGCCGGCATTATCTTCGCCACGATGATCACCTCCCGCCGGCTCTCCAAGCGCGGCGGCGAACCGGGGGTCGTGCTCGACATCATCCTCTGGGCCGTACCGCTCGGCATCGTCGGGGCGCGTATCTACCACGTGCTGACCCACCCGGGAGACTACTTCTACGACGGCGCCGACCTGCTGCGCACCCTGTACATCTGGGAGGGCGGCAACGCCATCTTCGGCTCTCTGCTCGGCGGTGCGGTCGGCGCCTGGATCGGTTCCCGGCAATCGGGCATCCGCTTCTGGTCCTTCGCTGACGCCCTCGCGCCGGCCATGCTGATCGCCCAGGCCACCGGACGCCTCGGCAACTGGTTCAACCACGAGCTCTATGGCCTGCCCACCACCCTGCCGTGGGGCCTTGAGATCGAAGCGACCAACGCGGCCTTCCCCATCGGGCTTCCGGCGGACACGCTGTTCCACCCGACGTTCCTGTACGAAATCATCTGGAACCTCGCCGGTGTCGCCGTGATCCTGCTGCTCGAGCGCCGCCTGAACCTACGCTGGGGCAAGGCCTTCGGGGTCTACCTGATCTGGTACGGCATCGGCCGCACGATCTTCGAATCGATCCGCGTCGACCCGAGCGAGGTGTTCTTCGGCCTGCGCACCAACGTCTGGGCGTCGCTCGCGGCGATCGTCGTCGGCCTGCTGATCATTATCATCCAGCGCCAGGAACACCCCGGACTCGAGCTGAGTCCCTACGTTGCCGGCCGCGAATGGATCGCGGTCGACCCTGAGGTAGAATTCGAAGACAACGATTCCGAACTCGAGGGTGACGACGACAATGATGCCGTCACATCCCCGACTTCACGCGAGCCTTCCGCCACAAGCAGCAGCGGCTCGCGCCAGTAGGCCACGCTGGTTCCGCCATACGGAACCTGCACCCCGCCCGCGGCCGGCCCCAGTCCGGCCACCCAGACCGGCAGCATCCAATGACCGGCAACACAGTACTAGTTAGTTCCAGCAGCGGGCCAGTGCCGCCCTGCCAGTCATGCACGTGAGGACGGTCTTAATGGCGCAGCAACCTCTCTACTCCAAATTCAGCACGGTTCCGGCCAGCCAAGGCCTGTACAACCCGGACGATGAACGCGACGCCTGTGGCCTCGCCATGGTCGCCACCCTGCGCGGCACCGCCGGGCACGACATCATCGACCTCGCGCTCGATGCCCTGCGCAACCTCGAACACCGAGGTGCGGTCGGCTCCGACGCCGGCACCGGTGACGGAGCGGGCATCGTCACGCAGATTCCCGACGCGTTCCTGCGCGCGGTCACGGACTTCGACCTGCCCGAAGTGGGCCGGTACGCGGTCGGCAACGTGTTCCTGCCGAGCGACCCGATGAAGCGCACGAGCATCAAGCGCACCATCCGTCGCATCGCCGAGGAAGAGAACCTGACCATCCTCGGCTGGCGCGAGGTTCCCGTGCGCCCCGACGAGGTCGGGGCACTCGCCCGGGCCGCCATGCCCACGATTCAGCAGCTCTTCGTCAAGAGTTCACGCGCCGGCATGACCGGCGACGATGCCCCCGAACTGCTCAGCGACATCGCTCTTGACCGCCTGACCTACCGGCTGCGCAAGCGCGCCGAGCGAGAGTGCGAGATCTACTTCGTCTCCCTATCCTGCCGCACCCTGGTCTACAAGGGCATGGTCACGACCCTGCAGCTCGAGCCGTTCTACCCTGACCTGTCAGACGAACGCTTCGTCTCGACCCTCGCCCTCGTGCACTCGCGCTACTCCACCAACACGTTCCCGTCGTGGCCGCTCGCACAGCCGTTCCGTATGATCGCGCACAACGGTGAGATCAACACCGTGCAGGGCAACCGCAACTGGATGCGGGCCCGCCAGTCGCAGCTCGAATCCGAACTGCTCGGCGACCTCGCGCCGCTGCTGCCGATCGTGACCCCCGGCGCGAGCGACTCGGCCTCCTTCGACGAGGTCGTGGAACTTCTCGCCCTGTCCGGCCGGTCCCTGCCGCACTCCGTCATGATGATGGTGCCCGAAGCGTGGGAGAATCAGCCTGACCTCGACGCCGAGCGCCGCGCCTTCTACGAGTACCACTCCATGCTCATGGAACCGTGGGACGGCCCGGCCGCGATTATCTTCACCGACGGTTCACTCGTCGGCGCGACCCTCGACCGTAACGGCCTGCGCCCCGGTCGGTACCTGATCACCGACGACGGCCTCGTCGTGCTCGCGAGCGAGATCGGTGTCTTGAACATCGACCCGAGCCGCGTCGTGCGCAAGGGCCGGCTGCGTCCCGGCAAGATGTTCCTCGTGGATACCGTCGCCGGTCGCCTGATCGAAGACGACGAGATCAAGGCCGACCTGGCCGCCAGCGCACCCTGGGGAGAGTGGCTCGACGAGGGCCGCATCAACCTGAAAGACCTGCCGGAGCGCGAACACATCGTGCACCCGCCGAAGTCGGTTGTGCGCCGCCAGCGCACCTTCGGGTACACCGAAGAAGAAGTGCGCATTCTGCTCACGCCGATGGCCCGCAACGGCGCAGAGCCGATCGGCGCAATGGGATCAGACACGCCCATTGCGGTGCTCAGCGAGCGTCCGCGGCTGCTGTTCGACTACTTCACGCAGCAGTTCGCGCAGGTCACCAACCCGCCGCTCGACTCGATTCGTGAAGAGGTCGTCACCTCCCTCGCCCTCGGACTCGGCCCGGAGCGCAACCTGCTCTCCGCCGGTCCCGAGCACGCCCGTCAGGTCGTGCTCGACTTTCCGGTGATCGACAACGACGAGCTCGCCAAGATCCAGCACATCGACCCGGCACCTGGCAGTCGTACCACGACGACCATCCGCGGCCTGTACCGGGTCGAAGAGGGCCCCGACGCTCTGTCGGATGCCCTCGACGCGGTGTGCCGTGAGGTAGACGAGGCCATCGCCGCCGGAGCGCACTTCATCGTGCTCTCCGATCGGGACTCGACGAAGGACCTGGCTCCGATCCCGTCGCTGCTCATGATCGCCGCCGTGCACCACCACCTGATTCGCACCGAAAACCGCATGAAGGTCGGCATCGTCGTCGAGGCCGGCGACGTGCGCGAGGTGCACCATGTGGCCCTCCTGATCGGCTATGGCGCCTCAGCCGTCAACCCCTACCTCGCCATGGAAACGTGCGAAGACCTGTCGCGACGCGGGGTCATCCCCAACGTCTCGCCGGAGAAGGCCGTCGCCAACGTCATCAAGGCGCTCGGCAAGGGCGTGCTCAAGATCATGTCGAAGATGGGCATCTCCACGGTGTCGTCCTACGCGGGAGCGCAGGCCTTCGAGGCCGTCGGCCTCAGCCAGGACTTCGTCGACCGCTACTTCACCGGAACGACGAGCAAGCTCGGCGGTGTCGGAATCGACGTTGTCGCCTCCGAGAACCTCGAGCGTCACGCCTACGCGTATCCGGCGGATGCCGCGGTGACCGCCCATGAGCGGCTCAACACCGGCGGCGAGTACCAGTGGCGCCGCGATGGTGCCCCGCACCTCTTCAACCCGGAGACCATCTTCAGGCTGCAGCACTCAACCCGCACCCGCCGGTACGACATCTTCCGCGAGTACACCAAACTCGTTGACGACCAGTCGACGACGCTGATGACCCTGCGGGGCATGTTCACCTTCAAACAGGGGCAGCGCCATGCAGTGCCGCTCGATGAGGTCGAATCGGTCGCGTCGATCGTGAAACGGTTCTCCACCGGCGCGATGAGCTACGGCTCCATCTCGCAGGAGGCCCACGAAACCCTCGCGATCGCCATGAACCGCCTCGGCGGGCGCTCGAACACCGGTGAGGGCGGCGAAGACCTCGACCGTCTGCTCGACCCCACTCGGCGCAGCGCAGTGAAGCAGGTCGCTTCCGGACGTTTCGGCGTCACGAGCATGTACCTGACGCACGCCGACGACATCCAGATCAAACTCGCTCAGGGCGCCAAGCCCGGCGAGGGCGGTCAGCTGCCGCCGACCAAGGTATATCCGTGGATCGCGCGCACCCGCAACGCGACCGCCGGTGTCGGCCTCATCTCACCGCCGCCGCACCACGACATCTACTCGATCGAAGACCTCAAGCAGCTGATCTTCGACCTCAAGCGCGCCAACCCGAAGGCGCGTATCCACACCAAGCTCGTCAGCCAGTCGGGAATCGGCGCGGTCGCGGCCGGAGTCGCGAAGGCGCTCTCCGACGTGATTCTCATCTCGGGTCACGACGGCGGTACCGGCGCGAGCCCGCTCAACTCGCTCAAGCACGCCGGCACCCCCTGGGAGCTCGGCCTCGCCGAGACCCAGCAGACGCTCATGCTCAACGGTATGCGCGACCGTGTCATTCTGCAGGTCGACGGCCAGCTGAAGACCGGTCGCGACGTGATCATCGGCGCTCTTCTCGGCGCCGAAGAGTTCGGCTTCGCGACCGCGCCGCTGATCGTGGAGGGCTGCATCATGATGCGGGTCTGCCACCTCGATACCTGCCCGGTCGGCGTCGCCACCCAGAACCCTGAATTGCGCAAGCGGTTCTCTGGCAAGGCCGACTACGTGGTGAACTTCTTCGAGTTCATCGCGCAGGAGGTGCGCGAGTACCTCGCCGAACTCGGCTTCCGCAGCCTCGAAGAGGCCATCGGACACCGCGACGTCATCAACGTCAACGGCGCGCTCAGCCACTGGAAGACATCCGGCCTCGACCTGTCGCCGATCCTGATCGGCCCCGACTTCGCCGACGCCGAACCGCGTCAGTCCGGACGGGCCCAGGAGCACGAGCTCGAGAAGCACTTCGACAACGAGCTCATTCGACGCAGCAAGAGCGTGCTCGAGCACGGCGGCCAGATCACCATCGACCTGCCGATCCGCAACACCGAGCGCGCCGTGGGCACGATGCTGGGCCACGAGGTCACCCTGCGGCACGGCGAGAACGGCCTGCCGACCGGATCGATCACCGTCACCCTCACCGGGTCGGCCGGACAGTCCTTCGGGGCGTTCCTGCCGAGCGGAATCACGCTGCGGCTCGAGGGTGAATCCAACGACTACGTGGGCAAGGGCCTCTCCGGCGGGCAGATCGTTGTGCGGCCCCCGCGCAGCGCCGTGTTCGCCGCCGAGGACAACGTCATCGCCGGTAACGTCATCGGCTACGGAGCCACCCAGGGCAGCATGTTCATTCGCGGTATCGTCGGTGAACGGTTCCTGGTGCGCAACTCAGGGGCGACCGCGGTCGTCGAGGGCGTCGGTGACCACGCCCTCGAGTACATGACCGGCGGGCTCGCCGTCATCCTCGGCGAAACCGGGCGCAACCTCGGTGCCGGCATGTCCGGCGGCACCGCCTACGTCTACAAGCTCACCGCCGAACGGGTCAACCGTGACTCGCTCGCCTCCGGGGAGCTCACGCTCTCGGCGCTCGGCAGCGCCGACCGCGAGATTCTGCGCGACCTGCTCGAACAGCACGTCGTCGAAACCGACTCGGCGCTGGCCGCGCGGTTCCTGGCCTCGATCGATGACACACTCGACGCTTTCGTCAAGGTACTGCCGCGGGACTACGCGGCCGTGCTCTTGACCCGACAGACCGCCGTTGACGAGGGACTCGATCCCGACGGCGACGTGGTCTGGAACCGAATCATGGAGGTTACCAATGGCTGATCCGAAGGGATTCCTGAAGACCACCGAACGTGAGCTTCCCGCGCGGCGCCCCGTCGCCGTGCGCCTCATGGACTGGAAAGAGGTCTACGAGCAGGGCGACTCCGCCGTGCTCAAGCGCCAGGCCGGCCGCTGCATGGACTGTGGCGTGCCGTTCTGCCATCAGGGCTGCCCGCTCGGCAACCTGATTCCCGAGTGGAACGATCTGGTCTGGCGTGACGAGGGCCAGCAGGCCATCGAGCGCCTGCACGCTACGAACAACTTTCCCGAATTCACCGGACGGCTCTGCCCGGCACCGTGTGAATCGTCGTGTGTGCTTGGCATCAACCAGCCGGCCGTCACGATTAAGCAGGTCGAGGTCTCGATCATCGACCAGGCCTTCGCCGAGGGCTGGGTCACGCCGCAGCCTCCCGGCCGCCTGACCGGCAAGACCGTCGCCGTCGTCGGGTCGGGGCCTGCCGGACTGGCCGCCGCCCAGCAGCTCACTCGGGCCGGCCACACCGTCGCCGTCTTCGAGCGTGACGACCGTATCGGCGGGCTGCTGCGCTACGGCATCCCGGACTTCAAGATGGAAAAGAAGCACCTCGAGCTGCGTCTCGCCCAGATGACGGCCGAGGGCACCCGTTTCCGGGCCGGCGTTAACATCGGCGTGGACATCACGTGGGATTCGCTGCGCACCCGGTACGACGCCGTCGTGATCGCGACCGGCGCCATGGTTCCGCGCGACCTGCCGATCCCGGGCCGCGACCTGCCCGGCGTGCACTTCGCCATGGAATACCTCGTGCAGCAGAACAAGGTCGGCGCCGGCGACAGCGTCGACCAGCAGATCACGGCCGAGGGCAAGCACGTCGTGGTTCTCGGCGGTGGCGACACCGGAGCGGACTGCATCGGCACGGCGCACCGCCAGCTGGCGGCATCCGTCACGAACCTCGCGATCGGCAAGCAGCCGGGCACCAACCGCCCCGAGCACCAGCCGTGGCCCATGTCCCCGACGCTGTTCGAGGTGTCGAGCGCCCACGAAGAGGGCGGTACCCGCGAATACCTCGCGTCGACGATCGAGTTTCTCTCCAACGAGGTCGGAGAGGTGCGTGCGCTGCGCATCGCCGAAACCGAATACCTCGACGGACGTCGGGTGCCGAAGGCCGGCACCGAGCGGGAGATTCCCGCGGACCTCGTGCTGCTCGCGATGGGCTTCACCGGACCGGAACCGACCGACCTCGGTCACCAGCTCGGCCTGCCGTTCACCGACCGGGGCAACGTAGACCGCGATGCGGCCTACCAGACCAGCCAGGAGGGTGTCTTCGTGGCCGGTGACGCCGGTCGTGGCCAGTCCCTCATCGTCTGGGCGATCGCGGAGGGCCGCGCCGCGGCATCCGCTGTCGATCGCTTTCTGGAGGGCGACACCCAGCTGCCCTCGCCCGTCACCGCGGATGCCCGCGCCTTCGCCCTGTAATTCCCCCTACTTTCTCGACCCTGTCACAATGCGCCTTCTGGGCGCGGAAACCGGAGATCCACCAGCATGAGACGCGCTAAAATCGTCGCCACCCTCGGGCCGGCAGCTGCCAGCTACGAGCAGATCCGAGCGCTGATCGATGCAGGCGTTGACGTCTGCCGCATGAACCTCAGCCACGGCAACTACCAGGTGCACGAAAGTGTCTACGCGAACGTGCGTAAGGCCGCCAACGACTCGGGGCGCGCCGTCGCCGTGATGGTCGACCTGCAGGGCCCCAAGATTCGCCTCGGCAAGTTTGAGGGCGGGCCGTACGAGCTCGCCGTCGGGGACATTTTCAAGATCACGACCGAAGACGTCGTGGGCACCAAAGACCTGTGCGGCACGACCTTCAAGGGTTTGCCTCAGGATGTGTCGGCGGGCGACTTTCTGCTCATCGATGACGGCAAGGTGAAGGTACAGGTCGTCGAAACGGATGGCGTCGTCGTCACCACGAAGGTCATCGTCGCCGGCCCGGTCTCGAACAACAAGGGCATCAACCTGCCCGGCGTTGCCGTCAATGTGCCGGCCCTGTCCGAGAAGGACGAAGCCGACCTGCGTTGGGGGCTGCGCCTCGGCGCCGACCTGATCGCGCTGTCGTTCGTGCGCAACGCGGAAGACATCACCCGTGTGCACGAGATCATGGCCGAGGAGGGTCGTCGGGTTCCGGTGATCGCCAAGATCGAGAAGCCGCAGGCCGTGGAGAACCTCGAGGACATCGTTGACGCGTTTGACGCGATCATGGTCGCCCGTGGCGACCTGGGCGTTGAACTTCCTCTTGAGGCCGTGCCGATCGTGCAGAAGCGCGCCGTTGAGATCGCACGTCGCATGGCCAAGCCGGTCATCGTCGCCACGCAGATGCTCGAGTCCATGATCCACAGCCCGGTGCCGACCCGCGCCGAGACGTCCGATGTCGCCAACGCCGTGCTCGATGGCGCCGACGCGGTCATGCTCAGCGGTGAGACCAGTGTCGGGGCTTACCCCGTCACCACGGTGCAGACTATGGCACGCATCGTCGACTCCACCGAGGAGCACGGCCTGGAGCGTATCGCGAAGCTCACGAACCGTCCGCGTACCCAGGGCGGGGCGATCACCCTCGCCGCGATCGAGGTCGCCGAGTTCGTCGAGGCGAAGTACCTCTGCATCTTCACCGAGTCGGGCGACTCGGCCCGTCGCATGGCGCGCCTGCGGTCTCACATCCCGATGCTCGCCTTCACGCCCGAGCCCGGCATCCGTCGTCGTCTCGCGCTCACCTGGGGCGTGCAGACGTTCCTCGTGGACACGGTGACGCACACGGACGCGATGTTCGCTCAGGTCGACGACATTCTGTTGGGTGAGGGTCTGGCTCAGATCGGCGACAAGGTCGTGGTGATCTCCGGATCCCCTCCCGGCATCGTGGGTTCCACGAACGACATCCGGGTGCACCGCGTCGGTGACGCCCACAATGAGGCCGCTCCCGCCTACGTGCGCAAGTAGGCTTCCCTCTCGCGAAGGCGGGTGAATCGTCGGTCAGACACTGTCAGACCGACGATTCACCCGCTTTCGCGTGTGTGCGGCGCGTGTTTACCAGCGGATGCGGGCGAAAGTGGCGCGTAGGCGGGCGCCGCGCTGAGGGTTGAGCTGTTCGACCCACGAGATGCGGCCGAGCAGGTGCGCCCGAAAGTCGGGGTGGGCCCCGCGGTTCTGGCCGGCCGGGCCATGTACGACGCAGTTGTGCACGATCGCCTTGAGCCGGTCGGCCTCGACCCGCACCAGGTTCGGGCGCGCGTTGACGACGATGCCGGTGACGCTTTGCCGCACGCTGGCCGGCCTCACCCGCGTCTTGTGCGGGTTCACGGTGTGACCTTCGGCCGTGACGAGGCGTGTGACGCCGCGTACGAAGGCATCCGCCCGCCGGTGCAGCGCGTCGCCGCCGCTGAAGGCAAGGTCGTCGGCGTACCGGGTGTACGTCGCCTCTGCGGCTTCGGCCCAGCCGTCGAGGCGCGCGTCGAGGCGGCGGATGGCGAGGTTGCCGAGCACGGGGGAAGTCGGGGCGCCCTGCGGCAGATGTGCACTCGCCAGAGCTCGCCGCAGTGCTGCCCGCTCACCCGGGTCGCCGCCCGGCGGCATCGCGGCGATCACCCGCGGCGGGACCGCGTGGGTGCACAGTCCGGTGAGCGAGTACGCGACCGCCTCGGGATAGCCGACCCGCCGCAGGGTGCCGTAGATGTTCTGCGCGCTCACGCTGGCGAAGAACGACGTGAGGTCGAGGCTGATGACGACGGCGGCGCCGGTGTGCCGGGCGGCACCGGTCACGGCGCTGCGGCCCGGAACGAAGCCGTGCGCGGCCGGGTGCGCCGGGATCAGGCCGAGCAGGTCGTTCAGCAGGGTGCGCTGGAGGGCGCGCAGGCGGGTACCGGGCACCTCGAGCAGGCGCGGCGTGCGCCCCGGCCGTGCTCGCCACTCGTAGCGGTAGTGGTGCAGCACCCCGGGGCGGGCTCGGCGATTCCAGTGGCCGGTGTCGGCGAACCAGTCGAGTTCTCCCGGGGTCAGCCCGAGCAGTGCCGCAAGGTCGCCGAGGGTGTCGAGTCGCGGGAGCGCGGATGTGACTGCGCCGGCCTGGGGCGGAGTCAGGGGATAGCTGGCGATGGTGATCGGGACGCCCCGACTGGTGGCTTCCTCGACGGCGTTGCTGAAGGCGGTGCAGCCGGTGATGTGTGCGGCCAACTCGCGCGGCGCATCCGTCGGCGCCCGCGGGTAGGAGCTCAGAATCTCGCTCGCGAGGGGGCCCAGCCAGCGGCGGCGGGCACCGAGCGCGCGGGCGCCCACCTCGATCATGTCGGTCTTCGACCACGTCTTGGCGCCGAGCAGGGCGGCGGCAAGCGTGGCCGCCAGGGCATCCGTCGACGGATGCGGTTTGCGCCCGAGCACGAGTGCGGCCGGAGTCGGTGGCGGCGCGGCCGAACCCGCCCTCACCGTGGTGCCCGTTTGCCGGGGTGGCTGCCCGGGCTGGAAGTGGGTGTGTGAGGGAATCCGGGCGACTCGTCGATCGGTGCGGGCACCGAGCTGCGCGGAGCGCAGTGGCGTGCCTGCGGTGTTCGTTCCTGGTCGGTCTGCGTGCCCCGGGGTAGCCCCGGAGAGGGCGGCGCAACGCGTGCACCACCCGCCTCGCCTGAAAACCCTCGCACAGCGTCACCCTATCGGCGTGTTGACGGCGGGGCGAAGCCGAGTCACGGACTTCGTGCCTTCCGGGCGCGCAGGAAGGCACGAAGTCCGTGCCTCACCGGTCGTGGCCGGCCCCGAGGTCAGCGCTCGTGTGGCACGAATGTGTGGCATGGCCGCCGTGCACTTCGGGGGGAAACAGCAAAACCCCAGACTGACCTGGGGTTTTCCTTTCAATAATCTGTACCGGTGGTGGGACTCGAACCCACACGTCCTTGCGAACAAAGCATTTTGAGTGCTCCGCGTCTGCCATTCCGCCACACCGGCTTACAACTACTCGTTCAGAATACCGTAGGCTTTCGCTGTGACCGACCAAGACAGCACCCCCACCCCTCCTCGCCGCGTTGTCGTCGCGGAGGACGAATCCCTCATCCGTCTCGACATCGTCGAAATTCTCCGAGACAACGGCTTTGAAGTCGTTGGCGAAGCCGGTGACGGAGAAACCGCTGTCGCGCTGGCACGGGAGCTGCGCCCCGACCTGGTCATCATGGACGTCAAGATGCCCCAGCTCGACGGCATCAGCGCGGCCGAGCGCCTGTCGAAGGAGCACATTGCTCCGGTCGTGCTGCTGACCGCGTTCAGCCAGAAGGAACTGGTCGAGCGCGCGAGCGAAGCGGGCGCCCTCGCCTATGTCGTGAAGCCCTTCACCCCGAACGACCTGCTGCCGGCGATCGAGATCGCCCTCTCCCGCTACAGCCAGATCATCACCCTCGAGGCCGAGGTCGCCGACCTCGTCGAACGCTTCGAGACCCGCAAACTCGTCGACCGCGCCAAGGGCCTGCTGAACGAGAAGATGGGCCTGACCGAGCCGGAAGCGTTTCGCTGGATTCAGAAGGCGTCGATGGATCGCCGCCTCACGATGCACGACGTTTCCCAGGCGATCATCGAACAGCTGTCGGTCAAGAAGTAACTGAGACGGCACCGCGCTCAGACGAGCGCACAACCCAAGCAGGCCCGGTCAATGATGACCGGGCCTGCTTGTTTGTTAACGCCGAAGAATCACGGCTTCGGGGGCAGATCCCGAATGATGTTCGTGATGCGGATGGTCGAGCAGCGGCGACCCTGGTCATCCGTTACCGCGATTTCGTGCGTCGTGAGGGTACGGCCGAGGTGCACCGGCGTGCAGACGGCGGTCACCCAGCCGCTGGTCGCCGAGCGGGTGTGCGTCGCGTTGATCTCGATGCCGACGGCGAGTTTGCCGGGACCGGCGTGCAGGTTCGCGGCCATGGAGCCGAGCGATTCGCCGAGCACGACATAGGCGCCACCGTGCAGCAGCATGGCCGGTTGGGTGTTGCCCTCAACGGGCATGCGGGCCACGGCCCTGGCGATGCTGAACTCCGTGAACTCGATCCCCATCTTGTCGGCGAGGGCTCCGCCGCCGCGCTGCTGAACCCAGTCGAGGGCGTTGTCGGTCAGACTGAACATGATCACCTTTGGTCGCGGGGCCAGCCTCTGCAGCCCGCGCCGAGAGGCCGCGGGGCTTGTAGGCTGAGGGAGTGTTGGACTCCGAAAAGCCTACCCTGATGATCATTGACGGCCATTCCCTGGCATTTCGAGCGTTTTTCGCTCTGCCGGTGGATAGCTTCCAGACCCACGACGGGCAGCATACGAACGCCATTCACGGCTTTCTGTCGATGCTGCTCAGCCTGCTGCGCAACGAAAAACCCACCCACATCGCCGTCGCCTTCGATATCTCGCGGGCCTCGTTTCGCACCCGGGAATACCCCGAATACAAGGGAACCCGCAATGCGACACCGCCCGAGTTTCTCGGCCAGATTCCGCTGCTGCAGGAGGCGCTGGCCGCGATGAACATCACGACCATCACCAAGGAAGATTTCGAGGCCGACGACATTCTCGCGACCCTCTCGGTGCAGGGCAATGCGGCGGGCTACAACGTGCTCGTCGTCAGCGGAGACCGTGACGCGATCCAGCTCGTCAATGAAAACGTCACCCTGCTCTACCCGGCCAGTCAGGGCGTCTCCGCGCTCACCCGCTACGACCCGGCCCGGGTTCGCGAGCGCTACGGCATCGAACCCGAGCAGTACCCCGACGTGGCTGCTCTCGTGGGGGAGACCAGCGACAACCTCATCGGCATCAGCAAGGTCGGCGAGAAGACCGCCGTCAAGTGGCTCGGCCTGTACGGCAGCCTCGACGGAATCCTCGAGCACGCCGAGGAGATCAAGGGCGTCGTCGGCAACAACCTGCGCGAGCAAAAAGAGAACGCGATTCGCAACCGCCGGCTGAACCGGCTCGTGACCAACGTCGAGCTCGACGTCGCCGTCGAGAACCTGCAGCGCGGCGCGATGGATCAGGACGCCGTCAGGGACATCTTCGGCCGGCTCGAATTCAAGAGCCTGCTCGACCGCGTACTCAAGCTGGAGGGAGCGGATGCCGCGGGCGGGGCATCCGTCGCCGGTGCGGTCGCCGAGAACCCCGTTGAGGCGGTCGCGGCGCCCGTCGCCCCGGTGGCCCAGAACCTGCTCGACGAAGAACTCGCCGCGTGGCTCGTGCGCGCGACGGCGGCCGCGCCGGCCGGGCTCGGACTCACCGTCGAGGTGCAGGAGGGCCGCCCGATCGGGTTCGGCCTCGCGAGCCTCACCGAGACCATTTCCCTGCCCTGGCAGGCCGACCGGGGCGACTACGCGCCCCTGGAGGCGTGGCTGGCGAGCGACGCCCCCAAGATCATGCACGACGCCAAACCGCAGCTCAAGGCGCTGAAACGCGCCAAGCTGACCTTCAGCGGCCTCGCGGTCGACACCCTCGTGGCCGGCTGGCTGCTGCGCCCGGGCGGCCCGGACAAGACCCTCGTCGACCTGGTCACCCGCTACCTGGACGAGGCCCTGCCGGTGACCGACCCGAACCAGCTGGTGCCCGACGAGCAGGACGGCGGCGCGCCGCTGCAGGCCTGGTACACCCTGCGCCTCGCGCCGGCCGTGCTCGCCCTACTCGATGAGGGCTCGCGCACCCTGCTGACCGAGATCGAGATTCCGACCCTGCTGACCCTGGTCGGCATGGAGCTCACCGGCGTCGCCGTCTCGCACGAACAGCTCGCCGAACTGTCGAGCCAGCTCGGCGAACGCTCCGCCGGCTATGCCGCGAGCGCCTACGCGGAGATCGGCCGCGAGGTGAACCTCGGCTCACCCAAGCAGCTGCAGGACGTGCTCTTCGAGCAGCTCGGCATGCCCAAGACCCGGGCCAACAAGACCGGGTATTCGACGGATGCTGGGGCCCTGGCCGATCTGCAGGCCAGCAACCCGCATCCGTTCCTGGACCTGCTGCTCAAGCACCGGGACTCGACCAAGCTGCGCCAGATCGTCGAAACCCTCGACAAGGAGATCGACAGCACCGGTCGCATCCACACCACGTACATGCAGATCGGCACGACCACCGGCCGCATCTCGTCGAACGACCCCAACCTGCAGAACATCCCGGTGCGCACCGAGGAGGGCCGCCGCATCCGCGCCGCGTTCCAGGCCGGTCCGGGAACCGAATGCCTGCTGACCGCCGACTACTCGCAGATCGAGATGCGCATCATGGCGCACCTGTCCGAGGACGCCGGACTGATCGAGGCCTTCAACGCCGGCGAAGACCTGCATCGCTTCGTGGGTGCCCGCATCTTCGGCGTCGAACCCGCCGAGGTGAGCAACGAGATGCGCAGCAAGGTCAAGGCCATGTCCTACGGCCTCGCATACGGGCTCAGCGCGTTCGGCCTGTCGAAGCAGCTGCGCATCGACAACAAGGAGGCGAAGCAGCTGATGACGGACTACTTTGCCCGTTTCGGCGCCGTACGTGACTACCTGCGCAACGTGGTCGAGCAGGCCAAGGTCGACGGCTACACCCAGACCCTGTTCGGGCGTCGCCGGCCGTTCCCCGACCTGCACAGCCCGAACCGCGTGCTGCGCGACAACGCCGAGCGCGCGGCACTGAACGCGCCGATCCAGGGGTCGGCGGCCGACATCATGAAGATCGCCATGAACGGTATCGCCCGGGACATGGCGAGCGAGGGCTTCGAGTCGCGCATGATGCTGCAGGTCCATGACGAATTGATCTTCGAGGTCGCGCCGGGGGAGTACGACGCTCTCAGCACGGTCGTGCGGCACCGCATGGGCACCGCCGCCGAGCTGCTCGTGCCGCTCGACGTGCAGCTCGGCCGCGGCGCTAACTGGGACGACGCCGCCCACTAGCGACCGGTTCTGCCCCCTGACGTTTCCCCTCGTTCCCGGTCGGGCTCGAGGGGGAGCCGAACTTCGATGTGCGCCCCCGGCGTGCGATCCAGCAGCCGGATCGTGCCCCCGTGCCCGGTCACGAGGGCACGCGAGATCGCCAGGCCCAGCCCGAATCCGCTGCCGGAGCGCGCCGCATCGGCACGGGCGAAGCGCTCAAAGACCTGCTCCTGCAGTGAAGACTCGATCCCCGGGCCAGCGTCGGAAACGGTGAGCACGGCATCCGTCGCCTGGGCCACCAACCCGACCGTTGCCTGGCCGCCGCCGTGTTCGGCTGCGTTGTCGAGTAGGTTGCGCACGACCCGCCCGAGCTGGGCCGCGTCTCCCCGCACGTGCACACGGGTGAGTGTCGTCACCGTGACCGTGAGGCGAGCGGATGCTCGTGCCCGGTCGATCTCGCCGCGCACGATTTCGTCGAGGTCGACAATCATGTGGGGAGGGCCGAGGTCTGCTTCATCGATGCGGGCCAGCTCGAGCAGGTCGTCGACCAGGTGCTGCAAAAGCAAGGTTTCGGCCAGCACACTTCTCCGAATGGTTTCGGGGTCGGTGAGGCCGGGATGCGCCTCGTCGACCTCCAATTCAGCCCTGATCCGCGCGAGCGGACTGCGCAATTCGTGGGAGGCGTCGGAGACGAAGCGCTGCTGGCGTTTGGCCGAGGCATCCAGGCGGGCGAGCATGCCGTTCATCGTGCGGGCGAGCCTGCCGATCTCGTCGGCGCGGGGTGGTTCCGGAACACGGCGTTCGAGGGTCCGACCGGAGATCTCCGCGACCTCCTGCCGAATTCTCTCGACCGGTCGAAGCACGCGGCCCACGAGGAACCACACCATGACGGCCAGGAGCGCCGCAGCGGCAGGGACAGCCACGAGAAGCCCACTCACCAACGCCGCGACACTCTCGTTGACGTCGTCGAGGGGAGTGCCGACGTCGATGCGCAGGCCCGCACGCTGTGCGGTCCGCACGCGAAAGTCGGGGGGCCCTTCGGCTGCGTGGCCCGCCCGATCGGCGGCGGAACCCGCGGGCGGCGTGACGCGGGTGGCGGCGACGATCCGGCCCGCGGCATCCGTCACCTGGCCGTAGGACTCGTCATCACCCTGCCCGGCAAGGATCGGTGGAAGAGTGCCGGCATCGATCTGCGCCACGATCTCGCTGATCTGGCGTTGCAGAACCTCGTCGACGCTGTCGGTGAGCACAGATCGTTGCACGGCCGAGAGGGCCGCACCGGTGCCGGCCAGCACGATCAGAACGACAACGGTCGCCAGGAGGGTGATGCGGCCACGCACACCGACAGCGCCCATACCCCGCAGGCCGAGCAGGCCTCGCATGGCTCAGGCCGCCGCGACAATGCGATAGCCGGCGCCGCGTACGGTCTCAATCATGGCCCGGCTGGCATGCTGCTCGAGTGTGCGTCGCAACCGCCCGATGTAGACCTCGACGATGTTCGGGTCGCCCTCGAAATCGTCACTCCAGACGCCGTCGAGAATCGCGTGTTTGGAGACCAGCTGCCCCGCATGGTGCACGAGAAAGTACAGTACGGCGAATTCCCGGGCCGTGAGCGTGATCTCTTCCCTGCGGACCCGTGCCCGATGGGTGCGCGGGTCGATACTGAGGTCGGCGAGTGTGTCCGGGCCGGGGTCAGCGGATGCTCCGCGCCGCATGAGCGCGCGCAATCGTGCGACCAGCACGGGAAAAGAGAACGGCTTGACGATGTAATCGTCGGCGCCGGTATCCAGAGCCTCAGCCTCGTCGAGTTCACCATCCTTGGCCGTCAGCATGAGGATCGGGGTCCAATTCTCGGCTGCTCGCAGGTCGGCGCAGATCAGAAAACCATTGCGTCCCGGCAGCATGATGTCGAGCACGATCACATCGTAATGGCCTTCGGTCGCGCGCCAGAGGCCGTCCGGGCCCGTGTGTTCAACGTCCACGGTGAACCCTTCCGCCGTCAGTCCGCGCGCCACGATTGCGGTGATCTTCACGTCGTCGTCGACCAGCAGCACCTTCATGACGATCAGAGTACGGCGATGACGGCGGCCTGGGGGTGTCGTGCTCTACTCGTCTGAAGAGTTTTCGTGCCCCGACGAGTTCTCCGGTTCGGAACCCACGACGGCAAAGCCCTGGTCGAGCTGCACGTCGACCTCGGCGCCTGAGCTCAGGGTGACCTCGACTTCGTAGTAGCTTTCTTCGTCGTTCATCTCGGTCTCCGTGACGACCCCGTCGCCCGTGTGGGCGAGGGCTGCGGCGCTGGCCTGGTCGAGCGCGCCGCCGGTGATGGCCACGTCGGGGCCCTCCGAGGTGGCAGATCCCGTCGTCTTGCCGGGGGCGCCGATAGCCCCGGAGGTTCCGAGCAGCAGTACTCCGCCCGCCGCGAGCGCGACCGTGCCGGCGAGTGCCGTCGCAATCCTGATCGAATTCTGTGCGCTTTCGTGCTTCGTGTTTTGCTGCTCAGCATTTTTGTGCTCTGGTGCGTGCATGACACAACTCCTGTCCCGACGGAACCGACACGGATGCGTCGGTGCAGTGACCGTAGGCTCCGGCGCCTGAACCCTGTCTGAATCGGTCGGGCCTCGGTATCCGCACGATTCAGCCCAGAGTCAGCCTCACGGCGGCACTCTGAGGGCCAGACCGGCCGAGACGGCCAGGGTCACCGGGCACCAGCAGTATCCAGACTCAGGAAGGGGCGAACATCATGAAGTCACCCTCACACAGCGTTCTCGGACTGGCGCTCAGCGCCGGCATTCTCAGTGCCAGTATTCTCACCGCCAGTACAGGGTGCGCGCCGGCACAGGTCATCACGCCAGCATCGGCGGCGGACCTGCCCAGGGGCAGCACACCGGTCCAACTGGATCCGTCCGCGTTCAGTGTCACCATCGACAATCCCTACTGGCCGATGATGCCCGGAACACAGTGGACCTATCGTGAAACCGACGGAACGGGCGACGAACTCACCGTGACCGTCACTGTGACCCACGACACCCGACTCATCGCCAACGGCATCACCGCACGCGTCGTCCGCGACACAGTGCGGCGCGGTTCCGAAGTGATTGAGGACACGTTTGATTGGTACGCCCAGGACCACCAAGGCACCGTGTGGTATCTCGGCGAAGATACCGCCGAGTTCGAGAACGGTGTGATCAGCTCGACCGCCGGGTCGTTCGAGGCCGGAGTGGACGGGGCTCTGCCGGGTGTGGTCATGCCGGCCGATCCGGTCGTGGGGCTGTCCTATCGCCAGGAGTACTACGCCGGGGAGGCCGAAGACAATGGCGAGGTTCTCAGTCGTTCCGAGCTGGCTCAGGTTCCGTTCGGACAATTCTCAGATGTGGTGCTCACCAAGGACACGATCACGATCGAACCCGACGTGGCACAGTACAAGCTCTACGCGCCCGGCATCGGTCCCGTACTCGTGGTGGACGTGTCGGGCGGAGCCGGCGGGCGCGAGGAACTGGTCAGCATGAGCACCGTGCCACTGGGCACAGGAACGGGCCCGCTCGGCGCCCCCCAGTAGGAGCGGTGCCCGTGTTCTAAGCTCGGGTCATGACTACCGCGAAAAGCACGAACGGAGCCAGCGGCGCAGTGCAGCGCCCGGCTACCCCCATCGACAAGATCGCTGAAGACTGGGTCGATACCCTCGTCGACCTCGACCCCACGGTCGGCACCTACATCGGACGCACCGAGGGCGACGGGCGCTTCGGCGATTTCTCGCCCGCCGGACACGAGCGCTATATCGCCGAGGCCACCCGGATTATCACCGCCCTCGACGCGGCCACCGTGATCGACGACGTGGACCGGGTCACTCAGACCGACCTGCGGGCCACACTGGCCCTCGAACTCGAGAGCTCCGCGGCCAACCTGCAGCTTCGGGACCTGAACGTGATCGCGTCCCCGGCCCAGGGCATCCGTGAGATTTTCGACCTCATGCCCACGAAGACGGTCGACGACTGGAGCAACATCTCGTCGCGGCTCGGTGCCGTGCCGAACGCCGTCGACGGCTACATCGAGACCCTGAGGCTCGGCATCGAGCGGGGAGTGACCCCGGCCCGCCGCCAGGTGCTCGAAGTGCTCGCCCAGGTGCAGCGCCACTCGGCCAACGACGGCTTCTTCGCCGAATTCGCCTCAGAGGCCAGCCTCGAGCAGGGCAGCCTGCCGGCCTCGCTCGCGAGCGACCTCGGCCTCGGCGCGCGACGGTCGGCCTCGGCCTTCGAGAAGCTCGGCGATTTTCTGCGAAACGATCTCGCGCCGGTCGCCACCGAGGCGGATGCCGTCGGCCGCGACCACTACGCCCTCACCTCTCGCCAGTTTCTCGGCGCGACCATCGATCTCGACGAAACCTATGAGTGGGGCGTCGACGAGCTCGCCCGCATGGTGAGTGAGCAAGAAAGCGTCGCCCGCCAGATCAAGCCCGGCGCGACCGTGCTCGAAGCCATCGCCTTTCTCGACACCGACCCGAGCCGCAAACTGCACGGAACCGACGCCCTGCAGAAGTGGATGCAGGAGACCAGCGACAGGGCCGTCGCCGAACTCGCCGACACTCAGTTCGACATTCCCGACGAGATCAAGGCCATCGAGTGCATGATCGCCCCCACGCAGGAGGGCGGCATCTATTACACCGGACCAACGGATGACTTCTCCCGCCCCGGCCGCATGTGGTGGTCCGTTCCGGTCGGCGTCACCGAATTCGACACCTGGCGTGAACTGACCACCGTCTACCACGAGGGCGTTCCCGGGCACCACCTGCAGATCGGCCAGGCCGTCTACAACCGCGCCAAGCTCAACACCTGGCGCCGCCAGCTCGCCGGCACCTCGGGACACGCCGAAGGCTGGGCGCTGTACGCCGAACGGCTGATGGAACAGCTCGGCTACCTCGACGACCCGGCCGACCGCCTCGGCATGCTCGACGGGCAGCGGATGCGCGCCGCCCGCGTCGTGCTGGATATCGGTGTGCACCTCGGCAAGCAGCGCCCCGACGGCGGCGGAAAGTGGACCGCGGAGTACGCGTTCGAGTTTCTCGGCCAGAACGTGAACATGAACGAGGGTTTCGTGAAGTTCGAGGTGAACCGGTACCTCGGCTGGCCCGGCCAGGCTCCGTCGTACAAGGTCGGGCAGCGCATCTGGGAGCAGTTGCGCGACGAGTGTGCCGCCCGCGAGGGTTCGAGTTTCTCCATCAAGGAGTTCCACCGCCGGGCCCTCGACCTCGGCGGCGTTGGCCTCGACACCCTGCGGTCGGCGCTGGCCTAACCGAAGCAGAACGCGATGCGGTCCCGGACGGGCATATAGGGTTCGGTAAACTAGGCGGGTGCGTCCCGCTGAGCCGTCCTCGTCTGGCACCGGGACTGTACCCGCCGTCGCGTCAGTCCAGGCCCGGGCGAAGCCGCGCCGCGGCCTGATCGATCGCCCGGGCATCCGCTTTCTGTTCCTCGCTCCGGCCGGGGCGTCGCTGCTGTTCGGGCTCTACGCAGCGACGGCCCTGCTGGGCTTCGACGTTCCGCCGCTGGCCGATCGGCTGGCGGCCTCGCACGGCGCGCTCATGGTGTTCGGCTTCGTCGGCACCCTGATCGTGCTCGAACGGGCGGTCGCCATCAAAAAGTGGTGGGCGTTCACTGCGCCGGCCCTGCTCGGCATCGGCAGCCTGCTCGTACTGGCACCGCTGCCGACCTGGATCGGCCGCAGCGCGATCGTTCTCGGCGCGATCGGCCTGCTGCTGATCTACCGCACCATCTGGCGTCGCCAGGCGATGACCGCCACCGCGATCCAGTTTCTCGGCGGGGTCAACCTCGTCGTCGCCGCGCTTCTCTGGCTCGCTGCCGTACCGGTCGCGCACCTGATTCCGGCTTTCAGCGCCTTCCTCGTGCTCACCATCGCCGGCGAACGCCTCGAACTGGCCCGGCTGTCCCTGCGTGGCAGCCACCCCGGTCGCGGTCTGCTGTGGGCGGCGCTGTCGCTCACCGGATGCGTTTCGCTCGCCCTCAGCGTTCCGGCCTACGGCTATCCGCTCTTCGGCTTCGCCCTGTTGTGGGTGGTGTCCTGGCTGTTCCTGCACGATGTCGCGCGCCGCACCCTGCGGGCGACGGGGCTGCCGCGATACATGGCGGCGTGCCTGCTGAGCGGCTACGCCTGGCTGGTCGTCGCCGGTGTCATCTGGCTCGTCGGCGGCGCCGCGACGAGCGGACCGGCCTACGACGCGGTCATCCACGCGGTGCTGCTCGGCTTCACCCTGTCGATGATCATGGCCCACGCCCCCGTCATTTTGCCGGCCGTGTTGCGCCGCCCGCTGCCGTACCGGCCGATCATGTACCTCCCGGTCGCGCTGCTGCACGCCTCACTCGTGCTGCGGGTGCTCTTCGGTGATGCCTGGGGCATGCCCTCGATGCTGCAGCTCGGCGGATCGCTCAACATCAGCGCGCTGCTGCTGTTCATCGTCATCGCCGTGGTCTCAGCGGTACGCGGACCGGTGGATGGCGTCGGTCGCCGCCCTCAGAAAACCAGCGCACCACAGATACCCAGCGCACCTCAGAAAGCCAGCGCACCACAGAAAGCCGGCGCATGAGTCCCGTCACCGCCCGCGTGCACGCCCGCCGCACCTGGTACCTGCAGACCAACGCCGTCGTCGTCGGCTGGCTCGCGGTGCTCGGCGTCGCCGTGCTCACGCACCAGATGGTGCCCGGTGCCGACTGGCTGATGGTGCACCTGCTGCTGCTCGGCGCCGTCAGCACCGCAATCCTGATCTGGAGCCAGCACTTCGCCGACACCCTGGTGCGTCGGCCGGCACTCAGCGGCCGCCGGTCGCTGATCATCCGCCTCGCCGGGCACACGCTGGGAGCCATCCTCGTGATGGTCGGCATGACCCTCAACGCGTTCCCGCTCGTGCTCGGCGGCGGCCTCGTCGTCGGCGCGGTCGCGGTCTTGCATGCGATCCTGCTCGGCGGCCAGCTGCGCCGGGCCAAACCCACCCGCTTCGGCTCGCTGGTGCGCTACTACGTGGCCGCGAGCGTGAGCCTCGCCATCGGGGTGGGCCTCGGCATCTGGATGGCCGGCCCGGCGACCGGCGCCGACCTGCACGCCCGCCTCTATGTGGCGCATATCATTCTCAACGTGCTCGGTTGGGTCGGTCTGACCGCGGTCGGGACCCTGCTGCTGCTCTGGCCCACGGTGCTGCGCACCCGCCTCGGAGACGGAACGGATGCCGCCGCCCGCACCGCCCTGCCCCTGCTCGCCGCCGGTGTGCTGGTCGCCGCCGGTGCGAGCCTGGCGGGCCAGCCGATCGGCGTCGCCGCCGGTGCGCTGCTCTATCTGCTCGGCCTCATGCCCGTCGTGCGGGAGGCCGTGCGGCAGGCGCGGCAGGCTCCGCCGACGACATTCGCCGGCTGGAGCCTCGCCGCGTCGATGGCCTGGTTGGCGTTCAGCGTCGGGGCTCTCGGCGTGCTCGTGGCGACCGCTCCGGCCCCGATCGAGGCCGTCGATCGCCTCGGCTGGCTGCTTGTTCCGCTGCTGGCGGGTTTCGCCGTGCAGCTGCTGCTCGGTGCCCTGAGCTACCTCGTGCCCATGGTCTCCGGTGGCGGGCCGCAGGCCGGCAAGGCCGCGGCCGCCGAACTCGACCGGGCACCGCTGTTTCGCCTGCTCGTGGTCAACGGCGGCATCGTGTTCTACCTGTTGCCGGTACCCAGCCTCGTAAAGGTCGTGCTCTCGCTTCTGGTGTTCGGGGTTCTGCTGAGCTTCCTGGTTCTGCTCGTGCGCGCGGTCGTGGTGGGCGGGCGCATCCGTTCTCGGGGCGCAGCCCCCGCCGTGCCGTTGCTGGCCGACAGGCTCGCGGCGGTCACGGCAGCCGCGCCCGGCCCCCGTCGCACGCGCAGCGGAATGGCGGCCGCCGCGGTCGCCGTGCTCGTGCTCGCCGTCACCGTCGGCGTCGCCCTCGATCCGGTCACGGCCGGCGTCGGCTCGGGTTCGGTCACCGCTCGGAACGCCGCGACCATCGCCTCGGGCGAGGTCACCACGGCAACCGTGACGATGCTCGACATGCGGTTCTCGCCGTCCCGCCTGACCGTGCCCGCCGGAGACCGACTCGAACTCACCGTCACCAACGACGACACCGCCGTGCACGACCTCACCCTCGCGAACGGCGTCACTTCGGGCCGGGTGGCACCGGGAGAGACGGTCACCGTCGACGCCGGTGTCATGGCCGCGAGCAGTGAGGGCTGGTGTTCCATCGCCGGACACCGCCAGATGGGCATGGTGCTGCAGATCGCAGTCACCGGCTCGACGGCGGAATCGACGGCGGAATCGACGGAGGCCGCGGCCGACCACGCCGATTCTGGCGCAACCGATTCTGGCGCAACCGACGTCGCGGCAACCGCTGCCGACGACCTCGGCGCCCAGGCCGAGCCATCGCCCGGATTCGAGGCCCGCGACGCCGCCCTGCCGCCGGCGTCAAGCGAAACCCATCACGACTACACCTTCCGCGTCGGCGACACCGAGGTCGAGGTCGCCCCCGGCGTGACCCAGACGCTGTGGCCCTTCAACGGCACCGCGCCCGGCCCGACCCTGCGCGGCACGGTCGGGGACACCTTCACGATCACCCTGATCAACGACGCGACGACCGGCCACTCGCTCGACTTTCACGCCGGCGCCCTCGCCCCAGACGGACCGATGCGCACGATCGAGCCCGGCGAGACCCTCGAGTATTCCTTCACCGCCACCCGGTCGGGAATCTGGCTCTACCACTGCTCTACGACGCCGATGTCGCTTCACATCGCCAACGGCATGTTTGGCGCGGTCGTCATCGACCCCGCCGGGCTCGACCCGGTCGACCGGGAATACCTGCTCGTGCAGTCCGAGTTCTACCTCGGGCCGCAGGGCGGTATCGCCGACTCCGCGAAGATCGCCGCCGCCACCCCCGACCTCGTCGTCTTCAACGGTTATGCCAATCAGTATGCGCAGCAGCCGCTGACCGCGAAAGTGGGGGAGCGCATCCGCTTCTGGGTGCTCGACGCGGGGCCGAACCTGGCGAGTTCCTTTCATATCGTTGGCGGGCAGTTCGACACGGTCTACGCCGAGGGCGAGTACCTGTTGCGTCAGGGCGGCAGCACCGGTACCGGAGGCAGCCAGACGCTCGCCCTCGCGCCGGCTCAGGGCGGCTTCGTCGAGCTCAGCTTTCCCGAGGCCGGCACCTATTCCTTCGTCACGCACGCCATGACGGATGCCGAGCGCGGTGCGGTCGGACACGTTCTCGTCGTTCCGTAGCCGCTGACCGGCTGCTGACCGGCCCATATTCGCTCGAAACTCGGCCGGATGTCGAGTTGCCCCTCGTCTGCGCGGGCAGCTAGCATAGAGTGTCACGTTTGTGACGAACTATCCGTTGCCATATGCGGAGCACAACAACCTGATTCAGATTTGATTCACTCTGTCTGAATCCTTCTGCCTGTGGCCTGAGCTATGTCCATCCTGGAGCAACTACTACATGACAATCGCAACGACCGAACGGGCACCCAAGCAGGTCGCCATCAACGACATTGGATCTGCTGAAGACTTTCTTGCCGCGGTCGAAAAGACTCTGAAATTCTTCAACGACGGAGACCTCATCGAAGGCACCGTTGTGAAGATCGACCGCGACGAGGTTCTCCTCGACGTCGGCTACAAGACCGAGGGTGTCATCCCCTCCCGCGAACTTTCCATCAAGCACGACGTTGACCCTTCCGAGGTTGTCAAGGTCGGCGACCTGGTCGAGGCCCTCGTTCTTCAGAAAGAAGACAAAGAAGGCCGCCTCATCCTCTCGAAGAAGCGCGCTCAGTACGAGCGTGCATGGGGCGATGTTGAGAAGATCAAGGAGGCCGACGGTGTTGTCACCGGTTCGGTCATCGAGGTCGTCAAGGGTGGACTCATCGTCGACATCGGCCTTCGTGGCTTCCTGCCGGCCTCGCTCATCGAGCTGCGTCGCGTTCGCGACCTGACCCCGTACCTGGGCCAGGAAATCGAAGCGAAGATCCTTGAGCTCGACAAGAACCGCAACAACGTTGTGCTGTCTCGTCGTGCCCTGCTCGAGCAGACTCAGTCCGAGAGCCGCACCACGTTCCTCAACAACCTCCAGAAGGGACAGGTCCGCAAGGGCATCGTCTCCTCGATCGTCAACTTCGGTGCGTTCGTCGACCTCGGCGGCGTCGATGGTCTGGTTCACGTTTCCGAGCTCAGCTGGAAGCACATTGAGCACGCCAGCGAGGTCGTTGAGGTTGGCCAGGAAGTCACCGTCGAGATTCTCGAGGTTGACCTGGACCGCGAGCGCGTTTCCCTGTCGCTCAAGGCCACGCAGGAAGACCCGTGGCAGGTCTTCGCCCGCACCCACGCCATCGGCCAGGTTGCACCGGGTAAGGTCACCAAGCTCGTTCCGTTCGGCGCGTTCGTTCGCGTTGCCGAGGGCATCGAGGGCCTGGTTCACATCAGCGAGCTCTCCGGCAAGCACGTCGAGCTCGCCGAGCAGGTTGTCTCGGTCGGCGACGAGGTGTTCGTCAAGGTCATCGACATCGACCTCGAGCGTCGTCGCATCTCGCTGAGCCTCAAGCAGGCCAACGATGGTGTCGACCCCGAGGGCACCGAGTTCGACCCGGCACTCTACGGAATGCTCACCGAGTACGACGACCAGGGCAACTACAAGTACCCGGAAGGTTTCGACTCGGAGACCAACGAGTGGCGCGAGGGCTTCGACTCCCAGCGCGAGAAGTGGGAGCAGGACTACGCTGCAGCCCAGGCTCGCTGGGAAGCGCACAAGAAGCAGGTTGCAACCTCGAACGACGAGATCACCGCCGTCGGCGATGTCGCGTCCGCCGCGGGCAACACGTTCTCGAGCGAAGCTGCCGGAGCCGGCACGCTCGCCGACGACGAGGCACTCGCCGCACTGCGCGAGAAGCTCAGCAGCAGCAACTAGTCAGTACTTTCTTCTGCACTGACTAGCAGTACATCTGGCAGGCCGGACCCTTCGGGGCCCGGCCTGCTTTTTCGTGCCCGCCGTTCGGGCAGCGGATGTCGCGAGCGCGCACCGAAAACTGTCGTCTAATTCACACATTTGCCTGTGCATAACTTCGCCACGGGTTCGCGTGTTGCCCTATCGTGACCGCATGAGCCCGCGACGGCACCACATTCTGAACCTTGTTCTGATCGGTGCCGCCCTGGCGGGCGTGACCGGCTGCGCGGCGAGCGCCGAACCGCCGCCTCAACCCACCCCGACTCGCACGGTCATATCCCCGCTCTTCGCCTCCAACGAGGAGGCCCTCGCGGCCGCCACGGCCGCCTACGCCGCCTACCTCGAGACGTCTGACCTCATCCTCTCGGAGGGAGGTGCGGAGCCGGAACGCATTCGATTGGTCGCCTCGCGGACGTTCGCTGACATCGAAATCTCGGGGTACGACAAGGTTCGAGCTCAGGGGTTGCACACCATCGGAACCAGCGGCTTCGACAGCGTGACTATGCAACAGGTCGACGAGAAGGCCCGTGATGGCGTGGGCATCGTGGTGGCGTATCTCTGCTTGGATGTCTCGCAGACCGACGTTCTTTATGCCAATGGCGCCTCAGCAGTGTCTGCAGCACGACCAGATCGCATTCCGTTTGAGGTTACTTTCGACCGCTCATCGTCGGCAAACTCGCTAATCGTCGCGAAACAGACCGTCTGGTCGCGCGGAGGTGTCTGCTAATGCTGCGGACCGTGCTCGTCGTCATCTTCTCTGCCATTGTCAGCACGTCAGGCGTCACCGTTCTCGGGAGCACCCTCCTGCCCGAGTGCGCTCTCGCCGACTACCAGCTGGGGATCTGTCCGAGAATATCGGGGCAGATAGCCGAAGACAGCGTCGTCCTGCGGGGTGATGATTCAACGTCGGTGTCGCACGGGGCCAACGGAGCCAACGGAGCCGACGAGGGCGACTCGGGAGACGCAGCTGACGGGGGCAGCGCCCAAAGCTCGAAAACAGGCGGCCGGGTGGACATGGGTGGCGATTATACAGCGGACTTCTACGTCCTGCCGCTTCCGCTCGACTGCGGGTCCACGCCGGTCGACGACGCGTGTCAGGTGTCGACAACGGTCACGGTGAGCGACCTGGTCAGTTTCACTCCGACCGTTCCGGTGCAGGTGATGCAGCCGGCGGGGTGGGCGGTGCGAGGGATGCCCGCGAACTTCATCGCCACGGCATCCGTTCACGTGCAATCCGGTAACTTGCTCGGCCTCCCCGCCGAGGTGCGGTTCACCCCGGTCTCGTACCGCTGGGACTATGGCGACGGAACATCGGGTTCAGCGACGACCGGCGGCGCCGTTTGGCGCGACTACACGGCCGAGTTCACGGATACCGATACCACGCACTCCTACGAGGCTGTCGGGCGGTACACGAGCACGGTCACGGTCGACTATCGCGCCGAGTATCGATTCGCGGGTTCGACCTGGTTGACCGTTGCGGGGCTCGTGCCCGCGACGGGCAACGCTCTGAGTGTGGTGGTGGGACGCATCCGCACCGCCCTGGTGGCGGAAAACTGCCTGCAGAACCCCGACGGCGTCGGTTGCTGAAGCTGGATCGGTACCATGAAGGCATGTACCTCATCGGCCTCACCGGCGGCATCGCATCGGGCAAATCATTCGTCGCGGCCCGCCTCGCCGCGTACGGCGCCGTGCATATCGACGCCGACCAACTCGCCCGTATCGTCGTCGAACCCGGCACCCCCGCCCTCGACGCCATCGTCGACGAATTCGGCGAGGAGATGCTGCGTCCCGACGGCACCCTCGACCGAGCGGCCCTGGGGGCCATCATCTTCACCGACGACGAACGCCGGGAACGCCTCAACGCGATCGTGCATCCCGCCGTCTGGCAGCGCACCCGCGAACTCATCGCCGAGGCCGAGGTGCTCGACCCTCACGCGATCGTCGTCTACGACGTTCCGCTGCTTGCCGAGGCCCCCGAAGACCGCCGCCTCACCTTCGATCTCATCGTCGTCGTGCAGGCGAGCAGCGAAACCCGGGTGAAACGCATGGTGGCGACTCGCGGAATGACCCGCGCCGAGGCCCTCGACCGCATTCAGGCTCAGGCGACGGATGCCCAGCGTCTCGCCATGGCCGACGTCGTCATCGACAACGATGGTGACCGGGGAGCAACCCTGCGTCAGCTCGACGACCTCTGGCAGCGCGTGTCCGCGGCCGAGGCCTCCTGACCTCTGCCGCACGGGCCTGCGAGCCCACTGTCAGTCCCACTTTGTACACTGGATAAATGGAACCCACGCGCTCAGTCAATCCCTTCGAGGTCGTGAGCGAGTACACGCCCAGCGGTGACCAGCCGAGCGCGATTGCCGACCTCGCCGCCCGCATCCAGGCCGGTGAAACCGACATCGTTCTGCTCGGCGCGACCGGTACCGGCAAGTCGGCGACGACGGCCTGGCTCATCGAACAGGTGCAGCGGCCGACGCTCGTGCTGGCGCACAACAAGACCCTCGCCGCGCAGCTCGTCAATGAGTTTCGCGACCTGATGCCCAACAACGCTGTCGAGTACTTCGTCTCGTACTACGACTACTACCAGCCCGAGGCCTACGTACCCCAGACCGACACCTTCATCGAGAAGGACTCCTCGATCAACGAGGAGGTCGAGCGGCTGCGGCACTCCACGACCAACTCCCTGCTGAGCCGTCGCGACGTGATCGTCGTCTCCACTGTGTCCTGCATCTACGGCCTCGGTACCCCGGAAGGGTACATGGAGGCGATGATCGCCCTGCAGGTCGGGCAGAAGGTCAGCCGCGACTGGCTGATCCGCAAGTTCGTGGCGATGCAGTACCAGCGCAATGATGTCGACTTCTCTCGCGGCAACTTTCGGGTGCGCGGCGACACCATCGAGATCATCCCGATGTATGAAGAACTCGCCATTCGTATCGAGATGTTCGGCGACGAGATCGAAGCGCTGCACAGCCTGCATCCGCTTACCGGCGATATCGTGCGCACGCTCGATTCGGTCGCCGTGTTCCCTGGCTCGCACTACGTCGCGAGCACCGAAACCATGCAGCGCGCCATCGGCACCATCAAAGAAGAACTCGCCGAACGCCTCGAAGAACTCGAACGTGAGGGCAAGCTGCTCGAAGCGCAGCGGCTGCGCATGCGCACCACCTTCGACCTCGAGATGATGGAACAGATCGGTTTCTGCTCCGGCATCGAGAACTACTCCCGGCACATCGACGCGCGCGAACCGGGGGAGGCCCCGCACTGCCTGCTCGACTACTTCCCGGATGATTTCCTCATGGTCATCGACGAATCCCACGTGACCGTGCCCCAGATCGGTGCGATGTACGAGGGAGACTCGAGCCGCAAGCGCACCCTCGTCGACCACGGTTTTCGCCTGCCGAGCGCCCTCGACAACCGGCCGCTCAAGTTCAACGAGTTCAAGGGCCGGGTTGGCCAGACCGTGTATCTGTCGGCAACACCCGGCAAGTACGAGATGGGCATAGCGGATGGCATCGTCGAGCAGATCATCCGCCCAACCGGCCTGATCGACCCGCAGATCATCGTGAAGCCCAGCAAGGGCCAGATCGACGACCTGCTCGAGGAGATCCGCAAACGCGTCGAACTCAACGAGCGGGTACTCGTCACGACGCTGACCAAGAAGATGGCCGAGAACCTCACGGACTTCCTCACCGAGGCCGGGGTGCGGGTACGTTACCTGCACTCCGACGTCGACACCCTGCGCCGCGTCGAACTGCTGACCGAGCTGCGGGCCGGCATCTACGACGTGCTCGTGGGCATCAACCTGCTGCGGGAGGGCCTCGACCTGCCCGAGGTATCGCTCGTGGCTATTCTCGACGCCGACAAAGAGGGCTTTCTGCGATCGGCCACGTCGCTCATCCAGACCATCGGCCGCGCCGCCCGCAACGTGTCGGGCGAGGTTCACATGTACGCCGACCGGCTCACCGCGTCGATGGAGAAGGCCATCGACGAGACCGACCGGCGCCGCGAGAAACAGGTGGCCTATAACACGCTGCACGGCATCGACCCGACCCCGCTGCGCAAGCGCATCGGCGATATCACCGAGGCCCTCGCCCGCGAAGGCGCCGACACCGCCGAGCTGCTCGCCAGCCGCGACGCGAAGGGGCGTAAGAACGCCGCCACCAAGCGCGTCGGCCTCGCCGCGAACGGCGCCAACGACCTCGAGTCGATCATCGCCGACCTCAACGGGCAGATGCTCGAGGCCGCCGGCGAGCTCAAATTCGAGCTCGCCGCACGCCTGCGCGACGAGCTCGGCGAACTCAAACGCGAGTTGCGCCAGATGGAGAAAGCCGGCCACCTGCAGTAGCCGGCGACCTGCAGCAGCCGGCGACCTGCAGTAGCCGGCCGCGTCGCGTGGCGGCACTCGTTAGGGGTGGCGGCACTCGTTCCATCGCGTGCCGCGAGAGCTAACGAGTGCCGCGAGAGCGGATGCCCTGCCTTCGCGTCGTCGTGGCACTCGTTGGGCGACCCGGCACTCCTTGCACGGAGTGCCGTCTTGCCTGACGAGTGCCGCGAGGGCGGATTCCCCGGCCCGGGCTCCGGCGTCGGCCGGGACGCGTCCGCGCGCGACGCCCCTGCCGTGGCGGCACTCGTTAGGGCTGGCGGCACTCGTTCCATCGCGTGCCGCGAGAGCTAACGAGTGCCGCGAGAGCGGATGCCCCGCCTTCGCGTCGTCGTGGCACTCGTTAGGCGACCCGGCACTCCTTGCACGGAGTGCCGTCTTGCCTGACGAGTGCCGCGAGCGCGGATGCCCCGCCTTCGCGTCGTCGTGGCACTCGTTAGGCGACCCGGCACTGGGTACATCAGGTGCCGTCTTGCCCAACGAGTGCCGCGGCGCGGATGCCCCACCTGGGCCCCGTATTCGTGGCGCGAGCCTCAGTCGAAGACCGCCCGATTGCTGAAGCGGGTGTGGGTACCGCCAGCGGTGAGCGCCGCGCCGACCGCCACGAGCGCGGGCAACGCCACCACCATCAGGGCCAGTTGCAGCCACGGCGGAGCGAACGGCAGCACCGTCGCCCCCAACGCGTCACGGGTCAGCGAGAGGGCGAACGACGGCATCAGTCCCAGCAGTACTCCGATCACGCTGCCGAGCCCCACGACCACCACGGCCTGCCAGAACCCGAACGCCCGCCGCACCCACGGCGACGCGCCGAGCGAGCTGAGCACCGCACTGTCCCGGTGCCCGTCGGCGCGGGCGAGTCCGATCGTGATCGTCGCCGTGACGAGGGCGATGACCGCGGTGAGCGCCAGCAGCGCCCAACTCCAGGTCGCTCCATAGGCGTCGGGACCTGCCTCCACCGTGAGGGACATGTCCTGGGACACGGCGGCGAGCGCGGCCTGCGCCTGATCCAGCTCCGCCACGGTCGGCGGGGCGTCGAGGCTCGAGACCACCACCGTGGGGCGGTACTCGAGGCCGAGGGCATCCGCTGTGGAATCAAGCATGAAGATGGCGTATCGCAGCGGATGCTCCGGTTTCTGCACGCTCCCGGCGAGCGTCACGCTGCGGGCTGGCTCCTCGGAAGTGTTGAGCGTAGTCAGCCAGTCCAATCGGATGCCATCCTCGACGAGGTACTCGTCGTAGGTACTGACGGCCCCTCCCGCGGCCAGAGTCTGCCGCGACTGGGCTGAGACCGGCATGCCGAGAATCGCGGCCAAGTCGTCGACGTCACCGACCCAGATGTGGTCGTCCCTGCCCCCGTTGTCTACGTCGAGATAGTACGGCGTCGGGCAGCGGATGTCCGCGGGAAACTCCTGCGCGCCGCTTCCCGTTCGGTCGGCATCGCTCGGGCACAGCGAGTCCGGATCGATGCGCGGGTAGGGCAGCGCGGGCAAAGCAGGCGCGTCCTCAGCCGTCGGCCCATCGGGCGCCGTGAACCCCGGAAACGGCTGCTCGACACTGTTCAGCAGCCGAGCCTGACCGCTAGGAAAGCTCGCGTCGAGCGCCGCAGCGACCTCCGGGCCCGTGCTCTGCACCACGTACTCGAACGCGGGCTCTTCTTCGAAGACATTCAGGCTCACGAGGGCGGTGTTCAGCGGGGCCGTATATGTGTAGGTGCGAGTCGAATTGATCTCCAGCGAAGCCTGCAGGCTCATCACGAACGTGGCCACAAAGACGCAACTCATGATCGCCGCGAGTGCCGGAACGCTGCGTCCGGGATTCCGTGCCACATCACGCGTCGAGAGCCGCGCACCGGGTCCCCACCGGGATGCCAGCTCGGCCGCCCGGCGCAGAATGCCGGGAGCGAGGAACACGGCTCCGATCTGCATGATGACCGGGCCGGCAATGATCAGCACGACCCCCAGCGTGGACTGTCCGCTGCGGTAAATCGGTCCGTAGGCGGACAGCTGCACCAGGCCGCCGATGACGGTGATGATCGCGCCCAACGCCAGCAGGGTAAACCCGGCAATCGGGCGCCGACGCCTGGTGCGGGGCGGGCGCTGCGCGCCGCGGAGGGCAGCCAGCACGTCGATGCGGCCGGCAGCCCGGGCCGGAACCGCCGCCGCGCACCAGCCGGCGAGCACGGCGAACGCGGCGATGACGAGCAGCGACACGAGATCGAGGTGGAATCCCGGATACCGGCTGGCATTGCCGTTCGCCCAGACGCCCAGGAAGATCCGGGCCCCGGCGAGCCCCAGCACGGTTCCCACAGCGGCGCCGACGGCACCGAGAATGATCCCGCCGAAGGACATGACCCGAAAGAGCAGGCGTCGGTCGCCACCGACACTGGCGAGGGTCGCCAGCGTGCGCTGCTGGGTGCGGGCGCCGACCGTGAATGCCGCTCCCGCGAGCAGCGCGACCTCGAACAGGGCAAAACCGCCGAGCAGCGCGATGAAGAGGGTCAGGAACCCCGAGGACGTCTGACCCGGGTCGTAGCTGGAGCTGCCCGGCGACGGTGGGTCGAGCAGCACGGAACGGGAGAGCACGCTCACGCCGAGCGGGTTGAGCTCCTGGACCTGGCTCCAGGAGAGCGGGGTGTCGGGCAGGTACCACTGGGTCATCCAGTCGGAGGCCTCGGGCGGCACTCCGTCGAAGGCGCCGGGCAGACCGAAGAACGCGACCGCGTCATCGTCGAGACTCGAACTGCGAATCGTTCCGACGATTGTGTATGTTTCGGCGTGGGGTGCGGTCAGGGTCGCCGTGCCCCCGATGGTGGCGCCGAGTCGCTCGAGCGTCGCGGCGGTCACCATGATCTCGTCAGCTGCGGTCGGCGCCGTTCCCGCCGTCACGTCCCACTTTCCGGCGAACGCGGGGTCCCAGGGCTGGCCCTGCACGGCCGGAAAGGAGCCGAGCCCATCTTTCGTCTGGGCCACGACATCCGTCGATCGAATGGAGAGCAGCCGGGTGTCCGGCGCAAACAGCGACTCGGCGGACACGGGTGTCGGGTTGAGCGACTGCACGGCATTGTCCGCGTAGCCGTACCGGAAGAACCGGTCGTCGAGCGGGTCCTGCGAGAAATCCGCTGTGGGCACGGCAACGATGCTCACTCGGGCTTCGGTCGCCCCGAGCTCGAGTGACACGCGTTCGGCGGGAGTCGCTTCGTTACTCGCCACGACCGTGGTGATGCCGACGAGCCCGAGCACGGGAATCGCCACCAGCAGCGCGATCAGCGCGCTGCGGCCGCGTGATTGCCCGGCCATCCGCCGGGCGATCCGAAACGCGATGCGGGTACCGCCCGAGCGGCCGCCACTGAGGGACGCGGTCACAGGGGCAGGCCGCCCAGCAGGCTCGAGACAGCGGATGCCCGCGACTCGTCCACGATGCGCCCGTCGCGCAGAAAGACGATCCGGTCCGCCCATGCCGCATGACGGGCATCGTGGGTGACGAGGATGCCGCCGGCGCCCGCGTCGACCCGGGAGCGGAGCATCCGCAGCACGAGTTCCCCGGTCGTGCTGTCGAGTGCTCCGGTGGGCTCGTCGGCGAGAATGAGCGACCGGCCGCCGACGACCGCGCGGGCGATCGCGACGCGCTGCTGCTGACCGCCAGACAGGTCCGCCGGAAAGTGCTGGGCTCGGTCGCCGAGCTCCACGATCCGCAGGGCGTCGAGGGCGGGCCGGTGCGCCTTTTTTGCGCTCCAGCCGTCGAGCTCGAGCGGCAGGCTCACGTTTTCGAGCGCCGTGAGCGAGGGAATCAGGTTGAAATCCTGAAACACAAAGCCCAGGCTTCGCCGCCGCAGTACAGCGAGCTCGCGGGCGGAGAGCTGGCTGAGCCAGTGGCCCTCGACGATCACCTCGCCCGCGGTCGGTGGGGTCAGGCCGCCGGCCACGGTCAGCAGCGTCGATTTTCCCGAACCGGATGCCCCCATCACCGCCACGAGTTCGCCGCGCCTCACCTGCAGGTCGACGCCCGCGAGAGCCGTGACCGCGGTCTCGCCGCGACCGTACTGCATCGAGACGCCGTCGAGCTTCAGCAACAGATCGGTGTCGACGGGCGAGGTGCCGGTCGGGAGTGCGGCGCCGGTCACGCGCGGGCCTTGGTCGGGCGGCCGCGCTTGGGCACGTCAGTGGACAGCGGCAGCGGCGTCGCGGTTCCGGCGGCCAGCGCCCGGGCGAGGCGGTTCTCGCAGTGGTCGAGCCAGCGCGCCTCGGCCTCGGCCGCGAAGATCAGCGAGTCGACGACGAGCAGCCACGCCAGCTGCTCTGCTGATTCGGGGTTGTCGGTCGCGTTCTTCGTGCGGGTCAGTTCCTGCAGCGTGCGGAAGGTCGCGGTGCGCTGCACCTGGATCACGTGGGCGATGTCGACTCCGGGCAGGGTGACGGCGATGGCAAGTTTGATTGCGAGTTCGTCGCGGGTGGCCGTGGTGCGCACGACGGGGGAGTCGAGCCAGTGGGCGACCTCGAGGCGACCGGCGGCCGTGATCTCGAAGGTGTTGTGCGACTCGGCATCGGCAGAGTCCTTGTCGGCGGATGCCTTCTGCACCAGGCCATCACGCTCCAGCCGATCGAGCGTGTTGTAGATCTGACCGACGTTGAGCGGCCAGGTCGACCCGGTACGCCGGTCGAATTCCGCCCGCAGCTGGTACCCGTAGCAGGGCCCCTGGTTGAGGATGGCGAGCAGACTCTGGCGAACGGACATGAAACCTCCGACGATCACGGGAAGAAATAAATACGTTTCTGAGTATATACATACTCGGAAACCGCTGCGGTTCTCGGCGGAGTCATCCCTCTGTGACAGGCAACGTTCAGGCAGTGTCGGTGGCCGTGCATAGAATCGATGAGTGTCAATTACCCCGGTGAAATCAGGTTCCAAGCTCAGCGTGCGCGGCGCTCGCGTGCACAATCTCCACAACGTCGACCTCGAGATTCCCAAGGACTCGCTCGTCGTGTTCACCGGCCTCTCGGGCTCGGGCAAGTCGTCGCTCGCCTTCGACACGATCTTCGCCGAGGGGCAGCGCCGCTACGTCGAATCGCTCAGCGCCTACGCCCGCCAGTTTCTCGGTCAGGTCGACCGGCCCGACGTCGATTTCATCGAGGGCCTGAGCCCGGCCGTCTCGATCGACCAGAAGTCCACCAACCGCAACCCGCGGTCGACGGTCGGCACGATCACCGAGATCTACGACTACATGCGCCTGCTGTGGGCCCGCATCGGGGTGCCGCACTGCGCCATCTGCGGCGAGATCATCCAGAGCCAGACCGTGCAGCAGATCGCCGACCAGCTCATGGAACTCGAGTCCGGCATCCGCTACCAGGTGCTGAGCCCGGTGATCTCACAGAAAAAGGGCGAGTTCGTCGACCTCTTCAAGGAGCTTGTGGCCGGCGGCTACTCCCGTGCCATCGTCGACGGCAACCAGATCCAGCTCAGCGAGGCGCCGACCCTGAAGAAGCAGCAGAAGCACGACATCGCCGTCGTGGTCGACCGTCTCGTCGCCGGCCCCGAGCTGCTGACCCGCCTCACCGACTCGCTCGAGACCGCCCTGAAGCTCACCGACGGTGTCGTGCAGATCAACTTCATCGACAAGACCGGCGACGACGCCTGGCGGAGCTACTCCGAGAAGCTGTCCTGCCCGAACAACCACCCCGTGCAGCTCACCGAGATCGAGCCGCGTACATTCTCGTTCAACGCACCGTTCGGCGCCTGCCCCGAATGCTCCGGTCTCGGCACTCGCATGTCCGTCGACGCCGACCTGCTGCTCGGCGACCCCGACCTCAGCATCGCCGAGGGTGTCGTGCTGCCCTGGACCACCCAGGGTAAGGGCCTGTTCCAGTACTACGAGAAACTGCTTGACGGCCTCTCGAACGACCTCGATTTCTCACTCGACACCCCCTGGGGTGAGCTGACCGACGAGGTGCAGAACGCCGTGCTGCGCGGTGACAACTTCGAGGTGCGGGTGAAGTGGAAGAACCGCTACGGCCGCGAGATGAGCTATACCTCCGGCTTCGAGGGTGTCGTTCCCTACATCGAACGCCAGTACCTGCAGGCCGAGAGCGACACCCAGCGCCAGCGCTGGGCCGAATACCTGCGTGAGGTCGACTGCCACGTCTGCAACGGCACCAGGCTCAAGCCCGAGGTTCTCGCCGTGCGCGTTCATGACGCGAGCATCGCGGATGTCTGCGCGCTGAGCCTCAGCGACGCCCGCGCGTTCATGGAGCAGCTGGCTCTCACCGACCGGGAGGCGACCATCGCCGCCCAGGTGTTGCGCGAGATCAAGGTGCGCCTCGACTTCTTGATTCGGGTCGGCCTGAACTATTTGAACCTCGCGCGCGCGGCGGCGACGCTGTCCGGCGGCGAGGCCCAGCGCATCCGTCTGGCCACGCAGATCGGATCGGGCCTCACCGGTGTGCTGTACGTGCTCGACGAGCCCAGCATCGGGCTGCACCAGCGCGACAACCGCCGCCTGATCGAAACCCTGATCGCGCTGCGCGACCTCGGCAACACCCTGATCGTCGTCGAGCACGACGAGGACACCATCCGCACCGCCGACTGGGTCGTTGACATCGGCCCGGGCGCGGGCGTCAACGGCGGCCACGTCGTGCACTCCGGCTCCTACGAAGGACTGCTGGCCAACACCAAGTCCCTCACCGGCGACTACCTGTCCGGCCGCAAGAGCATCGAGACGCCCACCGAGCGACGACCGCTCGACCCGGCGCGTGAGATCACCGTGACCGGCGCCGAAGCCAACAACCTCAAGAAGGTCTCCGTCACCTTCCCGCTCGGCGTCTTCACCGCCGTCACCGGCGTCAGCGGCTCCGGCAAGTCCTCGCTCGTCAACGACATCCTCTATCGGGTGCTCGCCAACCGACTCAACGGCGCCCGCAAACTGCCGGGCAAGCACACCCGGGTCACCGGTCTCGACCAGCTCGACAAGGTCGTGCACGTCGATCAGGCCCCGATCGGCCGCACCCCGCGCTCCAACCCGGCCACCTACACCGGCGTCTTCGACAAGATCCGCAACCTGTTCTCCGAGACGATCGAGGCCAAGACCCGCGGCTACCTGCCGGGCCGGTTCAGCTTCAACGTCAAGGGCGGCCGCTGCGAGGCGTGCTCGGGCGACGGCACGATCAAGATCGAAATGAACTTTCTGCCCGACGTGTATGTAGCCTGCGAGGTGTGCGGGGGAGACCGCTACAACCGCGACACCCTCACGGTGCACTACAAGGGCAAGAACATCGCCGAGGTCCTCAACATGCCGATCGCGGAGGCGGCCGAGTTCTTCGAACCGATTTCCGCGATCCACCGTTTTTTGAAGACCCTCGTCGAGGTCGGCCTCGGCTACGTGCGGCTCGGCCAGAGCGCCACGACCCTCTCGGGCGGCGAGGCCCAGCGGGTCAAACTCGCGACCGAGCTTCAGCGCCGCTCCAACGGCCGCAGCGTCTACGTGCTCGACGAGCCCACCACCGGGCTGCACTTCGAAGACGTTCGCAAGCTGCTGCTCGTGCTCAACAGCCTCGTCGACAAGGGCAACACCGTCATCGTGATCGAACACAACCTCGACGTGATCAAGAGCGCGGACTGGGTCATCGACCTGGGGCCAGAGGGCGGTTCGGGCGGCGGCAAGGTACTCGCGACCGGCACCCCCGAGTACATCGCCACGGTCAAGAAGAGCTTCACCGGAACGTTCCTGAAGGAGATCCTCGCCGGGCGTTAAGCTTAGGTTTCACTGATGTCTGATGCGCTGAGCTATCGCCCCAAGACGGGCGAAATTCCGACCAACCCCGGGGTCTACCGCTTTCGAGACCCCAACGGTCGAGTGGTCTACGTGGGCAAAGCGAACAACCTGCGCGCCAGGCTGGCCAACTATTTCGCCCCCCTCGCGAGTCTGCACGAACGCACCCGCCGCATGGTCACGACCGCGACCTCGCTCGAATGGACCGTCGTCGGCACCGAGGTCGAGGCCCTGCAGCTCGAGTGGACCTGGATCAACGAGTTCGACCCACCCTTCAACGTCAAGTTCAAGGACGACAAGTCCTACCCGTACCTCGCCGTCACCCTCGCCGACGAGGCTCCGCGGGCCCTCGTCACCCGCACCTCCGGCATCAAGGGCGCCCGCTACTTCGGCCCGTACCCCAAGGTCTGGGCGGTCTACGAAACCGTCGAACTCATGCTCAAGGCCTTCCCGATTCGCACCTGCAACAACGCGAACTACAAGCGCGCCATGGAGTCCGGTAAGCCCTGTTTCGCCGGCCAGATCGGTAAGTGTTACGGCCCCTGCTCGGGCAAGATCGGCATCGAAGAACACCGGCTGATCGTGAACGAGTTCGTGAACTTCATGAACAGCCACGACCGTAAGCTCATCAACCAGCTCACGGCCGAGATGAAGGCCGCTGCCGCCGAACAGCAGTATGAGCGGGCCGGCAAGCTGCGCGATCAGGCCAAGGCCCTCGAGTCGGTGCTGGAGAAGAGCGCCGTGGTGTTGCGCGACACCGTCGACATCGACCTGTTCGGCATCGAACAAGACGAGCTCGCGGCCAGCGTGCAGCAGTTCATCGTGCGCGGCGGGCGCATCCGCGGTGTGCGCGGCTGGATGGTCGACAAAGAACTCGACGTCACGACCGGCGAGCTGCTCGACTCTATTCTGCAGACCGCTTACACCGGCGGGATCAATCCGCCGCGCGAGATCGTGCTGCCCGAGCTGCCCGACGACGCCGAGGCCCTCGAAACCTGGCTCGCCGGCGTCGGCCACCGCAAGGTGCGACTCGTCGCCGCTCAGCGCGGCGAAAAGGCCGCCCTGCTCGAGACGGCCGCCCAAAACGCGAAGCACGCCCTGATGCTCTACAAGACCCGGCGCAGCTCCGACTTCGTCTCTCGCTCGAAGGCCCTCGAAGACATCCAGGAGGCCCTCGGCATGAGCCAGGCCCCCCTGCGTATGGAGTGTTACGACGCCTCGCACCTCAGCGGCACCAACGTGGTCGCCTCGATGGTCGTCTTCGAAGACGGCCTGCCGCGCAAAGACGAGTACCGCCGCTTCAACATTCCCGAAACCACCGACGACACCGACTCGATCTATCGCACCCTCACGCGGCGCCTCGCCTACCTGCGCCCCGATGCGGCCGTGCCGACGGATGCCCCGGGCGCCGTTCTCGAAGTCACCGCCGTCGATCCCGCTGCCGACCTGGTGTCGATGCCGCTGGCCGCGGACCTCGACGCCGACGCCAAGCGAAAAAAGTTCCGCTACCAGCCGAATCTGCTAATCGTCGATGGTGGCCAGCCGCAGGTATCGGCGGCCGCTCGGGCGCTGCGCGAGTCAGGGGTCACGGGCATCCAGCTCTGCGGAATCGCGAAACGACTCGAAGAGATCTGGCTGCCCGATTCGGACTACCCGGTGATTTTGCCGCGCAACAGCGACGCCCTGTTCCTGTTTCAGCGCATTCGAGACGAGGCACACCGCTTTGCCATCACCCACCAGCGGGCGAGGCGCAAGAAGGACATCTCCTCGGTGCTCGGCGAAATCCCGGGCCTCGGCCCGGCTCGGGTCAAGGTGCTGCTGCAGCACTTCGGGTCGGTGGCCCGGCTGAAAGAAGCGACCGTCGACGCGATCGGCGAGGTGCGCGGCATCGGTCCGGTGCTAGCGGTCACCATTCACGAACACCTGCGGTCGTGAAGCCGCGTTCGTGTTCCTGCCGCTGGTCGATAGTCTTAGAGTCTTGACCTACCTCAACCGAAGGCGCACCTCAGAATGACAACGGACCCCGACAAGCAGGAAATGCTGATCGTCACGGGCATGTCGGGCGCGGGTCGCTCGACCGTTGCCAATGCTCTGGAAGACCTCGGCTGGTACGTCGTCGACAACCTGCCGCCGCAGATGCTGCGCCCGCTCGTTGAACTGGTCGAGCGCGCCCGCACCAACCTGCCGAAGATCGCCGCCGTGGTCGACATTCGGGGCCGGGACTTCTTCGGTGACTTTCAGGAGATCGTGCAGGCGCTGCGCAGCGGCACTCAGGTGCGGGTCATCTTTCTCGAGGCCCGCGACGATGTGCTCGTGCGCCGCTTCGAATCGGTGCGGCGCCCGCATCCGCTGCAGGGCGAAGGCACCCTGCTCGACGGAATCGCCGCCGAACGGGTGCGCATGGGCCCGGTACGCGAGTCGAGCGACCTCGTCATCGACACCTCCGACCTCAACGTGCACCAGCTCGCCACGACGATCACCGAACGGTTCTCGGCCGAGGGCGCGGCCGGCGTGCACGTCACCGTCATGAGCTTCGGGTTCAAGTACGGGCTGCCGACGGATGTCGACCTCGTCGCGGATGCGCGCTTTCTGCCCAACCCGTTCTGGGTCCCTGATCTGCGGGGGCACACCGGTCAAGACCCCGAGGTGCGTGACTTCGTGTTGGAGCAGGAAGGGGCCCTCGAGTTTCTCGATCACTACGCGGCCGCGCTCGCACCGGTGCTCGCGGGGTACCAGCGCGAGAACAAACGCCACGCGACAATAGCGATCGGCTGTACGGGCGGCAAACACCGATCGGTGGCGATGGCCCGCGAGCTTGCCGCTCGGATCGACAAACTTCCCGGCGTCGCGGTCAGAATCAAGCACCGCGACCTGGGGCGCGAATAGCTCCACCGGATTGACGACAGATTTTTTCGGGACAAAACAGAATGGAAACGCGATTGGCTCTCACCGCCGACGTAAAGAATGAACTCTCCAGCGTGATGGTCTCCAAGACCACCGTGCGCGCCGCAGAGCTCGCCACGATCCTCCGGTTTTCCGGCGGTTTGCACATGATCAACACCCGTATCGCGATCGAGTCTGAGCTCGACACGCCCCAGATCGTGCGCCGTGTGCGCAAAGACCTCACCGAGCTGTACGGCGTGCGCAGCGCCGTTCAGGTGCAGCCCGCGTCGGGTGTGCGCCGCACCGACCGGTACCTGGTGCAGGTCATCGAGGGCGGCGAGACTCTGGCGCGCCAGACCGGGCTGCTGGATGCCCGCCGGCGCCCGATTCGCGGTCTGCCGAACCGACTCACGACCGGCTCGAAGGAAGAGATCGCCGCAATCTGGCGCGGGGCGTTCATCGCGCACGGCTCGCTGACCGACCCGGGCCGTTCGGCCGCCCTCGAGGTCGTCTGCCCCGGCAACGAGGCCGCCATGGCCCTCGTCGGCGTGGCCGGCCGCCTCGGCATCGCCGCGAAGGCACGCGAGGTGCGCGGTGTGCACCGCGTTGTCATTCGTGACGGCGACGCCATCGCCGCCATGCTCAAGGTCATGGGCGCCCAGGAGACCGTGCAGAGCTGGGAGAAGATGCGCCAGCGCCGCGAGGTGCGCGCCACGGCCAACCGGCTCGTCAACTTCGACGACGCCAACCTGCGTCGTTCGGCCGAGGCCGCTGTGGCAGCCTGCGCCCGAGTTCAGCGGGCCATGGATATCCTCGGCGCCGACATTCCCGAGCACCTGCGCTACGCCGGTGAGCTGCGTCTGAACAACCGTGAGTCGAGCCTCGACGAGCTCGGTCACCACGCCGATCCGCCGATGACGAAAGACGCGGTGGCCGGGCGCATCCGTCGGCTGCTCGCCATGGCCGACAAGAAAGCGGCCGATGAGGGCATCCCCGGAACGGAACCGCACTACCCGGCGCACGCCGATGAGCCACAAATGACCTGAGTAGACTGAATAAGTCGCTCATTTGTCCGACGCGTGCACGTGCGTGTCGGTTATCACCAGAGTCGACCAATACCAGAGCCGACCAACACCAGAGGAGATTAGCTATGGCTGAATACACCCTTCCCGAACTGGCTTACGACTATTCGGCTCTCGCGCCGAGCATCAGCGGCACCATCATGGAGCTGCACCACAGCAAGCACCACCAGGCCTACGTGACCGGCGCCAACAACGCCATCGCGCAGCTCGCCGAGGCCCGCGACGCCGGCGCCCTTGCCAACGTCAACAAGCTCGAAAAAGACCTGGCCTTCAACCTCGGCGGCCACGTCAACCACTCCATCTTCTGGACCAATCTGTCCCCGAACGGCGGCGACAAGCCGGTTGGCGAACTCGCGGCCGCAATCGACGACTTCTTCGGATCCTTCGAGAAGTTCCAGGCCCACTTCACCGCTGCCGCCATGGGCGTGCAGGGTTCCGGCTGGGCCGTTCTCGCCTGGGACTCCATCGGTGAGCGCCTCATCATCCAGCAGTTCTTCGACCAGCAGGGCAACTTCGCCGCCGGCACCGTGCCGGTACTGATGCTCGATGTCTGGGAGCACGCCTACTACCTCGACTACCTCAACGTGCGTGCCGACTACGTGAAGGCCTTCTGGAACATCGCCAACTGGGCGAACGTGCAGGAGCGCTTCGCGCTGGCACGCGAGAAGACCAACGGCCTGCTGCTGCTCAAGTAGGCCTGCACGGCCTGCACGACCCGCACGACCCGCACGACCCGTACCACCGGCGGGGGCGCCGCAGACGGTGCCCCCGCCCCCTCAACTTGCTTTCCTTCCTCAACCGCGCCTCTCGGCGCACGAAAAAATGGAGTCATCTGTGTCCGTAAAGATCGGTATCAATGGATTCGGCCGTATCGGCCGTAACTACCTCCGCGCCGCCCTCGCCCTGGGCAGCGACATCGAGATTGTCGCGGTCAACGACCTCACCGACACGAAGTCGCTCGCGCACCTTCTCAAGTACGACACCGTCGGCGGCCGCCTGAACGCCACCGTCGAGGTCGATGGCGACACGATCGTCGTCGACGGCAAGTCCATCAAGGTTCTCGCCGAGCGCGACCCGGCCAACCTGCCCTGGGGCGCCCTCGGAGTGGACATCGTCATCGAGTCCACCGGCCGCTTCACCAAGGCCGTCGACGCTCAGAAGCACATCGAAGCCGGCGCCAAGAAGGTCATCGTCTCCGCTCCCGCGACCGGTGCTGATGTGGCGACGCTCGTTCTCGGCGTGAACGAGGACGCCTACGACGCCGCCGTGCACAACATCATCTCGAACGCCTCCTGCACCACGAACTGCCTCGCGCCGCTCGCCAAGGTGTTCCTCGACAACTTCGGCATCGAGCGTGGCCTCATGACCACGATCCACGCCTACACCGCCGACCAGAACCTGCAGGACGGCCCGCACGCCGACCTCCGTCGTGCCCGCGCCGCTGCCGCGAACATCATCCCCACCGGGACCGGAGCTGCCAAGGCCCTCGGCCTCGTCATTCCCGAACTGCTCGGCAAGCTCGACGGCTACGCACTGCGCGTTCCGGTCCCGACCGGTTCCATCACCGACCTGACCATCACGGCTTCGCGCCCGGTCACCGTCGCCGAGGTCAACGCCGCGTACAAGGCCGCGGCCGAGGGCCCCCTCAAGGGCATCCTGAAGTACACCGAGGAGCCCATCGTCTCGAGCGACATCGTCGGCGACCCGCACTCCTCGATCTTCGACGCCGGACTCACCAAGGTGATCGGCGACCAGGTCAAGGTGGCCTCCTGGTACGACAACGAGTGGGGTTACTCCAACCGCATGGTTGACCTCACCGTCTTCGTCGCCGACCGCCTCTAAGCCGGCGCTGCTGTGACGCTTCGCACTATCGATTCACTGGGTTCGCTCCAGGGCAAACGCGTCATCGTTCGCTGTGATCTGAACGTTCCGTTGACGGATGGTCAGATCACCGACGATGGTCGGGTGCGGGCGTCACTGCCCACCCTCACCGCACTTCTCGCCGCCGGCGCGCGGGTCGTCGTGGTGTCCCACCTGGGACGCCCCGACGGCCAGGCCGTCGCCAAGTACAGCCTCGCGCCGGTCGCCGCGCGCCTCGGCGAGCTGCTCGGCCAGCCGGTCGCGTTCGCGACCGACACGGTCGGAGCTTCGGCGACGGATGCCGTGGGCGCACTCGCCGACGGCGAGCTCGTCGTACTCGAGAACCTGCGTTTCAACGCCGGCGAGACCAGCAAGGTGCAGGCGGAACGTATCGCCTTCGCCGAGCAGCTCGCCACTCTGGGCGACGCTCTCGTCTCCGACGGCTTCGGCGTCGTACACCGCAAGCAGGCGAGCGTCTTCGACCTCGCCTCGATTCTTCCGAGCGCGGCCGGTCTGCTCATTCAGACCGAGCTCGAGGTGCTTGAACGCCTGACCGAGAAGCCAGAGGCGCCGTACGCGGTCGTGCTGGGCGGCTCCAAGGTGTCCGACAAGCTCGGCGTCATCGGTCACCTGTTGCCGCGAGTCAACTCGCTGCTCATCGGTGGCGGCATGCTCTTCACCTTCCTCGCGGCCCAGGGCCACAAGGTCGGCGCAAGCCTGCTGGAGAGCGACCAGCTCGACACCGTACGCGGCTACCTCGCCGAGGCCGAGCGCCTCGGCGTGAAGATCGTGCTGCCCACGGACATCGTGGTGGCCTCCAAGTTCGGGGCCGACGCCGAGCACACGATCACCGCGGCCGACGCCATCGAAGACACTCCCTATGGCGCGGCCGGTCTCGGCCTCGACATCGGACCGGAGTCGGCGGCGGCGTTCGCGGCCATCATCCGCTCGTCCCAGACGGTGTTCTGGAACGGACCGATGGGCGTGTTCGAGCTCGCCCCCTTCGCCGAGGGTACCCGCACGGTTGCCCAGGCACTCACCGAGGTTGGCGGCCTCAGCGTCGTCGGCGGTGGCGATTCCGCCGCTGCCGTGCGCATCCTCGGTTTCAGCGACGACCAGTTTGGTCACATTTCTACTGGCGGCGGTGCAAGCCTCGAATTTCTCGAGGGTAAGCGCCTGCCCGGACTGGAGGTCCTCGGATGGTAACCATCAACCCGCGACGCACGCCGCTCATTGCCGGCAACTGGAAGATGAACCTGGATCACCTCCAGGCCATCGCCTTCGTGCAGAAGCTCGCCTGGAGCCTGAAAGACGCCAACCACGATTTCACCGCGGTCGAGGTGGCGGTTTTCCCGCCGTTCACCGACATCCGCAGCGTGCAGACGCTGATCTCGGCCGACAAACTGCCGCTCGCTTTCGGGGCGCAGGATGTCTCGGCGCAGGAGTCCGGCGCCTTCACCGGTGAAATCTCGGCCGCGTTCCTGGCCAAGCTCGAATGCCAGTACGTCATCATCGGGCACTCCGAACGTCGCACCCTGCACAACGAGACCGACGAGCAGGTTGCCGCGAAGGTCACGGCGGCTCTCGGCCAGAACCTCGTTCCGCTCATCTGCGTCGGTGAAACGGCCGCTGACCTCGAGCTGCACGGACCGAGCGCGGTCCCCGTCGCGCAGCTGCGTGCCGCTCTGGCCGGCGTCTCGAACGCCGCGGACATCGTCGTCGCCTATGAGCCCGTCTGGGCCATCGGTTCCGGCAAAGCCGCGACGCCCGAGCAGGCCGAGCAGGTCGCGGCACAGTTGCGACTCGTTCTGCAGGAGACCCTCGGCCAGGACGTCGCCGACAAGACCCGCATCCTCTACGGCGGGTCCGTCAAGTCGGGCAACATCGCGGCGTACATGCGCGAGCCGAACGTCGACGGTGCACTCGTCGGCGGGGCCAGCCTCGATGTCACCGAATTCGGCAACATCGTTCGCTACCTGAAGCACGTGGGCTAGGCCGGCTCAACCCGCTTACACCGCGTAAATAGTACAATCCTGCTGCCGTTTTCCGCCGGGTGCCGTGAGGCACCCCCGTCGGAGAGCGGCAGCAGGCTATAATTGCCAGTGTCCGCGGTGGTGTCCAACGTGCCCACCGCAATTGTGAAAGGTTTCGTGTGGAGATTCTCCAGGTTGTGTTGCAGGTGTTGCTCGGAATTACGAGCCTCCTGCTCACCATGCTCATTCTGTTGCACAAGGGGAGGGGCGGTGGCCTCTCCGACATGTTCGGGGGCGGCATGACATCGAATCTCGGTGCCTCGGGCCTCGCAGAGCGTAACCTCAATCGCATCACCGTGGTTCTGGGGCTGGCCTGGATCACGTGCATCGTGGTGTTGGGTTTGATCACCAAGTTCGATACAGGCGTTTAGCCTCAGGTCGCCCAACAAGAATCAGAACACAGCATCTGTAAAAAAATGTAGCGGAGGAAGATCATGGCATCTGGTGGCAGCGCAATTCGGGGCTCGCGTGTAGGAGCCGGCCCGATGGGTGAGCAGGACCGCGGATACCACGCGGAGCGCGTCAAGGTTTCCTACTGGGACGCCCTCGGCAACGAGACCGTGCGCTACTTCGCGGCGACCCTGCCCGACGAAGAAATCCCCGTCACGATCGATTGCCCGTCTTCAGGACTTCCGGCCGGCCGCGACAAGGCCAACCCGCCGTCCGTGGTCAAGCTGGAGCCCTACAAGACCCACCTCGCCTACGTGAAAGAGCGCCGCACCGAGCAAGAGGCGGAGTCCCTCCTCGAAGAGGCGCTGCAGCAGCTGCGCGTGCGCCGCGGCAAGATCGCGCCGAACTAGCAGCACACCGACAGTGCATCAAGAAAGGCCCCGACCTGACAGGTCGGGGCCTTTCTGTGTTAAACCTGCGTCAGCTTGGCCGTCAGCTTGCCCGTCAGTAGATCGGCGCGATGAGGTTCTCGGGAACCTCGGCGGCCGCGGCCTTGTCGATGAAGAAGACCGTGCGACGTCGGCCCTTGATGCCGGCGACCGGAACCTCGTCGCGGCTGGCACCGGCCAGGGCCAGCCCCAAAGCGGATGCCTTGTCCGAGCCGGCCAGCACGAGCCAGACCCGCTCGGAGGAGTTGAGCACCGGACGGGTCAGCGTGATGCGCTCGGCCGGCGGCTTGGGGGAACGGCGCACGGAGAGCACGCTCGCCTCGCGCTCCCTGATCGCGGACCGGTGCGGGAACAGCGATGCGATGTGTCCGTCAGGGCCGACTCCCAGAAAGGTAATGTCGAAGCTCGGCATCAGTGCCCCGAACGGAGCGTTCGCGCCGAGTTCCGCCGCATAGCCCGCGGCGGCGTCATCCAGCTCGACACCCTCGCCGGCGGCGCCCATCGGGTGCACGTTCTCTTCGGGAACATCGATGTGATCGAGCAGCGCCACCCTGGCCTGCAGTTCGTTGCGTTCTGCATCGTGCCGGGCCAGCCAACGCTCATCGCCCCACCAGAAGTTCACTCTGGTCCAGTCGATGGTGTCCCTGGCCGACGACTCGTTGATGGCCGAGAGCACGTTGATGCCCACGGAACCACCGGTCAGAACGACGTGTGCCGTGCCCTGTTCGTCGAGAATATCGACCATCTTCGTGATGAACCGTGCCGCAACCGCCGTGGCCAGCGCCTGTTTGTCGCGGTGAACCAGTACACGCCGTTCGTTGCTCACTATTTCTCCCCAGCCTCGGCGGCGGCCTTCGCGTGCAAACCCGGAAGACCACGCATAATGACTTCACCATACAGTTCGTCGGGGTCCAGCCGACGCAGTTCGTCGGCCAGGCAGTCGCGCAGGCTGCGACGCTTGAGCGTCAGATCCTGCAGGGGCTGGCCCGGCTGGCTGAGGGTGGCCACGTCGGGAATCTCGCGCTCCAGTGAAATGACACCGGAGGCGCGGGTGAGGTGCACACCGTGCACGCCGTTGGCGAGCGGGCCCGAGGTGAGTTCGTATTCGACCGTGACCCCCAACTGCATCTGCAGCCACGCGGCGAGCATCGTGGTTGACGGCGATGCCGCTGCCCCCGTGACCTGTACGGCCGTGACGGCCTCATAGGGCGGCTGATCGAGCACGGCGGCGAGTTGGCCACGCCACAGCGTCAGGCGGGTCCACGCGAAGTCCGTGTCACCGGGACGGTAACTGTGGCACAGGTGGAACAGCGCGTCCTGAGGGCTCAGCTGCGCCGAGGCATCCGTGATTCGGCGGTTGGCGAGCCGGCCGAGGGGAGTCTCGGAGGGAATCTCCGGCGCTTCACCCGGCCACCACGTCACGACGGGGGCGTCGGAGAGCAACAGTCCGGTGACCAGGCTCTCCGGGTCGTTCGCGGCCTCGCCGTACACGCGCAGCACGATGACCTCACTCGCGCCGGCGTCGCCGCCGACCCGAATCTCGGCGTCAACCCGGGCGGCGGGTTCGGGGTCACCCGCATTCGGAACCTGCGTGGAGACCACGATGACCCGCATCGGGTGCTCACGAGAGGCATCGTTCGCGGCGGCAATGGCTTCTTCTTCGTGGCCGAGGGTCGACGAGATGATGAGCGTGAGAACGCGTCCGAGCGCGACCGCGCCGCCCTCCTCACGAATGCGCACCAGCGCCTTGGAGATCTTGCTGGTGGTGGTGTTGGGCAGATCAACGATCATGGTCGTCTCCAGGTTCGGCCGTCGCGGGCCAGAAGTTCGTCGGCCGAGGTGGGGCCCCAGGTTCCCGGGCGGTACTGTTCGGGCTGACCCTGAGTGGCCCAGTACTCCTCGATCGGGTCGAGAATTTTCCACGACAGTTCAACCTCCTCATGGCGGGGGAACAGCGGCGGGTCGCCGAGCAGTACGTCGAGAATCAGACGCTCGTAGGCCTCCGGGCTGGCTTCGGTGAAGGCGTGGCCGTACCCGAAGTCCATGGTCACATCGCGCACCTGCATGTTCACACCGGGCACCTTGGAACCAAAGCGGATGGTGACGCCCTCGTCGGGCTGCACGCGGATGACGAGTGCATTGTGGCCGAGCTCGGCCGTCTGGCTGGGCGCGAAGAGAAATTGCGGGGCCCGCTTGAAGACCACGGCGATCTCCGTGACCCGGCGGCCGAGTCGTTTGCCGGCCCGCAAGTAGAAGGGAACTCCGGCCCAGCGGCGGGTGTCGATCGTCAGGCGCAGTGCCGCGTAGGTTTCGGTGACGGAGTCCGGGTTCATGCCGTCTTCCTCGAGGAATCCGTCGACCTTCTCACCGCCCTGCCAGCCGCCGGTGTACTGGCCGCGTGCGGTGCCGAGACCCAGGTCATCGGGCAGTCGCACCGAGGCGAGAACTTTCTCCTTCTCGGCGCGCAGATCGGCGGCGTCGAAGGAGATCGGTTCTTCCATCGCGGTCAGCGCGAGCAACTGCAGCAGGTGGTTCTGAATGACGTCGCGGGCGGCGCCGATGCCGTCGTAGTATCCGGCGCGACCGCCCACTCCGATGTCCTCGGCCATGGTGATCTGCACGTGCTCGACGTGGTTGGCGTTCCAGAGCGGTTCGAACATCTGGTTCGCGAAGCGCAGCGCGAGAATGTTCTGCACCGTCTCCTTGCCCAGGTAGTGGTCGATTCGAAAGACGGAGTCCGGCGGAAAGACCGATTCAACCACCGCGTTGAGTTCACGGGCGGTCTTCAGGTCGCTGCCGAAGGGCTTTTCGATGACGACGCGGCGCCACTGGCCGTCTTTTTGCTCCGCGAGGCCCGAACGGCGCAGCTGTTCGGTGACCTCCGGGAAGGCCTTCGGCGGGATCGACAGGTAGAAGGCATGGTTTCCCATGGTGCCGCGTTCACGGTCGAGTTCCTCGATCGTGTCCTTGAGGCGTTCGAACGCGGCCGCGTCGTCGAAAGTTCCCGAGACGAAGCGGATGCCCTCGGCCAGCTGTGCCCAGACATCCTCATGAAAGTCGGTGCGGGCGTGTTCCTTGACCGCATCGTGCACGACCTGCATGAAGTCTTCGTTGTCCCAGTCGCGGCGGGCGAAGCCGACCAGGGCGAAGCCCGGGGGGAGCAGGCCGCGGTTGGCGAGGTCGTAGACCGCGGGCATGAGTTTCTTCCGAGCGAGGTCGCCGGTGACGCCGAAGATGACGAGGCTGCTGGGCCCCGCGATTCTGTTCAGGCGGTAGTCGGAGGGCGAACGCAGCGGGTTGAACTCCGGGGTGATTTCCACCGGTGACATGCAGCTCCTTCGGGGAGGTATGGGGTATCGATCGGGACGGGGCCCGAAGGCCCCGTCCGGTGGTGCCGGATCTAGTGATGCAGGGCGAGCCTACGCGAGTGCCGCGAAGAGGGTCGCCAGGTTCGCGGCCGGATCGGTCAGCGTCAGCGTGAGCACCGGGCGACCGGCAGCCGCCAGAACGCTCGCGTCACCGCTCGCCTGCGCCTGCACGAGCTCGCCGAAGGTGAACGGGCGTTCCGGAATATCGAGGTCCTCGGCCGGAGTGGCGAGGATCTGCAGGAACACGCCGGTGGCCGGGCCGCCCTTGTGGAACTGACCGGTCGAGTGCAGAAACCGGGGTCCCCAACCGAAGGTGACGGGGCGCTTGGCGAGCGTCGCGACACCGTCGCGCAGGCCGGCCAGTTCGGGCAGTGCCAGGCGGTTCACGTAGGCCTGAATGGCCACGTAGCCGTCGGGGCCGAGTTCCTCGAGCAGGGCGTCGATCGCCGAGGCGAGGTCGCTCGCGGCGCCGATGACGTGGGCAGTGCCGCGCACCTCGATGCCGTCGGAGATGAACGCGGCCGGTTCGGGCGCCGGGCGGGAGTCGAGCAGGCCGCGGGTCGCGATCTTGGCCGATTCCACGTCGGGCTGGTCGAAGGGGTTGATGCCGAGCAACCGGCCGGCGACGACGGTCGCGTATTCCCAGACCAGGAACTGCGCGCCAAGGGTTCCACTGACGCGGATCTCATCGGTGTCGTCGCCGAGCAGAATTTCGGTGCCGGCATCCGCTACCACGCGCACGAGCTGCACGTCGGGCAGGGCCTCGGTCAGTTCCGGGGCGGTCGCCTCGATGACGACCGGCAGGATGCCGCGGCCGAGCTTGCCGGTCGACTCCGCGATGAGCTGCTCGACCCAGTCGGCGAAGCCCACGATGTGGGTTCCGTCGGCGAGAATGGCGAGCTTGTCGCGGCGCGGAACGGTCGCGGCGATCGCCGCGCCGAGCACCAGTCCGGGGTTCTCGGGGGAGTCCACGGCGAGCGACAGGGAAACGGCCTCTGCCTCGTCGAGCAGCGCGCCGATGTCGACGCCGGCCAGGCCCGACGGCACGAGTCCGAAAGCGGTGAGGGCCGAATAGCGCCCGCCCACGTTCGGGTCGGCCGTGAAGACGCGGTAGCCGGCGGCGGTAGCGGATGCCTCGAGCGGCGAACCGGGGTCCGTCACCACGATGATGCGCTCGGCCGGGTCGATGCCGGCGGCCAGGTAGGCGCGTTCGAAGACGCGACGCTGGCTGTCGGTTTCGACCGTCGAACCGGACTTGCTCGACACGACGAGCGCCGAGGTGGCGAGGTTGGTGCCGAGGGCGGCGAGCACCTGGCCGGGGTCGGTGGCGTCGAGCACGGTCAGCTCGACACCCGCGGTGCGGGTGATGACCTCGGGGGCGAGCGAGGAGCCGCCCATGCCGGCGAGGTTGATGTGGGTCACGCCGCGTGCGTGCAGGTCGTCGCGCAGGGCGACGATCTCGGCGACGAGCGGGCGGGAGATCGCGACGGATTCCGTCCAGCCCAGGCGCACGGCGGCCTCTGACTGCGCGTCCGGGCCCCACAGCGCCGGGTCAAGCGCCGTGATGCCGGAGGCGACCAGGTCGTCGACCAGCGTCGGTACGGCGGAGCGAACGGCGTCGGCCGCCGCTCCGCTCACCGAAATACGAAAACTCATCGCAGAACCTTGGCGGCGTTGAGTGCCGTCTCGACGGTTTCGAGCAGTTCGTTCCAGGAGATGACGAACTTGGCGACGCCTTCCTCTTCGAGAACGCGGGTGACGTCGTCGTAGGAGACGCCCTGCGCAGCGAGGGCGTCGAGCACGGCGTTGGCCGCGGCGTAGGAGCCAGTGACCGAGTCGGCGGGAATCACGCCGTGCTCGAAGGTGGCCTGCATCGTCTTCTCCGGCATGGTGTTGACGACCTCGGGCGCGACCAGTTCGGTCACGTAGAGGGTGTCGGGCAGGCTCGGGTCCTTGACGCCGGTCGAGGCCCAGAGCGGGCGCTGCTTGGTGCCGCCGGCGGCGAGCAGGCCGAGGGCACGCTCACTGGAGAATGCCTGCTCGAAGACCTCGTAGGCCAGCTGGGCGTTGGCGACGCCGGCCTTGCTCTTCAGGGCGAGGGCGTCGGGGGTGCCGATGGCCTCGAGGCGGGCGTTGATCTCGGTGTCGACGCGGGAAACGAAGAACGAGGCGACGGAGTGGATCGTGGAGAGATCGATGCCGGCGGCCTTGGCCTTCTCGAGACCGGACAGGTAGGCGTTGATGACCTGACGGTGACGCTCGAGGCTGAAGATCAGGGTGACGTTGACGCTGATGCCGAGCGCGATGGTCTCGGTGATCGCGTCGAGGCCTTCAACGGTCGCGGGGATCTTGATCATCGCGTTCGGGCGGTTGACCTTGGCCCACAGTTCCTGGGCCTGTACGACGGTTCCGGCGGCGTCGTGGGCGAGGCCGGGCTCGACCTCGATGGAGACACGGCCATCCTGGCCGTGGGTGCGGTCGTAGACGGGGCGGAAGATATCGCTCGCGGCGGTGACGTCATCCGTCGTGATCTCGAAGACGGCCTTGGCGACGGGCGTGCCGGCGGCGGCGAGGGTGGCCACCTGCTCGGCGTAGGCCTCACCCTTGGTGAGGGCGCCGGCGAAGATCGTCGGGTTGGTGGTCACGCCGACCACGTTGTGGCTTTCGATGAGCTTCTGCAGCCCGTTCGAGGCGATGCGCTCGCGCGACAGGTCGTCGAGCCAGATGCTGACGCCGGCGGCGGAGAGCTGGGCGAGGGGAGTGGTCTGTTCAGTCATTTTTTTGATCTCCTGAATTATGTTGGCGCTAGTGCGCAGCGATGGATGCTTTGGCGGCAGCGACGACGGCTTCCGTCGTGATGCCGAATTCGCGGAACAGGGTCTGGTAGTCGGCCGAGGCACCGAAGTGCTCGATCGAGACGCTGCGGCCGCGGTCGCCCACGATGCCGCGCCAGGTGAGGGCGATGCCGGCTTCGACCGAGACGCGGGCCGTGATGGCGGCCGGCAGAACAGATTCGCGGTACTCCGCGGTCTGCTCGTCAAACCATTCGAGGCAGGGAGCCGAGACCACGCGGGCGTGGATTCCGTCGGCCTTGAGCGCTTCGCGGGCGTCGACGGCAAGCTGCACCTCGCTGCCGGTGCCGATGAGAATCACGTCGGGGGTGCCGGTGAAGGCCTCGGCGAGAACGTACGCGCCGTGCTTGGCCAGGTCAGCGGATGCGAAGGTGTCGCCGCTGGCTGCACCCTCGCCACGAGCGAACACCGGGATGTTCTGACGGGTCAGGGCGATGCCGGCCGGACCGTTGCGACGCTCGAGCATGGTGCGCCAGGCGACGCCGACCTCGGTGGCGTCGCCGGGGCGCACCACGTCGAGTCCGGGAATGGCGCGCAGGGTCGCGAGCTGTTCGATCGGCTGGTGAGTGGGGCCGTCTTCGCCGAGGGCGACGGAGTCGTGGGTCCAGACGAAGATCGACGGCGCCTTCATGAGCGCGGCGAGACGAACCGCCGGGCGCATGTAGTCACTGAAGATGAGGAACGTGCCGCCGAAGGGGCGGGTGTTGCCGTGCAGCACGATTCCGTTGAGGATCGCCGCCATGGCGTGTTCGCGGATGCCGAAGTGCAGCACACGTCCGTACTCGTTGCCGGTCCAGGCGCCGGTGGAGTGCTCGCTCGGGATGAACGAGGCCGCACCGCCGATGGTGGTGTTGTTCGACTCGGCCAAGTCGGCCGAACCGCCCCAGAGTTCGGGGATGACCTCACCGAGGGCGGTGAGCACCTTGCCGGACGCGGCGCGGGTGGAGACGGCGGTACCGGCGGGGAAGACGGGCAGGGCCTCGTCGACGCCGTCGGGCAGGTCGCCGGCGAGTACGCGGTCGAGCAGAACCTTGCGCTCGGGGTTGGCGAGGGCCCAGGCGTCGAAGCCCACGTTCCACTCGGCGTGGGCGGCGGCGCCGCGGGTGAGCGCCAGACGGGTGTGCTCGATGACCTCGGGGGCCACGTCGAAGCTCTTCTCCGGGTCGAAGCCGAGCACGGTCTTGACGCCGGCGAGTTCTTCGGCACCGAGCGCGGATCCGTGGATCTTGCCGGTGTTCTGCTTCTTCGGCGCCGGCCACCCGATGATCGTCTTGAGGATGATCAGCGAGGGCTGGTCGGTGACGCCCTGCGCGGCCGTGATGGCGGCGTTCAGTTCGGCGACGTCTTCGACGTAGTCGCCGGTCTTCTTCCAGTCGACGGTCTGCACGTGCCAGTTGTAGGCGGCGTAGCGGGCGGCGACGTCTTCGGTGAAGGCGATGTTGGTGTCGTCTTCGATGGAGATCTGGTTGCTGTCGTAGATCGCAATCAGGTTGCCGAGCTGCTGGTGGCCGGCGAGCGAGGAGGCCTCGCTCGTGATGCCCTCCTGCAGGTCGCCGTCGCCGGCGATGACGTACACGAAGTGATCGAACGGGCTGGCGCCGGTGGCGGCATCCGGGTCGAACAGGCCGCGCTCGAAACGCGAAGCGTACGCGAAGCCCACGGCCGAGGACAGGCCCTGGCCGAGGGGACCGGTGGTGATCTCGACACCGTCGGTGTGGCCGTACTCCGGGTGCCCCGGGGTCTTGGAACCCCAGGTGCGCAGAGCCTTCAGGTCCTCGAGTTCGAGGCCGTAGCCGCCCATGTAGAGCTGAACGTACTGAGTGAGCGAGCTGTGGCCGACCGACAGGATGAAACGGTCGCGACCGATCCACTCGTTGTCGGCCGGGTCGCGGCGCATGACCTTCTGGAAGAGCAGGTACGCGGCGGGAGCGAGGCTCATGGCTGTGCCGGGATGCCCATTTCCAACCTTCTCCACGGCATCGGCCGCGAGAACTCGGGCGGTGTTGACCGCTAGATTGTCGATGGAATCCCACTGCATTGCTGCCACGTGTATTGACCCTTCTCAAGGCGAAGTGGACAGGGAACCTGTCCAAGTATCTGAGCGACCGCACAGAAGAATGCGTTGTCGCGCCGGTTGACTCGCGATGTCGGGATGGGGACCCTGGGGTTGCCCACGAGCGACAACCGCGATTGGCCAGCACATTAAGTATACGGACGGCCGCCGGACCCTGCCCCTCTTTGTTACGTCATGGGGCCTAACGTGACATGAACGGGGCCTGCACCGGGATGGCCTAGAATTAAAAGACTTGCGAGGTGTTTCAGACTGCACCGGTTAGAGGAGCAATGGACGTCGCTTTAGAGAAGACCGCTGTGAGCGGCACCCGTAGTTTCCGTCGCACGGTCATGGCGTATGTCGCACTGACCAAGCCACGGGTCGTGGAGCTGCTGCTGGTCGTGACCGCTCCGACCATGATTTTGGCGGAACGTGGGCTTCCGAGCCTCTGGCTGATGGTTGCGACCCTGATCGGTGGATCGCTCAGCGCCGGTTCCGCCGGTGCATTCAACTGCTACATCGACCGAGACATCGACCGGGTCATGAACCGCACCAAGCGGCGCCCCCTCGTCACGGGCGAGCTGACCGACCGGCAGGCGCTCGTGTTTGCGTGGGTATTGGGCGCGGCATCCATCGCCTGGCTGTGGATCTTCACCAACTGGCTCGCTGCCGCTCTCTCGTTCGCAGCCATCCTGCTCTACGTCGTCTTCTACACGATCGTCCTCAAGCGCCGCACCGCGCAGAACATCGTCTGGGGCGGTATCGCCGGCTGCATGCCCGTGCTCATCGGCTGGGCCGCCGTCACCGGTGACCTGTCGTGGCCGCCGTTCATCCTCTTTCTGATCATCTTCCTGTGGACGCCGCCGCACTACTGGCCGCTGTCGATGAAGTACCGCGAGGACTACCGCGCCGCCGGCGTGCCGATGCTCTCCGTGGTGCGCGGTCGCGCGCAGGTCGGCCTGCAGGTCATCCTGTACGCCTGGGCCACCGTCGCCTGCTCCCTGCTGCTGATTCCCGTCGCGGACATGGGCCTGCTCTATACCGGCATCGCCCTCGTGACCGGTGGCTGGTTCATCTACGAGACCCACCGCCTCTACAACCTCGCCATCCGCCACGAGCACGTCTCACCGATGCGGGTCTTCCACGGCTCGATCGCGTACCTCACGCTGCTCTTCGTGGCCGTCGGCGTGGACCCCCTCCTTCCCTTTTAACGCACCCTTCTCACGCACCCTTCTCACGTACCCGTCTCACACCGGTCCTGACGTTCTGTTCCCAGGGCACTCTGGGGCACTCTGGGGGTCTTCGATGGGCCGTTATCGGGCCGACAGCGTGCCGACGGCGGGCCCGGGTCCCGCTGGCAACCCGGGATGTTCGTGCGCGTGTCGAGGGGAGAATTATCTCTGATTATTCTGACAATCACTCATATATAGTCTTGAAGTTGAATTCTAGACCCGCGATACTGAGAATATGTCATTGACACTCCCGTCGGACACAGATTCCGACCACGAAGCGGTTGAGGCGCTCGCTGAGATTCAGGAGCGTCTCGCCGAAGTCCTTGCTGGGCTCACCCTCTCACGACCCTCGGACATGGCCGCGGTCGGGGTGTTGGGTGGGTTGGAGGGCCTGGGCCGGCTGGTGGATGCCGCCCGGGTGATCTCCGCGCATGATGTGGCGGGGCGGGCGGCCATTGACTTCGGGTCGGGCAGTCTGATCAAAAAGCTCGGCTGTCGCAACACGGTCGACGTGATCACGGCGGTCACGCGGGTGTCGGTGCGGGAGGCCAAGCGGCGTCTGGCGTTGGGTGCGTTCACTCGGGTGCGCGCGGGGGTCGGGGCGTCGTTGCCGGCGCTGTATCCGGTGGTGGGGGCGGCGTTGGCTGCGGGTGCGATCGGGGTGGATGCGGCCGAGGTGATCGTGAAAGGCCTGGACGTGGTCTCTCGCCGGGCCGAGCAGAGCAAGTTGGAGGCCGCCGAGCAGGCGTTGGTCACTGTCGCGACCGGTGCGCAGATGCTCGATTCTGACGGTGACCCGTGCCCGGGGCTGGCGTTGCCGCCGGACAACCTCCGCGTGTTGGTGGCGGCCTGGCAGGCCCGGCTCGACCCCAACGGTATCGCTCCGACCGACCGTGCCCGGGAGGCCAAGAGCAGTATCGGGTTCGGTCTGTTGCGCGATGGTCTCTACCCGTTGATCGGTGGTATGACTCCGCTGGACCGCGGCATCATGGAGAAGTTCTGGGCCGCGCACTTCGCCACCAGCAGTCCCACCTTCACCCCCACCGACAGCACCGACAGCACCGAGAGCACCGACAGCACCGATGGTGCTGAGGGTGCTGATGGTGCTGAGGGTGCTGAGGGCGAGGGCAGCGACGAGGAGGCCCGACAGATCGTCTGCGTCGACACCCGCCCCGCCGGTGAGAAGCGAGCCGACATCGTGCGGGCGCTGTTTGTGGCTGGAGCCCGCGACCCCGGCGCTCCGAGTATCGGCGGTGCGGCGCCGACCGTGATGGTGCACGTCAACGCCGCCGACCTCGAAGCCGGCCGCGGCGTCGGCTGGATCGACGGCCTCGACGCCCCTCTCTCGTTGAAAACCGTCACCGACCTGATGAAGGTCAGCAGCGTGGAACCCGTCGTCTTTGACACAAACGGGCGCATCGTGCAGGTCGGCAGCGTGCAGAACCGCCGCAAACGACTCTTCGACCACCTGCAGCGCCGCGCCATCACCGCCCGCGATGGAGGCTGCGTCATTCTCGGCTGCACCGTGCCCGCGTACTACTGCGAACTCAACCATGTCGTGCCCTACAGCGAAGGTGGAGACACTGTCATCTCCAATGGCTGCGCCGTCTGCTGGTGGCATCACCAAAGCCTGGACAACATCGGCGGCTGGCGCATCCGCATGATCAACGGCCGACCCCAAGTCAAAGCCCCACACTGGCTCGACCCCACCGACAGCTGGCGCGCACCACAAAAACACCGCGCCACCACGCCCAGCAGCTAGCCAGTCACGCCCCTTCATGCCCCCGTCACGCCCTCGTCATACCGCGCCCCGTCACTGAGATGCCACGCGTGATGGAACCGTAACGTCTCGCTACGCCCATACGGGGGTAGCCGTGCGAGACTAGTCCCTCACCCTCGCCTACGGCTCTCAGCCCGCGTCCCCATCCAGTTCGGCACCGGCGCCTCCAGTTGCGCCGCTGCCGGTGGCGGTGAATCGGTGTGTGAACTACGGCGAAGAGGTTTTAATGTGTGGGATTTTCTAGGGGATCGGTATGAGCAGATCCTGTTCAGTGGCTGGCAGCATTTCAGCCTCGTGGTGCAATGCCTGATCTTGGCGACAGTGATCGCCGTGATCATCGCGTCCCTCGTCTACCGCAGTAAGGGCCTAACCTCGGTCGTGAACTCGGTGTCGGCCATCGGCCTGACCATCCCGGCCTTCGCCCTGATTGGTCTGCTCATCGCACCGCTCGGTTTCGGCGTCACACCGGCCGTCATCGTGGTGGCCTTCTTCGCGGCACTGCCGATTCTGCGCAACGCCGTCGTCGGGCTGTCCGGTATCGCGCCGTCGATCGTCGAGTCGGCGCGTGGCATCGGCATGAGCCGGTTCCGCACCCTGCTGCAGGTGGAGCTGCCGATGGCCTGGCCGATCATTCTGACGGGTGTCCGCGTATCCGCTCAGATGGTGATGGGAATCGCCGCGGTCGCCGCGTACTCCCTCGGCCCGGGCCTGGGCGGCTTCATCTTCTCCGGGCTGTCCCGCAGCGGCGGCGCCAACTCGCTCGAGTCCGTACTGACGGGCGTCATCGGCGTCATCGTCCTCGCCCTCATTCTTGATCTTCTTCTCGTCGGCCTCGGCCGCCTGACCATTCCCCGAGGTATCCGTGTCTGAACGCAACGCATCCACCAGCCCCGCGCCCAGCGCCGCATCCACCGGAATCACCGGTGCGAGCATCCTGCTCGACCATGTCACCAAGCGCTTTCCCGGCCAGGTCCACCCCGCCGTCGACGGTCTCACCATGGAGATCCCGGCCGGCAAGATCGTCATGTTCGTCGGCCCCTCGGGCTGCGGCAAGACCACGACCCTCAAGATGATCAACCGACTCATCGAGCCGACCGAGGGCCGCATCGTCGTCGATGGCGACGACGTCACCGAGATGAACGGCGACACCCTGCGGCGCGGCATCGGCTACGTGATCCAGGCCGGCGGCCTGTTTCCGCACATGACCGTCGCCACGAACATCGGCATCGTGCCGAAAATGCTCGGCTGGGACAAGGCCCGCATCGCGGCCCGCGTCGACGAACTGCTCGAGCTCGTCTCCCTCGACCCGGCCCTCTACCGTGATCGCTACCCCAAGGAGCTCTCGGGCGGCCAGCAGCAGCGAGTCGGCGTTGCGCGTGCTCTCGCGGCCGACCCGCCCGTGCTGCTCATGGACGAGCCCTTCGGCGCCGTCGACCCGATCACCCGCCTGCGCCTGCAGGACGAACTGCTCAACATCCAGGATGAGCTGCAGAAGACCATCGTCTGCGTCACCCACGACTTCGACGAGGCCGTCAAGCTCGGCGACTGGATCGCCATCTTCAACGAGGGCGCCCAGCTCGAACAGTACGACACCCCCGAGCGTATCCTCGGCGACCCGGCCAACGAGTTCGTCGAAAACTTCATCGGCTCCGGCGCCGGCCTCAAGCAGCTCACCCTGACGCGGGTCGAAGAGGTCGGTCTCGCCGACGCCGTCATCGGTAATCCCGGCGAACGGGCAGCGGATGTTCTGGCCCGCGTCGCCGAAGCCGGCCACGGACACGCGGTGATCGTCGACGACCGTCACCGTCCGATCCAGTGGCTGTCGCGGCGCAAACTCGGGCGCCTCGATCTGATCAGCGCCGTTCCGGACCCGAAGCTGCCGGTTGTCGGCATCCGCGCCACCCTGAACGACGCACTGGACACGATGCTGGTCTCGAGCGCCGGGGCCGCACTGGTCACCGGCCGCCGTGACATGTTCAAGGGCGTCATCGACGTACGCACCGTGATGGACGCCATCACCCGCTCGCAGACCGCTGCGGTTCTCGAGTCGGACAAGGCACCCGTCGGTTTGAACACGGGCATGTTCCAGGCGCAGGCGTCAGCCGCGGAAGCCGCCGAAGCGGAACTGATCGGTGCCGAATCAAGCAGTGCCCAATCAAGCAGTGCCCAATCAAGCAGCGCCCAACCGATCGAGGCGGACGGCAGCGGCGCGGACGCGCGGGCCGCGCAGTGAGCACCGGCTCCCTGAAGGCTGAAGCCGGAATAGCCGGCGGCGACTCCGCCGCCGGTCTGCCGATCGCCGCCGCCGCTACCGTCAGCCGTGCCCGTACCGTGTGGGCGTCCTGGCGGGGTCTGGTGTACCAGCTCGCCGGCATCATTCTCGCGGGTCTGGCGCTCCTGGTATGGCTGCTGACGGCAGACCTTTCTGCGATCGAACTTCGAACACTGGCGCCCGCGGCACTGTGGGTGTACACGCTGGAACACCTGCAGCTCACCCTGTTGGCGGCCGTCATCGTGCTCGTCATCGCCATCCCCCTCGGAATCGCCCTGACGCGCAAGCCGCTGCGGTTTCTGACGGCTCCGGTGCTCGCCATCGCGAACATCGGTCAGGCCGCTCCGGCGGTTGGCGTCGTCGTGCTGTTGGCCTTGTGGGTCGGGTTCAGCTTCTGGGCCGCGACGCTGAGCCTCGTGCTCTACGCCGTGCTGCCGGTGCTGCGCAACACGATGATCGGGCTCGACCAGGTCGATGCCCGACTCGTCGAAGCCGGACGCGGTATGGGCATGAGCGCCACCGCGGTGCTCTTCAGGGTCGAGCTGCCCCTCGCCGTGCCGGTCATGCTTTCCGGAGTGCGCACCGCCCTCGTATTGCTGGTCGGCACCGCGGCCCTCGCGACCTTCATCAACGGTGGCGGCCTCGGCATCCTCATCACCACCGGCGTCAACCTCTCACTGACCACGGTGCTCGTCACCGGAGCCCTGCTCGTGGCTCTGCTGGCCCTGCTCATCGACTGGGTCGGCCGTGTCGTCGAACACGTCGCCCGCCCGAAGGGACTCTAGATGTACCGCTCCACCGCTCGCATCACCTCCGTCCGGATGCGCCGCCGCGGCCTGATCGCCGGTGCGCTCGCGCTCTCGGCGGTTGCCCTGACCGGCTGCGGGCTGCAGCCCGTCACGTCGTACGTTCCCCCGGTGGGCCCCGGCTCGATCACCCCGCTCGACGGCGCCGAGGGCGTCGACCTGACGATCACCTCGAAGAACTTCACCGAACAGCTGCTGCTCGGCAAGATCGCGGTCATCGCCGGAACCGCCGCCGGCTTCGACGTGACCGACCTCAGCAACGTGCCCGGCAGCCAGCCGGCCCGCGAACTGCTGCTCTCGGGCCAGGCCGACGTGCTCTGGGAATACACCGGCACCGCCTGGCTGACCTACCTCGGGCAGGCCGAGGCGATCACCGACCAGAACGAGATGTGGCAGGCCGTCTACGACGTCGACATCGAGAACGGCGTCACCTGGGGCGAGCCGGCTCCCATGAACAACACCTACGCCATGGCCGTACGCACCGAGGCCGTCGCCGAACTCGGCGGCATTTCGACCATGTCCGAACTCGCCGCGCTGCCGGTCGAGGCCCGCACCTTCTGCGTGGAGTCCGAGTTCAACTCGCGCCCCGACGGCCTGAACCCGATGCTCGCCCACTACGGCATGGAACGCGGCGCCGCCGACAGTGTGCCGGACGGCAACGTGGGCATCTACGACACCGGCGCCATCTACAGCGCGACCGACGACGGAGCCTGCAACTTCGGCGAGGTCTTCACGACCGACGGTCGCATCGACGCCCTCGACCTCACGGTACTGACCGACGACCTGTCGTTCTTCCCGGCCTACAACGTGGCCCCGGTCTTCTTCACCGAGACGATCGACGCTTACCCGGGCCTCGAAGAGATCTTCGCCCAGATCTCACCCAAACTCACCGACGAGGTGCTGCGCGGCATGAACCGCGAGGTCGACGTCGACGGCGAAGAACCCGCCGATGTGGCCTACGCCTGGATGGTCGACGAGGGTTTCATCACCGACCCGGCGGAATAGCCGCCGGTCAAGCATAAAAAACCCCCGCGTCCTCTGACGCGGGGGTTTTCCTCTGTGCGGAACGCGCTAGCGGTTGCTGAGGGCCGGTTCGGCGGCGGATGCCTCTGGTGCGGTCGCCGGGGCATCCGTCACCTTTTTGAGACTGAGAATAACCACGGTCATGACCGCCGCCAGGATGCTCGCGAGCACCATGTGGATGCCCACCAGCAGCGGCGGCAGGCCGAAGTTCGCCTGGACCAGGCCCACGAAGATCTGGATGCCCTCGACCAACAGCAGCGCGGCGAACCATGACGCGATGGGCAGCCGGCGGGCGACGGATGCCGCGAGCAGCACGATCGTGAGCGCCAGCATGACGTAGGCGGGCCAGGCGTGCAGGTGTTCGAGCAGCTCGACGTTGAAGCCGCTGCGGGCGGCGTCGAGGTCACCGGAGTGCGGACCGGATGCCGTGGTGAGCACGCCGAAGGCGATCGTGACCGCCACGAAGAAGCTCGTGGCGTGGGTCAGGCCGGCGAAGGCGGCGGGCACGATGCGAGTGCGGGTACCGACAGGGGAGTAGACGCGGTAGACGAGCACCGCGGCGACGCAGACCATCAGGAGCGAGGCGACGTAGTGGAACCCGACAATGAAGGGGTTCAGCCCGGTCCACACGGTGATTCCGCCGACGACCGCCTGGGCGAGAATCCCGCCGACCAGAACCAGGGCCAGCACGAAGAGGTCGCGGCGCTGACGGCGCAGGTTCCAGAGCAGCAGCAGCATGATGATGGCGATGATGCCGATGACCCCGGTCATCAGGCGGTTGGCGAATTCGATCACCCCGTGGATGCCCATCTCCGCGGTCGGTGTCAGCGAACCGGGCACGCAGGCCGGCCAGGTGGAGCAGCCGAGCCCCGAGCCGGTCAGGCGTACGGCGCCGCCGGTGCCGATGATCGTGATCTCACTGATCAGCGAGAGCCACGCGAAGGAGCGTATCTTGCCGTCGATTCGGGTTGGAATCCATCGGGACATCCGGTTCACCACTTCTGCTCTGTGTGTAAGGCACTGTGTAAGGCACTGTTTTAGGCACTGCGCATGTTAATACCCCGGTAAGAACACCAGCCTCAGGCATCAACCTGTAGAATTGAGCCGTTCAGCGGAAATCACGCTGGTGGATTCGCGGAGCTGAGACTGCGTCGCAGTTGCACGAGCCCATGAATAGTCTAGGTACGCCGCGTAGCTAGATACGCACTGTAGCCGTCCACACAATCCATTCCATGGTGTTTCCCGTCAAGGGACAGCCCCAGGGAATGACCGGACTGATATCCGGGTTGTTTCGGATAGGAGAAGAGGTAAGTATGTCGGATGTTCTGCTTGACCGCCCCGATCTTGAGGGCCTGGGTACATATGAATTCGGATGGGCCGACTCGGACAAGGCCGGCGCCTCAGCGCGCCGGGGCATTTCTCCGGAGGTCGTCACCGACATTTCCAACCTGAAGAACGAACCGGACTGGATGCTGCAGCGCCGTTTGAAGGCGCTGGCGCTGTTCGAGCGCAAGCCCATGCCGACCTGGGGCGCCGACCTCAGCGAGATCGACTTCGACAACATCAAGTACTTCGTGCGCTCCACGGAGAAGCAGGCCCAGACCTGGGAAGACCTGCCCGACGACATCAAGAACACCTACGAGAAGCTCGGCATCCCCGAAGCGGAGCGCCAGCGCCTCGTTTCCGGTGTCGCGGCCCAGTATGAGTCCGAAGTCGTCTACCACCAGATCAACGAAGAGCTCGAAGCTCAGGGCGTCATCTTCATGGACACCGACACGGCGCTCAAGGAGCACCCGGAGTTCTTCGAGGAGTACTTCGGCACCATCATCCCCTCCGGCGACAACAAGTTCGCCGCGCTCAACACGGCCGTCTGGTCCGGTGGCTCCTTCGTCTACGTGCCCCCCGGCGTGCACGTCGAGATTCCCCTCCAGGCCTACTTCCGCATCAACACCGAGAACATGGGCCAGTTCGAGCGCACGCTGATCATTGCCGACGAGGGCAGCTACGTGCACTACATCGAGGGCTGCACCGCCCCGATCTACAAGTCCGACTCGCTGCACTCCGCGGTCGTCGAGATCGTCGTGAAGAAGAACGCCCGCGTTCGCTACACGACCATCCAGAACTGGTCGAACAACGTCTACAACCTGGTCACCAAGCGCGCCACGGCGGGCGAAGGCGCGACCATGGAATGGATCGACGGCAACATCGGCTCCAAGGTCACCATGAAGTACCCGTCCATCTACCTGATGGGCGAGCACGCCAAGGGTGAGACGCTCTCCGTGGCCTTCGCCGGCCCCGGCCAGCACCAGGACGCCGGCGCCAAGATGATCCACATGGCCCCGTACACCCAGTCGTCGATCGTCTCCAAGTCCATCGCTCGCGGTGGCGGACGAAGCGGCTATCGCGGTGAGGTGCGAGTGGATGCATCCGCTCACCACTCCGCGAACACCGTGCGGTGCGACGCGCTGCTGGTCGACACGCAGTCCCGGTCTGACACCTACCCGTCGATCGACATCCGTGTCGACGACGTGCAGCTCGGCCACGAGGCGACCGTCTCGCGCGTCAGCGAAGAGCAGCTCTTCTACCTGATGAGCCGTGGCATGCCCGAAGACGAGGCCATGGCCATGATCGTGCGCGGGTTCATCGAGCCCATCGCCCGGGAGCTCCCGATGGAGTACGCCCTTGAACTCAACAAGCTCATTGAAATGGGCATGGAAGGATCCGTCGGCTAAATGTCCGTCGCCCCCGCACTCAAAACCACCCCCACTCCCGGCGGCTCCACACTCCCGGAATCCACAACCCAGCACGGCAACAAGGCGCACACCGACGGACGGTTCGGCTACGTGCCGGTACAGACTCGTTCCGACCGGTTCAAGAGCGTCAACGTCGCCGATTTCGACGCTGTCACCGGTCGTGAAGCCGTCTGGAAACTTTCCCCCGTCGCCAAGTTCACCGACCTCACGGCCGGCGAACTCGACGGCGCTGTCTACCCGATCAGCTCAGAACCCGTCGATGGCGTGACCGTCGACTGGGTTGACCGCACCGATGCCCGCATCGGCACGGCCGGCACTCCCGAAGAACGCGCCGCGGCCAACGCCTGGAGCACCTTCGAGAAGGCCCTCGCCATCACGGTGAGCGGTGAAGAGGCCAAGGAGATCACGGTCACCCGTGCCGAACTCGGAACCGGCGCCCGCGCGGCCCACGTCATCATCGAGGCCAAGCCGTTCAGCCAGGCCACGGTCATTCTGCAGAACAACGGCGACGCCCGGTTGAGCGAGAACGTCGAGATCATCCTCGGTGAATCGAGCAACCTCACCGTCGTCAGCGTTCAGGAATGGAACTCCGGCGCGGTGCACCTCACGAACCACTTCGCATCCGTCGGTAAAGACGCGCGCCTGAAGCACGTCGTCGTCTCGCTCGGCGGCAGCATCGTGCGCGTCAACCCCTCGGTGCGCCTCGCCGGATCGGGCTCGGACACGCTGCTGCTCGGCCTGTACTTCGCCGACGCCGGCCAGCATCTCGAGCAGCAGGTCTACGTCTTCCACGACGCCCCGCACAGCCGCAGCCGCGTCACCTACAAGGGTGCGCTGCAGGGACAGGATGCCCGCACGGTCTGGATCGGCGACGTGCTGATCGGCAACAAGGCCGCCGGCACCGACAGCTACGAGCAGAACCGCAACCTGGTGCTGTCCGAGGGCACCAGGGCCGACTCGATCCCGAACCTCGAAATCGAAACCGGCGACATCGTCGGAGCCGGCCACGCGAGTGCCACCGGACGTTTCGACGACGAGCAGCTCTTCTACCTGCAGTCCCGCGGCATCACCGAAGAAGAAGCGCGCCGCCTCGTGGTGCGCGGATTCCTCACCGAGGTCATCCAGCAGATCGGTTCGCCGGCACTGGAAACCCGCCTGCAGGACGCGATCGAGGCCGAGCTGCTCAGCTCGGACTCGCTGCCCGCCGCCGTGACGCCCGCCGTCGAGGCCCGATAACCATGGCCGCCACGAAGATCTGCGGTTTCGACGAGCTCGAACCCAATCAGGCCATCAAGGTCGAGATTGACGGCATTCCGATCGCCGTCGTTCGCGACATGAACGGCGATGTGTTCGCCATCGGTGACACCTGCACGCACGGCGACATCTCGCTGTCCGAGGGTTTCGTCGAGGGCGACACGCTCGAATGCTGGGCGCACGGTTCCATGTTCTCCCTGAAGACGGGCAAGCCGATCACGCTTCCCGCCTACGATCCGGTGCCCGTCTACCAGGTTTCCCTGGTCGACGGCGACGTCTACATCGACCCCTCAGTCATCCTCGCGGTTTAATCCCGCGGGTCGACACCGCGCCACGCGCTGGTGTCACGTATAGAAAGCGAAATATCATCCATGTCAGTTCTTGAAATCAAGGACCTGCACGTCAGCGTTCAGACCGACCAGGGCGTGAAGCAGATCCTGCGTGGCGTGAACCTCACCATCAACGAGGGTGAAATCCACGCCATCATGGGCCCGAACGGCTCCGGCAAGTCGACCCTTGCGTACACGATCGCCGGTCACCCCAAGTACCACGTCGAGAGCGGCTCCATTCTGCTCGACGGCGCCGAAGTCCTCACCATGACGGTCGACCAGCGTGCTCGCGCCGGCCTGTTTTTGGCCATGCAGTACCCGGTCGAGATTCCCGGGGTCACGGTGACGAACTTTCTGCGCACGGCCAAGACGGCCATCGACGGCGAAGCCCCCGCCATCCGCACCTGGATCAAGGACGTGCGCGGTGCGATGACCAACCTGCGCATGGACAAGTCCTTCGCCGAGCGCAACGTGAACGAGGGCTTCTCCGGCGGAGAGAAGAAGCGCAACGAGATCCTGCAGCTCGAACTTCTCAAGCCGAAGTTCGCCATCCTCGACGAGACCGACTCCGGCCTCGACGTTGACGCGCTCAAGATCGTCTCGGAGGGCGTCAATCGTGCCAAGGAGAACACCGGCCTCGGCCTGCTGCTCATCACGCACTACACGCGCATTCTGCGCTACATCCACCCCGACTTCGTGCACGTCTTCGTGAACGGCCGCATCGCCGAACAGGGCGGACCCGAGCTCGCCGACCGCCTCGAAGACGAGGGCTACGATCGCTTTCTCGTTCCCGAGATCGTAAACTAGTCGCATGGTCTCCTCCCTCACTCCGACGCGCTACGACGAGATCGAAGAGGCGCTGAAAGACGTCATGGACCCGGAACTCGGCATCAATGTCGTCGATCTCGGGCTCATCTACGACCTCGGCTGGGACGACGAGAACAACGCGCTCGTCATTCACATGACGCTCACCTCGGCCGGCTGCCCGCTGACCGATGTGCTCGAGGAACAGACCGCCGAGGCCCTGGACGGTGTCGTCGAACAGTTCCGCATCAACTGGGTCTGGATGCCGCCGTGGGGTCCCGAAAAGATCACCGACGACGGCCGCGACATGATGCGGGCCCTCGGCTTCGCCATGTAGTTCTGGCATAACCGGTTCTGGCATAACCGGTTCTGGCATAACCGGTTCTGGCATAACCGGTTCTGGCATAACCGGTAACCAGTAATACTGCAACGCCCCGGGAATTCTGCCTCAGGCAGGCCCCGGGGCGTTCTGCTGTCCGAAGCGCTGGGTAGAGTGCCGATCCACTCAGTAGAACTGATATGCTAATACCATGAGAGTGACATCATGAACGCGCGACGTGAAGCCCAGGCCGCCGGCACCCGGCAGGATATCGTTCGGGCGGCCGGTCGACTCATGCTGCAGCACGGTTACGTGAAGACCTCGATTGGCGCGATCGCGACCGAGGCCGGCGTGGCCGTGCAGACCATCTACAACTCGGTCGGTTCCAAGGCTGAACTTCTGGCGGCACTGCTCGAGCGGGCGGCCGCCGCGAGCGGCTCACCCGATGCAGTGGCCGCTGCCATGCGACAGCGCATCGATGACGCGCACTCGGCGAGCGACATCATTCGGGCGCTGGCGGATGGCTGCGCCCTCGTCAACGAACGTACCGCCGGCATCCAGCAGATTGTGAGCGAGGCGGCCGCGGTCGACCCCGACGTTGCCGCCTTCGAACGGCGCCGCGACACGGCACGGCTGCACGATTTCGGAGAGGACGCCGCGGCGCTGCGCTCGAGGCGCTCCCTGCGGGTCGGTCTGAGCGATCACGAGGCCGCCGCCGCGATCTGGGCCCTCGCGCATCCGCAGTGCTATCGCACCCTCGTGCGCGACGTGGGCTGGTCGCCCGACACCTACCGGGACTGGCTCGAAAAAACCCTGCGCGGCGCCCTCCTGTAGAATAGAGAGTTGGACCAGTCGGCCCGCTCTTTTTTCCCCTCACAACCCCCCTTCTGAACGGACAATTGCTGTGCTCAACGTGCAAGATCTCCAAATCCGCGTTGGTGCGCGCGTCCTCATGGAGGACGTCAGCTTCCGTGTTTCTGACGGCGACAAGATCGGTCTGGTCGGCCGCAACGGCGCCGGCAAGACGACCCTGACCAAGACCCTCGCGGGCGAGACGAACCCGACCGCGGGTTCCATCGAGCGCAGCGGTGAGATCGGTTACCTGCCGCAGGACCCGCGCTCCGGTGACCCGGACATGCTCGCCCGCACCCGCATCCTCGATGCCCGCGGGCTCGGCACCATCGCCCTCGGCATGCACGACTCGAGCCTCGCCATGGCGAGCCCCGACGATAAGATCAGCGCGGCCGCGATGCGCACCTACGGCACCCTGACCGACCAGTTCAACGCCCTCGGCGGCTACTCGGCCGAGGCGGAGGCCTCCGCGATCGCGAGCAACCTGAAGCTGCCCGACCGCATCCTCGACCAGCCCCTGCGCACCCTCTCCGGTGGTCAGCGCCGCCGCATCGAGCTCGCCCGCATCCTCTTCTCCGCCGCAGAGACGATGATCCTCGACGAGCCCACCAACCACCTCGACGCCGATTCCGTGATCTGGCTGCGCGAGTTCGTGAAGAACTACCGCGGCGGCTGCATCATCATCAGCCACGACATCGAGCTCGTCGGTGACACCGTGAACCGGGTCTTCTACCTCGATGCCAACCGCATGGTCATCGACATCTACAACATGGACTGGAAGCACTACATCACGCAGCGGGCAGCGGATGCCGACCGTCGCAAGAAGGAACGCGCCAACGCCGAAAAGAAGGCCTCGACGCTGACCGCGCAGGCCGCGAAGTTCGGCGCCAAGGCCAGCAAGGCGGCATCCGCTCACCAGATGGTCGCCCGCGCCGAGAAACTCCTGTCGGGGCTGGACGACGTGCGCGCCGAAGAGCGCGTGGCCAAGCTGCGCTTCCCCGATCCGGCGCCGTGCGGCCGTACCCCGATCATGGCGACGAACCTCTCGAAGAGCTATGGCTCGCTCGAGATCTTCGCCTCGGTCGACCTCGCAATCGACCGCGGGTCCAAGGTCGTCATCCTCGGCTTCAACGGTGCCGGCAAGACGACCCTGCTGCGGATGCTGGCCGGCGTTGACGAGCCCGACACCGGAGAGGTCCTTCCCGGCCACGGCCTGCGGATCGGCTACTACGCGCAGGAACACGAGACCATCGACGTGAAACGCAGCGTGCTGCAGAACATGGTGTCGTCCTCGCCGAGCATCACGGAGATGGAAGCCCGCCGCGTGCTGGGCTCGTTCCTGTTCACCGGGGACGACTCGAACAAGCTCGCCGGGGTGCTCTCCGGTGGCGAGAAGACGCGCCTGGCCCTGGCCATGATCGTCGTCTCGGGCGCAAACGTGCTGCTGCTCGATGAGCCCACTAACAACCTCGACCCGGCGAGCCGTGAAGAGATCCTCGACGCCCTGGCGCACTACACCGGCGCCGTGGTGCTGGTCAGCCACGACGAGGGTGCCGTGGAGGCCCTGAACCCCGAGCGCGTGCTCATCATGCCCGACGGTACCGAGGACCACTGGAACAAGGACTACCTCGAGCTCATCTCGCTCGCGTAGCCGCACCCGGAAGCAGAAAGCCCGGTCAGGATTCGTCCTGACCGGGCTTTTCTGCGCCTGGGTGCTGGGTGCTGGGTGCTGGGTTCTGGGTTCTGGGTGCTGTGTGCCGTGTGCCGTGTGCTGCCGACGTTAGAGCTGGCGGTCGAGCAGGGCGTCTTCGATGTCGGCGTCGCTCTTGGGCTTGGCGGCCTGCTTTCGGGCCCGCTCATCGGCGCGCTCACGTTCCTCAGGGTCGGCCGCGTTCACGACCCGGTATTCCTCCCGCAGGCCCCAGCCGAGCCCGATGAAGGCGAGCAGGCCGAACACGAACCACTGGAACGCGTACGACAGGTGTGGTCCCTCGTCGCGTACGGGCTTGACCACGGCGGTGGGGCGCTCGGCGACCGAGGGCGTCTCGGTGTCCATCAGGCCGTAGGCGCCGGTATAGGTGGGCTGGTCGAGGCGCTCGGCGACATCTTCCAGGTTGATGGTGGCGATCTGGTTGCCGCTGGCGGTGCGGTTGTTGAGTGTCGGTTCGCCGGCCTTGAGCCGGGCCGTGACGGTCACCGTTCCCGTCGGGGGTGCCGGCACGACGTCGGGGGCGTCCTGCTCCTGCCCGGTCGGCAGCCAGCCGCGGTTGACGATGAAGACCGTGCCGTCGGCGAGGCGAAGCGGGGTCAGTACCTCGAAGCCGGGGTTGATGTTCAGGGGCCGATTGCGCACGAGCAACTCGTCTGCGACGAGGTAGGTGCCCGTCATCTCGACCGGCAGCCACTTCTGGGACTCCGAGAACGAGGTCAGCGTGCTGAGGGCGGCATCGAGGGGCACCGGAGCCGAGTCGAAGTTGGCGTCGATCTTCGACAGTTCGACGAGGGCTTCGTCCCGGCGGGCGAGCTGCCAGACCCCGAGGCCCGAGCACACCGCCGCGAAGACGATCACGAGGGCGAGGTACCCGGCCCAGCGGCGGGTGAAGGCGAACTTCCATTCCTTCATGGGGTGGCCTCCGTATCCGTTGTTTCGAGAAGACGTACGGTGAGGGGAAAGTCACGGGCGGCGAGGAACTCGCGCAGGTAGTCGACGTGCGCGGGGCAGGCGACCCAGGTCTTCACCCGGTCTTCGGCGTGAATGCGGGGGTTGCGCCAGTCGAGTCGCCAGGTGGCCGCATCGCGGCAGCCGGCGCGGGAACAGGTGTCCGTCGCGGGCGAACCCAGACCGATCACTTGCCGCCCTCGGGCTTGTAGATGTCGCCGGTGTCGCTGCCGGCGTCGTAGCCGCCGCGGGCCGAACCCGCGGAACCGCCGGTGTCGTCGCCGCGGTAGATTTCCACGCCGCCGGGCCGCAGCACCGGAGCCTGCGGCGGGCTGACCTGCACGTTGGCGATGACCACGGCCACATACGGAAGCACAATGGCGCCCAGGGCACAGAGCAGCAGCCACCAGCCCTGGGCGACGAGCATCAACAGAATACAGACCACGCGCACGCCCATAGCGAGCGAATACTTGATCATGCGACGGCGTCGTTCCTCCTCGGGGGAGAGCGGGAGGGAAGTTATCGACTGCTGTTTCATGTCGGCTATCGTTAGGGGGTTGTGGTGCAACTGCACCACTTACAAGAATACGTCTCGTTGGGCATCCGCGGGCACCTCCGGACGCAATTCCCAGCCGGGTCCCGGGCCCGACTCACCTGATGGGAAGCTCAATTTGTCCGCTCGCACCGTTCTCGTCACCGGAGGCAACCGTGGCATCGGTTTCGCCATCGCCGCAGAGTTTGTCGCCCAGGGCCACCGCGTCGCCGTCACGTCCCGCTCCGGCGAGGGGCCCGCGGGAAGCCTCACCGTGCGCGCCGACGTCACCGATGCGGCGTCGATCGACGCGGCCTTCACGCAGATCGAAGCGGCCCTCGGCCCGGTCGAGGTTGTCGTGGCCAACGCCGGCATCACCAAGGACACGCTGCTCATGCGCATGTCCGACGAGGACTTCACCTCGGTCATCGACACGAACCTGAGCGGCGCCTTCCGTGTCGTGAAGCGGGCGTCCAAGGGCATGCTCAAGGCCCGATTCGGGCGTATCGTACTCATCTCGAGCGTCGTCGGCCTCTACGGCTCGGCCGGACAGGTCAACTACGCCGCCTCCAAGAGCGGCCTCGTCGGCCTCGCGCGATCGGTCACCCGGGAGCTCGGCTCACGCGGCATCACGGCGAACGTCGTCGCACCCGGCTTCATCGAGACGGACATGACGGCCGCCCTGCCCGAGGCCCAGCAGGCCGAATACAAGCGCAATATCCCGGCGAACCGCTTCGCGACCCCGACCGAGGTCGCCCGGGTCGTCACCTGGCTCGCCGGCGACGACGCCGCCTACATCTCCGGCGCGGTCATCCCCGTCGACGGTGGTCTCGGCATGGGCCACTAGGACACTTCTCGTACTGTCGGTTCTCGTACTGTCGGTTCTCGTACTGCCGGTGCCGGGGTGACCTCCGCCCGGTGGCGAATTCAGGAGATTCTCCGGTGGGTAGCGTCAGGAACGCCGGACCAGTACCGCGGCCGCGCTTTCACCGAGCGGATCTCCTGAATTGGCCACGCGGCCACACAGCAGACTTGTCCTGATGGCCGGCAGGTGTCCTTCTCCGAGCGCGGGCCGGGACCGCAGAAGCGGATGCGCGGGGCTAGGAGCGCAGACCGAGGAGCGGCAGAATCTGGCTCAGGTCGAGGGCGTCGATCACGACATCCGCCTGCCGTTTAACCCGCGGTTTCGCGTTGAAGGCCACGGCGAGGCCGGCCACCTTCATCATGTCGAGGTCGTTGGCGCCGTCGCCGACCGCCACGGTGCGGGGCAGCGGGATCGCCTCGGCGTGAGCCCACTCCGTGAGGGCCTGCGCCTTGGCGGCGGCGTCGATGATCGGGCCGATCAGTCCGCCGGTCAGGTGGCCGTCGCGCACCTCGAGGCGGTTGGCCCGCCAGTGATCCAGACCGAGCTCGGCGGCGAGCGGGTCGAGCAGCTCGTGAAAGCCGCCCGACACCACTCCGACCCGGCTGCCGCTCGCGTGCAGGCCGTCAATCAGCTCGTGCACACCGGGTGTCTTGCGGATGATGCGTCCCACGTCGGCGAAGACGCTCACCGGAAGCCCGGCGAGGGTTGCGACGCGCTCCCGCAGGCTTTCGGCGAAGTCGAGTTCGCCGCGCATGGCCGCCTCGGTGATCGCGGCGACGTGTGTGCGTGATCCCGCGGCATCCGCCAGAAGCTCAATGACCTCATCGCGGATCAGGGTCGAGTCAGCGTCGAGCACGACCAGAAACGCGCCGGGCCCCTGCGGGTAGGGACTCAGTGAGCGGGACAGCAGGTCGGGCACGGGGGCGGGGGCGGGGGCGAGGAGCGACGGGATCACGGCTGAACGCGAACGCCCTTGCCGACCACGGTGATGCCCGACTCGGTGACGCTGAAACCACGGGCCAGGTCACGGCTGCGGTCCACCCCGATCTGAGCGCCGGCCTCGACGACGACCTCCTTGTCGAGCACTGCCCGGCGCACAATCGCACCCGCTTCGATCTTGACCCGATCGAAGACGATCGAGTCGACGACCTGGGCCCCGGAGCTGATCGTGGTCCACGGGCCGAGCACGCTGCGCTCGATGTGGCCGCCGGAGATGACGCAGCCGAGCGACACGATCGAGTCGATCATCGTGCCGAGCGCTCCGCGACCGTCGCGCACGAACTTCGCCGGGGGCGAGTTCAGCTGCATGCTGAAGATCGGCCATTCCTGGTTGTACAGGTTGAAGACCGGCAGCGCCGAGATCAGGTCCTGGTGGGCTTCGAAGAACGAGTCGATCGTTCCCACGTCGCGCCAGTAGTAGCGGTCGCGGTCGGTCGAGCCAGGCAGCTCGTTGCGCTGCAGGTCGTAGACGCCGGCTTCACCGCGGGCCACGAAGTCGGGAATGATGTCCCCGCCCATGTCGTGACTCGAGTCGGTGCGTTCCCCGTCGCGCAGCACGGCCTCAATGAGCGCATCGGTGTTGAAGACGTAGTTGCCCATCGAGGCGAAAATCTCGTCGGGGTTGTCGGCCAGGCCGGTCGCGTTCTTCGGTTTCTCGAGGAACTCGGAAATGCGATCGGGGTGGGTCGGGTCGACCTCGATGACACCGAACTGATCGGCGAGGCCGATGGGCTGCCGAATGGCGGCGACGGTGGCGCTGGCGCCGGACGCGATGTGGGCGTCGATCATCTGGCTGAAGTCCATGCGGTAGACGTGGTCGGCACCGACCACGACGACGATGTCGGGCTTTTCATCGTGGATCAGGTTCAGGCTCTGCAGAATCGCGTCGGCCGAGCCGCTGAACCAGCGCTTGCCGAGCCGCTGCTGTGCGGGTACGGAAGCGATGTAGGAGTTAAAGAGCCCCCCGGTGACGTGCCAGGTCTGCGAGACGTGACGGTCGAGGCTGTGTGACTTGTATTGGGTGAGCACCACGACCTTGGTGACACCCGAGTTGATGAGGTTGGAGAGTGCAAAGTCGACGAGGCGATAATGCCCGCCGAACGGGACGGCCGGCTTGGCACGGTCCTCGGTCAACGGCATCAGCCGTTTTCCCTCACCACCAGCGAGAACGATTCCGAAAATCTTCTTGGCCTTCATGTTCCTTACAGTAGAGGCATCCGGGGGTCCCCGGCCACCCATCGGGGGATGTGCCGCGCTCGCGTGGGGATGTATCCGTCGCCCGGCCGCGCTAGCTTTAGCGCATGCGCATCGATTTGTTGACAAAGGAATATCCGCCGGAGATCTACGGGGGTGCCGGGGTGCACGTCACCGAGCTCGTTCGGGCCCTGCGAACCGACCTCGACGTCGTCGTGCGCTGCTTCGGCGCGCCGCGATCCGACGCCGATACCTTTGCCTACCCGGTTCCGGTGGAACTCGCCGGGGCGAACCCGACCCTCGCGACTCTCGGGGTCGACCTGCAGATGGCACAAGACGTCGCCGGAGCGGATGTGGTGCACTCGCACACCTGGTATGCCAACGGCGCCGGGCACTTCGCCAAGCTGCTCCACGGCATCCCTCACGTCGTCACCGCGCACAGCCTCGAGCCGCTGCGCCCGTGGAAGGCCGAACAGCTCGGCGGCGGCTACCGCGTGTCGAGCTGGATCGAGAAGACCGCCTTCGAGGCAGCGGATGCCGTCATCGCCGTGAGCGACGGCATGCGTCGCGACATTCTGCGCAGCTACCCCTCGCTCGACGAAGCCAAGGTTCAGGTCGTCTACAACGGCATCGACCTCGAGCAGTGGAAACCCCTCGTCGACCTCGACGTCGTGCGAGCTCTCGGCATCGACCCCGACCGGCCATCCGTCGTGTTCGTCGGACGCATCACCCGCCAGAAGGGGCTGCCGTACCTGCTGCGCGCCGCGGCGGCGCTGCCGCCCGAGGTGCAGCTCGTGCTGTGCGCCGGAGCCCCCGACACCCCCGGTATCCTCGCCGAGGTCACCGCGGGCGTCGAAGCCCTGCAGCAGACCCGTACGGGCGTCGTCTGGATCAACCGTCTGCTGTCCCAGCCTGAGCTCGCCGCCGTGCTCACCAACGGCACCGCGTTCGTTTGCCCGTCGATCTACGAGCCGCTCGGCATCGTCAACCTCGAGGCCATGGCCTGCGGGCTGGCCGTCGTCGGCACCGCGACCGGCGGCATCCCCGAGGTCGTCGCCGATGGTGAGACCGGCCGACTCGTGCCGATCGACCAGATGACCGACGGTACCGGAACCCCCCTCGACCCCGACCGTTTCGTCGCTGACCTCGCGCGCACCCTCACCGAGGTCGTCAGCGACCCGGCACGGGCCGCCGAAATGGGCCGGGCCGGCCGCATCCGTGCCGAACGGGAGTTCGGCTGGAGCCAGATTGCGACCCGTACCCGCGAGATCTACGCCTCGCTGCTGTAGCTCCTGTTGCAGCTCCTGCTGTCGCTCGGCCGCCCGCGGCGTGATTCACGTTGCGGGTGGCCAGATAGCATGGCTGTATGGTCAACGTTCTTCACTTTTCCGGGGTTTCCGTCGTCCGGGGTGGCACCGCCATCCTCGACTCAGTGGACTGGAGCGTTGACGACGATCAACGCTGGGTGATTCTCGGCCCCAACGGTGCGGGCAAGACCACACTGCTGCAAATCGCCGCCGCGCTCATTCACCCGACCAGTGGCACCGCCGAAATCCTTGCCGAGCCGCTCGGCGGCACCGACCTCTTCGAACTGCGCCCGCGCATCGGGTTCGCCTCGACGGCCATGGCTCGTCGAGTACCCGCCGACGAGAAGGTGCTCGACGTCGTCATGACGGCGGCGTACTCGGTTACCGGCCGCTGGAACGAAGAGTACGAGGACATCGATGAACGCCGCGCCCAGCGGGTGCTCTCCGAGTGGAAGCTTGACCACCTCGCCGCCCGCAAGTTCGGCACTCTCAGCGATGGCGAACAGAAGCGCGTGCAGATTGCCCGTGCCGTGATGACCGACCCCGAAATGCTGCTGCTCGACGAGCCCGCAGCGAGCCTGGACCTCGGTGCCCGCGAAAGCCTGCTGCAGCTGCTCAGCGGATACGCGAGCGAAGCGAACTCGCCGGCCATCATCATGGTCACCCACCACGTCGAAGAGATCCCGCGCGGCTTCACTCACGCGTTGCTGCTCTCCCAGGGCAACGTCGTCGCCGCCGGACCGCTCACCGAGGCGCTGACCGCGGCCAACCTGAGCGAGGCCTTCGGCTTGTCGATCGAACTGACCGAAACCGACGGCCGGTTCGCGGCCCGCGCCGTGTAGCAACCGTGTAGCAACGCCCGGTTGCGCCTGCTATCGTAAGTAGTTGGCCGTTTGGCCTCCCCGAACATCGAACAGCACTGTGGCCAGTTACAAGTCTGTCCACCTGAAGTGCGTAGAGGAAATTTTCATGAAGACTGACATTCACCCCGATTACAACTTCGTGGTCTTTCGCGACCTCGCCTCCGGCGCGACGTTCCTGACCCGCTCCACGGTCTCCAGCAAGAAGACCATCGAGTGGGAAGACGGCACCACGTACCCGGTCATCGACGTGGAAATCTCCTCCGAGTCGCACCCGTTCTACACGGGCAAGCAGCGCATCATGGACTCCGCCGGACGCGTGGAGAAGTTCAACTCGCGTTACAAGGGCTTCGGCAAATAAGCCACACCCCTTCAGCACGAAGCGCACGACAGAGAAGGCGACCCGCTCAGCGGGTCGCCTTCTCTGTGTTCTGATGGACTAGCCGCAGTGCAGCCAGTAGAAGCTCTGGGCGCCGAGGGTCAGCGTGAGTGCACCCGTGTCGTCGAAGGTCGGAAAGACGGCGCCGCCGAAGATGTCGTAGAGCCGGGTGCCGGCCATCTCGGCATCCTCGATGCGGAACGCCACCGGATTGTGGGCGAAGCTGAAGACGCAGAGCAGCGTCTCGGGTTGATCGCCGAACATGGTTCCCGAGCCCGCGTAGCTGCGGGTGAACGCGAGCACCGACTCGTGGTTGGTCGACAGCACCCGAATCGCTCCGAGTCCAAAGGTCGGGTGCGCCTTGCGCACGTGAATCACGTTGCGCACCCAGTGCAGCAACGAGCCGGACTGGGCCAGGTGCGACTCCACGTTGGTCTGGGAGTAGTTGTAGACGAGTGACTGCACGACCGGCAGAAACAGCTTGCCGGGGTCGGCGTCGGAGAAACCGGCGTTGCGGTCGGGGGTCCACTGCATCGGCGTGCGGGAACTGTCCCGGTCAGGCAGCCAGATGTTGTCGCCCATGCCGATCTCGTCGCCGTAGTACAGAAACGGACTGCCGGGCAGCGCGAACAGCAGGGCGTGCGCGAGTTCGAGCTCCGCGCGGGAGTTGTCGAGCAGCGGAGCCAGGCGACGTCGAATACCGATGTTGGAGCGCATCCGCGGGTCGTAGGCGTACCAGCCGTACATCGCCTGGCGGTATTCCTCGCTGACCATCTCGAGGGTGAGCTCGTCGTGGTTGCGCAAAAACACGCCCCAGCCGGCGCCCTCCGGAATGTCCGTTGTCTCCGACAGCACCCGAACGAGCTCGTTCGCGTGCTGGGAGCGCAGGGAGTAGAAAATGCGCGGCATCAGGGGAAAATCGAACGCCATGTGGCATTCGGGTTCCTCCTCGGTGCCGAAGAAGGCGGCCACCTCACGCGGCCACTGGTTGGCCTCGGCGATCATGATGCGTCCCGGGTAGTCACGGTCGACGATCTGTCGCAGCTTCTTGATGAAGTCGTGGGTGGGCGGCTCGCTCTCGCCGTTGCCCTCTTCGCTCTCGTAGAGGTACGGGATGGCGTCGAGCCGGAACCCGTCCACTCCGAGATCGAGCCAGAAGCGGATGATGTCGATCATCGCTTCGTGCACGGCCGGATTCTCGAAGTTCAGGTCGGGCTGGTGCGAGAAGAAGCGGTGAAAGAAGAACTGGCGGCGCACCGAGTCGAAGGCCCAGTTGGACTCCTCGGTGTCGATGAAGATGACTCGGATGTTGGGGTACTTCTCGTCGGTGTCGCTCCAGACGTAGAAGTCACCGTAGGGGCCGTCTGGATCGGCGCGGGACTGCTGGAACCACTCGTGCTGATCGGAGGTGTGGTTGAGGGGTAGATCGATGATGATGCGCATGTTGCGCTCATGGGCCTTGGTGACGAGGTCTTTGAACTCGTCGAGGGTGCCGAACTCGGGCAGGATCGAGCGAAAGTCGGAAACGTCGTAGCCGCCGTCTTTGAGCGGGGAGTTGAAGAACGGGGGAATCCACAGGGCGTCGATGCCGAGCCACTGCAGGTAGTCGAGCTTCGAGACGAGGCCGGAGAGATCGCCGGAGCCGTCCGCGTTGCTGTCGACGAAGGATCGCACCATGACCTCGTAGAACACCGAACGCCGATACCACAGCGGATCAAGGGTCAGACCGGGCAGTTGGATGGGGGCGGTGAAGCTCACGGTTGTCCTCTCGGCCCCACGGGGAGGCACTGTCAGCACGGGTGGTTAGCTCGGGTGTCTAGCACGAGTCTAAGTTCACCCGCCCGGCTGCGGTCGACTTCTCTGCGTGATGGCACCATAAACTTGACCTGATGATCGCCTCCTCGCCATTCGACCCGTTGCTGAAGAAGATTGCCGTGACCCGCCGAAGCCTGTCCGTGCTCGGCTCCACGACCCGCTACTGGGAGTATGGCGATGCGGCCGCCGCGACCACGATCGTGATGGTGCACGGCTTCCGCGGTGACCACCACGGACTCGAACCCGTCGTGGCGCAGAGCCTTGCGGGCGTGCGGATCGTGTCGCCCGACCTGCCCGGCTTCGGCGAGTCGACGCCATTCCCGGATCACGTGCACGACATCGACGGTTATGCGAACTGGCTCGCGGACTTCGTCGTGCAGCTCGCGCCGACCGGGCGGCTCGTCATGCTCGGCCATTCCTTCGGCTCGATCATCGTGTCGGCGGCGCTCGCCCGCGGCCTGACGGCGGATGCCGCGGTGCTCGTGAATCCGATCGCCGCGCCGGCACTCGCGGGGCCGCGCGGCGTGCTGACCCGACTGGCCGTGTTCTATTACTGGGCCGGGGCACGACTGCCCGAGCCCCTGGGCTACGCACTGCTGCGTAACCGCGCGATCGTGCGGGTGATGAGCGTGTCCATGGCCAAGACCCGCGAGCGAATCCTCCGGCGCTGGATCCACGCCGAACACGACCGGTACTTCTCGGCCTTCGCGAACCGCGAGGTCGTGCTTGAGGCCTTCAGCGCCTCGGTCGGCCACGACGTGAGCGAGTACGCGCGGCAGATCACGGTTCCCACGCTGCTCGTGGCCGCGGACCGCGACGACATCACTCCGATTGCCGCGCAGCACCGCCTGCTCGGCCTGTTCCCACAGGCGTCGCTGACCGTGATCGAGGGTGTCGGCCACCTCATCCACTACGAAAAGCCCGCCGAAGCCGCCGCCGCGATCACCGCCTTCCTGGGCACGAGGAGCTCGGCATGAAGATCGTCATCGACTGTCGATACACCCGGTTCGACCAGCACGACGGCATCAGCCGCTACACCGCGGGACTCGTGACCGCGCTGGCCCGCCTGCACCCGGTGACGATGCTGATCAGCGACCCGCGGCAGTTGGCCCTGCTGCCCGCGCTGCCGTGGCAGCGGGTGAGCGCGCCCACCAGCATCCGTGAACCGTTCGTGGCGTGGCAGGTCAACCGGCTGCACCCCGACGTGGTGTTCAGCCCGATGCAGACCATGGGATCGTGGGGTCGCCGGTATCGGCTGCTGCTGACCGTGCACGACCTGATCTACTACCGCAACCGCACGCCGCCGCGTAACCTGCCGGCTGCGATTCGGTTGCTGTGGCGCCTCTATCACCTCAGCTGGTGGCCGCAGCGGCTGCTGCTGAACCGGGCCGACGGCATCGTGACGGTCTCTGAAACGACCCGTGCCCTGATCGGGCAGCACCGCCTGACCGACCGGCCGGTGACGGTCGTGTCCAACGCGGCGAACGCGGTGACGGATGCCGCGGCCGCCGCCGCGCTGGGCCGTCGCGCCCCCGAGACCGGCCGGCTCGTGTACATGGGATCCTTCATGCCGTACAAGAACGTCGACACGCTCGTTCGTGCCGTGGCGCAGCTGCCGGAACACGAGCTGCACCTCATGAGTCGCATTGCTCCGGCCGAGCGGGCACGCCTCGAGGCCATCGCGCCGGCCGGTCGCCTCGTCTTTCATGATGGGGTGACCGACGACGAGTACCTCGAGGTGCTCGCCTCGGCGACGGCGCTCGTGACGGCGAGCCGCGATGAAGGGTTCGGAATTCCGCTCGTCGAAGCAATGAGCCTCGGGATTCCCGTCATCGTGAGTGACATCCCGATCTTTCGCGAGATTGGCGGGGCCGCGGCGCTCTACGCGCGGCCGGACCGTGCGACGGATTTTGCCGCCTGCGTGCGGCGTCTGGGGCAACCGGGGGAGTGGGCTCGGGTCGCTGAACGGTCGCTGGGCGAAGCGGAACGCTTCACCTGGGAGGCCTCCGCCGAACGTCTGCTGCGCGTTGTGCAAGAAACGGCGTTGCGGTCAAAACCCTGATCAGCTCGGTGCACAGATTTCGAGCGTGTAAAATTGCGGGCTGATCGGGCCGATTTACTTGCATGGATTGTTGAACAATCGTAGGCTTCTCGACAATCAGTGCCCGCCGCCACGGCGGTCGGGTGCTCAGTCCCAGAGAAGTGAGCGCACCATGGCAACGACGGTTCCCGGCACGACGCCGAAGGGTGCGAAGTTCAAGGGCACGAAGCCCCGGCGCACGAAAAACAAGCACCGCAGTGCCCTGCTCGGAGCCATGTTCCTCATGGCCACGAGCGCGGTCGGCCCCGGCTTCATCGTTCAGACCACGAACTTCACCGTGCAGCTGGGGGCCGCCTTCGCCTTCGCCATTCTGGTCTCGATTCTCGTCGACATCGCGGTGCAGCTCAACGTCTGGCGCGTGATCGGCGTCAGCGGCAAACGCGCCCAGGAATTGGCCAACACGATCCTGCCCGGCGCCGGCTGGTTTCTCGCGGCGTTGATCTGCCTCGGCGGCCTGGTGTTCAATGTGGGCAACATCGCCGGCACCGGACTCGGCCTCAATGTGCTCTTTGGCATCGACGCCCGACTGGGCGGCATCCTCTCGGCCGTGATCGCCATCGCGATCTTCCTCAGCAAACGGGCCGGCCTCGCCCTCGACAAGATCGTCGTCGTGCTCGGCGCCGTGATGATCGTGCTCATCGGTTACGTCGCGATCGTCTCTCGGCCGCCGCTCGGCGACGCCCTGCGCAACGCGGTCATCCCCGACAACATCGACTTTCTCATCATCACAACCCTGATCGGCGGCACCATCGGCGGGTACATCACCTACGCCGGCGCCCACCGCATGATCGACGCGGGCGTCTCCGGACCCGAGAACGTGCGTGAGATCACCCAGAGCTCGGTCCTCGGCATCATCGTCACCGGTGTCATTCGGGTGCTGTTGTTCCTGGCCATTCTGGGCGTCGTGGCGGGCGGAGTCGCCCTCACGAGCGACAACCTCGCCGCCGAGGCCTTCCAGTCTGCGGCCGGAACCATCGGTCTCAAGCTGTTCGGCATCATCCTCTGGGCCGCCTCGATCACCTCCGTGATCGGCGCCGCGTACACCTCGATCTCATTCGTCACCACCGCGAAGACGTCGCCGCGCATGCGCAGCATCGCGACGGTCGTCTTCATCGCCGTCTCCACGGTCGTCTTCACCTTCATCGGCCAGGCCCCCGCGACGCTGCTCATCATGGCCGGCGCCGTGAACGGGCTCATCCTGCCCGTTGGTTTTGCCGTCATCCTCTGGGTGGCCTGGCGTCGCCGCGACCTGCTCGGCGGCTATGTCTACCCGAAGTGGTTGCTCGGAATCGGTGTTGCAGCGTGGCTGCTGACGCTGTTCCTCGGCTACCAGTCGCTCGGCGGCCTCAGCCAGCTGTGGGTCTAGATGGGCCGCCACGCAGACGATTCCGCGACTGCCGCTGCAGCGGATGCCCCGCCCGCTGCTGCCGCTGACCCCGGTGCGATCAGTCCCGCCGCGGCCCGTGCCCTGTTTCGGGCCGGGCTCAGCACCCCCACCGCTGGCTGGTCGCGCGGCTTCACCCAGGCGAACCTCATCATCGTGCCCCGGGAGTCGGCCGCCGACGTGCGACTGTTCGCCGAGAGCAACCCGCAGGCCTGTCCGATCCTGGGCGTGCTGGAGGCCGGGCAGACGAGCGGCGCGCTGCTGGCCGGGGGAGACATCCGTACCGATGTGGGCCGCTACACCGTGTACGAGCACGGTGTTCTCGTCGAGTCGCCGACGGATCTGCTCGCGCGCTGGCAGGACGACCTCGTGACCTTCATCGTGGGCTGCAGCTTTACCTTCGAGTCGGCACTGCAGGCCGGCGGGGTGCCGGTGCGCCACATCGACCAGGGCGTCAACGTGCCCATGTATCGCACCAATCGGCGCTGCACGCCGGCAGGATCCCTCGCCGGGCCGCTCGTCGTCTCGATGCGGCCGATTCCCGCGGCGCAGGTGCTCGATGCGGTGAACATCACGTCGCACTATCCGGCGGTGCACGGAGCGCCCGTGCATTTCGGGGACCCGGCCGAACTCGGCATTGGCGACCTGTCCCGGCCGGACTTCGGCGACGCCGTGGAACTCGCGCCGGGAGACGTTCCCGTGTTCTGGGCGTGCGGGGTGACCCCGCAGGCGGCCGTGATGGAGTCGCGGCCGCCGCTCGCGTTCGGGCACGCTCCGGGCCACATGCTCATCACGGATGCCCGCGACGCCGACTACTACGTGCCCTGACACCCACGACCGGGACCGGGCAAGATGGGGCATCGACCCGTGCGGGCCTGCCCGCAGGTCTGCGTCGGTGACGGATGGCGCAGCATCCGTCGCCGAATTCGGCCCGCCCGACTATTCGCTCGCGTCGTGACAGGCCGCAGTGCCGCTTCGCACCGTGAGACACCGGCCGCGAGTCGCTCGCGGGTAGGCCTCACCGGCCAACTACTCTTCATGCGCCCTAAAGCTGCTCGCGCGCCCGGCAGACCAGGCGCATGAGCAGTTTTCGGGCGCATGACCACGAGAGAGTGCAAGTTTCCGGCTCACGAGCAGTTTTCAGGCGCATGACGCGCTGTACGTTTCCGGCGCACGAGCAGCTGCTGAACGCCCCATAGCCACGGCACGCCTGGCGGATGCCAGGGCGGCGGTGAAATCCACAGCTCGGTGCGCGGCACGACTATTGCAGACACTGGGTTGGGGCCGTGCCAGAGAACGACCTCAGCGCGGGGTGCTGGTAGTGCCAGCGGCGCTGGCGGCGGCATGCGCGGCCGCGTGGGCGACGAGCAATCGTGCCTCGGCACGATCAAGGTAGTCGGCGAGGGCCGCGACCGCTCCCGCGCGGTCGCCGGCCTCAAACAGCCTCAGGATCTCGGCGTTGCGCTCGATGTAGGGCTCATGAAATGCGGGGTCGGCCGCCATTGAGTGAAAGACGAGGCGCATCTCGGCGAGCACCTGGGCCATCTGCAGGCTGAGCCTCTCGCTGCCGGTCAGGGCGACGACTCCGGCGTGAAAGTCCTGGTTGGCCATGGCCATGCCGTCAACAGAGTTCGCGTCACGCGCCGCGCGGGCACGGGCGACGGCCGCGTGCAGCAGTGGGGCATCCGTCTGCGGGGTCCAGAGCAGGGCAGAGGGTTCGAGAAAGCGCCGCACGCGGTAGATCTCCCGAATATCCTCGACCGTGGGGCGGGCGACGAAGACTCCGCGATTGGGGATGCGGGTGAGGATGTGCTCGGCCGCCAGCGTCGAGAACGCCTCACGCAGGGTGTTGCGGGAGACGCCGAGCACGTCGCAGAGGGCCTCCTCAGAGAGTTTTGCGCCGGGCGCGAGCTGGCCGGCGCCGATGCGTTCGCGCAAGACGGATGCGACCCAGCTGCCGGTGTCCGCGTGGCGCACCACCGCCGTCTGTCGGCGCAGGTCGCTGAGGATCTCGTCGAGGGTCATGACCTCACAGTATCGGCCCGAGAGACTCGGTGAGGCAGGAGCGCTGTGCTCCGGCGGCGCGGGTCACAGCGACACCGGAAAGTGCATGCCGAGCACGGATCGCACCGGGATCGTTCCGCCCAGGTCGTTTTCGAGAAAGCGCATACCGATCTTCTGCGCGACCCGGCGGGACGCCTCGTTGTCTGGGTGCAGGATTGCCACGAGCTGCGGCACCTGCAGGGTGTCGCGGGCGAAGTCGCGGCAAGCCAGGGCGGCCTCGGTGGCCAAGCCGCGACCCTGGTGGGTGGCGCGCACGTGATAGCCGACCTCGAGTTCGAGGCGGCCGTTGACCTGCTGCCAGGTGAGGCCGCAGTCGCCCACAAACTCACCCGTGAGGGTCTCGATGATCCAGAGGCCGTAGCCGTGTTCGGCATAGTTGCGCTGATTCCACTCGATCCAGGCCCGGGCCTGATCCCGCGTTTTCGGAGCCGGGTAGAAGGTCATGAGTGCGGGATCTCCGAGCAGCTCGGCCAGATCGTCGAGGTCGTCGATGGTCATCTGTCGAAAGTGCAGGCGCTCGGTGTCGTCGGGTGTCATCTTCTAAGCTTAGGGATCAGACTGGCCTGACGTTTCTCACGCCGAAGGAGGCATGATGCCGGCATTCTCGCCTCGCACCACGTTCGCGTTGGTGTTGGTTCTGGCCAGCCTGGGCTCGCTGACGGCCTGCTCTTCGGGTTCAGCAACGGATGCCCCGATCTCGGTCGATCAGCTGGTCGCCCGAACCGCCGACACCCCGGTTTCAGTGGCGGGCCTGCTGTATCAGGACTCCACGGGAACGCGACTCTGCGGGGCCGTGATGGAGAGCTTCCCGGTGCAGTGCGGCAAGCCCTGGGCCGAACTGGTCGGGCTGGACATCGACACGATCACCGGCACCACGACCGATCAGGGGATTACCTGGAAGGAAGGCGTCGTGCTGAGCGTGCAGCGCGCCGACAACGGCAGCTTCACTGTTCTCAGCACCGAGGCTCCGTCGGATTACTAGGTGGTCAGGTGGTTCAAGTGAACGCCGTGAGTTGTGGTGCGGCGCCGGTTGTCGAGCCCGTCGAGTCACCCGCGCGGGGAGACCTCTCGCAACTACCCGCGCAGCGGCGCAGCACCCGCGCAGCGGCGCAGCTACCGCGTAGCACGACCCTGCGCAGCACCCGCGTAGCGGCGTACGTACCGCGCAGGGGCGCAGCACCCGCGCAACGAGACCCGTCACCCGCTCCTGCGGGAGCTGCGCGGGTAGTGCGCCGCTGCGCGGTAGGCGTGCCACCCGCGTAGCGGCGCAGTACCCGCGCAGCTCGGGTCCGGGCTCCGGTCGGGGTGGCGCAGGTACCGCGCACCGGCGCAGGTACCGCGCAGCGCCGCAGGTACCGCGTTGCGGCGCCGGTACCGCGCAGCGCCGCAGGTACCGCGCAGTGGCGCCGGTTGTCGAGCCTGACGAGTCACCCGCGAAGCAAGACCCCTCACAACACCCGCGCAGCGGCGCAGCGCCCACCAAGCGGATGCCGGGTGCGGCATCCGCTGCCAGCGGGCGGTGCTCAGCGGGCGGTGCTCAGCGAGTCGTGCCAGCGAGTCATGCCAGCGAGTCGTGCCAGCCGAGTTCAGCCCGCGTGCGCTGCCAGGCGAGCGAAATTCGGCCAGCGAGCCCGTCAGGCGGTGATGGCGGTGAGTGGCTGCGCCACCGCGACGGCGTCGCCGGGCTCGACCAGAAGCTCGCCGAGCACGCCCGCGCGGTGTGCCACTACGGTCGACTCCATCTTCATCGCTTCGAGCACGAGCACCGGGTCGCCGGTGGCGACCGTCGCGCCGGTTTCGACCAGCCACTTGACGACGGTTCCACCCATCGTGGAGCGCAGTTCCGCGGGGTCGGCCACCTCAGCGGTGACGGCGGGCGCCGCCCCGACCCCACCAGCAAGGCCGGCGAGCAGATCTGCCGGCAGGCCCAGCGACATCCGCTTGCCGTCGAGCTCGATGGTGATCGTGCGCCGGGCAGCGGATGCCGCGCCATGGCTGAATTCGGGATCGTGCGCGAGCCGGTCGCCGAAGTCGGTCTCGATCCAGCCGGTGTGCACGCCGAGCCGGTCGGGGGCGGTGAAATCGGGGGAGGCGACCACGGCGCGGTGGAAGGGCAGCACGGTCGCAACACCCTCGACGGTGAATTCGGCCAGGGCGCGGCGGGCGCGGCGCAGGGCCTGCGGGCGGTCGGCACCGGTGACGATGAGCTTGGCGAGCAGGGAGTCGAACTGGCCTGGAATGGTGTCGCCGCTCTGCACGCCGGTGTCGACGCGCACGCCGGGCCCGGTCGGCGGCGCGAAGAGCGTCACGGTTCCGGGGGAGGGCAGAAAGCCGCGGCCGGGATCTTCCGCGTTGATACGAAACTCGAAGGAGTGCCCGCGCGGCTCCGGGTCGACCTGCATCGGCAGCGGACCGCCGGCGGCAATCACGAACTGCGCGAGCACGAGGTCGATGCCCGAAGTCTCCTCGGTGACCGGATGTTCGACCTGCAGCCGCGTGTTGACCTCGAGGAACGAGACGCTGCCGTCGTCGGCGACGAGGTACTCCACGGTGCCGGCGCCGGAATATCCGGCCTCGAGGCAGATCGCCTTCGCCGAGGTGTAGATCTGCTCGCTCTGGGCGGCGGTGAGGAATGGTGCGGGCGCCTCTTCGACGAGCTTCTGGTTGCGGCGCTGCAGGGAACAGTCGCGGGTGCCGACGACGATGACGGTGCCGCGGCCGTCGGCGAGAACCTGGGCCTCCACGTGGCGGGGCCGCACCAGAAATCGCTCCACGAAGCACTCGCCGCGGCCGAACGCCGCCTGCGACTCGCGCACAGCGGAGTCGAAGGACTCCTCGATCGAGTCGAGTTCCCAGACCACCTTGAGGCCGCGGCCGCCGCCGCCGAACGCCGCCTTGATGGCGATCGGCAGGCCGAACTCCTCGGCGAAGGCGCGCACCTCGGCGGCGGACTCGACCGTGCTGTCCGTGCCGGGAACGAGCGGCGCGCCGACCCGAATCGCGATCTCGCGGGCCGAGATCTTGTTTCCGAGCAGACGGATGCTCTCGGGCGACGGCCCGATCCACACCAGTCCGGCGTCGATCACCGCCTGGGCGAAGTCGGCGTTCTCGGACAGGAACCCGTAGCCGGGATGCACGGCGTCGGCCCCCGCCCGCGCGGCGATCTGCAGGAGCTTGTCGACGTTGAGGTAGCTGTCGGCGGGACTCGTGCCGTCGAGCGCGTAGGCCTCGGAGGCGAGCTGCACGTGCAGGGCGTCGGCGTCCGAGTCGGCGTAGACGGCGACGGACTCGAAGCCGGCATCGTCGCAGGCTCGCAGAATCCGCACGGCGATTTCGCCTCGGTTGGCAATGAGAATCTTGTGCACGGGTCAGCCTTTGGTTGTCGAGGGCGGGGAAGTGAGGGGGTTCGCGGCATCCGCTGCCGGAACAAAACGTAACCGGGAACCGGCCGGCAGCTGCGCGGCCCGGTCGAGGTCGGCGTGCAGCACAACGCCGAGCACCGGATAGCCGCCGGTAACCGGGTGATCGGCGAGAAACAGCACGGGCAAGCCCGAGGCCGGAATCTGGATGGCTCCGTTCACCGTTCCCTCGCTCGGCAGCTCGGCCGCCGCCGGCCCAGAGGCAGCCGTCGCGGCGGCGGATCGCACGAGCGCGGCCCCGTCGAGGCGCAGACCGATGCGGTTGGACCGCGCGCTGACGGTGTACACGGTGCGCGAGAATTCGGCGAGTGAGTCGGCGGCGATCCAGTCCGCGCGCGGGCCGGGCACGAAACGCAGCTCGGTCACCGCCGGCGGCGCGGCCGGCGACGGTTCGGCGTCACCCACGACGCTCGACGCTGCGGCGACCAGCACGCGCAGTTCGGTTCCGACCGAGAGCGGTGCCGGGCCCAGGCCCGACAGCGTGTCGGTCGAGCGGCTGCCGAGCACGGCGGGCACGTCGAAACCACCGCGCACGGCGACGTAGCAGCGCATGCCCGAACTCGGCGTGCCGAGGGCCACGCGGTCACCGGCGTGCACCACGAACGGTGCGTCGACCGGCACGGTGCGCAACGTGCCGGCGCCGCTCGTCACGTCGATCGGCACTGCGGCGCCGGACACCGCGAGCACCTGGTCGTATCGGGCTTCGAGCACGAGGCCGCCGAGAGCGTTTTCGAGCACGGCGGCGGTTGCCGGGTTGCCGGCGAGCCGGTTCGCGCGCCGCAGCGCGCCCCGGTCGAGCGCCCCGGAGCGCGTCACGCCGAGGTCGGCGAAGCCCGGGCGGCCGAGGTCTTGCACGGTCGTCTGGGCGCCGGGTTGCCGCACGATGAAGGCGGATGCCTCCGCCTCAGCGGCCGGGTCGGCGGCCGGGTCGGCGGCCTGACCCGCAGGCCGGGGGCCGGGCCCGGCCAGCACGAGCTCGCGCACGGCGCGAAACTGCACGCGGTTGCCCGGTCGAATGAGCGCGGGTGCGGCGCGCTGAAGATCCCAGAGCGTAGCCGTGGTGCGCCCGATGAGCTGCCAGCCGCCGGGGCTGACCCGCGGATAGACGGCCGAGTAGCGGTCGGCGAGAGCGACGGATCCGGCCGGAACGGCGGGCCGTGGAGTCTCCCGCCGCGGCACCGCGAGCCTGCCGTCGCCGACGAGGTACGCGAAGCCGGGGGCGAAACCGCCGAAGGCCGCGGTCCAGATCTGGTCGCTGTGGGCGGTGATCACCGCGTCGCGACTGAGGCCGGTCAGGCGGGCCACCGCGTCGAGGTCTTCGCCGTCATAGACGGTGTCGATGGTGACGAGGGCGTCATCCGTCGCCGTGACCGGGGTCAGATCCGCGGCGCGCAGGGCGGCCGCGAAGCCGCGGGCCGCGGCGGCGGAGTCGGCGGTGATCAGCACGGTCTCGGCGGCGGCAACGGCATCGACCTGGCCGGGCAGCGGATGCCGCTGCAACCAGTCGTGCAGGCTCAGCACCTGTTCGAGGCTGCCGAGCTGCACCAGAACGCCGCGGTCGCCGACCGGGCGCAGCACTAAGGGGGGCGCCGAGTGCGGGGTGGGGTGCGACACGGGCTACACGAAGCTCGCGATGGTGACGCCTGCACCTTCGAGCGCCGCCCGAATGGCCGCGGCGAGGTTGACCGCGTCGGGGGTGTCGCCGTGCAGGCAGATGCTCTCGACGGGCACGTCGATGACGGTGCCGTCGATCGCGACGACCTGGCCCTCGAGCACGAGGCGCAGCACCTGGTCGGTGACCGCCGTGACCGAGTGCAGCACGGCGCCGGGCTTCGTGCGGCTGACCAGCGAACCGTCGACGTTGTAGGCCCGGTCAGCGAAAGCTTCACTGACCGTGCGGAGACCCGAAGCACGGGCGAGCCGGCCGACCTCCGAGTTCGGCAGTGTCATGAGCGGCAGGGTGGGGTCGACGGCGAGGATCGCGTCGAGCACAGCCTGAGCCTGCACGGGGTGGTGGGCGATGGTGTTGTAGAGCGCGCCGTGCGGCTTCACGTAGCGCACGCTGGTGCCCGCGGCACGGGCAAGGGCCTGCACGGCACCGATCTGGTAGATCACGTCGTTGCTGAGTTCGGCCGGTTCCATGTCGATGAAGCGGCGGCCGAAACCGGCCAGGTCACGGTAGCCGGGATGCGCGCCGACGGTCACCCCGGCGGCCGCGGCTGCGGCGCAGGTAGCACGGATGGTGCTCGGGTCACCGGCGTGAAAGCCGCCGGCCACGTTGACGCTCGAGACCGAGGCGATGATGGCGGCGTCATCGCCGAGGGTGTACATGCCGAAGGACTCGCCGACGTCACTGTTCAGGTCGATTCGCACGGGTCTCCCTTGGTTCATGCTCACGTGTTCTGCCCAGCCTGCCCCATTTTCGCAGATTGTTCAACAATCTGGCCAGAAAACACGGTGTCACTCACTCTGTCGAGAAAGGCCCGCTCAGGCCGGCGGGCGAAACTCGCTCAGCGTGAATTCGGCACCCTGCGGGTCGCGGATGCGTGCGAGCGCGGCCCACGGCGACTCCGCGGTCTCGAGCACGGTCGCCCCGAGCCTCACGGCGAGGGCGGCGCTGGCGTCACGGTCGGCCACGCTGAATTTCACGTGCCAGCCGGCCGCGGCTGCTCCCACATCCTCGATGGCGCCGATCACATCGGCAAACCCGGCCGGGGCGCCGGCCTGGCGCCGGTAGATGTCGGGGTCGACCGTCGCGGCGAGGTGGTCGCCGTAGCCGGGCACGCTGACCATCGTTTCGACGCTGTCGCCGAGGTTCAGGTACTCCCAGCCGAAGATTTCGCTGTAGAAGGTGCGGGCGGCAGCGATGTCAGCCGTGCGCAGGTCGCTGAAGTTCCAGGACCCTGGCAGGTTCACGGTCTGCGCGCCGAGCCGGCGGTACGGCTGCCAGAGCCGAAATTCGGCGCCCTGCGGGTCGGCGCAGGTGGCGGTTCGGCCGCCCGGTCCGGCGTCGTTCGGGCCGGAGACCACGGTACCGCCGGCCGTCGCGACCGCGAGGGCGGCGCCATCCGCCTCGGCGACCGCGATATAGGTGTTCCAGGCGACCGGCGTGCCCGCCGGGGCTGGGCCGATCGCGCCCACGTCGTTGCCGTCGAGTTGTGCGATGAGGTAGACGGACTCGGCCTGCGGGGGCATCGCGTTCGTGAAGGTCCAGCCGAACAACTCACCGTAGAACCGGCTCGCGGCCGCCGGGTCGGGCTGTTCGGTGTCGATCCAGCAGGTGACGCCGGCCGGGTAGGTTCGGGCCGGACCGGTCGGGGGTGCTTCGGCTGACATGTCTGCTCCTAAGGTGAGGGCCGGGGTGACGGATGCTACCCCCGCGTGTGCTCGGCGTCCTGCGGTGTGCGCACGGTCGCGGCAAAGTGCAGCAGCACCAGCTCGCCGTTTCGCCACTCGAAGTCGTGCACCGAACCGTTGGCGATGAGCTCGTCCTGGCGGGGCCGTTCGCCCTCGGTGGCGAAGCGCAGCAGGGTGCCGATGACGCCGCCGTGACTGACCACCAGCAGGCTCTGCCCGGGATGCGCGGCGGCCAACACCCCGAAGGCCGGCAGCACCCGGTCGAGCACCGCCTGCCGCGATTCGAGCCCCGGAACGAGCACACCGTTGGGAAACTTCTGCTGGCGCTCGGTGAAAGACAGGCCCTCGATCTCGCCGTGGTGACGTTCGGTGACGGCCGGCAGCAGTTCGGGCCGGCTCATGCCCAGCTGGCCGGCGATGATGCGGGCCGTTTCGGCCGCGCGCGACAGGGGGCTTGCCCAGATCCCGTCCCACGAGCGGTCGAGCAGCCCGAGGCCCGTCGTGGCGGCCTCGGCGCGCCCGGTGGCGTTGAGCGGAATGTCCGTGCTGCCCTGAATGCGCTTGTGCAGGTTCCAGTCGGTCTGACCGTGGCGCACGATCGACAGGCGGGTCGGCACTCCGGTCGGCACTCCGGTCGGGGGAGTAGCGCCCATCAGCGGTGCTGCCCGGGCGCGAGCCGCTCGGCGAGGCCGGCCAGGGTTTCCGACGTTCCGGCCTCGAGCTTGATGACCGCGCGGCCGTCACCCTTGGTCACGCCGCGGTTGATGACGATGATCGGCAGTTTGCGGCGCCGGGCCAGTTCCACCAGACGGATGCCCGAATTCACCGCGAGCGACGATCCCGCCACCACGAGGGCCTGCGCAGCGGTGACGAGCGCGGTGGCCTCGAGAAACCGGCCGGTGGGAACGAGCTCGCCGAAGAAGACCACGTTGGGCTTGAGCATTCCACCGCACACCGAGCACTCGGGAACGGTGAAGGAGTCGATGTCGTCGACGTCGGCGTCTCCGTCGGGGGCGATGCGCACGGCATCCGCTGCCCCATCGGACCCTTCGCCGGCGGTCAGGATCGGGTTCGCGGCTTCGAGGCGCGCGGCGATGCTGTCGCGGCCGAAGGCCTGGCCGCAGTCGAGGCAGATGACGCGATCCATCGAACCATGTAGCTCGACGACGTGCCGCGACCCGGCGCGGGTGTGCAGGCCATCGACGTTCTGGGTGATCACACCGGTGATCGCGGCGATTTCTTCGAGCCGCACGAGTGAGAGATGGCCGAGGTTCGGGCCGGCCGCACGAAACTGGCGCCAGCCGAGGTGGCTGCCCGCCCAGTACCGTTTGCGGGCGCGTTCGTCGGCGACGAAGGTCTGAAAGGTCATCGGGGAGCGTTTCGGAGCGCCCTCGCCGCGATAATCCGGAATGCCGGAATCCGTGCTGAGCCCGGCGCCCGTCAGCACCGCCGCCGGCCTGCCGCGCAGGAGGTCGGCGATTCGGTCGAGGTCGTGCTCTGTGCGCGCGTCCGGGGCGCTGCGGGCGTCGCCCGGGGCAGGGGCGGCGAGCAATGCGGGACTCGACACAACTTCAGCCACGTGGTGCTCCATCCGTTCACGAGTGCGTGCACCACAAGAAGGGTGCACCCCGAGTCTAAACTCGTCGGTTTTCCACTTTGTTTACTCACCTGTCAGGCTGGCAGGAGTTCTCTTGACGAAAGGCACCCGCCGTGCAGATAATTCCCATCGATGATCTCTCCCTGCCGGGCCTGGCCGACTACTCCCGGCTGACGGATGTCGTGCTGCGCCGCGTCTCCGAACCGGAGGGCGGCCTGTACATCGCCGAGTCCACCAAGGTCATCACCCGCGCCCTGCGCGCCGGCCACCGGCCGCGTTCGGTGCTGCTGCAGGAGCAGTGGCTGCCCGACGTGGAGCCGCTGCTGGCCGAGTGGCCCGATGTGCCGGTCTACGTGGGGGAGCCGAAGGTGCTCGAGAAGCTCACCGGCTACAACCTGCACCGCGGCGCCCTTGCCGCCATGCACCGGCCGGCCCTGGCCCCGGTCGAAGACGTGATCCGGGACGCCCGTCGCATCGTGATTCTCGAGGACATCGTCGATCACACCAACGTCGGGGCGATCTTTCGCGCCGTCGCCGGCCTCGGCGCCGACGCCGTGCTCATCACCCCGCGCTGCGCCGACCCGCTCTACCGCCGCAGCGTGCGCGTCAGTATGGGAACCGTGCTGCAGGTGCCGTGGACCCGGCTGCCCGAATGGAACGTGGCAACGCCGCTGCTGCACGCGGCCGGATTTCACCTCGCCGCCCTCGCTCTGGCCGACGACGCGGTGTCGCTCGAAGACTTCGCCACGGATGCCCCCGAACGCCTCGCGATCGTGCTCGGCACCGAGGGCGACGGCCTCAGTCACCGTGCCCTGGCCGACGCCGACACGGTCGTCACGATCCCCATGCTGCACGGCGTCGACTCCCTCAACGTCGCCGCGGCGAGCGCCGTCGCCCTGTATGCCCTGCGCATCCGCAATTCACCCAGTGTCCGTAAGATCGACTGATGCCCTACTACACGCGTCGCGAAACCTACCGTCGCCGCAGAATCCTGGTGTTCAGCCTGCTGACCGTCGCCCTCGTCGGCATCACCTATGTGGCCGCCACCGGCCTCGCCGCGGTGCCCACCGCCGCCGCCGAACTCACCCAGCCGGCCGCGGCCACCCAGCCGGCCGCGCAGCCGGACCTGCCGGACTTCGGCTCGGCCGCCGTCGGTGCCGTCGGGTTTGAGGGCGTGCTCGCGGCGAGCGGCTCCACGACGACCGTGCCGATCGCCAGCATCACGAAGATGGTCACGTCGCTCGTCGTGCTCGACGCCAAGCCGCTCAGCGGCGACGAACCCGGCCCCGAGATCACCTTCACGGATGCCGACGTCGCGTTCTACTACGAGGCCCTTGCCGAGGGCGGCTCTGTCGCTCCCGTCGTCGGCGGCATGGAGCTGAGCCAGCGTGAGGCGATGCTCGCCATGCTCCTGGCCTCCGGCAATAACTATGCGGAGTCCCTCGTGGTCTGGGCCTACGGCTCCGAACAGGCCTACCTCGCCGCCGCTGCCGACTGGCTGGCCGCGCAGGGGCTCACCGGAACCGTCGTCGCCGACGCGAGCGGCATCTCCTCGGACAGCGTCAGCACCACGGCCGACCTGATCGAACTCGCCAAGCTCGTCACCGACAACGCGGCCCTCGCGTCGATCGTGGCGACGCAGACCATCAGCCTCCCGGTGATCGGCACGGTCGAGAACACGAACACCCTGCTCGGCACCCTCGGCGTCAGCGGCATCAAGACGGGTACGACGGATGTCGCCGGTTCCTGCCTGCTGTTCTCCGCCGACATCACCGTCGGCTCCGAAACCGTGACCGTGGTGGGCGTGGTGCTGGGCGGTACGTCGCGCTCCGAGGTCAACGACGCCGTGCGTGACCTGATCGAGAGCGTCATCCCGGGCTTCCAGCAGGTCACGCTGACCGAAGCGGGGGAGCCGTTCGGCCAGTACACGACCCTGTGGGGCCAGAACGTGCAGGCGGTGGCCGCGGAGGCGGCATCCGCTCTGGTCTGGTCGGACACTCCGATCACCGGCACGGCCGAGGCCGAGTCGGTACAGCTCGGGATCGACGGCGACGACGTGGGCAGCGTTGACTTTCTCGTCGGCGACGACACCATCACCGTTCCGCTCGAACTCGACGCGGACCTCACCGACCCCGGCCTCGGCTGGCGGCTCGGGCACCCCGGCGAGCTGATCGACGGCTAGCCGGCCGCGAGCGGCACCGCGTCGGGTGCCCGGTTTGACCAACTCCCCACGAGTACATAAGGTAAGCCTTACCTAACTATTCGTGCTGGCGTTCCCGTCTGCGGACGCCCGATAGAGGAGCATCCGTGACCCATCCACCAGTATTCGGCGCGCCCGCGCGCAGCCACCTCTTCAACGAAGACAACCGCGATCACTACGTGCACGCCGTGACCCGCGGCGTCGCGGCCGTCGGTGAGCAACTCGCGACCACCCGGCAGCCCTTCACCGGCATCACCCCGGCCGAGCTGGGCCTCGAGGTTGAGGTGGTCGACCTCGACAGCCCACTCGGCGACGGTGAGGCGGCCCTCGCCGAGGTCGAGCGGCTCTACCTGCGCCACGCCGTCTACTTTCACGACGTGAAATACGCCGCACACCTCAATTGCCCGGTCGTGATTCCCGCGCTGGTCGGGGAGGCCGTGCTCAGCGCCGTCAACTCGTCTATGGACACCTGGGACCAGAGTGCCGGCGCGACGCTCATGGAGCGTCACCTCATCGAGTGGACCGCCGGCCGGCTCGGCCTCGGCCCCGCCGCCGACGGCGTCTTCACGAGCGGCGGCAGCCAGTCCAACCTGCAGGCCCTGCTGATCGCCCGCAACCGGGCCTTCGCACGGGCGCAGGCCCACCAGACGCCGGCGACGGATGCCCCGATCCGCCTCCCCGAGGTTCTGTCCCGACTGCGCATCTTCACCTCAGCAGCGAGCCACTTCAGCATTCGCACCTCCGCGTCGACCCTGGGCCTCGGTTTCGACGCCGTCGTCGCGATCGCCACCGACGACGCCCAGCGCCTCGACCCCGCGGCGCTGGCGGCCGCCATCGCCGACTGCCTCGCCGCCGGGCTCGTGCCCATGGCGGTCGTCGCAACCGCCGGAACGACCGACTTCGGCAGCATCGACCCGCTGTCGCAGATCGCCGGCATCTGCGCGCTGCACGACGTCTGGCTGCACGTCGACGCGGCCTACGGTGGTGGCCTCATCACCTCCCGGCGGCATGCGGGCCTGCTCGAGGGCATCGAACGGGCCGATTCGGTCACCCTCGACTACCACAAAACTTTCTTTCAGCCGGTCAGCTCGAGCGCCGTGATCGTGCGTGACGGCGCCATGCTCGGCCACGTGACGCACCACGCCGACTACCTCAACCCCCGCAGCGCCTCGCTGCTGGTGCCCAACCAGGTTGACAAGTCGATCCAGACCACCCGCCGCTTCGATGCCCTGAAGCTGTGGTTCACGCTGCGCACCATGGGCGCCGACGCGATCGGGGAGATGCTCGACGAGGTCATCGACCTGGCCGGGCGCGTGTACGCCGTGCTGCGGGCCGCCCCCGACTTCGAGGTCGTCGTCGAACCGGTGCTCAGCACCCTGGTCTTTCGATATTGGCCGCCGTCCGGCGACGATCTCAGCCAGAGCCAACTCGACGACCTCAACGTCGGCATCCGCCGGGACATCTTTGCCTCGGGGGAGGCCGTCATCGCGGGTACGACGGTCGCCGGCCGCCACTATCTGAAGTTCACGCTGCTGAACCCGCACACGACGCTCGCCGACCTCGAGCACATTCTCGCCCTCATCCGCCTTCACGGCGGCCGGCTGCTCGCCCCGACACGGGCGGTGGCGCATGTCTGAATCCGTTCGGGCCGACCCGCAGCGTGTCTATGACGTCATCGGCATCGGTCTGGGACCGTTCAACCTGGGTCTGGCCGCCCTGACCGCCCCGATCACGCAGCTCGACGCGCTGTTTCTCGAGCGGGCGCCCCGCTTCGACTGGCATCCCGGCATGATGCTCGAGAGCAGCACCCTGCAGGTGCCGTTCCTCGCCGACCTCGTGACCCTCGCCGACCCGACCTCGGAATTTTCGTTTCTCAACTACCTCAAGCACGTCGGCCGCATCTATCCGTTCTACATTCGTGAGAACTTCAACCCGATGCGGGTCGAATACAACCAGTACTGCCAATGGGTCGCCGGCAGGCTCGACAATCTGCGTTTCGGCTTCGACGTCGAGTCGGTCGACTTCGACGCCGTGAGCCGCACCTACCGCGTGCACCTCAGCGAGGGAGAGACTCTCACCGCGGCACGTCTCGTGCTCGGCACGGGCACGGCCCCCGTCGTGCCCGCCGCCTGCGCAGACCTGCCCGACCCCGCGCTGCACAGCGCGCACTATCTCAGCCGTAAGGCCGAGTTGCAGCGGATGCGCTCGATCACGATCGTCGGCGGCGGCCAGAGCGCCGCCGAGATCTACTACGACCTGCTGCAGGAGCAACTCGACCACGATTATACGCTCAACTGGGTCACGCGCTCGGCCCGGTTCTTTCCCCTCGAGTACGCCAAACTGACCCTCGAGATGACCTCGCCCGAGTACACCGCATACTTTCATGAGCTGCCGGCGAACCGCAGGGACGAACTCATCGACAGCCAGAAAAGCCTGTACAAGGGCATCAACGAAGACCTGATCAACGATATTTACGACCTCTTATACACTCGCAGCCTGACGGGCCGGGTGCCGACCGTGCTGCTGACCAACTCCGCCCTGCAGAGCGCCGAGTGGAGCGGCACCGAGTACCGGCTCGGATTTCGGCAGCAGGAGCAGGGCCGCGACTTCTCCCTGGCAAGCGAGGGCCTCGTGCTCGCCACCGGCTACGCCGCCGCCGAGCCGGAGTTTCTCACGGGACTCGGAGCCCAGATCCGGCGCGACGACCGTGGCCGCTTCGACGTCGACGCCCGGTATCGAATCGATGCGGGCAGCAATGACAGCGAATCCGGTGCCCTCTACGTGCAGAACGCCGAGCTGCACACCCACGGCCTCGGCTCGCCCGACCTCGGCATGGGTGCCTTCCGCAACTCCTGCATCATCCGAGACATTCTCGGCCGGGAACATTATTCCGTCGAAACCCGCATCGGCTTTCAACGGTTTGGTGCCCCCGCGCCCGTGACCACGGAGGCGCGCCGATGACCGCCCCGACCTTCACCTTCCGCCCGGTCGATGCCGAGCAGGATGCCCGCCTGCTGCACGGCTGGGTGACCGAGGAGCGCGCTCGGTTCTGGGGCATGCTCAGCGCGACCGAGGTCGAGGTCGGCGCGATGTACGCGCAGATCGCCGCCTCCCCAACGCATCACGCGCTGCTCGGCTGCCGGCACGGCGTACCCCTGTTTCTGATGGAACGCTACGACCCTGCCGCCGACCCGATCGGCGCGCTCTACCCGCACAGGCGCGGTGACGTCGGCATGCACCTGCTCGTCGCCCCGATCGCTGCCGGTGATGCTCCGATACCCGGCTTCACGCGCGAGATCATGCGGGCCGTGCAGGCCCACCTGTTCGCCGACCCGACCGTGCGGCGTCTCGTGGTCGAACCCGACGTGCGCAACAGCCGGATCCTGGCGCTCAACACGGCCTGCGGATTCGAGCGGGTCTCGATCGTGCAGCTGCCCGACAAACTGGCGTGGCTGAGCGTCTGCGAGCGCGACGTGACCCCCAGCCATCTCAGCCCCGAGCGCTGGGCCGCCGCGACCCGGGACCTGCTGCGCAAGACGATCTCCGAGTTCAGCCACGAGCGCCTGCTCGCCCCTGAACACGTCGGCCCTGTCAGCGTCGGCCCTGAACACGTCGGCCCTGAACACGTCGGCCCAGGGCACACCGGCACCGCTGCCTCAGATGACTATCGCATCACCAGCGACGATGGCCGCAGCGAGTATTGCTTCACCGCGACCCGGCGGGCGCTGAACCACTGGAGCATCGCGGGGCAGAGCATCCGTCGCCGGCGCGACGGCGAGCCCGCCGAGCTCGACCTGCTCGCGTTCGTGACCGAGTTTCGCGAGCAGGTCGGAATCTCTGACGAGGTGCTTCCCGTCTACCTCGAAGAGCTCAGCTCGACCCTCGCGAGCGCCTGCTACAAGCTCGAGAATTCGCGCACCAGCGCGGCCCAGCTCGCGACTGCGCCACGAGCGGGCGAACACCCCCTCGACTACGGGCAGCGGATCGAGCGTGCAATGACCGAGGGGCACCCCTGCTTTGTCGCCTGCAACGGACGCCTCGGCCTGGGCCTGGCCGACTATCGACGGTTCGCGCCCGAAACGGGGGCCCCGGTCACCCTCGACTGGCTCGCCGTGCGCCGTTGCCACGCGGTGTTCACCGCGAGCGCGGGTCTCGGCTACGAGCACCACCTCGAGGCCGAACTCGACGCCGACACCCGCCACCGGTTCGCGGCGATCCTGGCCGATGCCGGGCTTGCGGTCACCGATTACCTGCTCATGCCGGTGCATCCGTGGCAATGGCAGCACAAACTGGCGATCACCTTCGCCGCCGAGGTCGCCCGGCAGAACATCGTCTACCTCGGGTCGGGCACCGACCGCTACCAGGCCCAGCAATCGATCCGCACCTTCTTCAACCTCGACCGGCCCGAGCGCTGCTACGTGAAGACCGCCCTGTCGGTGCTCAACATGGGGTTCATGCGTGGTCTGTCGCCGCAGTACATGCGTGACACCCCGGCGATCAACGACTGGCTCGGCACCCTCGTCGCCGGCGACCCGCAGCTGCAACGGGTCGGCTTCGGCATTCTGCGCGAGGTCGCCGCCATCGGATACCACAATGCGACCTTCGAGGCCGCGACACCCGTCGGTTCGCCCTACGGGCAGATGCTCTCGGCACTGTGGCGCGAAAGCCCGCTGCCCCACCTCGAGGCCGGGCAGGTCACGGCGACGATGGCCTCCCTGCTGCACCTGGACCACAACGGCGACGCTTTCGTGTCGGCGCTCATCGCCCAGTCGGGACTGACGCCGGCCGCCTGGCTCGCCGCCTACCTGCGGGCCTATCTCGTACCCCTCGTGCACTGCCTCGCGGCTTACGAGCTGGCGTTCATGCCGCACGGCGAAAACGTCATCCTGGTGCTCGAGAACGGCGTTCCGGTGCGCATCCTGATGAAGGACATCGCAGAAGAAATCGTGGTCATGGGGCAGCGGATGCCGCTGCCTCCGGCCGCCGCCCGCATCCGCATCGCGGTTCCCGCCGAGGAACAGGTCTTGACGATCTTCACCGACGTCTTCGATTGCTTCTTCCGGTTTCTCGCCGCGACCCTGGCCGACGAGGGCCAGCTGCCCGAGCAGGAGTTCTGGCGGCTCGTCGCCGAGACCACCAGCGACTACCAGGCCGGAGCGCCCGAGTTCGCGACGGTCTTCGCCCGGCACGACCTGTTCGCGGCGGAGTTTCCCCTGTCGTGCCTCAACCGGCTGCAACTGCGCAACAACCGCAAGATGCTCGACCTCGCCGATCCCTCGGCGTCGCTGCAGCTCGCCGGCACGCTCGTGAACCCGATCGCCCGGTTCCGCCGCCCGTCGGTGACGTGATGACTGCCATGACGGGTGCCGTGGATGCCGCGGCATCCGTCGCCGGTGCGCGGTAGGGGCGGTGCGCGGTAGTAACGCCGCTGCGCCGCAGGCGCGCCCACCGCGCAGCGGCGTTACTGCCGCGTAGCCCGGCGCGAGTCCGTCTGCGGACCCCAATCGGTGACGCCACGCGGTAGTTGCGCCGCTGCGCGGTAGTTGCGCCCAGCCAGGGCGGCAAGCGAGGGCGGCGGGGTCAGGCCTCGGGCTGCCGGAACGGCCCCGCGAGCGGGCGCTTGGGCAGCACGTGGTCGCCCGAAGACTGGTGCCGCACCCGGCGCAGCACCCACGGCACCAGGTAGGCCCGCGCCCAGGCGAGGTCCTCGGTGCGTGCCTGACGCCACGTGGTGCCCGGCATCGGTTCGGGTTCGCTCGGCTCGAGCGCATTGGGCACGTTGAGGGCACCGAGCACGAGGCGGGCAACGGTGTGGTGGCCGAGCGCGTTGAGGTGCAGCCGGTCGGGAGCCCACATACGAGCATCCTGAATCTCCGCAAGAGACCACAGATCGGCCACGATGCAGTCGTACCGGGTCGCGATCGCGCGCAGGTGCTCGTTGTAAATCGCCACCTTGCCGCGAATGCCGCGAAACACGGGGGAGAACCCGACGTCGGCGCCGGTGAACAGCACGATCGTGGCGCCGTCGGCGCTCAGCCGGCGCACGACGTCTTCGCAGCGCACCGCAATGGCATCCGGATCGCTGCCGGGGCGGATCACGTCGTTGCCGCCGGCGGAAATGGTGATCAGGTCGGGGTGCAGCGCGAGCGCCGGGCCGATCTGTTCGGTGCTGATCTGGCGAATGAGTTTGCCGCGCACCGCGAGGTTGGCGTAGGCGAAGTCCTCGGTGCCCTGGCTGAGTTCCTCGGCGACACGGTCGGCCCAGCCGCGGTGTCCGCCGGGGCTCGTGGGTTCGGGGTCGCCGATTCCCTCGGTGAAAGAATCGCCGAGAGCCACATAGCGCGACCAGGGGTGTAGCTGCTTTGTCATCCTTCCATTGTGTCCGGTTGGCCACCCGACTCTGACCGGGGGCGTGCAGGCCCGGGCGCAAGTTGGTAGATTTGGGGGAAGTGAATACTCCATCAGTTTTCGGCCCTGCACAGGGAACGAGTGCAGCCGAACACCTGTCGCCGTCGTTTCCCGAACGTGCCGCCTGGGGTACCGCGAGCAAGCTCCGGGCCTGGCAGGCCGAGGCTCTCGAAGCCTATTTCGTGCACGAACCCCGCGATTTTCTGGCCGCCGCCACCCCCGGCGCCGGCAAGACGACCTTCGCGCTGCGGCTTGCCGCCGAGCTGCGCTCGCGCCGCACGATCGACCGCATCACGGTCGTCGCCCCGACCGAGCACCTCAAGAACCAGTGGGCGGATGCGGCGGCGCGCGCGGGCATCCGTCTCGATCCGATGTTCAAGAACGCCGACCGCAGCTACGGCAGCCATTATCACGGCGTCGTGGTGACCTACGCGCAGGTCGCCGCGCGGGCCGCGCTGCACAAGCACCTCACCGAGTCGAGCCGCACCCTGGTCATTCTCGACGAGATTCACCACGGGGGAGATGCGCTCAGCTGGGGCGACGCCATTCGGGAGGCCTTCGGGCCGGCCACCCGGCGCCTGTCGCTCACCGGCACCCCGTTTCGTTCCGATACCTCGCCGATTCCGTTCGTGAGCTACCTGCCCGACAAGCAGGGCATCCGCATGTCGCAGAGCGACTACGCCTACGGCTATGGCCGTGCCCTCGCCGACGGCGTCGTACGGCCGGTCATGTTCATGGTCTATGCCGGGCACATGAAGTGGCGCACCCGGGCCGGCGATGAGATGGAAGCCAAGCTCGGCGAGGGCAACACCAAGGACATCACGAGCCAGGCCTGGCGCACCGCACTCGAGCCGACCGGGCAGTGGATCCCCTCGGTGCTGCGCGCCGCCGACCAGCGCCTGACCGCGGTGCGGCAGGGCATTCCGGATGCCGGCGGCCTCGTCATTGCGACCGACCAGACCACCGCGCGCGCCTACGCGGCCATCCTCGAAGAGATTTGCGGTGAATCGGTGACCGTGGTGCTTAGCGACGAGAAGGAGGCCAGCGACCGCATCGACGACTTCTCGAAGAACACGAGGCGCTGGATGGTCGCCGTGCGCATGGTGTCTGAGGGCGTCGACGTTCCGCGGCTCGCCGTCGGCGTCTACGCAACGAGCGCCGCGACCCCGCTGTATTTTGCTCAGGCGATCGGCCGTTTCGTGCGGGCTCGTCGACGCGGCGAAACGGCGTCGATCTTTCTGCCCAACGTGCCGAGCCTGCTGAGCCTCGCCAACGCGCTCGAACTCGAGCGGGACCATGCCCTCGATCGCAGTAACCGTGAAGACGGCGACGATGGCATGTATAACCCCGAAGACGCCATGGTCGCTGCCGCGAACAAGCAGGAGAAGGCGTCCGACGAGCTCGGACTCGACGACAGCACCTGGCAGGCCCTCGACTCGCAGGCGACGTTCGACATGGTCATGTTCGACGGCGACGAGTTTGGCGAACTCGCCGAACCCGGCACCGACGAGGAGTTCGACTTCATCGGGATCCCCGGCCTGCTCGAACCCGAGCAGGTCTCCGAACTGCTGCGCCATCATCAGTCCAGGCAGGCCAAACGCTCGACCGACAAGCGTAAAGACCCGGTCAGTGGGGAGATTGCGCCGATTGAGCCGCCGCCGCTGTACCGTACGCTGAAAGAGCAGCGCACGCTGCTCTCGAGCCTCGTCGGCATGTGGTCGAAGCTCGCCAACGAACCACACGGTATGATTCATGCCGAGCTGAGGCGCCTCTGCGGCGGCCCGGCGGTCGCGCAGGCGAGCGTCACCCAGCTGCAGATGCGCATCAACCTGCTGCGCAGCCGGCTGGGTCGTAGTTAGTCTGGGTCGCAGCTAGCCTGGGCCACAGCTGGTCTGAGTCCTAGCTAGTCTGGGCCACAGCTAGGAGCCCGCGGTCGCGAACTCCGCGGCCGGCGCCGGTTGCGCCTCGAGCACCCCATCGAGGGCCGTCAGAATGTCGGTCATCAGGTCATCGACGTGTTCCAGCCCGATCGACAACCGCACGATGCCCGCGCCGGGCCGCTTATCGGCCTGCACCGGTCGGTGCGTGAGCGAGGCCGGATGCTGCACCAGGGAATCCACGCCGCCGAGCGACACCGCGTGCTCGATCAGTCGGCAGCCCTCGGTGAAACGCACCGCGCCAGCGAAACCGCCGACCACATCGAGCGCCAGAAGTGCGCCGCCGCCCGCCAGCTGCCGGCCGATGAGCCCCTGCGGGTCCTGGCCGGGCAGCCCGGGGTAGAGCACGCGCACGAGAGCCGGGTGGCCAACGAGCCGTTCGGCGATCTGGGCAGCGGATGCCTGCTGCGCCCGCACCCGCACCGGCAGGGTGCGCAGCCCCCGGTGCAGCAGGTAGGCGTTGAGCGGATGCAGCAGCCCACCGGTCAGGGCGCGCACCTGCCGCAGCCGCACCATCCACTCGTCTGAGCCGGATACCGTGCCGCCCATCGCGTCGCCGTGGCCGCCGAGGTATTTGGTGGCGCTGTGCAGCACGAGCGTCGCGCCCAGTTCGAGGGGACGCTGCAGCACCGGCGTGGCGAAGGTGTTGTCGACGAGCACCGGCACCGGGCCGGCGGCGGCCACGACGGCGCCGATATCGGTGAGTTCGAGCGTCGGGTTGGCCGGGGTTTCGAGAATGACGAGCCCGGTGTTGGGCTGGATCGCGGCGGCAACTCCCGCGGCATCCGTCCAGGTGACGGTGGTTCCCAGCAGTCCCGTGGCGAGCACGTGGTCGGTGCCGCCGTAGATCGGGCGCAGCGCGACAATGTGTGGGCGGCCGGCGGTGACCGTGGCGATCAGCACGGCGGTCAGGGCGGCCATGCCGGTCGCGAACGCGACGGTGCCGGCGCTGCCCTCGAGCGCCGAGAGAGCGGTCTCGAAGCGGGCGACGCCCGGCTGCCAGAGTCGCTGATACACGGCAGAGTCTCCGGGCGCCAGGGTGCCGCCGGTCGCGAGATTCTCGTAGCTGTCGCCGCCAGACTCCACGCCCGGTAACGGATTCGTGCTCGAGAGATCGATGACGGGAACGTGCGAACCCGAGGCGGCGACCCCGTCCATCCCCGCGTGTACGGCAAGGGTTTCAAGGTGTGAAGAAGACGGCTGATGTGACGACAGTGGCAACATACCGCTAGGAAAACAGATTCTGTGGGCAAACACAACTGGCCCTGCAGACTCTGCTGTGAATAGCGTGGGCGTCGCATAAGCTACTGAGAGACGAGGGAGCGAACTCATGGATTCGAAGAAACCAGAACTAGACCGGGTCGACCGGGCGCTGCTGCGCGCGCTCTCGGTGAACGCACGCGCCTCGGGAGCCGCGCTGGCCTCCGAGATCGGGGTTGCCGAATCAACCGTGTCCCTGCGCCTGCGTCGGCTGCAGCAGACCGGCCACATTCGTGGCTATCGCGCCAACATCGACCTCGCCGCCCTCGGCGCATCGCTTCAGGCGCTCATCTCGGTGCGCCTGGCCAAGCACGCCCGCGTGCAGATCGACGACTTTCGCAACGCCGCGCCGCACTGGCCCGGCGTCATCGGACTCTTCCACACGGCCGGAGCCGACGACTACCTGCTGCACGTGGCGGCAGCGGATGCCTCCCACCTGCGTGACTTCGTGCTCGAGCACCTCGCTGAGCACCCGGCCGTCGCCCACACCGAGACCAACCTCATCTTCGAGTACGTCGACGGCGACGGCTGGCAGGACCTCGTCAAGTAGCTCCCTCTCGCCTGAGGCGGCCCTGTTCTAGCTGCGCGGTACCTGCGCGGTACCTGCGCGGTACCTACGCCGCTACGCGGTAGGCGCGCCTACCGCGCAGCGGCGTAGGTACCGCGCAGCTCCGACGCAGAGGCCGGAATCCTCCGGCGAAGCGTCGGTACGCGGCAGTTGCGCCGTTGCGCGGTAGGTGCGCCGGGCCGGTTCCACGAGAAGCGCTCGCCAGTCAGCGGCTCATGACGCTTAACGAAGTAACGCCCCCACCGAAGTGGGGGCGTTACTGCAGCTCTTATTTAGAGGGCGCGGATGTTCTCGGCCTGGGGACCCTTGGGGCCCTGGGTTACCTCGAACTCGACCTTCTGGTTCTCATCGAGCGACTTGTAGCCGTTCGACGCGATCGCGGAGTAGTGCGCGAAAACATCGGCGCTTCCGTCGTCGGGTGCGATAAAGCCGAAGCCCTTTTCAGCGTTGAACCATTTCACGGTACCTGTTGCCATTTGTAAAACTCCTCCAGGAGTGTTAGACCGGCCCCGACTGTCGGGACCGTTCGTCGCGGTATTCGTCGTCCGCTTCCGAAAGGAATGTGGCGCATCAACCGTGATTCTTTGGGAACCACACTCAATGCGTTTAAGACGTGCAAGCACTACAACTTCTGGATTAACCCTATCCCACAACACTGGAATCTTCGTGATTCTGTGCCAAATCGGTGCATCATCGGCGTGTTTGCGCTCCGTAAGGGGGTCGTGAGGGCAAATCCCGGGGTCCGCACCGCGTCGATACCGCGTCGATACCGCGTCGACCGTCGATTCACCGCGCCGATTCGACCGTGACGAAATCAATCAGCTGCTCCACCCGGCCCAGAAGCGCCGGTTCCAGATCGGCGTAACTGCGCACCTGACCCAGAATGCGTTGCCAGGCACGTGCGATGTCGGCCTGTTCCTCGTGCGGCCAACCGAGTGCGTCACAGATTCCGTGTTTCCACTCGATGCTGCGCGCAATCTCCGGCCATTCCCGCAGGCCGATGCGGGCCGGCTTGACCGACTGCCAGACATCGACGAATGGATGCCCCACCACCAGCACGCTCGCACCGTACGGCCCGCGGGCCACGGCATCCGCAATCCGACTCTCCTTCGACCCCCGCACGAGGTGGTCGACGAGCACGCCCACGCGGCGCCCCGGCCCCGGAGCGAACTCCACGAGCAGCTCCTCCAGGTTGTCGACGCCCTCGATGTACTCGACGACGACGCCCTCGATGCGCAGGTCGGCGCCCCACACCTTTTCGACGAGTTCGGCGTCGTGGCGGCCCTCGACGAAGATGCGGCTGGCCCGCGCGACGCGGGCCGGGGCATCCGTCACCGCCATCGAACCCGAGGCCGTGCGTGCCCGGGTCTTCGGCGCAGCCGTGGGCCGCACGAGCACGACGGGGTCGCCGTCGATGAGAAACCCGCTTCCCAGCGGAAACAGCCGCAGTTTGCCGTGGAAGTCTTCGAGGGTCACGATGTTCTTTTCCAGGCGAATGACCGCGCCGCAGAATCCGGTGGCGGCCTCTTCTACGACGAGGTCGCGCACGGCCTCGCGCGTTGGAATGACCGTGCGTCCCACGTCGCGCCACCCCGATTGCAGCACGTCGTTGCTGTAACGGTCGGGTCCGTGCTTTTCAGTCATGCAATCGACGTTAGTTCACCGCCCACGAAAGTGTCCGGGGTACCCTAGAGGCATGTGTGGTCGTTATATCGTTACCGATACGTCGCCGGACCTCGCGGCCATGTTTGACGTCGAGCACGAGGGGGACAACCTCCCCGAGCCGTCGTACAACATCAAGCCGACCGAGCAGATCCCGATCGTGCTCGAGTCCGCCAAGACCGGAACGGTGGTGCGGCGCCTCGAATCGGCGCGCTGGTCGCTCGTGCCGGGTTTTGCGACCGAGATCAAGTCGCCGTACCCCACCTTCAATGCGCGCGCCGAGACCGCCGCCGAGAAGCCGACGTTCAAGACATCCGTCGCCTCGCGCCGGGCGCTGATCCCCGCCACCGGATACTTCGAGTGGCACACCGTCGGCACCGTGAAGACCCCCTATTTCGTGCACTCCGACGACGGCATGCCGCTCGCCTTCGCCGGCCTCTACGCCTGGTGGAAGAATCCGGCGCTGGCCGCGGATGATCCCGCCCGCTGGCTGCTGTCGGCGACGATTCTCACGACGGATGCGCAGGGCCCGCTGCAGCAGATCCACGAACGCATTCCGGTCACCCTGTCCGAAGAGTGGTGGGACCAATGGCTGGACCCGCACACGGTCGGTGATCACGACCTCGTCACGGCCGCGGTCGAGTCGAGCCGCGAGGTCGCCGAGGAACTGCGCTTTTACGAGGTCGCCCCGGTCATCGGCAACGGTCCGGAGCTCATCGAACCTGTGGCCGCGCGGCCTGCGGGCGAGGCCGCGGGGGACTACCAGAACTAGTACGCTCGAAGCAGTGCTGTGCGGATCGCCGCGGCACAGCATCGAAAGGACCTCCCATGCATGTCGTCGCCTTTTTCTTCGCCATGGTTGTCTTTGTGTTCGGCATGTGGCTCTTCGGGCTGGCCTTTGAGGTCACGACCCTGCAGCTGCCCATCTTCTTTGCGGGAATCATTGCCGTCGGTCTCGCCCTCGCGATTCCGGTGCACATCCTGCGCAAATAGCACCCGCAAATAGCACCGCTTATCGGGCGGCGCTGACGGGCGGCGCTGACGGGCGGCGCTGACCGGCTGCGCCGGCGACTGCCAGCGCGGAGGCGCCGCACAGCCCGCACCCGGCCGACGGTCGGCGTCATTCCAGACTGTGACGGTAGGTTAGGGCATTCAGGGCGCTCGGCGCCCGCATGATCACCTAGCCGTCAGTGCCAGTTTGCCGAAAGGTTCCACCGAGGATGCACGAGAGTCCGGCCGCGTCCACCCCTTACGAAGTGCTCGGAGTGAGCCCGTCCGCCAGCGAGGACGAATTGCGGCGTGCGTACCGTCAGATGCTGCGCCAGACCCACCCCGACGTGGGCGGCAGCGCCGCGCAGTTTCATGCCGTGCAGGTCGCCTGGGAGCGCATCGGTAACCCCGTGAGCCGTGCGGCGTATGATCGTGGCCGCTTCGACGGGGCCGAGGCCCCCGCGAGCGGGCACTCCTACTCGGCGTCGGCGGGGTCATCCGCTTCCCGCAGCCCGAGCAGTGCGAGCAACGCCTCGAGCATGAAGGCCCGCATGCACGGTCACCCGGGCGGCCAGGCCCGCCAGCGGTACCTGTCGCTGCTGCGCGAATGGGCCGGTCGTGGCACGACCGTCGACGATCCCTATGCGCCCGATCTGGTGCGCCGGGCGCCGCGCGAGATTCGCCACTACCTGGCGAAGGCCCTCGCCGAGGAGGCGACGGCTCAGCTCGTCTCCGGTCTCGGCATCGGTTTCACCGCCTGGCACGACGTGGATCCGGGGCGCGGCAGCGACAAGCTCGACCACGTGGTGCTCGGCCCGGCCGGACTGTTCGGGATTCTCTCCGAGGACTGGGGCGGAGTCGTCGAGCTGGGGCGCGGTGAACTCGTCGGCGAGGCACTCGGCGAGACGACCCCCATGGACAACCTGCAGGCCAGCGGAAAGTCCCTGACCCGCACCCTCAAGGTGCGATTCACGGCACTGATCGTGGTGCTGCCCGACGACGCACTCGCGGAGCCGCTCGTCGTTCCCGCCCGCGGACGCCGCCCCACGACCCTTGCGGTGCCACGATCTCGCCTGATCGGGTTGCTGCGCAACGGCTTGCCCGGCATGGATCGAGGCAGCTTCGACAAGGTCTTCGATCTGCGCAGTCGCCTGCAGGAGGGCATCCGGTTCGTCGAGGGCTGACGCTTTCCCCGGCACACCTCCCGCGAGTGCGGGTGAATCGTCGTTCTGACGACACCAGACCGACGATTCACCCGCTCTCGCGGGAAAAATCGCGGGCGCAAGCGTCAGCGCAGGTTCAGCCGGTCGACCCAGTAGTCGAGAAAGCTCGCGCCGGCCTCGTCGTGAATCTGTTCGCCCATGACGATCACCGGGTAGGGCTTGTCGAGAATGCCGTCGTCGGGGCGCACATCGACGTGGCTCACGTCGTAGCCGGCCTCGTGCAGGTGGTCGGCCATGCGGTAGTCGCTGCGGGAGTCACCCATCGAACGCCACAGCGAGGGCAGCCGGCCGGTTTCGGCGAAGAACGCGAGCGCCCGTTCGGCGGCGTGGTTCTTGTCGAGGGTGACCGACTCGATGTCGGTCGAGATGATCGTCGGATCGATGCGAAAGGGAACGAGCCCCGCGGCATCCGGTCGCTCGCGATCTTTCAGGCGCACGCCCACGCCGTGGGCGGCGAGAATTTCGAAGGCCTTCTCGTCGAATGACGACTGGGCGTTCAGGTAGGTGGCGGTGTCGACGTCGACGCGCTGCTCGACCGAGATCATGGCCTGCTTGGTCTCGTCGAAGAACATCGTGTCGGCGAAGCGATCGGCCACGAGTTGGCGCACGGCGTTGACGACGGCCGGCGGCAGGGCGACGGATGCGTCCACCTCCACCTCGCCCATGCCCGCGCCGGTGATCGGAAACCAGACGGCACCCTTCTCGCACACCCCGTAGATGCGAAATTTCTCGGGCAGCCCGGCCGCAACGAGTGGCGCGACGACCTGTTCGCGAATGAACGACGCGCTGCGACCGGTGATGAACGCGATCGGAACGTTGGCCGCCGCGAGCAGCAGCAGGTCGGTGATGATGCTCGGTGTGGCGATCGTGCGGGTGACGGGGCTCGCGATGGGCCCGTCCACATCGAGGAGCAGTCCCAGCGGGGAGTGAGTGTCAGGCATCCTTCATTGTTCCATGACAGCGGATGCGCGCAGGTCGCCCCGACGCCCCCACACCGCCCGCACGCACCGCCGGCGTGCACCGCCCCCGGCGCGCGCGCGCGGATCGACCGCCGGGGTCACTCGCCCGTGACGAGCAGCCGGCCGCTGGTCGACGCGACGGCCACGTTCGATCGGTCGCCGTGCAGGGTCACCTCGCCGTTCATGCTGCGCAGCTCCACCGGACCGTGGGTACCGCGGGCGTCGATGGCTCCGTTCGTGGTCGTGAGCGTCAGTCGTCCGGTCAGGCCGCTCGCGCGGATCGGGCCGTTGTGGGTCGCGGCGGCCAGGGTGATGTCCTGCGGAACAGTGACCGTCAGGGTCAGGTCGCAGCGGTTGAACCACTGGTTCACGCACTTGGTCACGGCCACGGTCGTGGTGCCGGCGATGGTCTGGGCGGTCACGACGGGCCGCTGGCCAAAGTAGGAGCCGTGCGCGGAGACGTGCACCTGGCCGTCACTGCTCGGCCCGAGGGTCACGGCAACATTGCGCGCGTCGACGACGACGCCCGTTCCCGGCAGCAGCCGCTCCGAGGCGTCGACGGCGGCACCGCGAAACGATGCCGCGACGAAGACGATGCTGGCCACGATGATCGGGACCAGGATGCTCAGGGTGACGGTCAGAATGGCCTTGTGGGCGCGAGAGCGTGGTTGGTTCATGAGTGCTTTCCGGGCGCCCCGCCTGAAAATACTGTACCCCGGCGACGTGGGCGCGGGCCAGTGCCAGCGCCGATCCTCGCCCGAGATGATCTACCCTTATCTCTGATGATCTACTTTGGTGTGAAATGATTACGAGACACGAAGCCGCTCTGCGCCTGGACATATCCCTCGAGATGGCCAAGCGCCACGGCATTCCCTCGCGCCTCGGCGAGGCACAGTTTGCGTTGCTCGAGAGCGATCCGCCGGCCTGGCTGCTGCAGTCGCGGGCGAACCGCACCGGCAAGAAGCCCGTCTGGATTCAGCTCGAGTGCTCAATCTGCGGCGACACCGAGGCGGCACGGCCCAAGAAATGGTGGCCGGAGTTCACCTACGTCAGCTGTTCGCACCACGGGGCCGACGAGCTTCCCGAGGCCCTCGCCGGGCTGGGGCGCACCGAATACGACGGTGTCGGCACCCACTTCATCGGAATCGTCGACGCCCCGCCCCAGTAAGGCAGCGCTTGCGTGCCTAGGGTGGAAGCATGACTAGTGCACCGACATCCACTCTGACCGCCATCGTCAACGCTCGCATCGTCCCCGTTCTCGGCGACACCATCGAGAGCGGCACGGTGCTCATCGAGAATGGTCGCATCAGCGCGATCGGTGCCGACCTGACTGTTCCGGCGGGCGCCCGGATCATCGATGCGACCGGCAAGTGGGTGCTTCCCGGCTTCATCGAGTCCCACGGGCACGTCGGAATCCATGAAGAGGCGAACGGATGGGCCGGCGACGACACCAACGAAATGACCGGTCCGAACATGGCCGCTGTGCGCGCCATCGACGCCGTCAACATCGACGATGAGGGCTTCCGCGACGCACTCTCGGGCGGTGTCACCACGATCGTCGTCAAACCGGGCTCCGGCAACCCGATCGGCGGCCAGTCGGTCGCGATCAAGAGTTGGGGTGGCCGAACCATCGACGAGCAGGTCATCAGCGACTCGGTGAGCATCAAGAGCGCCCTCGGTGAAAACCCGAAGCGGGTCTACGGCGACAAGAAGCAGACGCCGAGCACGCGGCTCGGGGTGAGCCTGATCATCCGCCAGGCCTTCGTTGACGCGCAGAACTACGTGCAGGCCCGCGATGCTGCTGCCGAGAAGGGGGAGCCCTTCACCCGCGACCTCGGCAAGGAAGCCCTCGGCCGGGTACTGTCCGGTGAACTGGCCTGGGACCAGCACGTACACCGCCACGACGACATCGTCACCGCCATCCGCCTGGCCGAGGAATTCGGCTACCGCCTCGTGATCAACCACGGCACCGAGGGGCACAAGATCGCCGACGTGCTCGCCGAGAAGAACATTCCGGTCATCTTCGGACCGATGCTCACCGCGCGCACCAAGGTGGAACTGCGCGATCGCGCCATCGGCAACCTCGCCGTGCTGGCCGCTGCCGGGGTGCGCGTCGCCATCACGACCGACCACCCTGTAGTTCCGGTGAACTTTCTCGTGCATCAGGCCTCCTTTGCCGTCAAGGAGGGCTTGCCGGTGCAGACCGCGCTCGAGGCCCTCACGGTCAACCCGGCGCTCATTCTCGGGCTCGACTCCCGGGTCGGATCGCTCACCGTGGGCCTCGACGCCGACGTCGTGATCTGGTCGGGCGATCCCCTCGACCTCGCCTCCCGCGCCGAGCTCGTGCTCATCGACGGCGTCGAGGTGTACCGCTGTGCCGACGGCTTCGGCCAGGTCGTGGAACGAGCCACCCGCCTCAGCGCCTGAACTCCGGCCACTGGCACCGTTTGCGCCCACTCGTGAGCGAGATACCCGCGGCGTGCGGCGAACACCCGGGCGACGGCCAACGCGCACGAAGCATGGAAGAATAGACGAACTATGTCACCCAGAGCCCTTAAGGCGCTTGAACCGGCCTCCACGGCCCCCGAGTTCATCCGCAACTTCTGCATCATTGCCCACATTGACCACGGTAAGTCGACCCTGGCCGATCGGATGCTGCAGATCACCGGCGTCGTCGACGACCGTGCCATGCGCGCCCAGTACCTCGACCGCATGGACATCGAGCGTGAGCGCGGCATCACGATCAAGAGCCAGGCCGTGCGCATGCCCTGGGAACTCGATGGGGTCACCTACGCCCTCAACATGATCGATACCCCCGGTCACGTGGACTTTACCTACGAGGTCTCCCGCAGCCTCGCCGCCTGCGAGGGCGCCATCCTGCTCGTCGACGCGGCCCAGGGGATCGAAGCACAGACGCTGGCCAACCTGTACCTCGCGCTCGACAACGACCTCACCATCATCCCGGTGCTCAACAAGATCGACCTGCCGGCCGCCGAGCCCGACAAGTATGCCCGGGAGCTCGCCGACCTGATCGGCGGTAAGCCCGAAGACGTGCTGCGGGTCTCGGGCAAGACGGGCGCCGGCGTTGCCGAGCTGCTCGACCTCGCCACCCGCAGCATCCCGGCACCGGTCGGCGACCCCAACGCGCCCACCCGCGCGATGATCTTCGACTCCGTCTACGACAGCTATCGCGGCGTCGTCACCTACGTGCGCATGATCGACGGCCACCTGCATCCGCGCGAGAAGATCCAGATGATGTCGACGCGTGCGACGCACGAGATCCTCGAGATCGGCGTCATCTCGCCCGAGCCGACCATCAGCAAGGGTCTGGGCGTCGGCGAGGTCGGGTACCTGATCACCGGCGTGAAAGACGTGCGCCAGTCCAAGGTCGGCGACACCGTCACGACGGCGCTGCGGCCGGCGACGGATGCCCTCCCCGGCTACACGGAACCCCAGCCGATGGTGTTCTCGGGTCTTTACCCGATCGACGGCAGCGACTATCCGGCCCTGCGCGAGGCACTCGACAAGCTCAAGCTGTCGGATGCCTCCCTCGGGTACGAGCCGGAGACATCCGTCGCCCTCGGATTCGGGTTCCGCTGCGGATTCCTCGGCCTGCTGCACCTCGAGATCATCACCGAGCGCATCGACCGCGAATTTGGCATCGACCTCATCACGACCGCGCCGAGCGTGCCGTACGAGGTCACCACCGACGATAAGAAGACCGTCACGGTGACCAACCCGAGCGAGTTTCCGAACGGCAAGATCGCATCCGTGCTCGAACCGATCGTGAAGGCCGCGATTCTCGCGCCCAAGGACTATGTCGGCGTCATCATGGAGCTCTGCCAGAGCCGCCGCGGCACCCTGCTGGGCATGGACTACCTCGGTGAGGACCGTGTCGAGATTCGCTACACGATGCCGCTCGGCGAGATCGTGTTCGACTTCTTCGACAACCTCAAGAGCCGCACCGCCGGCTACGGATCGCTCGACTATGAACCGACCGGCTCGGCCGAGGCCGACCTCGTGAAGGTCGACATTCTGCTGCAGGGCGAACAGGTCGACGCGTTCAGCGCGATCGTGCACCGCGACAAGGCCTACGAGTACGGCGTGCTGATGACCGGCCGCCTGCGCAAGCTCATCCCGCGCCAACAGTTCGACGTGCCGATCCAGGCCGCGATCGGCGCCCGCATCATCGCCCGCGAATCGATCAGCGCGATTCGCAAAGATGTGCTCGCCAAGTGCTACGGCGGCGACATCTCCCGCAAGCGCAAACTGCTCGAAAAGCAAAAAGAGGGCAAGAAGCGCATGAAAATGGTCGGCCGCGTCGAGGTGCCCCAGGAAGCCTTCATCGCCGCGCTGTCCGGCGACGAACCCCCTAAGAAAGAGAAGAAGTAGACGGATGCGCCGCTCCACCTTCACCGAATCGGCCGTGACCTACGGCGCCATCGGTGGCACCCTCGCCCCCGACCTGATGACGTACCCGCCCAAGGGCTACCGCCCGATCGAGGTCGCGGTGCGCCTCGGCAGCGGCGACGAGCGCTTTCACGCGGCCACGAAGTTACTCATGACCTGGGGCGTGCAGCGGGGCAGCGGCATGACCGTGACCGACCTCGGAACCGGAACCGGCGTGCAGTACACCGGGGTCGAGTTCGGCGCCGACGGGGCTCCGAAAACGGATGCCATCAAGACCGTCGCCGAGGACACCTTCGCCGACGACGGCACCCCCTACATCGTCAACGGCATGACCGCCGAGCTGACCATTCACGTGCGGCCGTTCACCGTCACGGCTCCGGTGCGGGTCGTCTATGTGATCGCCGAACCCACCCGGGTGGGCTTTGCCTACGGCACCATGGCGGGGCATCCGGCCAGCGGCGAGGAGTCCTTCATCGTCGACAAGCGCGACGACGACTCGGTCTGGCTGACCATCCGTGCGTTCTCACGGCTGAGCACCTGGAAGTTCCGGCTGGTCTGGCCGATCATGCGCCTGCAGCAGAACCGTTTCACCCAGCGTTACCTCAAGGCCCTGCACCCGGTCGGGGCGCTCTAAAGCCGTGGCCGGACCACACCCCGTCGGCGACCCTGCCCCACTCGACGGGCTTCTGCCCGCCTCCGCCGCGGTTGACGCCACCGAGCGCGAGTTCAGCGTCTACCTGCACGTGCCCTTCTGCCGGGTGCGCTGCGGCTACTGCGACTTCAACACCTACACGGCGACCGAACTGCGCGGTGTGAAGCAGAGCGACTACGCGAGCCAGGCCGTGCTCGAGGTCGAATCGGCCGGCCGCGTGCTCGCCCAGTCTGGCGTGCCTGCCCGCCCGGTCTCGACCGTGTTCTTCGGCGGCGGTACCCCCACCCTGCTGCCGGTCGGCGACCTCACCCGCATGCTGCACGCGGTGCGCGACCAGTGGGGCTTCGTGCCCGGCGCCGAGGTCACGACCGAGGCCAACCCCGACTCCGTCGACGCCGGCTATCTGCAGGGCCTCGCCGACGCGGGCTTCACCCGGGTATCGTTCGGCATGCAGTCGGCGGTGCCGCGCGTGCTCGCGACCCTCGAGCGCACCCACGACCCCGAGCGGGTGCCGCTGGTGGTGCAGTGGGCCCGCGATGCCGGCCTCGACGTGAGTCTCGACCTCATCTACGGCACCCCGGGGGAGACCGTCGCCGATTGGCGCACGAGCCTCGAGTACGCCATCAACCAGGCCCCCGACCACATCAGCACGTACTCGCTCATCGTCGAGGAGGGCACCAAGCTCGCCCGCCAGATTCGCCGCGGCGACATCGCCGCGATCGACGACGACACCCAGGCCGAATTCTACGAACTCGCCGACGAACTGCTCGGCGCCGCCGGCTTCCACTGGTACGAGGTCAGTAACTGGGCGACGGATGTCTCCCACGAGTCCCGCCACAACCTCGCCTACTGGCGCAGTCACGACTGGTGGGGTGTGGGCCCGGGCGCCCACAGCCACGTCGGCGGCGTGCGCTGGTGGAACGCCAAGCACCCCGCGGCCTACGCCGAACGGGTGCTCGCCGGGCACTCGCCCGCCGTCGGCCGCGAGACGCTCGACGCCGAGACCCGGGAGGTCGAGCGCGTGTTGCTGCTGAGCCGCATCCGCACCGGAATACCGATTGCGTCGCTCACCCCGCACGGCCGCCACGAGATCGCCGGCCTGATCGCCGACGAGCTCGTGAACGCGCGCGCCGCCATCGGCGGCAACCTCGAGCTGACCCTGCGTGGCCGGCTGCTCGCCGACGCGGTCGTGCGCCGCGTCCTGCCGGACTAGCTCACGCTCAGCTCAGAAACTTAGTCGGCTCAGAAACTGAATCAGCCCAGAAACTGAATCAACTCAGAAACTTGATGGTGAGCGGGTACGTGTAGAACTGGCCGCGGTTGGCGGCCAGGGCGGCCATGATGCTGAAGACGATATTGAGTATCCACGCCGCGAACAGCACGATGAACCCGATGAAGATCGCGGTCAGGGCGAGACCGACGACGGTCACGATCAGGATGGTGAGCTGAAAGTTCAGCGCCGTCATCGCGTGGGATCGGATGAAGGGGCCGCGGTCCTTCAAAATGATGTATCCGATGAGGGACGGCAGGAAATAGCCGAGAACCCCGCCGACGTGAATGAGGGTCGCCCACATCTTCTCGTCGGACGGATTCATCGGGGTGACCGGTGCCGCGCCGTACATCGGGGGCTGCGGGGGCATCGGCGGAGTAGGGGGGCCGTTCGGCGGGGGTGTCGTAGACATGGGGGTCTTCTCCTTGAGGTTGAACCCACGGGTTTGGCAGGCGACCCCAGAATAGCCGTTGCGTGTGTGCGGCCACCCCGTCGCGTCGCGGCTCCGTGCTGCCTGACTACGTGATCAAGCGCAGGGGCTACTTGATCAGGCGCAGCGCGAACGGGTACCGATAGTTGCGTCCCTCCTTGGCGGCGAGAAATCCCATGATCGAAAAGATCGCGCTGACGATCCAGATGACCGTGAACAGCCAGCTCAGCAGCCCGAAGGTGACGACGGTCAGCACCGTCGAGGCGACGTAGCCGATGAGAACCGTGATCTGAAAGTTCAGCGCTTCCTTGCCCTCGGCGTCGGTGAACCGGCCGCGGTCCTTGAAGACAATCCAGATGATCAGGGCCGGCACGAATCCGAGCAGGCCGCCGAGATGGGCGTAAGACCCCCACTCGATGTCTTTGGCCGGGGTCAGCCCGGCTGCGGCCCCAGCGGGGGTGGCTGGGTACTGCGACTGATACGGCGGCTGGGGCGGCCGACCGGACAGATTCGGGTCGTTCGGGGTTTGAGCATTCGGATCGCTCATCAGGGTCCTTCCAACGAATGGTGGACAAGCGCTTACACCGCTAAAGCTACGCGCCGTCTTGCCGGCGGGCAATGGGTAGCACCCAGCCGGCCGCGATATGATTGGCACTCATTCAATGCGAGTGCCAGTAAACGTAGGCAGCAGCAGCAGCAGCAGCCGAGCCCGAGGAGGCGATTGTCGTGGTATCCGATCGTGGACTCGACGTTCTGCGCGTCATCGTGCAGGACTACGTAGCCTCGCGTGAACCCGTCGGTTCGAAGTCCATCGTTGACCGCCACGCCTTCGGGGTCTCGGCGGCGACCATCCGTAACGACATGGCCCTGCTCGAAGAAGAAGAGCTGATCGCGGCACCCCACACGTCGTCGGGCCGCATTCCGACCGACAAGGGCTATCGCGTCTTCGTCGACCACCTCGCCGACCTGCGCCCGCTCACGCCGGCCCAGCGCCAGGCCATTGAAACGTTCCTCGGTCACTCGGGCGACCTCGATGATGTGCTCGCCCGCAGCGTGCGCCTGCTCTCGCAGCTGACCCATCAGGTGGCTCTCGTGCAGTATCCGTCCCTGTCGCGGGCCAAGGTGCGCCACATCGAGTTCGTGCTCCTCGGCACCAGCGACGGCAGCACCGAAATGACGGGTCCGGTGCAGACCCGCATCCTCTCGGTGCTGATCACCGACTCGGGCGGCGTCGAACAGCGTGTGGTCGACCTTCCCGGCCGCATCGACGAGGTCACGCTCGGTGAGCTGCGCGCCCGATTCAATACCACCGCGGTGGGCCTGAGCATGCAGGAAGCCGCCCTGGCGCTGGCCGCCCTCGTATGGATTGGTGCTCCCGAACTGACGGATGCCGTGGGCCTGATCACCACGACCCTCGGCGAGCAGGTGGGCGCCAACCGTCAGGACAAGCTCGTGATGGCGGGCGCCGCGAACCTCGTGCGCACCGAGGAAGATTTTCAGGGCAGCGTCTACCCCGTGCTCGAGGCCATCGAAGAGCAGGTGGTGCTGCTGCGCCTGTTCGGCGAGATGGCCACCGACCAGCGGGGTGTCTCGGGCGGTCGCGGTGTGTCGGTGAGCATCGGGCGCGAGAACGCCCCGTTTGGGCTGGGCGAGACATCCGTTCTCTCCAGCGGCTACACCTCCCACGGCAACCTGGCCCGCCTCGGCGTGCTTGGCCCCACCCGCATGGACTATTCCAACAACATGGCCGCGGTTCGCGCCGTGGCCCGCTACCTGTCCCGCCTACTGGGCGAGAACTGACCAAGCAGAATTGATTAACGACCCAAGGAGAGCCACTTTTGGCTGACCATTACGAAGTCCTCGGCGTGAGCCGGGAAGCCACCACCGACGAGATCAAGAAGGCGTATCGACGCCTGGCACGTCAGCTGCACCCCGACGTGAATCCCGGGGCGGATGCCTCGGAGAAATTCAAGCTCGTCACGCACGCCTACGACGTGCTGAGTGACGCCAAGCAGCGCCAGAAGTACGACCTCGGCCCGCAGGCCGGCTTCGACGGCGGTGGTGCCGGCAACTTCGGTAACTTCGGCGACATCTTCGAGACCTTCTTCGGCGGTGGCGGCGGCAGCACCCGTGGGCCCAGGTCACGCCGCGAACGCGGCCAGGACGCCCTGATTCGGGTCGAACTCGACCTCGACGAGATCATCTTCGGCACCCACCGCGATCTCGAGGTCGACACCGCGATCATGTGTGAGACCTGCTCCGGCACCTGCTGCCGTCCGGGCACCTCGCCGATCACCTGTGACATCTGCCACGGCACCGGCAGCATCCAGCGCGCGGTGCGCTCGCTGCTCGGCAACGTCATGACGTCGAGCCCCTGCGGCTCCTGCCGCGGCTACGGCACCATCATCGCCACGCCCTGCATGACCTGCCAGGGTCAGGGCCGTGTTCGCGCGCGCCGCACCGTGCCGGTCGACATTCCGGCCGGCGTCGACACCGGCCTGCGCCTGCAGATGCCCGGCAGCGGTGAGGTCGGCCCGGCCGGCGGACCCAACGGTGACCTGTACCTCGAGATGAAGGTGCGCCACCACGACGTCTTCAGCCGCGACGGTGACGATCTGCTCTGCACCCTCGAGGTGCCGATGACCTCCGCCATTCTCGGAACGACCGTCACGGTCGCCGCCCTCGACGGCGACATCGAGGTCGAGATCAAGGCCGGAGTGCAAAGCTCCGAGGTGCTCACGATCAAGGAGCGCGGTGTGACGCGTCTGCGCGGCGCCGGGCGCGGCGACCTGCGCGTGGGGGTGCAGGTGCTCACCCCAACCCGCCTCGACCACAAGGAACGCGACCTCATCGAACAGTTCGCCGCCCGCCACGCGGCGCCGGCCCCGTCGCTCAGCCAGTTTCAGCAGGGCCTGTTTGCGAAGATCCGCGACCGGTTCCGCGGCTAGGGTTTCGCGACCAGATGGCTCACTTCTATCTCGATGGCGACCTCACGCCCGAGGGCTGCCTGCCGGGTGCGCTCGTCACGCTCGGCGGGCCTGAGGCCCGGCACGCCGTCACGGTCAGCCGGGTGCACCCGGGGGAGCCGCTGCTGCTCGGCAACGGTTCCGGTCTGGTACTGAACGGGACCGTCGAGAGCACGCAGGGCGGCCAGTCCCCGGGGGGTGCGTCGTTGACCCTGCGCGTGGAGACGGCGACCGTGACCCCGGCGGCGAGTCCGCGCATCCGTCTCGTGCAGGCCCTCGCCAAGGGCGACCGCGACGAGATGGCGGTTCAGGCGGCTACCGAGCTCGGCATTGACGGCATCGTGCCGTGGCTCGCCGGGCGTTCGGTCTCCCGCTGGGAGGGCGCCAAGGTCGCCAAGGGCCGCGAACGCTGGACCAGCATCGTGCGCGAGGCGAGCAAGCAGTCGATTCGCGCGTGGCTGCCCTCGGTCGCCGAGCTGTCCAGCACGAAGCAGCTCGCCGTACTTGCGAGCGAGACGCGGATGCTGCTGCTCGAGCCGACAGCGACGCTGCGGCTGACCGAGGTGGCGGTTCGTTTCGCCGCCGCTGATGCTGATGCCGCTGATGCCGCTGATGCCGCTGATGCCGCTGATGCGCGTGACATCGTGCTCGTCGTCGGCCCCGAGGGTGGCCTGTCCCCGGCGGAGATCAGCGTTCTGCAGGGCGCCGGTGCGACATCCGTTCGCCTGGGCGACACCGTGCTGCGCACCTCGACGGCCGGCCCGGCCGCCCTCGCGGTGCTCAACGCGGCGCTGCACCGGTGGTAGCGCGGGTGGTAGCGCGGGCGGCAGCGCGGGCTGTGGCCGCGCCGCTGGCCCCGCATGCGGTGTCGGCCGCTTAAGATAGAGGTATGTCTTCTTCCGGTGCCGAACCGTCCATCTTCAGCCGCATCATCGACCGGCAGATCCCGGCCACGATCGTGGCCGAGACCGACCGGCTGATCGCCTTCGAAGACATCGCACCCAAGGCACCCGTGCACGTCGTGATCACCACGAAAGACCCGCAGTACCGCAATGTCGTCGAACTCGCCGCGGGCGACCCCGCCCTGCTCGCCGACCTCGTCGAACTGGCGCGGCAGATCGCGTCTGAACGCACCGGCGGTCAGTTCCGGCTCGTGTTCAACACCGGTGAGGCCGCCGGCCAGACCGTCTTTCACGTGCACGCCCACGTGATGGGATCGTCGGCCGCGAGCGACACGCTCGGGGAGGACTCGCTTGGCGCCCTCTAGCCCCGATACGAACAGCCCCGATTCGAACAGCCCCGACCTGAACAGCCCCGACCCGACCGACCCGACGCAGCGCGCCCAGCCCGACGACCAGCTGCGCATTCTGATCGACGGGTCCATGGTCAACCTGCTCGGGCCGGCCGACCGGTTTCTGCGCACGATCGAGAAACAGTACCCCTCGGTGAGTGTGCACGTGCGCGGCAACGAGATCACCCTCACGGGCAAGACCGTCGAGCGCGACGCCGTACACCGCCTGATCGAGGAGCTGCAGCACACCGTGAGCGAGGGCCACACCCTCGACGAGGAGGTCATCACGACCTCCGCCCGCATGCTGCACGCCGACAGCTCGGTGAGCCCGTCTGACCTGCTGGGGCCGGCGATCCTGACCACCCGGGGCAAGAGCATCCGCCCGAAAACCCTCGGGCAGAAGCAGTATTCCGATGCCATCGATGCCAATACGGTCGTCTTCGGTATCGGCCCGGCCGGAACCGGCAAGACGTACATCGCCATGGCCAAGGCGGTGCGCGCGCTGCAGAGCAAAGAGGTCGACCGCATCATTCTGACCCGTCCGGCCGTCGAGGCCGGCGAACGGCTCGGCTTTCTGCCCGGCAGTCTCACGGACAAGATCGACCCCTACCTGCGCCCGCTGTATGACGCTCTCGGCGAGATGCTCGAGCCGGAACTGCTTCCCAAACTGCTCGCCGCCGGAACCATCGAGGTCGCTCCGCTCGCATACATGCGCGGTCGCACCCTGAACTCGTCTTTCGTCGTGCTTGATGAGGCCCAGAACACCACGCCCGAGCAGATGAAGATGTTTCTGACCCGGCTCGGCTTCGGCTCCAAGATGGTCGTCACGGGTGACATCACCCAGATCGACCTGCCGGTCGGCACGAGCGGTCTCAAACTCGTCGGCCGTGTGCTCGACTCCGTCGGCGACATCCACTTTTCCCACCTCACGAGCGACGACGTCGTTCGCCATTCCCTCGTCGGCCGCATCGTCGACGCCTATACCGAGTACGACGCCAAGAAGCAGGCACTGCACCAGGAAGGGCTCGAGGCGCGAGAATTCGCCAACCGGGCCGCCCAGCGCGCCCCGAGTTCACGCGTTCGCCTTCCGAAACGGAGTTCCAGTTGAGCATCGAAATCAACAACGAGTCGGCCATCCCGGTCGACGAAGCCGCCATCCAGCGCCTCGCTGCCTTCGCGCTCGACACCATGCACGTGCACGCCGACGCCGAACTGGCCATCGTTCTCGTCGACGAGGGCGCCATGGAACAGCTGCACGTGCAGTGGATGGACGAGCCGGGCCCCACCGACGTGTTGAGCTTTCCGATGGACGAGCTGCGTCCCGGAACCGAAGACCAGGAGACCCCAGCCGGGCTGCTGGGCGATATCGTGCTGTGCCCCCAGGTCGCTCAGGGCCAGGCCGAGACCGCCGGCCACAGCACGCTCGATGAGCTGCTGCTGCTGACCACCCACGGCATCCTGCACCTGCTCGGCTTCGACCACGCCGAACCGGACGAAGAAAAGGAAATGTTCGGCATCCAGCGCGACATCCTGATCGGCTTCAGCATGCAGGATCGACGCCGAGACAAATGATCGCGGCAGACAAGTGATCGTCGGCTGGTTTCTCACCGCCGCGATCCTGTTGGTGGGGTTCGCGGGGCTGATGGCCGCCGTCGACGCCGCGATCACCGCGCAGTCCCGCGCCGATATCGCCGACCTCGCCGAGAAATCCCGAGCCCGACGATCGCTGCAGGCCATCGCCGACGACACCGGCGCGCACCTCAACGCGATCAACTTTGTGCGCATCGTTGCCGAGACCACCGCGGCGGTGCTCGTGACCCTGGTCTTCGCGACCACCATCGAGGCGATCTGGGCCGCCCTGCTGCTCTCGGCCCTGATCATGACGGCCGTGTCCTTCGTGCTCGTGGGCGCCAGTCCACGCAGCGTCGGGCGGGCACATCCGATCTACCTGCTGCGGGTCAACGCGCTCCTCGTGCACGTGCTGCGCGTGCTGCTCGGCCCGGTCGCCAACGCCCTCGTCGCCGTCGGCAACCGGGTCACTCCCGGCCGCACCAGGCTGGCAACCTTCACCTCAGAAGATCAGCTTCTCAGCATGGTCGACGAGGCGACCGAACTCGACGTGATCGAAGAAGACGACCGCGAGCTCATCCACTCGATCTTCGAGTTCAACCAGACCTTTGTGCGCGAGGTCATGATTCCGCGCACCGACATGGTGACCATCGAAGCGGATGCCCTTCTCGGCGCGGCCATGGGACTCTTCCTCAGCAAGGGGTATTCCCGGGTGCCGGTGCAGGGCGACGAGGTAGACGACGTCACCGGCATCCTCTACCTGCGCGATGTTGCCCGCCTCATCTACGAACGGCCGGCGAACGCCGAGACCCTCACCGTGGCCGAGCTCGCCCGCCCCGCCGTCTTTGTGCCCGAGTCGAAAAAGGCCGACGAGACCCTGCGGCAGATGCAGCTCGAGTCCAATCACCTCGCGATGGTCGTCGACGAATACGGCGGAATCGCCGGACTCGTGACGCTCGAAGACCTGATCGAGGAGCTCGTCGGCGATATCAGCGACGAGTACGACCGCGAATCTGTTGAGGTCGAAGACCTCGGCGATGGCCACTTTCGGGTCAGTGCCCGACTCCCGGTCGACGAGCTCGGTGAGCTCTTCGAGCTGGAGCTCGATGACGACGACGTCGACTCCGTCGGCGGGCTGCTGGCCAAGGTGCTCGGGCGTCTTCCGGTTGCCGGGTCTGAGGCCGCGACCAGCGGCCTGATCCTCATCGCTGAGCGCACCGAGGGCCGCCGCAAGAGAATCAGCACCGTTCTGGTGCACCGAGACGACGCGCTGATCAATGCGCAGACCGCATTCCTTGGAGTGTCGGATGATGAAGGAGCAACACCAGATGAACGCAACTGACCAATACCGAGCCGGCTTTGTGTCGTTCGTGGGCCGCCCCAACGTGGGCAAGTCCACCCTGACCAATGCGCTCGTGGGGGAAAAGGTTGCGATCACCTCCTCGAAGCCGCAAACCACCCGTCGGGCCATTCGCGGAATCGTGCACCAGAAGAACGGCCAGCTGATCTTGGTCGATACCCCCGGCATCCACAAGCCGCGTACCCTGCTCGGCGAACGGCTGAACAGCCTCGTCACGGCCACCCTCGCCGGGGTCGACGTGATCGGCCTGTGCATTCCCGCGAACGAGCCCATCGGCCCGGGCGACAAGTTCATCAACGAGCAGCTGGATGCCTTTCCGCGGGCCAAGAAGGTCGCGATCGTCACCAAGATTGATGCGTCCTCGAAGACCAACGTCGCCAACCAGCTGCTCGCGGTATCCCAGCTGCGCGACTGGGAGGCGATCGTGCCGATTTCGGCGACCAGCCGAATTCAGCTCGACACCCTCGGCACCGAACTGCTGCGCTTGCTGCCGACCTCGAACGCGCCGCTCTACCCGGCCGACACCGTGACCGACGAGACCCTCGAGTCGCGCATCTCCGAGTACATCCGCGAAGCCGCCCTTGAGGGCGTCACCGACGAGCTGCCGCACTCGATCGCCGTCACGATCGACGACATCATCGAGCGCGACGATCAGGAACTCGTCGAGGTCTACGCCAACCTCTTCGTCGAACGTGACAGCCAGAAGGGCATCATCATCGGCAAGTCGGGCAGTCGGCTGAAAGACGTCGGCATGCGCGCCCGCAAGCAGATCGAACCGCTCGTCGGCAAGCGGGTGTTCCTGTCGCTGCGGGTCAAGGTCGCCAAGGAATGGCAGCGCGACCCGAAGCAGCTCGGCCGCCTCGGCTTCTAGTCCCGCCTGATCTCACCCCGCCCTGCTCGCCCCTCACTGGCGGGGTGTGGGGTCGTTTGTGGTGTGGCAGCCGATGCCGTCGGGGTCTTCGAGGCAGTTTTTGGCGACGAGGGCGGTGGTGATGACCCAGG
>NZ_SOHE01000065.1 GCF_004403305.1 Cryobacterium frigoriphilum | reverse complement strand
ACGACCTCGGCCCGGGCGGCCTCGGCCGGGGCGGCGCGGGCATGAGCGGCAGCGCGCGCCTGCCCGGCTGGGCCAGCGGACTGCTCGGCGTCGCGGTGGTCATCGCCCTCTGGTGGCTCGGCGCCGCGACCGTGTTTCAGGGCGTCGGCTCGATGCCCGGCGGCGCCATCCCCACTCCCGGTGACGTTGCCGTGCAACTCGTCACCGACGGCCGGGCGTTCTACTGGCCACACGTCTCGGTCACCGTACTCGAGGCCGCCACCGGATTCCTCTGGGGCACCGGCCTCGCCCTGCTGCTCGCGGCCGTGGTGCTCGTCGTGCCGCGCGTCGAAAAGGTCGCCCTGCAGATCGCCGTCATCACCTATTGCATTCCGATCGTGGCGATCGGCCCGATCGCCTACATCGTGATCGGCGCCCCGCCGAGCGGCCAGCCCGCCGGAACCGCCGTGTTCCTCGCGGCTCTGTCGGTCTTCTTCACGACGGTCGTCGGGTCTCTCGTCGGACTCAAGGCAGCGGATGCCGCGAGCCTCGACCTCGTGACGGCCTACGGCGGCAGCCGCTTCACCCAACTGCGCAAGGTACGGCTCGTGTCTGCCCTGCCGAGCGTGCTGACCGCACTGCAGGTTGCCGCACCCGCCGCCTTTCTCGGCGCGATTCTTGGCGAGTATCTCGGTGGGGTCGAGCGTGGCCTCGGCATCGCCATGCTCGTCGCCGGAGCCTCGGCCAACGTCGACCGGGTCTGGGCCCTCGCGGTCGTCGCGGGTGTCGTCGCCGGGCTCGGCTATGGGTTCTTTGCGTTGGTCTCGCGCTTCGCAACCCCTTGGTCCAGCGGTCGGGCGGTCGCCCGATGAGCGCCGGCGCGGAGGAGGCTGCCGCGGGAGCCGCGGGGAGCGCGCCGACTCTGCCCGGGAGTGGGACATCCGCTGCCCGCGGAATCGCAGCCAGCATCGGGCCGGGCATTGGGGCCAGCCTTGGGGCGAGCATCGGGGCGAGCATCGGGCGGGCGATGCTCACCGGCCTCATCACCCTCGTGCTCGTGGTGCTCGCCTGGCAGGCGCTGCTGCTCGTGCTCGGGGTGTCGCCGTTTCTCGCGAAGGGGCCGCTCGACGTGTGGTCGTGGCTGTTCAGCGTTCCGGCGGCCGCCGAGAACCGGGCCGTCATCGGTGAGAACCTGGTCGTGACCCTCGGCGACGCGTTTCTCGGATTCACCGCCGGCCTCGTGCTCGCGACGCTGCTCGCGACGGTGTTCACGCTGTCGCGGGGCGTGGAGAGCGCGCTGATGCCGATCGCGCTGCTGCTGCGGTCGGTGCCGCTCGTGGCGCTGGCCCCGGTGATCAGCCTCATCACCGGGCGGGGGCTGACGACGGTCGTGGTGATGGGCAGCATCGTGGTGCTGTTTCCGGCGCTCGTGAATATCGCGTTCGGGCTGCGCTCGGCCTCGCCGCAGATCAGCGATGTGATCGCCGTCTATGGGGGCAATGCGTTCACGGCTCTGCGCAAGGTGGCCCTGCCGAGTTCGCTGCCCTCGTTCTTCGCAGCGGTGAAGATCTCGATTCCGGGGGCGATCACGGGGGCGCTGCTCGCAGAGTGGCTCTCCACGGGAACAGGGCTCGGCAACGGCATCGTGACGGCGGTCGCCCAGGTGAAGAACTTCGAGGTCTGGGCCTCGGTCGTCGCGATCACGGTGGTGTCGCTCGTGCTCTACGGCCTCGCGCAGCTCGTGGAGACCCTGGTGCTGCGCCGCATGGGCATGCAGCAGCCGACGACCTAGGCGCCGGAGGCCGGTCCGGGCTACTCGCTCGTCTGACGGGGTGCCCATGGGGCCATCTGTGAAAGTTCGCGGCCCGACCCCCATCCGCTCAGGCCTGCAGCGCCCGCCAGATGCGGTCGCGGGACATCGGCAGCTCATATAAGCGGATGCCGACCGCATCGCGCACCGCGTTGGCCAGCGCGGGCGCGACCGGGTTGTAGGTCGACTCGCTCATCGACTTCGCGCCGTAGGGGCCGAGGTCGTCACGGGTTTGCGCGAAATACACCTCGGTGACGGGCAGGTCCGCGAGCTGGGGCACGTGGTAGTTGCGCAGCACCCGGGTCAGCACGGTGCCGGCGCCGTCGAGCACGACCTCCTCGAACAGGGCGGTGCCGATGGCCTGCGCCACTCCGCCCTCGACCTGGCCGCGCACCTGTTCGGGGTTCATGAGGGTGCCGGCATCCGCTGCCTGAATGGACTGCAGAATCTGCACCTCGCCGGTGGCGGTGTTCACGGCGACGCGGAAGGCATGCACGTTGAAGGCGAGGGAACGCCGGGCCCCGTCTTCGTCGGCGATGCCGCGCAGCACACCGGCGACGGATGCCCCGGCCGGGCTGGGCAGCGAGGCCTCGGCCGCGTCGCCTGCTGCTGCCGGGTCGCTAACCGCTGCCGCCGCTGCTGCCGCGAGCACCGGCAGCGGCACGACGACCGGTCCGCAGCGCAGGCCGTCGGCCTCGAGTGTGAAGTCCTCGGCTCGCAGCCCGGTCTCTGCGGCCGCCGCCTCGCGCAGCAGCTCCGCGAGTCGGGTCGCGGCACCGAGCACGGCCTTGCCGGCCACGACGACGCCGGCCGAGCCGAATGCCCCGGTGTCGTAGCCGGCGTCATCGGTGTCGGAGTGTCGAATCGTCACCCGATCGGCCGTGGTCTGCAGCGCCGTCGCAGCGATCTGCGCGTGCACGGTGATGGTGCCGTTGCCGAACTCCGTGGTGCCGATCCGCACGGTGTAGCGGCCATCGGCCTCGAGGGTCACACTGGCCTGCGAGTGATGCCCGCGCGGGGGAGTCGTCGCGATCATCGACGACGCCATGCCGGTGCCGACCCGCCACTCGGGGCCGAATGGGGCGGCATGCCCGTTGCCGCGGGCGAGGGCCGCCTCGACCAGATCGAGGCACTGGTCGAGGCCGTAACTGCCCGAGAAGCCGATGTCTGGCCCTTCGGCCGCGGTCACGACGAGCGGGTCGCCGGGTTTCACCGAGTTGAGGCGACGCAACTCGAACGGGCTGATGCCGAGCCGCACGGCGAGCTCGTCGAGAGCACACTCGATCGCGTAGATCATCTGGCCGAGCCCGTAGCCGCGAAACGCGCCCGACGGCGGGTTGTTCGTATAGACGCAGTCCGCGTCGACCCGCTTGTTGGGCACGTTGTAGAGCGCCATCGATTCGGAGGTGCCGTGAAACATCACGCCGGGCCCGTGGTTGCCGTAGGCGCCGGTGTCGCTCAGCACGCCCAGCTTCAGGGCGGTCAGACGCCCCTCACTCGTCGCCCCCAGGGTCACCTGCACCCGAATCGGATGCCGCACGGTCGCCCGCGTGAACTCGTCGGCGCGGGTGAATTCGTACTGCACCGGGCGCTGGGTGGTGAGCACGGCGAGGGTCACGAGGTCTTCGGTGAGCAGTTCCTGCTTGCCGCCGAAGCCTCCGCCGACCCGTGCGGTGAAGACCCGCACGTCATCGGCCGGCAGGTCGAAGATGCGGCAGATCTCGCGCTGCACCAGAAACGGCACCTGGGTACTCGTGCGCAGCACCAGTCGGTTGTCCTCCAACCAACCGATCGTTGCGTGGGTCTCGAGCTGGGTGTGCGCGATGCGCTGAGTCTGCCAGCTGCCACTGACAATCGTGTGCGCCTCGGCCAGGCCGGCCGCCACGTCGCCGAACTCGCCGTGCAGTGCGGCCACGAGGTTGCGCGCGGGGTCCTGGATGCGGCTGGTCGCGGCATCCGCCTGCCCGTGCACGAGGGGCGCGCCGGGAGCGAGCGCGGCGACCGGGTCGAAGACGGCCGGCAGCAGCTCGTAGTCGACGGTGATGAGGCGGCAGGCGGCCTCGGCGATCGCGACCGAGTCCGCCACGACGGCCGCGACGCGCTGCCCGCGAAAGCGCAGCACCCGGTCGAAGACGAGGGTGTCGTCGGGGTCGTCGAAGCGGCTCTCGTGCCGGGCCGTGCTGAAACGGGTGGCGGGGGAGTCCGCGTGGGTGAGCACGGCGTGCACGCCCGGCAGGGCGCGGGCGGCGGTGGCATCAAGTGAACGGATGCGGGCGTGCGCGTGCGGGCTCGCGAGCATGCTCAGGTGCAGCAGGCCGGTCATGGCCACGTCGAGGGTGAAGGGTTCCTGCCCGGTGACCACGCGGCGGCCGGCGAGTGCGCCGAGGGAGGTCCCGACGAGTCCGCCCTCGAGGCGCGGAGCCCGGCCGGTGCGGCGCACCGGGCCGAGCGTCGCGGCCTGCACGGCCACAGATTCGATGGGCACGGATTCGATGGGCACAGCTTCGACGGGCACGGATTCGATGGGCACAGCTTCGACGGCCACGGATGCCCCGGTGCCGCCGGCCGTGCTGCCTGCGGCCTCGATCCCGACGCTCGTGGACATGCCGGCCGTGCCGTGACCGTGACCGTGGCCGAGGTCGAGACGGGGCTCGCCACTGGGTTCGTGGCAGGGCCCCCCGGCGGGAGTGTGCTGGCCGCGGATAGCATCGTCGATCGCCCGGTAACCGGTGCAGCGGCACAGGTTGCCCTTGAGCAGGCGCGGCAGATCTTCGAGGTCTTCGTCGCTCAGAGTCGATGCGGTGACCACCATGCCGGGGGTGCAGAACCCGCACTGGAACCCGGCGGCGTCGACGAAGCGCTGCTGCACGGGGTGCAGGGTCGGCTCGTCTCCGGCGTTCGTGCCGCTGAGGTTCGTGCCGCCGAGGTTCGTGCCGCCGAGTCCCGCGGCGGTCGTGACGAAGGCTCCCTCCGCCCGAAAGGCCGGGTAGATGCAGGAGTGCACCGGAATGCCGTCGAGCAGCACCGAGCAGGCGCCGCAGTCGCCGGTGTCGCAGCCCTTTTTCACCTCGAAGTGGTGCTGCTCACGCAAAAAGGTGCGCAGGCACTGGCCCTGGGCAGCCGGAGCCTCGACCGATTCGCCGTTGATCTGAAGTTTCATGCGCGTGCACCCGTCTGGTCGCCGCTGAGTTCGAGGCGGATCTCCTCGCCGAGCACCCCGCTCACCGCGCGCCGCCAATCGGCGGCACCGTGGGCATCCGTGAACCAGCAATCGATTGCGGCGATGTCGGCGGCGAGCGTGGTCGCTGGCGGCAGCTCGCTGTAGGCCAGCAGCACCGGGCGCAGGGTTCCGCCGGTCACGGTCAGCGTGAAGCCGCCGCCGGGGGCGAGGCGGCCGGCGAGCACGGCGCCGGAACGCCCGATCGGCGAGAGCGCGATCTTGCGGAACGCGGTGCGGGAGGCGAGGGCGTTGGCCGACACGTGGATCGAGCGCAGAACATCCGTCGGTGCGAGAATCGTGGTCATGTTGCCGGTGACGAACGTGACGGCGGGCACGCGTTCATCGGTACCGCCGCCCGTGCCGCCGCCGCGCCAGATGAGCAGCTCGGCATCGAGTGCGACGGCGAGGGTGATCATTGGGCCGGCGGGCAGCGCGGTGGCGAGGTTGCCGCCGACCGTGGCGACGTTCCAGATCTTGAACGAGCCGAACAGGGCCGTGCAGCACTGATACAGCAGCGGATGCGCCGCCCACCCGGCCGCAGCGCTCCCGCCGATTCCCGCCGCGCCGATTCCCGCGAGAGCGGGTGAATCGTCGCTCTGAGCGTCGCTAACCGACGACTCACCCGCTCTCGCGGGGCTGGCGGGGCTGGCGGGCACAAGCGGGGCGAACGCGGCAAGTTCGGCGAGGGTGCAGGTCGCCGCGATCTCGAGCCCGCCGTCATCCGTGACCGTGAGCGCCGGCCAGCCCAGGGTCGTGAGATCGACGAGCCCGGTGAGTTCCACGCGTGGATCGGCGAACAGCTCGCTTCCCCCCGCCAGCGGCACGACGCCCGGGCCGAGCAGCCGCAGGTCATCGCGGTGCCGGGCGGCGGTGATCTGGGTGACGGTGTTGAGGTCCATGCTGTCCTCCGACGGGGTGGGGCGACGGGCTGACGGCGTTGTCGAACGATGCGGGGTGCGTCCTGGCGGGGGCGGTTTCAGACGGATGCCCCAGCTCTGCTCCAGACTACTGCTGCCCGGGAGCAGCCCCGGGCCGCGGGGGCTTCGGTGCCGGACCGCCGACTCGCCGTGGCGCGTTTTGACAGCAGCTCGTCGCTGTCATACGCTCATGGAATCGATTCCATGGAATCGATTCCATGACAACACAACGGAGTGATAGACGTGAGCACCGTCACGATCAAGGATGTGGCCGCACTCGCGGGAGTATCGCCGGCAACGGCCTCCCGGGTGCTGTCCGGCAACCCCGCGACCTCGCCGCAGGCCCGCGAGCGCGTGGCCGCGGCCGTGAAGCAACTCGAATTCCAGCCCAACGCGCAGGCCCGCTCCCTGCGCTCAACCCGCACCGACAGCATCGGACTGCTCGTCTCCGACGTGCGCAACCCGTTCTTCGCCGACCTTGCCCACACCGTGGAACAGTCAGCCCTCGCGGCCGGCTACGTGACCCTGCTCGGTAACGCCAACGAGCGCACCGATCAGCAGGACCGCTACCTGAATTCGCTCATTTCGCGCCGCGTCGACGGCATCATCGTCGCGCCGCAGGGCGGAGACAGCGCGAGCATCCGTGCCCTCATCAAACGTCGCATCCCCACGATCTTCGTGGACCGCGTCATCGCGGACATCGACCTGCCCAGCGTGACCACCAACAGCGACACCGGCATCCGCCAGGCCGTCGCCCACCTCGCCGAACGCGGCCACACTCGCATCGGCTACATCGCCGGCCCCCAGAGCATTTCCACCGGGCGCGAACGGTACTCGGCCTTTACCCGCGCCATCGCGGCGACCGGACTCAGCGCCGACCCCGCCCTCATCTACGTCGGCGATTTTCAGGCCGCAAGCGGATCCGCGGCCGTGCACGCCCTGCTCAGCCTGACGGATGCCCCCACCGCCATCATCGCCGCCGACAGTCTCATGGCGGTCGGCGCGGTCGCCATGCTGCAGCGCCTCGACCTGCGCATCGGCGAGGACATCGCCCTCGTCGCCTTCGATGACATCGAGTGGTTTTCCCTGCTCACCCCCGCGCTCAGCGTGATCACGCACAGTGTCGAGGACATGGGACGCATCGCGGTGCAGCTGCTGCTGCAGGTCATCGACGGCCAGCACCCGCAGTCGGTCGTGTTGCCGAGCGAGCTCATCATTCGCGCGTCCTCCGCCGGCGCCGCCCACGCCACCCTGCCGCCCAGCTCAAGGAAGAACTGACATGACCGTGCAACCGCTCATCACCCTCCGCAACGTGAGTAAGGTCTTCGGCCCGGTCACGGTCATCTCCGACGTGACCGTCAACGTCTACCCGGGCAAGGTACAGGTCTTGCTCGGTGAAAACGGTGCCGGTAAATCCACCCTCATCAAGATGATGGCCGGGGTCTACCAACCGGATGCGGGACACATCGAGGTCGGCGGCCGTACCGTCGTTCTTCCCACGACACGGGCGGCCGAGGCGCACGGTATCGCCACGATTCATCAGGAGCTCAACCTCGTGCCGACGCTCAGCATCGCGGAAAACGTGATGATGGGGCGCATCCCGACCCGCTGGGGCATGGTTGACCGCACGGCCCTCCGATCGCAGGCGCGCGCCGCCCTCGACCTGATCGGCCTCGACGTCGATGTGAACACGCCCGTCGGTGAGCTCGGAATCGCCCGGCAGCAGCTCGTGGAAATCGCCAAGGCGCTGAGCATTGACGCCCGTATCCTGATCCTCGACGAACCCACCGCCGCCCTGACCCGGCACGAGACCGAGAGCCTCTTTCGCATCGTCGAGGACCTCCGTGGCCGGGGAGTCGGCATGCTCTTCATCAGCCACCACCTCGACGAGATCGCCGAGATCGGCGACTCCGTGAGTGTGCTGCGCGACGGCGCGTGCGTCGCGGAGGTTCCGGCCTCGACCTCCGAAGACGAACTCGTCAAGCTGATGGTGGGCCGCAGCATCGATGACCAGTTCCCGCGCCGATCCGGCCTGCACAGCACGGCCGTTCAGGCCGACGCCAGCCCGGCCGATGCCGAGAACCCCCTTCCCGAGGACGTGCTCGCCGTGCAGGGCCTCACCGCACACGGCCGCTTCGCCGACGTCAGTTTCACGGTGAAGGCCGGCGAAATCGTCGGCATCGCCGGTCTCGTCGGTGCCGGCCGCACCGAGCTCATCCGCGCCATCGCCGGGGTGGATTCCTACGAATCCGGAACCATCAGCATCCGCGGCCGCAGCCTGCCCAAGCACAGCATCAAGGCCGCCATCGCGGCCGGTGTCGGCCATGTGCCGGAAGACCGCAAGGGGCAGGGGCTGGTGCTTGACGCATCCGTCAACGACAATCTGGGCTACGCGACGCTCGCCTCCTCGGGGCGTTTCGGTCTCGCCGACTTCGCCGGGCAGCGCAGCAAGGCCCAGACCGTCGCGGAACGACTGCGGATTCGCATGCACAGCATCGACCAGCCGATCCGGTCGCTGTCGGGCGGCAACCAGCAGAAGGCCGTCTTCGGGCGCTGGATCATCGCCGAATCAACCGTGCTGCTGCTCGACGAACCGACCCGCGGCGTGGACGTGGGCGCAAAGGTCGAAATCTACGAACTCATGAACTCAATCACCGCCGCCGGCGGCGCCGTCGTCATGGTCTCGAGCGAGCTGCCCGAGGTACTGGGCATGAGCGATCGAATTTTCGTCATGCGCGACGGCCGTCTGGCCGGGGAACTCTCAGCGGCCGAGGCCACCCAGGACACCGTCATGACCCTCGCCGCCCGTTCGGTCGGCGACACCACCATTACCGACAGCAACCTTCAAGACAAGGACATCCCCGCATGACCACGAAGACCCCCGAGGTGCTGCACAGCGACGTGCACCGCGACGTGCACCGTGACTCGCAGCCCCGCCGCTTCGATGTCAAGCGTTTCCTCTCCAACAACGGTGCCCTGGTCGGCCTGGTGGTGCTCTGCATCGCCCTGGTGATCGCCACCCCCGACTTTCTCACCGGGCAGAACCTGCTCAACATCGGCATCCAGGCCTCCACCGTGGCCGTGATGGCGTTCGGCGTGACGTTTGTCATCATCGCCGGCGGCATCGATCTCTCCGTCGGATCGGTCGCGGCACTCTCCGCGATGGTCTCGGGCTGGTTCTTCGTGAGCGCCGGCCTTCCCGGCGGCGCTGCCCTCGCCGCCGGCCTCATCGCCGGCCTCCTCGCCGGTGTGATCAACGGCCTGGCCAGCGCCTACGGCAAGCTGCCATCTTTCATCGCCACCCTCGCGATGCTGAGCGTCGCACGCGGACTGACCCTCGTGATCTCCGACGGTCGACCCATCGCCACCGCCCCGCAGGTCTCCTTCCTGGGCGGCAGCGTCGGCCCGGTGCCGGTTCCGATCATCGTGCTCGTCGTCACCGCCCTCATCGCCTCGTTCATCCTCAACCGCACGGTCATCGGCCGGTCCATGTACGCCGTGGGCGGCAACGCGGAAGCGGCCCGGCTGTCGGGGCTTCCGGTCAACCGCATCATCGTCACGGTTTTCGCCCTCGCCGGGCTGTTCGCCGCCGTCGCCGGTCTGCTGCTGGCCGGCCGCCTCGATTCCGCTCAGCCACAGGCCGCGGCCGGCTATGAGCTCGACGCCATTGCGGCCGTGGTCATCGGTGGCGCGTCACTGGCTGGTGGGGTCGGCCGCATCTCCGGCACCATCGTCGGAGCGCTGATCCTCGTGGTCATTCGCAACGGCCTCAACCTGCTCAACGTCACCGCATTCTGGCAGCAGGTCGTGATCGGCCTGGTCATCGCCCTCGCCGTGGGCATCGACGTGCTGCGCCGCAAATCGCGCTCCAAATAGCGTCCCTTCTTCTTCTCCTCCACCATTTCAGAAACAGCTAGGACACAGACAATGAAGTTCTCCTCTTTTCGCCGGATTGCCGTGCTCACCACGACCGCCGCACTCATCGTGACCGGCACGGCCGGCTGCAACCGATCGAGCGACGGCGCCGCCGCCGGCTCCGAAGTGGTTCTCGCGGTGTCCACCTTGAACAACCCGTTCTTCGTTGAGCTGCGTGATGGTGCACAGGCGGCGGCGGATGCTGCCGGCGTCGAGCTGAACATCGTGGACGCTCAGAACGACTCGGCGACACAGGCGAACCAGCTCGCCAACGCATCCGTCGGCAGCACCGGCGTCGTCATCGTGAACCCGGTCGATTCGGATGCCGTGAGTTCCTCCGTCGCCGACCTCAACACGGCAGACATCCCGGTGATCGGCGTCGACCGCACGGTGAATGGCGCCGACCTCGCCTCCCTCGTCTCGAGCGACAACGTGGCCGGCGGCACCCAGGCGGCCGACGCCCTCGCCGCGGCCATGGGCGAGCAGGGCAGCATCATCGTGCTGCAGGGAGTCTCCGGTACCTCCGCGAGCCGCGAACGTGGCGAGGGCTTCGCGACCGGCATCGCCGCGTACCCCAACATCGAGGTCGTCGCCAAGCAGACGGCGAACTTCGACCGGGCCGCGGCGCTCGACGTGACGAGCAACCTGCTGCAGGCGAATCCCGGTGTGACCGGCATCTTCGCCGAGAACGACGAAATGGCCCTCGGGGCCATCCAGGCCTTGGGGGACCGCGCCGGCGCCGAGGTCAAGGTCGTCGGATTCGACGGTACCTCTGACGGCCTTGCCGCGATTGAAGCGGGCACCCTCGTTGCGACCATCGCGCAGCAGCCGGCGCTGCTCGGCCAGCTCGCCGTCGAACTCGCCGTCAAGATCATGAACGACGAAGAAATCGATGCCGTTGTTCCGGTCGAGGTCGTCGCCGTCACCCTCGACAACATCGCCGCGTTCACCGAATGACCACAGCGCGCACGAACAACGGGTCCACGGCGGGCGAGGTCGTCGTCGTCGGGTCTGTCAACGTCGACCAGGTGGTGACCGTGGGGCGGCATCCGCTGCCCGGAGAAACGCTCATCGGCCATGGCCTCACCCTGCTGCCCGGCGGCAAGGGCGCCAACCAGGCGGTCGCGGCCGCCCAGCTGGGCGCCACAGTGCGTCTGATCGGTCGGGTCGGCGGCGACCCACAGGCCGCCATAGCGACCGAATACCTCACCCGGGCCGGGGTTGACCTCAGCGCGGTGCACGCGGTGTCCGGGCCGACCGGTCTCGCGATCGTGACCGTGGCCGACGATGGAGAAAACTCCATCATCGTGATTCCGGGGGCCAACGCCGCCATGACTGACTCCGTGGTCGCTGACTCGGCCGATGTCATCTCCGCAGCGGCGGTTGTTGTGCTGCAGGGAGAGATCCCGGCATCGGGGATCGAGGCCGCGGTGCGTCTGGCGACCGGACGGGTCGTGTTCAACCTCGCACCCGTGATCGATCTGGCGGCCGCGGTGATTCTGCGCGCCGACCCCCTGGTGGTCAATGAGCACGAGGCCGCGCTCGTTCTGCTGCAGCTGCAGCGAACGGGCATCGCCCCGACGGGCAGCGAGGCAGCGGATGCCGCCGCGAACGCCGATCAGCCCGCGGTGGCCGACCCGGCACCCGATGCCGACGAGATCGCGGTGGCCCGCCTGCGCGCCCTGGGACTGCGGTCGGTCGTGCTCACCCGAGGGGCCGCCGGTGCGATCTGCGCCGACGCCTCGGGAACCTGCAGCGTTCCCGCTCCGGTCGTCACGGCGGTGGATTCCTCCGGCGCCGGCGATGCATTTGTCGGTGCGCTGAGCGCTCGACTCGCGGGCGGATCCGCCCTGCTCGAAGCGGTGCAATTCGCGGTGCGGGTCGGGGCGTTCGCGGTGCAGGGTCGCGGCACCCAGCCCTCCTATCCGACGACGGCCGATGCCTTGCCGGCGGTGAACGCGTGAGACGGCGCGGAATCCTGAACGCGGATCTGAATGCCGCCCTCAGCCGCCTCGGGCACACCGACCTCGTGATCGTGGCCGATTGCGGCCTGCCGATTCCACGCGGGGTTCCCGTCATCGATCTCGCGCTCGTGCACGGCGTACCGCGGTTCGAACAGGTGTTGGACGCCCTGCTCGAGGAACTCGCCATCGACCGCGCCGTTGTCGCGGTCGAGGTACAGGGGACCTTGGCGCATCCGTGGCTCACGACGCGCTTCGAGCACCTCGACTACATCGACCACACCGCGCTCAAGACGCTCAGCGAGTCGGCGGCGCTCTTCATCCGCACCGGTGAGGCCACGCCGTACGCCAACGCGGCGCTCGTCTGCGGCGTCGGCTTCTGAACCAGCACCCGCGCTCTGGCTGGAATCAGACGTGGTTGAGCTGCGCGGGTCGTGCGCCCCTACGCGGGTGGCGCGCATCCCGCGTAGCGGCGCAGCACCCGCGCAGCTCGGCTGAGCCGCTCGTACCAGCCACGGCCGCGTCAGGCGTCGATGGCGTAGACGAGGGACTCCTGAACCATGCCGAGCCAGTCGTAGAGTCCGCCGAGAAAGCTGGCCTCCTCGCCCTCGAGGCGAATCTCGCCGTCTGGGCCGATCAGCAGGCGCTCGGCGAGGGTCAGGCGCAGATCGGTGAGCGTGCGCAGCCAGGCTTGCACGGCGACCGCATCGAGTGTGATCGCGACGGTTTCGGTGTCGTCCAGCGCGACGGATGCGTCTGTCTCCGTCTCTGAAATCAGCTCCAGGTCGGTCTGTTCCCGGCCCTCTGAGTCAAACCCGGGGGAGTCGAATCCGGGTGCTTCATTGAGAGTGTCGAGCACCGAGCGTGCGTTGGCCACCTTGGCCGCAAGCAGGTCATCGCTCGTGAATCGGCGAAACTCGGCGGCTGCCTCCGCGTCGTCGCGGTAGGCGTCGGGCAGCAGCCGCTGAAACGCCGGGTCGGTCAGCGCCGACTGCGGATCGGTCGTGGCGGCATCGAGCATGTCCACGAGCTGCGTGGTGGCGAGGCGCAGCAGATCGATCTCGATCGCTTCGAACCGGGCTGAGACGACGATCGGGCCGGGCACGCTGCCTGCCGAGGCACCGGCGTCGGGCTGGAACGGCATCATGCATCGTCCTTGGCGAGGGTCGCCCACAGCCCGAAGCCGTGCATCGCCTGCACGTGACGTTCCATGGCCTCGCGATTGCCGGTTGCGACGACCGCGCGCCCGTTGTTGTGCACCTGTAGCATGAGGCGCTCGGCCTCGGCGGCCGGCACCCCGAAATAGCTGCGGAATACATAGGAGACATAGGACATCAGGTTGACCGGATCGTCCCAGACGAGGGTGATCCACGGGCGCTCGAGCGAGACGGCGTCACGCAGGTGCAGGTCGGGAAGTTCAACGGTCAAAGCCACACTGTAAGCCTCACACATGGCGGGTGTTCCCGCACGCCGACCCCGGTCGTTCGCCCGTCACGGAGTGAGAAATTGCCAGCCGATTGGGCGGCCGGAACGATTGTGCACATGAAGGCCTCGGAACACAATGTGCGCATGACGACCTCGGATTCCCTCCCCGACCGCGACCCGGTTGCGGATTCAGTACCGCGCCCGGTTGCACGGGCCGGCGATCACTCCGCGCCCGTGACACCGCTGCACCCGGTGACCTCCCTCGCCGAACCCGCTCCCGGGGACAGCACGGGCGTCGCGTCGATCCACAAGTCCCTCGCGATCCTCGAGATCGTCGCCGAGCGTGGCGGGGCGAGCGCCCGCGAGGTGTCGACGTCGCTCGCCCTGCCGCTGCCGACCGTGTACCGGCTGATGCAGACGCTCGTGCGCAGTGACTACCTCGTGCACCTGCGCAGCGAGCACCGCTTCGAGCTCGGGTACAAGCTGCATCGGCTCGGGGTGTCACTGCATCGACAAATCGGTGTGCCGCAGCAGGTGCGCGCCGAGATCGCCGAGCTGCACGCATCCGCTCGGGCCGCCGCCTACTTCGCGCTCTATCGCGGATCCGACGTGGTCGTGATCTACATCGTCGATTCCCCGCAGAGTCCGCGCCTGCAGCCCCTGACGTTCGGATTTCACGAGGCCGCGCACGCCACCGCGTTCGGCAAGATCATGCTCAGCGGCATGACGGGCGAGCAGCGTGACCAATACCTCGGCGTGCACGGCCAGGCCCGCCTCACGCAGGCCACCGTCACCAACCGGGCCGCCCTCGACCAGGACCTCGCGACGATCAGCGCGAGGGGAGTGGCCTGGGAGCGCGAGGAGTTCGTGCCCGGCATGAGTTGCGCGGCGGTCGGCGTGCGCGACGGCGCCGGTCTCGTCGTCGGATCGGTCGTTATCTCCGCCCGTGCCCACGACCTCACGGGCCGCGAACGCGAGATCGAGCTGTTGCTGCGGGAATCCGGCGCCCGCCTCAGCCGCTACTTCCGCTCCGGCACGGTGCCCGCCCGGCACCCGGACTGAGCGGATGCCCCGGTCGGCCTCCCCGGGCATCCGCACCTAGAGTTCGTGCCGCGAGAACAGATCAACGATGTGCTCGGCCTGCCGCATCGCGAGGGCCACGATCGTGAGCGTCGGGTTTGCCGCGCCGCCGGTCGTGAAGACCGATCCGTCGCTGACGAACAGATTCGGCACGTCGTGGGTGCGACCGAACGCATTGGTCACGCCATCCTCGGGTTTCACGCTCATGCGGCTGGTGCCGAGGTTGTGCGTCGACGGATACGGCGGGGTGCGGTGCGCGGAGACCGACCCGACCGCGTCGTAGAGCAGTTCGGCCTGCCGATAGCCGTGCTCCCGCATGGCAGTGTCGTTCGGATGGTCATCGACGTGCACGTGTGCGACCGGGAGGCCGTGGCCATCGGTCACCGTGCCGTTGAGGGTTACCCGGTTGTTGGCCTGCGGCATGTCCTCGCCCACGATCCAGAGGCCCGCGGTATTCGCGTACCCGTCGAGCAGGGCCGTGAAGTCGGGCCCCCAGCTGCCCGGCTCGGCGAAGGCCGCGAGAAAGGCCGGCCCGAGCGAGAGGGTTTCGAGGTAGTAGCCGCTCGCGAAGCCGCGGCTCGGGTCGTGCCGGGCCTCGTCGGCGATGACGCCCGCCATCGTCTCGCCCCGATAGGCGTGCACCGGATGCTCGAACTGCGCGTACACCGACCCGGTCGTGTGTCGCATGTAGTGCCGACCGACGTGGCCCGACGAGTTCGCCAGCCCGTCGGGAAACCGAGAACTCGCGCTCAGCAACAGCAGGCGAGAGGTCTCGATGGAGTTGCCGGCGACGGCCACGACCCGGGCCCGCTGCCGGTGCAGGTTGTCGTCGGCATCGACGTAGATCACCGCGTCGGCCCGGCCCCGGGCGTCGTGGGTTATCTGCACGACCTGGCAATCGGGCCGCAGATCGAGGTTGCCGGTGGCTTCCGCGCGCGGAATCTCCCGCACCAGCGTGCTCCACTTCGCGCCGGAGCGGTCGCCCTGAAAATTGAAGCCGTCCTGGATTGTGGCCGGGCGGCCGTCGTAGGGCTCCGCATTGGCGGCGTAGGGGCCGGTGGCGTAGAAGTTGTACCCGACCCGGGCGGCGCCGTTGGCGAACACCCGATAGTTGTTGTTGGCCGGCAGGGCCTTGCGGGCGTGCCGGTGGCTGACCCCCATCGCTATCTCGGCGCGGTCGTAGTACGGCGCGAGCTCGGCGAGGGTGAGCGGCCAGTCGAGCAGGGTGGCGCCGTCGATGTCACCGTAGGTCGACCGGGCGCGAAACTCGTGCTCGAGAAACCGGGGTGTCGCCCCGGCCCAGTGCGTGGTCGTACCGCCCACGGCCTTCACGACCCAGGCCGGCAGGTTGGGAAAGTCTCGGGCGATGCGCCACGACCCGCTCGTGGTGCGTGCATCCGTCCACGCCAGCTGCCCGAAGGCCTCCCACTCGTCGTTGACGTGCTCTTCGAGACGGATGTGCGCCCCCGCCTCGATCAGCACGACACGAATTCCGCGGGTGGTCAGTTCGTGGGCGAGTGTGCCGCCGCCGGCGCCCGACCCCACGATGACAACGACCTCGTCGTCGTGGTCGAACGCCGTCACAGCGTCACCTCATCGGCCCCAGGCCGTTTCGGTGCCCTCCGCCGGTCGGCCGCAGTCCGCCGGTCAGCCGCAGTCCGACGGTCCGGTAGAGTGCGCCGGTCAGGTTCGGGCGTCGGGTCCGTCGTGACGGCATACGGCAGCGCGCCGATCTCAACCCGGCTGAACTCACCGCTGTACTCCTCGACCCGGGGCTCGGGAAGCCAGTCGAGGTCGTCGAAACCGCGCGTGAGGTAGCCGCCCTTCTCGACGGATGCTCCCTCATAGCCGAGCACTTCCCACACCTCCGGCAGGTTGTACAGCGTCAGCACGGTGTTGCCGCGCACGAAACTGAAGAATTCGGTGCGCTCGATCGCCCTCAGGTGTTCGAAAGCCTCCTCAACGGTCAGGCCGAGAAAGTCGCCCGCCGGCAGGGACCCGAGGCTGTCGAGCCCGTTCGCCACGGCGAGCGTCATGCGGTTGGTCCGTACTGCCAAATCCAGGAGACTGTCGGCGGTGCGCTCATACGCCGAGTCCGGCAGGGTGTCGTGCGGAAACGCGATGCGGATCACCCGAACCAGCAGCACATGCGCGCGTTCGGATTCAAGAAACCGCCGGGGGGCTTCCGTGGTGGCGTGAGACGTCACTGTTCACTCCTTTTGTGTGGTGCTCCTGATGGTGGGGACGACTGAGGGGGTCACGCGCGCGCAGACATGACCGGTCCATGATCGGGCTTCGGCGCTCGCCGCGGTAGTCACGGTCTCACGTGGTGAGAACTGGTTCCGAGTGTCGGCGGAAGGAATACGCTAGAACCATGACGCCTTTCCCCTCCCCGACCTCCCCGCCGCCCCGGTCAGCTCTCGCGCTGACGGATGTCGAGGTGGAACGCATTCGGAACGACTTTCCGGTGCTCTCGCAACGGGTGAACGGTCATCCGCTGACCTATCTGGATTCCGGAGCCACCTCGCAGAATCCGATCAGCGTGATGGAGGCGGAGCAGGAGTACTACGAGCAGCGCAACGCCGCCGTGCACCGCGGCGCGCACAGCCTCGCGGTCATCGCGACCGAGAGTTTCGAACTGGCCAGAGAAAAGGTCGCCGCCTTCGTCGGCGCCCACACCGACGAGATCGTCTGGACGTCGAACGCGACCGAGGCGATCAACCTCATCGCGTACTCGTTCAGCAATGCGTCGCTGTGGCTCGGCGGCCCGGCCGCACGCCGCTTCAGGCTCGGCGCCGGCGACGAGATCGTCGTCACCGAGGGGGAGCACCACGCGAACTTGATTCCGTGGCAGCAGCTCGCGCTGCGCACGGGGGCGACGTTGCGGTTCATTCCGGTACTGGATGACGGTTCGCTCGACCTGGCCGCGGCATCCGAGATCGTGAACGCGAAGACCCGAGTGTTGGCCTTCACCCACGCCTCGAACGTGACCGGGGTCATCAACCCGGTCGACGACATCGTCGCGATCGCCAAGGGTGTCGGCGCCGTGACCGTGCTCGACGCCTGCCAGACGGTGCCGCACCTGCCCGTGAATGTGGCCGCGCTCGGCGTGGACTTCGCCGTGTTCTCGGGGCACAAGATGCTCGGCCCGACCGGTGTCGGGGCCCTCTACGGGCGCTCCGAGTTGCTGCAGGCGATGCCGCCGTTCCTGACCGGCGGATCGATGATCACGACCGTGTCGATGGAAGCGGCCGAGTTTCTCGCACCGCCGCAGCGCTTCGAGGCCGGCACCCAGCGCATTTCGCAGGCGATCGCGCTCGCCGCGGCCGTTGACTACCTGACCGAGACCGGCATGGGCCGTATCGCGGCGTGGGAGGCCGAGCTCGGGCAGCGCCTCGTCGCGGGCCTCGCCGAGATTCCCGGCGTGCGCGTGCTGGGCCCCGGTGTCGGCGTCGAGCGTCTCGGACTGGCCGCGGTCGACGTCGCGGGCGTGCACGCGCACGATGTCGGACAGTTTCTCGACGATGCCGGCATCGCCGTGCGGGTCGGGCACCACTGCGCGCAGCCGTTGCACAAGCGTTTGGGCGTGACGGCGTCGACGCGGGCGAGCGCGTACCTGTACACGACGACGCAGGAGATCGACCTGTTTCTGGCCACGCTCGCCGAGGTTCGGCCGTTCTTTGGCGTGACGGATGCCGCATCATCGAATTCCATCGGAGGCAAGTGATGAGCGACCTGCAGAACCTGTACCAGCAGATCATCCTCGACCACGCCAAGGCCCGGCACGGTGCCGCGACGCAGGCGCTCGACTCGATCGACGACATTGGCATGCCCGACGGCACCTACCTCGGCCAGTCGCACCAGATCAACACCACCTGCGGTGATGACGTGACTCTGCGGGTCGTCGTGCTGATCGATCGGCCGACCCCCGAGCAGATGGTGATCTTCGACTCCTTGCCGTTCGAGATCTCCGGTGACGACCCGCGCCTTCCGCAGCTGATTCCCTATATCAACCAGGTGCAGTGGAGCGGCGACGGATGCTCCATCTCGATGGCGTCGGCATCCGTTCTGCACGACCTCGTCACCGGTCTTCCCGTGGCTGAGGCTCGTCAGCTCATCGACACGTTTCGCGACGTGCTGCGCTCGAGGGGCAAGATCGAACCCGACGAAGAGGTGCTCGGCGACGCTGCTGCCTTCGGGGGAGTCTCGCGCTACCCCGCCCGGGTCAAGTGCGCGATGCTGCCGTGGGTCGCGCTCGAGGCCGCCCTGAACGAGGCTCAATCCCTCTAGCCCCGCCTGTCTCGCGAGAGCGGGTGAATGGTCGCTCTGACTCGTGCTTACCGACGATTCACCCGCTCTCGCGGGAAGAGGGGTTGTCATCGGCTGCTGCTGCGGCCTCCTCCTCGGCGAGCTGGCGGGCGGCCGCGGCGCGGGCCATGAGATAGTCCGGGTAGCTGAAGGTTCCGATGCGGTTGCCCGGCACCAGATTCTGCCCCGCGGCGAACGCCGCAAACGTCGCGCCCGGCAGCCGCAGCGACACGATCGGCCGACGCGAGCCGACCGCCGCGTGCGGGCCAGGCCGGCGAAAGCTCGAGAGCGTCGCGCGGGCCAGGTCGGAGGCCAGCTCGATATCCGGACCGCCGATGTCGGCAACCCGTCCGGCCGCCCCCGCGCGCACCAACCCGAGCAGCTGCGCGGCCACGTCACGCACGTCGATGGGCTGCAGACGGATGTCCGGGGCCAGGGCCACGGGCATCCGTCGCTGGGCCGCGAACAGCGAATAGACCAGGTCGTGAAACTGGGTGGCTCGCAGAATGGTGAACGGCAGCCCCGACGCCTCGATACCCTGCTCGGCGGCGAGTTTCTGCCTGTAGTAGCCGAGAGGAATGGTGTCGACGCCGACGATGGACTGGTAGATCAGGTGGGGGAGCGGCGCCGTCATTCGGGGCCCGCGGCGGGCCGCGTCGACCAGGGCGCGAGTGAGAATGGCGTCGTGGCCGCGCGGGGCGGTGGCCAGGTGCACGATCGTGTTGACGTTGCGCACGGCGTCGTCGAGGTTCTCCCCGGTGCTGAGACTGCCGCGCACCCAGGTTCCCGGTTCGCAGCCCGTGGGGGCGCACTCACGGCTGAGAATGCGCACGCGCAGGTTGGCCTCGCGCAATAGCGGCACGAGGGCGCGGCCGAGGGTTCCGGTTGCGCCGGTCACGAGTACATAGCTCATAGTGCTCAGTGTGGCACCGGTGCCGCCGCCCGGCTGTCCCCCGCGAGGGAGCGCGCGTGTCGATGAGTGATAGCTGAGAGCGAGCAAGGCCCCGTGGGAGGGTTAGCTCGCTCTCAGCTGTCACTTATCGACACGAGAACACAGCGCGGGCTACGCGCCCTGCGGCGTGAGCTCGGCCTGCAGCGGCCAGTCCTGCCCCTCAAGAATGAGCTGAGCGGCGTCGCCCGTCGCGGCATTCACGACGATCGGCGCCATCAGGTTCACGGTCGTCGAAGCGGATGCCCCACCCGGCGTCGCGGCAGAACCGCCCGCATCACCGGGATTCACGACGACGAGCACGAGGGCATCCGTCGGTGCGGTCAGTGACAGCGACGCCGACTGCTCCGCCGAAATGTACGGCGTGTAGTTGGGCAGGAACACCGCGGCGTCGAGCACGAACAGCCGGGTGCTGACGGCGTCCATGGCCTGCAGCGAGTACAGCCCGGTCGCGCCCTCGATCTCGGTGAGCGCGAACGCGGTCAGCGGCGCGAGGCCGGGCGGGGGCGTGACGAAGCTGAGGGTCGCGTTCATGGGGCTCACAATCTGGGGCGAGGCGGTCGTGGCAGAAGCTGAAAGGGTGGGGGTCATCGCAAGAAGTCCATCAGGGTCGGCTGCAGCACCCGCGCGGTCACGGCGAGGGCGGCCTGGTAGGTGGTCTCCTGCAGCGTCAGGTCGAGGATGGCCTGGCCCAGATCAAGGTCTTCGAGCCCCGCACGCGTGGATTCGAGGGCTCCGGCCTTCGTCATCAGACCCTCCTGGGCTCGTTCTAAGTTTGCCTGCCGTGCTCCGCCGACCGAGCGCTGCTCCGTCATCGCGGTCATGCGCAGATCGAGTGCCGTCAGATTCGAGCCCACATTGGTGCCGCTGCGCAGCTCGCCGGCGATCGTGTCGATCAGTGCGAACACCGACCCGGTACCGTTGGCGGCGTCGGAGCCGAACACCGCGGCGCCGTCGGCATCGACCCGCACCGTGTTATCGGCACCGATGCGCCGCGTCACGGCGCTGTTCTCGGTGCCCTGAAACGCGTAGGCGCCGTCTTCGAACGTGAAGGCCGCCCCGGCATCCGAATTGCCGGCAAAGACCGTGCGCCCCAGATACTTCGTGTTCGCGACCGAGAGCAGCTCTTCTTTCAGCCCTTCGAGCTCGACCGCGATGGCTTCCTTCGCCGCGGTCGACAGGGAGCCGTCGTTGGCGCCCTGCACGGTGAGGTCGCGCACCCTGTTCATCAGCGACGAGGCCGTGTCAAGCGCGCCGTCAATGGTGGTCAGCCAGTTGTTGCCGTTGTCGGCGTTGCGCCCGTACTGCGCCACCGCGCTCTGCTCGGTGCGCACGGCCATGGCACTGGCGGCGGCGGTGGGGTTGTCGCTGGCCCGGCTGATGGCCTTCAGTGAGCTCGCCTGCTCCTGCAGCTTGGCGAGATTCGCCATGTTGGTCTGCAGGTTGCGCTGCGCATCGCGCATCTGGGTCTGACTTGTCACTCGCGTGATCATGGGTTACCTCCCGACCAATCCGGTGCGGTTGATGAGGGTGTCGAGCATCTCATCGACCGCGGTGAGCATGCGTGCCGCGCCCTGATAGGCGGTCTGGAACATGAGCAGGTTGACGTTCTCTTCGTCCATATCGACCGACGAATTCGCGAGCTGCCGTCCGATAGCGGATGTCGCCGCTGCGTCATCGATCGTCGCGCCCTGCAGCGCGCTCTGCGTCGCAACACCGAGCCGGGTGACAAACGCCGCCCAGTCGGTGCTGGGAGAGTCGATCGCGTTGCCGGAACCGTCGACCGCCGCGCCGGCGCCGAGCTGCGCGATCGCGTCGGCGATCGACCCGTCGTAGGTTCCGGTCTCGGACGATCCGGCAGCGACTTGGTCGGCCGTCACCGGCACCACACTGAGCGTCGAGGCTGCACTGCCCGTCGTATAGGAGAAGAAGTCGCCGGTGCCCCCGGTGGTGTAGATGTCGTTGACCTTGACGGCGAGAGACTCGGCGAAGGAGTCGTAGGAGGCGGCCGCCTCAGCGATCACTCCGCCGGTGCCCGAGTCGTTGGCGGCGCCGAGCAGCGACAGCGAGCCGGCCATCTCGCCGCCCTCCATCGACACGGTCGTGCCGGAGGCCCAGGTCAGGGTGACGGCCGTTGAGGAGTTCAGCCCGGAGAGCGTCGACGCGCCCGAGACGCTGAGCGTGTTGGCGAAGTCGCCGCTCACGAGGGCGTTGCCGCCCACGACCACGGTCACGGTGCCGTCGGTCTGATCGCGCACGGTCGCGCCGGTCAGGGCGGCAATCGTGGTGGTCAGCTGGCTGCGCTGGTCGATCAGTTCGTTGGCCGAGCCGCCCGAGGCCAGCGCCGACCGAATCTGCGTGTTGAGGGTCGCGACCTGGCTGGCTGCACCGTTCAGCTCGTCGGCCATCGACGACAGGCCGCTGCGTACGGATGCCCACTCGGCCCCGACCGCGGCGAAGCCGGCGGAGATCTGCGTGGCGAGCTGGCCGGCGGTTTCGAGCAACAGTGAGGCGTTGGTCGGTTCGTCGGCGCCGTTGGACAGGGTCTGCCAGCCCGCCCAGAACTCATCCAGCTTGGCGCTCAGGCCGCTGTCGCCGGGTTCGCCGAGCGAATTTTCGAGGGCGGCGAGGGCGTTGGCCCGCACCGCCGAGTAGCCGGCGGCTCCGGCCGAGGTGCGCACGCCGGCGTCGAGCTGGGCGCTGCCGAGGCGGGCGACACCATCCACCGAGACGCCCTGGCCGAGGTTTCCGGCGTTAGCGACGAGGCCGGTCTGGGCGGTGGCCGCGATCGACGAGGTGGTCACGCGTTGGCGGGTGTAGCCATCCGTGTTGGCATTCGCGATGTTCTGCCCGACCGTGTTGAGGCCCTGGCGGGCGGCGACGAGGCCGGTGTACGCGGTATTGAGGCCGCCGAAGGTGCTCATGAGCGGCTCCTCACAGGTTTTGGTCGAACAGGCGCGCGGCCGCGCTGAGGGGGGCGCCGTCGTTGCCGCGGGCGTCGTAGGTGGCCGCAGCGGGGTTGAGGCCGGCGAGGGTCTCCTGTGCCGAGCGGGCGGCGCTGCGGATGAACTTCTCGTTCGTGTCGCGCAGCTCCTTGATCTGCACGGTCAGGTCGCCCATCGCCTTGAGGTGGGCGGCGAAGATCTCGCCCCACGGGCCGGCGGGGGCGTGGCTGGCCAGTTCCCGCAGGGTGGCTTCTTCGTTGGTGCCCCACTCGGTGGCCAGGCTCGCTACCTCGACGGCACGGCCGAGCCCGGCCTCGCGCACGAGGTTGAGCACCTGCTCGACCTCGCGGGTGGCGTGCTGCAGCCAGCGGCCCTTGCCGCCCTGCAGCAGCAGGTGTTCTTCTTCGAGCTTGAAAATCAGAAGTTCGAGCAGCTCGCGTTCACGCCAGAGCAGTGCAGATAGTTCGTTGGCGCCCATGCCCTCGACCACCCTTCCGGTTCACGCGGTTCACCCCGCGAATGTGGGGGTCTTCCAGCTCGTTCGTAGGGACTATCGGCACTGGTCAGCGGCCGGTAAGACGCTCAGTGAGAATTGTTCCGCGCCTAGACCGTGTGTCTGTCCCCCAAAGATAGGACAACTTTAGCCCTGAATGGGGGGCATGGTGTGAACTCGTTGTGCTGCCACGATAGGTAGCTTTAAAGCGAAGGCAATTAGAGGCTTCGCGCGGGGGTACGCACACCCGCGAACATCCGTTTCTGTGAATGCAAGTTTGCACCGTTGAGTCGCACTGGGGGACTGCTCGTGAATCGCACCGAACGCAATGCGCTCGTCGTCGAAAACCTACCCTTGGTCGGTTACCTCGTCTCCGAGGTCTGGGCCAAGGCCCGGCACCTGTCCCGCGATGACCTCGCCTCCGCCGGCGCGGTGGCCCTGATCACGTCAGCGGATGCCTTCAATCCCGATCTCGGGGTACCGTTCGGAGCTTTCGCTCGCCGCCGCATCATCGGAGCCTTCGCCGACGACATGCGCTCGAGCGACTGGGCCACCCGCTCCGCCCGCAAACGCATCAAAGAGACCCTCGCCGTGCAGGAGACTCTCTCCGCCGCTCTCGGGCGTATGCCCAACGTGGCCGAGATCGCCGCAGCGCTCGGAGTGGACCGCGAGACGGCATCCGCCGGCCTGGCCGATGCCGCCCGCACCCTGTCGACGCTCGACGACACCACGGCCGAGTTTCTCGTTGCCGAGACCGTGCTGCCCGAAGACTCGCTGCTCTCGTCGGAGCGTCTGGTGTATCTGCGGGCCGCCATCGCCGCCCTGCCCGAGAACATGCGAGTCATCGTGGAGCAGGTCTATTTCGATGACCGCACGGTGAAAGAGATCGCGGCCGAGCTCGGCACCACGCACTCCGCGGTCTCGCAGCTGCGCGCCGAGGCGATCCGCCTGCTGCGCGACGGCCTCGGCACGCACTACGCCGACGACGCCGAGGCCGTCTACGAGCCCGAGTCGCGCATCGCGCCGGCCCGCCGCAGCGCCTACCTGGCCCGCCTCGCCGACGTTGCCGCGGTCGGCATGACCCGCGCCGTGCACGAGCGCCTGCAGGTGCCCGAACTGGCCGCCTCCTAGATTCGCTTGGTCGATGGCCTCGACCACCCACAAATTTCGGCCCACGGATGGGCCGATGTAGTTACACCCAACACGGAAGAACACATCATGGGTATGCAGCTGAACAACAATATTTCAACACCATCCACACCGGCGAGGGCGGAGGGCGCCCGCGGGGGAGTCGAACAGCCAACCGTTCCACTCTCCGGCGGCGTGCGCAGCACGCCGGTCGACACGGTCGCGATCGCCAAGAAGACCGAAGCGGTCGCTACCGAGAATCGTCTGGCCGCCGCCTCGCGCATCACGAGCGGTGAGATGGCCGCTCAGGTGGCTGAGGTTACCCAGGAGAAGATCCTGGCCGAGCCCGCGGTGGCCGTCTCGGCTCAGGCCCGCCAGTCGAGCGCCGACGTGCTCCAGATTCTCGACCCCAAGCCCCAGTAGCCTCCTCGCCGCCGCCCAAACGCGCGCCCTCTCGCCAGCCCCCATCCCGCTGGTTGAGCAGGGCGCGCGCGCTTTTGGCGCGCCCGTGTCGAAACCATGGCGAGCCGACCTCCAAACCGAGCCACCCCCGTTCACCCGAATCGAAAAAACCTCCTCTCCCCGCCTAACCCCGCCCCGCCCCCAGCCGATAGCTCTTTGTGCTGGCCCATGGATGGGCCGGCGCACTACGACCCAATCACGGAGGATTCATCATGGGCATGCAGGTCAACACCAACGTCGCGGCGAACAACGCTTACCGCAACCTTTCCACTACACAGAACGAACTCAGCAAGTCCCTCGAAAAGCTCTCCAGTGGTCTTCGCATCAACCGCGCAGCGGATGACGCGGCCGGCCTCGCAATCTCGGAGGGCCTGAAGTCCCAGGTCGGTGGCCTCACGGTCGCCAGCCGCAACGCACAGGACGCCGTCTCGGTCATCCAGACCGCTGAAGGTTCGCTCAACGAGGTCACCTCGATCTTGCAGCGTATGCGTGACCTCGCCGTTCAGGCCGGTAACGACTCGAACAGCGTTGAATCTCGTGCAGCAATCACGACCGAAGCAACCGCGCTCACGGAGGAACTCACCCGGCTCGCCGAGTCGATGAACTTCAACGGCAAGGACCTGCTGAATGGCGGCGCTTTGAGCTTCCAGATCGGTGCCAACTCCCTCGACCAGATCAGTGTCGACCTTGCAGACGTTGGTGCCATCGCCGACATCTTGAAGACGTCACCCGCTGGTGGAAAGTTCGCAGTCGCAGACGCCGCGCTCGTTGCTGGAACCTTGGCCTTTGACGTCGTAAACCCCGACTCAACAGTGACCACGATTACAACCGCGTCCTTCACGGCGGGCGACGTCAATACAGTCGATCAGCTCGCTGCCGCATTGAATTCCGACAGCCAGTTCTCGGGCAACTTGACGGCAACAGTGGATGCTGGTGCATTGGTTGTCAAGTCGAAGACGGGTGCGACCGTCGACCTGACTGCGCCCGGCACGGGTATCGCTGCCGGCGCCGTAGTCGGGACTTCAGCAGGCCTGGACTTCAGCACTGCAGCCGGTGCTGCTACGGCAATCTCGACGATCACTACTCAGATCCAGACCGTCTCAAGCTCGCGCGCCTCGCTCGGTGCCGACCAGAACCGGTTCGAGAGCGTCATCAAGAACCTGTCCGTCTCGAAGGAGAACCTCACCGCTGCCGGTTCGCGTATTCGCGACACCGACATGGCCGAGGAAATGGTCAAGTACACCCGCGCAAACATCCTGTCCCAGGCCGGTACCGCCATGCTCGCGCAGGCGAACCAGTCCAACTCGGGCGTGATGCAGCTTCTTCAGTAACAACGCACACAATCTCCACCAGCAGTAACCAATTGGCTACCTCGGTAGTCCGTTGATGTGGCGGCAACGGCAGGGCGAACTGGACCTCGCTCCGCAGTTGCCGCCACACTCATCAGGGCACACCGCCCTGATCGAGCGTGAAGCAGATCAGCTTGAGGAAAGGCCGCATCGTGTCAATGGCAGTGGACGGCCTCATCAGCGGCCTCGACACCACCTCGCTGATTAACCAGCTGATGACCCTGGAGGCCGGGCCGCAGACGCTGCTCAAGGCCAAGGTCACCACCAGCAACACCCTCACGACCGCTCTGCAGGCGCTCAACACCTCGGTCGCCTCGCTCGCCACCCTCGCGGCCAAGAGCGCAACCGCGGACTCCCTCAACATCTACGCCGCGAAGAGCAGCTCCTCGACCGTCACGACATCGGCCGCGAGCACCGCCACGTCCGGCTCCCTCGACATCGTCGTCGATCAGCTTGCCCAGTCACAGTCCGGTGTTACCGCGGCGATGACCGTGGCCTCGACCACCGATTACACCCTCGTCGCGAACGATGGCACTCAAACCTCGATCACCGCCGCGAGCACCTCGCTCGACGACGTCGTCGCGGCGATCAACGATGCGGATGCCGGCATCACCGCCACCAAGATTGCCTCGGGAACCAACGCGGCCGGCGAGACCCAGTACCGCTTGCAGATCGTCGGTGACGAGACCGGTGCAGAAAGCGCTTTCGAACTGCACGCCGGCACGGGCGCCATGGTCGACGGCGGAACTTCAACGAACCTGCTCACCGACACCGGAGCGGCCGTCATTCGTACCGCGCAGGACGCATCCGTCACCCTCTGGAAGGGCACGAGCGCCGAGCAAGCCATCACGTCGTCGACGAATACCTTTGAAGACCTGCTGCCGGGCGTGGCGGTGACGGTGTCTGCGGTCTCGAACGACCCGGTGACGGTGAGCGTGAGCCGGGACGACGCGGCGGTCAGCAAGATAGCCAGCGGCCTGGTTGACTCGCTCAATACGCTCTTTGCCCTGATCTCCACCAAATCGGCCGTGGTAAACAGCACCGACAGTTCCGGTGCTGCCGTCGTCTCTGGCGGGGTCTTCAGTGGTGACAGCACAGTGCGCGACGTGAAGCAGCTCATTATGAACGCGGCCTCGTATCCGGTCGATGGCCGTTCGCCGTCGGAGATCGGCATCAGCATTACGAAGACGGGCACTCTGGAGTACGACGCGGACAAGTTCGCCGCCGCGATGGCGGAAGATCCCGAGTTCGTGAAGTCGGTGCTGGCCGAGATCTCGTCCCGCGTCGCCGATGCCGCGACGAGTTCATCCGACAAGTACGACGGCCTGATCACGGCGCGCATCACCGGCCAGGAGAGCCTGGTGAAAGATCTGGGCACCCAGATCGACAACTGGGACCTGCGCCTCACCTCACGGCGGTCGAGTCTTGAGCGAACCTACGCATCACTCGAAGTTCAGCTCAGCAACATGAACGCCCAGTCAGCCTGGCTGACCGCCCAGGTTGAGTCCCTCAACGCCTCGAAATCGAACAACTAGAAATGACGATGACCATGGGAGCCCAAGCCGCTCAGCGTGCCCGTTACAACCGCGACGCCATTCTCTCGGCCACGCCGGTACGCCTGCTCACGATGCTCTACGACCGCCTGCTGCTCGACCTGAATCGCGCCGAGGTCGCGCAAGAGGGGCAGGACTGGCAGGTCGCCTCGAACAACCTGATTCACGCGCAGGCGATCGTCTCGGAGTTGAGTACCTCGCTGAACATCGATGCCTGGGACGGCGGCGAGGGGCTGTTTGCGCTGTACACCTATGTGTCGACGGCGATGGCCGGCGCGAACACGAATCGCGACCCGGCGCGCACTCGGGAGTGTATTGCGCTGCTCGAGCCGCTGCGCCAGACCTGGCACGAAGCGGCCGAGATGCTGCCGGCGCAGACCGCGCCGATGCGGGCCGGGGGAGATCTTGGGATTGGGTGAGGGTGTGAGCGCTTGGGAGAAAGTTCTCGCAGATATGGAGTTGCGGTTGGATGACGCCGCGCGGGTCATGGGATCGGCGAACGGGGTTTCGACCGGGCGCGTGGAGCGTGCGCCCGGCTCAACCAGCGAGATTGGTGTCGATTGGGTTCTGCCCACGAATCTTGGGGCCTTGCCCGCGCAACTCAAGGAGCGGGCTCAGGACGTGCTCGTGAACCAACGCAAGATTGTGGGGGAGCTCGAGAAGGCCAAGCGGGTCACCCTGCAGCATCTCGCCGCGGTGCGTTCGGTGCCCCCGGCACGCAACCCCGGAGCATCCGTTTATCTCGACGTTGCAGGTTAAGCGCAGGCTAACCGAAAGAAACCCGTAAGAAATTCCTAAGATTTCTTGCCCCCACTGCTAACGGCACCCAACTTCGAGCCGATAGCAATAACCGAGTACGGAGTGCTTACCCCTGGCCACGGATCGGCCGTCTTGTCTTTCGTCGACGAAACGGAACATCATGCTTGGCTCAGTGACCTCGAATGCACTCGCCAGCACGCTGACTGCACTTTCACTGCGCCAGAGTGTCATCGCGACCAACATCGCGAACATTAATACTCCCGACTACCGCGCTCAGGTTGTCTCCTTCGAAGGAGCCCTCGCGAGGTCCATCGAAGAGGGCAGTGGCGTGATCTCACCGACCGTGACCCGTTCCGATGAGCCGACGAAGCTCAATGGCAACAACGTGAACCTCGACGTGGAGACGCTGGCGAGCACCGAAGCGCTGCTGCGCTACCAGTTCGCCGCCAAGGCCGTTGAAGGCCCGGTTACCGGCCTGCGCACCGCAATGAGGACCAACTAATGACCGACGCCATCAGCATCGCCGGCAGCGGCATGAATCTGCACCGCAAATGGCTTGACGCCATTGCCGACAACATCGCCAACGCGAACACCGTGCGCGGCGGTGACGACCTGGCCTTCCAGGAGCGCTTCATCGTCGCACAGGAGGGCGAGGGCATCACCGGCGTCACCGCCGACGCCGCGCTTGGCGACACCGAGGGTCAGCTCGTCTACGAACCCACGCACCCCCTCGCCAACGCTCAGGGCTACGTGCGCTACCCCGACATCGATCTTTCCGAGCAGATGGGCCAGCTCATCATGGCTCAGCGCGGCTACCAGGCCAACGCGGCCGTCGTAGACCGGGCCAAGACCGCCTACGAGGCCGCCCTGCAGATTGGTCGTGGCTGATGCCATTCAGCGCAATTTCCATGGTGTCGAGCGTTGCCGGCACCACCGGTGTTGCAGGCACCACCTCGATCGCCAGCACTCAGGGCACCCAGGACAGCGGCGCCAGCTTTGGCGTGGCTCTCGCTGGCGCTGTCGAGAACGTGCAGACCCTGCAAAACACGTCCAACGGCCTCGCACTGAACGCCATCGAAGGCGGCGTCGGTGACATCGCCGCCGCCACGATCGCCTCGACCGAGGCGCAGGTTACCCTCGAGCTCGTCGCCGCCATTCGCAACAAGGGCATTGACGCGTTCACCGAGATCATGCGGATGCAGGCCTGATGCCCGCCCAGATGACGTCGGCATTCCGACGCTTCGGTAACGCCATCAAGGCGTTCACGGTCGGCCAGCGCACCCTCGCGATCATCGGCGTCGCCGTGCTCGTGCTCGGCATCGCCGCCCTCACGATGTGGGCCGCCAAGCCCGCCTACACCCCGCTGTTCAGCGGCCTCAGCGGCTCCGACGCGAACACCATCGTCGAACAGTTGCAGGCGGATGCCATCAGCTACGAACTCGCCGACGGCGGCGCCACGATCATGGTTCCCGAAGCGGATGTCTACGCCCAGCGCCTGAAATCGGCCGCGGCCGGGCTCCCCTCCGACAGCACCGGCGGGTACTCACTGCTCGACACGATGGGTGTCACCTCGAGCGAGTTTCAGCAGTCGGTCACCTACAAGCGTGCTCTCGAGGGTGAACTCGCCTCGACGATCATGGCCCTTGACGGGGTGCAGAACGCATCCGTTCAGCTCGCGATCCCCGAGGAGAGCGTGTTCGTGTCTGAGCAGGGCACCCCCACGGCATCCGTCTTCGTGCAGACCAGCAACGGTGTGACGCTGAGCAGCGACCAGGTTCAGGCCATTGTGCACCTCACGAGTGCGTCGATCGACGGCATGAAGGCCAGCGATGTCGCCGTCGTCGACGCTGCCGGAACCGTGCTCTCGGCCGTGGGTGTGGGAGCAACCGGCACCGCCGGGCAGCAGGCCACCGACTACGAAGGTCGCGTGCGCGGCGCCGTGCAGGCCATGCTCGACAAGGTCGTCGGCAGCGGCAATGCGACCGTCGTGGTGGCCGCCGACATGAGCAGCCAGACCGGTGAACGCGTTGAAGAGACCTTCACCAACCCCGTCGACACCCCGGCGCTCACCGAGACCAGTGACACCGAGACCTACACCGGAACCGGCGCGACCGCCGGCGGCGTGCTGGGTACCGACACCGCCGCGGTCGACACCGGAGGGGACGGCACCTTCGACTCGGAGTCCACGACCCGCAACAACGCGGTCAACAAGGTCACCGAGTCGACCGTGATTCCGGCCGGCCAGATCAACCGCCAGACCGTCTCGGTCGCGCTGAACGCCGACGTCGCCGGCCTGAACGTAGCCGACATCACCTCGCTCGTCTCATCGGCCGCCGGCATCGACGCGACCCGCGGCGACGCGGTCACCGTTGAGGTGATGGCCTTCGACGCCACCGGCGCTGCCGCTGCCGCCGCAGCCCTGGCTGCTTCGGAGGCTGCAACCGCCGCCGCCGCTCAGGCCGAACTCATTCGTACGATCGTCATCACCGTCGGTATCGTGCTCGCCGTCGTCGCGTCGCTGCTGGTCTACGCTCGCCGCTCGCGCCGCCAGAGCCGTGAGACCGTGGGCATGGACGAACTCGACGAACTTGACGCACTGACCCAGCAGAACGCCCTCGGCGGCATGACTATGCCGATCGCCCTGGCGGCGCCGTTCGCTCCGCGCCCGATTGATGCACCGACCGAACTCCTGACGCCACCGACCGAGGGCGACCTGCGTCGTGGTGAGATCGACAACCTCGCCCGGATCGATCCGCACCGCACGGCTGACTACCTCCGCAGCCTTATGAGTGATCGGCAATCCTCGTGAATGACGTACCTCAGACGCTGAACGGCGCGCAAAAGGTTGCCGTCGTGCTCATGAACATGAATTCGCTGCAGGCAACCGACGTCATGAAGCAGTTCACCGATGCCGAAGCAGAAGTGATCACGGCCGAACTGATCCAGCTAAACAAGGTCGACGCCGAGCTCGCCGAGAGCATTCTCATGGAGTTTCAGGAGATCTCCCGGCGCGGTGGACGGCACTCGCAGGGCGGCCACGACTTTGCCCGCGGTCTGCTGGAATCGTCGTACGGGTCGGACCGTGCCGCCGGTGTAATGGCCCGGGTAGCCAGTTCCCTGGCCGGCAAGGCCTTCGAGTTTCTCGATTCCTCCGACGCGCCGGCCGTGATCAACCTGCTTGAGGGCGAGCTGCCTCAGACGGTCGCGCTCGTGCTCGCGCACCTCAGTCGCGAACGAGCATCCGCTGTCTTGAGCGGCATGAGCGACCCCCTGCGCACTGATGTGGCATTGTGCATCGCCACCATGGGCAGCGCTTCTCCCGAGGCGATCCGGATCGTGACCGACACCCTGAAGCTGCGGGTGGGCGCGAGCGTTTCACGCGACCCGATCGAGGTCGTGGGCGGTGTTCAGCCGCTCGTTGAGATCATCAACCGAGCGGATGCCGCCACGGAACGAGCCCTGCTCGAAGGCCTCGACGCCCGAGACCCGGCCCTCGCCGACGAGGTGCGCTCACACATGCTCACCTTCACCGACATCGTGCGGCTGGAGAGCCGCGACGTGCAGCAGGTTCTGCGCGGAATCGACGCGAGCATCCTCGCGACGGCCATGAAGGGCACCTCGAGTGCCGTCGTCGAGGTCATTCGCGCGAACCTGTCCGAGCGCAACCGCGACATCCTCGACGACGAGACGAAGAGCCTCGGCCCGGTACGAGTGCGCCAGGTGGAAGACGCCCGCGCCGAGATCGTGCGCGCCATCCGCGACCTCGAAGCCCAGGGTTCGATCACCATCGGCCGCGGAGCTGAAGATGAGTATGTCAACTAGCGCAGGTGCGGTGCCGGCCGGGTTCTCCAGCCTCGTCTTTCCGCGACTGAACGTGGCGACGCACACTGAGACGGCTGCCCAGACGGATGCCGCGGTACAGATTCGCGAACAGGCGCGCGCGGCCGGCCACTCGGCCGGGTACGCCGCAGGGCTGCGGGCCGCCGCCGTCGAGGCGGCCGCGCAGACCGACCGTGTCGAGGCAGCCCAGCAGGCTGCCGCGCAGGCGGCACAGGCCCGCATCGACCGTGCCGTGCACCTACTGAGCGCCGCGGCCGCCGCCCTAGAAGCGAAGGCCGCGCCCAACATTCGCGAGGTCGAGTCGGCACTCATCGACACGGCCCTCGAACTGACTGAGGCGGTCATCGGCTTTGAACTGGCTGACACGGAGACCTCTGCCCGCCGCGCCTTCGAACGGGCGCTTGGCCAGGCCGATGAAGCAGAGACCCGCACCGTGCGCATGCACCCAGCCGATGTGCTCGTGCTCAACAGCACGGTGAGCGGCAGCATGTTCGGCTCGGCCACCGCGGACCTGCCCGGGGTCGAACTCGTGGCTGACCCGACGCTCAATCGCGGTGATGCTGTCGTCGACTTTTCCGATGGCTTTCTCGACGCCCGCCTCGCAAGCGCATTCGCGCGTGCCAAGGCCGCCCTCACCGGGGCGCGACTGTGAGCCCCGCGGGATTCACCCTCGCGACGCCGCCGACCGTGGTTGCCCCGGTGCCGACGAGTCCGGCGGCTGCCAAGCCGGCTGCTGGGGCTGGCTCTGCTGCGCCTGCCCCGACCGCTGCCTCGGCCTGGCGCCCGCGCACCGACACCCTCACCCCGGCCCTCAGTGCCGCCCTGCCGGAGCGTGTCGGCGTCGTGTCCTCGATCGTCGGCCTCAGCGTCGAGCTGCGTGGCCTGCCCGCGGCGATCGGTGACCTCGTCACGATTGGCGACAACCCGCGCATCGACGCGGAGGTTGTTGCGACGACGCGCGACGGCGTGCGCTGCATGCCGCTCGGCCGCCTCACCGGACTGCAGGCCGGTGCGCCCGCCCGAGCCGCCGGCACGCCCCTGCTGGTGCCGACCGGCACCGGCCTGTTCGGCCGGGTCGTCGACGGCCTCGGTCGCCCGATTGACGGCAAGGGCCCGCTCACGGTCGATGCCTTCGTGTCGTTCGACAACGAGAGTCCCTCGGCCATGGGGCGTGCCCGCATCGACACCCCCCTGCAGCTCGGGGTGCGGGTGCTCGACACCCTCACGACCATGGGGCGCGGCCAGCGTATGGGCCTGTTCGCCGGCTCTGGAGTCGGGAAATCTTCGCTGCTGTCGATGATCGCCCGGGGAACGGATGCCGAAGTGTCGGTCATCGCCCTCGTCGGCGAGCGGGGCCGCGAGGTGCGCGAGTTTCTCGAAGACGACCTCGGAGCCGAGGGCCTCGCCCGCTCGATCGTGGTCGTGTCGACCTCTGATGAACCGGCGATGATGCGCCTGCGCGCCGCATTCACCGCGACCCGCATCGCCGAATCCTTCCGTGATCAGGGTAAACACGTCGTGCTCATGATGGACTCGCTTACTCGCGTGGCCATGGCCCAGCGCGAAATCGGTCTGTCGGTGGGGGAGCCGCCGGCGACCCGAGGCTATCCGCCGTCGACGTTCTCGCTGCTTGCTCGGCTGCTCGAACGCGCCGGCACCGGTGAAACCGGCTCGATCACCGGCATCTACACCGTGCTCGTCGACGGCGACGACCACAACGAGCCCATCGCGGACGCCGCCCGTTCGATTCTCGACGGCCACGTCGTGCTCGACCGCAAACTCGCCGTGATGGGTCATTTTCCCTCGGTCGATGCCCTCGCCTCCATCTCGAGGGTCGCCTCTCGGGTGAACACCGCCGAGCGCAACCGCGTGGCCGGCACCCTGCGCCGTGTGCTCGCCGCGCGCCAGAACGCGCAGGATCTGCTCGACGTGGGTGCCTACCGCACCGGAACCAACCCCCTCGTCGACGCCGCCGTCACGCACGAAGCCGCGATCACCGCGTTTCTGCAGCAGCGCATGGACGACCAGACCCCCGCAACCGCGGCCTGGGATCGCCTCGCCCAGCTCACCCGCCAGCTGGCGGTGGCCGCATGAAGCGCCTCTTTCCGCTCGCCGGCCTGTTGCGCCTGCGGCACCTGCAGCAGGACCAGGCCTCGGTCGACCTCGCCGCGGCGAACTCGGCCAGGCGTGCGCACGACGAGCGTCATCTGCACGCCCGCGCCGCGCTCTACGGACTCTCGGCGACCCCCACGAACATGGCCGCACTGCACGCGATGGCTGCGGCCCGGGCCTCTTCCCGCAGCATGCTCAGTGACCTGGACGCCCTCGGACGCAATCACGAAACCGCCGTGGCCGAGGCCCAGACCGTTTTCGATGCTGCCCGCGCCGACTCGATTCGCCTCGAAAAGCTCGAGCTGCGCCATGCCGAAGCCCTGGCCGCCGAAGACCTGCACGTCGAACAGACCGTGCTCGACGAAATCGCGTCCACGCGCTGGCACCGCGACCAGATCGCGGGCGGTGATGACCAGTGAGCATGACCGACGCCCTGTCGCGTATCGGGCAGATTCAGTCCACGCTGCAGCAGATCTCCGGCACCAAAACCGCGTCGCCGACGGCCGCTGCGAGCGCGTCGCTGTCGGCGGCGGCCACGTCGGGGTCGGCCGCTGACTTTGCGTCGACGCTGGCCTCGGCCCTCGGAGTGAGCACCCCGAGCACCGAGACGTCGATCCTCAATCCGGGCTCGGTCACGGGAACGGATGTTGCCGCCGCCGCCCAGAAGTACCTCGGCGTGCCCTACGTCTTCGGGGGCGAAGACTCGAGCGGCATGGACTGCTCCGGACTCGTGCAAACCGTATATGCCGACCTGGGCATAGAAGTTCCGCGCCTGGTTTCCGGGCAGATGACCATCGGCACCGAGGTGGGTTCGCTCGCCGAAGCCCAGCCCGGCGACCTCATCGTGACCGGTGGCGGCGCGCATATTCTCATTTACGCCGGCGACAACAAGGTCATCCACGCGCCCTATCCGGGTCGCGACGTCTGTCTCGTCGAGGCGTACATGACGGATGCCGACATCGACACCATCCGCCGCGTCATCCCCTCGCAGACCGCATCGAGCATCGCGGCAAGTTTCAATTCGGCCAGCCTCAATTCGGCCAGCCTAGGTTCGGCCACGAACGGCACGGACATGCTCAGCGCGGCATTTGCATCCTTTGCCCGGGGGACTGCCTCGTGACCCTCACCCTGACGCCTGGCGCTGCCCCGGCACGCCCCGCCGCGACGGCCACCGGTTCGGCGACCTCGGCTGCGGCCGCCACCGTCGCCGGGGGAGCCGCAGCCTTCGCGGCCGTTCTCACGGTCGTGGCCTCCGACCCCGCACTGCTCGGTGGTCGTGCGGACTCCGCTGGTCGAGTGGACTCCGAATCCGTTGGTCGAGCCGACTCCGACTCCGGTGGTCGAGCCGATTCCGTTGGTCGAGCCTGTCGATACCACACCGCCCCCGAACTGACGGCACTCACCACGTCGCTTGCAACCGTCGTGGCCGACCCGCCCGGGGCCGCACCGGCGGAACCGACAGACGGTGCTCTTCTCGATTCCCCAGTCGACGTGGTCGCCGCGCCGCAGCCCGTTCTCGCGGCGCAGCCCGCGCCCGAGCTGCCTGCACGGCCGCGTGCGATTGAGCCCGAGGTCAGCGCCACGCCTCCCGCCACGCTCTCCGCCACGCCGCCCGCGATTGCCGTTCCGGTACCCGTTCCCGCCGCCGTCAAACCCGCGACCCCCGCAGTGCCCGCGAGCAGCGCGCCCGCCCCGATGCCCGCCGGCGGCAATGTGCCCACGGCGCGAACCGAGGTCCCCGTAATTGACGTGCCGGTCACAGAGGTGCCCGTCGATCGTCCCGACGGAGCTGCCGCTGCGCGAGGGACAGTCGAGCCGGTTGCGGTTCTGTCGCTCGCGACCGCACCTGCTCCCGTGCCGTCCGCTCTCGTGTTGGCTGTGCCGACTGAAGCCACCGTGCCGGTCGAAATCACTGTGCCGGTCGAAGCCACTGTGCCAGTCGAAGCCACTGTGCCGGCTGAAACCCCTGCGGCTACTGTGCCCGCCCCGGCACCCACCGTGCCAGCAGCAGCAGCAGCAGCAACAGCACCGGCCAGGCCTGTGGCGGTCGCTCCCAGGTCTTCGCTGCAGGCGGCACCGATCGGCGTGGCCGTCGCCTCGAGCGAGCCAAAGGTTTTCCCGCAGCAGCTCGCCAGCGACTCGAACCCGGCGCCAACACCCGACGCACTCGTCGCTTCGCCCGCTCCGGCTTCGCCCGCTCCGGCTTCGCCCGCTCCGGCTTCGCCCGCTCCGGCTGCGCCCGCGGCCTCCCTCGCGCCCGCGTCGACCGATGCCGCCGGCTCGACCGCTCCAGCGCCGACTCCCGTCACGCTCGCCCCGGCCGTCACGCCCAACCTCAGCCCGGTCGCGGCCCCCGAGGCCGCAGCAGCACCGGCAGCACCGGCCGCGCAGCCCGCTCCGACCCCGGCACCCCCCTTCGCGAGCCAGCTCGCAAAACCGCTGTTCTCCCTCGTCGGCGTCGCGCCGGGTGAACACGTCATGACCATCACCGTGTCGCCCGACAACCTCGGACCCGTCACCGTGCGCGCGCACGTCGGGGCCGACGGCATCCGCGTGGAGATGTTCAGCCCGAGCGACGCGGCCCGCGAGGCCCTGCGGCTGATTCTTCCCGACCTGCGCCGCGACCTCGCCGGCGCCGGTCCGGGTGGTTCCGGCGTCGCCGCGCAGCTCGAACTCTCGTCGCACAGCCAGCCCGACGATTCTCCGGATTCCCGTCAGCCGCGCACGCCGCCCGAGGCCCGCGCACCGAGCGGTGACCCGAACCCACCCCGGCCGCCGCCGAACCCGTGGCAGAACGGCTCGCAGAACCCCCGAACGAACTCCGCATCGACCATCGACGTGATGGTCTAGAGAAAGAACCGATATGACCATCGACGCAGTCGCCGCCGCCAGCAACGCGAGCTCCTATGTCGCCCCGGCGACCCGCACCCCCAGCCAGGCCATGGACTCCGAGGTCTTCATGTCGCTGCTCGTCACGCAGCTGCAGAATCAGGACCCGAGCTCACCCATGGATACCAACGAGATGATCGCGCAGACCACCCAGCTCGCGATGATGGAGAAGCTCACCGAAATGGCAACCGCCAGTGAAGAAGGCTTCTCGCTGCAGATGCGCACCTCGGCGGCGGCCCTCGTCGGCCAGACCGTGACCTACACACAGAGCGACGGCACCGAGATCACCGGTGTTGCGACATCCGTCTCGTTCGCCGACGCGGTGCCCCAGGTCACCGTGAACGGCGAGCCGGTGGCTCTCGACGTGATCAGCGGCGTGGTCACGCCCGCCACCGCCACCGTCTAACCCGCAGTACCCGAACCCCACACACTTTTCTCTTTTACCAATTCTTCTCGACTGAAAGGCAGCATCCGATGCTTCGTTCCCTGTACTCCGGCATCTCCGGACTCCGCTCGCACCAGGCCATGCTCGATGTGACCGGCAATAACATCGCCAACGTCAACACCACGGCGTTCAAGGCATCCGCTGCCCAATTTCAGGACACCCTCTCGCAGATGACGAGCGCGGGCTCGGCCCCGCAGGATCTTGTCGGTGGCACCAACTCCGCGCAGGTCGGACTCGGCGTGCAGGTGGCCGGAATCAGCACCAACTTCGCCCAGGGTTCGACCCAGGCCACCGGTAAAGCCACCGACCTGATGATTTCGGGCGACGGCTTCTTTGTCACCCAGCTCGGTGGCGAAACGCTCTACACCCGCGCCGGGTCCTTCGACTTCGACGCCAACGGCAACCTCGTCGCACCCGATGGCGCCCTCGTGCAAGGGTTCATGGCCGACGCGAACGGCAACATTGCCACCGGGGGAGCCACGAGCACCATCAGCCTGCCCGTCGCCGCTCTTGCTCCGGCAGCCCAGACCACGGTCGCTGCGTTCGTCGGCAACCTCCCGACGGATGCCGAGAGCCCCGTCATTCGTGACATTGGCGTTTTCGACACCGACGGTGCCCGCACAACCGTCTCGGTGACCTTCACGAGCAGTGGAGACGGCGTGTGGACCGCAACGTCCGACGGTGCCACATCGGATGCAGTACTGACCGCGGATGGCGAGGGCGGCTTCGACATCGTTGGCGGCCTGACATTTGATGGCATCGACGTAGACCTCACCGCGCTGCAGAGTTTCGCGGGCGAGAACACGGTCACGAGCAGCGGCGTCGACGGCAATGCCGCCGGCACCCTCGAGTCCTACACGCTCGGCTCCGACGGCACTCTGACCGGCGTCTTCAGCAACGGCGACCAGCTCGCGCTCGGACGCATCGCCCTCGCCAACTTCGTCAACCCGGGTGGCCTCGAAAAGACCGGCGGGTCCTCGTACCGCGAGACCACCAACTCGGGCGGCGCAGCCCTCGGCACCGCGGGCGTCGGCGGACTCGGTTCCCTGGTGGCCGGCTCGCTCGAAATGTCCAACGTTGACCTCTCGCAGGAATTCACGAACCTCATCGTGGCGCAGCGCGGTTTTCAGGCCAACGCCCGCATCATCACCACGAGCGATGAGCTGCTGCAGGAGATCACGAGCCTGAAGCGCTAGCCCGCGCAGACATCCGTCTGAACTATCGGCCGTCGTGGTCGCCTTACATGGGCGGCACGGCGGCCGACAGTGTACGGTGACGACTTTTCTGAAGCGTCCATGCAGAAGTTCACGGCCGGCTGGGAAGGGAATCATGATCATTGTCACGCGCCTCAACGACACGCAGTTCGCGATCAATCCCGACCTGATCGAGCGCATCCACGCAAACCCGGACACGACCCTGATCATGGTCGACGGTGCAAACTTCATCGTCACCGAGACCATGGCCGAGGTCATCGAGCGCATCGCAAGCTATCGCGCGCACGTCATTGCCCTCGCCTACGACACCCAGGGTGAAGAGATCCCCCGGGGACCGCGGAAGCTCTAGTGGATCCCGCCACTCTGATCGGCCTGCTGGTCGCCTTCGGTGCCCTCGTTGCGATGATCACGCTCGAGGGTTCCTCGGTGATGTCCATTCTGCTGCCTGCCCCGATGGTGCTCGTCTTCGGGGCGACCATTGCGGTCGGTATCGCCGGAGGCACGCTCAAAGACTTCGTCACTGCGGTGAAGGCGCTTCCCGGGGCGTTTCGCGGCAAGACCACGCCGCCGCACCGGGTCATCGACCAGGTCGTCGCCCTCGCCGAGAAGGCCCGCAGCTCTGGCCTGCTCGCCCTCGAACAGGAGGCCGACAAGGTCGACGACCCGTTTCTGCGCCGAGCCCTGCGTAACATCGCCGACGGCACGGACGGTGACGAACTGCGCATCCTGCTCGAAGATGAAATTGCCACGAAGGCGAAGTCCGACCGTACGGCCTCCAAATTCTTTATGGCTCTCGGCGGATACGCACCTACCGTCGGCATCGTCGGCACCGTCGTATCGCTCACCCACGTGCTCGAAAATCTCTCGACTCCCGACGAGCTCGGCCCGATGATCGCGACTGCCTTCGTTGCGACACTGTGGGGCCTGTTGTCGGCGAACTTCATCTGGCTGCCGATCGGGTCGCGGTTGAAACGCCTCACCGAGATCGAAGTTGACCGCATGACCCTGCTCATGGAGGGCGCCCTCGCCGTGCAGGCCGGAAGCCAGCCGCGTCTGCTGGGGGAACGCCTGCGGGCCATGGTCGCCGAGAGCGCCCCCGTTAGAGACACCGGCAAGGGCACTAACAAGGCAGCGAAGGCCGAAGCGAAAGCCGCCGCGAAAGCCGCTGCGAAAGACGCAGCGGACCTGACCGACGCCGCATGAGCGTGCCACGGGGCCGTCGCCGCCCGCACGGTGAGTCTGAGGGTGAGGAGGACGGCCCCGACGAGCGGTGGATGGCCTCCTACATGGACATGGTCACCGTGTTGATGTGCATGTTCATTGTGCTCTTCGCCATGTCGACCGTGGATGAGGCGAAGTTCGAGCAACTCGCGAACTCCCTCGCGACGGGGTTCGGCGCGGTCAATGTCGGAGCCATCGACACCGCCGAGGGCGTCGTCGTACCCGACGAACTAGCCGATACCGCCGACGAGGGGTTCACGGATGCCGAACTCGCCGCCCTCGAGGTGCAGGACTTCACCGAGCTCAAGAAGGAGATTCTCTCCAAGCTTGAAGCGGTTGGCCTCGCCGACACGACCCAGTTTGTCGTCAACGAACGCGGCCTGACCGTCGGACTCGTCGGCTCTGAGACCTTCTTCATGCCCGACAGCGCCGATCTGAGTGAGGTAGCGACCACCGTCATCGACGCGATGGCACCCTCGCTGGTCGCGGCCGGGCTCGAGATCTCCGTCGAAGGTCATGCCGATCGGCACGGCCAATCGGTGAACTACGACACCGATTGGGAACTCTCGGCCGGGCGTGCTGCACGCGTGCTGCGCAGGCTGGTGGAGCAGGGCGGTGTGCCCCAAGAATCCATTCTGGCGGTCGGCTTCGGCTCGGCTCGGCCGATCAGCACGGGGGATACCCTCGCCGACCAGGCCCAGAACCGGCGCGTCGACGTGGTCGTGCTGTCTGACCAGTCCGACGCTGTGCGAGAACTGATTCCCGAGGTCGTCGGCTGACCGTACCTGGTTCACGGCGCGGTTGGCGCGGTCGGGCGCGAGTCTGACTCAGGCCGTGCGGCGGGCTCGACAACCGGCGCCAGGGTGAGGTGGTGCGGGGGCCGGGCGACGGTCGACATCGCTCTCGTCAGAGAGAACCCTCCGACTCCGTCTGCAATCTCGTGGCGAATCGTGCTTACATCAGCGCCGGGCTTGCCGATAGTGGCAACCGTGACGGTCCAGGAACAGGTAAACATCGGTGCGCCCGCAAAGCCGGCGAGATCGATTGAGTTGTACGACTTTCGTCGTCCAACTACCCTGGCGCGCGAACATTCACGGGTGCTGGAATTGGCCTTTGAAACTTTTGCCCGGCAGTGGGGCACGCAACTGACCGCGCGCGTTCGCGTGCTCTGTACAGTGACCTGCGAAACCGTGCTCATGCACACGTACGACGAGTATGCGACCTCGCTCCCGAGCACGACCGCAATGGTGCTGTTCGGAATTGAAGACATTGATGCTCGCGGTGTCATCCAATTCCCGACCGCGGCCGCGTTGTCCTGGGTGGCGCACATGCTGGGCGGCAACGGTCCGATGGCCCCCACCCCGGAACGCAAGTTCACTCAGATCGAACAGGCACTCATTCGCCAGCTCATGGCCGAGGGCCTTGAGGATTTGCGCTATTCGCTCAGCGACCTGCTCGTCGACGAGCTCCACGTCGACGCGATTCAGTACAACTCACAGTTTGCGCAGGCGGCCGCGACCGGCGATCTCATGATCGTGGCCGTCTTCTCGATTCGGGTCGCCGAGCTCACCAGCCGCGCCACCGTGGCGATTCCGGCCGTCGCGCTCATGCCCCAGCTCGGTGACGCCAACCCGACGACGAGCATCAGCAACGCCCGGGAATTGATTCAGGAGCAGATCGCGGCGGTGCCGGTTGACGTATCGCTGCAGCTGACGCCCGCGCCGGTGCTGCCGAGCCGCATCCTGTCGCTCGCGGTCGGTGACATCATCACCATCCCGCATCCGCAGTATCGGCCGCTCGATCTCACGGTAGACGGCCGGGTGCTGGCCCGCGCGGCCGTCGGCGCCAACGGCGCGCGCCTGGCCTGCATCGTCATCGACAGCGACTAAACAGGCGCCCTGATGCCCCGAACACCCGCAGCCCCGAACACCGCAGTAGCAACACTGGAGAAAACGCCATGAACACCACCGACACCGCGCTTCCCGTCGCCGCCGCCAATGCACTGATTCTCGTGCTGCCGGCCGCCACGGCCGTGCAGGCGACGCCCCACCTCGGTGCGGCCGTGCAGGCGCAGGTCGGTTCCGCGGCGGTCGCCTCTTTCGTCGGTGTCACGAGCGCCGACCTTGCCGTGGTGCTCACCGATCCCAGTTCGACCGACGTTGCCGCCGGATCGGCGAGCTCCCTCGTCGCGAGCCACGACGTGCTGCGCCCCGCGCTGCAGGCCGCCGCCGCGATGCTCGGCGTCGGAGTGCTCGGCGACACCCGCGTCGAAGACGCCTCGGCCCTGTTCGCGTCGGACGAAACCGTGGTCTTCGACCTGCTCGGCAACGGCATCGTCATCGGCTGGTTCGCCATTCGCCTGCGCAAGAACGGCATCGTCGCCGGCTTCAACCTCAGCACCCCCGACACCGTCGTCGGCAAGCTGGGCCGCATCCGCAACGTGGAAATGGCTCTGACCGTCGAAATCGGCCGCACCCGCATGTCGGTGCGCGACGTGCTCTCGCTCGAGCCCGGCGCCGTCATCGAACTCGACCGTTCAGCCGGCGCCCCCGCCGATATTCTGCTCAACGGCCGTCTCATCGCGCACGGTGAGATCGTCGTCGTCGACCAGGATTACGCCGTGCGCATCACCCAGATTCTCGATGTCGCCGAGGGCCTGGCCTAAATGGACACCCTCATCGTGGCGCTGCGCGTCGTTCTCTCGCTCGGCGTCGTGCTCGTGCTGCTCTGGTACCTGCAGAAACGGCTGAGCAAGGCCGCTCGCGGCAGCCAGGTCGTGAATCTGGTGACCGTGGTGGGCCGTCAGGTGGTCGGGCCCAAGTCATCCGTCGTCGTCGTAGACATCGACGGCCAACGCCTCGTTCTGGGCGTCACCGAACAGTCCGTGAGCCTGCTGCACGGCGGCGCCACGCCGATCGCGACCGAGGGCGGCACCGGCCAGGCCGAATTCGCCCGCCTGCTCGCTGCGGCGACGGATGGTGAACCCGGCTCCCAGCCGGCCCTCCAGCCGGCCCTCGCCACGACTGCCACGACTCCGGCGACCGCCGAACGTTTCGGCGGCTCGATCCTCTCCCCGAGCACGTGGCAGCAGGCCGCCGCCGCACTGCGGCAGCGACGGTGAACACCGCACCTGGGTCTGTCCGCACGCTGAACCATCTCTACGCCACGACCCCCGCCCGCGACCGGCTCACCCGCGCCACCCGCCTGGCCGTGCAACTCGGCCTGCTGCTCGTGATCGTGCTCGCCATATTCTGGGTGACGACCCCCTCGGCCCACGCCCTGTCCCTCGTTCCCACGCAGCCCGTCGACCCCGGCGACACCGGTGCAGTCGACCCGAGCGAGGGCGGCGGCGGCGACGTCAGCATTGACATCAACGGCCCGAATGGGGCTCCGTCGTCGGCGATCGTCACGCTCGTGGGCATCACGCTGCTCTCGGTCGCCCCCGCTCTGCTGCTCATGATGACGAGCTTCACCAAGATCTTCGTCGTGCTCGCCATGACCCGGAACGCGCTCGCGCTGCCGTCGATCCCGCCGAACCAGGTGCTCGCCGGCCTTGCCCTGTTCCTGTCGTTGTTCATCATGGCGCCGGTACTGACCGACATCAACACCCTCGCCGTCGAGCCCTACCTCGACGGCAACCTCACCTTCACCGACGCCCTCGCGGCCGCCGGGGAACCGCTGCGGGTGTTCATGCTCGCCAACACCCGCGAAGAAGACCTCGCGCTCATGACCCGCGCCGCCGACATGGACAACCCCGACAGTCCCGACGATGTGACCCTGCTGACCCTGATTCCGGCGTTCATGATCAGCGAGCTGCGCGCTGCATTCATCATCGGCTTCGTCATTTTCATTCCCTTTCTCGTGATCGACATCGTGGTCTCGGCCGCCCTGATGTCCATGGGCATGATGATGCTGCCGCCGGTCATGATCTCGCTGCCGTTCAAGATTCTGCTCTTCGTGCTCGTCGACGGCTGGGGCCTGATCATCACGAGCCTCATCGGCAGTTATCAGGTCGGCTGATGGACACCAACGCCGTTCTCGACATCGGCCTGCAGGGCCTGATCCTCGCCGCCAAGCTGTCCGCTCCCGTGCTCATCACCGCGCTCGTGGTGGGTTTTGCCATCTCGCTGCTGCAGTCGATCACCCAGATTCAGGAGGTGACGCTGTCGTTCGTGCCCAAGGCCATCGCCGTCGCCATCGCCCTGATCGTCTGCGGTCACTGGATGATCGCCGAGTCGGTCGCTTTCACGCACGCCATCTTCGACAAGATCCCCTCGCTGCTCGGCGGTGGCTGAGATGGAATTCAGCCTCAACCTCGCCTGGATCGAAGCGACCATGCTCGCCGGGGTACGCATGATCGCCTTCATCGTCATCGCACCGCCGTTCTCCTACAACGCCTTCCCGCTGCGCATCAAGGGCATGCTCGCCCTCGGCCTGGCCCTTGCGGTGTCGCCACGGGCCACCGACGGCTATGTCTCGTCGACCACCGCCGAATTCTTCGGCGCGCTGGTGCTCGAAATCCTGGTCGGCGGCATCCTCGGATTTCTCGTCTTCGTCGTCTTCGCGGCGGTGCAGTCCGCCGGTGGACTGATCGACATGTTCAGCGGATTCTCGATGGCGCAGGGTTTCGACCCGCAGTCCATGGTCAACGGCGCCCAGTTCACCCGTCTGTTTCAGATCACCGCCCTTGCCCTGCTCTTCGCGTCCGGCGGTTACCAGCTAATCATTGGCGGGCTCATCCGCAGCTTCTCCGCCCTGCCGATCGGCGGCGGCGTCGAGCTCGGCGCGCCCGTGCAGGCCCTGATCGGCGCGACGACGCAGATGTTTCTCGCCGCCGTGCAGATCGCCGGCCCGCTGCTCGTGGTGCTTTTTCTAGCGGATGCCGGACTCGGCCTGCTCACCCGGGTCGCGCCCGCGCTCAACGCCTTCGCCCTCGGCTTTCCGCTGAAGATCCTGATCACCCTGATCCTCGCCTCCACCGTCTTCATCGCCCTGCCCCGCATCGTCTCGACCCTCACCGGTCAGGCCGTGGACGCACTCATGGGGGTGAGGTAGTTGTCAGAACCCGATTCCGGTGAACGCACCGAGATGGCCACCCAGAAGCGCATGAAAGAGGTGCGGGCCAAGGGTCAGCTCTCCAAGTCGCAGGACATCACCGCCTGGCTCGGGGTCGGCGCGGCAGCCGTCATGCTGCCCGGCGCCATTGCCGCCGGCGCGATCGTCGGCACCGACCAGCTCTTCACCGTCGGCGCGATCGCCGCGAACCCCGACCCCGAGGTTGCCCTCGAAGCCCTCGTCGAGGGCCTCGCCTCGATGTCGGCCACGATTTCGCCCCTGCTCGGCGTGGTCGTCGTGGTCGTGCTGCTCGGAGCGGCGCTGCAGGGCGGCATCCACTTCAAGAAGTTCGAGGGAAAGTACGAGCAGTTCAACCTGGTCTCGGGTATGAAACGGGTCTTCGGCACGCAGGCGCTCTGGGAGGGCGTGAAATCGCTCGCCAAGACCATCGTCGTCGGCGTCGTCCTGGTCTCCGTCATTCAGGGCCTGATGCCCGTGCTGATGACCGCCGGTGGGCTGCCCGTCTCCGCGCTGCTCGAGGGAGCGGCGGCCGGCGCCGGCGCGCTGCTGCAGTCCGCGGTCGTGGCCGGGCTGATCCTCGCCGCCGCCGACGTGTTCGTGGTCATGAAGCGCAACCGCAAGAAGACCCGCATGACCAAGAAGGAGGTGCGCGACGAGAACAAGGCCTCAGAGGGAGACCCGCAGATCAAATCGCAGCGCCGTTCCCGTCAGCTCGCGATGAGTCGCAACCGCATGATCTCCTCGGTCGCCGACGCGGATGTCGTGCTCGTCAACCCGACGCACGTCGCCGTGGCCCTGGTCTACGAACCGGGAAAGTCGGCGCCCCGGGTGGTCGCGAAGGGCACCGGACACGTGGCCACGCGCATCCGCGAACAGGCCGCGACCGACCAGGTGCCGATCGTCGCGGATATTCCGCTGGCCAGGGCGCTCTTCGCGGCGTGCGAGATCGGACAGGAGATTCCGACCGACCTGTACAACGCGGTGGCCCGGGTGCTCGCCTTCGTGATGGCCCTCAAGGCCCGCGGCTCGCAGTCCGGCGGCAGCATGGCCGGCGTACACACCATGACATCCGCACCATCCGGCCCGAGGGGGTTCTAACGTGAAAAACCGCAATCTCGCGATGCTCGCCGTGCCCGTCGGCGTCGTCGGCATCATCCTGCTGCTCGTCGTGCCGATTCCGGCCGCGATGCTCGACGTGCTCATCATCGTCAACATCATGCTCGGGCTCGTCACGCTGCTGACGACTATGTTCGTGAAGAAGCCGCTCGACTTCTCGGTGTTCCCCTCGCTGCTGCTCGTCGCGACCCTGTTCCGACTGGGCCTCAACGTGGCATCCACCCGACTCGTGCTCGGCGACGGCTACGCCGGCCAGGTCATCGAGGCCTTCGGGCACGTGGCCGTCGGCGGCTCGATGGTCATTGGCGCGGTCATCTTTCTGATCCTCGTCGTGATTCAGTTCGTCGTGGTCACCAAGGGTGCCGAACGCGTCGCCGAGGTCGGCGCCCGCTTCACCCTCGACGCCATGCCCGGCAAGCAGATGGCCATCGACGCCGACCTCAACGCCGGCCTGATCACCGATGCCCAGGCGAAAGACCGGCGCGCCGAGGTCTCGGCCGAGGCCGACTTCTACGGCGCCATGGACGGTGCGTCGAAGTTCGTCAAGGGTGACGCGATCGCCGGCCTGATCATCATCATCATCAACATCATCGGTGGCATCGCGATCGGCATGCTGCAGCGCGGCATGGAGATCGGCGAAGCCCTCGATACCTACGCGTTGCTGACCATCGGCGACGGTCTCGTCACCCAGATTCCCGCGCTGCTGATGGCCGTCTCCACCGGCATGATCGTGACCCGCTCGAACGCCGAGAGTGACATCGGCACCACCGCCTCTGCCCAGCTCACCCAGAGCCGCAACGCCCTGCTGATCACCGGCGCAGCCGCCATCCTGATGGCCCTGATTCCGGGCATGCCGATCATTCCGTTCATCATCGTGGGTTTCGGTCTCATCTTCATCTCGCAGCGCATCAAGACGACCGAGGCTGCGAAGAAGGCCGAGACGGAGGCCGCCACCGCGGCCGAACAGGTCGCCCCGAAGACCGACACCTCCGAAGACCTGATCGAGCAGATGCGGGTGCACGCCCTCGAGATTCAGCTCGCCCCCGACCTGGTCGACATTGTCTCCGGCGCCAGCGACGACCTGCTCGCCCGGGTGCGGGGCCTGCGCCGCAAGATCGCGATGGACTTAGGCGTCGTGGTTCCGCCGGTGCGCACCAGGGACAGCATCGACCTTCCCAGCTCGACCTACGTGATCCGCATCGCCGGGGTCGAAGCGGGCCGCGGAATCGCGCCGGCCGGCAAGGTGCTCGCCCTCGGCGATGCCCTCGACGGCCTGCCCGGCACGGTCACGGTCGAACCCGTTTTCGGGTTGGCCGGCAAATGGGTGCCGAGCGAGATGCGCTACAGCGCCGAAATGACCGGTGCCACAGTCATCGACCGGGTCTCGGTGCTCGTCACACACCTGTCGTCGATCATCACCTCGAACGCCGCCCGGCTGCTCACCCGCGAAGACGTGCGCATTCTGACGGATGGCGTGCGCCAGGTGAATCCGTCGGCCGTCGACGATCTGATCCCCGGCATGCTCTCGCTGGCCGAGGTGCAGCGGGTGCTGCAGGGGCTCTTGATCGAGCAGATTCCGATCAACGACCTGCCGCGCATCTACGAGGCGCTGTCCCTGCGCGCCAAGGTGTCGACCGACCCGGAGGGGCTCATCGAGGCCGCCCGGCACGCGCTCGGACCGGCGCTGACCGCGCAGTACCTCGACGGCACCGTGTTGCGGGTCATCATGATCGAGCCGCTTCTTGAACAGTCCATGCTCGAGGGCATGCGGCCGTCGGAAGCCGGCACCCAGATTCTGATGGACCCGGCCAAGATCGAGGCGGTGCTCGCTTCGGTGCGCAGTTCGGTCGCCACGGTCGAGGCGAGCGGCCTCAGCGCCGTGCTGGTCTGCGCGCCGGCGCTGCGGCCGGCAATTCGGCGGCTCGTGTCCACGCAGTCCGACGGGCTGCCGGTCTTGTCGTACCAGGAGGTCACGGCGTCGAACGTGACCATTGAGACCGTGGGGGTGGTCCGTGGAGCCGAGACGATTTCAGCTTAGAGGCGCGACGCTGGCCGAACTGAAGCAGCGCATCCGTCTGGATCATGGCGAAGATGCCCTCATCGTGTCGGCGGAGAAGGTCACCGTCGGTGGCATTCGCGGTTTTTTCGCGCGCCAGCACTATGAGGTGACCGTGGAGGTGCCGCCGCGGCGCCGCGCGGCGCACGCGCTCGATCTGCCGGCCCGGCTGGGCATCGCGGCGCTGCTCGACGACGCCGACGAGCAGGAATCGCAGCTGCGGCCGCGGGCGGCGGCCGTGCTGCCGGCGACTCCGGTCTCGACCGAGTCCGATGGGTTCGCCGCGCTGATGGACGAACTCACCTTCGCGACCGCACGGGCGGAGCCGCCGGTGCGGCCGCCTGCCGGGGCGGATTCAGGGCGGGCTTCGCGGTCACCGACGGAGGTGCCGGTCGAGCAGGGCGCACTGCGGGCGCCGATGCCGCCGCCGTTACCCGTTCCGATGCCTGCTTCACCTCGTGCCGCTGGGGGTAGGCGTGCCGCCGCGGACGCCGCGGCAATCGCGGCCGCACACGTCTCACCCCGGCGCAGCGCTCGGTCGGAATCCGCCCGCCGCGACGATCTGGCCGACCTGCTCGACGACCTCGATGCGGCCGACAGCTTCGTTTCGCAGGGTGAGTCGGGCCGTGCCCGGGCCGGCGACGACGAAGTGGGCAACAGCGGCACAAGCGACCGGGACCAGAGCGACAGCGAGGCGAACCACAGCGACCCGAACCACAGCGACGCGAACCACAGCGACGCGAACTCTAGCGACGCGAACAACGGTCTCGACGGGCAGCCCGGAGTGACGTCGGCCGGATCCGGCGCAATGGCCGCCCTCCTCGCCGCAGTCGACCGTGCGGAGGCGGCGACCTCCCGTGAGCTGACCGATTCACCCGGCGCGGCATCGCAGCGAAATGCGGCACGTGCCGCTGCACGCACCCCTGCAGGGGCCGACGCACCCGCCGTGCCTGGCGCGGCGGCCGCGCGGGCAGCCGCCTTGCTCGACACCGGCCCGCAGTGGGTGCCGCGGGCCGCGGCCTCGGCGGTTTCGGCCGTCTCCGCGAGTCAGACCGGGCTCGCCGACCCCGCCAGACCCGCCGCACCGGGCGAGCTCGCCGCATCGAGGGGGCCCGCGGATCCGACCGGTCGCTCCGGATCGAGGGGGACCGCGGATCAGACCGGTCGCGCCGGTCCTGCGGGTTCCGCCGGTCCGAGCGGTAGCGCCGGTTCTGCGGGTTCCGCCGGTCCGACCGGTCGCTCCGGATTTGCCGCGGCGGCCGGTTTCGCCGCGTCGGCCGGGGGAGTTGTCGCGCCGATCGTGCCCCGCCTTCTGACCGGGCGCGGGGATCTCGTCCTCGTCGTCGGGCTCACCGAGCGGGCGCTCGAGGTTGCCCGCGCCATGATCGTGCGCGCCAACGGCGGCGAGCTGCGCGTCGCGGGTGCGCTCTCGGCGGCCGGCGTCGACCGCGTCGACGATCGCAGGTCTGCGGGTGCCGCCCGGGCGGCCGGGGTCGAGCGCGGGCATCCGGTGTTCGTCGCATTCGGCCTGGGGCCCAGCCAGGTCGACGTCAGCACCGACTTCGTGCGGCGGGCGGCGTCGCTCGCGGCGCTGCGTGCCGATCAAATCTGGGTGGTAGCGGATGCCGCACACAAGTCCGCCGACACCGACCGCTGGGTGCAGGTGGTTGCGGCGGCGGTGCCCGTTGACGGAGTTGTCGGTATCGGCCGGGAATCCACCTCGACTCCCGAGACTCTCGCGAGCCTCGGGCTGCCGGTGCTCTGGCACGCGACCCTCGAGCCGATCGCGCCCACCACCCGCCGGGCGGCGAGGGGCCTGGCCGGCAATGGGTCACGATAGGCTGGTCAGATGCTGGTTCTGACACGCAAACCGGGGGAGAAGATCCTCATTGGCGATGACATCGTCATCACCGTGCTCGACGCGCGCGGAGACAGCGTGCGCATCGGTATCGACGCCCCGCGCGGCGTGAAGATCCAGCGCGACGAGGTGTTGCGCGCGGTGACCGAGGCCAACCTCGCGGCGACCCTCGCGGATGCCGACGCCGAGGCCCGCATCAAGGCCAGCCTGGGGCTGACCCTCGGCCTGCAACTCGGCCTCCCCTCCGCCACCCTCGCGCCCGCCGCCCCGACCTCTGCGCCCACGCCCGAAGCGGATGCCCCCGCGCCGTCATCCGCGCTGGCGCCTGAGTCCGCGCCCCTGCCCGTGCCCGTGCCTGAGTCCGCGCCCGCGCCCGCGCCTGATGTCGCATCCGCGCCCGCGCCTGATGTCGCGNGCGCTGGCGCCTGAGTCCGCGCCCCTGCCCGTGCCCGTGCCTGAGTCCGCGCCCGCGCCCGCGCCTGATGTCGCATCCGCGCCCGCGCCTGATGTCGCGCCCACCGGCAGCCCACGACCACACCCGCCCACCCCGGCCCACCCTTAGCGCGCGGGCTGGCAGCACGGCCGCGCCCGATACCGGTGGCCGCTACCGTAACGGCCGTAGCGCTCACCCGTTTCGGGCGCGGTCATCCGTTCGAGGCAGCGGATGCCCCTGAACCCCGTGGCGCAGTCCCCGCGCAGTGGCGCAGCTCCCGCGCGGCGGCGGGGCCGCACGATGACCGCGCCCGAAACGGGTGGCCGCTACCGTAATGGCCGTAGCGCTCACCGGTTTCGGGCGCGGTCATCCGTTCGAGGCAGCGGATGCCCCGGAACCCC
>NZ_SOHE01000028.1 GCF_004403305.1 Cryobacterium frigoriphilum | reverse complement strand
CCCCTTCACCGTTCGACTTGCATGTGTTAAGCACGCCGCCAGCGTTCGTCCTGAGCCAGGATCAAACTCTCCGTAAATGTTTGAATAGCTCCACAACCCAAAGATCATGTGCCCATCTAGTGCTGTAACCCGCCGGAATAGGCGAAGAAACAACAAGTTTGAAACTGACAGAACAAATCATTACTGACTTGCTTTGTTGTTAGTTGCCCAACCCGAAGGTCAGGACTTGTTCAATATTATTTCCAAAGGAATCTCTTGGCTGCTACCCGCTAGAAACGGGACCACAACCACGAGGTTTTTGGCATTTGACATTGTGCACGCTGTTGAGTTCTCAAGGATCGGACGCACCCAGCTTCAAACCCGTATAATGGGCGGTCGCTCTGGGGCAACTTGTCTAACTTAGCCACCCAGCCAGACGCTGTCAAGTCGGCGTTTCGGCCGGTCGAACACTCTGGTGGAGGCTCTGCGCCATGGTGTGGAACCTTGCGGTTCGCGCTCCATAACTGGTCCCGCTTGAGGCCGGCAGCTGAACAGCTTTCCGAACCTGTGGGGTACGTGTGATTACATTACGGCTCCCCTGAACACCCGTCAATTACAGGCTCCACCCCGGGCGTGTCGTCTGCCCGCAACCCGCTCGTAACCTCCCCGTAACCCCGGGATTCGAGGCTTCCCGAACTCTGCGCGCGAGCATCCGCCGGTTGAGCCGCGACGAAACCACGCAAGCCGAGACTCAAAGCAGCACGGCCGGGTCTTGAGGTCGGCCTGCGGGGTTTCGACCAGCGCGCTACGCGCGCAGGCTCAACCAGCGACGATCCGCTGGTTGAGCCGCGACGAAGGAGCGGTCGAAACCACGCACGCCAGACCTCGGAGCAACGCGGCCGGGTCTCGAGGCCGGCCTGCGGGGTTTCGACCAGCGCGCTACGCGCGCAGGCTCAACCAGCGAGGATCCGCTGGTTGAGCCGCGACGAAGGAGCGGTCGAAACCAACCTCGGAGCAACGCGGCCGGGTCTTGAGATCGGCCTGCGGGGTTTCGACCAGCGCGCTACGCGCGCAGGCTCAACCAGCGAGGACCCGCTGGTTGAGCCGCGACGAAGGAGCGGTCGAAACCAACCTCGGAGCAACGCGGCCGGGTCTTGAGATCGGCCTGCGAGGTTTCGACCAGCGCGCTACGCGCGCAGGCTCAACCAGCGAGGACCCGCTGGTTGAGCCGCGACGAAGGAGCGGTCGAAACCACGCACGCCAGACCTCGGAGCAGCACGGCCGGGTCTTGAGGCCGGCCTGCGGGGTTTCGACCAGCGCGCTACGCGCGCAGGCTCAACCAGCGACGATCCGCTGGTTGAGCCGCGACGAAGGAGCGGTCGAAACCACGCACGCCAGACCTCGGAGCAGCACGGCCGGGTCTCGAGGTCGGCCTGCGGGGTTTCGACCAGCGCGCTATGCGCGCAGGCTCAACCAGCGACGCTGGTTGAGCCGCGCTGAACCAGCGGGCATGCGCTGGGTTAGTAGCGGTAGTGGTCGACCTTGTAGGGGCCGTTGACGGGCACGCCGATGTAGGCGGACTGCTCGTCGGTCAGCACGGTCAACTCCACGCCGAGGGCGTCGAGGTGCAGGCGGGCGACCTTCTCGTCGAGGTGCTTCGGCAGCACATACACCCCGATCGGGTAGTTCTCCGGCGTGCAATACAGCTCGATCTGTGCCAGGACCTGGTTGGTGAACGAGTTGCTCATGACGAACGAGGGGTGTCCGGTGGCATTGCCGAGGTTCATCAGGCGACCCTCCGACAACACGAGCACACTGCGACCGCTCGGCAGGTGCCACTCGTGCACCTGCGGCTTGATCTCGACCTTGGTCGCACCGGGCAGGGCTTCGAGCGCCGCCATGTCGATCTCATTGTCGAAGTGTCCGACGTTCGCGACGATCGCGAGGTGCTTCATGCGCAGCATGTGGTCGACGCCGATCACACTGAGGTTGCCGGTACCGCTGACGAAAATGTCCACCTGCTCGACGACGGATTCGATGCGGGCGACCTGGAAGCCATCCATTGCCGCCTGCAGGGCGTTGATCGGATCGATCTCGCTCACGATGACGCGGGCACCCTGGCCGCGGAGCGCCTCCGCGGCTCCCTTGCCGACGTCACCGTACCCGGCGACGAAGACGACCTTGCCGCCGATCAGGACATCCGTCGCCCGGTTGAGACCGTCGGGGAGGGAGTGCCGGATGCCGTACTTGTTGTCGAACTTGCTCTTGGTGACCGAGTCGTTGACGTTGATGGCCGGGAACAGCAGTTCCTTCGCGGCGAAGAGCTCGTAGAGGCGGTGCACTCCGGTGGTGGTCTCTTCGGTGACGCCGAGCAGGTCGGCCGCGACGAGGGTCCAGCGGTCGGTCGACTCGGCGAGCGAGCGGCGCAGGGCGGCGAGGATCACGCCGTATTCGTGGCTGTCGCCGGCGGCATCGGCCGGAACCGCACCCGCCAGTTCGAATTCGCGGCCCTTGTGCACGAGCATCGTGGCGTCGCCGCCGTCATCAAGGATCATGTTCGGGCCGGTCCAGGTCGCTCCGGCAGCGGAGCTTTCAGCGCTCCAGTCGAAGATCTGCTGCGTGCACCACCAGTAGTCCTCGAGGGATTCACCCTTCCAGGCGAAGACGGGAACGCCGGCGGGGGCATCCACTGTTCCGGTCGGGCCGACGGCGATCGCGGCGGCCGCGTCGTCTTGGGTGGAGAAGATGTTGCAGCTGGCCCAGCGCACCTGCGCGCCGAGGTCGACGAGGGTCTCGATGAGTACGGCGGTCTGCACGGTCATGTGCAGGGATCCGGCGATGCGGGCGCCGGTGAGGGGCTTGGAGTCGCCGAATTCGGCGCGGAGGGCCATGAGCCCCGGCATCTCGTTCTCGGCCAGGCGCAGCTGGTGGCGGCCGGCTTCGGCGAGGGAGAGATCGGCGATCTTGTAAGCGAACGCGGGAACGGTGGGGGGCGCGGCGACAGTCATGCGTCCATCTTGCCATTGCCGGCTGCGGGGGCGGCGGGATGCGGCGCGGGGCGACCCGGGGCATCCGCTGCCTTAGTCGGTTGCTGCCGTACCGTTCGACGGAGATCGGGCCGGTTTCGTGTCATTTCGGGTGATTTTCGACCAGTTCAGGGTCGAACTCCGTCGAATGGTACGCGGCGGGGGCGGATGCCGGGGCTGATGCTGCGGTCAGGGCCGAGCGACGGCGGGCGGCGGCGACCATGACGACGAGGGCTATCAGGGCCGCGGCGGCTCCGGCCCAGATCGGGGCGGTGTAGCCGCCGCCGGCCGTGATCAGCAGGCCGCCGAGCCAGGCGCCCAGTGCGTTACCGAGGTTGAACGCGCCGATGTTGGCGCCCGAGGCGAGAGTGGATGCCCCGGGCGCGAAACGCATGACCCTCATCTGGAGTCCGGGCACGATGGCGAAACCGAAGAAGCCCATCAGCACGAGGGACAGGATCGTCGCCACCGGATTCTGCGCGGTGAGGGCGAAGAAGACCAGCACGAGCGTGAGGCCGGCGAGCAGCACGATGAGTGTGCTGTCGAGGGCGCGGTCCGCGGCGCGGCCGCCGAGCGTGTTGCCGATGAAGAGGCCGACGCCGAAGACGATGAGCAGCCACGGCACGGTGCTCGAGGCGAATCCACTGACCTCGGTGAGGGTGAAGGCGATGTAGGTGAAGGCGCCGAACATGCCGCCGAAGCCGAGGATGGTCACGGCGATGGAGAGCCAGACCTGCGGGGACCGGAACGCGCGCAGCTCACCGCGCAGACTCGCGGCGTGCGGGGCCTTCATGCTGGGTACGAGAAATACGAGTCCCAGCAGGGCGACGATGCCGATCGCGGTGATCGCCCAGAACGTGGAACGCCAGCCGAAGGCCTGGCCCAGCAGGGTGCCGAGCGGAACGCCGAGCACGTTCGCGGTCGTCAGGCCGGTGAACATGATCGCGATGGCGGCGGCCTTCTTGTTTTCGGGAACGAGGTCGGCCGCGACGACCGAGCCGATGCCGAAGAAGGCGCCGTGGCAGAGGGCGGCGATGATGCGACCGGCGAGCATGATTTCGTAGCTGGGGGCGAGGGCCGAGAGCAGGTTGCCCGCGATGAAGAGCACCATCAGGGCGACGAGCACACGCTTGCGGGAAAACCGGGTCACGGCCGCGGTCAGGCCGAGGGCGCCGACGACGACGCTCAGCGCGTAGCCGGAGATGAGCCAGCCGGCGACCGCCGGGCTGACAGTGAAGTCCGCGGCGACCTCGGGCAGCAGGCCCATGATGACGAATTCGGTGAGTCCGATGCCGAACCCCCCGAGCGCGAGGGCAATCAGGCTGATGGGCATGTGAAACTCCTTGGAACAAGCGGATGGTGGCGCGGCGGCGGGCGCGAGCCCGTTACAACGCGTACGCTAGTAGTTGCAAGCGCGTTATATATTCTTGCATGAATTGATTGCAGACGCTAGCTAAACGCGTACGCAACGGTAATCTACTGAACCCCTCAGGAGGCACTGATGAGCATCGAAGACGACGCCGTCGAACTGCGCGCACGCGGCTGGCGCACCCTCGCCGCCCTACACGGCGCCATCGACACCGAGCTGGAGCGTGCGTTGCAGGCCCAGGCCGCGCTCTCGGTCGTGGAGTACACGGTGCTCGACGCACTCAGCCGTCAGGACGGCTGGCACATGCGCATGCAGCAGCTCGCCCATGCGACCGCGCTCTCGAGCAGCGCGACGACCCGTCTCGTGAACCGGTTGGAAGATCGGCAGCTGCTGACCCGCATCCTCTGCGCCGATGATCGCCGAGGAATCTACACCGAACTCACCCCGGCCGGGCAGAAGCTGCTGCTCGCGGCGCGGCCCGTGCACGACGACGCGCTCGAAGCGGCGCTGTGCGCGGCCGAGGCGATACCCGAGCTTGCGCCGCTGGTGCGGGCCCTGCACGGCGGGACGCGCACGGCGGTCTAGCTCGATCGGCTGCGCGGGCCCCGAGAGCAATTTATGCAGTTCCCGCGCGTCGGGAGTGCGTAAAATGCTCACTCGCGAAGCAAAACACGGGGTGGGCGAAATCCGGCCTGTGGAAAACTCCCACGGCGGGGGCCGGTGCCCTACGGTGACCGCATGCGCCCACGTTCCCGCGAAATTCTGGCAAGACTCGTTGCTGTCGCAGTCGTTGTCGCACTGAGCGGATGCGCCGCCACCCCTGAGCCTGCTCCCCCGGCACCGGCGCCCTCACCCACTGCGCGCGTTGCCCCGGTCTTCGTCTCGAACGAGGAAGCCCTCGCCGCCGCGACCGAGGCCTATGCCGCTGCTCCGGAGCTCGCCACCAACCCGGCCGGCACACAAGCCGAGATGCGCCCGGGACCCCGGGGGCGGGGCATCCGCTGTCGATCAGTGACAGCTGTGAGCGAGGCAAGCCCCTATATGCAGGTCGCCCGCTCACAGCTATCACCTATCGACACCACCTACTTCCCACGGCGCTGCTCCGGAGCTCGCCACCAACCCGGCCGGCACACGAGCCGAGATGCGCGCGGGAGCCCGAGGCGGGGCATCCGCTGTCGATCAGTGACAGCTGTGAGCGAGGCAAGCCCCTATATGCAGGTCGCCCGCTCACAGCTATCACTTATCGACAGAACTCGCGCAGGCCACGCCCCACGAATCCCGCGGCAAGTGCAAAATTGCTCACCCGGCACATGTACTCAGGCGACGGGGAGCGGGCGCTTGCGGTAGCGCAGCACGCCGACGGTCACGAGCACCGCGGCGAGCAGCACCGAAAGCAGCAGAGATTCGCGAGTCTTCTCGATGACGAGCATGCCGACCAGCAGCGCGAGGATGCTCGCGATCGCGAACCAGGTCAGGTACGGAAACAGCCACATCTTCAGGGAGAGGGCGCGGGTCTGTTCGGGACTCAGCCGGCGCCGCAGAATGAGCTGCGACACCGCGATGACGAGCCAGACGAAGAGCGCGATCGCGCCGGAGGTGTTCACGAGGAACAGGAACACTGTGTCGGGAGCGAGGTAGTTGAGCCCAACCGTCAAGAAGCCGACCACGGTCGAGGCGAGCACCGCGCTGCGCGGCACGCCGCGCTTCGAAATGTGCGTCCACGCCTTCGGGGCGTCACCGCGCACCGCGAGCGAGAAGAGCATGCGGCTCGCCGTGTAGAGCCCCGAGTTGAGGCACGACAAGACCGAGGTCAGCACGATGATGTCCATGATCGTGCCGGCGCCGGGAATTCCGTACAGCTCGATCGCCGCAACGTAGGGACTCTTCGTGACGGATGCCGCATCCCACGGCAACACGGTGACCACGACCGCGATCGACCCGATGTAGAAGATCAGGATGCGCCACACCGTCGAGCGCACGGCCTTGCGCACGGCGTCGACCGGGTTCTCGGATTCGCCGGCGGCGATCGTGGCGATCTCGGCGCCGAAGAACGAGAACACGACCACGAGCACACCGCCGAGCACGGCCCCGCTGCCGTTCGGGAAGAACCCGCCCTGGCCGGTGAGGTTGGAGAGCCCTGGCGCCGGAACGCCGGGCATCAGGCCGAGGATCGCGACGACGCCGAGCAGCAGAAAGACGACGATCGCGGCGACCTTGATCGACGCGAACCAGAATTCGAACTCGCCAAACGACTTGACGGAGGCGACGTTGGTGAGGGTCAGCAGCACCATGAGAACGAGTGCCCAGACCCATTGATCGACGCCCGGCACCCAACGATGCACGATCGCGGCGCCGGCCGTGGCCTCGATGCCGAGCACGATGATCCAGAACCAGGCGTAGAGCCAGCCGATGCTGAATCCGGCCCAGCGGCCGAGGGCCCGATCGGCGTAGGCCGAGAACGATCCGGTCTCCGGGCTGGCCGCGGCCATCTCCCCGAGCATCCGCATGACGAGAATCACGACGAACCCGGCGGCCGCGTAGGCCACCAGGATTCCGGGGCCGGCCTCCTTGATCGCCGCGCCCGATCCGACGAAGAGTCCGGCCCCGATGACACCGGCGATGGCGATCATCGAGAGGTGGCGGGGCTTCAGCGTGCGGGAGAGCTGCGGCGTTCCCCCCGGCACACCGAGGCTTCCGGGGGAAGCGGATGCCGCATCCGCTGTCGTGGAGAGTGTCGGGGGTGTCGTGCTGGCCAGGGAATCAGGGGCCATGGTGGTGCTCCAGCGGGATAAGAACGATCGCGCCGCGTCGAGAGCGACGCGGGTCGAACCATTGCGGGTACTGCTTTGCCCTCCCGACGTTAGTGGGTTGCGGCGCGGCCCCGCGCCCGCATGACGCCGCGCGCGGGGACGGCCGCTCCGCTCAGGGCTCGAGCAGGGCGAGCACCGCGTCGCGCACACGCACCATTTCGGCCGGGGTCCCGGCCTCGACGTTGAGCCGCAGCACGGGCTCGGTGTTCGACGGGCGCACGTTGAACCACCAGAACGGTTCGGTCGTGCTCGTGAGTCCGGTCACGGTCAGGCCGTCGAATTCGTCGAAGTCCGCGGCGCCGCTGTAGGCCTCGACGAGGCTCGCGTAGGCGCCGGGCACGTCGTCGACCTCGAGGTTGATCTCGCCCGACATCGCGTAGGGCGCGACCGCGGCGGCGAGCGCCGACAGGGGCAGCGGCTGGCCGCCGAGTTCGGCGAGCACGTGCAGCGCGGTGAGCAGGCCGTTGTCGGCGCCGAAGAAGTCCCGAAAGTAGTAGTGGCCGGAGTGCTCCGCGCCGAAGACGGCGCCGGTTTCGCGCATGTCCTCCTTGATCAGCGAATGACCGACCCTGGTGACGACCGGCACCGCGCCGGACGCCTCAATCGTTTCGGACAGGCGCCGCGAGGTCACGAGGTTCAGCAGCACCACAACCTCGGCGTCGGGGTCGGCCGTGCGATCGCGCGCGATCAGGCGCCGGGCGACGATCGCGGCGAGCGCGGACGGATCGACGGCCGCGCCGGCCTCGTCGATGACGAAGCAGCGGTCGGCGTCACCGTCGAAGGCGAGCCCGAGGTCGGCCTCGTGGGCGATGACGGCCTGCTGCAGGTCGAGCACGCTCTGCGGCAGCATCGGGTTCGGCGCATGGTTGGGAAAGCTGCCGTCGAGCTCGAAGTACAGCGGAATCACCTCGATCGGCACGACGTCCAGGCCTGCCGCAGCGCCCAGCACGGCGGGTACGGTGAGCCCGGCCATGCCGTTGCCGGCGTCGATGACGACGCGCAGCGGGCGCACCGGAGCCAGGTCGACCAGGGACCGCAGGTGCGCCGCGTAGGCGGGAAGGACATCCGCTTGCCGGCGGCCACCCGGCACCGCAGCGGGTTCGATGCCGTCGCTCAGGTAGCCGGCAGCCCGCTCGCGCACGGCGCTCAGACCGGTGTCCCAGCTCATCGAGGTGGCGCCGGCCCGCGAGAACTTGAGTCCGTTGTACTCGGCGGGGTTGTGGCTCGCGGTCACCATGACGGCGGGCACGCTGTCGCGACCCGACATGAAGTAGGTCTCGTCGGTCGAGCAGAGGCCGATCATGACGACGGATGCCCCCCGCTGCTCGGCGCCGTCGGCGAACGCATCCGCGAACTCGGCCGAGGACTGCCGCATATCGTGACCAACGACAATCTCGACGTGCGGCGCTCCGACCTGCTGGGCCGTCACCTCGTCAGCGAAGGCCGCGCCGAGCGCGCGCACGATGGGTGCGGTCAGTTCCTGCCCGACGCGGCCGCGCACGTCGTAGGACCGGACAACCGCGGACAGATGGGCTATGGCTTCTTCCGACGAACTCATACCGGGGAATCTACCGCACCGCCCTGAACGGGGGTGCCGCGGCCGACCGGCGGCGTTAGCGCTCGGGCTGGTCCCCGCCGAGGGCGGCGTGGCGCATCAGGCTCCAGCCGGTGGGCACCGTGGTCAGCTGGGCGTGTCGGGCACACAGGTCGAAACTGTGCGGACTCTTGGTGACGGCGAGCGGGCCGAGAACGGCGAGCGCGTCGGAATAGTCGAAGGTGAGGGTGGCCACGGCCGAAGCCTGACATGCCACGCGGGAGCACGCTCGTGATTCCATTGCTTGCAGCGTACTCGGCAACGGGCCGAACTACACTGGCCCTATGCCTCGATCTCGTCGATCCGCCACTCCGGAGCCGACGGCGCGCGGGCGGGGGCGCGACCGCCACGGCCGTGGCATCCGCAGTTCGGCGACCGGGCCTTTTCTACCGCCGCTGCGCACCCGCATCGACCTGTTCGACCTGACCGTCGCGTCGACCGTGGACTACCTGCGGGGCGTCTGGCCCGACGAACTGGCCCACATCACGTTCCTGACCGCGGCCGGGCCGCGCACCGTGCCCGAGGATGTCGGCGTGCAGCGCTGGAGCGTGTCGGCCGCCGAGGGGCGAGTCGTGTTCTATCGGCTGCCGATTCAGCGACTGTCGCGCCTGCACCTCAACGACGAGGCGCACCAGCGCATGATGATCGAGAGTTGCGTCTTTCGCGGCATCGCCGAGTTGCTCGGCAAAGACCCGTGGGACATAGCGCCCGACCGCTTTCGCAACTTCTAGCTGCGACCGTCGCGCTGCTCCCCTGCACGGGGGGCAGGTTTGGTGTGACCAAAAATATTCGGCCCGGGAACATCCGCGTAATTACGGGGATTTTGCCTGAGTGTTTGCTGAACTTGATAACAGAACGATAACAGAGCCAGTCAATTCCAAACCATTCTCCGCATGGAACCGAACACCTGTCATACCCCAACACACCAACGGGACAACCGAGACAAAGGATCACATCATGCGCAAAATCACCAAGACCGCACTGGGCTTCGCTTCCGCCGGAATGCTCATCGCCGGCCTCGCTGCCTGCTCCACCACCCCCGCTTCCACCGGCTCCTCGTCGGCTCCGGAATCCTCCTCGTCGGCCGAGTCCAGCCCGGTCCCCCTCGCGTCGATCCCGTCGCTCGACAACGGTGTTGACACCGCCGTTCTGCTCGACGCCGACTTCGCCGCGGCCCTCACGAGCCTGGGCCTGACCCCCGGCACCGTCGGCACCGCGACCCTGGTCGACGGCAGCCTGATCTTCCCGATCACCGGCGGAAACGTGGACTACTACGACCCCGAGGAAGACTACCGTCCGTTCGTTCAGGGCAGCCTCGAGCACGAAGGCTCCGGCTTCAGCCTCACCGCCGGTGAGACCACGGTCGAGCTGACCAACTTCACCATCGACCCGGGCACCTCCGAGCTCTTCGGTGACGTCACGGTCAACGGCGAGGTCGCCGCCGAGCAGGCCCTTCTCTTCAACCTCTACGGCGGAACCCTCAAGCCCCTCGAGATGGACGGCACCAACGCCATCCTCGAAGGCACCACGGTTCACATCTCCTCCGTCGCCGCCGGCCTGCTGAACGACACCTTCGCCACCGACGCCGTTGCTGACCAGCTGCTCGTCGGCATCGCGAAGATCACCGTCGCCACCGAGTAACAACCGCTAGTCCTGCACAACGCTGCACAGCTAGCAGTATCCGAAAGGCCCGTCGCGCACAACGCGGCGGGCCTTTCTATGCATGCGCGTCTGTGCATGCGGGGCTGTGCATGCGCGTCTGTGCATGCGCGGCTGTGCATGCGGGGCGACAGCTGAAGCACCGGCCGCCGGTGCGCGTTGCTGCCGATCTGCCCGGCACGGATGCCCCGCCCTTCCGCCCCACAGCCCAATCCCCTATTCTCGACACGCACGCAGAATTCACGGCCTCACGTGAACACCTGCCGACTACCGGGCACCGCCGCCCGAAGCGGGACATGCTCCCCCGCGTCGCCTCGGCCCGTCCCCGGCGATTGCCCCTTCGTTGCCCGACCTTGAACAGAGGCCAGACCCGATGCCCCCATCCACAGTGCCCTCCGCGACCACGGTGCCATCCGCGACCACGGCGCCCGCCCCGACGGCGGCCGCCCTGCCCGAAACCGCCGCGCCCGCGCTCGGGTCGGGACGCGGCCCCGGGAACACCGTCGCTCGGCCGCGCACGGCACGAGGCAAGCGGATGCGGCCGGGCACGACCGACGCCCTACTGATCGGCCTGTTCGGGTTCACCCTTGCCGTCGCCTTCTCGTGGGTGCCCTCGCTCTGGTACGACGAGGCCGCCACCGTGATCGGTGCAACCCGCAGCTGGGCCCAGCTCGCCGACATGCTCGACTCCGTCGACGCGGTACACGGCCTCTTCTACGCCCTCGTGCACGTGTGGTTCGACCTCGTCGGCTACACCCCCTTCACCCTGCGGCTGCCGAGCGCAATCGCAACGGGCGTCGCGGCCGCGCTCATCGTGCCCCTCGTGCGCCGGTTCGCCCCCCGGGCCACCGCGGTGCTGGCCGGGCTGCTCTTCTGCCTGCTGCCCCGCATCACCTGGATGGGCGAGGAGGGGCGTTCTTTTGCCCTCTCAACGGTGTGCGCACTGCTGCTGACCCTCGTCTTTCTGGCCGCATCGCGCCGCACGGCGGCGAGCAGCGATCAGCGCCGCGCAGCGCTCTGGAGGGCGGGCCTCTGGTGGCTGCTCTACGCCGTACTCGCGATCGTCGCCACGACCCTGTTTCTCTACGTCTCCCTCGTGGTCGTCGCCCACGGCGTGACCGCGGTCTGCACGGCCAGGGCCGCGCGCACCGCTGGGAGCGGCGGGCGGGCCGCACTCTGGGGGTGGCTCGGGGCATCCGTCGCCGCCGCGCTCGTGCTGCTGCCCTTTGTCGACGAGGTTGTCGGCCAGGCCGGTCAGGTCGGCTGGATCAAAGAGATCGGCGCGACCACGTTTGACGACATCGTGGTCGTGCAGTGGTTTCTATTCAATCCGGCATTCGCGGTGTTCGGCTGGGCACTCATTCTGGGTGGTCTCGGCGTGCTCGGCAGCCGGGCCTGGCACCGGCGTGCGGCCGCGTCGCCGCGGTCACCCGTGACCACGATGGTGCCGGGCATGCCCTCGCTGCTCGCCCTCGTGCTGCCGTGGCTGATCGTTCCGACGCTCGCCCTGATCGTGATCTCGCTCCTGATGACTCCCGTGTTTTCACCCCGTTACCTGGCGTTTTCCGCGCCGGCGGCCGCGATTCTGATGGCCGTCGCCGTGAGCGCGCTGCCCCGGCCCTGGCTGCGGATGACGGCGGTGCTCGCCTGTGTTGCCCTCACCGCGCCCGGCTATATCGCCCAGCGGCTGCCGGAGGCCAAGCAGCAGTCCTCGTGGAACGAGGTCGCCGACCTGATCGCCGCCGAACGCGCCCTGGAGCCGGCCGGCACCGGGGAGGCCATTATCTATGGACCGGTGCGGCAGCATCCGTCGGCGACGACGCGGGTGATCGCGTATTCGTACCCGGATGCCTTCGCCGGGCTGCTCGACGTCAAGCTCAAGACCCCGGCGGCCGAGACGGGACAGTTATGGGAGACGCGGTATCCACTCGACGAGGTGACCGACCGGTTCGCGGGCATCGACACGGTCTGGCTCGTGACGAGCAACAAGCAGGACTGGCGCCCGAGCGTGACCGTGAAGCTCGCCGTGCTGGGTTACGGCCTCGACACCGAGTGGAATCTCACGGGCGTGAACGTTCTGCGCTTCGAGAACTAGCGCTGTCCGCGCCGGCGGTGCGCGCGGCCCGGGCAGCGCGGCGCCGCCACAGCGTGACGCCGACAATAACGAGCACGGCGGCACCGGTGGCGAGCTGGGTCACGAGGTCGTCGGGAATCAGCAGCCGCAGCGTCAGCGCGAGCGGCACCGCGAGCCATTCCCAGCGGCCGGTCAGCGCGATGAACGGCAGCAGCAACAGCGCATACCAGGGATAGCGGGGGCTGACGATCAGCAGGGCGCTGCCAATCATCACGAGCTGTCCGAGCCACGGATGCGCCGGGTCGGTCTTGACGATGACCAGCACGGCGATGACCAGCAGCAGGATGCCGGCCACGATGACGCCCGCGCCGCCGGGGGCGACGAGACTGATGAGGGCGAAGCGGGTGCCGTCTTCGTATCCTTCCTCGCTGAGGTAGCCGGGCAGATAGCCGAGCACGCCGATGCCGGTCGCGAGCACATAGGGCACATAGAGCAGTGCGAAGGTGGCGACCGAGGCGACGATGATCTTCCAGCCGCGGTCACGCAGCATGGCCGGAGCGGCGAGCACCGGGATGAGCTTGGCGGCGATCGCGACGCCGAGGGCGATTCCTCCGAGCCAGTGTTTGCCCGATGCCGCGAGGAACACCGCGGCGAGAACGAAGACCACACCGAGCATGTCGACGTGGGAGTTGGTGATGGCCTCGGTCGCGACGAGCGGGCACCAGGCCCAGAGGGCTGCCCAGCGCGGGTTGATGCCGTGACGGCGCATGCCGAAGAGCAGCATCACCGTGGTGCCGAGGCTCAGCAGCAGGCCGGCCAGCTGCAGCACCCAGTAGCCGGGAGCGGGGCCGGTGATCGCTCGCACGCCGGCGAAAAAGATCTCGGCGGCGGGCGGATAGATGGTGGGCACCGTCGTGCGGTTCAGCGTCGAGCAGAACACCTCACGGGAGTCTGTCTTCTTGACCGTTTCGAGGCGTTCGCCGACGCAGGAGGGCTCGCCGTCGGCATCCGTCACCGGCGCCGGAAACAGCCAGTCAGGGCGCAGCTCGTCGAGGCGGTCGTCTGCGGGAGTGTAGGCGTAGGGCGAGATTCCGGCGTTCTGAACGATGCCGTCCCAGGCATACCGGGCCGAGTCGGTGCTCGTGTTCGGCGGGCCGGCCATCGCGGCGCCACCGATCAGGGTGGATCCGGCGAGAATCAGCACCACGATCGCGCGGCCCTGCACCCTGCGCAGCAGGAACACGGCGAGCGCGAAGAGCGCCCAGAGTGCGGTGGTGCCAATCAGCAGGGGGATTCGGTCGGGGCCGGGCTTGAAAATGTCAAAAGCCACGACCAGGAACCCGGTCAGTGCCGCGCTGGCCGCGAGTACGAGAGAGATGAGGACGGTGCGCACTCCTCCATCCTGCCCCAGGAGTGCGGGTACAGCGGTGTTTCGGCGGCGCGGGCGTGGCGGTGTTACGGGCACGTAAGAAGTTGGGGCTCGGGTGTCTCGCTGGGCGCGCCGGTCGGTCGGGGCCGTGGCGCGGCATCCGCTCATGGGGCCATTGTTGGCATCTCGCTGGCGAGAAGCCAAAAAACGTCCCATGGAGCACCCCTTCGCTCCGCGAGAAGCCAAAAACGGCCCCTTCAATCGAGTTCAAGGGGCCATTTTTGGCGTCTCGCGGCGGGCCGACGCCGCTCATGGGGCCATTGTTGGCTTTTCGCTGGCGAGAAGCCAGAAAGCGCCCCATGGAGCGCCCCGACGACCCGCGCCGAGCCCCCGCGGCCAGCTCAAGGGGCCATCTCTGGCACCTGACGAGGGCTGCGACGCGCTCAAGGGGCCATCTGCGACACCTCGCCCGCAGGCGTCGTCGGTAGGTGGCCGCAGGCAGTGGATGCTGCACCCTGGTTCGCGCCGGCCGCTGGCAGCGGTCTACGCGGCCGGGGCCATCAGCTCGAGGGCAATGTTGTCGGGGTCGCGGAACTCGAGGATGAACGCACCACCGATGTCCTTGATGCCGCCGTGCGAAACGCCGAGGCCGTCGAGCACCGTCACGGCGTCATCGAGATCCGCGCGGCTGCCGAGGCTGAAACTCAGGTGGTCGAGGCCGACGCGATCCTCGTCGTGGCGGTCGCCGGCCGGGGCGACAGGACGCAGCCCGAGCAGACCTCCCGCAAAGGAGTAGATGACCCCGCCGAACAGAAAGGCGAGCTGTTCGCGGGTGGCGGCGTCGGCATCCGCTGATGGAGCCTCGTAGGCCACGGGAAACCCGAAGACGGCCTCGTAGAACCGGCGCGACACCTCGATGTCGGTCACGGTCAGGCGGACATGGGCAAAATCGACGACGGCGACGGGCATGGGGCTCCAAGGTCGGGTGCGAGTGGGTTGCGCCACGGTACCCCGCGCGGCACTGCGGCGTCTGGGCAGGGCGGGGTTGGCGGCGAGTTTTCACGGGGACGTAAGGTTTCGGGGGCGAAATGAGGGGGCACATCCGCTTCGAAAGTGGTGCAATTGAGTATGCGGCGACTGATGTACGAGGCCCAACGCGCACTGGCATCGCCGGTGCGCACTCCCCGCATGGCGACGGTGATCGGGCGGCTGCTGGGAGCGGCGTTTCTGGTCTGTTTCGGCACCGGGCTCTACAGCCACTTTCTGCAGGATCCGCTGCCGTGGATGCGTTTCGCGACCCGCCCCGAGTTTCTCTACCAGTTCACCCAGGGCACCCACATTGTCGCCGGAATCCTCTGCTTTCCGCTGCTGCTCGCTAAGCTCTACGTGATTTTTCCGGCCCTGTTCGCCTGGCCGCCGGTGAAGTCCTTCGCCAATGTGCTCGAGCGCGCCTCGATCGCGCTGTTCGTGGGCGCGTCACTCGTGCAGATCACGATCGGCCTCGTCAACACCTATCAGTGGTATCCGTGGCCGTTCCCGTTTCGCCAGGTGCACTTCGCGCTCGGCTGGGTGCTGATCGGGTTGCTCGCGATTCACATCGGCGTGAAGCTGCCGATCATCGTCGCCAACTGGCGTAAGAAAGCGGATGCCGCCTCCCGGGACGACGACGACGTCGACGGCGGATCTGCGGGCGGCCCCGGCAGCGAACTTGCGCCCACGGCAGCACACTCGCTGACACCGACCGACCACCTCGTCGACGCCGCCTCCCCCAACCGGGCGGCGAACCCCGAAGAAGTGCGCCTCTGGGGTACGACCCGCCCCGGCGGCATCACCGGTCGCATCATCAACTACATCGACAGCACCCCGGCGCTGCCCTCCCGGGTCAGCCGGCGCGGCTTTCTCGCCACGATCGGGGTGAGCGCGGTCGCGATCGGCGGCCTGACCGCCGGGCAGACCTTCGCGCCGCTCGACGCGGTGAACGTGTTCGGTCCGCGCAAGAAGGGCGTGGGCCAGCAGGGCGTTCCGGTCAACCGCACCTCGAAGCAGGCGAAGGTCGCCGGCCTCGCAACGGACTCCACCTGGGTGCTCACCGTGGTCGCCGCCGGCACCGAGCTGACCTTCACCCGCGCCGAACTCGAAGCCATGCCGCAGACCGAGGTCACCCTGCCGATCGCCTGCGTCGAGGGCTGGAGCCAGATGGCCGTGTGGCGCGGAGTGCGCATGATGGATCTCGCCGACGCGGTCGGGGCGACGCCGCAGACCTCTTTTCGCCTCACCAGCCTCGAAGAACGCGGCAGCTTTCGCATGACGGACATGGGCCGCGAATACGTGCGCGACCCGCTGACCCTCGTGGCCCTCGAGCTCAACGGGGAAACCCTCGACCTCGAGCACGGCTACCCGGCGCGCATGATCGCGCCCGGCCGCCCCGGAGTGCTGCAAACCAAATGGCTGAGCCGAATCGAGGCGATGGACGCATGAGCGTGACGACACCCGGGCCAGCGGCCCAGCCGCGGTCGACGCGGACGACGGATGTGCCCGGCTCGACGACCTCGCGGCCGACGACCTCGGGCCGGGCGACGGATGCTCACGGGCCGGCTCTGTCTGCGGGGGTCGGGCGGGCCATCCGCTACGGCCAGATCACGCTGCTCGCGGTCGGTCTGGCCCTGCTCGCCTGGGGCGCCTACGTGATGTTCGACACCGTGCGGCTGCCGCGCATCACGGGCCTCGCGATCTGGATCGTCGCCGCGATCATTCTGCACGACGCGATTCTGGCTCCCGTTCTATTCGGGGCCGGGCTGCTGCTGCGCCGCGCGGGCCAGAAGGTGCCGGGCACGGTGATCGCCGTCGTGCAGGGCACCCTCGTCGTCGGGTCGATGGTGTCGCTGATCGTGGTGCCGATTCTGGTGGCGCAGAATTTCACGCCGAACAACCCCAGCATCCTGCCGCTGAATTACGGGCTGAACCTGGGGATCTTCTGGCTCGTGCTGCTGCTTCTCGGCAGCGGGCTGTCGGTGTGGCTCTACCTGCGGGCCAGACGTGCGAACGAGCGGCCATCGAGCAGCCAGGACTGAGTCACGCAGAGGCCGACCGCGACCGCGCGCAGGCGCAGCGCGTCGACGCCGATCTCGGCCCACGGAAACGAGCTGCTGCGGCGGCCGAGGGAGTCCTCGATGGTGCCCTCGTATGACGCTTCGTGGGCGGGATCGCCGCTGACCTCGACGATGAGCTCGCCGTCACGGCCGAGCAGGGCCGCGCAGCGCCGCAGCAGGGCTTCGGGGTTGCCGCCGATGCCGATGTTGCCGTCGACGAGCAGCAGGGTGCCCCAGGTTCCCTCGAGCGGAATCTGGTCGAACACCGAACGGTTGAGCACCGTGAGGCCCGCGGCGAGCGCGATGCGCACCGCCGTCGGCGAGACGTCGACGCCGACCGCTGAGAGTCCGCGGTCCATGGCGGCGCGCACCATGCGCCCCGGGCCGCAGCCGATGTCGAGCACCGGGCCGGCCGCGCCCTCGAGCAGGGAATGGTCGGTGGCATCCGCGTCGGCGCTCCAGCGGCCGGCGTCCATCGGGGCCATGCCGGCGCTGTGCGTGGAGTGCACACTGTGCAGGTACAGCACGTTCGCCTCGTTCTGCAGCGCGGCCGCGTAGGGCTCAGCGCCGCCGGCCCCGAAGGTGGGACGCGCGGTTGTGGTTTCGGTGAGAGTCATGGGTTCATTCCCTGCGGGTCGCGGGCGGGGGTGGCGGGGCGCCGGGGGCCGGGCGTGGGGCGGGCGACG
>NZ_SOHE01000013.1 GCF_004403305.1 Cryobacterium frigoriphilum | reverse complement strand
GATGTCACCCCCGTCACCTTCGAACTGCAATACTCGTCAGAGACCGCGGAAGTTCAACTCGCCGCTTAACCCGTGTCCACTAACCGGGGGCAAGGCCAGCGCGCGGCTTTTCATCGTTGATTAGGGGCGTGGGGCGTGGGGCGTGGGGTGTGGGGTGTGGGGTGTCGGTGGGTGGTGAGAGGCTCGGGTTGAAAAGATGCGTTTCGGCCTCCGACAGTGGGAGCTGGTGCAGCACGGTCACCCGGCCGAACAGGCCGCTACTTGGGGGGGTGTCGATAAATACCAGAGTCAGAAAAAGTTCTTGAGATTCTCTGGTATTTGTCTTCATTCAGGAGTAAACTGAGAATATGTCACAGACACTCCCGTCGGACACAGATGCCGACCACAATCCGGTTTCACGCCTCGCCCACATCACCGAGCAGCTCGCCGACGCTCTCGAAGGGATCGTCTTCCCACTGGTCGCCGATGATGAGTCGCTCGCCCTTCTTGATGGTCTTGAGCAGCTCGGCCGCCGCGTCGATGGTGCCCGCGTTGCCTCAACAGCGGATGTCGCCCGCCGTGCTGACGTCGAGTACGACGGCGGTACCGCCAGCCTGTCTGAGCGCATGGGGTGCACGGGCAAGCTCGACCTGATCATGAGTGTCACCCATGTGTCGGTGCGGGAGGTGAAGCGCCGCATCAGCCTCGGAGCGCTGACTGGTGTGCGGTCCGAGGTGGGACAGCTGCGACCGGCCGTGTTTCCCACCGTGAGTGCGGCACTGGCCGCGGGCGAGATTGGCGTGGACTCGGCCGAGATCATCGTGAAAGGCCTGCAGGAGGTCATCCGGCAGGCCGACCCCTCGGACCTGCACCTCGCCGAACGAGTCTTGGTAGCCAACGCGACCGGCGCACTCAATGCTGATACCGCAGGGCTGCCGGGTGCCGGTATCGCGTTGCCGGCCGATCGGATGCGAGTGTTGGTACACGAGTGGCAGGCCCGACTTGACCCCGACGGCATCGCACCCCAGGAAGAGGCTCGGGAGGCCAAGAGCAACATCAGCTTCGGCTCATTCGAACGAGGCCTCTACCGAATCTTCGGCGGCGTCACCCCCGACCTGCGCGGCGAGTTCGAGACGTACTTCGCGTCGCGGCTGTCGGCGCGGGCGACGGTGAAGTTTCTACCCACCGCCGGGCCGGCTGAGCTGGCCGGGGCCGACGGGTCCGACGTCGTGCCTGACACCGAGCGGGCCGGGTCCGACGGGTCCGAGGTCGTGCCCGACACCGACGTCGTCGACATCGACCGTCGCCCCGCCGGGGAAAAGCGGGCCGACATTCTGCGCGACATGGTCCGCGAAGCCGCCCGCGACCCCAAAGCCGGAGTGATGGGCGGCTCCGCCCCCACCGTCACCGTGCACGTCAACGCGGTCGACCTCAACGCCGGCCGCGGCGTCGGCTGGATCGACGGGGTTGAGGCCCCGGTCTCGCTCACGACCGTGGATCAGGCCCTCTGTAGCGGCGGGTTCATCCCCATCTTGTTCGGTCCGAATAACGAGGTGCTGCGCGTTGGCGATAAGCGGCGGGCGTTCTCCCCAGCGATGACCAAAGCCATCATGTCTCGCGACGGCGGCTGCATCATCCCGGGTTGCGACATCCCGGCGTACTGGACCGAACTCCACCACGTGAAAAGCTACGCCCAGGGCGGCAAAACCGAAGTCGCCAACGGGGTCTGCCTCTGTTATCGACATCACCACGCCATCGACACCTCCGGATGGCAAATCCGCATGACCCACGGCAGGCCCGAAGTACTCGGCCCCGCGTGGATTGATCCGAGCCAGACGTGGCGCCCTGCCCAGAGTCATCGGGCTAACCGCGCCGTGAGCTAACCCGCAATGCCCGCGCCCACGACCAGTGAATTACTCGCGACACCTGCCCCGGAGGCTGTGACGCGAATCCGCGGTTGCGTTCCGGACACGATCCCCCGAATGGGGGCCATTCGTGATATAAAAAACGTAGAGGCATCCGTTGCCCTGATCGGCTCCGGTGCGGGGCAGACCCTCGCTCGCTACCTCGTGTTGCGGAAGGCCCCTGATGCTCGGAGATGACGCGGCCGAGGCCGCTCGCCACAGCGCTCTTCTGAAGACCGGTGCGCTGCAGGAGGCCATTTTTAACAGCGCCAACTTTTCGAGCATCGCGACCGATGCCGCTGGCGTCATCCAGATCTTCAATGTGGGTGCAGAGCGGATGCTCGGCTACGCCGCCGACGAGGTCGTCAATCAGTTCACCCACGATGACCTCTGTGATCCGCAGGAGGTGATCGAGCGAGCCGCGCAGCTGAGCGCCGAGTTCGACGAGCCGATTGCACCCGGCTTTGAGTCGCTCGTGTTCAAAGCCTCTCGCGGGCTGGAAGACATGTATGAGCTCACCAACGTGCGTAAAGACGGCAGCCGGTTTCCCGCGCTCGTCTCCGTGACGGCCTTGCGGGATGCGGACGGCACCATCATTGGCTACCTCGTGATCGGCACCGACAACTCGGCCCGCAAACTCGCCGAGGAGGAGATGTTGAAGGCCGGTGCGCTGCAAAACGCGATCTTCAACAGTGCCAACTTCTCGAGTATTGCGACGGATGCGCACGGCGTCATCCAGATCTTCAATGTCGGCGCCGAGCGGATGCTGGGCTACGCGGCCATCGACGTCGTCAACCGCATCACCCCCGCCGACATCTCCGACCCGCAGGAGTTGATCATGCGGGCATCGGAGCTCAGCCTCGAGCTCGACACCCCGATCACCCCCGGGTTCGAAGCGCTCGTCTTCAAGGCGTCCCGCGGCATCGAGGACATCTACGAGCTCACCTACGTGCGTAAAGACGGTAGCCGTTTTCCGGCCATCGTCTCGGTGACGGCCCTGCGTGATGCGCAGGAGAACATCATCGGCTACCTGTTGATCGGCACCGACAACACCGCACGCAAGCAGGTCGAAGCGACCCAGGCGCTGCTCGACCAGCGGCTGCGTGACCAGCAGTTCTACACCCGGTCGCTGATCGAGTCGAACATTGACGCGCTCATGACCACCGACCCGCAGGGCATCATCTCCGACGTGAACCAGCAGATGATCGCCCTGACCGGTCGCACCCGCGACGAACTGATCGGGGCTCCCTGCCGCAACTTCTTCACCGACCCGGTTCGAGCGGATGCCGCGATCAAGCGCGTACTCACCGAAAACAAGGTCAGCAACTACGAACTGACCGTGCGCGCCCAGAACGGCGTCGAAACGGTGGTCTCGTACAACGCGGCGACCTTCCACGACCGCGACCGCAACCTGCAGGGGGTGTTCGCCGCCGCCCGCGACGTCACCGAGGTCAAGCGCTTCGAACGGGCGTTGCAAGAGACGAACATCGAACTTGAACACGCCAGCCGGATGAAGAGCGAATTTCTCGCAACCATGTCCCACGAGCTGCGCACCCCGCTCAACGCCATCATCGGCTTTTCGGAGGCCCTCAAAGACGGACTGATGGGGGAGATGACCGAGAGCCAGTACGAGTACATCGGGGATATCTTCACGAGCGGGCAGCACCTGTTGTCGCTGATCAACGACATTCTCGATCTCTCGAAGGTGGAGGCCGGAATGATGGCGGTCGAACTCGAGGAGGTCGACGTGCACAGCCTGCTGCTCAACAGCCTGTCGATCGTGCGCGACAAGGCTGCCGCGCACAGCATTCAGCTCGACGTCGAAATCGGTGACACGCTCGGCGTGCCCCACCTTGACCTGCGCAAGACCAAGCAGATCGTGTACAACCTGCTCTCGAACGCCGTCAAGTTCAGCCACCCGGGCGGCCGCGTCGTGCTGCGCGCCAGGCGGGTGCCGCGCAGCATGGTGGGAACGCTCGCGGGCGGCTGGCCGGTGCACAACTTTCCGCTCAGCCATAGCGACTATGACGAATTTCTCGAGATCTGCGTCGATGACACCGGCATCGGCATCTCGCACGACAACATGACCAAGCTCTTTCAGGCTTTCAGCCAGATTGACAGTGGGCTGGCCCGCCGGTTCGAGGGCACCGGCCTCGGCCTCGCGATGGTCAAGCAGCTCGCCGAGCTGCACGGCGGCTCGGTCGCCGTCTCAAGCTTCGAGGGCGAGGGAGCACGATTCGCGGCCTGGCTGCCGGTGCATCGAAGCATTGATTCGGCGCCGGCCGTGACGGCGGGTCGGTCTGACGGGGTCTGGTCCGACGGGGCCCGGGCCGCGGTGCTCGTCATCGAAGACGATGCTCCGTCGGCCGAACTCGCGCGGCTCCTGCTCGAAGCCGAGGGGTACGACGTCGTCATCGCCGACAGCGCCGAGTCGGCACTCATTCTCGCCCCGCAGCAGCCCCTGGTACTGATCACCCTGGACATCCGTTTACCAGGGATGGACGGCTGGGAATTTCTGCTGCGAATTCGGGATGATGCGCGCCTGGCCCACATACCGGTCGTGGTCATCTCCGGGGTCGCCGACAACAACATGGCCTTGAGCCGCGGCGCCTCGGCCGTGCTGCAGAAGCCAATCGGGCGCGTGGCGTTGAAGGAATCCCTCGCCCGTCTCGGAATGGGCCCGACCCCCGATCGCACGCACACGGTTCTCGTCGTCGATGACGACCCCAACGCCGTCGAGATTCTGGCCGCGTTCATGCCCAGCCCCGCCTACGCCGTCGTCCGGGCCTTCGGAGGCAGTGAAGCCATCGCTCTGGCTGGCCGTGTACGCCCGGACCTGATCCTGCTCGATCTGAATATGCCCGGCGTGAACGGTTTCGACGTCGTTGAAGCCCTGCAGCGCAACGCGGAGACCGCGAGCATACCGATTCTGGTTATCACGGCCCGTGAGGTGACGGCGGCCGATCACGCTACTCTGACCCAGAGCCGCGGCCAGATCGTGCAGGTCATCGATAAGGCCGACTTCAATCGCGGCAGTTTCATAGCCGAGGTCAAGCGCGCCCTGCTCTCGATTAGTCTGACCTGACATGGCCCGGGTACTCGTGATTGAAGACAACGGCACCAACATGAAATTGGCGACCCTGCTGCTGACGCGGGCCGGGCACACCGTGTTGGCGGCCGCCGACGCGGAAACCGGATTGACGCTCGCGCACTCCGAAAAGCCGGAGCTCATTCTCATGGACATTCAGCTGCCGGGGATGGACGGCCTCGCCGCCACGGCCCTGCTCAAGCAGGACCCGGCGACCGCGGGGATTCCGGTCATCGCCCTGACGGCGATGGCGATGAAGGCCGATCAGGACAGGTCTCGCCTGGCCGGATGTGACGGCTACATCACCAAGCCGCTGCGCTATCAGGAGCTCTACGCGGCCATCGACGCACTGCTGGTCAACCGCGAGGTGGAGGCAGCCGGGCACCTTCCCGAGCCGCACCACGTGCCGAGCCTGTTCGTGCGCGAGGAGGCAACCTTCGAGCCTCCGGCCCGCGATGAGGCCATCCTCAAGGGGCGGTTGATTCTCGTGGTCGAAGACAACGAAACCAACCAGAAGGTGCTGGTGCGGCAGCTGGCTCTGCTGGGCTGGGCCGCCGATGTCGTCGACACGGGGGTGCTCGCCCTAGAGCGCTGGCGCAGCGGTGACTACGCGCTCGTGATCAGCGATCTGCGGATGCCGGGTCTCGACGGATTTCGGCTGGCCGCGGCCATTCGCGCCGACGAACAGACCAGGGGCGAACCGCGCGCCACCCAGGTGCCTATCATCGCCCTCACGGCCAACTCCCAACAGGGGGAGGAGGCTCGCTGCATCGCGGCCGGAATGGACGGTTACCTGACCAAGCCGCTGCAGCTTGCGACGCTCAAACTGATGCTGGCCCGGTGGCTGCCGCACGGTGCTCCGACGGCCCTGCCGGCGACCGTGCCCGCCTTTCTGCCCGATGTATCCGTCGCGCGCTCGGCGGCGGCGCCTGCCGTCGATGTCAGCATGCTGGAAAGCCTCGTAGGCAATGATCCGGCCGTCATCCTGGACTTTCTGACCGACTTTCGCGCCAGCGCACTCCTGATCGGCACGGCCCTGGTGGCCGCCTGTCAGGCCGACGACACCGTGGGCGTCGGTGCCCAGGCGCACAAACTCAAGTCGTCGTCCCGGTCGGTCGGCGCGGCTGCACTGGGCGACCTCTGCGATCGTCTGGAGGTGGCCGGCAAGGCCGGGCGCCTCGATACCCTCGCCCTGCTGCGTCCGGTCTTCGAACAGGAGCTTCGCGCGGTGCTCGCGTTTCTCGACGCCTGTACCGCAGCGGCCCCGGCCGCGGTGCCGACGGTGACCTCGTGAACGCGGCCGATATTCGCATCCTGGTGCTCGACGATGAGCCCTTCATGCACAAGCTGCTCACGCACATGCTGGGGGGCCTGGGCTTCACGGACGTGTCCGCGCGGGAATCGGGACTCGACGCCCTCGAACTCGTTGACGCGCCCGAACCACCCGATCTGATCCTGCTCGATCTCAATATGCCGGGCATGGATGGCATCGAGTTTGTGCGGGAGCTTGTAGAGCATCACTACACGGGCAGCATCATCCTTGTCAGCGGCGAAGACGAGCGGGTTTTGCAGACCACGGTGCAGCTCGTCATGGCGCACCGAATTTCGGTGCTCGGGCACCTGGGCAAGCCGGTCCCGCTGGCCCAACTGTCCGCGATGGTTGACAAGTGGAGGCCGGCGGTCGCGCCGCTCGCTGCCGACCGCGTGTTCGAGCCGGCCGACCTGCGGGCCGCGATCGACAACGGCGAACTCGTGAACTATTACCAGCCCAAGGTCGACGTGCGCAGCGGTACCGTCGTGGGGGTGGAGACGCTCGTGCGCTGGCAGCACCCCGTCGAGGGCCTCGTGTACCCCGACCAATTCATCACCCTCGCCGAAGAGCACGGCCTGATCCTCGACCTCACCGGGGTCGTGCTGGCCTCCGCGATGGATCAGGCACGCATCTGGCACGAACAGGGCCTGCACCTGCGCGTCGCGGTCAACCTGTCCATGGAGACCTTTTCCTCGGTCACCTTCGCAAATTTCGTGTCGAGCGCGGCCAACACGGCCGGTGTCGCGCCGCAAGACGTGATCCTGGAGGTCACGGAGAGTCGCCTGATGCTCGACCAACGCGCCCCGCTCGAGATTCTGACCCGACTACGCCTGAAACGCTTTCGGCTCTCGATCGACGACTTCGGAACCGGGCATTCCTCGTTCACGCAGTTGCGCGACATCCCCTTTGACGAGCTGAAAATAGATCGCAGCTTCGTGCACGGCGCCACGCGGGATCGCACGGCACTCGCGATGTATCACGCGAGCCTCGACCTCGGCAAGCAACTGGGCATGGAGGTGGTCGCCGAAGGCGTGGAGGACCGCGACGACTGGGACCTGGTGCGCCGTACCCACTGCGATATCGCACAGGGCTACTTCATCGCCCGGCCGATGCCCGCCGACGATCTGGTCGCCTGGATCGAGGTCTGGAACCAACGTCGCGTGGAGCTCGCGGCATCCGCGCTCTGACGTGGCGTCAACGCTACGGCGTGCGCAGGGTGCGGCGCAGCAGCGACAGAGCGTGCTCGAGGGATTGTTCGCGGCTCGGGGCCGGGTCGGCGTCAGTTGCGCTGACGCCGTCTGAAGTGGATGCCCCGGGTACGGGCGGCATATCGGGCGTCGGAATCCAACGCATCGCCACAAACCGCAGCACCCCCATGATCGCGTGGGTGAGCAGCTCGGCCTGGTCGCGCAGGTCCGGCTCATTGACAGGTGAACCGGTCGGGCCGGATGTGGCCCCGGCCGCGCGCTTCAGCCGCAGGTAGACCAGCTCGGTCACCTCGGTGGTGATGCGGCCCATCCGCTCCATCTGCCTGTGCATGAGCTCGGGATTCTGCCCGAACACCATGATGCGGTCGGTGAGCAGCTTCTCGTCGAAGTTGAGGTTCGCCGCCATCGTGGTCATGAGCGTGAGCAGTTCGGCGAGAAGGTCGGAATCCGACGAGATGAATTGCCGGGCCTGGGCCTCATCGACGTGCGGCGGCTCGGCGCCGATCACCGCGGCATCCTTCGTTTTGAAGTAGTTGAAGAAGGTGCGCTGCGAGATCTCGCTCGCCTCGCAGATCATGTCCACGGTGACGTTGTCGAAACCGTGCTGCAGGACAAGGCGCACCGCGTTGCGTTCCACGCGCAGGGCGGTTGCCTGGTGCTTGCTCTCGCGCGTGGTGGGTGTGGTGGTCTCGGGCACGCCGTGTCCTGTCATCGTGTGGTGATCAATTCGGTCGGGTTGGGCGCTACTCGTAGCGCAGGGACTCGATCGGGTTCTGCTTCGCCGCGCGCTGGGCCGGCAGCGTTCCAGAGAGGAACGCGATCAGCATGACCAGCAGAATGACGAAGGCGACGGATGCCGGCTCGAACAGCAGGATGTTGAGGCCCGGCAGGCCGGAGAGCAGCCCGTCGGCGAGCACGTTGCTGAGGATCGAGCCGAGACCGATGGCCACGCCGGCGCCGATTGCACTGCCGAGGAAGCCGATGACGATGGCCTCGAGGCTGAACAGCGTGTAGACCTTGCCGCCGCTCATGCCCATGGCCTTCATCAGGCCGATCTCCCGGGTGCGTTCCTGCACGCTCATCAGCAGTGTGTTGATGATGCCGAAGGCGGCGGCGATGAGCGCGATCACGGCGAAGGCGTTGAGCACGCCGACGATGCCGGTGATCACGGTCTGCACGGCACCGAGCTGGTCCTCGATCGTGCTCGCGGTGTAGCCGGCGGCGGCTAGGTCGGCCTTGAGCGCGGTGATCTGCTCGGCCGAGAGGGTGTCGTCGAAGTGCGCGATGGCCACGCCGTAGCTCGTGACGGCGGTGTCGATTCCGCCGGACTGGGCTTCGGCGAGTTCGGCGATCAGGGCGTCGTTGGCGCCGGCGCCGGCCGCGAGCAGGCTCTCGAGCGAGACGCCGACGACGGTCGCATCCACGGTGTGCTTCTCGCCGAGGATGTCGGTGATGCCGATGGTGACGGATGCCCCCACCGCGTCTTCTGCGGAGTCGAACCCGAGCGGGGTGACGAAGGTGTCGGGCAGCACGAGTTCGGCTTCGGACGAGCCGCCGTCGAGCTGCGCGCCCGCCGTGAGGTCGGCGGTGGTGACGGCGGAGGTCGCGTTGATGCTGAACTCGTACTGGGTTCCGCTCTCGGCGCCGTTCTCGATGTAGTCCGGCTGCACGGACCGCACGGGGTCGACCGATTCGATGCCGGCGGTGTCACTGATCGTGGTGAGGTCGGCATCCGTCAGCGCCTGCGTCGTGGTGCCGGGAGGGCCCTGGTTGCTCGACACCATCGCGGAGCCGTTCGGGTCGTATTCGACCGGGCCGTCATCAGCGGATGCCGCCTGGCTGGCCTGGGTCACGATGAACACGTCGGGGGAGCCGAGGGCGCCGACCTGGGCGTCGACGTACTGGGAGACGCCGGCGCCGACGGCGTTGGTCAGCGTCAGCGTGAAGGCGCCGACGAAGATTGCCAGCACGGTGAGGGTCGTGCGCAGCTTGCTGCGGAAGGTGTTCGAGATCGCGGTTGCGACGAGGTCCTGGGTTCTCATGACGCGTCTCCAACGCTGGTGGTGCTGGCCGGGGTGGTGCTGGCAGTGGGGCCGGTCGCGTCGGCGCCGGGGTGCGCGGTGCCAGAGTGGGCGCCGGTGTGTGCGGCCGCGTGGGTCGGGTTGTGCGCGCCGGTGTGGGTGCCGACATGGTCCGTGGTGTGGTCTGTGCTGTGGTCTGTGCTGTGGTCTGTGCTGTGGACGGCGCCGCCGGGAACGATCAGGCCGTCGCGAATGTAGATCTGGCGGTCGCAGCGGGCGGCGAGGTCCTCGTCGTGGGTGACGATGACGAGCGTGATGCCCTGCTCACGGTTGAGGTCGAAGAGAATATCCTCGACGACGGCGCCGGTGGCGGTGTCGAGGTTTCCGGTCGGTTCATCGGCGAAAATGACCCGCGGGTTGTTGACGAGGGCGCGGCCGATGACCACACGCTGCTTCTGGCCTCCCGAGAGGGTGGTGGCCTTTTTATCGGCCTTATCGGCGAGCTCGAGCTGGTTCAGCACCTCGAGGCCGCGCGTGCGACGCTGCTTGCCGCGGATGCCGGCGATCTTCAGCGGCAGGATCACGTTGTCGAGCACGGAGACGTTCGGGGTCAGGAAGAACTGCTGAAAGACGAAGCCGAACTCCTTGTTGCGCAGTTCGTTGATCTCGCGGCGGGAGAGGGCCTTGGCCTCCTTGCCGGCGACCTGCACGGTGCCCGTGTCGGGCTCGTCGAGCAGGGCGAGCAGGTGCATCAGGGTCGACTTGCCCGATCCGCTCTTGCCCACGATGGCGACGGTTTCGCCGGCAGCGATCTGCAGGGACACCCCTTTGAGCGCGTCGAAGCGGCTCGATCCCGACCCATAGGATTTCTCCAGGTCGCGTGCGTCAATTACCAGGTCGGCTGACATCTCGTTCCATCCTCATTCCGCTGCCGTGGCAGGAAGCCGCGTTTTGCAGTTACTGCACTTTACGATGCAGAAGCTGCAAAAATACTGACAAACGGATCGAGGTGGAGGATTGTGCCCGCACTGGGGTCAGATGTCGAGCGAGTCGCCCGGTTCCAGGGCGAAGAACTCACCACCGACTTCTTCGGTGGCCGCGCCGATGCGCGCATTGGAGAGGTCCTTGCCGAATCGAGACAGTCCCATCTCGTGCGTCGGAAAGCTGCGCCGGGGCTTCACGGCGAGAACGTAGTCGATGACCTCGCTGATTTTCAGCCACGGTGCCCCGGCGGGCACCGCGAGCGTGCCGACCTGGACATCCGTCGGAATCGTGAAGGAGTCGCCGCCGTAGTACAGCTCGTCGTTGACGAGCACGCCCACATTGTCGATGACCGGGATCGACTCGTGAATGATCGCGTGCTTCTCACCGAAGAAGCGCAGCGTGAAGGCTCCGGCGGTGACGGTGTCGCCGTTTTCCACCACGGAGATCGGATGCTCTGGTGCGGCATCCGCTACCCCCTGCGGCCCGTAGATGGGCACGTCGGGATTCATGTCCCGAATGCGATCAAGCTGTGCCGGAGTCCAGTGGTCGGGATGCTCGTGCGTGAGTACCACGGCGGCGGCATTGGTGGTCTCGGTGAGCGCGGTTGTGAGCGAACCCGGATCGATGAAGAGCTTCTGACCGTTGATCTCGAGAATGAGGGCCGCGTGCTCCAGTTTGGTCAGCTTCATGGGTGTAATGGTATCCAACGTCGGCGGTTCGAGACCGGGGGCGTGGGGGCAGCCGGCGCTCAGTTTGTCCCAAGACGTATTCGTGTGGCATACTCGTAAAGTTGCAAAAACGGCCCCATCGTTTAGCGGCCTAGGACATCGCCCTCTCACGGCGGTAACGCGGGTTCGAATCCCGCTGGGGTCACAATTCGCTTCATGACAGCCCGGCCATACTCGTTCGCGAGGGGCCGGGCTTTCTTTTTGCCCTCGACGAGCGATCGATCCCCGCGAAACTGGGATCGCGGGGGCGAACGGGGGCGTCGTGTGACGGCCAGCGGTGCTGATAGAGTGCCACAAGCGAAGGGGAGTATCCCTGTGGGCTCATCGAGCCCTATGTCGTGATCGTCAATACGGGCCGCACTGGCGGGGCCCCGGTCGCGGTGGCACCCATATGTGGTGCGGGAGAGACTTTCGGGTTTTGGCCGTTTCTGCCACCCACCCCGCACACTCATCATGAAAGGCCCTCGTGGACCTCGCCCTGCCGCTCTGGTTCGAAATCGGATCGCTCGTTGTCTTGACCCTCATTTTGGTCGCCGACCTGTTGCTCGTCTACAAGCGTCCTCACGTGCCGTCGATGCGTGAGGCCGGCCTCTGGGTCGCCTTCTATGTCGGGCTCGCGCTCATCTTTGCGCTGCTCATGCTGCTGCTCGGCGACTCCGAACACGCCGGCCAGTTTCTGGCCGGCTGGCTCACCGAGTACAGCCTGTCGATCGACAACCTCTTCGTCTTCGTGATCATCATGGCGAGATTCTCGGTACCGCGGAAATACCAGCAGGAAGTACTGATGGTGGGCATCATCATCGCGCTCGTGCTGCGCGGGATCTTCATCCTGCTCGGAGCCCAGCTCATCGAGAACTTCAGCTGGATCTTCTACATCTTCGGCGCGTTCCTGCTCTACACTGCCTTCAACCAGGCCACCTCGTCAGAGGACGAAACCGAGAACAAAGAAAATGGTTTCATTCGTCTGCTGCGTCGTCGCATCCACATTTCGGGCGAATTCGACGGCTCAAAGGTACGCACCATGGTCGACGGCAAAAAGGTCTTCACGCCCATGATAATCGTGTTCCTCGCGATCGGCACGACCGACCTGATCTTCGCGCTCGACTCGATTCCTGCCATCTTCGGCATCACGCAGAGCCCGTTCATTGTCTTCACCGCCAATATCTTCGCCCTGATGGGGCTGCGCCAGCTCTACTTTCTGCTCGGCGGGCTGCTCGAACGCCTCGAATATCTCAAGTATGGAATCGCGGTCATCCTCGCCTTCATCGGCGTCAAGCTCGTCTTCCACGCCCTGCACACCAATGAAGTCCCCTTCATCAACGGGGGAGAGGGCGTGGCCTGGGCACCGGAGATCGACACCTGGACCTCTCTCGGCGTCATCATCGGCTCGATGGCCGTGGCCACCATTGCCAGCCTGATCAAGGCCAAGTACGACGACAATAAGCGCGCGGCCGACCCCGAGCCCCACGAGCGCAGGAAAACCCCGGAATATATCGACGAGTAGCCGCGCCCGCAAAATTGATACGGTAGAGCCTTGATCGGGTTTTTGGTCGACGCCCCGATGGGGCGCACAGCTTCGGCTGCGAAGTGGTGACGCGAACGGTGGGGTACGCATGGCGGTGAATGGCCGAAGCGAAATTGTGCTGCCTGGCGCGACCGCATCCTTCGTATTCAGCGCACGCACCGATGTGGGCAAGGTGCGCAAAGTCAACGAGGACAGCCTGATGGCGCAGTCTCCGGTGTTTCTCGTCGCCGACGGCATGGGTGGTCACGCCCAGGGGGACGTGGCCAGCCAGACCGTGGTGCGGGTCTTCGACGAGCACATTGAACAGAACACGCCGTCAACGCCGGAACGCATCCTCGACGCGATCCACTCCAGTAACGACGCCGTGCGCGACCTCAGCGCCGTCGACGACTACGGCACCGCCGTCTCGGGCACCACCCTCGCCGGCGTCGCATTCGTCGACGCCGGCGACGACGTGGGCTTTCACTGGATGGCCTTCAACATCGGCGACTCGCGGGTCTACACCTGGGATGGCCGCACCCTGACGCAGCTCAGCGTGGACCATTCTGCCGTGCAGGAAATGGTCGACGCCGGACTCATCACGGCGGCGGATGCCGAGAAACACCCCGAGCGCAACGTCATCACCCGGGCCATCGGAGCGGATGAGTTTGTCGACGCCGATGTCTGGCTGCTGCCGGCCGCCGGCCGTCACAGTTTTCTGATCTGCTCCGACGGACTCACGAAGGAGCTCGACACCGCCGACATCGCCCGCGTGCTCGCGGAGCATCAGGGCGGCCCCGGCTTCAGCGACGAACCAGTCGAGGGCGCCGAACTCGGTTTCGGCGACGTCGGGCACACGGTCGCTGACGTTCTCGTCGAGGCCGCCATCGCGCACGGCGGCCACGACAACGTGTCGGTCGTCTTCATCGAAGCCACCCTCGGCCCGATCGAGGACCTCGACCTGACCGGCGTGACCCACGAACGCTCCCGCGACGACGTCGAGAATACGAATCCCCGAGGTCTGTGACATGCTCAGCGGCGAACCAGGCCTGAACGACGAACCGGGCCTGAACAATGAACCGGGCCTGAACTACGAACCAGGCCTGAACTACGAACCAGGCCTGAACTACGAACCGGGCCTGGCGGGCGCATGGCTCGCGGCGACGGATGTCGACCGTCTCGTCGTTCTGAACCTCACGTCCTCCCGTGCCGTGCCGGCGCTCACCGCGCAGTCGGTGTGGGAGAACCTGCACCACGGCGATCCGGCCGAGAGCCTGCTCGGGGTGCTGACCCGCAACGGCCTGTTCGAGACGCCGCCGTTCGTGCTGCTGACCTGGACGGGCGCTCACGACAGTGCCGCCCTGCGTGCCATCGTGCGGGGAGACGTGACCCTCACGGTGCGCGCCGGCGTCGAAACGACCGAAATCTCCGGCCGCGGAGTATCGACGTGGGTCGAACAATCCTTCACGGGCGCCACGGCCTTCTCGATCGCGTGTGGCCCCGCCGGTCCCGAGCGCCTGCCGCCTGCTTCGAGCCTTCCTCTGGTAGCCGGAACCGCCTGGAGTGGCAACCTGACGGGCACGTTTACGGCTAATGCCACAGCGACTGCAGCGTCCACAGCAGCGCCGGTGGCGCAGGTGGCGCCGGTGGCGCCGGTGATCGCACCCGCCGAGCCGCCCGCCGAACCTCCCGTCAACGAGACGACACTCGTGGAAAGCACGATGATCGAGTTTCCGCCTGCGGTAGCGCTGGCCGTACCACCGGCAGCCGTACCACCGGCGACCGACCGGCCACAGGCATCCGTCGTCGCCGGAGCATCGGAATACGATCACCTGTTTGGGGCCACGATGATGCGCGGCGTCGAACAGGCCGCCGTGCGGGATGCCGACGAAAACGACGGGCCAGGCCCGGCGGCGGGTGCCGGTGACACCGACAGCAGCGAAGCGGGAGACCACGACGGACTGACCGTCATGAGCGGTGACATCCGCAAGCTGCGCGACTCTCGCCGGCTGGAGCGCCGAGCACCGATCGCGCACGAATCGGTGGCGAGCACGATCTACCTGCTGCTGCCAAACGGCGCGCACGAGACTCTGAGGCAGCCTCTGCTGCTGGGCCGGGCACCGAGCGTGAGCCAGGTGCTCGGCGGCGAGATCCCCAAGCTCATCAGCATCGGCGCCGGTGATCAGGACATCTCTCGCAACCACGCCCGGTTCGCCCTCGAGGGGGACACCGTGGTCGTCACCGATCTGCACTCCCGTAACGGCATCATGATCGTGCTGCCGGGCACCGCGCCGCAACGCCTGCGGCAGGGTGAGCCGACCGCGATCATCGTGGGCACGATCGTCGATCTCGGCAGTGACATCACGATCACGGTGTGCGACGACGAGGCTGCCTCGAAAACGGCAGTCTCGAAAACGGCAGTCTCGAAAACGGCAGTCTCGAAAACGGCAGTCTCGAAAACGGCAGCCTCGAAAACGGCAGCCGAGGACTAGGAACACATGCGCCGCAGCACGTCGGTTCCCCCCGAACTTCCCGGATACACGTACATCAAGCCGCTCGGTTCCGGCGGCTTCTCCGACGTTTTTCTCTACGAGCAACGTCTGCCGCGTCGGCGGGTGGCCGTGAAGGTGCTGCTGACCGAGCAGCTCGGCGAATCCACCCGGGCCCAGTTCGTCGCCGAGGCCAATCTCATGGCGCAGCTGTCGACGCATCCGTACATCGTCACCATCTACCACGCCGACGTCGCGAGCGACCTGCGCCCCTACTTCGTCATGGAGTACTGCCCGGGGCCGAGCCTGGCCGAGCAGTACAAGCGCGAGCCATTCTCGATCGAAGACGCTCTGCGTATCGGGGTGCGGCTCGCCGGAGCGGTCGCGACGGCGCACAGCGCGGGAATTCTGCACCGGGACATCAAACCCGCCAACGTGCTCACCAACGACTTCGGCTGGCCGGCACTGACCGACTTCGGCATTTCGTCGACGCTTGATGACGAACTTCCCGTGCAGACCATCACGGGCGTGACCGGCGGGCGCCCGAGCGACACCTCGGCCACGAGCGAAAGCCAGGCCGTGGGCATGAGCGTGCCGTGGTCGCCGCCCGAAATGTTCGACGACGATCCGAAAGCGGATGTGCGCAGCGACGTCTTCTCGCTCGCCGCGACCATTCACACCCTGCTGGCGGGCCGCACTCCGTTCGAGATCCGCGGACGATCCAACGGCACTCTCGACCTGATCGGCCGCATCGAGCACGGCGCCATCACCCCGATTGACCGCCCGGACATGCCGCGTTCGCTGACCCATGTGCTGCAGAAGGGCATGGCGACCGATCGTGAGAACCGGTACGCCACGGCGGTCGACTTCGCCAGGGCGCTGCAGCGGGTCGAGCTTGAACTGCGGCTGTCGCCGACCGGCATCGAGGTGCCGAACCTGCGCGTGCAACAGGCCGAGAAGGCCGCAGCGACCCCCGAGGAAGCCGAAACCCGCGCCCGCACCGTGGTCACGATCGCCGCGCAGGCCCCGGTACCGGCTGCGGTGCCGGCTGCCACGCCGGCTGCCGCGCCGGCTGTCGGAACGGATGACACGGGCACCGTTCCCGACGGAGTTCTCGCCGATCGCTCCCATACCGACAGCACCGTGCGCGGGTCGGGCACCACCCTGAACGAGAGGGACGTGCTCGAGACGGTTGTCGCCGCTGAACCCACCGCCGACTCCGCTGTCGCTTCTGCTGTCGCCGAGGGCACGGTTGTGCGTTCGAGTGCGCGCGAGCAGACCGTGGTGCGGCCGCGACGTCCCGCATCCGTTGTCCCCGACACCGCGGCGGCCGACGTCGAGAGCTCGCCCGCTCGTCGCCCGCGCGCTCTGGCGCGAGCAATCGCGATCGGCGCTGGCATCGCCGTGCTCGCCGGTGTCGTTGCCGCGGTCGCCATCGTGGGGAGTCCCGAGTCAGACATCACCCCCTCGGCACGGCCGACCACGGCCCAGGGCGGAGGCGCGAGTGCGGGAGGCGCCGTGCCGGCGCCGACGCTTCAGGGGGTGGAGACATCCGTCGACGGAACGATCGTCACCTTCACGGTCAGCAACCCCGACCCCGAAGACACCGATGTCTACCGCTGGGCCCGTGCCGAGACCCCCACCCAACCGCAGCTGAGCAAGACCGACACCATCGTGATCGAGGGTGTGACACCGGGCGCACGGGTCTGCATCGACGTGTACCTGCAACGCAGCGACGGCAAGCTCAGCGAGGCCGAGCAGGCCTGCAACCAGTGATGATTGACTTCGCATGAAGCCCCTCAGAATCGAGTTCTGCGGCGAGTGGTACACGACCCCGCCCGGTTCCGACTTCTCGATCGGGCGGGAGTCCGATCTGTCCATCGACGACAACCCCTACCTGCACCGCACCTTTTTGCGGCTCTACGAGGACTTCGGCATGTGGTGGATCGCGAATGTGGGCAATCTGCTCTCGGCCACGGTGACGGATGCGACGGGTGCCGTACAGGCCTGGCTCGCCCCCGGTGCCAAACTGCCGATCGTCTTTCAGCGGATGCGTGTCTCGTTCACCGCCGGTTCGACGAACTACGACTTTACGATCCACGCCGAAGAGGACTACTTCAACACGTCGGTCTCGGCGACGCAGCCCGACGGCTCGACGACGATTCTGCCGGTGGCCCTCACGACCAGCCAACGCCTGCTCGTCGTGGCGCTCGCGGAGCAGGTGCTGCGGCAGACGGTTCCCGGGCGGGGAACCATTCCGACCTCGGCCGAGGCCGCGGCCAGGCTCGGCTGGAACAGCACGACCTTCAACCGCAAGCTCGACAACGTCTGCGACAAGCTCGACAAGCTCGGGGTTGACGGACTGCGCGGCGGCCGCGGCAAGCTCGCCGTCAATCGCCGGGCGCGCCTCGTGGAATACGCGGTCGCGACTCACCTGGTGAGCGCCGACGACGTCGACCTGCTCGACGGGGCGCCGACGCCCTGATCGGCATACTCGCCGCCGCGACAACATGGACGGTGATGACCGCGCCCGACATGGGTGGCCGCTACGGTAACGGCCGTAGCGCTCACCCGTTTCGGGCGCCCTCGTGCTCACGGTGACCGGGCACGTGCTCGTGTTACCGTAGAGCAATACTTTTGTACCCTCGAACGGGGTGCAGTCGAGCGGGGTGCAGTCGAGCGGGGGAGCAACGGTGGGGGCCTGGACCGCACGGCTCAACCCGCCCTCGTTCCTGCGGCCGTCGCGGTGGCGTAAGTCCACGGCATCCGTCGTCGCGCTCGCGGTTTTGGCCGGAGTGCCGCTCGGCTTCGCGGTGCTGCACCAGGGTTTTCCGGTGACGGATGTCGACCTCACGAGCAGGGACGTCTGGGTCACCAACGGCCAGGAACTGCTCGCCGGTCGGCTGAACCGGCAGATTGAAGAGCTCAACGGCTCCGTCAACGCCGCCTCGAGCGCCTTCGACGTGCTGCAGCACGGCGACGATGTTTTTCTGATCGATGACAGTGTCGGCTCGCTCGAGCGCATCGACCCGGCCTTCACGACCCTCGGGCAGCGTGTCGACGTGGCGCCGGGATCAGAGGTCGTCTACGGCGGAGACACGATCGCGGTCATGTCACCCGCGGGTGACGTCTGGGCCATCAATGCCGCCGGCGAACTGAACTTCGATCCGCTGACGACCGATCCGATCATGGAGCTCGATGAGGGCGGACACATTGCGGTTTCCGCGACCGGAGCCGTGTTCGGTACCTCCGTCGTCGCCGACACCCTGTTCACCGTCGCCGAATTCGGGGGTGACGTTGTCGAGGCTGCGCTGCCGGACCTTGGCGAGCACCAGATAGCGGCAGTCGGCGAGCAACCCGTCGTGCTCGACACCGACGCGAACGCCCTGCGCACCGTCGACAGCACGATTGAACTTTCCGGCACGCCGCTCAAGCTGCAGCAGTCCGGCGCCGAGAACACGTTCGCGGTCGTCGCGACCGGGGAATCGCTGCTGCAGGTGCAACTCGACGGCGGCGGCGACATCATCGAGGTGCCGGCCGAGATTGACGCGGCCGTCACCGATCCGGCCGCGGTGTCGTCGCCGGTCTGGTTGAACGGATGCGCCCACGGCGCCTGGGCCGGCGCGCAGCGCTATATCTCCGCCTGCGCCAGCGAGGTGACCGGTGCGGACCCGGTGGTGACCGTCGAGGCGATCGAACAGCCGACCCTGGGTTCGGTACTCGAATTTCGCGTGAACCGCAGTGTCATCGCGCTCAACAATCTCAGCAACGGCAACGTCTGGCTCGTCGACGCGAACATGCGCCTGGTCGAGAACTGGGACGAGGTCACGCCGCCCGAAGAAGAGGACTCCGAGGAGGGCGACGAGAAGGCCTCCCAGCAATCCTTCGAGGACACCCTCGCGGAGCGCACCGAGCAGAACCGCGCGCCACTCGCCCGCGACGATGAGTTCGGCGTGCGTCCCGAAAAGACCACCGTGCTGCCCGTGCTCTCCAACGACACGGACCCCGACGGCGACGTGCTGACCGTCGTGAACGTGAACGGCTTCTCGGAGCCGCAGGGAAAGCTCGACTTCATTGACGGCGGCCGCGCCCTGCAGTTCACCCCCTCGGCTACGGTCGCCGGCACGGTCAGTTTTCGCTACACGGTGTCCGACGGCCGCGGCGCGGTCGCGGAAGCGAACGTGAACCTGACCATGCGACCCCTCGACCAGAACCAGGCGCCGGTGGCGACACGGGTCGGGGCCGTGAGCGTCGAGCAGGGGCAGCTCGTGAGCTACAACGTGCTCTCGGACTGGATCGACCCCGACGGTGACGACATCTACCTGGTGTCCGCAAGCCCTACCAGCGGTGACGGGGTACGGTTTGGCCCCGAAGGCTTCGTGACCTTCGAGAGCCGCACCGCCGAGCTCGGCCTGAAAGAGGTGACCTTCGTCATCTCCGACGGCCTGCTGACGGCGACGGGCGTACTCACCGTCGACGTGAAGGCCGCCGGAAGCCTCGGCCCGGTCGGCACCCCCGACTTCGCGACCACGTTCGTGGGAGAGACCGTACTGATCGAGCCACTCGCCAACGACGTCTCGCCCTCGGGCGCCGCCTTGGCCCTGATCAGCGTCAACGAGGTGCCCGAGCGAGCGACCGCCGTAGCCAACCTTGACCGCGGAACCATCGCCTTCACGATCGGCGAGGCCGGCAGCTATGTGTTCACCTATAGCCTCGGCGCCGGGGCAGCCTCGAGCATCGGCCTGATTCGGGTCGACGTGAAGGAGAACCCCACGGAGCAACTGCCTCCCATCGCGGTGAAGGACACGGCCTATCTGCGCGCCGGCGAACCCGTCTCGATCCCGGTCTTGAACAACGATGTGTCCCCGACCGGACGAGTGCTCGCCGTGCAGTCCGTCGACACGGCCGCCGCCGGCAACCTGGTCTCCGTCGAGATTCTGACCAATACCGTGCTGCGCGTCACGGCCTCGTCGGCGCTGACCCAACAGGTGCAGTTCACCTACACGATCAGCGACGGCGTCGGCACGTCGACCGCGGGCGTCACCGTCGTACCGGTGCCACCGCTGATCAAACACCAGCCACCGGTCGCCGTTGATGATGCCGTCAACGTGCGCGCGGGCGACATCGTGAGCGTCGCCGTGATGGACAACGATTACCACCCCGACTCGGCGACCATGACCCTGGTGCCCGACCTGACCGACACCAGCAACGCGGGCGGACTGGCCTTCGTGACCGACACCGAGGTGCGCTACCAGGCACCGAACAACCCCGGCTCCTACAGCGTGGTCTACACGATCACCGACGCGTTCCAGGAGACCGCCACGGCGACCGTGCGCTTCACGGTCATGGCACCGGATGCCGCGGGCAACCGCGCCCCCACACCGGTACCTCTTACCATGCGCACCTTTGCCGATTCGACGATCAGGGTGCAGGTGCCGCTCGACGGCATCGACCCCGACGGCGACTCCGTCTACCTGACCGACGTCACGAGTGCGCCCGCGCTCGGCCGCATCGTCGAGCAAGGCAGCGACTACTTCATCTACGAGGCCTACCCCGGCACCGCCGGAACCGACGAGTTCACCTACGAGGTTCAGGACACCTTCGGTGCGACCGCCGCCGGAACCGTGCGCATCGGAGTGATTCCGCGCCCCGTGGTGCTGTTGCCGCCCATCGCCGTTGATGACTCGATCGAGATGAAGCCCGGTCGCACGGCGTCGATCCCCGTCGTGCTCAACGACTCCGACCCGAACGGCTATGCCCTCGCGCTGAGCGAACAACTGCCCGAGGTCGACCCCGGCATCACCGCGACCGTCAAGGGCAGCCGCATCATCGTCGACGCCCCCGAAGCCGAGGGCACCTTTACGCTGCGCTACGAGATCACCAATGGCAACGGCGGCGCCGCGACGGCCTTCGTGCAGATCAACGTGACCAACGACGCGAAGACGCTTCCGCCCACCGCGATCGACCACATCATCGAGCCGACGGATGTGCTCGGTACCGAAGGTCAGAGCGCCGCGACCGTCGCGGTGTCGGTTCGAGAGGGCGCCGAGAACCCCGGCGGCCTGATCGAGGACCTCGTGGTGAGCCTCGAAGGGCCGAACGCGGCATCCGGTGCCATTGACGCGAACGGCGTGGTGACCGTCACCCCGAGCAATCAGCGCCAGGCGATCGCCTACCGGCTCACGAACGAGCTCGACGAGCTCAGCGCGACCGCGTTCATCATCGTTCCGGCCCGCCCCGACGCCGATGAGGCCGAGAAACCCGAAGAGGAGCAGGCCTTTCCGCCGCCCTTCCTGCGGGCGATGCCCGAGCAGCTCGTGGACATGAACGGCATTCTGGGCTGGAACGTGGCCGACATCGTCGAGGTGCCGTCGGGCCGCCCGGCGGTGCTGCTGAACGCGACGGCGACCAACAGTGACGGCACCCCCGCAGCCTCGGGGGCCGACACCCTCAGCTACGTGGCGGCCCCCGACTACCGCGGTCCGGCATCCGTCACCTTTCTCGTGACCGACGGAAGCGATGCCGCCGACCCGCTCGGCAACCAGGCCACCCTGACGATTGCGATCACCGTCGGCGACGCCAACTTCGAGGACACCGCGCCCACCTTCACGCCGCCGAACGTCACGATCGAAGCGGGGGAGACCGCGGTCGTCACCAACCTGCGCTCCTCGAGCGGGCACCCGAATGCCGAGATCGTGCAGCAGCTCAGCTACGGCTCGCTCGGCGGCTCCTCGGCAGCCGTCGCCGCGTCGCTCAGCGCAGCCAACCTCACGATCTCCGCGCCGCTCGGAACGCAGCCCGGCACCGAGGCAACGCTCACGTTCACCGTGACCTACAAGGAATTCACCATCCCCGGGTCCGTGCAGGTGACCGTCGTGTCGTCGACACGAGCACTTCCGCAGGCCGTCGACGACTGCGGTCCGAACTGCGCCGGCATCGAAACGCTTCCGAGCCAGACCGTGGCGATCTCGGTGCTGGACAACGACTACAACCCGTTCCAGGCCGACGGCACCCCGCTCGCCGTGATCGACGCCGCCATCGAACAAGACGTGTCGGGCGGAACGGCATCCGTGAGCTTCACCTCGAGTGGCGTCAGCATTCGCACCGGCCCGAACGCGACCGGAACGCTCACCGCCGTCTACCGAGTTCAGGACGCGACGAAGGACCCGAATCGGGAGGTTCAGGGGCGCATCACGCTGGTCATTCGAAACGTACCGGATGCCCCGAACCGCCCGACCGCGACGCCGGGTGACACCGACGCGACCGTGACGTTCACAGCGCCGGCCTCGAACAACTCGCCGATCACCGGGTACCTGATCAGCTGGAACGGCGGGTCGCAGCCGGTGTCCGGGGCGGGCACGCACACCATCAGAAACCTGAGCAACGGCACCGGCTACGCCTTCAGTGTGACCGCCACAAACGCCATCGGTGACTCGGCGGCGTCGAGCCCGAGTGCCGCCGTGACGCCGTACGGCGTGCCGGGCGCGCCCGCGAGCGCGACCCTGTCAGCGCCGGGCCAGGGCACCGGCGCGCTCGTGCTGAACTGGACGGCTCCGACCAGCAATGGCGGCAGTGGGGTCACGAGCTACAACTACGAGTGGCTTCAGGGCGGTCCGGCCGGAACGACGTCCACCCCCGCAACCTCCGATACCGAGACCGGCAGCACCGGCACGGCGTACCAGTACCGGGTACAGGCCTGCAACGCCCGCGCCTGCGGTGCCTGGCAGTCGTCGAATGTGGCGACACCTCAGGCGATTCCGATTCCGCCGCCGTGGACCCCCACGAACTCGGCGACCGTGACCCAGCGCACCTGCCCCGAGCCGCAGTCGACCTACTACAACCCCCCGACCAACGACGCCCAGGGTTGCACTATGAACCCGCGAGGCTACCTCGAGGCGGGCACGATCGTTGATGCCGTGTGTCGTTCCGTGCGCAACGGGCAGGACTGGTTCTACATGCGCATCGAAGACGCCAGCTACGACGGATACTTTATTCGCGCCGCCCACACCAACCGTGGCGGAACGAGCGTCGCCGACTGCTGACCGATTGTGGCCAGCCGGCAGACCGCAGAGACCCTCGCGGAGACCCTCGGCGAGACCCTCAGCGGGAAACAGGTCGGGGGGACTGCTAGATTGCAGCCTGGAGCCCACACCCGGCGTGTTAAGGTGTGAGCAGAATTCTTTTTCGCCCCCGTGCAAGGGGTAGACGTTTCGTGGCAGTGCTGACAGCGGGGGGAGCACGGCGTGGGGTCGTTCTCCTCGGTGCTCAAGAATTCGGTGCTCAAGAACTCGGTGCTCAAGAATTCGGTGCTTAAGTTCTCGTTCCTGAACCCGCAGCGCTGGCGCAAGTCCACGGCATCCGTCGTCGCGCTCGCGGTATTGGCCGGAGTGCCGCTGAGCTTCGCGGTGCTGCACCAGGGTTTTCCGGTGACGGATGTCGACCTCACGAGCAGGGACGTCTGGGTCACCAACGGCCAGGAACTGCTCGCCGGTCGGCTGAACCGGCAGATTGAAGAGCTCAACGGTTCGGTGAACGCCGCCTCGAACGCGTTCGACGTGCTGCAGCACGGTGACGATGTCTTCATCTATGACGAGAGTGTGGGTTCGGTCGAGCGTATTGATCCGGCGTTCACGACGCTCGGTCAGCGGGTCGATGTGGTTCCGGGTTCGGAGCTTGCGTATGGTGGCGACATCATGGCGGCGATGGCGCCGACGGGTGAGGTCTGGGAGTTTCCGGCGGCGGGGGAGCTGAGTTTTGACCGGTTGACGAGCGATCCGGTGCTGGAACTCGGCGAAGGTGGTCATATTGCCGTGTCGGAGTCGGGTGCGCTCGTGGGCACCTCGGTGGTCGATGAGACGATCTTCACGATCGAGGAGTTCGGGGCCGAGGCGACCGAGAGCGCGCTGCCCGATCTGGGCGAGCATCAGGTGGCTTTTGTGGGCGAGCAGCCCGTGGTGCTCGACACCGACGCGGGCGCCCTCATCGTGGGCGATGCCGTCGTCGAGTTGCCGGGTGCGCCGCTGAAGGTGCAGCAGTCCGGCGCCGAGAATACCTTTGCGGTCGTCGCGACCGCTGACTCGCTGCTGCAGGTGCCGCTCGGCGGTGGTGGTGGCGGTGGTGGTGGCGGCGGCGGAGACGTCATCGAGGTGCCCGCCGAGATTGATACGGCGATCACAGATCCGACGGCGGTGTCGTCGCCGGTCTGGTTGAACGGATGCGCACACGGTGCCTGGGCCGGCGCGCAGCGCTATATCTCCGCGTGCGCGAACGCGGATGCCCAGAACGAGGCCGGTGCGGACCCGGTCGTGACGGTCGAGGCGATCGAACAGCCGACGCTCGGTTCGGTGCTCGAGTTTCGGGTGAACCGCAGTGTGATCGCGCTCAACAACCTGAGCAACGGCAACGTCTGGCTGGTCGACGCGAACATGCGGTTGGTCGAGAACTGGGACGAGGTGACCCCGCCGGAGGAGGAAGACTCCGAGGAGGGCGACGAGAAGGCCTCGCAGCAGTCCTTCGAGGACACCCTCGCGGAGCGTACCGAGCAGAACCGCGCGCCGCTGGCCCGCGACGACGAGTTCGGGGTGCGGCCGGGTAAAACGACCGTGCTGCCGGTCTTGTCGAATGACACCGATCCGGATGGCGACGTGCTGACCGTCGTGAACGTGAACGGGTTCTCTGGTGCGCAGGGTTCCCTCGACTTCATCGACGGCGGCCGTGCCCTGCAGTTCACCCCCGCGGCGGCCGTCGCCGGTACCGTCAGTTTTCGCTACACGGTCGCCGACGGCCGAGGCGCGGTCGCCGAGGCGAACGTGGCCCTCACAATTCGACCGCTCGATCAGAATGCCGCTCCGGTCGCCTCGCGGGTCGGCGCGGTGAGCGTCGAGCAGGGCCAGCTGGTGAGCTACAACGTGCTCTCGGACTGGATCGACCCCGACGGCGATGACATTTACCTCGTCTCCGCAAGCCCCACGAGCGGCGACGGTGTGCGTTTTGGCCCAGAGGGCTTCGTGACCTTCGAGAGCCGCACCGCCGAACTCGGCCTGAAAGAGGTCACCTTCGTCATCTCCGACGGCCTGCTGACGGCGACCGGGGTGCTGACCGTTGATGTGAAGGCCGCCGGAAGCCTTGGCCCGGTCGGCACGCCCGACTTCGCGACGACGTTCGTGGGAGAGACCGTGCTGATCGAGCCACTCAGCAACGACGTGTCGCCGTCGGGCGCTCCGCTCTCGCTCATCAGCGTCAACGAGGTGCCCGAGCGCATCTCCGCCGTGCCCAACCTCGACCGCGGCACGATCGCGGTCACGGCGCCGGAAGCCGGCAGCTACGTCTTCACCTACAGCCTCGGCGCCGGATCGGCCTCGAGCGTCGGCCTGATCCGGGTCGACGTGCAGGAGGCGCCGACCGAGCAACTGCCGCCGATCGCCGTGAAAGACACCGCGTACCTGCGGGCCGGGGAGCCGGTCACGATCGCGGTGCTGAACAATGACGTCTCGCCGAGCGGGCGGGTGCTGGCCGTGCAGTCCGTCGATACCTCCGCCGCCGGCGACCTCGTGTCGATCGAGATTCTCACGAACACGGTGTTGCGGGTCACCGCGTCGTCGGCGCTGACCGAGCAGGTGCAGTTCACCTATACGATCAGCGACGGCACGGCCACCTCGACCGCGGGCGTCACCGTGGTGCCGGTGCCGCCGCTGATCAAACACCAGCCGCCGGTCGCGATCGACGACAACGTCAACGTGCGCGCCGGCGACATCGTGAGCGTCGACGTGCTCGCCAACGACTACCACCCCGACTCCGGCACCATGTCGGTGCTGCCCGACCTCGGTGACGTGACGAATGCCGGTGGCCTCGCCTTCGCGACCGGAAACGAGGTGCGCTACCAGGCCCCGAAAACGCCGGGCGCCTACAGCGTCAGCTACACCATCACCGACACGTTTCAGGAGACGGCCACCGCAACGGTGCGCTTCACGGTCGTGGCAGTGGATGCCGAGGGCAACCAGGCGCCAACGCCCCTTCCGCTGACCATGCGCACCTTCGCCGATTCGACGATCAAGGTGCAGGTGCCGCTCGACGGCATCGACCCCGACGGCGACTCCGTCTACCTCACGGCCGTCACGACCGCTCCCGACCTCGGCCGCATCGTGGAGCAGGGCAGTGACTTCTTCATCTACGAGGCCTACCCGGGCACGGCCGGCACCGACACGTTCAGCTATGAGGTCGAAGACGCTCTCGGCGCCACCGCGATCGGCACCGTGCGAATCGGAGTGATTCCGCGCCCCGAGGTGCTGCTGCCGCCGGTCGCGGTCGATGACGCCATTGAGATCAAGCCCGGTCGGCTCGGATCGATCCCGGTCGTGCTCAACGACTCCGACCCCAACGGATATCCCCTCACCCTCAGCGAAGACCTGCCCGAGGTCGACCCCGGCATCGCGGCGCGGGTCGACGGCAGCCGCATCATCGTCGACGCCCCCGAACAGGAGGGCACCTTCACGCTGCGATACGAGATCACCAACGGACGCGGCGGAGCGGCGACGGCGTTCGTGCAGGTCAAGGTCACCGCCGACGCGAAAACCGAGCGTCCCACCGCGATCGACCACCTCATCGAACCAGCGGATGTGCTCGGCGCCGATGGTGTCACCGCGGCCAACGTCGCCGTGACGGTACGTGAGGGCGCCGAAAACCCGGGCGGTCTGATCGACGACCTCGTGGTGAGTCTCGAGGGCCCGAACGCGGCATCCGGTGTCATCGATGCCGACGGCATCGTCACCATCACCCCGAGCCGTGAACGGCAGGCGATCGGCTACCGTCTCACCAACGAACTCGACGAGCTCAGCGCGACCGCGTTCATCATCGTGCCCGCGATCCCCGAACCCGAACCGAGCGAGGACCCGGAGAACGCCTTTCCGCCGCCCTTCCTGAAAGACCTGCCCGAACAGATCGTGCGCATGAACGGCTCGATCGACTGGAACCTCGCCGACATCGTGGAGGTGCCCTCGGGGCGGCCCGCGATCATCCTGAGCGCGACGGCGACGAACGGCGACGGTTCCGACCCGATGCGGGCAGCCAGCCGCCTCGGATTCACGGCGCAGACGGATTACCGGGGAGCGGCATCCGTCACCTTCGTGGTCACCGACGGCGAATCGGCGAGTGACCCGCTCGGCAACCAGGCGACCCTGACCATTGCCATCGTGGTCGGCGACGCCAACTTCGAAGACGTACCGCCCACCTTCACCCCGCCGGACGTCACAATCGAGGCCGGGGAGACCGCTCTGGTGACCAATCTGCGCACCTCGAGCGGCCACCCCAACCCGCAGATCATCGAACAGCTCAGCTTCGGGGCGCTCGGCGGCGCCAGCGCGAGCGTTCTCGCCGAACTGTCCGGCGCCGAACTCACCGTGTCGGCACCGCTTGGCACACAGCCCGGAACCACGGCCACACTCACCTTCACCGTGACCTACCGCGAATTCACCGTTCCCGGCTCCGTCAACGTCACCGTGGTCTCGTCGACCCGGCCGTTGCCACAGGCCGTCGAGGACTGCGGGGCGAACTGCTCCGGCATCGAGACCGAACCGAGCACGGTCGTGGAGATCCCCGTGCTGGGCAACGACTACAACCCCTTCGCCCAGGACGGACACGCCCTCAGCGTCGTCGGTGCCGACATTGAACAGGATGTCTCCGGCGGTACGGCCTCGGTCAGTTTCACCTCGTCGGGCGTCACGATTCGCACCGGCCCGAGCGCGACGGGAACGCTCACCGCGGTGTACCGCATCCGGGATGCCACGGGAGACCCGAATCGTGAGGTGCAGGGCCGCATCACCCTCGTCATTCGCAACGTACCGGATGCCCCTAACCGGCCGAGCGCCGCCGAGGGCGATGCGAGCGCCACGGTGACGTTCACGGCCCCGGCGTCGAACAATTCCCCGATCACGGGCTACACGATTTCGTGGAACGGCGGGTCCACGGCGGTCACGGCGGCGGGCCAGCACTCCATCACTGGCTTGCGCAACGGCACCAGCTACTCCTTCAGCGTCGTCGCCCGCAACGCCAAGGGCGACGGTTCCGCATCCGCGGCGAGCAACGCCGTCGTGCCATACGGGGTGCCGGGGGCTCCGGCCAGCGCCAACCTCTCGGCCTCCAAGACCGGAAACGGGCAGTTGTCGCTGACCTGGCAGGCTCCCGCCAGCAACGGTGGGCGCAGCGTCACGGGGTATGAGTATTCCTGGACCGGCAACAAGCTCGCGAACGGCAGCACCAACGGCGCCCGCTCCGCGTCGGTGTCCGGTGCGAACAACCAGAGCTATCAGTTCAAGGTGCGAGCCTGCAACGCCCGCGACTGCGGGGCCTGGACCACGTCGAACACCGACACCACCGAAGACCCGCCGCTTCCGCCGACCCGCATCGAACTGTGCCGCGCCGACCCGTACTCGGGCAGCCAGCACTACTTCGGCGCCCGCTACTTCAACATCGTTCCGGGCACGTACGCCGTCACCGTGCTCGGCGACTCGGATTTCGAGACCTACAACATCAATATCGACGGCACCACGGGAACGTTGCAGACCTTCAGCTGGATGGACATCCAGGACCCCTTCGGCAGCCGCAGCGAGCGCATCCGGCTGGTCGGTCCCGGCGGTACCTACGTGAGCCCGACCATCGTGTGGAAGTCGGCGCTGCGCTGCCTCGACACCGACCGCTGAGGCCGTGACACCACGGCGCAGTGACCACGGCGAGTGCATCTCAAGCCCGGTGCTCAAAGCAGCACCGCATAGGGCACCATGGAACACAGCAGTACAACACGAAACGGAAAGTCAGGCCATGCCAGTCACACCATCAGCGGGCACACAGCCAACCGTCACCCAGGAACAGGCCGACTGGTTCGCCGAAGCGTTCGACAAACTCGTCGGCAACGTCAACCAGGCCATCCTCGGCAAGGACCCGGTCATTCGACTGGTTGTCGCGGCGCTGCTCACCAACGGACACGTGCTGCTCGAGGACTTTCCCGGCACCGGCAAGACGGTGCTCGCGAAGGCCCTCGCGAAGACGCTGGAAGGTTCGAACTCGCGCATCCAGTTCACACCCGACCTGCTGCCCTCCGACGTGACCGGCGTCACCATTTATGACCAGGGCAAGGGCCTGTTCGAGTTTCACAAGGGCCCGATCTTCGCCTCGATCGTGCTCGCCGACGAGATCAACCGGGCCAGCCCGAAGACCCAGTCGGCCCTGCTCGAGGTCATGGAAGAGGGCCGCGTCACCGTCGACGGTGTCAGCCACGAGGTCGGCACCCCGTTCATGGTCATCGCCACCCAGAACCCGGTGGAACAGGCCGGAACCTATACGCTGCCCGAGGCGCAGCTCGACCGTTTTCTGATCAAGACCTCGCTCGGCTATCCCGACCACGACACCGCCATCACCCTGCTGCTCGACAGCTCCAACCGGGCCCGCGACTCGAAGATCACCCCGATCATCGCGTCGAGCTCGATCAATACCATGGCTGAACTGGCCGCATCGGTCTTCGTGGATGAGGCCGTGCTCGGCTACCTCAACGAGATCGTCACCCTCACGCGCACCGACGTGTCGTCGACCCTCGGCGTGAGCATGCGTGGTGCGCTCGCGCTGGCTCGGGCCTCCAAGACCTGGGCTCTGTCCCAGGGCCGCATCTACGTGACCCCCGACGACATTCGAGAGCTCGCCATTCCCGTGCTCGCACACCGCATCATCGTCGACCCGGAGGCGGATTTCGCCGGGGTGACCGCTGAAGACATCGTCGGGCGCATCCTCGTCGCCGTCGCGCCGCCCGCCTTCCGCGCGGTCTGAACCGGCCAGCGGCTCAGAACTTCAGTCCCATGACCAGCACCCTCCCCGGCACCACGACGCCAGACGACCCGAGCGTCACGCCCGCCGCACCCGCCGCATCCGCCACGCCCGCCGCATTAGGTGGGCGCTACGTGGCCAGCGCGCTGGTACCGGGCCGGTTCGCGCAGCTGCGCTACGCCCTGACGAGTGTGGGGCGGGCACTGCGGGCGGCCTCGGGGGCACTGTGGCGCCTGCTGCTGATCGGGCTGCGCACCGCCGCTCGGTTCGCCCGCCCGGTGACGGATGTCGTGGGCCCGGCCGGCTGGCTGACCCTCGTCGCCGCTGTCGTCGCGTTTTCGATCAGCCGCGCATTCGGCTGGGTCGAATTCACCTACCTGGCGACGACCCTGCTGGCCGCGCTGCTCGTGGCCGTCGTCTTCATCTTCGGACGCGCCACCTACCAGGTGTCGATCGCGCTCAACCCGCACCGCGTCGTCGCCGGCCAGCGCGCCCTCGGTGAAATGATCGTCACCAACACCGGGGCGAAAGGGCTGCTGCCGGCCCGCATGGAGCTTCCCGTCGGCGAGGGCCTGGCCGAATTCGTGATCCCGGGCCTCGCCGCGCAGGGCGTGCACGATGAGCTCTTCGCGGTGCCCACGCACCGCCGAGCGGTCGTCGTGGCCGGGCCCGCCATCTCGGTGCGCGGTGACCAGCTCGGACTGCTGCGCCGAACGGTGCGCTGGACCGACCCGGTCGAACTGTTCGTGCACCCCGTCACCACCCGACTCGCTTCCTCTGCGGCCGGCCTCGTGCGTGACCTCGAGGGTGAGATCACCAAGAAGATCACCAACAGCGACATCTCCTTTCACGCGTTGCGGGCCTACGTGCCGGGTGACGCGCTGCGCAACGTGCACTGGCGCACCTCGGCGCGCACCGGCCAGCTCATGGTGCGGCAGTTCGAAGAGACCCGCCGCTCCCAGCTCACGATCATCCACACGCTCGAGAGCGTCGCCTACGCCTCCGACGAGGAGTTCGAACTCGGCGTCTCCGTCATGGCCTCCCTCGCCCTGCAGGTGATTCGGGAGAAGACGAACATGAGCGTCGTCACCGAAGAGCGCCAGCTGGTCACGGGCACCCCGCTGACCCTGCTCGACGACAGCTCACGCATCGACCCGGTCGAGGATCGCTATCCCACTCTTCGGGACTTCGCACGCGACGCCACCCGGCGCCTGCCAGCCCCGAGCGTGGTCATGATCATCGCCGGCTCGCAGACCGAACTGCTGCAGTACCGCACGGTGCAGAACCTGTTCGGCCCCGACACCAAGACCCTCGCCTTTCGCATCGAGGCCGGTGCGCAGTCCCGGCTGTCGAAGGTGAGCGGCCTGACCGTGATCACCCTCGGGCAGCTCGGCGATCTGCCCTCGATTCTCAGACGGGCAAACGGATGATCCGCGCTGCCACCCGGCGCGCCCCCCGGCCCGCTGCGGTTTCGACCTCAACCTCGACCTCAACGTCACCTTCGGCCGACGGCCCCCCGGCCTTTCCGCAGCAGGCCTGGATCGACGTTGCCGTCATCGGCGTGCTCTGTCTGCTCGGCATTCTCGGCCTCGAGACCTCCTTCGGCGACTACAACTTTCTGCTGGCCGGCCTCGGCGGCCTGCTCGTGGGCACCGCCGTCGCGATTGTCGGCTACCGGCTGCGGCTCGGCGTTCTGACCGCCGTGCTCGCCGGCGTTCTCGCCTACTTCGCGCTCGGCACCCCCTTCACGATGCCCGCGCAGGGGCTCTTCGTCGTGCTGCCCAGCCTCGAGTCCACGGCCGGCCTCGCACTCGGAGCGGTCTTCGGCTGGGCCGACATCGTCACCCTCGGCACCCCGGTCGAGGCGCCGTACTACATGCCCGTGCTGCCCTACTTCGCGGCCTGGCTCGTCGCCCTGGTCAGCACGATGCTCGCCAGTCGCTGGCTGCCCGGCCGCCGCCGCACGGTGTGGCGGGCAAGCCTGCTGCTCATCGGCCCGGTTCTGCTGTACCTGGCCGGCATCCTGATGGGTACCGATGAGGCCTACTACGCCGCCCTCCGCGGGGTGGCCTTTGCCGTCATCGCGCTCGTCTGGATCGGCTGGCGCCGGTCGAGGGGGAGCGTTGCGGCATCCGCTGCCGACCTGCCGAACGGCAGCCCGGTCCGTGTGGGCACGGACGGCGTGGGCACGGACGGCGTGGGCACAGGCCGGGTGGGCACAGGCCGGTTGCTGCGCCGCAAGGTGCTCGGCACGGCGACGCTTGTGGTGGGCGCCGTACTCGTCGGCTCGCTCGCCGGAGCCGCCCTCACCCCGCCGTCCGACGCTCGATTTGTGCTGCGCGACGAGATCGAACCGCCCTTCGACCCACTGCAGTTCGCGAGCCCGCTCGCCGGTTTTCGCATGTATACCAAGACCCTCGCCGACACTCCGCTCTTCACCGTGCAGGGCCTCGAGTCCGGGGACCTGCTGCGCCTGGCGAGCATGGACTCCTACGACGGCAAGCTCTGGAACGTCGCCGGATCGGGCGGCCCCAGTGGTTCGGGCGGGCCGGGTGATTCGGGGAGTTTTCGTCTCGTGGGCCGCAGCATTCCCGAGCCGGTGCTCGCGACATCCGTTCAGAACGCCGAGGTCAGCATCACGGCGACCGGCTATTCCGATGTCTGGCTGCCCGGAATCGGATACCCGCACACCGTCGACTTCGACGATGCCGACAGCCGTGCCCTCGCCGAAAACCTGCGCTACAACTCCTCGAGCGGCACGGCCGTGTTCACGAGCGGGGTCGAGGAGGGCTACGAGTACACGATTGCCGCGGCCCTGCAGCAGACGTATCGCGATGAGGACCTCGAGAATGTGCCGGTCGCTCAGCTCACCCTGCCGACCGTGCAGAACATCCCCGACGTCGTGGTGGCCAAGGCCGATGAGTTCGTCGGCACGACCGAAACACCGATCGACCAGCTGCGGGCCATCGAACAGGCCCTGAAGACGCAGGGTTTTCTCAGCCACGGTCTCGCCTCCGACGGCGCGCCCTCGCGCGCCGGACACGGCGCCGACCGCATCGACGAGCTCTTCACCCGCAGCCAGATGCTCGGTGACCAGGAACAGTACGCCTCGGCGATGGCGCTCATGGCGCGCAGCCTCAACTATCCGGCCCGGGTCGTGATGGGCTTCGCACCCGAGGTGCCGGAGGGCGCCGACAGCGTGGAGATCACCGGCACCAATGTGACCGCGTGGGTCGAGGTGGCCTTCGAGGGCATCGGCTGGATCCCCTTCTTTCCCACCCCGGACCAGACCGACGTTCCGCAGGACCAGACGCCCAAGCCCAAGACCGAGCCGCAGCCGCAGGTGCGTCAGCCGCCGCGCGCCGATAACGAAGCGGATGACCTGCTGACCGCCGTCGAGATCGACGACAGTACCGAAGACGAGCAGGACCGCGACTTCGAGCTGCCTGCCTGGGCCTGGGCCGTGATCTTCGGGGCCGGAATTCCGCTGCTCGCCTTCTTCGGACCGCTGCTCGTGATCGCCGCCCTCAAGGCCAGACGCCGTCGTCGTCGGCGCAACCGCGGGGCCGGGGATCTGCGTGTCGCCGGGGCCTGGGAGGAACTCACCGACGGTTACGGGGAGCTCGGCTTCGACGTTCCGACGCGCTCGTCGCGCCGTCAGGTCGCCGAGCAGCTCGAGGCCCAGCAGCTCGAGGCCCAGCAGCGTGAGGCCCAGCAGCCAGACACCGCGCAGCAGCCGTCGAGCCTCGTGACGCTCGCCCGCTCGGTCGACCGAGCCGTGTTCAACGGTCAACCCGTCGACGATGCCGCCGTCACGCGGCACTGGAGCGAGGCCCTGGCGTCGCTGGGTGCCGTGCGCGCCTCGGCAGGGTGGGCCAGGCGCCTCATCGCGAGGTTCCGCATCCGTTCGACCCGTTCGCCCCGTTCGACCCGTTCTGGTGGGCCCGGCCGACCTGGCCGACCCGGAAAGCCTTAGAGTTTTCCTGTGAGTACCGATGGATTCATTGTTCCGCCGCCGGGACTGTTCCCCCAGGCGAAGCCAGCGGCGGCACCGCCGGCGCCCGTCATCGAGGGCGCGCCGCCGGCCGCTGCTGCGACGGCGCCACCGCGAACCGAACCGACCGCCCCCATTTCGATCCCGAGCTTTCGCTCGGTGCCCCTGGGCTCGAGCGCGCCGCGCGCCGCGGCCTGGCACCTCGACTGTGCCGATGGGCAGAGCGTGTCGGTCACCGGGGTCGTGCTGCTCGGGCGGCAGCCCGCGGCCGACGCCGCCCGACCCGGGGCACGCCTGCTCGCGGTCGCGGATGCCGCCACGAGCGTCTCCAAGACCCATGCCGTCGTCGAGGTGGACCGGGCAGTGGGGCTGCCGGACACGCTCTGGGTCACCGACCTGCACTCCACCAACGGGGTCATGGTGACCGCCGCCGACGGCACCCAATTCGACCTGGAGCCGGGTGGCCGTGCCCCCCTGACCCCGGGTTCGAAACTGTTCCTCGGGGAGTTCCTCATCGACATCCGCTGGGCCTGACGCCGCGAGTGCTCGCTCGCGGCATGGTTGCTCACTGTGGACCTGTTAGCCTGACGGGGTGCTGTTCGGTCAACTTCTTCTTCCGTGCCGCGACGAGGCTCAGTTTCACCTGGCCGCCTAGTTCCTACTGGGCCCCTCGTCGCGGAGTTCGTCGTTGGCTGACCACCAAATCTTGAGGAAGACGGACAATCACAGATGACTAGTTCCACGAGCACGACCCCACGCACCCTGGCCGAGAAGGTCTGGGCCAAGCACCTCGTCGCTCAGGGCGAAGACGGCGCCCCCGACCTGATCTACATCGACCTGCACCTGCTGCACGAGGTCACGAGTCCGCAGGCCTTCGACGGCCTGCGCCTGGCGAATCGCCCGCTGCGCCGCCCCGACCTCACCATCGCGACGGAAGACCACAACACTCCGACCCTCGAGATCGACAAGCCGATCAAGGACATCACCAGCCGCACGCAGATCGAGACGCTGCGCCGCAACTGCGAGGAATACGGGGTGCGTCTGCACTCGCTCGGTGACATCGAGCAGGGCATCGTGCACGTCGTCGGCCCGCAGCTCGGCCTCACCCAGCCCGGCATCACCGTGGTCTGCGGCGACTCCCATACCTCCACCCACGGCGCCTTCGGAGCCATGGCGCTCGGCATCGGCACGAGCGAGGTCGAGCACGTGATGGCCACGCAGACCCTGCCGCTGAACCCGTTCAAGACCATGGCGATCACCGTCAACGGCACGCTGCGCCCCGGGGTTACGTCAAAGGACATCATCCTGGCCGTGATCGCCCGCATCGGAACCGGCGGCGGCCAGGGCTACGTTCTCGAGTACCGGGGCAGCGCCATCCGCTCCCTGTCGATGGAAGCCCGCATGACGATCTGCAACATGTCGATCGAGGCCGGCGCCCGCGCCGGAATGGTCGCCCCCGACCAGACCACCTACGACTACCTGAAGGGCCGCGCCCACGCGCCGGAGGGCCAGGACTGGCTCGACGCCGTGGCTTACTGGAACACGCTCGCGACCGACGAGGGCGCCGTCTTCGACGCCGAGGTCATCGTCAACGCCGACGAGCTCGAGCCCTTCGTCACCTGGGGCACCAACCCCGGGCAGGGCGTCTCGCTCAGCGGCAGCGTGCCCGACCCGGCGCTGATCGACGACGCCAACGAGCGCTCCGCCGCAGAGCGCGCCCTCGAGTACATGGACCTCACGGCGGGAACGCCGATGAAGGACATCCGCGTCGACACCGTGTTCCTCGGCTCCTGCACCAACAGCCGGGTCGAAGACCTGCGCGCCGCCGCAGAGATCGTCAAGGGCAAAACCAAGGCCGACAACATTCGAATGTTGGTCGTGCCTGGCTCCGCCCGGGTGCGGATCGAGGCGGAGGCCGAGGGCCTCGACAAGATCTTTCTCGACTTCGGAGCGGAATGGCGCTTCGCCGGCTGCTCGATGTGCCTCGGCATGAACCCCGACCAGCTCGAACCGGGGGAGCGCTGCGCGTCGACCAGTAACCGCAACTTCGAGGGCCGGCAGGGCAAGGGCGGGCGCACCCACCTAGTGTCGCCGCTCGTCGCGGCGGCCACCGCCATCCGCGGCACGCTGTCGAGTCCCTGGGACCTTCACAACGATGCCAGCTCGAGCACCTCGAACGGAGACAACTAATCATGGACAAGTTCACGACCGTCACCGGAATCGGCGTGCCGCTGCGCCGCTCCAACGTTGACACCGACCAGATCATCCCCGCCGTGTACCTCAAGCGGGTCACCCGCACCGGCTTCGAAGACGCCCTCTTCGCCGCCTGGCGTGCCGACCCCGAATTCGTGCTCAACCAGAAGGCCTATCGGGGTGGCCGGGTGCTGATCGCCGGCGCCGATTTTGGTGTCGGTTCGAGCCGCGAGCACGCCGTCTGGGCGCTGCGTGACTTCGGTTTCGACGTCGTGCTGAGCCCCCGGTTCGGCGACATCTTCAAGGGAAACTCCGGCAAGCAGGGTCTGCTGGCCGCAACCATCACCGACGAAGCCGCCGAGCAGCTGTGGGCGATCACCGAGGCCGACCCCGGCATCGAAATAACCGTGGATTTGATTGCCAGACACGCCCGTGTCGGTGACCTGACCGTGCCTTTCGAGATCGATGATTACACTAGATGGCGGTTGCTCGAAGGTCTCGACGATATCGGCCTGACCCTGCGTGAAGAAGCGCGGATAGCAGAATTCGAAGCGACGCGGGAGGCCTGGCTTCCCCGCACTCTCCCGGCACGAACCGCACCGGAACGATCAGCACCGGAACGAACCACAAGGTAGGTAATTTGTGAGCACAGTACTTGATGAAGCACGGGCTGCCCGTGAAGACGCCCTCCACCGCGCCAGCGCGGCCAACCACGGTGCAGCCGTGGGCATGAACGTGGACAAGGTCACCATTCGCGGTGGCCGGCCTCTCGTGGGCCGGATTGAGGTCAAGGGCGCCAAGAACCTGGTCACCAAGGCCATGGTCGCCGCGCTGCTCGGGGAAACTCCCAGCCTTCTGAAAGATGTGCCCAACATCAGCGACGTGCGCATCGTGCGTGGCCTGCTCGAGGTGCACGGCGTCAAGGTCACCGAGGGTGACGAGCCCGGCGACATGATCCTCGACCCGGTCGACGTCGAGAGCGCGCACTTCGCCGCGATCGACGCCCACGCCGGGTCCTCGCGAATCCCGATCCTGTTCTGTGGTCCGCTGCTGCACCGCCTCGGCGAAGCGTTCATCCCCGACCTCGGCGGATGCCGCATCGGCGACCGTCCGATCGACTTCCACCTCGAGGTGCTGCGCAAATTCGGGGCCGTCGTCGAGAAGCAGCCCAACGGCATCCGCATGTCCGCGCCGAACGGGCTCAAGGGCGCCAAGCTCGAACTGCCGTACCCGAGCGTCGGAGCCACCGAGCAGGTGCTGTTGACCGCGGTACGTGCCGACGGCATCACCGAACTCAAGAACGCCGCGATCGAGCCCGAGATCATGGATCTCATCCACATCCTGCAGAAGATGGGCGCCATCATCACGGTCGACACCGACCGCGTGATCCGCATCGAGGGCGTCGACAAGCTCGACGGCTACACGCACCGCGCCCTGTTCGACCGCAACGAGGCCGCCTCCTGGGCCGCCGCAGCACTCGCCACCCAGGGCGACATCTTCGTCGGCGGCGCCCGCCAGCCCGAAATGCTCACGTTCCTGAACGTGTTCCGCAAGGTCGGCGGTGCCTTCGATATTCACGACGACGGCATCCGCTTCTACCACCCGGGCGGCGACCTCAAGCCCGTGATCATCGAGACGGATGTTCACCCCGGCTTCATGACCGACTGGCAGCAGCCGCTCGTCATCGCCCTGACCCAGGCGCACGGTACCTCGATCGTGCACGAAACCGTCTACGAGCAGCGCTTCGGCTTCGTCGACGCTCTCGTGAAGATGGGCGCGACGATCCAGATCCACCGCGAATGCCTGGGTGGCCACCCGTGCCGCTTCGGGCAGCGCAACTTCAACCACTCGGCCGTCATCACCGGGCCGACGAAGCTGTACGGCGCCGACATCGAGGTGCCCGACCTGCGCGGCGGCTTCAGCCACCTCATCGCCGCGCTCACCGCCGAGGGCTCGTCGACGGTCAGCAACGTGGGAATCATCAGCCGGGGGTATGAGAACTTCATCACCAAGCTGCGGCTGTTGGGGGCGGATTTCGATCTCGAAGCCTAGCCCCACCGCCGGCGGCGCGGAGGCGCCTCGGGTTCGATCCGAGAAGAGCAAGCCCTCGATCTTCTGGGTGCTCGGCGCCCTCGTGCTTCCGGGCATGAATCTCGCCGTGAAGTTCAGAATTATTGATGGTCACAAGATGCCGCGGCAGGGTGCCCTGGTTTTCGCACCCAATCATTACAGCGAGATCGACCCGATCGTGATGGGCGTCGTCGCGTGGAAGCTCGGCCGGCTGCCCCGGTTCCTCGCGAAGGCCTCGCTGTTCACGATTCCCGTGGCTGGCTGGCTGCTGACCAAGTCCGGCCAGGTTCCCGTGCAGCGTGGCGGATCGGTGCGCGGTAGCCAGCCCGTCGCGGCCGCCCGCCGACTCGTCGAACTCGGACAGATGGTCGTCGTCTATCCGGAGGGCTCGCTCACCCGCGACCCCGACATGTGGCCGATGCGCGGCAAGACCGGCGCAGTGCGCATCGCGCTCGAGCAGGGCATCCCGGTCATTCCGGCGGCGCACTGGGGAACGCAGGCCCTCATGCCGCGGTACTCCAAGAAGCTCAACCTGTTTCCCCGCAAGACCATCTCCGTGAAAATCGGCGACCCCGTCGACCTGTCCCGGTTCAGCGAACGCAGCCTCGACACCGCGACCCTCAACGAGGCCACCGCGGTGGTGATGGATGCGATCACCCGCCTGCTCGAAGACCTGCGTGGTGAGACGGCGCCCGAAAAACGCTGGAACCCCAGCGAGCATGACCAGAAAGAGACCGGCCGTTTTGAAGCCTAAGATGCACCCCGGAACCCGGGTCGCCGTGCTCGGCGCCGGAAGCTGGGGAACCACCTTCTCGAAGATCCTCGTAGACGGCGGCGCCGACGTCGTGCTGTGGGCCAGACGCCCCGAACTCGCCCGTGAGATCACGGAAGCCCGCCGCAACAGCGACTACCTGAGCGGCATCAACCTGCCGGTCGGGCTGCGCGCGACCCCCGACCTGCAGAAGGCCCTCGCCGGGGCCAAGGTCGTGTTCATCTCGGTGCCGAGCCAGACCCTGCGCGACAACCTCGTGCTCATGGAGCCGTTCCTCGAACCCGGCGTGATCCTCGTCTCACTCATGAAGGGCGTCGAGCGTTCCACCGGCATGCGCATGAGCGAGGTCATCGCCGAGACCCTGCCGATCGCCCCCGAGCACATCGCGGCGATCAGCGGCCCGAACCTCGCGCTCGAAATCGCCCGCGAACAGCCGACCGCCGCCGTGGTCTCCTCGCTCAGCATGGAGACGGCGCACATCGTGGCGAAACTCGCCACCAACCGCTACTTTCGCTCCTACGTCAACACCGACGTCATCGGCACCGAGTTCGGCGGCGTGCTCAAGAACCTCATCGCGGTCGCGATCGGCATCGTCGACGGCGTCGGTTACGGCGAGAACACCAAGGCGTCGATCATCACCCGCGGCCTCGTCGAGATGACCGACTTCGCGGTCGCCTACGGCGCCCAGCCGGAGACCCTGTCGGGCCTCGCGGGACTCGGTGACCTGATCGCGACCTGCACGTCGCCGCTGTCGCGGAACAACACGGCGGGCCGGTTGCTCGGCCAGGGTTACAGCATCCATGACGTCGTCAAGCAGATGCAGCAGACCACGGAGGGCCTCGCATCCGTCGGCCCTATTCTGGATCTGGCGCGCGCCAAGGGCGTCGACATGCCCATCGTCGAGCAGGTACGCCAGGTGCTCGACGGCACACTCAACCCGCGGGACATTGCCCCGCACCTCACCACCGAGTCCAGCGAACCGCAGGGCGAAAGGAATATCGATGACTCTCACGGTGGTACTGCTTTTTGGGGGACGCTCAAGCGAGCATTCAATCAGCTGCGCAACGGCGGGCGGAGTGCTGGCGGCGATCGACCGCGAGCGCTATAACGTCATTCCCGTCGGCATCACCCGGGACGGTGCCTTCATACTGGAAGACGACGACCCGGCCAAGTTTGTGCTGCACCCGGATGCACCCGCTGACGACCTTCCCGTGGTCGTTGACAACGGCACGCGTGTGCGGTGGCCGGAGAGCACCGGCAGCCGCGAGCTGACCGTCGTCGAGAACGGCGTGTCGCGGTCACTGGGGTCGGTCGACCTGGTCTTTCCGATCCTGCACGGACCGTTCGGCGAGGACGGCACGATTCAGGGCATGCTCGAACTCGTCGGACTGCCCTTTGTAGGGTCGGGCGTGCTCGCCTCGGCGCTCGGCATGGACAAGCACTTCACCAAGACGGTCTTTGCGCAGGCCGGCCTGCCGATCGCGCCGTGGCACACGGTGACGGCGGAGGCGTGGGCCACAGATACCGCGCCCGCCTACGCCGCCCTCGACCGGCTCGGCCTGCCCGCGTTCGTGAAGCCGGCCCGGGCCGGGTCGAGTGTGGGCGTCAGCCGGGTTTCCTCTGCCGAGCAGCTGGCGGATGCGATGGCCGTCGCCCTGCGCGAAGACAGCAAGGTGCTCATCGAGTCAGGCCTCGTCGGCCGGGAACTCGAGGTCGCGGTGCTGCAGGGCCGCCCCGGGGAGCCGAGTCGGGCATCCGTCGCTGGCGAGGTCATCGTCACCGGGCGCGACTTCTACGACTTCGACGCCAAATACCTCGGCGCCGGCGGGGTTGAGCTGGTCTGCCCGGCACCGCTCGGCGCCGCGGAACTGGCCGAGATGCAGCGACTGGCCCTCGCCGCGTTCGACGCGATCGCCGGCGCCGGGCTGGCCCGGGTGGACTTCTTCCTGACGAAGGAGGGCTGGGTGATCAACGAGATCAACACCATGCCCGGCTTCACGGCGATCTCGATGTTCCCGACCTGCTGGCTGCAGAGCGGATACACCTACCCGGAGCTGATCGACGAGCTCATCGATGTGGCGCTCTCCCGCGCCGAGCGCCGCGGCTAGCTTCACTCTGCGGGTACGCGAGTGGGCGCATCCCGGACGTTCCGGCCGCTCAAGGGGCCGAGTGTGGCTTCTCGTGAGCGAGAAGCCACAAAACGCCCCTTGGGGCGGCTCGCCCCGCTGCGAGAAGCCGAAAAACGCCCCTTCAGGTCGATCCAAGGGGCGTTTTTTGGCGTCTCGCGAAGGGGCGGTGCCTCTCAAGGGGCCGTTGTTGGCTTCTCGTGAGCGAGAAGCCACAAAATGCCCCTTGGGGGCTCAGGGCTCAGGGCTCAGGCTCAGGAACCCGGGATGTCGAGGTCTTCGGCGCCGAGGCACGCGCTCGTGGCGGGAATGAACTCCATGGCGGGCGACAGATCGACGAGGGCGGTCGATCCGGCGACCCGGTCGGAGTCGATCACGATCTCGGTCGCGGGCTCGCGGCCGTAGCTCGTGAACCGGTAGAGCGGAGCCTCGGAGTCGTCTTCGATCCAGTCGATGCCGTTGATGGTCACGCACGGCAGCGTTGTCGGCCCCGGCACGTCGACGCCGCAGTGCAACAGAATGGCCGCCGGGTCGCCCCAGGCGCCGGTCGCCTGCGCGTTCGTCTCGCGGCTGGGCTGGTCGGCGACGGTGTCGGGCAGGCGCACGATCAGGTCGGCGCAGCCCGGGTTCTCGGCGTCGGCGGCCGGGTCGAGCGGCACCGACGGCGTGCAGCCGGTGAGCAACGCCACCGCGGTGAGGACGAGCGCCGCCGCTCCGATGCTGCGGGCGCGGCGCGGGCGTGCACCGCGACGAATCGGGCGGGAAAGCGGATGGTGCGGCGCGGGTGAAGAAGAGGGGGTCACACAATCAGGTTACCGTTTGAAGTATGACGACTTCCGCAGAGACCCTGGCCGACCTGAGCGAGGGCGCGGTGCTCGAGCGTATCTTTCCGCGGCTGCCGGCATCCGCTTCGCAGTTGCTGGGGCCCGGCGACGACGCGGCGGTCATTCGCGCCCCCGACGGACGCTTCGTCGTGACGACGGACATGATGATCCAGGGCCCCGACTTTCGACTCGCGTGGTCGACGCCGTTCGACCTCGGCTGGAAGGCCGCCGCGACGAACCTGTCCGACGTGGCCGCGATGGGCGCCGTGCCGACCGCGCTCGTACTGGCGATCGCCGCGCCGCCCTCGACCGCGGTGTCGGTGCTCGAGGGCATCGCCGACGGTGTGCGGGCCTGCTGCGCGGCGCTCGCTCCCGGATGCGGGGTGGTCGGCGGTGACCTGTCGGCCGCCGACGCCCTCACGCTCGCCGTCACGGCCTTCGGTGACCTCGAGGGCCGCGCACCCGTGCTGCGCTCCGGCGCGCGCCCCGGCGACGTCGTGGCACTGGCCGGCGCCCTCGGCGACGCCGGCGAGGGGCTCGCGCTTCTGTTTCGCTACGGCGTCGACGACGCGGGTGTGCCGGATGCCGGCCGGGCAGACCGGGTGAAGGCGGAGCATCCGCGGGCCCTCGCCGCCCAGTTGCGCCCGGAGCCGCCCATCGACCGGGGACCGGCCGCGGCCCTCGGCGGGGCCACCGCGATGCTCGACGTCTCCGACGGGCTCGCGATCGACGCCGGCCGCATCGCCCGGGCGAGCGGGGTCGGTCTCGACTTCTTCTCGACCGCGCTCGGCGAATCGCCCGAACGTGCCCTCGGCGGCGGCGAAGACCACGGCCTGCTCGCCACGTTCCCGGCCGGGGTCACCCTGCCGACCGGGTTCCGGGCGCTGGGCACGGTCACCGCGGATGCCGGCGCCGTGCTGCTCGACGGCGTGCCGCACGAGCAGGGCGGCTGGGACCCGTACCGCGGCTGGGACGGCGCCGCCTAACCCTTACTCGTGGCGGGACCTAGCCGAGCAGGGCGGGCCGCTGCCATTCGGCGTCGTGCACGTGCTGGTCGAGGAACGCGAACACCGTCTGGTACCAGACCACGGCGTGCTGCGGCTTCAAGACCCAGTGGTTTTCGTCGGGGAAGAACAGAAACTTGTGCGCGGTTGTTCCATCCGGCTCGGCGTGGTGCTCGGCGAGCTCCGACCAGAGCCGCAGGCTCTCACCGATCGGTACCCGGTAGTCGTGGTCGCCGTGGATGACAAGCATCGGCGTCGTGATGTCGCGCACGCTGTGATGCGGTGAATTGTCGATCATGCCCTGCTGCGAGAAAATGCTCTGCCAGTACTGCGAGTTGTCGGTCGTGCCGTTGAACTGGTCGAGCGCCCACAGGCTCGCGTGGCTCACGATCGCGCTGAACCGGTCGGTGTGCCCGGCGATCCAGTTCGCCATGTAGCCGCCAAACGAGCCGCCCATCGCCACCGTGCGGCTCCCGTCGATGTCGAGGCGGGCCTCAGCGGCATCCGTGATCGCGAGCAGGTCGGTGTAGGGAGCGGCGCCCCAGGCGTTCCAGCCGCGGGCAATGAAGTCGAGGCCGTACCCGGTCGACAGCGCCGGGTCGGGCAGCAGCACGGCATAGCCGCGGGCCACGGCGAGCAGCGGGCTCCACCGCCAGCTCCAGGCGTTCCAGCTGTTCAGGGGGCCGCCGTGGATCCAGAGCAGCAACGGCGCCGGATGCTCCGGGTTGGCACCCTCAGGCAGCAGCAGCCAGCCGCGCACCCGGGTTCCGTCCTCGGCGGTGGTCTCGACCTCGGTGATCGTGCCGGGAGCCGCCGGCAGACCCGCGGGCGTGGCGAGCACGGTGACGGCACCCGAGGAATCGATGCGCACCGGATGCGCCGGCGTGACCCACGAGGATCGCAGCGCGACCAGGTCCCCGGTCACCGCGTCGACGGCCACATCCGTGTAGCTGAAGTCGTCGGTCGTGATCTGTACGACCGGCTCGTCTCCGGCGGCGAGCGGAACCCGGAAGATGGGCCCGCGCCCGTTGTCGTCAGCCGTCACGATCAGGTTCTCGGCCGAGGCGTCAAAGGCGAGGCTGGTGGCCCAGCGGTCCCAGTCCTGGGCCACGCGGCGGGCATTGCCTCCATCCTGGTCGCTCACCCACAGTTCGTGGTCGGCTGGGCCGGTCGGGGTACTGAAGGCGACACGCACAAACGCGAGCCGCAGCCCGTCGCGGCTGAGGGCGGGCGAGCTGAAGTGCACGCGCGGTTCGTCGAAGAGAGGGGTGGAGGCCCCGGTGGCCACGTCGATCGACACGATCGCCTGGCGGCCGGAACGCTGTTCCTGCACGCGAACGGATGCGATCAGGGTGCGGCCGTCCGGCGTGAGCGCTTGCCCGGAGGTGTCCATCATGCGACCGGGGTGTGGAGCGAGATCGTGGGGCGTGGGGAGGCCGACCGGGTACCGGGCGGCGGCATCCGCTGAGCCGTCGGAGGTGGGCAGGTCACGGGCCGGGCTGGCGTCGTCTCGCAGGTCGTGCAGATCGAGGGCGAACAGGTGCGGCTCGGCCGGCCCGAGGTTGTGGTCCCAGAACCGCACGGGGTAGCTCTCGTGCAGAATGGCGGCGACCTTGGTCTCGGTGCGGCGGCGGCGGGCCGCGGCATCCGCGTGGATATCGGCCGAACCGGGCAGCAGATCGGCGGTGATGACGATGGTGTCGCTCGCGGTGGCGGTCGCAGCGATGCCGGAGACGCCGCCGGCGAGGCAGGTGAGCGGGCGCGCCTCGCCACCGGTGTGGGGGAGCGACCAGAGCTGAGCGGTGTCGGCGACCGCCGTCGGAGACCCGGAGTCTGGCCGTTTCGAAACGAACAACACGTCGCCGGAGGCGGTGAATCCGACGCCGGATTCGCCCTCGGCCGAGCGTGTCAGGCGGCGCGGAACGCCGGAACCGTCGGCGGCGACGCTCCACAGCGCACGCTCGTAGCGGGTGCGGTCGGCGGCGAGCGTCGCGACGGTCAAAATCACCCGCCGCCCGTCGGGGGTGAGCGCGAGGCTGTCCACGCGGGGGAGCGCGATGTAGCCGTCGAGGGACGAGAACGGTTCGTGCGGAATCAGTTCGGGCGGAATTAGTTCGTTCGGAATCTGTTCGTTCGGAATCTGTTCGTTCAAAATCTCAGGTGACATGGGTCCACGCTATCCCGCGCGTCCTCCCACCCCCGAAATCAGTCGGCGGCGAGCGGCTCGGCGGGGGAGGCGTACCAGACCGTGGTGTCGCCGTAGTCTTTGCGGCGGTCGAGATCGAAGGCCGGGCCCCACAGGGGTTCAGGCGAGCGCGAGCTGCGCTCCACGATCAGCAGGGCATCGTCGGCCACGAGCGGCGCGAGGGCGGCGAGGTTAGCGCCGAGCTCCACCTCGCTCAGGTCATAGGGCGGGTCGATGAAGACGATGTCGAAACCGTCCTTGGTGCCCGCGAGAAAGGACTGCACCGCTTGCGTGCTGACGTTGACCTTGAGCGTGTGTTCCTCGGCGCTGGACCGTTTGGGCGCCATGCGTGACACGGCATCCGCGTTCTTGCGACACATTTGCGCGGCGCCGAAACCGTTCTCGACGAGGGTCACGATGCGGGCGCCGCGGCTGGCGGCTTCGAGCCCGAGCGCGCCGGACCCGGCGTACAGGTCGAGCACCCGGGTGCCGCGCAGGGCGTCGCGCGCGTCGAGGGCGCTGAATATCGCCTCCCGTACCCGGTCGCTCGTGGGGCGCGTCCCCGATTTCGGAACGTGCAGGGTGAGGGAGCCGGCGAATCCGGAAACAATGCGGGTCATGGTCATTCGAGCCTAGCTTCCGCGGCGGTTGCGGCAGTCGCGGCAGTTACGGCAGTCGCGGCGCAGATTAGATTCACGGGCGCAGTTTCTATACTGCGCCACCGAATCTAACCTGCGCCACGAGCATCCATCGCTGGATTGTGGCACCGGCAACGCCGGCGACGGATGCCTCGCGCTGCCCGACCGCCCGCCGTGTCGGTGGCCCCGCCTACGATTGAGGCATGACCGGTTTGCAGCCCACCGCCGTGCCGAGCGACGCGAAGACACTCGACTCCTCCCTGGGTCCCGTGGTCGGCGGCGACACGGCGAAAGAACTCGCCACCGCCTTCGGAATGCACACCATCGCCGACCTGCTGGGCCACTATCCGCGCCGCTATGCCCTGCGCGGCGAATCGTCTGACCTCACCCGACTGATCGTCGGCGAGGACGTGACCGTCATTGCCCAGGTGGTCTCCGTCACCGAGTCCGAGATGAAGTCTCGCCCCGGAACCATGGTCACGGTCAAGATCACCGACGGCAAGGACACCCTCTCGCTGATCTTCTTCGGTAAGGGCAAGAACGGCACCAAGGGCAGCCAGAACTGGCGCACCAAAGCGCTGCACCCCGGCGTGCGCGGCATCTTCGCCGGCAAGGTCACCGCGCACGGCAACACCGTGCAGCTGGCGCACCCCGCCTACAAGACCTTCGACACCGAACTCGACGAGGTCGTGATCGACCCGAAGGTCAAGCGCATGCTGCTTGACATCGTTCCGATCTACCCGGCCACCGCACGAATCACCAGCTGGGAGATCGCCGACGCGGTGGCCCTGGCCCTGAACGCGCTCGGTCCCATCCCCGATCCGGTGCCCGAACTGCTGCGCGCCTCCGAGAAGCTGATGCCGCAGGGCCGCGCGCTCGAGCTGATCCACCGCCCGCACGCCTCGACCGACTGGCAGCAGGCCCGCGACACCCTCCGGTTCATCGAGGCATGGGTTCTGCAGTGCACGCTCGTGCAGCAGCACACCCAGGCCCGAGAGCGCCACACCACGGCCAGGGAGCCGGTGCCCGGCGGGTTCCTGGATCGTTTCGACGCCAACCTGCCCTTCGTGCTCACCACCGACCAGCAGATCGCCGCCGCCGAGATCGCCGTCGACCTGTCCCAGACCTCGCCGATGAGCCGGCTCGTGCAGGGTGAGGTTGGTTCGGGCAAGACCGTCGTCGCGCTGCGGGCCATGCTCGCCGTCGCCGACAGCGGCGGACAGGCCGCGCTTCTGGCCCCCACCGAGGTGCTCGCTGGCCAGCACCTGCGCTCGATCACCGCCATGCTTGGCCCCGACCTCACGGCCGAACTGATGCCGACGCTGCTGACCGGGCAGCTGCCGGCCGCCGAGAAACGCAAGGCCCTCTTGCGCATCGTCAGCGGGCAGTCGCACATCGTCATCGGCACCCACACGCTCATGAGCGACAACGTTGAGTTCTTCGACCTCGGGCTCGTCGTCATCGACGAGCAGCACCGCTTCGGCGTCAACCAGCGCGAGGTGCTGCGACGCAAAGGCGCGACCCCGCCGCACACCCTCGTGCTGACGGCCACGCCCATTCCGCGCACGATCGCGATGACCGTTTTCGGTGACCTCGACGTGAGCACGATCGCCATGTTGCCGGCCGGTCGGCGGCCCATCGAGAGTGTCGTCGTGTCGCTCGGTGAAAAACCCCACTGGTTCCTGCGCATCTGGGATCGCGTCGCCGAAGAGGTGGCGCTCGGCCGGCAGGTGTTCGTCGTGTGCCCCGCGATCGCGCCCAAACTGGCCGAAGAAGGCCAGACGCTCGATCAGGCCGACGGCACGGTGACGGATGCCGCCGCTCCGGCCCGCGCCGCCGCATCCGCCCCGCGCACCGCCCCCCGCCCCGGCCAGCTTGCGAGCCAGGGAACCGGCCAGCCCGCCGCCGAGAAGCGCCCGATCCACGATGTCGAGACGCTGCTCGAGCGCCTGCGGCAACACCAGCCGCTTGCCGGACTTCGACTGGAACCCCTGCACGGGCGCATGACGAGCGAGGAGAAAGACCTGACCATGCGGGCCTTCGCCGCGGGCGAGATCGACGTGCTCGTGGCGACGACGGTTATCGAGGTCGGCGTTGACGTGCCCAACGCGTCGGCGATGGTCGTCATGGACGCCGACCGCTTCGGGGTCTCCCAGCTGCACCAGCTGCGCGGCCGGGTCGGGCGCGGCGGTGTTCCCGGCCTGTGCCTGCTCGCCACCTACGCGAAGAGCGGGTCGACCAGCCGGCAGCGGATCGACGCGGTCGCCGCAACCCTCGACGGGTTTCGGCTGGCCGAACTCGACCTCGAGCTGCGGCAGGAGGGCAACGTGCTCGGCGATTCGCAGTCGGGGGACCGGTCCTCACTGCGGCTGCTGCGGGTCGCGATCGACGGCGACCTGATTGCCCGCGCCCGACAGGCCGCGCAGTTTTTGATCAGCGGTGACCCGGCACTGCGCACCGAGCCGGTGCTGCGGCAGGCCGTGGAACGCCGCCTGAACGACAATCAACGCTCCTGGCTGCACAAGGGGTAGGCGCACGGTTGCCCAGACGGGTAGAAACAAGGTTCTGCCCCTCAGTCTGCTCCTCGATGGGGGCAGCGTAACCGGGGGGCAGTAGTGTGTTTCCTATGCGCAGGATCGCCGTTGTCCCCGGATCGTTCGACCCCGTCACGCTCGGACATCTGGACGTGATCGACCGTGCCGCCGGCCTGTTCGATGAACTCCACGTTCTTGTCGTGCACAACCCGGGCAAGACCGCCCTGCTGCCCATCAGCCAGCGGGTGTCGCTGCTGCAACAGGCGATCGTCGAGGCCGGCCTGCCGCGCAACATCACCGTGTCGTCGTGGAGCATGGGCCTGCTCGTGGACTACTGCATGGACGTCGGGGCGAGTGTGCTCGTGAAGGGCATCCGCTCGCAGGTGGACGTGGCCTACGAAACGCCGATGGCCATCGTGAACCGCAACCTCGCTGCCGTCGAGACGATCTTTCTGCTGCCGAATCCGGCCAACGCCCACGTGTCGAGTTCGCTCGTGCGCCAGGTCGCGGCCCTCGGCGGAGATGTCTCACCGTATGTGCCCGCCGTCGTCAATCGCTTCCTGGAGCGAGCGAAGGCATGACCACCGCCCGCCTCGGCCTCGCCGCCGACGAACCCTCGATCGTGCAGACCGTCTCGCTGCCTGCCGTCGCCGAGGCGGGCCGCAACATCATCCGCAACGTCGAGACCGTCATCGACGGAAAACACGATGCCGTGCTGATCGCGCTCACCGTGCTGCTGGCCGGCGGCCACCTGCTCATCGAAGATGTGCCGGGGGTCGGCAAGACGATGCTCGCGAAGGCGCTCGCACGTTCGGTGGACTGCACCGTCGGGCGCATTCAGTTCACGCCCGACCTGTTGCCCTCCGACGTGACCGGGGTATCGGTCTTCAATCAGGCCCAGAACCGGTTCGAGTTCAAGCCGGGGCCGGTCTTCGCCAACATCGTGATCGGCGACGAGATCAACCGGGCGAGCCCCAAAACCCAGTCCGCGCTGCTCGAGTGCATGGAGGAACGCCAGATCACCGTCGACGGCGCGACCTACCCGCTCGATCTGCCCTTCACCGTCGTCGCCACCCAGAACCCGATCGAGATGGAGGGCACCTACGCCCTGCCGGAGGCCCAGCGTGACCGCTTCATGGCGCGCATCTCGATGGGCTACCCCGACGCCGGTTCCGAGCTCGCGATGCTCGATTCCCGCGACGACACCAGCCCGCTGTCCCGTATCGAACCGGTCGTCTCCGGCGCCGAGCTGCGGGCCATGATGGCCGCCGCCCGCGGTGTCTTCGCGTCCGGCGCGGTCAAGGAATACGCCGTCAACCTCGTGCGCGCGACCCGCGACGACCGGGAGTTGCGGCTCGGGGCGAGCCCGCGTGCGACGCTGCAGCTCATTCGAGCCGCGAAGGCGCAGGCGGCCCTGCACGGCCGTGAGTACGTGCTGCCCGATGACATCGACAGCCTCGCCGTGGCCGTTCTCGGCCATCGGCTGGTGCCCACGAGCCGCGCCCTGGGCCACCACCATCAGGACAGCACCCCGCTCATTGAGGAGATCGTACGGCGCATCGTCGCGGCGACCCCGGTTCCGGTCGGGGCGCAAGGCCGACCGTGACGAACCGCACGCGCCCGGTCTGGCTGCCGTGGCTGACCCTGCGCGGCGGTATGTTTCTGCTCGCCGGGTCGACGCTCGCGGTTCTCGGCGTGGTGCTGGGCCGCCGTGACCTGCTGTTCGTGGCCGCACTGCTCTTGGTGCTGCCAATGGTCGCCCTCGTCTTCGTGTCGGTGCGCCCGGTGCGCGTCGAGGTGCGGCGGGCGGTATTTCCCTCGGTCGTTGCCGCCGGCGAGAGCGCCCTGGTCTCGCTGCGGGTGCGCAACCTGTCGCCGCGGCCGGTGTTCGGTGCCCGCTGGCGCGATACGGTGTCCGGCGCCATCCGCCCGCCGGAGCGTCGTGACCTGCCGACGCTCGATCGTCGTGGCTCCGGCGCCGACGGCGGCCCCGACTCCGCCAGGGTCGACTATCCGGTGCTGCCGCCGACCCGGGGGCTGTATTCGAGCGGACCGTTGCAGCTGGGCCGCCGGGATCCTTTTGGCCTCGCCTTTCACGAACGACCGGTCGGTGACCCGCACGATTTTGTCGTCACGCCGCGCGTGACGACGCTTCCCGGCTCCGGGCTCGCCGTGGTGAGCGGGGACGGTGCCAGTCGAGAGGCCCTGCGCAACATCAGCCCCAACGCAGACGAGCTCATTGCCCGCGAGTACCGCCCCGGCGACCCCCTGCGGCGAGTGAACTGGCGCGCCACCGCCCGGCACGGCGAACTCATGGTGCGCCAGGAGGAACAGCGCAGCAACCCCGAGGCGCGACTCGTACTCGATACCACACCGCTCGATGCCCGGCCCGGTGCCCGGCTCCGCGGCATCCGCTCATTTGAACTCGCGATCGAGATCGCGGCCTCCGTCGGCGTGCACCTCATCGGTGCCGGATTTCGCATGCAGCTCGTCGAGACCGGGCCAAGCCAGATCGCTCCCGGCGCCGAGCGTGAACGCGGCGGGCTGCGCGGCGACGCACCGGTCTACTTCGACGTGGGTGGCGAGCGACCCCTGCTCGAGGCCCTCGCGACCGTGCAGCCCATTGCCGCGGTGCACGGCGACGACCCTCCCTGGCGATCGATGGGAACCGGCCAGAGCCCGACCATCGCGATTCTCGTCGAAACGGATGCTCGGGGTCTGGCCGACCTGCGAGCCCTGCGCGAGCGGTCCCATCCGGCGATCGCATTCGTGCTCGAAACGATGAGTTCGGGCAGCGTGGCGACCCTGCGTGAGGCCGGCTGGCGCTGCATCCTCGTCAACGCGGCCGCCGATATCCCCGAAGCCTGGGACTCGGCCCTGCGCGGCGGCTCCGGCCGGGATGGAGATCGCGATGCCTGACCCCAGCGTGCCTCATGAACCCAGCCTGTCTCACGCCGGCCGGACTGAACCGCGGCGCCGGACTGAAGCGCGCAGCGCCGAGTGGCCGCTCATGCTCGTGCTGCTCGTTCTGCTGCTCACCGGCTTCAGCGGACTCGCACCGGTGCTGCGTGGATCGGCGTGGTGGTGGGTGATCGCACTGATGGCCGTCGTGACCCTCGCGGCGCTCGCCGGGCTGCGCAGAATCGGGGTGCCGCGGGTGCTCGTGCCGTTCGCCGGCCTCGGGGTGCTCGTCATGCTGCTCACCCTCCTGTTCGGGGCCGGTACCGGGCTGCTCTGGCTGATTCCGACCCCCGCCACCATCGGCGTGCTGACCACGCTCGCCGAACAGGGCGCGAGCTCCATCAGCGAACAGACGACACCGGCCGTGTTGACCGAGGGCATCACGCTGCTGCTCGCGGCCGGTGCCGGGGTACTGGCGTGGCTCGTTCACCTCATCGCCGTCACCCTGCGCGTGCCGGCGGTTGCCGGGCTCGCCGTGCTGATTCCGGTGCTGATCCCCGGGCTCGTGCTGTCGGAGGGTGTCGGAACGCTTCCGCTGTTGCTCGTCGCCGCGGCGTATCTGTGGCTGCTGCGGATCGACGTGCGGCTGGGGCACGGGCGCGAGGAGCGCGCGAGTATGAGGCTCCGCGCCGTGGCATCCCAATCGCACGCATCCCAATCGCACGCGTCCGGATCGTGGGTGTCGGGGCCGTGGGGCGGCCCCGGCTCCGGTGGCGGCTCGCTGCTGCTGGGCGGCGTGACCCTGGTCGGAGCCCTCACGCTGAGCCTTGTGGTGCCCACCGTCGCCACGAGCGGCGCGGGCGGCGGGGCCGGATCGCTGTTCGGCGCGGGGGTGAGCCCGATGGTCGACCTCGGGCAGGACCTGCGGCGCCCCGAGGCCGGCCCGGCCCTGCACTATGTCACGACGGCCGAGAACCGCCCCTACCTGACGCTCCTGACCCTCGATACCTTCGAGGGAACCACGTGGACGTCCGATGACGACGTGATCGACCAGACGAACACGGTCGACGCGATCGACCGGCCGGCCGGACTCGGCGATGATGTCGAGACCGTGGAGTTCAGTTCGTCGATCGTCATCGATGGCGTGCGGTCGCCCCTGCTGCCGCTGCCGATGCCGGCCACCCGGGTGAACGGCCTGACCGGCAACTGGTATTGGAACAGCGAGACACTCACGGTGAAGGGCCAGAACGCGAGCACGCAGGGCCAGACCTACACGGTCTCGGGCTTCGAGGTCGTGCCAACGGCAGACCAGCTGCGCACGTCGAGCCGGGAGTACCCCGCGGATGCCGTCGCAAACCTGGAGCTGCCCGAGGAACGCCCGGCCATCATCGACGAGACCGCCCGCACGGTGACGGCCGACAGCGCATCCGTTTACGACTCGGCGGTGGCCCTGCAGGACTATCTGAACGGAGCGGACTTTCGCTACGACACCGAAGCGCCCGTTGAGGAGGGCTACGACGGTGGCGGCCTCGAGGTCGTCGGTACCTTCCTCGAGGCCAAGAGCGGATACTGCGTGCACTTCTCCTCGGCCATGGCCGTCATGGCGCGGGCACTCGGCATTCCGGCACGCATCTCGATCGGCTATCTGCCCGGTACGCGCAACTTCAGCCAGGGCATCGAGACCTTCGAGGTCGACTCGCACGACCTGCACGCCTGGCCAGAGCTGTACTTCGTGGGCGTCGGCTGGGTGCCGTTCGAGCCGACCCCCGGTCGCGGCAGTGTGCCCGACTATGCGCAGGTCGGTGTCACTCCGGCGCCGTCACGCACGCCGGGGGCGACGGATGCGGCGCAGACCCCGCGGCCAGAGGGGGTTGTTCCCACGGATGCCGGAACGGACCCCGGTCAGGCTGCTGCCGGCGATGAGGTGCTCACCGCGATTGTGTTCTGGCCCGGAACTATGCTGCTCGTGGTCTCGATGCTGTTGCTCGTGCCCGGTCTGCTGCGTGGCTGGCGGCGCCGCGGTCGGCTGCGCCGCATCCGTTCCGGGGCCGGTGCCAATATCGACGGGGTCAACGTCGGCCGGGGCACCGGACAGGGCCAACGCGGGGGAGCGGCGGAGGCCTGGGCGGAACTGACCGACACCGCGCTCGACCTCGGGGTGCGAGTGAGTCGCACCGACACGCCCCGCGAGGTGGCCGCCCGGCTGGAGGCCCGGCTGGACGCATCCGCTGACCGGGACGCGCTGAACCGGGACGCGCTGAACCGGGTGCTCGGCGACCTCGAACGGCTGCGCTTCGCCCAGCCGGGGGCCGCTCCGCTGCGGGGGGCCGGCGCGCTCGCCGACGACGTCGACCGGGTCGTGCGGGCGCTCTTCGCCGCGTCGGACCGTGCCGTCAGACTCCGGGCCGCGCTCGCGCCCGTGTCGCTGCTCGGTGCTCACTCCGGTGCTCACTCCGGTGCGCGCGCGAGCGAACGGTTCGCGGATGCGCGCGGGCAGGGTTCGACGAACGCGTAGACTAGGGCTGGTGACCAAGTTCAAGAAAACGCCGTACACGATTGATGTTCGTGACCTCATCAATCGTCCAGGCACAATGCACGAACGGGAACTCGACATCGTCGTTCCCGAAGACCTCGGTGCCGGCCTCGTGTCGGTCAAAGCGGGCTCAACGCTCGAGACCGACCTGCGCCTGGAAGCCATGCACGAGGGCATTCTGGCGACCTTCAGCATCACCGGAACCGCCGAGGGTATCTGCGGCCGATGCCTGAAAGACATCGCGCTGCCGGTTCGAGTTCATTTCTCGGAACTTTTCGGCTACTCTCAAGACGAAGCTTTTGAGTTTGAGATTTCGGACGACCATGTCGACGCGGAATCCTTGATTCGGGACGCGGTAGTCTTGTCACTACCGTTCCAGCCGGTTTGCCGGCGGGATTGCCCGGGTCTTGACAGTGAGACCGGGCAGCCCCTGGAAGACTCACCGCAACTCGATCCCACCCCGCCGACCGATCCACGGTGGTCAGCGCTTGCGGGATTCCAAGCCTCCACCACCATCAACACGGATGAGATCATCCATGCTGACTCGAACAGCGTTGATTTAGACTCACACAGCGTTACTTTAGACAGAGAAGAGAAGTAGTCATGGCAGTACCGAAGCGCAAGATGTCGCGTTCCAACACCCACTCCCGTCGCGCGCAGTGGAAGGCCACCCCTCCCACCCTCGTGAAGACGATGGAAAACGGCAAGGTTGTCTACAGCCTTCCGCACCGTGCCAAGGTTGTCACCGACTCCGCCGGCACCGCCCTCTTCATGGAATACAAGGGCCGTAAAGTCGCTGACATCTAAATCTGTCACCACACGATGACGAACTCTGATCCCGAGCGGTCGCCTCTTCTGGCGACCCTCGGTGTGCAGATCGAGCCGACCCTGCTGGAGCTGGCCCTCACTCATCGTTCGTTTGCGTACGAAAATGGCGGCATCCCCACCAACGAACGCCTGGAGTTTCTCGGCGATTCGATTCTGGGACAGGCCGTCGCGGTCATGCTGTATCGCAGCAACCCGCTGGTCGACGAGGGCGTTCTGTCCAAGCGTCGTGCCAGTCTGGTGTCAAGCGCCGCCTTGGCCGACATCGCTCGTGGAATCGACCTCGGACAGTACCTGCGGCTCGGCCGCGGGGAACTGCTCACGGGCGGCCGCGACAATTCGTCGATCCTCGCCGACACCGTCGAGGCACTCATCGGCGCCGTCTACCTCGATTCCGGCGGCGACGCGGCCACCGCGCTCGTGCTGCGCCTCATCGCGCCGCTGTTGGCCGACCCGAATCGTTTCGGCGGTTCCCTGGATTTTAAAACCTCGCTGCAGGAGCTCGCCGCCCGCCGGGGCACCGGCGCTCCCGCGTACACGGTCACCGAAACCGGGCCCGATCACGCCAAGGTCTTCATCGCCGCCGTCGCCGTCGGCGCCGACCTCGTCGCGCGCGGCGAGGGCACGAGCAAGAAATTCGCCGAAATGGCCGCCGCGCGCTCTGCGGTCGAGCAGCTCACCGCCCGCCGCTCCCGCTGAGCAGCCCGCGCGTGACAGCTGAGCTTGCCGATGTCTGAGCCTGTCGATGCCTGAGCCTGTCGATGCCTGAGCTTGTCGATGCCTGAGCTGCCCGAGGTCGAGGTCGTGCGTGCCGGGCTCGATCCGGCGCTCACCGGGGCATCCGTCACCGCCGTCGAGGTTTTCGAACCGCGCTCGCTGCGCCGTCACGACTCGACGGCCGGGCCCTTTGTCGATCTGCTCGAGGGGCAGCGGATGCTCGCGGTCGTGCGCCGCGGAAAGTTCCTCTGGGTGCCCCTCGCCTCGGGGCGCGCCCTCGTCGCCCACCTCGGCATGAGTGGTCAGGTGCTGCTGCGCGCGCCGGGAGCCGTCGACGACCGAATGCTGCGCATCCGCCTGCGCGTTGAACACCCGGTGCTCGGCGAGCTGTGGGTGCATTTCGTCGACCAGCGCATCTTCGGCAGCATGGCCATCGACACGATGACCCCGACAGCGGATGGCCGCTCCGGCGGCTTCTCGGGGCTGGAACCGATGGCAGCCGGTGATCGCCGTGAAACCGGTTGGCAACGCCGCCTGCCGTCCCAGGTGGCCCACATCGCGCGGGACCCGCTCGACCCTGCCTTCTCAGCGCCGGACTTCTATCGGGTGCTCGCCCGCAAGAAGGCAGGTATCAAGCGGGTGCTGCTCGACCAGACCGTGATCAGCGGTATCGGCAATATCTACGCCGACGAGGCGCTGTACGCCGCGCGGCTGCACTATGAGCAGCCCGCATCGTCGCTGACCTTGCCGCGGGCCCGAGCCCTGCTCGCGGCGGTGCGTACGATTCTGCAGCGCGCCCTCGTCGAGGGCGGCACCAGTTTTGACGCCCAGTACGTGAACGTCAACGGTGAGTCCGGCTACTTTTCGCACAGCCTCAGCGTCTACGGGCAGCAGGGCACCCCGTGCGCGCGCTGCGGCACAACGATCGTGCGGGAACAGTTCATGAACCGCGGCTCCCACCTGTGTCCGAGGTGCCAGCGGGTGCGAGGGAGCTAGGGCGTCACGAACTCCCACCATTCGCGAAGGCTGGGTCTCGAGGTTCGCTCGCAGACCTGCCCTAGTCCCGATCAGAGCTCGTCTCCTGATCCGCGCCGGTGCGCCCCTCCGGCAGGGCGTCCGTGCGTGATCGACGCCAGGCGCCCTCGTAACCGATCGGTACGAAGCCGAGGGCCTCATTCACGGCGAGCATGTGCCGGTTCTCCTCGGCATTGAACGTGATGATCGAGGGATGTCCCGGATGCTCCCGCTGCAGGTAGTGCAGGTTTGCCGCCTTCAGCAGCATGCCGAGCCGGTGGCCGCGATGCTCGCGCAGCACGAGGGTGTCCTCCTGGCTGACCGGTCGATCGCGTTCGGCCGGCACCGAGAGCTGGCTGAACCCCACCAGATGACCGCTCGGGATATACCGCACCGCGGCGGTCAGCAGTATGCGAGGGGAACCGGCGAACGAGCGCTCCTCGTCGACGAGTCGTTCGGCGGTCCACACATCTTCGGGCTCCTGCAGGCCGGCGGTGGGGGCATCCGTGCTCATGCGCGTGTACAGCACGGCCACGTCTTCGCGCCAGCCGGGCGGCGTGTTGTCCCGCCAGCAGTGAACGATGTAGTCCGTGCCCGCGAATCCGGCCGCCTGTTCGGCGAAACTGGCCAACAGGTCGGGACCGATCGGCAAGGCAAGCCGGCTGCCCCGCTCGACCTGCTCCAGACGGTAGCCGCGCTGAAGCAGAAACTGCACCTCGGCATTGTCGCGAGGAACGGCCCCGAACCCGGTCGGCGAGGGCATGGCCGGGCCCGGCGCGGGACGCGAGGCGGCATACACGATCAGAGTGCGGCATCCGTCGGCGGCGGCGAGGGCCTCGATGCGGTCGGTGAGGGCCGAGGCGATGCCTCGGCGGCGCCATCCGGGCAGTACCTGCACGGAGAGCCAGGCCACGTTGGCCGCTCCATCGGGATCGCTGGCGGGAAGCCGTTCCACTGTGGCACGTGCCACGATGGTGCCGCCGACGCGGGCGACGAGAACTCGTTTGGGTTCGTAGCGCTGGTTCTGCCAGACCGGCAGCAGCTCTTCCGGGGTGAAGGCCAGCTCGTCGCTCGCGTACGCCTCGGTATCGACCGTGTTACGGACAGCGACCATCGCGACGAAGTCGTTCCAGCCGGCGGCCCCGGAGGCCTCCGGAATTGTTAGTTCGTCTATGGTGAATTCGATCTCAGCCATGAGAAGCAGGATAGCCCCATTGGGGTGCTGCGGACGAGGGTGCTGCGGACGAGGGTGCTGCGGACGAGGGTGCCGCTGCTTGCGCATGCACGGGCCCTGCGCGTGCGTCACGGCCGCAAACCGGCGCAGGAGTCGCTCTTTTCGCCCGCCACACGGCGCGTGAAGCGCGGGCTCCGGGCTGTGTCGGTGGTGCAGGGTAGCGTTGAATCAGCCCCGCACGAGTGCGGTGACGCGTAACCGAACGACCAGCCGAACGACCAGCCGAATGAACAACCGAATGAGCAACCGACCGAAGGGGTGCGCGTGTATTTGAAGAGCCTCACCCTCAAGGGGTTCAAGTCTTTCGCCCAGCCCACGACCTTTGCCTTTGAACCCGGGGTCACCTGTGTCGTCGGCCCCAACGGTTCCGGCAAGTCGAACGTCGTCGACGCACTCGCCTGGGTGATGGGGGAGCAGGGCGTGAAGACGCTGCGCGGCGGCAAGATGGACGACGTCATCTTCGCCGGTACCTCGACCCGCGGTCCGCTCGGTCGGGCCGCGGTCACCCTGACGATTGACAACAGCGACGGCGCCCTGCCGATCGACTACTCAGAGGTCACCATTTCGCGCACCCTGTTTCGCACCGGTGCGAGCGAGTATGCCATCAATGGCCGCAACTGCCGGCTCCTCGACGTGCAGGAGCTGCTGAGCGACTCCGGCCTCGGCCGCGAGATGCACGTCATCGTGGGCCAGGGCCAGCTCGACGCGGTGCTGCGCGCGAGTCCCGAAGAGCGGCGTGGCTTCATTGAGGAAGCCGCCGGCATCCTCAAACACCGCCGCCGCAAAGAGAAGACCCTGCGCAAGCTCGACGCGATGCAGGCGAACCTGACTCGGCTCAGCGACCTCGCCGGGGAGATTCGCCGCCAGCTCACGCCCCTGGGCCGCCAGGCCGAGGTCGCCCGCGAGGCCCAGACCATCGCCGCGACCGTGCGCGACGCCCGCGCCCGACTCTTGGCTGACGACGTCGTCACGCTGCGGGCCGTGCTCGACGCACACGGTCGTACCGAGCGGGAACGCCACTCTGAACGCCTTGTTCTGCAGGAACAGCTCGCGCATCGGCAAGCCAGGGTGCTGCGACTCGAAGAAGAGCAGGTCGGTGACGTCGTCGACCAGGCGCGGCGCACGAGCTTCGCGCTCGAGGCCGTTCAGGAACGGCTGCGGGGCCTGTTGAGCCTCGCCACCGAACGGCTGGCGCTGCTCGGCTCCGCCGAGCAGCCGACGCCGGTGTCGCCGGGCGTGACGGCGGCCATGGTGCAGCAGGCCGAAGATGAGGTTGAGCGGCTGCTGTCGGCAATCGTTCTGGCCGACACCGACCACGAGTCGCGACGGGCGCAGACCGTCGCCGTGCGCGCCCGGGTCGATGTGGCCAACGAGCAGATCGCCGTGCAGGCCGCGCTGGTCTCCCGCTACGACCTCAACAAGTCCGAGTTGACCGGGCGGTCGGCGACGAGCGCGACGCGCCTCGCGGCCGTGCGTGGCGAGGTGGTGCGGCAGCAGAGCGCCCTCGACGCGGCGTTCGTCCGTCGAGCCTCCGCGCAACAGCTCGTCGATTCCGTGGAGGCGGCCGGAGCGCGCCTCGACAACGAGCAGCGGGCATCCGCCGACGAGGCCACGCCGGCGCCGAGCGCCGCCGCCCTCGATCGAGGCCGTGCCGAGATTCGCCGCACCGAGGGCGAGATTGAACGTCTGCGGGAGGCCCTGCACGGTCACGAACGAGAGCGCGACGCGCAGGCCGCCCGCGGGGGCGCGCTCGCGCTCGCCCTCGACCAGCGTGACGGATCGTCGGCACTGATCGGTGCCGGGCTTGCGGGCATTCGGGGGCTCGTCGCCGAGCACGTGCGCGTGCAGCCGGGCTACGAAACCGCCATCGCGGCCGCGCTCGGTTCACTCGCGAACGCGGTTCTCGCCGACACCCACGAGCACGCCGTCGCTGCCCTCGAGCAGGCAACCGCGAGTGACTCCGGTCGGGTGGAGCTCATCGTCGCCGACTCCTCGGTCGTCGAGCCGGTGACGGATGCCGATTTTGGCCTCGTGTGGGCCCGCAGCGTGATCGAGGCTCCCGCCGGGGTACTCGGAGTGCTGGGTGGCTGTGTCATTGCCGAGACCCTGGCCACGGCGCGGGCCGCGTATGCGGTCGCGAGTGGGTTTCACGGGCTGACCGTCGTGACTCGGGCCGGAGAGGTGCTCACCGACCATGCGCTGCGCGGCGGGTCGGGTGCGACCCCCAGCAAGGTCGAACTCATCGCCGAACGCGACACGGCCGCCGAACGTCTCGGCGTCGCGACGACACTCGTCGACCGGGTGCGCGGCGAACTCGCGGAGTTGCGCGCGGGTCTCCAGACGCAGAAGGGCCAGGTGGAGCGTGCCCGCACCGCACTGCGCGCCCTCGAGGCGGCACGCACGGCTCACGCCGACAAGCGCAGCCGCGCCAGGCTGCAGCTCGACGCCGCTGACGCCGACTACGAGCGGCTCGCGGCCGCCCATGAACCGGCCGTTCGCGCCGTGGCCGACGCCGAAGCCACAGCGGTCGCGGCCGAACAGGCCCTGCAGGCAGCCCTCGCCGTACCGCGTCCGGTGCTCGATGTGGCCGCCCGCGACGCCGTGGTCCTCGAGCTCGAGGCCTGTCGAGAACACGAGGTCGAAGCTCGATTGCGCGTCGACACCGCCCACGAGCGGGTCTCCGCGGCTCGCGCACAGACCGTGTCGCTCACGGCCCGGCTCGAAGACGAACGTACCGCGGCCCTCGAGGCCGCTCGCCGCGCCGTCATCAGGCGCCAGCAAGCGGATGCCGCCTCCAGCGTCGCGCAGGCGCTCCCGCTCGTTCTCGCCTCGGTGGATGCTGCCGTCTCCGCCGCACGACTGCGCGTCAGCACCGCCGAAGCTGACCGTAGCGCCCAGAACGATGAGCTGCGCTCCCTGCGCCGGGAGGAGTCGGCGCTGCGCGACCGGGTGCAGGCCGTCACCGAGACCGTGCACGGCCTCGAACTGCAGATCTACGAGAAGAAGCTGCACCTGTCCGGCCTGTTGGAACGTGCCCTCAGCGAGCTGGGCCTGACCGAGACGGTGCTCACCGCCGAGTATGGGCCCGAGGTGCTGATTCCCGAGGTTATGATTCCCGAGGCGCTGGCGACTGCGGTGCCGGATACTGCGGTGCCGGCTACTGCGGTGCCGGCTACTGCGGTGCCGGCTACTGCGGTGCCGGACGCATCCCCTCTTGCGCAGACGCGCTCGGCATCGGGCACGCGCTATGTGCGCGAGGAGCAACTCGCCCGTCTCGGTCTCGCTGAGCGCAAGCTCGGCCGACTTGGCCGCGTGAACCCCCTCGCCCTCGAGGAATTCGCCGCGCTCGAACAGCGGCACCGCTTTCTCACCGAGCAGCTCACCGACCTCACGCAGACCCGCGCCGACCTGCTCACAATCATCGACGAGATCGACGACAAGATGCAGGTCATCTTCCGGGCGGCATTTGATGACACCCAGGCCGCGTTCGCCGAGGTGTTCCCGGTGCTCTTCCCGGGCGGGGTTGGCAGCATCTGGCTGACCGATCCGAGTGATCTGCTCGCCACCGGCATCGAGGTCTCGGTGAAACCGGCCGGCAAGAAGATCGAACGGCTCTCGCTGCTCTCCGGCGGTGAGCGGTCACTCGCGGCCGTGGCGCTGCTGATCGCGATCTTCAAGGCCCGGCCGAGCCCGTTCTACATCATGGACGAGGTTGAAGCCGCCCTCGACGACGCCAACCTCGGCCGCCTGCTCACGATCTTCGAAGACCTCCGCGAAACCAGCCAGCTGATCGTGATTACCCACCAGAAGCGCACCATGGAAATAGCGGATGCCCTCTACGGCGTCTCGATGCGCCAAGACGGGGTCAGCGCCGTCGTCGGGCAGCGTGTTGAGCGGGAGTCCGTGCGCGAGTCCGTCGCCTCCTGACCCGCCCGCCCCGCCGCGCGGACACCGGCGGTCGTCGAGCCTCGTCGAGACACTCGGAGAGTGGCGCACCTACCGCGCAGTGGCGCTCCTACCGCGCAGTGGCGCCTGAGCGATGAGTGCTCTTCGTTGTCTCAGAGCTTCGCGGTACCTGCGCCGCTGCGCTGTGGGCACGCCTACCGCGCAGCGGCGCAACTACCGCGCAACGCCGTGCCGCGCTCGCGTCCCGCGGCGCAACTACCGCGCAGCGGCGCAACTACCGCGCAGCGGCGCAACTACCGCGCAGCGGCGCACTTACCGCGCAGCGCTCGGGGCGGTTACTCGGCGGGCGCAGCCTGGGGCGGCAGCACGGAGATGACCGGGTGGTCCTTGGCGATCACGCCGATCTTGGCCGCGCCGCCCGGCGAGCCGATGTCGTCGAAGAACTCGACGTTGGCCTTGTAGTAGTCGGCCCACTGCTCGGGCAGGTCGTCTTCGTAGTAGATGGCCTCGACCGGGCAGACCGGTTCGCAGGCGCCGCAGTCGACGCACTCGTCGGGGTGAATGTACAGCGAGCGTTCGCCCTCGTAGATGCAGTCAACGGGGCACTCATCGATGCAGGCCCGGTCCTTGACATCCACACAGGGCAGCGCGATCACGTACGTCATAGCGGCAGCAACGATTCGGAGCGAGCGATCTCGACCTGTTCATCGCGGGACACCACCTTGACTCGTTCCCGCGGTGTGCCCGCCGTGTCGGCCGCGGCCCCCGCCCCGAGCGCACGTTCGTGGGCGTCGAGGGTGATCCAGCCGGCCCAGTCGGTGTAGCGGATGCCGCGCTCGTCGAGCAGGGACAGAATCGCGTCGCCATCGGGCGCGATGTTCCACGCCTGCAGCTCCGGCAGGTCGGCGACGAGCCGGGTCACGGTCTCGAGGGCATCACCCTTGGTGTGTCCGATCAGTCCGACCGGGCCGCGCTTGATCCAGCCGGTGGCGTACAGACCCGGCACGGGCAGGCCCGCGTCGTCGACCACCCGGCCGCCGTCGTTCGGAATCACGCCGCGCGCCTCGTCGAACGGCACGTCGAGCAGGGCGCTGCCGCGGTAGCCGACCGCACGATACACGGCCTGGACCGGGTAGTCGAGAATCTCGCCGGTGCCGCGCACGCCGCCGTCTCCGGTGTGCTCGGTGCGCTCAAAACGGATGCCCTCCACTCGGCCGTCGCCGTAGACCTCGACCGGCGCGTGCAGAAAGTGCAGGTGCAGGCGACGCGAGGCGCCGCTCGGAACCCGGGTCAGCCATCCGTTCAGGGTGCGGGACATGATCTTGACCTGGTTGTTCGAGGCGACAAGCTGTGCCACGTGCTCATCGGGCACGAAGTCGTCGGCGTACACGACGAGGTCGACGTCGGGAATATCGGCCAGCTCCCGCAGCTCGATCGGCGTGAACTTCACCTGTGACGGTCCGCGACGGCCGAAGATGTGCACGTCGGTGACCGGGGATCCGGCGAGTCCGGCGTAAACGTTGGCCGGGATGTCGGTCGAGAGCAGGTCGTCGGGGTGCTTGGCGAGCACTCGCGCCACGTCGAGGGCCACGTTTCCGTTGCCGATCACGGCGATGTCGGTCGCGTCGAGCGGCCAGCTGCGGGGTACGTCGGGGTGCCCGTCGTACCACGAGACGAAGTCGGCCGCGCCGAATGATCCGGGCAGGTCGATGCCGGGAATCGCGAGCGGCGCATCGCTCAGCGCGCCGGTGGCGAAGATCACGGCGTGATAGTTGGCCCTGAGATCGGCGAGGTCCAGGTCGGCGCCGTAGCGCACGTTGCCGAGGAACCGCAGGTTACCGCCGGCGAGCATCTCGTGCAGCGAGTTGACGATGCCCTTGATACGGGGGTGGTCTGGGGCGACTCCGTAGCGAATGAGTCCGTACGGGGTCGGCAGCGCGTCGAACACGTCGATGGCGACCTCGTGGCCGGCCTCCCGCACCAGGCGGGTGAGGATATTGCCGGCGTAGATGCCGGCCGGCCCGGCGCCGATGATGGCGACGCGCAGGGACGAAGTGGTGGGGAGTGCGGCGGTCACGGAAGGCCTTTCGACAACAACGAATAAACAACAACGAATAAACAACAACGAATACACAACAACGAATGAAACGGATGCGCCCGGTCGGCGCGAAAAGGTCAGCGCAGGCCGGCGGCCATGAGCCCGCGGCGCCGCAACAGACGACGCTCGATCGGCGCGAAGATCACGAGCTCCACGAGAATGCCGACGAAGAGGATCACGAGGATCGTGGCGAGCACTCCGGACAGATCGGCGAGCTCGCGGCTCTGCTGCAACATTGAGCCGAGGCCGAATCCGATGGTACCCCCCATTGCGATGATCTCGGCGGCCATCAGCGAACGCCACGCGAACGCCCAGCCCTGTTTCAGGCCAGAGAAGTAGCCGGGAAGGGCGGCCGGCAGCACGACGAGGGTCGCCATCTGCAGTCGGGAGGCGCCGAGCACGGTGCCCACTCGGCGCAGCTGCGGCGGAATCTGGTCGACGCCCGAGACGAGCCCGTTGGCGATCGAGGGTACCGCGCCCATCAGCACGACGAAGTACACGGTGGCGTCGGTGAGGCCGAACCAGATGATGGCGGCCGGCACCCAGGCCACCGACGGCAGCACCTGCAGGCCCGACAGCAGCGGCCCGAGGGCGCGCCGCACCGGGCGGCACTCGGCCAGCAACAGGCCGATCGGCGTGCCGATGGCGACGGCGATGAGAAACCCGGCGCCGCCGCGTTCGAGGCTCGTCAGCACGGCGATCTGCAGGCGGTCGCTCGACCAGGCGCTCACGAGGGCACCGAACACGTCGATCGGGCCGGGAATCAGGTCGGGGCGCGGTCGAGCGATCACGATGTAGGCCTGCCAGGCCACTATCAGCCCGATGAGCAGCAGGATCGGCGGCACGACGCCATCGAGGGTGCGGCGCACGGCGCCGCGCGGCGTTTCGGGCACGGCTTGCAACGAGTCGAGTCCGGCCTCCAGGCGGCGGAGCTCGTCGTGGCCCGGAGCCTCGGCGGCGGCATCAGCGGCTGCGGAATCGGTGACGGCGGCATCAGCGGCTGCGAAATCGGCGGCTGCGGAATCGGCGGCGGCGGGAGCCGTCAGGGTTCGGGTCGTCGTTTCAGGCGGCATTGCGGCGGATCTCCTGTCGCAGCTGATCGGTGATTTCGTCGCCCAGACGGGCGACCTCGGGGGATTCGATGCGGCGCGACCCGGTATCGGTGATCGTCCACTCGTTGACGACCCGGCCGGGCCGGGACGACATCAGCAGGATGCGCTGGCCCAGCCGGGCGGCCTCACGCACGTTATGGGTGACGAAGACGATCGTGCGGCCGGTCTGCTTCCAGACCCGTTCGAGTTCTTCGTGCAATAGGTCACGGGTGATGGCGTCGAGGGCGGCGAACGGTTCGTCCATGAGCAGCACCTTGCGGTCCTGTGCGAGTGACCGGGCGAGGGCGACGCGTTGACGCATGCCGCCGGAGAGCTCGTGCGGGCGCTTGTCGGCGGCATCCGCCAGGTTCACGAGATCAAGCAGCTCGAGGGCGGCGGGGCGCCGGGCCGCGCGCGGCATGCCGCGCAGTTTGAGGGCGAGCTCCACATTGCGGCCGGCGGTCAGCCACGGAAACAGGGCGGCATCCTGAAACATGACGGCCGCCTTGCCGCTCGCCACGGTCACGGTGCCCTCGGTCGGTTTCTCGAGGCCCGCGATGATGTTCAGCAGGGTCGACTTGCCGCATCCGCTCGCCCCGAGCAGGCAGACGAACTGGCCGGCTTCGATGTTGAGGTTGATGTCGTCGAGCACGAGCGGTCCCGTGCCGTAGCGCTTGCCGAGCGCGGCGATACTGATCGCGGTCGGCTCGGTCGGCTCGGTCGGGGCAACGGCGACGGATGCTGGGGGCGCTGTCAGCAGTGACGTGCGCGCCGGGTCAGTGGTCACGGCGACACCTCGGAGCCCGCGCCCGAGCCGTCGCCGGCGCCGGTCAGCGGCCCCGGCACGGTCACAATGCCGGCGGCGAGGGTCGAGCCGTCCTGCGGGTGGATCACGAGGAACGCGCCCGAGCGACGGTTGTCGGCGTAGCGCTCGATGGGCAGGTCGCGCGACAAGCGGATGCTGGCCTGCCCGATATCGTTCACGGCGAGTGTCGTGGCGGGCTGCACCGCGAGGGTGGTCAGGTCGAGGCGGCCGGTCACCTCGGCGACGAGGGCCTGCACGACGGTGGTGCCGAACTTCACCAGCACCCGGGCGCCGGCGGCCAGCGGCCGGGGGTCGAGCCAGAACAGCTCGGCGTCGAGCGAGCGGGTGACGCCGGGCAGGGTGCCGGCCGCGGCGATGACCGCGCCGCGGGCGATGTCGAGCTCGTCGGCGAGGCGCAGCGCGACCGACTGCGGGGCGAAGGCCTCGTCGAGTTCCACGCCGGCGAAGTCGATGCCGGTGACGACGCTCGTGCCGCCGCCGGGCTGAACGGTGACGGCGTCGCCGACGCGGATGCTGCCGCTCGCGACCTGTCCGGCGTAGGCACGGTAGTCGCGGAACGAGTCGGCCAGTTCGGGGTCGACCACCACGGCGCCCTGCGGGCGCAGCACGAGCTGCACGGGCAGGCGGAAGTCCTCGGTGGCGCGGCCGTTCTCGTCGAGATCGTCGATCACCGTGAGGGCCTCGAGCAGTTCGAGCAGGCTCGGCCCGTCGTACCAGGGGGTGAGCGGGGAGCGGTCGACGACGTTGTCGCCGACCAGCGCCGACACCGGGATCACATGCAGTGAACCACGGCCGTCGGAGCCGCGGCCGTCCGCGCCGATGCCGAGTTCGGCAGCAACCTGCCGCACGCTCGCCTCAACCTCGCGGTAGGCAAGCTCGTCGTACTGCAGCAGATCGATCTTGTTCACCGCGACGATCACGTGCGGCACCCGCAGCAGGGCGACCACGCTCAGGTGCCGGCGGGTCTGTTCGAGCACACCCTTGCGGGCGTCGATCAGCATGATCACGGCATCCGCCGTCGTCGCGCCGGTGACCATGTTGCGGGTGTACTGCACGTGCCCGGGGCAGTCCGCGAGGATGAACGAGCGTGCCGCGGTCGCGAAGTAGCGGTAGGCGACGTCGATCGTGATGCCCTGTTCGCGTTCGGCGCGCAGGCCGTCGGTCAGCAGGGCGAAGTCGATTCCGCCGGCGGCACCGCCGAAGCCGCGCTCGCTCGAGGTGCGGGTGACGGCTTCGAGCTGGTCGGCAAGGATCGCCTTCGAGTCGTGCAGCAGGCGGCCCACGAGGGTGGACTTGCCGTCGTCGACCGAACCGGCCGTCGCGAAGCGAAAGAGAGTGCCCCGCGGAACCTCAGAAATCAGAGGCGCCTCGGTGGTGGGGAAGGGTGCGGGGGTGTCGGTTACCAAGGTCATGCGCTTACTCCGTTCCAAGTCCGGCGGCCGAGATGGGCGCGCCTCCCGCTTCGGCGAGCACGCCGTTGAGCAGGGTCAGGTCAAACAGGCCGTTGAGGTCGCCGTCTTTGGCGGTGCCGGCCGCCACGGCTTCCCGATGAGAGAGGGGAAAGGTGCCGGCCAGGGGGTCATTCGTGAACCTCAGGCCACCGAGGGCGCGATCGATGACCGCGTCAGAGAGTGGTTTTCCGGTGTCGGCGGTGAGCTTCGCGTTGATCACGTCGGCCGCCTCCTCGGGGTGCTCCGTGAGCCAGGCGACGGATGCCGTGTGCCCCGCCAGCAACGCCCGCACCGTCTCAGGGTGGTCACGGTTGAAGTCCGCGCCGACGAGCAGCACGGTGGTGGGAAAGTCGCCGTTGTCCCACAGGGAGGCCTCGTCGACGAGCACCGTGGCATCCGCCTCGAGAACGAGGCGGGATACCCACGGTTCGGGCAGCCAGGCGCCGTCGATCTGCCCGCTCTGAAACAGCGTGAGGGCACGGGCGTTGTCGGTCGGCGCGACGGTGACGTCGCCGCCACCGGTCGTGCTGGTGGCAAAACCTTCTCCCTCGAGCCAGGAGCGCAGTGCCACGTCTTGGGTGTTGCCGAGCTGCGGACTCGCGATGATGGTTCCGGCAAGGTCGGCGGGGGAGTCGATGCCTGCGCGCACGACGAGGGCGGCGCCGCCGACGGTCGCACCGGCGACGATGACCGCGCTCTGGCCGGCGCTCTGCACGAAGGTGTTCACGGCCGGGCTGGGCCCCACATAGGCGGCGTCGATCGCGCCGGCACTGAGGGCTTCGATTGCGGCCGGACCGGCACCGAAGGCCTGAGCGTTGAGCGTCGTGTCGCCGAGGGCGTCCTGCAGAAAACCGTTTCCAATACCGACCAGGGCCGGGGCGTGGGTGAGGTTGTCGAAGTAGCCCAGGCGCAGCTCGGTGGGCTCGCCAGAGGCCGTGGTGCCCGCGGTGGCCGCGCCGGAGCATCCGCTCAGCAGCAGACTGGCGGCGAGCACCGTGGCAACGACCCCCAGGGTCGAACCGCGCATCAGAAATAGCCTTCCTTCTTGCGGTCCTCCATGGCAGCCTCGGAGATGCGGTCGTCGGCGCGGGTCGCGCCGCGCTCGGTGATGGTGGACACACCCACCTCGCGCACGACGTCGGCGACGGATGCCGCATCGGAGTCGACCGCGCCGGTGCAGCTCATGTCGCCTACCGTCCGGTAGCGCACAGTGCGCAGCTCGACGGTCTCGTCTTCCCGAGCGGGGCTGACCGGGCTGACGGCGCGCCACATGTTGTCGCGGCGGTAGACCTCACGCTCGTGGGCGTAGTAGAGCGGGGGCAGCTCGATGTTTTCGCGCTCGATGTAGCGCCACACGTTGAGTTCGGTCCAGTTGCTGATCGGGAACGCACGCACGTGCTGGCCGACGGTGTGGCGGCCGTTGTAGAGGTTCCACAGCTCGGGGCGCTGATTGCGCGGATCCCACTGGCCGAATTCGTCTCGCAGCGAGAGGATGCGCTCCTTGGCGCGGGCCTTGTCCTCGTCGCGGCGGGCGCCTCCGAACACGGCGTCGTGCCGGCCGGCCGCGATCGCGTCGAGCAGCGGCAGGGTCTGCAGCGGATTGCGGGTGCCGTCGGCGCGCTCGGTGAGCCGGCCGTCGGCAAGATAGTCCTCGACCCGGGCGACGGTGAGGCGAACCCCGTGGCGGGCGACGGTCTCGTCTCGAAACTCGAGCACCTCGGGAAAGTTGTGCCCGGTGTCGACGTGCAGCAGCGAGAACGGAATCTTTCCCGGCCAGAACGCCTTCGCCGCGAGGTGCAGAACGACGACGGAGTCCTTGCCGCCGCTGAACAGCAGCACGGGTCGTTCGAATTCGGCCACGACCTCGCGGATGATGTGGATCGCCTCGCTCTCGAGCACGTCGAGTTCGCTGAGTCGGTGGTCGCCCGCGGCGGATGGCACGGGCGTGGGGATCGTGTCCGTGACAGTAGTCGTGACTGTACTTTCAATCGTGTTCACAGGTGCAGCCCGCATTCCGTTTTCTCGAGGGTGGCCCAGCGGCCGGATCGTGGGTCGTCGCCGGCGGCAACGCGTTTGGTGCAGGGGGCACAGCCGATCGAGGGGTACCCCTGATCGAGCAGCGGGTTCAGCACGACCTCGTTCGCGGCGGCGTAGGCGAGAATCTCGTCGTACGACCAGGCGGCCACCGGGTTGACCTTGACGAGGCCGTTGCGGTCGTCCCACACCACGAGGGGCGTGTTCGCGCGGGTCGGAGCTTCGTCGCGGCGCACCCCGGTGAACCAGAGTTCGTAATTCTTCAGGGACCGCTGCAGGGGTTCGACCTTGCGCATCGCGCAGCAGGCGTTCGCGTCGCGGCCGAACAGCTCGGCGCCGTACTCGGCGTCCTGCTCGGGCACGGTGAGGGCCGGCAGCACGTCGACGATCGTCGCGTCGAGGGAAGCGGCGACCGCATCGCGGGTCTCGTAGGTCTCGGCGAAGTGATAGCCGGTGTCGAGAAAGAGCACGTCAACACCCGGCAGTTGCTCGGCCACGAGGTGGGGCAACACCGCGTCGGCCATCGAGCAGGCGACGGCGGCGGCATCCGGCCGGAAATTCTCGGCGACCCAGGCCACGACCTGTTCGGCGCTCGCCTCACCAAGCAGGGCCGAGCCGCGGGCGGCGAGGGCCTGCAGCTCGGCGGCGGTGCGTTTGGCCGGGCGCAACGGTACGGTGACGGGCACGGCCGGGCCGGTACGCACGATGCGGGTCGGGGATGCTGAGGTCATTGCAGTGCCTCCTCGGGGGCGCGGTGCGCCCAGACGGCGAATGTCTCTTCGTTCTCACGGTCGGCGAGAAAGCGACGCACGATGCGTTCGACGTAGTCGGCGAGGTCGTCGGCGGTGACCTTGAGGCCACGTACCGTGCGGCCCAGGCCGGCCTCCTCGCGGTCGACGGATGCAAGGCCGCCGCCCAGGTGCACCTGGAACCCGGGCGTCGACCCGCCGTTGCCATCCGGCAGCAGCTGGCCTTTGAGGCCGATGTCGGCCGTCTGGATGCGTGCGCAGGAGTTGGGGCAGCCGTTCACGTGCAGGCTGATCGGGTGTGGGGCCTCGATGCCGGCGAGGCGCTTTTCGAGCTCGAGCACGGCATCCGTCGCCGCCTGCTTGGTCTCGACGATCGCGAGCTTGCAGAATTCGATGCCGGTGCACGCGATCGTGGATCGGCGGAACAGGCTCGGCCGGGCGGCGAGGCCGAGCTCGTCGAGGGCCGTGATGAGGGGTTCGACGTGCTCTTCGGCGATGTCGAGCAGCACGATCTTCTGGTGTGGGGTGGTGCGGAGGCGCGTCGAGCCGTGGGCTTCGAGCAGGTCGCAGAGGGCGATCAGCTGGGTTCCGGAGGTGCGCCCGACGAAGGGAGTGACGCCGATGTAGAAGCGGCCGTCCTTCTGCTTGTGCACGCCCACGTGGTCGCCCTGCGTCTTGGGGCGGGGTGCTGCGGGGCCATCCGGCAGGGTGAAGCCAAGGTATTCGTCTTCGAGAATGCGGCGAAACTTCTCGGGTCCCCACTCCGCGAGCAGAAACTTGAGGCGTGCCTTGCCGCGCAGGCGACGGTAGCCGTAGTCGCGAAAGATGCCGGCGACTCCGCGCCAGACCACTGAGACCTGCTCGGGCGCGACGAAGGCACCGAGGCGTTCGGCGAAGCGGGGGGTGGTGCTGAGGGCGCCGCCGACCCACAGGTCGTAGCCGATGCCCAGTTCGGGGTGGTCGACGGCGACGAGGCCGATGTCGTTGATCTCGTGCACGACGTCCTGGCTCGGGTGGCCGGTGATCGCGGTCTTGAACTTGCGCGGCAGGTTGGCGAACTCGTCGGTGCCGAGAAATTTGCGAGCGATCTCGGCGATCGCCTCGGTCGGGTCGATGAGCTCGTCGGCGGCGATGCCGGCGACGGGGGAGCCGAGGAAGACCCGGGGCACGTCACCGCAGGCCTGCGTGGTTTCGAGCCCGACGGCTTCGAGGCGACGCCAGATTTCGGGCATGTCCTCGATCTGGATCCAGTGCAGCTGCACGTTCTGGCGGTCGGTGATGTCGGCGGTGTCCCGGCCGAAGTCGCGCGAGATCTCGCCGATGACGCGGGTCTGGTCGGTGCTGAGCTGACCGCCGTCGATGCGCACCCGCAGCATGAAGAAGCGGTCCTCGAGCTCGTGCGGCTCGAGTGTGGCGGTCTTACCCCCGTCGATTCCGGGCTTGCGCTGCGTGTAGAGGCCCCACCAGCGGAACCGGCCGTGCAGGTCGGTGCCGTCGATGGAGTCAAACCCGTTCTTGGAGTAGATCTCCTCGATGCGCCCGCGCACGGCGAGACCGTTGTCCTCTTGTTTCCAGACCTCGTTGCCGTTGAGCGGTTCCGGTCCGTCGATCTTCCACTGCCCGTTCGGGCGGCCGGAGGGCCGCGGCGGGCGGACGGCCGGCAACTGTGCGGCGGCCTGGGTCTGATTCGACGACACGATCTACTCCTCGGGTTGGGATGGGGATTCGGGTGGGGACCAGGGCTGGATTCACCGGTCGAGGATCCTCCCCGTGCGGGGTGACCGGTGGCCCCAAGTTATCGCGCGCGACAGGCGCGCAGGGCGGGGCCGGTCATGCGCGGTCATCTGCTGTCATACGGCGTCGCGCGCCGCGCAGCGGGTGGCTTTTCAGAGCATGGAGCCGTAGCATGCGACGCGGTTGCCGTGCCGGGCGGGGCGTGTTTGCGAGCGACGACGACGGATGCTGCGCCTCCCGATAGCGGTCGAGCACTACGTCGATGAGTTGCCGCGGCGCCGCCGCGTCGGCGCGCAGCAGCGGTGCGGTGACGAGGTCGGCTCCGGCCGTTTCGGCGAGGCCCTGGAAGTAGCCGGGGGCCAGCAGATAACTGCTGAGCACGACCCGACGCCCGGGGTTCGCGGCGCGCGCCGTCGTGATGGCGGCGGCGAGGCGAGGCTCGGCCGCCGAGAGAAATCCGATGCTGACCGGGCGTCCGAGGGCCTGGGCGAGCCGCTCGGCGACCGCCCGGCAGTCCGCGACCGCCCGGGCATCGCTCGATCCCGCGGCGGCGAGCACGAGGGTGTCGTGCGCACGCAGGCCGGCCTCGGTGAGGCGCTCGCCCAGCAGTTCCACGAGCCGGTCGTCGGGTCCGAGGGCCGCGCCGAGCACGACCGAACGGTCGGTCGCGGCGCGCACCGCGTCGGTCAGGTCGACGTGCACGTGGTAACCGGCCGACAATAGCAGGGGAACGACGATCGCCGGGGCCGTCGCGGGCAGGGCGCCGAGCGTCGCCGGGGTGTCGGGCTGCTGCACGTCGACGAAGCCGAGCGTCGCGGTCAGGCACGGTGCGGCCGCCGCGACGGCCCGCATCAGGGTCGCCACGGCAGCCTGCCCGGCGGGCGCGTTCGTGCCGTGGGCGATGCCCACGAGAGCAGCGGCTGCCGGCACCCGGTCGAATGTCATGGCTTCAGTCTGTGGGACGACGGTCGCGATCCTCGCTGTGTTGCGCCAGGTTTCAGCGTGCCGTCACGCGAGCGGTACGTTGCTGCGCATCACTCCCTGCGGGTCGACGGTGCGCTTGATCTCGGCGAGGTGGGCGATGTCCTCGGGGGCCATGGCATCCGCTATCGTGAACGAACTTGAGAGCAGGGAGAGGGGCGAGCGGGGAACGGTTGTGCCCGCCGTTGCGGCCCGCAGCGGGTCGAACACGTGGTCGTCGACCTGTCGGCTCGGATCCATCAACAGCGCCGCGGCGAAGATGATGTACTCCGCGCTCAGGCTGCCGACCACTCCCGCGGGGGAATTGCCCCTGGCGTCCGGTCTGATGGCACCGCCGAGCGGACGCAGCTGGAGCATGGTCAGTCCTGCACTGCTGGCCGCGCGAAAGCCAGCCACGAGCGCGCCGATCGTGTCGGGAGTGACCTCCGTGAGGGTTGCGCCCCAGTCGAGCGCGGGCACCGGTTCGTCGGGATCGGCCGACACCTCACCGAGGCGGCTGATGGGAAACACCCGGGTCTGGTCCATGAGCGGCACCACCGACGTGAGGAGCGGGGCGAGCAGTTCGGCGCCGCGTGCCGCGCTGCCGACGAACACCACGTCCACGGTCGCGAAACTGTTGCCGCGCATGGGTTCCGGAACCATCTCGATGTCGGGCATATTGATGAGGCCGGCGAAAATGCTCAGCTCGTTGGGGGCATCCGCCATGATCGCGGCGACCTGCGTGAGTACGACCTCGGCCGAACCAGCGTCGAACACGAGCCGTCCGCCGAACAGTTCCGGGGCCTCGAACAGGTCGATTTCGAGCAGGGTGACCACGCCGAACAGCCCGCCGCCGCCGCGCAGGGCCCACAGCAGCTCCGGATTGCTCTCGGGGGTGACGCGGCACACGTCGCCGCGGCCGTCGACGAGTTCGACGGCGCGGATGGAGTGAGCGGCGAGGCCCTGCCAGCGGCTGAACCACGAGTGCCCGCCCGAGAGCAGATAGCCGGTCACGCTCACGTCGGGGCTGCTGCCGGCGAGGGCGATCAGACCGGTTCCCTCGAGCCGGGCCAGCAGCGTGCCCCAGGAGATGCCGCTGCCGACGCGCGCGACCCGGTGAGCGTTGTCGATCGTGATCTCGTCGAAGGCGCTCGTGCGCACGAGGATGCAGTCCGAACAGTCGTTCGTGGCACCGTGCCCGCGGGGCTGTACGGTCACCCCGAAGCCGCCGGCCCGGGCGGCGGCGAGAATGCGGGTCACGTCGTGCACGTCTCGCGGCGTGGCCACGGCGAGTGGATGCTGGTCGACGGACCTGTTCCAGGGACGCCGGGCGGTGTCCCAATCCGGGTCGCCGGGCCGCACGAGGGAACCGTGCAGGTCGGCGGCCAGATAGTCCAGAGCGGGCTGAAGCCGGGTTGAATTCGACATGGGTATTCCTTTCGTCATCGTTAGCAACGAAGGTACCGACCCTCGCCGCCCTAGGGTAGGGGTATGGCTGAACGCACCCCCTGGTCCCTGTCCGGCGCTCTGCGTGGAATGTTCGCGAAGAAGACGATCGATGCCGCGACCTGGGACGACCTCGAAGACGCTCTGATCCAGGCCGATTTCGGGCCGAACGTCACCGAGGTCGTCGTCGCCGAACTGCGCGCCAAGGTCGCCAGGTACAACACCACCGACCCGGCCGATTTGCAGCGGATGCTGCGCGAGGGCATCGAAGAGCGCCTCGCCGCCTACAACCCCACCCTGACCCTCAGCGAGCGGCCGGCAATCGTGCTCGTCGTTGGCGTGAATGGGGTCGGCAAGACCACCACGATCGGTAAGTTCGCGAAGTTTCTGCACACCTACGGCCGCACCGTCGTGATCGGCGCGGCCGACACGTTCCGCGCCGGGGCCGTCGAGCAGCTCGCCACCTGGGCCGAGCGCGCCGAGGCGCAGATCGTGCGGCCGCAGATGGAGGGCCAGGATCCGGCATCCGTCGCCTTTCAAACGGTGGATAAGGCCAAACGGGAGGGCATCGAGATCGTGCTGATCGACACCGCCGGCCGGCTGCAGACCAAGGGCGGACTCATGGACGAGCTCACCAAGATTCGTCGGGTCGTCGAGAAGCAGGCCCCGATCGCCGAGGTTCTGCTGGTTCTCGACGCGACGACCGGCCAGAATGGGCTTGCGCAGGCGGAGGCCTTCATCGAACATGCCGGAGTGACGGGCCTGGTGTTGACCAAGCTCGACGGTTCGGCAAAGGGCGGTTTCGTGCTCGCAGTGCAGGAGAAGACCGGTATTCCCATCAAGCTCGTGGGCCAGGGTGAGGGCATCAACGACCTCACCGGGTTCACGCCGCACGTGTTCGCGCAGAAGCTCATCGGATGACACGCATGTAGGCCCGCGCCCGCCCGACCCCAACTTTCCCCGACGCATCAAGATGATGAGGACTCACATGACCATCGAACACGACTTCTTCGGCATTCTCGGCAGCGACGACGACGGGGAGGTGTACTGGTCGGACACCGCCGAGCTCGGCGACGAGAGCGTCGAGGTCGACCTCAGCTCACCCGACGAGGATTCCGTGTCGGTCGAAGCGCTCGATATCGCTGCCGCGATGATCCACGCGATCGAAGAGGTCGACTCGCAGGCGCGCGAATCCCTCGTGGCCGACCTCTCCGCCGAGGGTTCGATCACGGCGAAGTACATTGACCAGCAGGTCGAGGAGCTGGGGCCCGAGGCGCTCGGCAACGCCCTGATCTGGGATTCCGGGGACCAGCAGATCGACTTTCTGCGGTCGCTGCGCCTGCAGCGGGTGGGTTTTCACCCACACCACAACGGCAACGAGGAGCACTTCGCGCTGCTGGACTACTCGATCAGCCCCGGCGACACCGACGCCCTGCTCGTGGTGACCATCGACATCCACGGCGACACGATCATCATCGCGACCGACAGCTGAGCCGCCGCCTCAGCGTTCACGACCGTCGTGCGGCCGAAAACTGCAGGTGCGCCCGACTCCGGCACCTCCAGCCGGTCATGCGCCCACACGCTGCACGTGCGCCCGTGATTGCGGGCGCACGTGCAGCGTGTGGGCGCACAAGCCGTCGTCTGCGCGGGTAACCGCTCTAGCCCAGCAGGTCCTTGCGACCGCGCAGCATGACGAAGGACACGGGTGCGGCGACGAAGATGACGATGGAGGCCCAGAGGAAGGCCGACTGGTATCCGCTGACCAGGGCACCGAACTCCACGGCCTGGGAGGAGACCTTGCCGATCAGGAACGAGCTGACGGCCGCCGTGTACAGGGCGGTGAACAGTGCCGTCCCGATCGATCCACCGATCTGCTGCATGGCGGTCACCGCGGCGCTCGCCGCGCCGGCGTCGTGTTCGGCGATTCCCGACAGGGCCACGTTCTGCAACGGAACGAAGATCATCGAGAGGCCGAGGCCCAGCAGGATGAGTCCGGGCAGCACCTCGACCAGGTAATTGCCTTCGACGGTGATGCCGGTCATCCACAGCAGGCCGGCCGCGCCGACGATCGGGCCGACCGTCATGGGGATGCGTGCTCCGATGCGGGCGAGGAACTTCGACAGCACCCCGGCGCCGATGGTGATGGCAACGGTCATGGGCAGTGAGGCGAGGCCCGACTGAATGGGCGTGTAGCCCAGCACGATCTGAAAGTAGAGGGTGAGAAAGAGCAGTCCGCCGAGCAGCGCGGCGCCCGACAGCAGCGCGGTCAGGAACGCTCCGCCGCGCGCTCGGTCGGCCATAATGCGCAGCGGCAGCAGCGGATGGTTCGAACGGCTCTCGAGCAGCACGAACAGCCCCAGCAGCACGAGTCCGAGGGGCAGGAAGACCAGCACGGGCCAGCTGGCCCAGCCGTTTTCGGCCTGGGCGAAGCCGAAGACGAGGGAGGCGAGGCCGAGGGCCACGAGAATGGCGCCGGGCACGTCGTACTTGGTGTTGCCGTGTGCCTTGCTCTCGCGGATCACGGGAATGGCGGCGGCAATCGCGATGATGGCGATCGGCACGTTCACATAGAGGCACCAGCGCCAGCTGGCGTATTCGGTCAGCACGCCGCCGAGGATCAGTCCGACGGCCGCTCCACCGCCGGCGATCGCGCCGTAGACGGCGAAGGCCTTGATCCGGTCCTTGCCGCCGGGAAAGTTCACGGTGAGCAGGGCGAGTGAGGCGGGAGCCAGCAGGGCGGCGAACAGGCCCTGCAGGCCGCGGGCAGCGAGGAGTTCCCAGGTGCTCTGCGCGGCCCCGCCGAGGGCGGAGGCGATGGCAAAACCGGCCATGCCGACAATGAAGGAGCGTTTGCGGCCCCAGAAGTCGGCGATCCGCCCGCCGAGCAGCAGCAGCGCCCCGAAGACCAGGGAGTAGATGGTGACGACCCAGGTGCGGTCGCCGTCGCTCATGCCGAGGGAGATCTGAGCCTGGGGAAGGGCGATGTTCACGATGGTGCCGTCGAGCACCACGGTGAGCTGGGCGAGCGCCACGATGGCGAGCAGCCACCAGCGCTTCGAGTTGGCTGGTTCAGAACTGGAAGGTATGACGGATGCTGCGGCCGCCGCCGTGGGCGGAGTCGTGCGTGTGCTGGGGTTAGGCATGAGGAGTACTCTACCGGCAGAACCGAACGAACTAGTTCGTTTTGTGTAAATTTCTGGGTATAGTCGAGTCATGGCACGCGACGGAGCAGACACCCAGACCCGCATTCTCGACGCGGCGCGCACCGAGTTTGCGGCCTACGGCCTGGCCGGGGCCCGCATCGATCGCATTGCCAGAAGCGCATCCGCCAGCAAGGAGCGCATGTACGCGTACTACCCAGACAAGAAGGCACTCTTTCTTGCGGTTCTCGACCTGAACCTGAGGGAATTCGCGAGCGCGGTCGTGCTCGTCAACAACGACCTGCCGGCCTTCGCCGGCGCGCTCTTCGACCACACCATCTCGCATCCGCAGCACCTGCGCATGATCGACTGGGCGCGCCTCGAGACCGACGGCACGCTCACGGCGAGCCTCGACGTCGTGGTGGGCTTTCGCGACGATCAGGTGCGGCGCATCCGCGCGGCCCAGGACGCGGGAGCGGTCGACCCGGCCTGGGACCCGATGATGCTCATGACCGTGATCTTCGGCATCATCTCGGCTTGGGTGCACGAACCCGGTTCCGAGGCGAGACGGGCCCCCCGGGAGCCCGAGATCGCTGACCGCCGCGCCAATGTGGTGCGCGCGGTCGGGCGACTCTGTCGGCCGTGACCGTCGATACCGGCCGAACTGCTACTGGATGGTGCCCTTCAGCGGGTCGCCGAAGGGAACATTCTCGAGCACGGTGACGTCGGTCGGCTCGGACTGCAGGCCGCGCAGCAGCGCGTTCAGCTGCGTCATCGGGGTGCCGGCGGCGTGCGCGGCGAGGTCGGCCGCTTCGCTCCAGCGTTCGATGATCACCACGTGGTTCGCGCTCCGGTGCGCGGCATAGAGTTCGCAGCCGGGCTCGTCGTGCACCTTCGGCGCGACCAGGGCGAAGGCGTCCAGAATCTGCTGCAGCTTGCCGGGCTGGGGAGTGAGCGTGGCAACGACGACGACCGACATGTGTTCTCCTCGTGAACTACCCGGCGATATGCGGGTGGTTCCACCGTACTGGTATGGCCGCAGCGGGCGGCGAATCGGGCCCGGTGACCGAAGAAGCCGTGAAGTTCCGTTAAACTAATCCAACTATGGCTACTTTTGGAAACCTCTCAGATCGTCTGGCCGAGACGTTCAAGAATCTCCGCACCAAGGGCAAGCTCACGGCGGCGGATGTCGACGGCACCGTTCGTGAGATTCGGCGCGCCCTGCTCGACGCCGACGTGGCCCTCGAGGTCGTCAAGGCCTTCACCGGCATCGTGCGCGAGCGTGCGCTCAGCGACGAGGTCAACAAGGCGCTGAACCCGGCCCAGCAGGTCGTGCAGATCGTCAACGAAGAACTCGTGCAGATTCTCGGCGGCACCCAGCGCCGCCTCGAGTTCGCGAAGAAGCCGCCGACGATCATCATGCTCGCGGGCCTGCAGGGCGCGGGTAAGACCACCCTCGCCGGCAAGCTTGCGAAGTGGCTCGCCAAAGACGGCCACACCCCACTGCTCGTCGCGGCCGACCTGCAGCGCCCGAATGCGGTCACCCAGCTCGAGGTCGTCGCCCGCCAGGCCGGCGTCGCCGTCTACGCGCCCGAACCGGGCAACGGCGTCGGCGACCCGGTCAAGGTCGCCCGCGACGGCGTGAAGTACGCCCTGCAGAAGGTGCACGACGTCGTCATCGTCGACACCGCCGGTCGCCTCGGCGTGGATGCCGAGCTCATGAAGCAGGCCGCCAACATCCGCAAGGCCATCGACCCCGACGAGGTACTCTTCGTCATCGACGCCATGATCGGCCAGGACGCCGTCGCCACGGCGAAGGCCTTCCAGGACGGCGTCGACTTCACCGGAGTCGTGCTCACCAAGCTCGACGGAGACGCCCGCGGTGGTGCCGCGCTGTCGGTCGCCTCGCTCACGGGCCGCCCGATCATGTTCGCCTCGACCGGTGAGGGCCTCGACGACTTCGAGCCCTTCCACCCCGACCGCATGGCCGGCCGTATCCTCGACCTCGGTGACATCCTCACCCTGATCGAGCAAGCCCAGGGCGCCTTCGACGAAGACGAGGCCCGCAAGGTCGCCGAGAAATTCGCGACCGACACCTTCACCCTCGACGACTTCCTCGGCCAGATGCAGCAGCTGCGCAACATGGGCTCGATCAAGAAGATGATGAGCATGCTGCCCGGCGCCGGCGCTATGAAGCAGCAGCTCGACAACTTCGACGAGCGTGAGATCGTGCGCACCGAAGCCATCATCCAGTCGATGACCAAGCTCGAGCGCACCACCCCGAAGCTGCTCAACGGCTCGCGCCGCCTGCGCATCGCCCGTGGCTCAGGATCGAGCGTCACCGAGGTCAACCAGCTCGTGCAGCGTTTTGACCAGGCCGCGAAGATGATGAAGACCGTCGCCCGCGGCGGCATGCCCAACATCCCCGGCATGGGGCCGATCCCCGGCGCCCCGTTCGCCGGCGGCAAGGGCAAGCAGGTACAGAAGAAGAAGGGCTCGAAGTCGGGCAACCCGGCCAAGCGGGCCGCCGAGAACGCGGCCCTCGCGGCGGGCGTCAAGCCGGTCACTCCGTCGACGGATGCCGCGGGTTCCGGCTTCGGCATCGGTGGCGGCGCCAGCACGGCCCAGCCCGGCAAGGGCAAGGCCGGCGGCCCGAGCGCCGAAGAGATGGAAGCCCTGCAGAAAATGCTCGGCCGCTAGCCCGCGCAGCCCCGCCTCGCCTCGCCACGTTCTGCCTCCCCGTCCCTGTGGCGAATTCAGGAAATTCGCGAGCGCGGGGCGACGGATGCCCGCAACCACGGGCATCCGTCACCGACGCCGCCCGGATTTCCTGAATTAGCCACACGTCGGCGGTGGGCGGGCGGGGAGATCAGGGGCGCAACCTAGGATGGCGGCATGACCTCACTGACTTCACCGACCTCAGGGGCGAACCGTCCGGCGCGCCTCGGCGTGCAGATCGCCCCGCAGCACGCTCCCTACGAGAAGATTCGCGACACGCTCACCGAGGTCGAGGCGCTCGGCGCCGACATCGCCTTCAACTGGGACCACTTCTTTCCGCTGTCGGGCGACCCCGACGGCCTGCACTTCGAATCGTGGACCATGCTGGCCGCCTGGGCCGAGCAGACCACCACGATTCAGCTCGGCGCGCTCGTCAACTGCAACAGCTACCGCAACGCCGACCTGCAGGCCGACATGGCCCGCACGATCGACCACATCAGCGGCGGCCGGTTCATCTTCGGCACCGGCGCCGGCTGGTTCGAGCGCGACTACGACGAGTACGGCTACGAGTTCGGCACACCCGGCAGCCGGCTCAACGCGCTCGACGACAGCCTGAACCGGATCGAGGCCCGCTGGGGCAAGATCAACCCGCCGCCCGTGCACGACATCCCGGTGCTGATCGGCGGTGGCGGCGAGAAGAAGACCCTGCGCATCGTCGCCCAGCACGCCGATATCTGGCACTCCTTCGGTGACCCGCAGGTTCTCGAACACAAGCTCGGCGTGCTGGGGGAGTGGTGCGACAAGGTCGGCCGCGACATGAGCGAGATCGAGATCTCCACCGAGTTGAAGACCCGCACGGTCGAGCAGGCCGACCAGCTCTATGACCTCGGTGCCCGCCTGTTCACGCTCGGCGTCTCCGGCCCCGCTTACGACCTCGCGCCGGCCACCGACTGGCTGGCCTGGCGCGACTCGAAGAACGCCTGATCCGCCGCGCTGGTGCCGCGAAAGCGGGTGACTCGTCGGTCTGAGCAGCTGAGGCCGACGAGTCATCCGCTTTCGCGCGATCAGGTGACGCCGGCCGGGCCGAAAGGGTCAGGCCGGCAGACCGAGGCGCAGCTCGCGACGCAGCGAGCGCACCACGGCGGGCAGGCTGCCGCCGGTCGCCGCGGCGACAGCGAGCTGGCGCTGGTAACTCGCGCCCTTGTCGAGGATCAGGTTCAGCTGCAGCAACTCGGTCAGGCAGCCGAGCCGCTCGGCGACCGGTGTGAGGGTCTCGATGAGCCGGCGCACATCATCCGTCACCAGACGCTCATGGCCGGCGGCATCGAGGATGATCTCGGCATCCATGCCGTAACGGGCGGCCCGCCACTTGTTCTCCCGCACGAACCACTGCGGCATGCGCGGCACCGCCTCGCCGGCATCGAGGCGAGTCGACATCCAATCCACGAGGCACTGAATGAGCGCCGCGATACCGCCGAGTTCCTCGGTCGTCGACACCCCGTCGCACACTCGCACCTCGATCGTGCCCCAGCGCGGCGAGGGACGGATGTCCCAGCGCACCTCGGTCACATCCTCGATCACTCCCGTGGTGGTCATGTCGTCGACGTAGCCTTCCCAGGCCTCCCAGTCGTCGAGGTCCCACGGAACCCCCGCGGTCGGCAGCTGCTGGAACATCAGCGAACGGTTGCTCGCGTAGCCGGTATTGACCCCCGCCCAGAACGGGCTCGACGCCGAGAGCGCCTGCAGGTGCGGGATATAGCTGAGCATGCCGTTCAGAATCGGGATGACCTTGTTCTTGTCCTCAATGCCGACGTGCACGTGGATGCCCCAGATCATCATGTTGCGTCCCCACCACTGGGTGCGGTCGATGAGTTTGTGATACCGCGGCTTGTCGGTGACCTCCTGGTCGAACCACTGCCCAAACGGATGCGAGCCGCTGCAGACGGGGTCGACGCCGAGCGGGTCGGTAATGGCGCGTACCTCCTCGACCTGGCCGGCGACATCCGCTACCGCGCCGGCGACCGTGTTGTGCACGCCGGAGACCAGCTCGACGGTGTTGAGCAGCAGCTCCTCGGTGATGTGCGGGTGGTGCGAGCCGTCAGGGCCGCGCAGGGCCTCGAGCACGTCGCCGCCGATTGAGCGCAGGTCGCCGGTCTGCTGGTCAACGAGGGCCAGTTCCCATTCGATGCCGATGGTGGAACGGGCGGATTGCGCGAAGTCGAGTGTCACGGGTGCTCCTTGCGCGGGTTTTCAGACGGATTATCGGAATGCGGGGATCTCTGGCAGAATGATCAGTCGTGATCTCTTCTGTCCGACCCTCTATCTAGACAGAAGAAGATCCCCTAGAGCTTATTGCCGAGTGTGCCCCCACGCTCACGGCCTCAGGTTCGCCAAACATAGAATCTACACAGGAGAATTGTGGCTGTTAAAATCCGTCTGAAGCGCATGGGCAAGATCCGTGCACCGTACTACCGCGTCGTCGTCGCCGACGGTCGCACCAAGCGCGATGGTCGAGTGATCGAAGAAATCGGCATCTACCACCCCACGCAGAACCCCTCGATCATCGAGATCAAGTCTGAGCGTGCGCAGTACTGGCTCTCCGTCGGCGCCCAGCCGACCGAGCAGGTTGCTGTCCTCCTCAAGCTGACCGGCGACTGGGGAATCTTCAAGGGCGACAAGAACGCCAAGTCGACCGTGAAGATCAAAGAGCCGAAGGTTGCTTTCGTCGCTGACGAGAAGAAGAAGCCGGTTCTGCGTCCCAAGGCTGACAAGCCCCTCGTCAAGGCCGAAGAGCCCGCCGAGGCTGCAGCCGACGCGACCGACGAGGCGTAATTTTGCTCGCTCCCGCGCTTGAGCACCTCGTCAAGGGGATCGTAGATCACCCCGACGATGTGCACGTTGCCGAAAAAAAGTCCCCCCGCGGCGATGTCCTCGAGGTTCGGGTGAACCCCGAGGACCTCGGCCGGGTCATTGGCCGCGCCGGTCGCACCGCGAAAGCATTGCGCACCCTGGTGGCGGCTCTGGCCGACGGCAAGCGCGTACGGGTCGACGTCGTCGACACCGATTTCTGAGCCGGAGATGAGTCCGGTGAACGACACAGCAGTTATCAGTGCGGCAGAACCCCAGCCGCAGTTGCGGGTGGGACGCCTGACGAAGGCGCACGGCCTCAAGGGAGCGATCAAGCTCGAATTGTTCACGGACGACCCGGGGCGACGTTTCGTCCCGGGCGCCGTGTTCACGCTCCAGGTACCGACCGGCAGCAGCTGGCATGGTAAGACCATCGAACTCGTCGAGTTGCGCTGGTACAACCAGCACGCCGTCGGGTTTTTCAAGGATGTCCCGGATCGCGAGACGGCAGAAACGCTCGCCAAGGCCATCCTCTGGATTGATCAGGATTCCGCCGAGCAGCCCGACGAGGAAGACGCCTGGTACGACCACCAGCTGGTCGGCCTCGCCGTGCACCGTGACGGCGTCAAGATCGGCACGATCGCGCGGCTCGAGCACCTGCCCGCGCAGGACCTGCTGATCGTGAAGACCGCGTCCGGCGAGGTGATGGTTCCTTTCGTTAAAGCGATCGTGCCCACCGTCGACGTGAAGACCGGCATCGTGACGATCACGCCGCCGCCCGGACTGCTCGAGGAGCTGCCGGACGAACCCGAGTTGCCCGAGGAACCCGCGACTTCTGAAGCCGAGGCTTCCGAACTTCCGTAGCTTGTGCTGTCGATAGCTGACAGCTGTGCGCGTGCCACCCCGCTCTAGCGGCCTCGCCCGCTCACAGCTGTCACGTATCGACACGCTCTCGGTCACCGCGGCAGGTTCAGCCCCGCGCGCCGGTGCAGACCCTGCCAGCGGTGCTCGCCGCGCCGTGCGATCGCAAGAATGGCCGCCTCCACCCTCTCCCACGACTCCATCACCTGCCGATACGTCACGCGCACCACGACATAGCCGCGGGTCACGAGTTCGAGGTCCCGGGCTCGGTCCTTCTCGTACGACGCCCAGTCCGTGTGGTGCAGCCGGCTGTCGAGCTCGACGATCAGCCGTTCACCGACGAGCAGGTCCACCCAGCCGACTCCCTCCACGAGCCACTGGCTGCGGACCAACAGGCCGTGCGCCCGCAGGTGCAGTCGCGCGAGGGTCTCCAGGCCCGAACCGCAGCCCGGGTCGACGAGGCGCAGCATCCACTCGTGCGACACCGGGCCGCCGGTCAGCGCGGACTCAAGTCGGTCCCAGCTCAGTTCATTGCGGTTCAGCAGCGAATCGAAGGCGACGATCGCGTGATCGCGGGGCAGGCAGGTCGCCAGACATCCGGCGGCGTCATCGATGAGTTCGGTGGGTGCTTCCGGGTTGCGGATCGGACCGCGCCAGTGCGTCACAACCGACGGATGTCCCCGCCACGTTCCCAGGGCATCCGCCCGACTGTCGGGTGAACGCAGGCTGGTGCGGGTGCGGGGAACCACGACGTGCAGGCGCTCATCGGGCATCAGCCAGAGTCCGAGCCCACGCAGCAGCGAGACGCAGCCGAGCCGGCCACCGACCCGCAGGGCGCGTACGGTGTCGCTCTGGTTGCCGGTCAGGCAGTACCAGCCCGTACGGATGCGGTGCAGATCGCCCGTCGCGACGGCCCGTTCCAGCACCTTCTGACCGACCCCGTTTCGGCGCAGGGTGGTGGCGTGCGCGACCCCGCCGAGGGTGAGAAGGGTGCGGGCGGCTTCGATCATGCGCTCAGTGTGGCGGTTCGGGGCGCAGCGCGGGGTTCCGGACACGATCTCGATCGGGGGCTTGTTGCGCGGGGCTTGTTGCGCGGGGCCTGTCGAGCGGGGCTTGTTGCGCGGGGCTTGTTGCGCGGGCCTGTCGATGCGTGACAGCTGTACGGGCGCGACCCCGGTATAACGGCCTCGCTCGCTCACAGCTGTCACTTGTCGACACGCCCCGCATTCACCCCGCCTGCACCGCGCCTCACAGCGGCCCGCCGGCACCCTGAGGTGCCCGAAACACCCGGGCCACCCGGCAGAAACCGGCCCGCATCGCGCGAGACCTACCGTGGAACCAGGCCCCACCGGGCCGGTTTCCCCGAAAGGCCGCCCCATGACGTACGTCACCCCCACCCGCCTGATCGACGCCGCCGTAGAGGCCGGCGTCGCCAAGGCGAACCTCAGCTTCGGCCAGCTCCTGGCCCGCGGCACCCTCGCCGGCGCGATCCTCGCCTGCGCCACGACGCTCGCCTTCACCGCGACCGCGCAGACCGGGCTGCCGCTCGTGGGGGCACTGATCTTTCCGGTCGGCTTCGTGATGATTGTGCTGCTCGGCCTCGAACTGGTCACCGGCAGCTTTGCGCTGATTCCCCTCGCCGTACTCGAGCGCCGCACGACCGTGCGGCTGATGCTGCGCAACTTCGGTGTCGTCATCGTCGGTCACCTGCTGGGCTGCGGCGTGTACGCGGGCCTGTACCTCGCGACGATCACGCGGATGGGAACCGACCAGACGCATCCGCTCGTCGCGATGCTGATCGAGGCGGCCGAGGCGAAGACCACCGGGTATGGAGTGCTCGGCGCGAGCGGCATCGCCCTCGTGGTCATCAAGGCAATTCTCTGCAACTGGATGGTCGCCCTCGGCGCCATCCTCGCGCTCACCTCCACCTCCACGGGTGGCAAGATCGTGGCCATGTGGCTGCCGGTCACCATGTTCTTCGCCCTCGGTTTCGAGCACGCGGTCGTGAACATGTTCGTGATTCCGGCCGGTATGCTGCTCGGCGCCGACGTCGGTATCGGCCAGTGGTGGGGCTGGAACCAGACACCGGTCCTGGTGGGCAACTTCATCGGCGCCGTGACCCTGTGCGCCGGACTGCTCTACTTCTCGCACCGGACGCGCGTCCAGCGAGCGGATGCCGCAGCCGAAACCCTCGAGGCCGGCGCGGCCGAGCCGGTGCTCGCGACCCGGTAGACCCGCATCCGCTGTGTGAGGGGAGCGGTCTTGTCGATCAGTGACAGCTGAGCGCGCGCGACCCCGCCATACGCACGTCGTGCGCTCACAGCTGTCACTAATCGACAGAAACCTACACGTCGAGCCGGTACCCGCGCTTGACGACGGTTGCGATCAGTCCGGCGACTGGCAGCGCCTGCCGCAGTCGGCCGAGCGAGACCTCCATGGCATGGTCGTCGGTCGTGCCCGGCAACGCCTGGGCGAGCTCGTCGCGGGACACGACCGCTCCGCGGGCGGCGACGAGGGTGCGCAGAATCGCGAGCGCGGTCGGCGGCAGCGCGATGCGCTGGCCGCCGAATTCGACGACCGCTCCGCGCAGGGCGAGCGGCCCGTGGCGCGTCTCGATCCGTTCGATTCCCACCAGTTCGAGCTGTTCGCAGACCAGCCGAATCAGCGCGCCCATGCGAAAACGGGTCGGCTGAATCGGATCGATTCCGGCCGCCAGCAGGGGAATGGATGTCACCGGGCCGACGGATGCTGCCCTCACGTTGGTCTGCAGGGCGGCGATGAGCGCCGGGTAGACGCCCATTCCCTCGGCGGCCCCGAACAGGGCGTGTACCGAGGGCGCGCTCGTGAAGGTGACGCAGTCGAGCTGCCTGGCGCAGATCGCTTCGATGAGCTTGTAGACGCGTTCATCGGTATCGTCGACCGCGATCCAGCGGTACGGCGCGACGGTCAGCACGCGGGCGTGCACGGCGCGCAGCCGATCGAGCTGCGCTTCGTCGGTGTGGCCGTGCACCTGGATGCCCACGGTCAGGCCTGGCGGATACTCAGCCAGTACCTTGTCAACGAGCGAGGCCGTCGTCTCGGTGTCGCTCATGCCGGAGTCGTTGAGCCCGGTCGCGCGAATGCCGCCGCGTGCCTTGGGGCCGCGCACCAGAATCGTGGTCTCGGCCAGGGCTTCCGTGAGCTCATGTCCGAGGCCGTCCATCTCGGCGACCTCGAACCAGCGCCGCACGCCGTAGCCGGTGGTCGCGAGCAGAATGTCCGGTCGGGCGGCGATCATCGTGCGGGTATCGTCGAGCAGCGGACCGTCCTGCTGCGAGTTCGCGATGCGCAGGGTCGGGGCGTGCACAACGCGCGCACCGCGACGCTCGAAGGCGTCGATCAGATCGCTCGAACGGCGGTCGCTCGTCACCCCGATGCGAAACCCTTCGAGCTGGTCGGGTTGAAAAGCGGTCACCTGAACGTCGGCCAGGTCGGCAACGACGGGAGGTTCGGTGGGTTCGTTCGGCATCAGTCCGCCGCTGCGAACTCGCCGGCGCGACGCAGCAGATCATCGGCGCTGAGATCGCCCCGATAGGCGAGCTTCACGACCTCGCCGATGACGAGCACGGCGGGGGAGGTGACACCCACCCGGGCAGACTCGAACAGAACGGTTCCGAGCTGGGCGATCGTGGTGCGCTGGGTCTGGCTGAAACCGCGTTCGATGATCGCGACGGGCATCTCGGCCGACATTCCGTGGCGCAGCAGACCCTGGCTGAGGGTCGGCAGGGTGCCGACGCCCATGAGTACAACGATGGTGCTGCCGAGCAGGGTCAGGCCCTCGAGCTCCCGGTCGGTGAGGGGGGCGTGGCCGCTCATCACGGTGAAGCCGTGGCTGAGGCCGCGGTGAGTGAGCGGAATTCCGGCGGCGGCGGGCACCGCGATGGCACTCGTGACACCGGAGATCACGGTCACCGGAATGCCGTTGCGGTGGCAGGCGAGCACCTCTTCGCTGCCCCGCCCGAAGACGTACGGGTCACCGCCCTTGAGCCGAACGACTCGGGCACCGGCGAGGGCGTGGTGCACCAAAAGCGCTTCGATGTCGGTCTGTGAGATCGCATGGTTTCCCGGATGCTTTCCCACGTTGATGAGCACGGCCTGCGGCGCGAGGGCGCGCAAGGTCTCGTGCGGCGCCAGCCGGTCGTAGAGCACAACCGTGGCGCAGCGCAGCGCCTCCACCGCGGCCACGGTCAACAGTTCTCCCGCTCCGGGTCCGCCACCAACCAGGGTGACGATGCCTACGGGGTGCGCGTCCGGTTCGGTCAACCCTGAATTTCGGGCTGTCATTGTCACTCTCCTCGAACGGGAATACGGCTTCCACTTAACAGAACAGTACTCGAATCGGCCCGTTCGTCAGCGGTGGCCGGTCGTAATTGGTCACGTTCGACGACGCGGGCGATGCTCGGGTCCGGCTCGATCGGCGCATTGACGAAGGAGCGGAATCGGCGCAGACGCTCGGGGTCGGCGAGGGTTGCCGCCCACTCGTCTTCGTAGGTGTCGACGTGCTTCGCCATCGCGGCTTCGAGCTCCTCGCCGAGACCGAGGCTGTCGTTGATCACCACATCGCGCACGTGGTCGATACCGCCGTCGAGATCTTCCATCCAGCGCGCGGTGCGCTGCATCCGGTCGGCCGTGCGGATGTAATACATCATGTAGCGGTCGATGTAGCTGATCAGGGTGTCTTCGTCGAGGTCGCTCGCGAGCAACTGGCCGTGGGCGGGCTGAAAGCCGCCGTTGCCGCCGACGTACATGTTCCAGCCGAGGTCGCTGGCGATGACACCCACATCTTTGCCGCGCGCTTCGGCGCATTCCCGGGCACAACCGGAGACGCCGAACTTGAACTTGTGCGGCGCCCGCAGGCCGCGGTAGCGCAGCTCGAGCTTGATGGCGAGCGCCACCGAGTCCTGCACGCCGAAGCGGCACCAGGTCGAGCCGACACAGGACTTCACGTTGCGCAGCGCCTTGCCGTAGGCCTGGCCGGATTCGAAGCCCGCGTCGACGAGAACCCGCCAGATGTCGGGCAGTTGCTCGAGCCGGGCGCCGAACATGTCGATGCGCAGCGCGCCGGTGATCTTGGTATAGAGGTTGAAGTCAGCAGCGACCTTCGCGATCACGGCAAGCTTCGCGGGGGTGATCTCCCCGCCCGGGATGCGGGGGACGACCGAGTAGGTTCCGTCCTTCTGCATGTTGGCCATGGCGCGGTCGTTGGTGTCCTGCAGCGTGCCGCGGCCGGCATCGAGGATGTAGGCGGAGTTCTGGCTGGCGAGAATGGAGCCGACGGCGGGCTTGCAGACGTCGCAACCCCGGCCGGTGCCGAATCGCTCGAAGACCTCCTCGGCGCTCGTGAGCTCGAGCACCCGCACCGACTCGAAGAGTTCCTGACGACTGAGCTCGAAGTGCTCGCACAGTGCGTGCGACACGGTCTGGCCCGATTTCGTCAGTTCGGCCTCGAGCAGCTTCTTGATCAGCGGCACGCACGAGCCGCACTGGGTGCCGGCGCGGGTGCAGGTTTTGAGGGCGCCGAGTTCGGTGCAGGCCTCGGCGTGATCTCCGCGCGCCGCCTCGCGCACGGCTCCGGCGGTGACCATGTTGCACGAGCAGACGAGGGCGTCGTCGGGCAGTTCGTCGCCGCCGGGAGCCTCGGCACCGGCGGCAGAGAGGTACGCGGCGGGTTCGCTCGAGAGCTGGCGGCCGACCAGCGGGCGCAGCGCCGAGTAGGGGGTTGCGTCGCCGACGAAGATTCCGCCCAGCAGGGTCTTGGCGTCGTCGGTCACGACGAGCTTCTGGTACAGGCCGCGGGCCGGGTCGGCGTAGACGATCTCGAGGGCGCCGGGCGTCACCGCGAGGGCGTCGCCGAAGCTCGCGACGTCGACCCCTGACAGCTTGAGCTTGGTGGCGTCGTCGACGGTCGTGAACGTCGCGGTTCCGCCAAGCAGTCGGTCGGCGACGACCTCGGCCATGGCGTTGGCGGGGGCGACGAGGCCGACGCAGCGGCCGCCGAAGCTCGCGACCTCACCGATCGCCCAGATGCTCGGGTCGCTGGTCTGGCATTCCTCACTGATCACGATGCCGCCGCGGGTGCCGAGATCGAGGTGGGCGTCACGGGCGAGTTCGTCGCGCGGGGTGATGCCGATGGCATAGACGACGATGTCGGCGTCGATGGTCTCGCCGGAGCCGAGCGAGACGCCGGTGACGACCGGGGCATCCGCGTCGACAGCGTCCGGGTCGACAGCGTGCGTTTCGACAGCGGCCGGGTCGACAGTGTGCGTTTCGACAGCGTCCGTTTCCGCGCGCCGGGGCGCGCTCAGAATGGCCGTGGCCCGGGTGCCGAGGTGCAGCGTGAGGCCCTGCGCGGTGATCAGACGGCCGAGGGCCTGCCCGCCGCCGGCATCGAGCTGCGCCGACATGAGCCAGGGGCCGGAATGCACGAGGGCAGCTTCGCCGCCGAGGCGGTGCAGACCGCCCGCGGCTTCGAGCCCGAGCAGCCCGCCGCCGGCCACGACGACCTTTGGTGCGCGCCCGAGCGTCAGGGTGAGCGTGGCCAACTCGGCGACGAGGGCATCGACGTCGTCGAGCGTGCGGTACACCCGAATGTGTTCGGAGCCTGGCAACGGGGGCACCGGGGCGCTCGATCCGGTCGCGAAGACGAGGTCGTCGTAGGGCACGGTGTGACCGAGGGCGGTCGTGACGGTTTTCGCGTCGCGGTCGATGCTGTCGGCCCGCTCACCGATGCGCAGACTGATGCGTTCGGAGTCCCAGACGCTGGTGGGTTCGAGGGTGAGGTCGATCTGTCCGGCCAGGCGCTGGCTGAGCGCCACCCGGTCGTAGGGCAGGTGCTGCTCTTCGGCGATCACGGTGACGGCCAGGGCATGGTCGGTATCGCGGGAGTGCAGGGCATCCGTCAGCCGGTGGGCGGCCGGGCCGCCGCCAATGATGACAACGCGGCGGGCCGGGGTGGCAGAGCCGGCAACAGGAGCAGGAGAAGAAGAGAGCATCAGCGTCCTTTCGGGGCGAGTGCTCTGAGCGTACGGGCACGCGATTTCACCGCCGTGTCCCCTATGTGTCCTGTCGTGTCTGAAGTCCCACAGTGATCAAACCGGTCTGTGAGGCAGGATTCACCTCGGCGAAACACGGCGCGCGATTCGCGGAAACCTGCCCGCCGTAGCGTGAAGCCAACGCCAAGCAGCCGGGAAACACTACCGGCCGACACGAGTACCAACACCGGCAGCATCAACAGTGGGAGCGCACCATGACAATGACAATCGCGACACCGATCGCACCCTCGTCCGCCGACACCACCGCCGACCTGAGCACCGCCGACCTGAGCACCGCCGACCTGAGCAGCGCCGACCTGATTTGGGAGCGCGCCTGCGCCGTGACCGACCTGGAGCCCTCGTGGGGCGAGGCGGCCCTGGTGCGCATGAAGCAGATCGCGCTGTTTCTGCTGTCTCCGACCGAGATCTACGCCGTCGCCCACTGCGACCCGCACACGGATGCCTATGTCATGGCCCGCGGCATCGTCGGCTCCAAGGGGGACCGCCCCACCATCGCGTCACCGCTGCACAAAGAGGTCTACGACCTCGGCACCGGCGAGTGCTTCTCGAACCCGGCCCTCGCCCTTCCCACCTATCAGACCCGGGTCGTCGGCGGCTTCATCGAGGTCGCGGTCGCCGCGTGAGAACGATCCGCCGAGCGTCGGCCGGCACCGGTTCGGCCCGCAGCGACAACGCTCCGGCCCCCGCGCTCGTCGCGATCTCGCACGGCACCAACTCGCCGACCGGTCAGGCGGCGATCGCGGCGCTTGTCGCGGCGGTGGCCCGTTCCCGCCCCGACCTGACGGTTGCTGATGGATTCGTCGACGTTCAGCAGCCCGACGTGGCCGCGACCCTCGGAGCGCTGCAGGTCGCATCCGCTGCCATCGTCGTGCCGCTGCTCTTGTCGGCCGGATATCACGTGCACGTCGACCTGCAGAATGAGACCGCGGCCGCCGACCGAGACACCCACGTCTCCCACGCCCTCGGACCCGATCAGCGCCTGATCGAGGTGCTTGCCGACAGACTCGGCGAGGCAGGCTACCGCGCGGGCGATGAACTCGTGCTCGCCGCCGCCGGGTCGAGTGACGCCCGGGCCGTGGCGGACTGCCGCGAGGTCGGCCGCATGCTCGCTGCCCGCCTCGGCGCGCGTGTCACGGTCGGCTTTCTCTCCGCCGCCAGCCCCCGGCTCGGTTGTGCGGTGGCGGCGGCCCGCATTCGCAACCCGAAGGCCCGCGTCGCGCTCGGCAGCTATCTCATGGCCCCGGGGTTCTTCTTCGATCTCACCGCACAGGTCGGCGCCGACCTGATCAGCGACCCGCTGCTGGTGCCGGAGCAAGCGCCGCCGGTCGGCCTGGTCGAGCTCGTGATCGACCGCTATACCGAGGCCGCCGCATCCGCTCGCCGACTTGCCGCCCGCGCCGCCTGAGCCCTGCCCCGCTCGGCCGCCTGGAATCACGCACAGCGCGCCTAGAATCAGGGGATGCGCATTGACATCGTCACCATTTTCCCCGAGTTCTTCGATGTGCTGGATCTGTCCCTGCTCGGCAAGGCCCGCCAGAGCGGCCTGATCGAGCTCGGCGTGCACAACCTGCGTGACCACACCCACGACCGTCACCGCACCGTCGATGACACGCCCTACGGTGGCGGCGCCGGCATGGTCATGAAGCCCGAGCCCTGGGGTGCCGCCCTCGATGCCATCTTCGGCGAACCCGATTCGGTCGAAGCGGATGCCGCGCCCGGCCCGATCCTGATCTTTCCGTCGCCGGCCGGAGAACAGTTCACCCAGGCCATGGCCCGCGAACTCTCGAAGCAGCCGCACCTGGTCTTTGCCTGCGGCCGCTACGAGGGCATCGACCAGCGCGTCGTCGACCACTTCCAGGCCCGCGGCGAGGTGCGCCTCGTCAGCCTCGGCGACTACGTGCTCAATGGGGGAGAGGTAGCCGTGATGGCGATGATCGAGGCGGTCGGCCGCCTGATCCCGGGCGTCGTGGGCAACCCGGAGAGCCTCGTCGAGGAATCCCACGAGGGAGGGCTGCTCGAGTACCCGAGCTACACCAAGCCCGCGAGCTGGCGCGGCCTCGACGTGCCGCCCGTTCTGCTGAGCGGAAATCACGGCGCCATCAGCACGTGGCGGCACGACCAGCAGCTCGAACGCACCCGCCGGGTGCGCCCCGACCTGCTGCCGCCCGCCGTCTGACCGCCGCCACGCCGGGCCGAGCGCTAAGCCTTCAGCGAACTGTGAGGGTTCGTGCAGCCCCTGCGAATACTCTGGGATGGTGATCATTAGACGGATTTTCTACTCCTGGCAATTCGCCGCCGTAGCCGTGTTACCCCTCTGGTTGCTGATTGGCTCGGCCATCTTCGGCACCGGCGGCTGGGCGGTGCTCGGAGTCTTCTTCGGTGCCGTCGCGCTCGGCCTGAGCCTGCTCGTCGTCGCGTTGCTCGTCTACGCGCGCAAAGAGGTGCGCTCCTCGCGTACGGTGTCCTGGCCGGATGTCGGGGTCCTGACCCTCTGGCACGGACTCATCATCGGCATCGGCTTTGCCGAAAGCGCCTCCGGCTGGCTCTCGGTGCTCGTGGTGTTCGTGGGTATTGGCGCCTTCTGGTTCGCGCTCTGGGAACTCTACGATGCGGCACGCAAACGGATGCGGGCGATGATCGATCTCGTCGAGCAGCAGGCCCGGCCGCCCGCCGGCCCGCCGCGGCAGACACCGCTGTCCTTCCCGAACACGGCCGGCCACCCGAGTTCGACCACACCGGCACCGCCCGGCCCGCGGCCGGGGCGCACCGACCCCGAGGTTATCGTGATTCAGGAAAAGCCGACCCAGCCCTGAGTATCGGCCAGCCCTGAGTATCGGCCAGCCCTGAGCATCGGCCAGCCCTGAGCATCCGCCCGCCCGGCATCGGCCCGCCCGGCATCCGCTTTGCGAGAGTCGTCGGTTCATGACAGAATAAGCGTTTGTGCCGCGGCAAGCCTCTGCCACAGGGGAGCTGCCACTCACGGCGCAACAAAATCACTCACTTTATTCGTATTCGACCTGTGGCGGGTACAGAGAGCGAAAACTCATGCATATTCTCGACCAGGTGGATGCTCCGTCCCTCAAGACGAACATCCCCGACTTCCGTGCCGGCGACACCGTCAAGGTGCACGTCAACATCGTTGAAGGTACCCGCTCTCGTATTCAGGTCTACCAGGGCGTCGTCATCGGCCGCTCCGGTGAAGGCGTGCGCGAGACGTTCTGCGTACGCAAGGTCAGCTTCCAGATCGGCGTCGAGCGTACCTTCCCGGTTCACTCGCCCGTCATCGACCACATCGAAGTCGTCACTCGTGGCGACGTGCGTCGCGCGAAGCTGTACTACCTGCGCGACCTGCGCGGCAAGAAGGCCAAGATCAAGGAAAAGCGCTAACCCGCAACCCCTCGTATCAACCTGAGCTCCGAATCCCGTAAAGTGGATCCGGAGCTCAGGCGGTTTAATGACAGAAGAAGTGCTGACCTCGCGATCGGATCGCCGGGAATCAGAGACACCCAGAAGTAAGAAGCGCGGCGTCTTACTCTTTTTGCGCGACCTCTTGATCATTTTCGTGGTGGCCCTGCTCATCTCGTTCCTGATTAAGACGTTCCTCATTCGCTCGTTCTACATCCCCTCGAGTTCGATGGAACAGACGCTGCAGGTCGATGACCGCATCATCGTCAACCAGCTTGAGCCCGGCCTGATGCCGATCGAGCACGGTGACGTCGTGGTCTTCACCGACCCGGGCGGCTGGCTGCCCCCCTCGGTGCCGATCGAACAGAACCCGATCGTCGCTGCCCTCGACTGGGTTGGCTCGATCGTGGGTCTCTCGGCGCCCGACAGTAACGACCACCTCGTCAAACGCGTCATCGGACTGCCGGGTGACCATGTCGTCTGCTGCAACGCCCTCGGGCAGATGAGCGTCAATGACATCGCCCTCGACGAGTCCGACTACCTCTCGCCGACCGGGGAAACCCGCGTCTCCAAGGACGACTTTGACGTGACCGTGCCGGCCGATTCGCTCTGGATGATGGGCGACAACCGCTACAACTCCAAGGACTCCCGCTACAACGGCACGACCCCCGGCGAGGGCTATGTGCCCATCGACAACGTGGTCGGACGTGCGCTCGTCGTGAGCTGGCCGCTCGCCCACCTGAGCTGGCTCGACAATCACGCCGACGTCTTTCGAGGCGTCGAACAGACGGATGACGGCGCCACCGACACCATGCCCACGACCGGCACGCAGAGCGCCGACGACTAGGTGGCCGTCTCGGATCCCACGCTCGACGTGGAACACGAGCTGCTGGGCGCGTACCCCTCGCTCGCCTCCGGCGCCGGCTGCGTGATCGGCTGCGACGAGGTCGGACGAGGTGCCCTCGCCGGGCCGGTCGCCGTGGGCCTGTGTGCGATCGACGTGAACGTCACCGCCATGCCGGCGGGGCTGCGCGACTCGAAGATGCTCAGCGAACCCCGCCGTGAAGCTCTCGCACCGCTCGCCGAGGCGTGGGCAACCCACTCCGCTGTCGGGCTCGCCACGGCGCAGGAAGTTGACGAGCTCGGCATCATCGCCTGCCTGGGACTGGCCGGCAAGCGGGCACTTCTCAAGCTGCACGACTCGGGGGTCGACCTGCGCGCGAGTGTGGTGCTGCTCGATGGCAGCGACGACTGGCTGACGCGCGCGCTCGGAACGCCGCTGCGCGTGGTGACGCGCATCAAGGCCGACCGTGATTGCGGGTCGGTGGCCGCGGCATCCGTCATCGCGAAGGTGCACCGCGACCGCATGATGATCGCCTACGACTCCCTCACGCCCGGCTACGGCTGGTCCGGCAACAAGGGCTACGGCAGTGCGGCACATATGAGTGCCATCGCCGAGCTCGGCCCGAGCGAGCTGCACCGGCGATCGTGGCTCAAAACTCCGGCCTAAATTCATCGGCCCAAATTCACGAACTAGGATTGGGTCACCATGGAAGAAGACGAATTTGAGGACTACGACCGCGAGGTCGAGTTGGCCCTGTACCGCGAGTATCGCGACGTAGTCGGGCAGTTCCAGTACGTCGTCGAGACCGAGCGGCGCTTCTACCTCGCGAACGAGGTCGAACTCGTGCGCCGGGACACGGAACACGATTTCTACTTTGAGCTGACGATGAAAGATGTCTGGGTCTGGGACGTCTACCGCTCCGACCGCTTCGTGAAGTCGGTGCGCGTGCTCACCTTCAAAGACGTCAACGTGGAGGAACTCGCGTCGAAGGACTTCGAGCTGCCCAAGGAACTGGCGATCGACGAGTAGCGCACCGACCGAGAGCGACACGGTAGGCTGTCAGCCGCTCACACAAACCAACGACGGTAGGAACAGCGCAGTGAATCAAAATCAGGCAGCGGATCGTGCACGGCAACTCTGGATCGACCGGGAGGCCTTGGCCGAAGCCATGATTCCCCTGATCGGGCGGCTCTATCGCACCAACAATGTGGTGACGAGCGTGTACGGGCGCGGGCTGGTCAACAAGTCGGTGGTCGGCCTGCTGAAGGCTCACCGTTTCGCACGGCACATCGCCGACGTGGAGCTTCCGCTCGAAGAGACCCTGCCCATTTTGCAGGCCCTCGGTAACCTGAACCTCGGCGCCGCCTCGCTCGACCTGGCCCGACTCGCGGTGGGCTTCCGGGCAAGCGCCGACGGCGTGACCCTCGACGCCTACCTGCGCGAGGAACTGGGCCCGATCGTCGGCCAGCACGGCCTCGACGAGCGCACGAGCACCGACGTCGTGCTCTACGGGTTCGGCCGCATCGGGCGCCTGCTGGCCCGCATCCTGATCGAACACGCCGGCGGGGGCCAGGGCCTGCGCCTGCGTGCCATCGTCGTGCGTAAGGGCTCGGACAACGACATCATCAAGCGCGCGAGCCTGCTGCGCCGCGACTCGGTGCACGGCCCGTTCGAGGGCACGATCACCGTTGACGAGATCAACAACACGATCCTCGCCAACGGCACCCTGATCCAGGTCATCTACTCGAGCGACCCGGCCTCGGTCGACTACACGTCGTATGGAATCCACAACGCCGTCGTCGTCGACAACACGGGCCGCTGGCGCGATGCCGAGGGCCTGTCGCAGCACCTCACGTGCCCGGGCGTCTCCCGGGTGCTGCTCACCGCGCCGGGCAAGGGCGCGCTCAAGAACATCGTGCACGGCATCAATCACACCTCGATCACCGCCGACGACCTCATCGTCACGGCCGCATCGTGCACGACGAACGCAATCACCCCGGTGCTCAAGGCCGTCAACGACCGCTTCGGCATCGTCGAGGGGCACGTCGAAACCGTGCACTCCTTCACCAACGACCAGAACCTCATCGACAACTTCCACTCGGGCGACCGGCGGGGGCGCTCGGCGGCGCTCAACATGGTCATCACCGAGACCGGCGCAGCGAAGGCCGTCGCCAAGGCGCTGCCCGAACTGGCCGGCAAACTCACCGGCAACGCGATTCGGGTCCCCACCCCCGACGTGTCGATGGCGATCCTCAACCTCACCCTGCAGGCCGGCACCGACAAGGAGGAGCTCAACACCTACCTCCGCACCATGTCGCTGCACTCCAACCTGCACAAGCAGATTGACTTCATCGACTCGCCCGAGGTCGTCTCGAGCGACTTTCTCGGATCGCGCCGCGCGGGAATCGTCGACGGTCTCGCGACGATCGCCACCGGCAATAAGGTCGTGCTGTACGTCTGGTACGACAACGAATTCGGCTACAGCTGCCAGGTTATTCGGGTGCTCGAGGAGATGGCCCAGGTTCAGGCCCCCACCTTCCCCGGTACCGCCGCCCTCACCGCCGTCGCCGGCTAACCGCTGCGAAGAGGTTTCTCTCGCGAAAGCGGGTGAATCGTCGGTGTGGACTGTCCATCCCGACGATTCACCCGCTGTCGCGGCGAAGTGGGCCGAATACTATCGCGGCTCGCAGATGACGACGGGAATGTCGCGGCTGGTCTTGGTCTGGTACGCGGCGTAGCCGCGGTAGGCGCCGACGATGCGCGGCCACAGTTCGGCCTTCTCGGCGGCCGTCGCGGTACGGGCCCGCATGGCGACCGTGCGTCCGCGCACGGTCAGTTCAATGTCGGGGTTCGCCACCAGGTTCTGGTACCAGAACGGATGCCGGTCGTCGCCGCCCTTCGAGGCCACCAGCACGTAGGTCTCACCATCGTGCACCGGCGCGGTCAGCATCGTCGACCGGCGTTGCCCGCTCGTGCGCCCGATCGTGTGCAGTTCAACGGCCGGCATGGTGCCGAACGTCCAGCCGAGGCGGCCCCCGGACCCCCGCAGCAGTGCCCGGTGCACGCCGTTCATGGCGCTCATCGACAGGTCGGTCAGCTTCGTGCGGGCGGTCATGGGCAGAACTCTACGCGCGAGACCTGCGACGTGGCCCGTTTTCTCGGCGGTCCCGGCTAGGTTGGGAGCCATGATGACAGCCTTGACGACGGTTCTCCCCACCGATCTTCCCGCCACCATGCACAGCGCCGTGCTCGCCGAGGCCGGGCGGCCCCGGCCCTACGCCGCGAGCGGGCCGCTCACCCTCGAAAGCGTCGCGGTGCCGTCGCCGCGGGCGGGCGAGGTGCTCGTGAAGATCGAACGGGCCAGCCTCTGCCACTCCGACCTGTCCGTGATCGACGGGTCTCGGGCACGTCCGCTGCCGATGGCTCTGGGGCACGAGGCATCCGGTACCGTCGTCGCGTGCGGCGACGGGGTGAGCGATGTGCACTCCGGTGACCGTGTCGTGCTGGTCTTCGTGCCGAGTTGCGGCGAATGCCGGGCCTGTCGATCCGGTCGGCCCTCGCTCTGCCATCGGGGCGCCGCTGCGAACGGCACCGGCGATCTGCTGCACGGGCCGGCGCTGCTGCGCCGCGAGACGGGGCAGCGCATCAATCACCACCTGGGGGTGTCGGCGTTCTCCGACTACGCCGTCGTCGCCCGCGAGTCGGTCGTGGTCGTTGACGCCGATGTTCCCTTCGACGTGGCCGCGATGTTTGGCTGCGCCGCACTGACGGGCATCGGTGCCGTGCTGAACACCGGCCAGCTCACCGAGAACCAGTCGGTCATTGTGTTCGGGCTCGGCGCCGTGGGACTGATGGCCGTGATGGCGGCCGCTCAGGTCGCCGGCACCACGGTCATCGCCATCGACCCGCTGCCAGAGAAGCGTGCCCTGGCCCTGGCCTGCGGCGCACAGTTCGTCGGCGCCCCCGATGAGGCCGGCGACCTGGTCACCGCACACACCGGCGACGGCCGCGGCGGGGAATCCGGCGTCGACCTGGCCGTCGAGGCGGTCGGCAGCGCCCGGGTGCTCGAGGCCTGCCTGCCGCTCCTTACCCGCGGCGGCGCCCTCGTCTCGGTCGGGCTGCCCCACCCCGAGCAGACGATCACGGTGCCGGCCCTGCAGTTCGCGGGCACGGGCATCCGCCTGCTCGGGTCGTACATGGGCGATTCCGTGCCCGAACGTGACATACCGCGGTATCTGGCACTGTGGCGATCGGGGCGGCTGCCGGTAGAACTGCTGCACACCGACACTCGGCCGCTGTCCGAGATCAATGAGGGCCTCGACGCGCTCGCCGAGGGGCGCGTCGTACGCCGACTGTTCGTGACCGCATGAACGACCACCGCAGGCACCGTCACCCCCGTGCCGAGTGACGAGTGGGCCGCCCCGGGGGTGCCTCCCGACTCTGCTGCGCTGACGGGCCCTCGACCTTTGTCATGCAATCGTGATCTGTGCTGCCGGTGGGCGCCAAACGCGTGGGACGGTCGCTCCGAACCATGGCTATGACCCACAGACGTCGCCTGACCATCGCCGCGATCGCGGCACTCGCCGTCGCGGCGGCCGCCGCGCTCACGATCACGAACGTGGCGAGGTCCCCGTCGCCGACCGCGCCCGCCGCAACGCAATTCGCGGGCGGTCCGACCGTCGCCTTCTACGGTGATTCGTACACACTCGGCACCGGTGCGAGCGATCCAGCCCTGCGCTGGTCGACCCTGATCAGCATCCCGCGCGGCTGGAACGAGGTCAATCCCAGTGTCAACGGCCTCGGCTTCGTCAACAACCGCGCCCGCCTGCCCGGCCAGGACCTCGTTGAGCAGGTCATCGCTTCCGACCCCGACATCGTGATCGTCACGATGGGACTCAACGACAACTTCTCGATGCCGGCCGCGGCCGACGAGATCCGGGCGGCGATCACCGACGACTTCGAGACCCTCACGGGAGCGTTGCCCGAGGCGCGCATCGTGGTCGTCGAACCGTTCTGGTACACGGATGCCCGCCCCCAGTCCGTCGATCAGATCAGCGGCTGGGTGCAGGCAGCAGCCGAGGCGATCGACGCCGACTTCATCGCGGGTGCGTCGCGCTGGATCGAAGGGCACCCCGAGTGGATCGGGTCAGACGGGCTGCACCCGAGTGACGCGGGATACGCCGAACTCGCGGTGCGGATGGACGCCGAACTGGCCCGGATCGGGCTGTAGACACCACGGTGCCTGCCGGTGCCTGCCGGTGCCTGCCGGTGCCTGCCGGTGCCTGACTGGTCGCTCCGCGGTGGCGGCACGATCCCTCCACAGGGCCCGGATCTTGTGACTTATGCACTGATCGGCCCTTTCGTTCCCCGGCCGGCCTCGTCGTGCGTCAGTCTGAGCGCGGAGGTCAACGTGGCACACAAAGACGAAGTGGGCAGGCGCGGCGAAGAGTGCGCCGCGCGGTTCCTGGAGCGAGACGGTTACCGCATCATCGCTCGCAACTGGCGGTGTTCAGAGGGCGAGATCGACGTGATCGCCGAACGAGATGGAGAGGTCGCGTTCGTCGAGGTCAAGACGCGCTCGAGCACCCGGTTTGGGCATCCGTTTGAGGCCATCACGGTCGTGAAACTGGCCCGCATGCGCCGCCTGGCCGCCGCCTGGTGCGAGCAGGCGGAGGTCTGGCCCCCGCGAATTCGCATCGACGCGATCGCGGTCATCGCCGGCCCCGGTGCCGAGCCTGTCATCGAGCACCTCAAGGGCGTCTTCTGATGGGCGTCTTCTGATGGGCGAGTTCTGATGGGCGTCGCGCGAACCCACGCCGTCGCTCTGATCGGCCTGACCGGAGCCCTCGTCGAGGTTGAAGCGGATATCTCCGCCCAACTGCCCGCGATCGTGCTCATTGGGCTCCCCGACGCGGCCCTCGCCCAAGCCGCCCAGCGGGTGCGGGCGGCGGCGCAGAACTCCGGCTGCCCACTTACCCCACACCGGCTGACCGTCAACCTGTCACCGGCTGCCCTGCCGAAACACGGTGCGGGTTTCGATCTCGCGATTGCCCTGGCCTGCCTCGCTGCCGACCGGGTTGTGTCGGCGGCCTCGGTGGGACGGGTGGTGCACTTCGGCGAGCTCGCCCTCGACGGACGGCTGCGACCGACGCCGGGCATTCTTCCCGGGGTCATCGCGGCCGCGGGCCTCGGTTACGCCACCGTCATGGTGCCGGTGGGAAACGCCGACGAGGCCGCGCTCGTGCCCGGGGTACGGGTGATCGGCGTCGCGTCCCTGCGCGACGCGGTGATCTGGCACGGCGGCGAGCTGACGCCGCGCCCCGTCGACCCGATCCTGAATGCCACTGCCGAGTCGGAGGTCGCGGTCGAGCTCGATCTGGTCGACGTGATCGGCAACGACGACGCCATTCTCGCGCTGCAGATCGCGGCCGCCGGCGGTCACCACGTCTTCATGCTGGGGCCGCCGGGGGCCGGTAAGACCATGCTGGCCGCGCGGTTACCTGGGCTCCTGCCCGATCTTGACCGCGCGGCCTCCCTCGAGGTGAGTGCGCTGCGCTCGCTCAGCGGCCGCGGCCTCGGTTCGGCGCTCATCACCCGTCCGCCGCTGGAGGCACCGCACCACACCGCCACCGCGGCAGCGATCGTCGGGGGCGGCAGCACGCAGATCCGGCCGGGGGCGGCCGCTCGTGCCTCACAGGGCGTGCTGTTCCTCGACGAGGCGCCGGAGTTTGCCCGGCCGGTGCTCGATGCCCTGCGGCAGCCCCTGGAATCGGGGGTGATCAGCATTCACCGGGCCAATCTGATCGCGCACTTTCCCGCCCGATTTCAACTCGTCATGGCCGCGAATCCCTGCCCCTGCGGGCAATACGGGGCGAGCGACCTTGAGTGCACGTGCCCGCCGAGCGCGCGCCGCCGCTACCTGGCGAGACTGTCAGGTCCGCTCATGGACCGCATGGACATCCAGCTCGGCGTGAGCCGCATCACCGCGGCGCAGCTGCGGCTTGCCGGTGAAACCCCGCGCCTGAGCAGTGCGGATGCCCGTGCGCGCGTGGTGACCGCCCGGGCGGCGGCCGCCGCTCGGCTGCGGGACACCCCGTGGCGTGTCAACGCTCAGGTACCCGGCCCGTGGCTGCGCACCACGCCCGCGCGGCTCGACCTCGCCGCCACAGCGAGCATCGACCGTGCCCTTGAACGTGGCGGCCTCACGATGCGCGGCTATGACCGCGTGCTCCGAGTCGCGTGGTCGATCGCAGACCTCGACGGCACCGTTCGACCCGGCCCCAATGAAGTGGGCCTGGCTCTCTACCTGAGGAAGGGAATGGCGTAATGAGAATTTTCGGACTTGACGAGGCACGCGTGATGGCGCTCGCCGCCGGAGTGACGATGCGGGTTGGGGAGGGGGGCGGAGCCGAACCGCCGGATGCGGCAACCGCGGCCCATATCTTCGCCAGAGCGGCGTGGACGGGACTGGCTGAACCCGGCGACGGCCTCGCGGGCCTGCTCGTGACCGAACTCGGAGCCGTCACCGCGCTGCAGGTCGTACACGACTCCTGGACCGCCAGAAGAATCTCGGGGCTCATTCGGCAGCGACGCGGTGTCGGTGGGGGCGAACTCGATCTCGGGCAGTCCCGCGGTGACGAGGAGGAATTCGAGACGACCCTGCAGCAGGGTCTCGAACGGTGGCGGCCGCGCCTGTTCCTCGACGAGGTCGTACGTTCCCTCGAGGCAGCACACCGGGTCGCGGCGCGGCTCCTGCTGCCGGGCGATGCACTGTGGCCGCCTGCCCTCGGCGACCTCGCGGCGCACCAACCCATCGCGTTGTGGTGGCGGGGCGAGTCGGCCGCACTCCTGGCGCTTCCGTACTCGATTGCCCTGGTGGGGTCACGGGCCGCGACCCAGTACGGCGAACACGTGACCATGGAGGCCTCGGCGGGACTCTGTGATCGGGGATTCGCCATCGTTTCGGGGGCGGCCTACGGTATCGACGGCATGGCGCATCGGGCGGCGCTGGCGAGCAACGGCCAGACGGTCGCCTTTCTCGCCGGGGGAGTGGACCGCTTCTACCCGACCGGTCACGAAGCTTTGCTCACCCGCATCGTGCAGGCCGGGGCCGTCATCTCCGAACTGCCGTGCGGTGCCAGCCCGACGAAGTGGCGCTTTCTGCAGCGCAACAGATTGATTGCGGCAGCGAGTGCCGCGACGGTGGTGCTCGAGGCCGGCTGGCGATCCGGTTCGTTGAACACCGCCGGCCACGCCGCGGCTCTCGGCCGTCCGTTGGGGGCCGTACCTGGCCCGGTCACCAGTCCGGCCTCGGCCGGCTGCCACCGTCTGATTCGCGAATACGATGCCGAGTGTGTGACGAACGCGAGCGAAATGGCCGAGCTCGCCGGCGTGCGCCCGGTCGCGGCCGGCCTCACCATTCCAGTCGGTGACACAGCGACCGGCCTCACCGAGGCTGGGCTCGGTCGTACAAGCGATCAGGTGCGGGTATTCGACGCGCTGAGTGTGCGGTCCGCGCGTCCGGTGGCCGATATCGCTCGGCGATCGGGGCTGTCGTTGACGTCGGTGCGCGGTGCGCTCGGCGGCCTGGGGCTGGAGGGGGTGGTGCGGGAACGCGCGTCGGGCTGGTCGCGCACGACCTGACGGCGACCCTGCCGAGTCACCGCGGGGCCGTAGTGTGGGCTTCGCCGTAGTCTGGGCAATTACTCGTAGTCTGGGCAATTACTGAAGGGTGTCCCCATGCCGAACGAACAGCCCGCTGCCCTGCCACTGGGCCAGTACCCGGCCGCAACCCACCTTGTGGTGCACCTCAGCGACACTCATTTTCTCGCAGAGGCCGCTCCGCTCTATGGCAGCGTCGACACCGACAGCACCGTCATCCGGGCACTCGCGCAGATCGACCGGCTGGGCCTGCGGCCCGATGCCCTCGTCTTCACCGGGGATATCGCCGACCGCGGGCAATCGGGTGCCTACCGCCGCATTCGCGGCCTGGTCGAGACCGCCGCGACCCGGTGGGGGTCCCGGGTGGTCTGGGTGATGGGTAATCATGACGACCGTGCCGCTTTTCGCAGCGACCTGCTCGGCCTCGCCGAAACGGACGAGACCGCACGCACCGCGCCCATCGACAGCGTCGTCACCGTCAATGGCCTGCGCCTGATCGCCCTCGATACCTCGGTCCCGGGTTATCACCACGGCGAGCTGACGGATGCCCAACTCGACTGGCTCGCCGCAGAACTCGGGGAGCCGGCCCGGCACGGCACCATCCTCGCGCTGCACCACCCGCCGATAGCCTCCCCGATCGGGCTCATGACCGTTCTTGAACTGCGTGAGCAGCACCGCCTCGCGCGGGTGGTGGCCGGCAGCGACATCCGCTCGATTCTCGGCGGACACCTTCACTACGGCACCCACGGCCAGTTCGCGGGCGTGCCCGTGTCGGTCGCGGCGGCCACCTGCTACACGATGGACCTCACCGCGCCGCACCGCGAACTCACCGGCGTGAACGGCGGGCAGTCGCTCAACCTCGTGCACGTCTACGCCGGGCGGGGCGAGGCGCAGGTCGTGCACTCCCAGGTGCCCATCGGCGACTTTGCGACGGTCACCCATCTTGACGACGCCTTTCTTGCCCGCATCGAAGCGCTTGGGCCCGCCGAACGCCTCGACGCGTTCTCCCGTCAGCGGTAGTCGCGCGCTCTAGGCTGGTGACGTGCTGCTGACCCGGGAGATTGCCGACTTCGTGCTCTACCTGCAGGTCGAGCGCGGCTTCTCCGAGCACACCGTGCGCGCCTACCGCAGCGACCTCGCCCGCCTCGCTGCTTTTGCGGCGCAGCGGTCGCTCACCGACACCGCCGATGTCGACCTGGAACTGCTGCGCGAATGGTTGTGGTTCGAGACGCAGGCCGGGCTGTCCCGAGCCACACTGGCCCGGCGCTCCGCCTCCGCCCGCAGCTTTACGGCCTGGCTGACGCGCACGGGTGAGGCCCCCGCCGACCCGGGGGTGCGCCTGCGCTCGCCGAAGCCGGCCCAGTCCCTGCCACGGGTGCTCGGCAATGCCCAGATGACGGTGTTGCTGTCCTCGCTCATGATCCGTGCGCAGGGAACCGATCCGCGTGCCGGGCGTGACCTCGCGATCATCGAGGTGCTCTACGCATCCGCCCTGCGGGTGTCTGAACTGGTCGGTCTCGATGTGGCCGATATCGACTTCGACCGGCTGACCCTGCGCGTCACCGGCAAGGGGGCCAAGGAACGCGTCGTACCGTTCGGGGTGCCCGCCAGAACGGCCATCGTCGACTACCTGCGGGGTGCCAGGCCGTTGCTCGCCACTCCGCCCGCGAGTGCCCATCCGCCCGGCCCGCCCACCGCGCTGTTCCTCGGCACGCGCGGACAGCGCTTGGGCGTGCGCGCGGTTTACCGTCTCGTGGCCGGGCTGCTGAGCGATGTCCCGGGTTCCGGCCCGTCTGGTCCGCACGCCCTGCGCCATACGGCCGCGACCCACCTGCTCGACGGGGGCGCCGATCTGCGTGCCGTGCAGGAACTGCTCGGCCACGTGAGCCTCGGCACCACCCAGATCTACACCCATGTCTCCGCGGAACGACTGCAGCAGAGCTACCGGCTGGCCCACCCGCGCGCCTAGCCGAAATACTCAACGGGCCGCGGGAGAGTGGCCGGGAGTCGGGCACGGGCAGCAGCACCGCGCGGGGAATCCCGCCCAGCAGCAGCAGTGGCGACACGTACTCGCCGCGCAGGCGCACGCCGAAGTGCAGGCATCCGCCGCAGTGTCCGCCGGTCGCGACCCGCCCGATCCACTGCCCGGCGGCCACCCGGTCACCGACGACGACCGAAGCCAGCACCGGTTCGAAACTCGAGATCAGATCGCCGTCGTGCCTCAGGGCGACGACCGGTCGATCCACGACCACTCCGACGAACACGACCACGCCAGCGGCGGGCGCCAGCACGGGGTCGTTCTCGTGAGCCTCGAAATCCAGTCCGCGATGACCAGCCGCGTAGGGGGTGGCCGGGGCCAGGTAGGGCGCTGAGATCGGCGGTGCGCCGGCGAGGGGCCAGTCCCACGCTGCCGCAGGCACGGCCGCCGCGCTCGCGATCGCGATCGGCCACACGAGCAGCAGCGACGTAAGACACGCTGTGCGGCGCGCGGTGCGGCGTGCGGTGCGGCGCGCTGTGAGGGCTGAGTGAGGCCAGTTCATGCGACCATCCTGAACCGTGCCGAGGCCGCGTGGCCGACCGATCCTCGATTCGAGCACACTCCGGGAAGCTGTCGCCCTGTGGAGGGATACCCAGGGGCTTCTCGTGCGCAACCCTACGCCGGCGAAGTGGTACTCTACTCAGAGCAGCGCTTTGTGCGCTGACTACGCGTGCCCATTTGGCCTCCACGTCCAATCGGTCCTCGTCTCCTCGTGGTTTTCCGAAAGTTACAGTCCTCGGAAATCCCCGTGAGAAACAGGGGCGGACGTGTGCCGGGCACCAGGAGTGATGATCATCCGATCATCGCAGAAACCGATTGGCGCCCAGCTGCCCGCAGCCGCGCCGGACAAGGAGAACGGCTCATGGCCGTCGTTACCATTCGCCAGCTGCTCGACAGCGGCGTGCACTTCGGGCACCAGACCCGCCGTTGGAACCCGAAGATGAAGCGTTTCATCTTCACCGAGCGTTCCGGCATCTACATCATCGACCTGCAGCAGTCGCTCGGGTTCGTTGACAAGGCCTATGACTTCGTCAAGGAGACGGTTGCCCACGGCGGCACCATTCTCTTCGTCGGTACCAAGAAGCAGGCCCAGGAATCCATCTCGGAGCAGGCGACGCGCGTGGGCCAGCCCTACGTGAACCAGCGCTGGCTCGGTGGACTGCTCACCAACTTCCAGACCGTGTCCAAGCGTCTGGCCCGCATGAAAGAGCTCGAAGAGCTCGACTTCGAGGACACCGCGAAGAGCGGTTTCACGAAGAAGGAAATGCTCATCAAGAAGCGCGAGCTCGTCAAGCTGCACAAGAGCCTCGGCGGAATCCGCAACCTGACGAAGACCCCGTCTGCCCTGTGGGTCGTCGACACCAACAAGGAGCACCTCGCAATCGACGAGGCCAAGAAGCTTGGCATCCCCGTCATCGCGATCCTCGACACCAACTGCGACCCCGATGACGTTCAGTACCCGATCCCGGGCAACGACGACGCCATCCGTTCCGTGGGCCTGTTGACCCGCATCATCGCGGACGCCGCAGCCGAGGGCCTGATCCAGCGCCACGCCAAGCCGGAGGCCGAAGTTGAGCCCCTCGCCGCGTGGGAAGCCGAACTGCTCAAGGGCTCCGACGAGGCCACCGCGCCGGCCGTCGAAGAAGCCGCCGTTGTTGCAGAGCCCGTCGTCGAGCCCGCGGCAGAGACTGTCGTCGAGCCCGTAGCCGACGTCACGATCGCTGACGCCGTTCCCAACACCGATGTCGCCGCCGCGTACGCTGCCGCCGTCGTTGCTGAGGCCGACGTCGCTGCCGCTGAAGAAACCAAGTAGGGATCCAGGTATGGCAAACTTCACACTCGCAGACGTCAAAGCCCTGCGCGAAAACCTCGGCACCGGAATGGTCGACACCAAGAACGCATTGGTTGAGGCCGACGGCGACATGGACAAGGCCATTGAGATCCTGCGTCTCAAGGGAGCCAAGGGCAACGCCAAGCGCGCTGACCGTTCCACCTCGGAGGGCCTCGTCGCCGCCAAGGAAATCGGCACCACCGCGTTCATGATCGAGCTCGCCTGCGAGACCGACTTCGTCGCCAAGGGTGACAAGTTCGTCGTTCTCGCCGACAAGGTTCTCGACGCGATCGCAGCAGCCGGAGCGACCACGGTCGATGAGGGACTGGCCGCCACGGCCGGAACCCAGACCGTAGCCGACCTCATCGACGGCGAAGCCGCCATCATCGGCGAGAAGTTCGAGCTGCGTCGCGTCGTTGCCGTGACCGGTGAGTCGTTCTCGATCTACCTGCACAAGACCAGCAAGGACCTGCCCCCGCAGGTCGGCGTTGTTCTCGGCTACGCCGGTGCTGACGCTGAGACCGCGCGCAGCGTGGCCCAGCACATCTCCTTCGCCAACCCCGAGTACCTCGCGGCTGACGATGTGCCCGCCGAGGCAGTGGAGACCGAGCGCAAGATCGTGACCGAAATCTCCAAGAACGAGGGCAAGCCGGAAGCGGCACTGCCCAAGATCGTGGAGGGTCGCGTCAAGGCCTACTTCAAGCAGGTCGCCCTGCTCGAGCAGGACTACGCCAAGGACAACAAGGTCTCCGTCAGCAAGGTTCTTGCCGACGCCAAACTGACCGTGTCGGGCTTCGCCCGTTTCAAGGTCGGCGCGTAACTCATCGCAAGATGAAGGCCGAACGTCGGTAGTTGAACACCGAACGGTGAGCAGTACCTAACGGCACACATCACCGTGGGGAAGGCCGGGCCCGCGAAAGCGGCCCGGCCTTCCTGCGCGCGTGGCCCGGATCGACCGGGTAGTTTTGAAACAAGTCACTACGGAAGGCGTCCCACGCACATGAATAACTCGGGCAAGAAGCGCAGGGTCCTCCTCAAACTTTCCGGCGAAGCATTCGGTGGCGGCAGCGTGGGCGTCAACCCCGACGTGGTCAGCTCCCTGGCCCGCGAAATCGCCGAGGGCGCCAAGCAGGTCGAGGTCGCCATTGTCGTCGGCGGCGGCAACTTCTTCCGTGGTGCCGAGCTGTCCCAGCGCGGCATGGACCGTGGCCGTGCCGACTACATGGGCATGCTGGGCACCGTCATGAACGCCCTCGCCCTGCAGGACTTTCTGGAGCAGGCCGGTGCTGAGACCCGCGTGCAGTCCGCGATCGCCATGACCCAGGTCGCTGAGCCCTACATTCCGCGGCGCGCCGAGCGCCACCTGGAGAAGGGTCGCGTCGTCATCTTCGGTGCCGGAGCAGGCCTCCCATACTTCTCCACCGACACGGTCGCCGCCCAGCGCGCCCTCGAAATCGACGCAGACGTCGTGCTCGTGGCCAAGAACGGCGTGGACGGCGTCTATTCCGACGACCCCAACACGAACCCCGACGCCCAGAAGATCCACCACCTGACCTACCGTGACGCCCTGCAGCGCGGCCTGAAGGTCGTCGACTCGACCGCGTTCAGCCTCTGCATGGACAACAGCATGCCGATGCAGGTCTTCGGCATGGCCCCCGAGGGCAATGTGACCGACGCGATCCTCGGCAAGGATCTGGGCACCCGGGTCTCCAACTAAGCTTGTTCCAGCCACCGAAGAAGGAGTCACCGTGATTGCGGATGTTCTGTCCGACGCCACCGCGCGCATGCACAAGGCCCTTGAGGCCGCCAAAGACGATTTCGGAACGGTCCGCACGGGACGTGCGAACCCGCAGATGTTCGCCAAGATTCTCGTCAGTTACTACGGCACCCCGACGCCGCTCGAACAGCTCGCCTCCCTGCAAAACCAGGAGGCGCGCACGCTGCTCATCACGCCCTACGACAAGGGCGCGATGCGCGACATCGAGCAGGCCATCCGCGACACCCCGAATCTCGGAGCTAACCTCGGTAACGACGGCGTTGTCATCCGCGCCTCGCTGCCCGAACTCACGACGGATCGCCGTAAGGAATTCGTCAAGATCGTCAAGACGAAGGGTGAAGACGCCAAGATTTCGGTGCGCAACATCCGCCGCAAGGCGAAAGACGACCTCGACGCCCTGAAGAGCGAGGTCGGCGACGACGAGGTCACCCGGGCCGAGAAAGAACTCGAGTCGATCACCAAGACCCACGTCGACGCCATCGACGACGCCCTCAAGCGCAAGGAAGCGGAGCTCCTCGAGATCTAGGGGAGTACGACAATGACCATGCCCGAGCCCGGATCCTCGCAACCGGATGCCCCCACCCCGCCCCCCAAGCGCGGTCACGGTGTCAGCCGCGCCGAGTTCCGGGCACAGGTCAACGCGACCCGCACCGACTTCGAGCGGCAGGTTCACGCGTCAAAGGCAGACTTCGAGCGGCAGGTTCAGGCCACCCGAGCGCACCTTGATGCGACCAGCGAGCGTATCGAGGCCCGCACCGGCCGCAACCTGATTCTGGCAATCCTCATCGGACTCGTGCTCGGGCTCACGATGCTTTTCAGTCTCATCTTCATCAAAGAGCTTTTTCTGATCTTCGCTCTCGTCGTCGTCGGGTTCACGGCCTTCGAACTCGCCCAGGCGCTGCGCCACGCGGGTCTGAACGTGCCGCGGATCCCGGTTATCATCTCGGCGTGCGCGGTCGTACCAGCGGCCTTCTATTGGGGAGCAACGGGGCAGTGGCTCGCCACGCTCGGCGGTATCGCCCTGATCGGGTTCTGGCGGCTGGCGTTGCTGGCCTGGCCGGAGCACCGGACCAGTGGCCGCCAGTTGGGCCGTGACATCCGGGCCGGCATCCTGATCCAGGTTTACGTCGTCTTCCTCGCCAGCTTCGCCGTGCTTCTCGTCGGAAAGGACGGGGGCCAGTGGTGGACTTTGGCTTTTCTCTGCCTCGTGATCGCGGCCGACACCGGCGCCTATGCGAGCGGATTGTCGTTTGGAAAGCATCCGATGGCACCGAGCATCAGCCCGAAAAAGACCTGGGAAGGCTTTATTGGTGCGGGAGCCGTGGTCCTGGTTGCCGGCGTGTTCCTGGCGATCTTCATGCTGCAACAGCCGTGGTGGTTCGGCCTGATCTTCGGCGCCGTCATCCTTCTCAGCGCCACCTTCGGCGACCTCGCTGAATCCCTGATCAAACGTGATTTGGGCATTAAGGACATGAGCTCCTGGTTGCCCGGACACGGCGGGTTTCTCGATCGACTCGACTCCATTCTTCCGTCGGCCGGTGCGGCCTATACGCTGTACCTGATTTTCGCGTGACCACCCGTCGTTTCGACAGGCGCCGCCCGGTGGGAGAGAATGAACACGTGAGCACCACGTTTCCCCGCACCGACAACAAGTCCCTGGGCTACAGCCGTGAGCAGGTTGAGGAGTTTCTCGCCCTCGCCCGCAGCGCCTACGACGCTTCTGACGACGCTTCTGACGACGCGCCGGACGACGGTACGGATGCCACGCCGGAGCAAGCACGTGACCAGGCCACACCCCTCACGGCCGACGTCATTCGGCACACCGCCTTCGCCATGCAGAAGGGCGGCTATTCCCCGGCTCAGGTCGATGCGGCGCTGGAACGGCTGGAAGATGCCTTCGCCGCCCGCGAACGGGAGTCAGCGGCCCGAGTCATGGGGGAGCAGGCCTGGATGGAACAGGCGCAGGCCACCGCCGAGATCATTCTCGGGCGCCTTCGTCGCGACCGCGGCCACCGATTCGCTCGCACCAGCGTGTTCAGTGTCGGCTACCGACGCACCGACGTTGATCGATTCGCGCACCGGTTGCAGAAATACTTTCAGGAGGCGCGTCCGCTCTCGGTCGATGAGGTGCGTACCGCGGTTTTCCGCCCTGAACGGGGAGGTTATCGCGAGGCTCAGGTTGATGCGCTGCTCGACAGCGTCATCGACGTCATGCTCGCGGTGCGCTAATTGGATGACCGTTATCTGGCCGTTATCTAGGTGATCGTCATAAAGTCGGCTAGGGTCGGGTAATCGTGGGTAGACATTTGAGCGTAATCGAGTCCAGCACGGCCCCCCGGGGGGCCCGAATCCGCAGAACCCGCTCGAAGGCCAAGGCGTCGCAGGTACTCTTTGCGTTCACCGCCGCATCCGCTTTCGTGCTGGTTACGATCGTTGACCCCTACTCGGGTGCGACGGCCTCACCGTACTTTCAAATTGCTCCGACGGTCGTTGACCGGTTTGACGGGCAGAACACACAGACGCTGGCGATCGCCGGTGGCTTCACGAACACGGTGACGCGTGACGGCTTCGCGGTCACCGAGATCGTGCCCGAACCCGAGCCCGTCGTGGTCGCTTCGGTGCCCGAGCAGAGCGACGACAGCGAAGCGGATGCCGCCGAGCCGAAGGTCTACACCGCCCCGCCCGCCGCCGTGCCCGATCCCGGCTCGGCCAAGGCCTACGCGTACACCGCCATTGCCTCCCGCGGGTGGGGCGAGGAACAGTACAACTGCCTCGTGTCGCTCTGGCAGAAGGAATCCGGTTGGAATGTCGCCGCGATGAACTCGTCGAGCGGTGCCTACGGCATCCCGCAGTCCCTGCCCGGCTCGAAGATGAGCTCCGCCGGCTCCGACTGGGAGACCAACGCCGGCACGCAGATCGAGTGGGGCCTGGGGTACATCACCGACCGTTACGGTTCCCCGTGCGGCGCCTGGGCCAAGTCCCAGAACTCCGGCTGGTACTAGCCCCTCCGCACTAGCCGCTCCGTACTCGCGATTCCGTACTAGCCACTCCGTACTCGTCATTCCGTACTCGCCACTTCGGCCGGTACCATTCGACGGAGTTCGCGCCCGCAACCGCACTGTTTGCCCCGAAAGTGCCGCGTGGGCGGCTCGACACCGTCGAATGGTACGCGCACGGCGGCGGTGACCGCCTGTCAGGCCGCTGGCGGCACGTGAGCGCCCGTGAGTCGTCCCAGCCCTCCCTCCCGCCGTAGACTGGATGAATGGCGCGCAGCAACCGACCCAAGGGCCGCAAGCAGCAACCCGACGATGACGGCGACCTCAGCCACCTGCTCGACGGGTGGCGCCGCAGCGAGGTTCGCCGCGATGGCCTCTGGCACGTACAGCCGATTCCCGCCGTGCAGTCCTCGAAGACGTACCTGTGCCCCGGTTGCCGGCTTGACATCGCCCCTGGCATCGCGCACATGGTCGCCTGGCGCGGTGACGGCGTGCTCGGTGATGCGGCAGACCTGTCCAACCGTCGGCACTGGCACACCCACTGCTGGCGCATCAAGTGAGCAAGGACTCCGCATGAGCGACACGACCCAGCCCGACACGACCGCGCCAGCCACGACCACGCCAGCCACGACCACGCCAGCCACGACCCCGGCCGGCGATCCGATCGAGATTCGGGGTGGCATCGAGCTGCCCGCGATCCGCGAACACATCGAACTCGAGACGAGTGACGGCCTCACCCTCGTGGGCGAGCTTGCCCTCCCCCGTGACCGGGAGCCGGTGGCGACCCTCGTGACGCTGCATCCGCTGCCCACGGCCGGGGGATTCATGGACTCGCACATTCTGCGCAAGGCCGCCGGGCGCCTGCCCGCCCTGGCCGATCTCGCCGTGCTGCGGTTCAATACCCGCGGAACCTCGTCGCCGCGCGGCACGAGCGAGGGCGACTTCGACGGCGGGGTCGGCGAACGAGCCGACGTCGCCGCAGCAATGGCCTTCGTCGCGCAGCGCGGTCTACCTAATCCCTGGCTCGTCGGCTGGTCGTTCGGCACCGAACTGGCCATCAAGTACGGCCTCGAACACCCCATTCGCGGGGCGATCCTGCTGTCGCCGCCGCTGCACCGGGCGACGGATGCCGAACTGGCTGCCTGGGCGGGCAACGCGCGCCGCCTCGTGGCGATCATCCCGGAGCACGACGACTACCTGAAACCGGCCGCGGCCAGGGAACGCTTCGCGGTCGTGCCAGAGACTCACTTTGTCGCCGTCGCGGGCGGTAAGCACCTCTGGGTCGGAGAGGTCATGACCCGGCGGGTGCTCGATGAAATCGTCTCCGTGGTCAACCCGGCGGCACTGCCGTTGCCGAGCGAGTGGACCGAACCGGTCTGACCTGACCTGACCTGACCTGACCTGGCCTGAACCGAACCGGCCTGGCCTGGCCTGGCCTGAACCGAACTCCGCGGTCCTAGAGCTCGTTCTGGCGCGGGATGACAACCTGCTTGATGATCATGATGATCGATGCGGCCACCGGAATGGCGATGAGCGCACCCAGGATGCCCAGCAGCGAGCCGCCGGCCAACGCCGCGATCACGACGACGGCGCCCGGAACGGACACCGCCCGGTTCATGATGTTCGGGCTGAGCACGTAGGCCTCGATCTGCATGTAGATCAGGTAGTAGATCGCCGCCACGAGTGCCGTCAACGGCGAGCTGCCGATGCCCGGAATCAGGCAGGTCAGAACGATGATGACCGACCCGGAGATGGTTCCGACGAGCGGGATCAACGACAGCAGGAAGGCGATGAACGCCAGCAGCGCGGGAAACGGCGCGCCGATGATGGAGAGAAAGATGAAACTCAGCACGCCGTTGCACGCGGCGAGACCCGCCTGGCCCACCACGTAGCGGCCCACCGCCTTCGTGATCTGCTCGCTGAGGTCGGTGAAACGCTCCCGCTTCGACGCGGGCACGAGCTGGTAGCTGGCCCGCTTCATGGTGTTGAGTGACGCCGTGAAATACAGGGTGAGGATGAGGATAATCAGCCCGCCGAACAGGCCATTGACGACCGCCAGACCGGACTGCACCACGGTCGCCGTGATGGTGTCGAGGTTTCCGCCGAGATAATCGGTGACGGCCGACACCACCTGATTGACCTGCAGGGTGGGGAACTGGTCCTGCACGTCAAGCAGGAACGTTGATGAGTTGATCGATCGAACGAGTTGCGGAAACTGCGCGGAGAGCTTGGTGACCTGTTCGATGATGATCGGCACGACGGCGAAGATCACGCCGGTCAGCACGCCGATCACCCCGATCAGTACGGTCAGGATGGCCGCCCAGCGCGGGAACCGCTTGCGTTCCAGCCACGACACGGCCGGGTCGAGTCCGAGGGAGATGAACAGCGCCGCGCCGATATAGATGATGATCGTCTGCAGCGTGATCACCGAGGTGATGATGAGCAACCCCAGACCCACGCCGAGGGTGCCGACGAGGCCGAAACGGAACGCATTCTGAATCTTCATGCGGTTCTCCCGACTGGTATGGCCGTGTCTGGCCCGATCAATACCGTACTGCGACTGCGCCCGAAAGCGGCCTCATTTCGGGCGCCGACTACTCTTTGTCGCTGGAGACCCGTTCGGCCTGCGTGAGAACGCTGCGCAGGCTTTCGAAGTAGCCGGCGACGGCGTCACGTTCGACCCGAATCTGCTTCATTCGGTCTTCGGCGTCGGTGACAAGCGCTCGCGTGCGTTCGGTGGCTTCGTGCACAATCTCACTGGCCTTCTCTTCGGCCTCGCGAATCGTGCGCTCAGCGGTGTCCTCGGAGGCGGCCTTGAGGTCCTTGGCGATCAGGCGGGCGCCGCCGTCGAGCTCGGCGTTCAGTTCGCGCAGTTCGCGCAGCCGCATGTTCGTCTCGGTGAGCTGCCGAGTGGCGTCACCCTGGAACTTCTGGGCCAGCGCCACGGCCTCACGGTGGCGAGCGAGGTGTTCCTGCTCGGCTTCGTCGCGCCGGGCCTTGAGCTCAATGTCGAGGTCGGCGCGGGCCTGATCGGTTTCCCGGCCGAGCTGGGCGGCCTCAAACTCCACGCCGCGGCGGGTCGCCGTCAATTCGGTGTCGAGGTCGATACGGGCCTGTTCGCGGGCCGCATCAAACTCGGCGCGGGTGCGCTGAATCTCACGGGCGAGTTCGGCGCGGGCGTCTTCGGCTTCGATGGCGATCTCGGTGCGAATGGTCGCGGCCTCACGCTCCGCGGTTGCCCGCTGACGCTCCAGATCGCGGGTCAGCTCGGTTTCGGCCTGTGCCCGTTCGGTGGCGATGGTGTTGCGTCCCTCGCGCAGGTCGCGGTCGAGGTCGCTGCGAGCGAGCTGGATCTCGGCGGCCGCTTCGCTGCGAGCCAGAGCAAGCTCTTCGGCGAGGTTCGTGCGGGCCTGGTCGGTCTCGCGGGCGAGGTCGGTTTCGGTGCGCTCGGTGTGCTCGGCGAGGTCGATTCGGGCCTGCTCGGTTTCCTGCGCCAACAGGGCCCGCTTCTGGTCGAGTTCGTGGGCCACCGCCGAGCGGGTCAGCTCGGTCTCCCGGCCGAGGCCGGCGGCGGTTTCGCGCGCCTCTGTGGCCTCGCGCTGGGCGACGACGCGCACCTCCGCGGCCTCACGCTCCGCTTCGGAACGGATGGCGGCGACCTCGCGCTTGACGGTCGCGCGCGCTTCGGCGGCCTCCGTGGCCACGGTGCCGCGAATCAGCGCGGCTTCGCGCAGGGCTTCCTGCGTCAGGGTCGCGTGCTCGTCCTGAGCACGCGAGATCACATCATCCGCTTCCCCGCGCACGTCGTCGAGTATGCGTCTGGCTCGCACCTCGGCATCAGCCAGGGTGCGTTCCGACTGCTCGGCGGCCGTGCGGTGCAGATCGTCGACCTCCCGGCCGACCGTGGCGCGCAGTTTTTCGGCGTCGATGTCGGCCTGGGCGATGACCCGGGTTGACTGTTCCTCGGCCACACGGAGGGTGCTTTCGAGTTTGGTGCCGAGGCCGGAGAAGGTGGGACTGCCGACCTCGTCGATTTCCTGGATCAGGTCCTGAACCTGTAACGCGAGTCGCTTGACCTCGGTGCCGGCCGCGGCGCTCTGGGTATTGGCCTTGATCAGATCACGGCGCAGACCCTGGATGGCCTTGTCGACCTCGTCTTTGTCGTAGCCACGGAAGACCTGGGCAAATTCAGCCTCGTCGTTGGACACGGTGATGACTCCTCAAAGTGGGGGCGGGGATGCTCGCTCGAGGAAAGCGCAGCGGGCAAATTAACTGTAGTCGTCCCGGTGTCCAATCGCCGCAGGCGCGGGGTGGGGCGCTATTAGGTCGCTCTCAGGCGAGTCGACTATCGTAGAACGTCCGTGTCTGTTGCCTTCGGACTCGAAACGGGTTCGTGGGTCGGGTAGTGCACCGACCGATCGGCAACACAGGAAGGTAGACGTGCGTTTTGTTTTCGCCATTGTGGCGTTCGTTCTTGCTGCGGCGATGATCGTGCTGGGCCTCGCCCAGCGCACCGTGTTTCTGGAACCGGATTCGATCTCCCTCAGCACCACGGTTTCGGGTGAGGCGGCCTATACGGTCATCGATCCCTCGGCCCTGGCCGCCCATTCCGGCCGCCAGACCGTGTCGATCAGCGGCGCCGACGAGGTCTTCATGGCCTTTGGTCGCTCGGCCGACGTCGATGCCTGGATCGGTACCGATGCCCACTCCGATGTGAGTCTCGTCGACGGGCAACTGGTCTCGACCGAGACCGCCGCAACGACCGACGAGACGGAGACCGACTCTGAGAGCGCGGAAACGACGGAGGTCGTTGACGAGCCCGTGACGAGCCCGGTCGGTTCCGATCTCTGGCTCGACGAATTCTCGGCCGACCGGCAGCTCGTCTCCGCGATCAACGTGCCCGAGGGCATCTCGCTGATCGTGGCCTCCGATGGGGTCAAGGCGGCACCGGGCGAAATCTCGCTGTCCTGGCGCGTGGACAACGGCACCCCGTGGGCCGGCCCCCTCATCCTGGGTGGCGCCGTGCTGCTGCTGATCGGGCTCGTTCTCTACTTGCTCGCCCTTCTGCACCTGCGGCGTTCCCGCGGGCCGCGTCGCAACGTTCCGCGCCCACGCCTGCCCCGTCTGCCCCGGCCACCGCGCCCCCGCGCGTTGAAAGCGAGCGAGATCACCGGCCCGCGCAAGTCGATCAACAAGTTTGTGGCGGTCGTTCCCATGCTGGCGATTTCCGGTCTGGTGCTCAGCGGATGCTCGGCCGAATTTTGGCCCGGCGGCGCCGCGCCGGTCAGCGGGTCGAGCGCCACAGCGTCGCCCACCCCCGCATCGACCGATGAGCCCGAAGTCTCGACGGCCCCGGCACCCGCCGCCGTCACGGTTCCGCAGCTCGAGCGTATCGTCGCCAAGATCTCCAAGCTCACCGCCGAAGCGGATGCCGGCCTCGACTCCGATGCTCTCTCGGCACGGTTCGCCGGCCCCGCTCTCGAGCAGCGCCTCGCCAACTACCAGATTCGCACCGTTGCTCCCGAGGTGACGGCGTCGGCGGCGATTCCGGCGACTCCGCTCGTGCTGACCCTGCCGCAGCAGACCGAGTCCTGGCCGCGCACGGTCATGACCGTGATTCAGGATGCCGACAGCACGAGCGTCGCGCCGACGGCGCTGGTGCTCAGCCAGGAAACACCGCGTGACAACTACCTCGTCGAATATGCGGTGCAGCTCGAGCCGGAGTCCCGCGTCGACGTTGCCCCGGCCGTCGTCGGGGCGCCACTCATCGCCCCCGATTCCCGGCTGCTGCTGCTGCCGCCGGACCAGATAGCCGCTGCCTACGCGGACATTCTGGCGCAGGGCGAAGCCAGCCCCTCGTTCGGCAGCTTCGACGCGACCGGCGACAGCTTCCGCTCTCAGGTCGCTGAGCGCAGGGCAACGGCCATCCTGGAACTGCCCGACACGGCCGGCATCGAGTACACCACCGCCGGCGGCTCCGGGCGCACCCTGGCCCTCGCGACCAACGACTCCGGCAGCGTCGTCGCGGTGAGTCTGAACGAGGTTGAAACGGTCAGGCCCGTCGCCGATCAGGCCGTTGTCGGCCCGAAGGAAGGCTCGGTGTCCAGCCGGGCGCTGTCGGGCATCGACGAGTCCACGAAGGGCTTGCAGAGCACCTACGCCGACCAGCTGCTGTTCTACGTGCCCGCAGCGGGCTCGGACGCCAAGATTTCCCTCCTGGGCTTCTCCCAGGGCCTCATCTCATCTGCGGAGCTTCCATGACCCACGTGCCCCCTTCCGGCTCCAACCTGCGCGGAGCGGTCGACCTCTCCTCGCTCGTGAACCGGCCGTCCACTCCCGCCGCTTCGACCGCGACGTCGCCGCAGTCACCCGCACAGCCCGGTGCGGTCGGTCCGGTCGCCGTGCCGAGCCTCGTGCTCGACGGGACCGACGCGAACTTCGGTGAACTGCTCGAGCTCTCGACGACGATTCCGATCGTCGTCGAGCTGTCCACGGAATGGTCGGAGCCGGGCAAGGCGCTCACGCCGGTTCTGGAACGGATCATCACCGACTATGCCGGGCGTTTTCTGCTCGCCAAGGTCGACATCGAGGCGAACCCCCAGCTCGCGCAGGCCTTCCAGGCCACCTCGATTCCGACCGTGGCCGCCGTCATCGGCGGCCAGCCCGTGCAGCTGTTCACGGGCGCGCTGGCCGAGGCCGAGGTGCGCGACGTCTTCGAACGGTTGCTGCAGCTGGCCGCCGAGCAGGGAGTGACCGGCAGCGCCGAGGTTCAGGGCGCCGCCACGGCCGAGGCCGAACCGGCCCCGGCGCCGCTTCCGCCGCATCACGCCGAGGCCTACGAGGCGATCGAGCGCGGCGACTACGAGACCGCCCAGGCCGAGTACCGCACCGCGATCGCGAAGGATCCGGCTGACACGATGGCCGTCGCCGGACTGGCCCAGGTCAGCCTGCTCGCGCGGCTCCAGGGTAAGACGCTCGATCAGATTCGATCGGGAGCGGCATCCGCCCCCGACGATCTGCAGGCCCAGCTGCTGGTGGCCGACCTCGACCTCTCGGGCGGGCACATCCAGGATGCCTTCGACCGGCTTCTGGGGCTGTTCCCGGCTCAGGACCCCGCTGGCCGAAACTCCATTCGTGAGCGCATTCTCGAGATGTTCGAGGTTATCGGTGCCGAGGCCCCGCAGGTCGCTCCGACCCGCAGCCGCCTGACCGCGCTGCTGTACTAGATCACCACCCAACACAACGCCCCCGGCAGCGTCCACGCGAGTGGGAGCTTCCGGGGGCGTTGTGCGTGAAGTGTCGGCCTTACGGGCGATACCTGAAGTAAACGCCGGCGAGCGGCGGCAGGGTGATCGTCGCGGCGGCCGGGCGGCCACCCCACGGCTCGGCGTCGGCCCAGACGCCGCCGAAGTTACCAACGCCGGACCCGCCGAACTGTTCGGCATCCGTGTTGAGAATCTCGTCCCAGCGTCCCGCGAACGGCAGCCCGACGCGATAGTTCTCGTGCGGGTGTCCGGCGAAGTTGAAGAAGCACGCGATCGGCAGGCCGTCGTTGTCCCAGCGCAAGAACGACACGACGTTCTGGGCGGCCGCGCCGCCGTCGATGAGCTCGAATCCGCTCGGGTCGTTGTCGCGTGCCCAGAGGCTCGCATTGTCCTGGTAGACGCGGTTGAGCTGCCCCACGAAGGTGAACAGCCCGCGGTGGGCCGGCTGGTCGAGCATCCACCAGTCGAGGCCGCGTTCCTCGCTCCACTCGGACCGCTGCCCGAATTCGGAGCCCATGAAGAGCAGTTGCTTGCCGGGGTGCGCCCACATAAACGACAGGTACACGCGCACGTTGGCGAGCTGCTGCCAGGAATCGCCCGGCATGCGGGAGATCAGCGCGCCCTTGCCGTGCACGACCTCGTCGTGGCTGATGGGCAGCAGAAAGTTCTCACTGAACGCGTACATGAACGAAAACGTGATGTCGTTGTGGTGGTACGAGCGGTACATCGGGTCGACGCTGATGTACTCGAGCGAGTCGTGCATCCAGCCCATGTTCCACTTGAAGCCGAAGCCCAGCCCGCCGCCGCTCGTGGCAGCGGTGACGCCGCCCCAGTTGGTGGACTCTTCGGCGATCATCATGGTGCCGGGGTTGCGGCGATAGGCCGTTGCGGTGATCTCCTGCAGCAGGCTGATCGCCTCGAGGTTCTCGCGGCCGCCGTACTGGTTGGGTTCCCACTCGCCGTCTTCGCGCGAGTAGTCGAGGTAGAGCATCGACGCGACGGCGTCGACGCGCAGGGCGTCGATGTGAAACTCTTCGAGCCAGTAGAGCGCGTTCGCGACCAGAAAGTTGCGTACCGGCGGGCGTCCGAAGTCGAACACGAGAGTGCCCCACTCCTTCTGCTCGCCACGGCGCCAGTCGGGGTGCTCGTAGAGGGCCTGGCCGTCGAACCGGGCCAGAGCGAAGTCGTCCTTCGGAAAATGTCCGGGGACCCAGTCCATGATCACGCCGAAGCCCGCCTGGTGCAGCCGGTCGATCAGGTAGCGCAAATCGTCCGGACCGCCGAAACGGCTGGTCGGGGCGTAGTATCCGCTGACCTGATAGCCCCACGAACCTCCGAACGGATGCTCGGCGAGTGGCATGAATTCGACGTGCGTGAATGCGAGCTCGGTCAGGTAGCCGATGAGCTCGTCGGCGAGGTCACGGTACCCGAGGCCAGGACGCCACGACCCGACGTGCATCTCGTAGATGCTCATCGGCTGGTCGTGCGGGTCGGTCGCGGTGCGAGACGCGATCCACGCCGCATCCGCCCAGTCGTAGTGAGATTCGGCGATGACGGAGGCCGTCTGCGGCGGTACCTCGGCGGCGCGGGCCATCGGGTCGGCCTTGGCGATCCAGTGGCCGTGCTGCGTGAGCAGTTCGAACTTGTAGTTGGAGCCGGTGACGAGGCCCGGAATGAAGAGTTCCCAGACCCCGGAGCCGCCCATGTTGCGCATGGCGTGCGTGACGCCGTTCCAGCCGTTGAAGTCGCCGATCACGCGCACGGCCTGCGCGTTGGGTGCCCAGACGGCGAACGACGTGCCGTCGAAGGCGGTGTGCACGCCCCACTGCTCGCGGTGGTGTGCCCCGAGAACGTCCCACAGGCGTTCGTGACGGCCTTCACCGATCAGGTGCAGGTCGAGTTCGCCGAGCGTGGGCAGAAAGCGGTACGGGTCGTCAGCGGTGTGCGAGGATGCTCCCTCGTAGCGCGCCTCGATGGTGTAATCCTGCAGGCCGAGCGTGCTCGTGCCCTCCCAGATGCCGAAGGCGAGGTGGTTCAGCTCCACGTGGGCACCGGAGGCGAGAATCGCCACGACCTCGGTCGCGAGCGGGCGCAGGGAACGGATGATCACGAGCGGGTCGGTCACGCCGGGCGCCTCGACCAGGTGCTGGCCGAGGACCTGATGCGGGCTGTAGTAGCTGCCGGCCGCGACGGCCTGCAGCACGTGCACCGGGAAGCCTCCGATGAGCTCCGGAACGGCAGCGGCAGCGGCAGGGGGAGCAGCGGCAGCGGGGGTGGGCGTGGCGGCGGCCTTGCGGGCCGGCGTGGTGTCTCCTGTTGCGGGCGTCATGCGCTCCGTCCCTTCACGTGCAGAATGTGCAGCGGTTGCGTGAATGCGTCGAGCCGAACGAAGTTGTCGGCGGTCCAGGTCCAGGTGGTTCCGGTCAGCAGGTCGGTCACCTCGAACGGTTCCCCCACGGGGATACCGAAGCGTGTCACGTCGAGGTGCACGACGGTTTCACGCACCGAGTGCGGGTCGACGTTGACGACGACGAGCAGGGCATCCGCTTCACCCGTACCGGTGTACGCGGCGTCGAGATACTTGCTGAACACGAGGATGGAGTCGTCGTCGCTGGCATGAATATCGAGGTTACGCAGTTGACCGAGCGCCGGGTGCGCCCGACGGATCTCGTTCAGCTGGGTGATGAACGGGGCGAGCGACTGGCCGAGTTCCTCGGCCTTCGCGAACGACCGGGGCCGGTACTCGTACTTCTCGTTGTCGATGTTCTCCTCGGCGCCGGGCCGGGCGACGCTCTCATAGAGCTCGAAGCCCGCATAGACCCCCCAGCTCGGCGAGGCGAGCGCCGCGAGCGCGGCCCGAATCTTGAAGGCCGCCGGACCGCCGAACTGCAGAAACTCGGTGAGAATGTCGGGGGTGTTCACAAACAGGTTCGGCCGCAGAAAATCGGGGGTCTGCCGGGCGAGGCCGTCGAAGAATTCCTCGAGTTCGATCTTCGTGTTGCGCCACGTGAAGTACGTGTACGACTGCTGGAAGCCGACCTTGCCGAGCGCCTGCATGAGCGCCGGTCGGGTGAAGGCCTCCGCGAGAAAGATCACGTCGGGGTGTGCGGCGTTGACCTCGGCGATGAGCCATTCCCAGAAGTCCAGCGGCTTGGTGTGCGGGTTGTCCACGCGGAAGATCTTCACGCCGAGGTCGATCCAGTGCGTGAGCACCCTCAGCGCCTCGGCACGGATGCCGGCGGGATCGTTGTCGAAGTTGATCGGGTAGATGTCCTGATACTTTTTCGGCGGGTTCTCGGCGTACGCGATCGAACCGTCGGGCAGCGTCGTGAACCACTCCGGGTGGCTCGTGACCCAGGGGTGATCGGGGGAGGCCTGCAGGGCGAAGTCGAGGGCGACCTCGAGTCCCAGTTTCCTGGCCCGGTTCAGAAAATAGCTGAAATCGGCTTCGGTGCCGAGGTCAGGGTGGATCGCGTCGTGGCCGCCGTCGGCCGAACCGATCGCCCACGGCGATCCGGGGTCGAACGGTCCGACGATGAGGGAATTGTTCGGGCCCTTGCGGAAGGCGCTGCCGATCGGGTGGATCGGCGGCAGGTAGAGCACGTCGAAGCCCATCGCGGCGACCGCGGGCAGTCGCTTGGCGGCGGTGCGAAACGTTCCGCTCTTCCACGAACCGTTGGCGAGCTTCTTCGCGCCCTCGGACCGGGGAAAGAACTCGTACCAGGAGCCGACGGCGGCGCGCTGGCGCTCCACGATGATGGTGCGCGGTTCCGAGACAGTTTCGAGCCCGGCAAGCGGATGCAGCGCGATCGCCTTCGCGAGTTTCGGCTCGTCGATGGCGAGCAGGCGATCGGCGACGGGCAGGCCGGCAGTGACGAGTTTCTTCGCGGCCGCGCGGAACAGGCGGCGCTCGGCGACCGGTCGGCCGGTGTCGGCGGCCGCGGCGGTGAGCAGGCCGGAGCCGATCAGGAACATGAGCTCGACGTCGATGCCGGCCGGGATCTTGATGACGGCGTTGTGCCGCCAGGTGTTCCAGTCGTCGGCGTACGCGCCGACCCGGTATTCCCAGGTGCCCGGCTTGTCGAGCTGGGCTTCGGCTGTCCACCGGTCGGTGCCGGCCGCGCTCAGCGTCATCGGGCGGCTTCGCAGCGACCCATCCGGTGCGCGCAACAGCAGGGTGACGCCAATGAGATCGTGCCCCTCACGGAACGCGGTCGCCGCGAATGGCACGACCTCGCCGACGAAGGAACGGGTCGGCCACAGGTTGTCGGAAACCTGCGGGGATAAATCGAGTACGGGGATACGGCCGACGCGCGCAACAAAATCGCTTGCGGGCGGTGCCTGGTTAACGAGGTCTCGGTTTGCTGCTGTCTTAGCCACACCATGACCGTAGCGCGAATAAATCGCAAAACCTGCTTCTCTTGGTTACCCATTGGACACAAGCCGCCCCTAGTCTTGGGTTCGTGAAGGCGATCCGCAAATTTACCGTCCGTGCTGTACTCCCCGAACCCCTCGTGGCTCTTGAAGAATTGGCGGGTAATCTCCGCTGGTCCTGGCATGAGCCGACGCGGCAACTGTTTGAACAGATCGCCCCAGAGCTGTGGCGTTCCATTGGAACCGACCCGGTGGCGCTTCTCGGTGCCGTCGATCCGGCCCGTCTCGACGAGCTGGCGCGCGACCAGGACTACGTGAACGCGGCCAACGCGATGCGCGACGACCTGCGTGACTACCTCGAGCAGCCGCGCTGGTACCAGAGCCTCGAGGGGGAGAAGCCGGCGGCCATCGCCTACTTCTCGCCCGAGTTCGGAATCGCGGCGGCGCTGCCGCAGTATTCCGGCGGCCTCGGAATCCTCGCCGGTGACCACCTGAAGAGCGCGTCGGACCTCGGCGTGCCGCTCGTGGGCGTCGGCCTCTTCTACCGGGCGGGCTACTTCGCCCAGTCCATCTCGCCCGACGGCTGGCAGATGGAGAGCTACCCGCTGCTCGACCCCGACGGGCTTCCGCTCTCGGTGTTGCGCCGCGCCGACGGCTCTGCCGTGCAGGTGTCGCTGGCTCTTCCCGACGGCCGCACGCTGCACGCGCGCGTCTGGCAGGCGCTCGTGGGGCGCATCCGTCTGCTCATGCTCGACGCGGACATCCCCGAGAACCCCGACGACCTGCGCCTCGTGACCGACCGCCTGTACGGCGGCGGCGGCGAGCACCGCCTGCTGCAGGAGCTGCTGCTGGGCATCGGCGGTGCCCGCGCCGTCAAGCTGTGGAGCGAGCTCAAGGGCTACCCCGAACCCGAGGTGTTTCACACCAACGAGGGCCACGCCGGGTTTCTCGGCCTCGAGCGGATCTCGAGCCTCATCGGCGAGGGCCTGAGCTTTCAGGAGGCCCTGCAGGTCGCTCGTGCCGGAACGGTGTTCACGACGCACACCCCCGTCGGCGCCGGCATCGACCGCTTCGACCGCGGCCTCGTGCGCCGCTACTTCGGTACCGACCTGCTGCCCGGCGTCAACGTCGACGACCTGCTCGCCCTCGGCGCCGAAACCTACGCGGGCGGCTCGCCCGACGTGTTCAACATGGCGATCATGGGCCTGCGCCTCGGCCAGCACGCCAACGGCGTGTCGACCCTGCACGGTGAGGTCAGCCGCAAGATGTTCAGCGGCCTGTGGCCGGGCTTCGACCCGAGCGACGTGCCGATCGGCTCGATCACCAACGGCGTGCACGCGCCGACCTGGACCGACCCGGCACTGCTCGCTCTCGCCCAGAACCGACTCGGCGCCGCGGACACGTCGACGGCCGACTGGAACTCGCCGGCCGTGACCGACGAAGACCTCTGGAGCGTACGCGGCCAGATGCGCCTGCAGTTCGTCGAAGACGCCCGGCGTCGCCTGCTCGCCGCCTGGCAGGAGCAGAACCCTGGCGGCATCGCCCCGGCGTGGATCAACGGGGTCTTCGACCCGAAGGTGCTGACCATCGGTTTTGCCCGTCGGGTGCCGACCTACAAGCGGCTCACGCTCATGCTGCACGACCCTGAGCGCCTGCGCGCCCTGCTGCTGCACCCGACCCGTCCGATCCAGATCGTCATCGCCGGTAAGTCGCACCCCGCCGACGAAGAGGGCAAACGCCTGATCCAGAAGATCGTGCAGTTCGCCGCGACCCCGGAGCTACGCCAGCGCATCGCGTTCCTGCCCGACTACAACATCGCCATGGCGCAGCTGATGTACCCGGGAACCGACGTCTGGCTCAACAATCCGCTGCGTCCGCTCGAGGCGTGCGGTACGAGCGGGATGAAGGCCGCCCTCAACGGCGTGCTCAACCTGTCGATCCTCGACGGCTGGTGGCCGGAATACTACGACGGCAAGAACGGCTGGGCGATTCCGTCAGCGGATGCCGCGGGAGACTCCGCGGAACGCGACCGGATGGAGTCCGAGGCGCTCTACGACCTCATCGAGCACCACGTCGCCCCGCGCTTCTACGAGCGCGACGCCGACGAGGTTCCGACGCGGTGGGTCGCCAGCATCCGTCACACCCTCGCGACGCTGTCGCCCGAGCTCAGCGCCGACCGCATGGTGCGCGAGTACGTGCAGAAGCTGTACCGGCCGGCCGGGCACTACGAGAACCTGCTGTCGACGAACAACTTTCGGGCGGCCCGGGAACTGGCCGCCTGGAAGGGACGCATTTTCGCTGCCTGGCACGGCGTCGCCGTCACCCACGTGGAGTCCGGCGGGGTGTCCGCGGTGCCGGAGGTCGGCGACGACCTGCACCTGCGGGCGCACGTGCAGCTCAACGGGCTGCTGCCGGGCGACGTCACGGTCGAGGTCGTCTACGGCCGCAGCACGAGCGGCGACGACCTCAGCGAGACGAACACCCAGGCGCTCCAACCGGAAATGGAGAACCCGGCCGATGACGCGACCGGTTCGGCCGACGGCGGCGTTCCGACGCTGTTCACCGGAACGGTCGAACTCGACCGCGCCGGCGCGTTCGGCTACACCGTGCGCGTCGTTCCGCGCAACGACCTGCTGATCAGTCCGGCCGAAATGGGCCTGGTCGCGGTCGCCTCCTAAGCGCAAGAGAAGAGCCGCGCTTCTCGACCTGGTCGGGAAGCGCGGCTCTTCTGGCTCGGGCGCCGGTCAGGAGTTGGCGCGGAAGAGCTGCATCGAGGCGCCGGGCACGAGCAGGGGAGTGCCCGGTGCGTGTTCGATGTCGGTCTCGTCGAGGTCGTCGTGGCTCGAATCCCAGAGCAGCGTGTACGACGACACGCCGGGATGCACCGGCAGCGTGACCGTGAGTTCCTGTTCGAGGGCGTGCACGACGAGCAGGATGCGGTTGAACTGCTCGTGTTCGGGGGTGCTGGCCGCCATGTACTGCAGGGTGCGCTCCTTGGGGGAGTTCCAATCCTCCTGCGACATCGACTTGCCCTCGATGTTGTACCACTCGAGGGTGCTCGCACTCAGCGTGGTCTCACCGAGACGGCCGAAGTGCACGGGCCGCAGCGCCGGGTTCTCGCGCCGCAACTGCAACAGTCGTCGGCTGACCCGGTGCAGGTCCTGCTGCCAGTCGTCGAAGTTCCAGTTGAGCCAGGTGAGCTCGCTGTCCTGGCAGTAGGCGTTGTTGTTGCCGCGCTGGCTGCGCCCGAATTCGTCGCCCGCGGTGATCATCGGGATTCCCGCCGACAGCAGCAGGGTTCCGAGCAGGTTGCGAATCGCCTTGCGGCGCGTCGCCAACACCTCGAGGTTGCGGGTGGGACCCTCGACGCCGTGGTTGAAGGAGCTGTTGTTGTCGGTGCCGTCGCGGTTCGACTCGCCGTTGCCGAGGTTGTGCTTGTCGTTGTAAGCGGTGAGGTCGGCGAGGGTGAAGCCGTCGTGGGCGGTGATGAAGTTCAGCGAGGCGAGCGGGCCTCGGTCGGTCGCGAAGGTGTTCGACGAGCCGGCCATTCGGGTCGCGAAGCGGCCGATGCCCGAGCCGACCGACCCGCGGGTGCGCATGCTCTGAATGTCGGAGAGCCAGAAGTCCCGCATGCGGTCGCGGTAGCGGTCATTCCACTCCGACCAGCCGGGCGCGAAGTTGCCGGTCTGCCATCCGCTCATGCCCATGTCCCAGGGTTCGGCGATGAGCTTGACACCGGCAAGGGCGGGTTCGTCCCGAATCGACGTCAGCAACGGATGGTCCGGTCGGTACTCGACGTTGCCGTCGCGCCCGAGAGTCACGGCCAGGTCGAAGCGGAAACCATCGATCTGGACCTCGTTGGCCCAGTACGCGAGTGAGTCCAGTACGAGGCGCCGGGGAACCTCGTGGCCGAAGTTGACGGTATTGCCGCACCCGGTCACGTCGATGTAGGAGCCGTCGTCGTTCTGGCGGTAGTAGACGGCCTCATCGATGCCGCGCAGGCTGGTCACCGGGCCGTTCGGGCCTTCTTCGGCGGTGTGGTTGTAGACGACGTCGAGGATGACCTCGAGGCCCGCCTCGTGCAGCAGCTTGACCATACCCTTGAACTCGCGCAGCACGGATTCGGGGCCGCTCGCCTGCGCGGCCTGGGTGGCGTAGTCGGCGTGCGGGGTGAAGAAATTAAGGGTGTTGTAACCCCAGTAATTGATGAGGCCCTGTTTGATCAGACGCTGCTCTGACACGAACGACATCACCGGCAAGAGCTCGACCGCGGTCACGCCGAGGTCCTTCAGATAGGCGATGGTGGACTCGTGGGCAAGGCCGGCGTAGGTTCCGCGCAGGGCGGCGGGCATTGCCGGATTGAGCCGGCTGATGCCGCGAACGTGGGCCTCATAGACCACGGTGTGATCGAGCGGCACGGCCGGCTTCTCGGCACCGTTCCAATCGAAGTATCCGTCGATGACACTCGACTGCCACTGATCGGGACCGACCCGCACCAGTCCCCTCGAATAGGGCTCGATCAGGGTTTTCTCTGGGTGGAATGAGTTGCGCGGCCCGGCCGGCCCGGTCACCCGAATGCCGTACCTGCGTCCGGGCGTGAGGGTGCGGGACTTGCCGGACCAGACTCCCGCCTCGTCGCGCTTCATGGGCACGCTCTTGACGATCCAGTTGGGGTCGGTGTCGTCGAAGATGCAGAGGTCCATGCCGTCGGCGGTCTCTGACCACACGCGCAGCTCTCCGCCGGTACTGGTGACCCGCACCCCTAGGGAGCGCAGGGAATCGGCGGATGTCATGGGTTCTAGAGTAATCAGTGTGAGCGCGCGTGCCGACCATCGGCTGCGCAGAACACCCAGCGAACCCCCACGACCCCCTGACCGAACGAGGAACAATGACGGTGTATTTGGATCATGCGGCGACCACGCCCATGCTCCCCGCGGCAATTCGAAGCTACGCCGACGCGATGGCGGTGGTCGGAAATCCGGCCTCGGTGCACAGCGCCGGCCAAAACGCGAAGCGGATGCTCGAGGAGGCTCGCGAGACCGTCGCCGCGAGCCTCGGCTGCGACCCGATCGAAGTGGTGTTCACCGGCAGCGGAACCGAATCGATCAACCTCGGTATCAAAGGGCTGTACTGGGCCCGCTCTGGTGCGCAGGCCCGTTCTGGTGCGCAGGCCCGCTCTGGCGTACAGGCCCTGGCGCCGCGCCGCCGTATCCTGGTTCCGGGCGGCGAGCACCACGCGACCCTCGACACCGTGGAGTGGCTCGAACGCCACGACGGTGCCGTCGTCGAGTGGATTCCCCTCGACGCCGTTGGCCGCATCGACCTCGTCGCCCTCGCGGCGGCGATCGAGCGTAACCCGGCCGATGTCGCCCTCGTCACCCTGATCATGGCCAACAACGAGGTCGGCACGCTGCAGCCGGTGGCGGAGGTCGCCGCGCTCGCGGCCGCCCACGGCATCCCGGTGCACGTCGACGCGGTCGCCGCCTACGGCTACGTGCCCGTCGACTTCAGGGCCCTCGCTGCCGCGGGCGTCTCGGCCCTGAGCGTCTCGGCGCACAAGGTCGGCGGCCCGGTCGGCATCGCCGCCCTCGTGCTGGGGCGCACAACCGTTGTCGAACCCCTCATCCACGGCGGCGGACAGCAGCGCAAGGTGCGCAGCGGAACCCAGGATGTCGCGGCCGCCGTCGCGTTCGCTGTCGCCGCCGGTGCGTTGGGCGCCGATCCGGCGGCCGAGACCGCACGCCTCGAGGCGCTGCGCGATCGGGTTGTGGCGGGGGTGACCGCCCTCGTGCCCGATGCGGTGCTGAATGGAGACCCGACAGCATCCGGTCGCCTGCCCGGCAACGCCCACTTCAGCTTTCCCGGCTGTGAGGGGGACTCGCTGCTCTTTCTGCTCGACGTGGCCGGGGTGTCGGTGTCGACCGGCTCTGCCTGCCAGGCCGGGGTTCCCGAACCGTCCCACGTGCTGCGGGCGATGGGTCGCACCGAGGTCGAGAGCCGTGGTGCCCTGCGCATCACGCTCGGCCACACGTCGACGGATGCCGACGTCGACGCCCTGCTCGCCGCCCTGCCGACCGCACACGCCCAGGCGGCCAGGGCCGGCATGGCCGACCGGGCGACCGGCGGCTGAGCCGGGCTGGTGCGCTCAGGCGGGCCGAGTACACTCGCACGGTGAAGGTTTTAGCAGCAATGAGTGGCGGTGTCGATTCCGCCGTGGCAGCCGCCCGCGCGGTCGAAGCAGGGCACGAGGTGGTCGGCGTGCATTTGGCGTTGAGCCGGATGCCGGGAACGCTCCGCACCGGAAGTCGCGGTTGCTGCACCGTCGAAGATTCGATGGATGCCCAGCGCGCCGCGAACATCATCGGCATCCCGTACTACGTCTGGGATTTCTCCGAGCGCTTCAAGCTCGATGTCGTTGACGACTTCATCGCCGAATACGCCGCCGGCCGCACCCCGAACCCCTGCATGCGCTGCAACGAGAAGATCAAGTTCGCCGCCCTGCTCGAAAAGGCCGTCGCCCTCGGCTTCGACGCCGTCTGCACCGGTCACTACGCGAGCATTCTGACGGATGCCGCCGGCAACAAAGAACTGCACCGCGCGAGCGCGGAGGCCAAGGACCAGTCCTACGTGCTGGGCGTGCTGACCGCCGACCAGATCGCACACTCGATGTTCCCGCTCGGCACCACGCCCTCGAAGACGCTCGTGCGAGCCGAGGCAGCCGCGCGGGGCTTCTCGGTGGCCAACAAGCCTGACTCCTACGACATCTGCTTCATTCCCGACGGCGACACCCGCGGCTGGCTCGGCGAGCGCGTCGCCCCGGCGACCGGCGACATCCTCGACCGTGAGGGCAACAAGCTCGGCACCCACGAGGGCGCCGTGGCGTTCACCGTCGGCCAGCGCAAGGGCCTCTCGATCGGCACCCCCGCCGCCGACGGCAAGCCGCGCTTCGTGCTCGAGGTACGCCCGGTGAGCAACACCGTCGTCGTCGGCCCCCGGGAAGCCCTCGCCGTGAAGGAGATCGCCGGCGACTCCTATACCTGGTCGGGTCTCGCGCCCGAGCACCCCGAGGTCGCATTCGCCTGCCACGTGCAGATTCGCGCGCACTCCGACCTCGAACCGGCCATCGCGCAGGTCGTCACCCGGCAAGACGGCGGTATCGAGTTCAAGATTCTGCCCGAGACGCCGCTCACCGGCGTCTCGCCCGGCCAGACCGCTGTCGTGTACATCGGTACCCGCGTGCTCGGCCAGTGCACCATCGACCGCACCGTCAGCGCCGTGCCGCTGGCAACAGACAGCGCAGCCACCGCCCCTCTCCTCTCGTCCGCGTCGGCCAGCCCCGCCACGGTCAATGCCTGACGCCGTCGAAGCAACAATCCCCGAATCGTCGGCCGCGAAGGCCACGAAAGCGACGACGCCGAGCGACCTGGCGGCGGCTTCGACCGAAGCCGCCGAACTCACCACGCGCATCCTCGAAGCGCGCGACGCCTACTTCGGGCAGAACACCACCGCTATCGACGACGCCGAGTACGATCGGCTCGTGCTGCGGCTCGCCGAACTCGAACGACTGCACCCCGAGCTGCAGAGTCAGGACAGCCCCACGCAGACCGTGGGCGGCCGTGCCGAAGCCACGCTCTTCGACCCGGTCACGCATGCCGAGCGCATGCTCAGCCTCGACAACGTGTTTTCCCGCGAAGAATTCGAGTCCTGGGCGCACAGGGCCGCCGAGAACTCCGGCCGGGCCGTGCATTTTCTGTGCGAACTGAAGATCGACGGGCTCGCCATCAACCTGCGCTACGCCGACGGGGTGCTCGTGTCGGCGGCCACCCGCGGCGACGGGGTGGTCGGTGAAGACGTCACCGAGAACATCGCTCTGGTGCCGGGAATCCCGGGGCGATTGGCCGATGCACCAGACGGCGCCGCGCATCCGTCGCTCATGGAGATACGCGGCGAGGTGTTCTTTCCCGTCGCCGCCTTCGACGAACTCAACGCGGCGCAGTCCGCGGCCGGCGAGCGCGTGTTCGCCAACGCCCGCAACGCGGCGGCCGGGTCGCTGCGGCAGAAGGCCGCCGGCAAGAACCCCGACCAGCTGCGCCTCATGCAGGCGCGCCTCGGGCGTCTGCGCATGCTCGTTCACGGCATTGGCGCCTGGCAGGACCCGCCGGTCGCGACGCAGTCCGAGGTGTATGGGCTGCTCAGTACCTGGGGTCTTCCAACCAGCCGCTACTTCAAGGTCACCACCTCGGTCGCCGAAGCGGCCGACTACATCGAGCATTACGGCGCCCACCGCGCGAGCGTCGAGCACGAACTCGACGGCATCGTCATCAAGATCGACGAGCTCGCCCTGCACGCCGAACTCGGCGCCACCAACCGGGCACCGCGCTGGGCGATCGCCTACAAGTACCCGCCCGAGCAGGTCAACACGAAGCTGCTCGACATCGTCGTGAGCGTCGGCCGCACCGGTCGCGCCACCCCGTTCGCCGTGATGGCCAAGGTACTCGTGGCCGGCAGCGAGGTGCGCCAGGCGACCCTGCACAATCAGGACGTCGTCAAGGCCAAGGGTGTTCTGATCGGCGACACCATCGTCTTGCGCAAGGCCGGCGATGTCATTCCCGAGGTGCTCGGCCCGGTCGTCGAACTGCGCGACGGCACCGAACGCGAGTTCGTGATGCCCGTCAACTGCCCGGAGTGCGGCACCCCGCTCGCCCCCGCCAAAGAGGGCGACATCGACCTGCGCTGCCCGAACGCGCGCAGCTGCCCCGCCCAGGTGCGCGGCCGGGTCGAGCACATCGGCAGCCGCGGCGGCCTTGACATCGAGGTGCTCGGTGAGGTCGCGGCCTCCGCGCTCACCCAGCCGACCGAGCCGGCCGACCCGCCGCTCGTGACCGAGTCGGGCCTGTTCGACCTCACCCTGGCTGACCTGCTTCCCATCCAGGTCATCGTGCGCGACGCCGAAACCGGCCTGCCCAAAGAGGACGACGACGGCGTTGCCAAGATTCGTATGCCGTTCCGCCGCAACCCGACCGCCGCCGAGAAGAAGGCCGGGCTGAGCGGGCCGCAGCCCTCCACGAGCGCCATCAAGCTGCTCGCCGAGATCGACAAGGCCAAGACCAAACCGCTCTGGCGCATTCTGGTATCGCTCAACATCCGTCACGTCGGCCCGGTCGCCGCGCGCGCCCTCGCCAACCATTTCGGTTCGCTCGACGCCATTCGCGCCGCGAGCCGCGACGAGCTCGCCGAGGTGGACGGCGTCGGCGGCATCATCGCCGACGCCGTGCTGGCCTGGTTCGAGGTCGACTGGCACGTAGACATCGTGACCCAGTGGGCCGCGGCCGGCGTGCAGTTCGCCACGCCCGGCCACCCCGGCCCCGGCGCGGCCGAGGCCGCCGGAGGAGTGCTGGCCGGCCTCACCGTCGTCGCGACCGGATCGCTCGAGGGGTTCACCCGCGAGGGCGCCCAGGAGGCCATCATCGCCGCTGGCGGCAAGAGCGCGTCGAGCGTCTCCAAGAAGACCCACTTCGTGGCCGCCGGCCCGGGCGCCGGGTCGAAGCTCGGCAAGGCCGCAGAACTCGGCATCCGCACTCTGAACGCCGACGAGTTTCGGCTGCTGCTCGAGGGCGGCCCCGACGCGCTTCCCCCGCTCGACGCCGACACGACCTCCGCCACAGCCGAATAGCCGCCCGACACAGGCGCCGCCAGCACACGCGCAGCTCCACCATGCCCTCCCGGCACGGCAGCGCAGCACCCGCGCAGCGGCGCAGCTCTCGCCCAGCGGCGCAGCTCCCGCGCAGCGGCGCAGCTCCCGCGCAGCGAACGACCCCACGCTCCCTACCGGGAGTTGCGCGGGTAGTACGCCGCTGCGCGGGAGGCGTGCCACCCGCGCAGCGGCGCAGCACCCGCGCAGCTCGACCCCGGCCTCCCGGCGGGGTGGCGCAGCATCCGCGCAGCGGCGCAGCACCCGCGCAGCGAACGACCTCACACCCCCTGCCGAGGAGCTGGGCCTGCGCATCCTGGACGCCGGCGAGTTTCGCCTGCTGGTCGAGACGGGCCCGATGCGCTGCCCACGCTCGACTCCGATATCGCTCCCGCCGAAGCCGAGTAGCCCCCGAGACCGGCGCCGTCCCAACTGCGCGCCTGGAAGCCCGTTTGTTGTCATCACGGCAGGCTCGATCCGGCGGCCGGCACGAAACACATGTGCCCGGATCCTGCACTCTCTCGTACTGATGCGCCCGAAAACTGCTCGTGCGGGCGGCAGAACGGACGCACGAGCAGCTTTGCGGCGCATGAGCGCCCAGCGCCGCACTTTTTACGTGCACCAGCAGCTTTCAGGCGCAGGACAGCACGCGCGTTTTCGGTGCACCAGCAGCTTTCCGGCGCGCGAGTGTCCCTCCGCCGCCGTGTGTCTGAGGCTTGTGGCGCGGCGTACGCCTGGCCCGCAGTATCCGCTGCCGGCCACCGCATCAGCAGTCGACGGATGCCGCGCACGGCCCCGCACACCCTGCGCGGCCCGCGCTCACGGCCGCCTCGTTTAGAATTGAGGTTCCCCACCAGTTCATTGGAGCAACATGTCTGCAATCACGGCCGAGCAGGTCGCCCATCTGGCGAACCTCGCCCGGATCGACCTCAGCCCGGAAGAGATCACGAACCTCACCATCGACCTCGGCCAGATCGTCGACTCCGTGGCCAAGGTGCAAGAGGTCGCGACCGCCGACGTGCCGGCGACCAGCCACCCGATGCCGCTGACCAATGTGTTCCGTGAAGACGTTGTCGTGCCCTCGCTTTCTGTCGAGCAGGCCCTGTCCGGAGCGCCCGCGCGCGCCGGCGATAAATTCCGGGTGCCCGCCATCCTGGACGAGGAGTAACCCATGACCGAACTCATCCGCCTCACCGCCGCCGAACTGAGCTCCCGCCTGCAAGCCGGCACGGTCAGCGCCGTCGAAGCCACCCAGGCCCACCTCGACCAGATCGTGGCCGTCGACACCGACCTGCACGCGTTCCTGCACGTCGCCGCGGATGCCGCCCTCGCCACCGCAGCCCGCATCGACGCCCGCCGCGCCGCCGGCGAGAAGCTCGGCCCGCTCGCCGGCGTGCCGATCGCCATCAAAGACGTGCTCACCACGCTCGACATGCCGACCACGGCCGGCTCCAAAATTCTCGAAGGCTGGGTGCCGCCCTACGACGCGACCGTCGTTGCGCGCCTGCGCGCCGCCGACCTGATCCCGCTCGGCAAGACCAACATGGACGAGTTCGCCATGGGTTCCTCCACCGAACACTCCGCTTACGGCGTGACCCGCAACCCCTGGGACCGCGACCGCATCCCCGGTGGCTCCGGCGGTGGCTCGGCCGCGGCCGTCGCCTCCTTCCAGGCGCCCCTCGCGCTCGGCAGCGACACCGGCGGCTCCATCCGCCAGCCCGCCGCCGTCACCGGCTCCGTCGGCGTCAAGCCCACCTACGGCGCGGTCTCCCGTTACGGCGCGATCGCCCTCGCCTCGAGCCTCGACCAGGTCGGCCCGGTCTCCCGCACGGTCTTCGACGCGGCCCTGCTGCACGACGTGATCGGCGGCCACGACCCCCTCGACTCGACCTCGCTGACGGATGCCTGGCCCTCCATGGCCGCGGCGGCCACCGCCGGCCTCGCCGACGGCGCCCTCAAGGGCGTGCGGGTCGGCGTCATCAAGGAGCTCTCCGGCTCCGGCTTCCAGGCCGGCGTCACCCAGCGCTTCACCGAGACGCTCGCGCTGCTCACCGCCGCCGGCGCCGAGATCACCGAGGTGTCCGCCCCGAACTTCGAGTACGCCGTCGCCGCGTACTATCTGATCCTCCCCGCCGAGGCCTCGAGCAACCTGGCCCGCTTCGACTCCGTGCGCTTCGGCATCCGCGTCGACCCCGCCGAGGGATCGCTCACGAGCGAGCACGTGATGGCCGCGACCCGCGAAGCCGGTTTCGGCCCCGAGGTCAAGCGCCGTATCATCCTCGGCACCTACGCCCTCAGCACCGGCTACTATGACGCCTACTACGGCAGCGCCCAGAAGGTGCGCACCCTCATCCAGCGCGACTTCGCCGCGGCATTCGAGAAGGTCGACATCCTCGTCTCGCCGAGCGCGCCGACCACGGCGTTCAAGTTCGGTGAGAAGCTCGAAGATCCGATGGCGATGTACCGCAGCGACATCACCACCATTCCGGCGAACCTCGCCGGGGTGCCCGGCATGAGCATCCCGATCGGGCTCGCCCCCGAAGACGGCCTGCCCGTCGGCCTGCAGATCATGGCGCCCGCGCGAGCGGATGCGCGCCTCTACACCTACGGCGCCGCCATCGAGCAGCTGCTCGAGGCGACCTGGGGTCACACCATGCTCGACCAGGCTCCGGCGCTCGCGCTGGCCACAACCGCAAAGGGAGCCATCTAATGGCCAAGCCCGAACTGATGGATTACGACAAGGCGCTCGAGCTGTTCGAGCCGGTGCTCGGCTTCGAGGTGCACGTCGAGCTCAACACCAAGACCAAGATGTTCTGCGGCTGCGCCAACGAATTCGGCTCCGGCGCCAACACGAACACCTGCCCGACCTGCCTCGGCCTGCCCGGTGGCCTGCCGCAGGTGAACCACAAGGCGATCGAATCCAGCATCCGTCTGGGCCTCGCCCTCGGCTGCGAGATCGCCGAGCACTCCCGCTTCGCCCGCAAGAACTACTTCTACCCCGACACGGCGAAGAACTTCCAGACCAGCCAGTACGACGACCCGATCTGCCACGACGGCTCGCTGACGATTGAACTCGAGAGCGGCCGCCTCGTCACCGTCGAGATCGAACGCGCGCACATGGAGGACGACGCCGGCAAGCTCACCCACATGGGCGGCTCCACCGGCCGCATCCAGGGCGCCGACTACTCGCTCGTCGACTACAACCGCGGCGGCGTGCCGCTGGTCGAGATCGTCACCCAGATGATCGAGGGCGCCGAACACGACGCCCCCGAGATCGGCCGCACCTACGTCGCCGGCATCCGCGAGATCGCCAAGGCGCTCGGCGTCTCCAACGCCCGGATGGAAGAGGGCAACGTGCGCTGCGACGCGAACGTGTCGCTGCGCCCGCGCGGCTCCAAGGTGCTCGGCACCCGCACCGAGACCAAGAACGTCAACTCGCTGCGCAGCGTCGAACGCGCCGTGCGCTACGAGATCCAGCGCCAGGCCGCCGTGCTTGCCGCCGGCGGCACCATCACGCAGGAGACCCGGCACTGGCACGAGGACACCGGCATCACGAGCGCCGGCCGCCCCAAGAGTGACGCCGACGACTACCGCTACTTTCCGGAACCCGACCTCGTGCCCATGGCGCCGTCGCGTGAATGGGTCGAAGAGCTGCGCCGGACACTGCCCGAGCCGCCCGCGGCCCGCCGCAAGCGCCTGCAGGCCGACTGGGGCTTCGCGAACCTGGAGTTCCAGGACGTCGTCAACTCCGACCTGATGGACGCCGTCGAAGCGACCGTCGCCGCCGGCGCATCCGCCCAGTCCGCCCGCAAGTGGTGGACCGGAGAGGTCGCCCGGCTCGCCAACGCGGCCGGTGTCGCCGCGGACTCCCTCGTGCAGCCCGCCCAGCTGGCCGCCCTCATCGCGCTCGTCGACGCCGGCACCCTCACCGACCGCCTGGCCCGCCAGGTGCTCGAGGGCGTCATCGCCGGCGAAGGCACCCCCGCCGAGGTCGTCGCCTCGCGCGGCCTCGCGGTCGTCTCCGACGACGGCGCGCTCATCGCCGCCATCGACGAAGCCCTCAGCAAGCAGCCCGACGTGCTCGCCAAGATTCGCGACGGCAAGCTGCAGGCCGCCGGCGCCGTCATCGGCGCGGTCATGAAGGCGATGCGCGGGCAAGCGGATGCCGCCCGCGTACGCGAGCTCGTTCTCGAACGCGCCGGAACGGCCGAGTCCGGAACGGTCGAGTAGGGAATGCGGATGCGGCGTGAACAGGGCCCCGATGGGGCCTCGGGCGGCGGTGTGCGTTTCGGCGTCGGCGTCCAAGTCATCGTGCGCCTCGACCGCACCCGGTTTCCCGACTCCCTGGCCGAGGATCCGGTCGGGGTAATCGTCGCACCGGGCGAGTTGACCGGCGCGGCGTTCTATGCGCCCACCACGCGTCGTGAAGCGATCTGGCAGGTGGAGTTCGAGGAGCCGTTCTACGGGCTCGACGGGTCGGGTCCGCACGATTCCGCCGTTGTGCCGCAGGGCCTGCTCGAGGCTGCGCCGAGCTCGGACCAGCCCGAGTCGTGAGTGACGTGACGACCCGCACGCCGAATGCCGCCGACATCCGTCGCTGGCGTCGGTATCTGGCCGACGAACAGGCCGAGGCCGCGGTGTACCGCGACCTCGCCGCACGGCGTGCGGGGGAGGAGCGCGAGATCTTGCTCGCCCTCGCCGACGCGGAGGGCCGTCACGAGCAACACTGGCGGGGCCTGCTCGGCGAGAGGGTCGGGGCTCCCAAGCGCGGGGCGCTGCACTCACGTTTTCTCGGGCTGCTGGCCCGTCGGTTTGGTTCGGTGTTCGTGCTCGCGCTCGCTCAGCGGGCGGAGTCACGCTCGCCCTACGACGGTGACCGCGACGCGACGAGTGCGATGGCCGCCGACGAGAGCATTCACGAGGAGGTCGTGCGCGGCCTCGCGGCGCGCGGGCGCAAACGCCTGTCGGGAACGTTTCGGGCGGCTGTCTTCGGCGTGAACGACGGACTCGTCAGCAACCTCGCCCTCGTGCTCGGCATCGGCGCGACCGGCGTCGCGCCGGCCACGATCCTCTTCACCGGACTCGCCGGGCTGCTCGCCGGGGCACTGTCGATGGGTGCGGGAGAGTACGTGTCGGTGCGGTCCCAGCGGGAGCTGCTCGAGGCATCCACCCCTAACCCCACTGACCGCACCGTGCTGGCCCACCTCGATCTGGCCGCCAACGAGCTCACCCTTGTCTACCGAGCCCGCGGAATGTCACCCGAGAAAGCCGAAGCCCATGCCCGTGAGGTGCTGCGCACCGTGGCCGTCGCGACCGGACCGGTCGAGGTGCGCGGCCGCGCGGCCGTGACCGTCGTCGACGAGCACGAGGCTATCGGCACCGGTATCGGCGCCGCTACCTCCAGTTTCTGCTTCTTTGCGTCGGGAGCGCTGCTGCCGGTGCTGCCGTACCTGTTCGGCATGACCGGCCTCGGTGCCATCGTCGTGGCCTCGCTGCTCGTGGGTGTCGCGCTGCTCGCGACCGGCGCCGTGGTCGGCCTGCTCTCGGGCGGTCCGCCGCTGGCACGCGCGATACGCCAGCTCATCATCGGACTGGGCGCCGCGGCTGTCACGTACCTGCTCGGTCTCGCGTTTGGCACCACCCTCGGCTAGTCCGCAGGAGGGCACGAAGGGGTTAGGGTCGCTGCATGGGCAGACAGGATGGCAGTGGGCGTCAGGTCACGACCACACCCGTTGACGACAGCACGGCCACCGTGCTGCACATCGATCTGGATGCCTTCTTCGTGTCGGTGGAGCTGCTCGACCACCCCGAATACGCCAATCAGCCCGTTGTCGTCGGCCACCGGTCCGGGCGCTCGGTCGTCACCGCGGCGAATTACATCGCCCGCGGCTACGGCGTGAACTCGGCCATGCCCATGGCCCTGGCCCTGCGGCGCTGCCCGAACGCCATCGTGCTCGAGCCGCATATGGGGGCCTACCAGCACTATTCGTCGAAGGTGATGGCGATCTTTGATGATTTCACGCCCCTCGTGGAGCGGCTCGGCATCGACGAGGCCTTTCTCGACGTGGCGGGTGCCCGGCGCCTGCACGGCTCACCGGCCGTGATCGGCGAACTCATTCGCGCCCGGGTACTCGCCGAGACCGGCCTGATCTGCTCCGTCGGCGCCGCGGCGACCAAGTTCGTCGCCAAACTCGCCTCCGGGTTGTCCAAACCCAACGGACTGCTCGTGATTCCGGCCGAGGACACGATCGGATTCCTGCATCCGCTGCCGGTCACCGCGCTCTGGGGCGTCGGCGCCGCGACCGAGGAAGCCCTCACCCGGCTCGGCCTGCGCACGATTGGCGACATTGCGAAGACCCCGCTCGTCACTCTGCAGGGCCGCATCGGCGACGCCGCCGGCCGCAAGCTGCACGACCTGGCGTGGGGACAGGACCCTCGAACGGTGACCGTGGAGCGCGAGGAGAAGAGCGTGGGCCGCGAGGTGACCTTCGAACACGACGTGACGGATGTCGCCCGGTTGCGCAGCGAGCTGCTGCGCCAGTGCGACGACGTCGCCGTGCGCCTGCGGCGGGCCGGTCTCGTGGGCCGAGCGGTGTCGCTCAAGCTGCGCTACACCGATTTCAGCACCGTGACGCGTTCGCGCACCCTCGCCGAACCCACCAACGTCGGCCGGCGCATCTATGAGGAGGCGGCGGTGAGCTTTGAGACTCTCGCGGCCCACGGCATCCGCGTGCGGTTGATCGGCGTGCGAGTGGAACAACTCAGCGACAGCGATGGCCAGGGACTCGCGCTCTGGGATCCCGACGACGATTGGCGCGAAGCCGAGAAGGCGGTGGACTCGGTCTCGGAGCGGTTCGGGCGCGGCGCCGTGCAGCCCGCCTCCCTGCTGCGTCCCCACCTGAACCGGCCCCACCCCAATCGGCCGGCACCGAGTCCGCCTGGCCCGAATGGCGCAGCCGGGGGGTAACCTGTGGGCATGACGAATCTTGCGCTCAAGCTTGCAGAAAATGCCCGTTCCGCTGGTGTTAAGACCGCCTACGGGGATCCCGTCGAAATCGACGGCACCACGATCATCCCGGTCGCCGTGAGCTATTACGGCTTCGGCGGGGGCGGCGACGCCGAGTCGGCCGATGGCATGGGCGGCGGCGGTGGCGGTGGCATGTCCGCGCCGATCGGCGCCTACCTCAAATCGGGAGGGCGGGTGCACTTCGAACCGAACCTGATTGCGCTGCTTGCTGTCGGAATCCCGTTCGTCTCGGCCACCGGCTGGGCGATCGCCCGCATCGTTCGCGCGCTCAAGAAGTAGGGCGGCGCCCGCCCCACGGCCAGTTCCGCGGCCAGTGCCACGGCCCGCACACCGGCAGGCCCGCTCTGATACGGCGACGGCGCAGCAGTACCACGCGCAGCAGCCACAGCATGAGCGCGACGAAAAGGATCACAAACGCCATGCTCGAAGTCTAGGTGTGTGGTGCGGCGACACATTCGTGCTGAGTGCGCTCCACTGGGGTTAGACTCCAAGAGAACACGGGAGTCCGGTGAACCGGGCTGAGAGGAAGCTTGAGGCTTCGACCGTCGAACCTGATCTGGATCATGCCAGCGCAGGGAGACTTCTCTAACCCGTGCCCTGTACTCACCTACGGAAAGGGCACGCACAGTGCACGCCACATCTACCCTGCTACAGAATTCCTCGCCATCGAACACGGCGAAGACCCCCCGTAACTTTCGCTGGCGGGTCGTCGATATTGTCGTCGCCAGCATCATCGGTGTCGCCAGTGGACTGATTTTCGTCGTCTGGAACCAGGCCTCCAACCCTCTTGGCGGACTGCTCACGCCGCTGCTTCCCGGACTGCAGGGACTGCTCGGCGGCGGTTGGCTCTTCGCCGGGGTACTCGGCGGGCTCATCATCCGCAAGCCAGGTGCGGCGCTCTACACCGAGCTGCTGGCCGCTGTGGTCTCGACCCTGATCGGCGGAAACGCCTGGGGTCCCCTCGTACTGGTCTCCGGCCTGACTCAGGGACTGGGCGCCGAGCTCGTCTTCGCTCTGTTCCTCTACGGCAACTACCGGGCCTATGTTGCGCTGCTCGCCGGCGCCGGCGCGGGAATCGCGCTGACGATCACCGATCTGCTGCTCTGGTACCCCGGTGCCTCGGCGACGTTCATGGCGATCTATCTGGCGGCATCGATCATTTCGGGGGTCGTCGTTGCCGGGCTGCTGTCCTGGCTGGCGCTCAAAGGAATCGCGCGCACCGGAGCGCTGAGCCGATTCGCGTCCGGGCGGGATGCCACGGCCGTCGTCTAGGCCGCCGCAACATGCCACCCGACACTGCACTATCCGGTCCCGTCGCGGGGGTGTCGATCGACGCCAACGGCTGGGGTTGGCGGCACGCCGGTCGCCGCGCCTGGGCCGTCTCCAACCTGGACCTGCGCATCGAGCCGGGAGAACGCGTGCTGTTGCTCGGTGCCTCCGGTTCGGGTAAGTCGACGCTCGTGCACGCCCTGGCCGGAGTTCTCGGGGGTGACGAAGAGGGAGAACACAGCGGCCGGCTGCTCATCGACGGAGGTGAACCCGGTCAGGCACGAGGCCGCGTCGGCCTGCTGCTGCAGGACCCCGATTCCCAGGTGATTCTGGCCAGGGTCGGCGACGACGTCGCCTTCGGCTGCGAGAACCTCGGGGTGCCCCGCGCCGAAATCTGGCGCCGCGTCGAGGCGTCCCTGCGCATGGTCGGCCTGAACCTGCCGCTGAACCACCCCACGTCGGCCCTGTCGGGCGGGCAGAAACAGCGACTCGCCCTCGCCGGGGTGCTCGCCATGCGCCCCGGCCTGCTGCTGCTCGACGAACCGACCGCGAATCTCGACCCGGAGGGTGTGCAGGAGGTGCGCGACTCCGTCGCCCGGGTGCTCGACCAATCCGAAGCGACCTTTCTCGTCATCGAGCACCGGGTGTCAATCTGGCAGGATCTCGTCAATCGCGTCGTCGTGCTCGACCGCAACGGGGGAGTGCTCGCCGACGGACCTCCCGGCGACGTGCTGGCGCGTCAGGGCGAACACCTCGCCGAGTCCGGGGTGTGGGTGCCCGGCGTTCCTCACGTGCTGCCCGACCGGCGACGCACGACCTCAACGTCGGAACCGCTGCTGCGCACCGACTCGCTCGCCATTGCCCGTTCCGCCGAGCGGGTGGTCGCCACCGGCATCGAACTTCAGATCAGATCGGGCACGGCCGTCGCCATCACCGGACCCAACGGTGCCGGCAAGTCCACGCTCGCGCTCACCCTGGCCGGCCTGCTCACACCGTCGTCAGGGCGGGTGGTGGCCAGTCGTGAGTTCGCACACCATGCCGCCGGGGACCCCATCCGCTGGAAGTCGCGGGATCTGCTCACCCGCATCGGAACGGTATTTCAAGACCCGGAGCATCAGCTCATCGCTCCCACCGTGCGCGCCGAACTGGCCGTGGGGCCCCGAGCTCTCGGGCTGACGGATGCCGTGATCACCTCCCGCGTCGACGAACTGCTGGGCCGCCTCCGGCTTGACCACCTCGCCGACGCGAACCCCTTCACGCTGTCAGGCGGCGAGAAACGCCGCCTGTCGGTCGGCACGGTACTCGCCACCCAGCCCGGCCTGCTCGTGCTCGACGAACCCACCTTCGGGCAGGACTTTCGCACCTGGCGGGAGATCGTGCGTCTTCTCGGGGAATTGATCGACGGTGGCACCGCGGTCGTCGCCGTGTCGCACGACGCGGACTTCGTCGCCGCGCTCGCCGACGAGGAATACCGTCTGCCGCACGTCGACCGCGCACCCGTGAAAGTGGCCAGCCGATGACGACGGTCGCCCCCGAACTGCCTCGTTCGGCCAGCGAGCGTCGCTCGGCCATTGCGGGCGTCAACCCAGTGGCCAAGCTGGGCGCCTCGCTGCTGCTGGCCCTGGTGCTCATACTCACCATCGACTGGGTGTCGGCGAGCGTGGCTCTGGCCTGTGAACTCGTGCTCTTCATGTGGGCCGGGCTCACCCTGAAGGTCTTCTTTGTGCGCACGGCACTGGTCTGGATCGCGGCCCCTGCTGCCGGGCTCACCACGTTGCTGTACGGCCAGGCGGCCGGCACGGTGCACTGGTCCTTCGGCCTCGTACTGGTCACGGACGGCTCCATCGAACTGGCCGTCGCGACGGTGCTGCGTGTCCTGGCGATCGGGTTACCCGCGGTGGTGCTCTTCATCACGATCGACCCGACCGACCTTGCCGACGGACTCGGGCAGGTCGCGAAGCTGCCGGCCCGGTTCGTGCTGGGCGGCCTCGCCGGACTGCGCATGGTCGGCCTGTTCCTCGACGACTGGCGAGCACTCGAACTCGCCCGCCGGGCTCGCGGTATCGGCGACTCTGGCGCCATCCGTCGCTTCTTCAATCAGGCCTTCGCGCTGCTCGTGCTGTCGATTCGGCGCGGCAGTAAACTCGCGACGGCGATGGAAGCCCGGGGTTTCGGGGCGCCAATTGAGCGCACCTGGGCCCGAGAATCCACCTTTGGACGCCGAGAATGGGCTCTCCTGACCGTCGGCCTCGCCATCGCGCTGCTCGCGGTGACGGTCTCGGTCGCGACGGGCCAGTGGAACTTTGTCCTCGCCTGATCGGCACATTGCCGATCCGCACATTGCCGATCCACACATTGCCGATCCGCACGTCGCCGCGGCGGCCCTCGCTGCCCCGGTGCTGCGCGCACTCACCGGATGCGGGCCGCACAGCGTGGTGCTCGTCGACGGACCGAGCGGGGCGGGCAAGAGCACCCTCGCCGACGTGCTCGTCGCGCACTGGCCCGGCACCGGGCCGCGCCCAACGCTCGTGCGTCTCGACGACATCTACCCGGGTTGGGCCGGACTTGACGCCGCCATCGACCAGCTCACCGAGCAGGTACTGCGCCCGCGCCGCCAGGGCGAACGCGCCGCCTGGCAGCGCTACGACTGGGACCGCGCAGAACCGGCGGAATGGCACGAAGTCGACCCGGGACATCCGCTCATCGTGGAGGGCTGTGGCGCCCTCGCGGCGGTCCATGCCGGGTTGAGCGACGTGCGCGTTTGGCTCACGGCCGACGATGCACTGCGCAAGCGGCGTGCGCTCGACCGTGACGGAGACCTGTTTCGCTCGCACTGGGACCAGTGGCAGGCCGATTGGGAGGCCTACCGTGCCCGTGAGACGCCCGAGCGGTGGGCGACGCACACACTGACCGCGAGTTAGCTGCGGCTCTCGATCAGGGCAGCGATGACCGGCCCGGGGTTTAAGAGCCGCCAGCCGGCACCGGGGTCACGGATCGTCGCGTCGAGTTCGAGTGGCGAGGAGACCGTGTTGCCGTCACCGGTGTGCACCCGTACCCGGCCGATCGTCTCACCCTTGCGGGACGTCGTGAACGGTTCGATGGAGACCTCGGGGTCACGTGTCGCTACGGCCTGCCAGCCGACCGCGGTCTTGGGCACGCCGACGACGGCAGACGCCGTCTCGCCCCACGCGGTATCGAACGAGGCGTAGGCGGCGCCTGCGGCCAGCAGGGGCAGTTCGGTGACTCCTGCCTGGGCGCTCTTCATCAGAGCCGTCACATCCGCCTCGAGCGTGTCTTCATCGGGTTCGCCCACGATGGCGCCGGCGAAGACGAAGGTTGACTCACCGCTGACGATGTTCGCCGTGAACAGCAGGCAGCGGCCCGCGGCGTCGGTGTAACTGTTCGAGATGCCGTTCACGCCCTCGTCGGACAGAAACGCGGTCTTGTTTTCGACGCCACGGCGCCCTGCCAGAGCGGATGCGGGGTGGGCGATGATGTCGGAGACGACCGGGTCGGTCGCGGCGAGGGCCGCGAGCCGGGCGAGATCGGTTCCCGTTCCCGCGCTCTGCTCGTCGAGCCCGGTGGCGTCGACCACGCGAGTGCCGCTGAAACCGGTGGCGGCGAGCCACTCGTTCGCGGCCTCGGCGTAGGCTGCCACCGAACCGAAGGCCCAGCTGGCCAGGGAATCGGCGTGGTTGTTGCTGGATCCCAGCAGCATGGCCTGCAGCATTTCGTGTTCGGTCCAGGTTTCGCCCTGGAAGACCGCCAGGCTGCGCGAACCCTGACCGGTGTAGTCGAGGTAAGACTGATAGTCGGCGGTGGAGAGCGTGATCGTGGGGCCGGCACCGTCGGTGACCGGCTTGGCATCGAGCACGACGAGCGCCGTGATGACCTTGGCGATTGAGGCCATCGGCAGCGCCTCGGCCGTGCCGCCGACCGCGATCGGAGCGACGGTCTCGGCGGTCTCGGCGGCGGCATCCGGGTCGGGCGTGGACTCGCTGCTGTCGGCGTCGGTGCTCGCCGGGCTCGTCACCCCGAGCGTCACGATGGCGCTCGCGCCGGCGGCCGGCAGCGCCGGCGGTGACACGGTCGACACGACGGCTTCGGGGGTGACGAGCGTCATCGTGGCCGCGGGCAGGGGGCCGAGCAGCGTCGCCGGGCCGTACACCCCGACACCCAGAATCACAATCGTGCCGGTCAGAATGCCGACAAACCGGCCGGGGCGAAATCTGCTCATGCGTTCAGGCTAGCCCGAACGAGGTCAGCCCCAGCCGAGTTCGTGCAGCCTGTCGTCATCAATGCCGTAGAAGTGGGCAATTTCGTGCACGAGCGTGACGTGCACTTCGTTGCGCAACTCGTCCAGATTCTCGCAGATGGCGAGCAGGGGCTCCCGGTAGAGAATGATGCGGTCGGGCATCTCGCCGAAGCCGTATTGATCCCGCTCGGTCAGGGCGACCCCGTCGTAGAGCCCTAGCGTGTCGAGGGTTCCATCTTCGGGACGGTCCTCGACGACGAAGATGATGTTGTCGAGCCCGTCGACCATGTCATCGGGCAGCAGGTCGAGCTCATCGACAACGAGGCGTTCGAATTCGGAAGTGTCAAGCTGCAGCATTCCTTCAGCATGTCACGCGCGGCGCCCGGGATCGACGACGAAAAAGCCCCGGCAGAGAACTGCCGGGGCTTCATATACATGGGGTGAGTAACGGGGATTGAACCCGCGACCTCCTGGACCACAACCAGGCGCTCTGCCAACTGAGCTATACCCACCATGTGCCGCCTCAGACTTACGAACGAGGGCAACTCATAGAGTCTATTACACCTGAGCGGTGAAGTTTGACACGACCGAGGCCGAGAGAGATTTTGCCTGGTCGCTCGTGGGGCCCGGTTCGGCGACAAACACCGTCTGGCGGTAGTAGGCAAGCTCGCGAATGGACTCGAGGATGTCGGCGAGCGCACGATGTCCACCGTCTTTAGGCGGCGCGTTGAAGTAGACGCGCGGGTACCAACGGCGGGCGAGTTCCTTGATGGAGGACACGTCGACGTTGCGGTAGTGCAGTCGAGTGTCGAGGCGCGGCATGTAGCGAGCCAGGAATCCGCGGTCCGTGCCGATCGAGTTGCCGGCGAGCGGAGCCTTATGCTCGGCCGGAATGAACCTCAGCAGGTACTCGAGCACCTGGAACTCGGCCTCCGCGGTGCTGACACCGTTCGGAAGCTCGTCGAGGAGTCCCGACGTCGTGTGCATGTTGAGCACGAAGTCGTTCATGTTTTCAAGAGCGGATGCGCTGGGCTTAATGATGATGTCGAGCCCGGGGTCGATGATGTTGAGGTCGAAGTCCGTCACCACGACGGCGATTTCGACCAATTCATCGACTTCCACGTTCAACCCGGTCATCTCGCAGTCAATCCACACCAACCGGTCAGTGCTATTTATCATGCTCCGAGTCTAACCGCGGGCACCGACGGTGGCGTCGGTCGGGGCTTTCGGCGGTGTTGCAGCTGAACCGTAGACTTGCTGCATGGAATTCTTGTTCTTCTCCTCCGCATTCTGCGAACCGTGCATGCAGACCCGTGCCGTATTGGCCCAGGTGAGCGCGCTCGTGCCGCAGGCGATCGTGCGCGAGCTCGACGTGGCGCACGACACGGAAGAGGCCGAGGCCAACGGCATCCGCAACACACCCACGGTCATTGTCAAGAATGCCGAGGGCACCGAGGTCTTTCGTGCCGCCGGTGTGCCGTCTGTGGCCCAGGTTCTCGTCGCGGCCGCCAAGGCGCTGTAGCCCCGCGGCGCAACGCGTCGCACGATTGCGGTGCCAGCGCCCGGGTTTGCTATCCTTGACGAGCGCCGTGAGCCCCCGTAGCTCAGTGGATAGAGCAGCGGCCTTCTAATCCGCTTGTCGTAGGTTCGATTCCTACCGGGGGCACCTGCGCAATTGCTACGCTGCAGTATGCGAGAACAACAGGCGCGAATCATCGCGGAACTCAATGTCTCACCCTCCATCGAACCGGCCGCAGAGATCCGCCGCCGGGTGCAGTTCCTCAAGGATTACCTGATCCGCACCGGGTCGAGTGGTCTGGTACTGGGTATCAGCGGTGGTCAGGATTCGTCCCTCGCCGGTCGGTTGTGCCAACTTGCGATCGACGAACTCGCCGCCGACGGACGCGCTCTGACCTTCATCGCGGTGCGGCTTCCGTATGCCGTGCAGCGGGACGAAGACGATGCCCAGCTCGCGCTGGGCTTCATCGCCCCACAGTCCTCCGTCGTGTTCAACATTGAGCGCGCGGTGCTCGGCTTCGAGGCCGAGTATGCGGACAGTGCGCACGAGCCCCTCAGCGATTTCACCAAGGGCAACGTGAAAGCGCGCTCACGCATGATCGCGCAGTATGCCCTCGCCGGTCAGAAGAATCTGCTGGTCGTGGGCACCGATCATGCCGCAGAGGCCGTGACCGGGTTTTTCACGAAGTATGGCGACGGCGGAACGGACATTCTTCCGCTGACCGGGCTCACCAAACGCCAGGGGCGGGCGCTGCTGATCGAACTCGGCGCCCCGGAACGGCTCTACCTCAAGGCCCCTACGGCCGACCTGCTCGACAACGATCCGGGCCAGACCGACGAAACCAACCTCGGGCTGTTCTACCAGCACATCGACGATTACCTCGAGGGGCTGCCGGTTGACGAGGCCATCGCCGAGACCATTGAAACTCGGTATCTGAACACCGAGCACAAACGCCGGGTACCGGCGTCGCTCTTCGACGACTGGTGGCAGTCAGCGCCCGTCACGGTCTGATCTGCCGCTGTGCACACAAGGGGCGATACTCCGGCGTGAACCGGGTATCGCCCCTGGGGTCGAGCGTGACGCAGAGGTTAGGGGCGCGTGAGTGGCTCCGAGCCGCGCACCTCGAGGGCGTTCACGTCATCGAGCAGCTGTTGGGTCTCCGTCGACGGGTTAGACGGGTTTGCCGGGTACGTCGACGGCAGCTGGCGCGCCGGAGTCGGCGCGAGCGGCGTGAACTCGGGGGCGGCGACAGGGGCGGTGTACTTGTCGTGGTGCTGCTGTGCGACCCAGGCGTCTTGTTCCGCGAGCACGGCCTTGTCCGAGCTGGAACTCTGCAGCTTCCACCGGTCGAGGTCGGCCTGAAAGACCTTGCGGGCTCGGTTCGGCTTGTTCTGCCAGTCGATGAGACGGTCACGAAACTCAATCAGCGCCGGCTCCAGCTGGTAGCCGAAGGTGGCCGAGGTGCGCTTGAGTTCGGCGAGCTGATTAGCCGCCCAGTTCGCCGCGATGCCGGAGCTCTTGACCGGCAGCAGGCGCAGTTGAATGTCGGCCTGTCCCACGGCACGGTCGCTCAGCACCTGTTCGGCCGGCGTCAGGGAGTTCCAGACGGATGCCTCGGTCGCCGCATCGATGAGTGTTCCGATCGCGGCAGCCTTGGTCTCGTGGTCACGCTGAGCCAGCACGCTCCGAACGGTTCCGCGGGAGATCCATGCGGCCAGCACGCTGCCCACGATGATCGCACAGATGAATACGACCGCGCTAAAGATCACGGGCTGGGCGTCGGCTCCAAAGAGCCAGTCTACGAAGTTCGTCAACGACTGCATGAGCGGCACATTACCTGCCCGTTCGGGCGATTCTTGGTACATTCTCGGCGTGCCATGACTTGTCCTCGCGAATCGTGATGCCGAGCCGCCAGCGCGCCACCGTCAGCGTGCTCTCGCCCGAGCGTTCAGCGAAAACAGTCACTCGCGTCTGAGAGGTGCCAGAATTCGCCGACTTCGCGCGTCAGGGTTCCGAAGACCAGCCGCCTGGCGGTAAAGCGGTCACCATTCGAGGTTGAGCGCCGTTCGACGTGCCCGAGGACCGTGCCGCTGCGGGCGGTCACCCGCCAGAGTCCGTCACGCACGGGAATGAGACTGATGCTGTGGGTCAGTTTCGTGGTCATGATTCCTCCGTCAATGGTCGGTGCGGGTGGTGGTTCTGTTTGTCTGCACGGTATCGGCACCCACCGACATTCTCAGCGCCCGACCGGTTGGGGCGGTTACGCTGAAACAATGCAAACTTTTGTGATCGCAGGTGGATGTTTCTGGTGTCTCGATGCCGTCTATCGGGTCTTGCGGGGGGTGAGCGACGTCGTCTCGGGGTACACCGGGGGCACGACGCCCAATCCGAACTACGAGTCGGTCTGCACCGGGCGTACCGGACACGCGGAGGCCGTCGCTGTCACCTTTGACCCCGAGGTCATTCCGGCGAGCGTGATTCTCGATGTGTTCTTCACCCTGCACGACCCGACGCAGCTGAACCGTCAGGGCGCCGACGTGGGCACCCAGTACCGTTCGGCCATGTACTACGCCGACGAGGAGCAGAGAAATCTGTTCGAGACCGCCCGCACCCGCGCCACCGAGTGGTGGGGCGCCGGTATCGTGACCACGATCGAACCACTCGGCGTCTACCACGATGCCGAGGACTACCACCAGGATTTCTTTGCCAAGAACCCCGGCCAGGGTTACTGCATGGCCGTCGCTCTGCCCAAGGTGAACAAAATTCGCAAGTCCTACTCGGAATACCTGATCAGCCAGTAATCGCCCTCCAGCGTTCGCGTGGAGGGACGATCCCTCCACAGGGCGCCCCGGCGAGCAACTCTGCCACCAAGCGGATGTTGCCCGCCCGGTGGGCTCGCGGCTGGTCGACACTCGAAGTGCGCAGCACATCGCCTGCGCACACCGCGAGTGTGGGGAGAGAACGATGATTGACAGCATCACCCTGACCGGGATTGTGGCCACTGACCCGCGCCACATTGTCACGACCGACGGCCTGGCTATCACAACCTTCCGGCTGGCCTCCGGACAGCGACGCTTCGACCGCGCCACGAACTCTTGGGTCGACGCCGGCACCAACTGGTACACCGTGTCGACCTTTCGACTGCTCGCGCGCAATGTGGCGCGGTCGGTTCAGAAGGGGCAGCACGTGATGCTGACGGGCAGGCTGCGGCTGCGGGACTGGAAAAGCGGCGACCGGTCGGGCATGACGATCGAGGTCGCGGCGGAGTCGCTCGGCCACGACCTCAACTGGTGCATGACGACCGCGATCCGCACGGGGATGACCGCGCAGACGCCGCCGAACTCCGGTACCGCCCTCAACCCGGGCCGGGTCGTGGATTCTGATTCCGGTTCAGAGTCCGACGAAGCGGTCGACCGTGCACCGGAACCCGCTGTGCCGGCACCCTTCGGTGCTTCGGCGCTGGCCCCCGTAGACTTCTAGGGTCGGCACGACTGTGCCCACGGGGAGGAACTACGCGTGCGTCGGAACGTTTCCAGCAGGCCAGTGGCCGCGGTCGGCAGCGATCCCGGAAAGATGGTGCGGGCCGTCACCACCACTCTCAGCGTGGGCGTCGCCCTGGGGCTGAGTCTGACACTCGCCGCGTGCACGAACAGCGCGCCGGCCCCGACCGAGGCGCCCGCGGTGACCGAGTCTGCGAGCCCGACCGCGACAGCCGCCCCGGCGCTCGTGCTGGATCCCGACGCCAGCGCCGCCGCTAACTTGGCGTACTTCGATTCGGTTGCGTCGGCCGTGACCGCGATCGACGGGCGGTCGTATGTTGACGCACTCACCGCGGCCGGTTTCGACAAGACCCAGATGGAGGTCACCTTTGATCGCACCGAGGTCGACCTGGCCGCGGACACGATTCAATTCGCCGTGCGCTTCAACGGGGAATGCCTGCTCGGACAGAACGGACCGGCAAGCGGCGGCTATCACAGCGCGGTCACCGCCCCCCTCGCTTCGGGCACGTGTCTCGTGGGCACCACCCGTTCAATAGACTGGTAAGCACTATGGCCGAATTTATTTACTCAATGGTCCGTGCCCGCAAGGCAATCGGCGAAAAACTCATCCTCGACGACGTCACCATGTCGTTCTTCCCCGGCGCCAAGATTGGCGTTGTCGGGCCGAACGGCGCGGGAAAATCCACGATCCTCAAGATCATGGCCGGCCTCGATACACCGAGCAACGGTGAAGCCCGCCTGTCGCCCGGCTACAGCGTCGGCATCCTCATGCAGGAACCGCAGCTCGACGAGACCAAGACGGTGCTGGAAAACGTGCAGGAGGGCGTCGGCCCGATCAAGGCCAAGGTCGATCGTTTCAATGAGATCAGCCTCGCCCTGGCCGAGCCCGACGCCGACTTCGATGCTCTGCTCGAAGAGATGGGTGTTCTTCAGGAGGCCATTGACGCCGCCGATGCCTGGGACCTCGACTCCCAGCTTGAGCAGGCGATGGACGCGCTGCGCACACCGCCGGGAGACTACTCCGTCGCCAACCTGTCGGGTGGTGAGAAGCGCCGCGTGGCGCTGACCAAGCTGCTGCTGCAGAAGCCCGACCTGCTGCTGCTCGACGAGCCCACTAACCACCTCGATGCCGAGAGCGTGCTGTGGCTCGAGCAGCACCTCGCCAAGTACCCGGGCGCCGTGCTCGCCGTCACCCACGACCGGTACTTTCTCGATCACGTCGCCGAGTGGATCGCCGAAATCGACCGAGGTCACCTGTACCCCTACGAGGGCAACTACTCGACCTACCTCGAGAAGAAGCAGGAGCGTCTGCTCGTGCAGGGCAAGAAAGACGCCAAGCTCAGCCGTCGGCTCGCCGACGAGCTCGAGTGGGTGCGCTCCAACGCCAAGGGCCGTCAGGTCAAGTCGAAGGCGCGCCTGGCCCGTTACGAAGAGATGGTCACCGCGGCCGAAAGTACGCGCAAGCTCGACTTCGAAGAGATTCAGATTCCGGTCGGCCCGCGCCTCGGAGCCCAGGTCATCGACGCCACGAAGCTCGAGAAGGGCTTCGACGGTCGCCTGCTGATCAACAACCTGAGCTTCACCCTGCCCCGCAACGGTATCGTCGGCATCATCGGCCCGAACGGTGTCGGTAAGACGACACTGTTCAAGACGATTGTCGGCAAGGAGCCGCTTGACGGCGGCGAGCTGCGCATCGGTGAGACGGTCGACATCTCCTACGTCGACCAAGACCGCGGCGGCATCGACCCGAACAAGACCCTCTGGGAAGTCGTGTCCGACGGGCAGGACTACATTCAGGTCGGCCGCACCGAGATTCCCTCGCGCGCGTACGTGTCGACGTTCGGCTTCAAGGGCCCCGACCAGCAGAAGAAGGCTGGCGTGCTCTCCGGTGGAGAGCGCAACCGCCTCAACCTCGCGCTCACGCTGAAGCAGGGCGGCAACCTGTTGCTGCTCGACGAGCCCACTAACGACCTCGACGTCGAAACCCTGGGTTCGCTCGAAAATGCCCTGCTCGAGTTTCCCGGCTGTGCCGTGGTCATCACTCACGACCGGTGGTTTCTCGACCGCGTCGCCACGCACATCCTCTCCTACGAGGGAACGGATGCCGACCCGGCCAACTGGTACTGGTTTGAGGGCAACTTCGAGTCGTACGAGCAGAACAAGATCGAGCGCCTCGGCCCCGACGCGGCGAAGCCGCACCGGTCCGCGTATCGCAAGCTCACCCGGGACTAGGCCAGCGTGAAGCTGCACGTACCGATCAGCCTGCGCTGGTCAGACCTCGATGCCTACGGGCACGTGAACAACGCCGAGATGCTGCGCCTGCTCGAAGAGGCGCGCATCCAGGCGTTCTGGGTGACCGACGAAGCTGATGCTCCGGCGGTCGGCGCGAGCACGACCGTCGTGAGCACCGCGGTGCTCGATGGGCGACCGGGGGCGGCGACGCTCAGCCTCATCGCACGTCAGGAGATCGAGTACCTGGCGCCGGTGCCGTACCTGCGCCAGCCGCTGGATGTGCGGCTCTGGCTGGGCAAGCTCGGCGGCGCGAGCCTCGATGTCTGCTACGAGGTGTGGAGTCCGGTCGGGGTAGCGCCCGAGCTGCTGTTTGCTCGTGCCAGTACAACGATCGTGCTCGTCGACGCGCACAGCGAGCGCCCCCGCAGGATCAACGATGTCGAGCGTGCCGCCTGGACGCCCTACCTCGATGAACCGGTGGTCTTCGCCCGACGCTGACCGTGACGAAAAGCGGATGGCTTGAGCGTTCGTGAGCGTCGTATCCGCTTGTCGTGACGGGGCCGCGCGAGCGGCTAACCGACGAGCACGGCCTCACCGTCGACCGTCACGGTCACGGCGTCGAGCGCGCGCGGAGCCGGCCCGCCGAGCACGTCACCGGTCGTGCCGTCAAACTTCGACTCGTGGCACGGGCAGTCGAACTCGGCTCCGACCGGGGCGACGACACAGCCCTGGTGCGTGCAGATCGCGCTGAAACCCACGACCGTTCCAGCGGTCGGCTGGGAGAGCACGACGGGCTGCCCGGCAACCATGACCGCGATGCCGCCGCCGACGGGGATCTCCGCGAGCGTGGCGACCTGCTCGGGGGCGCTCGAGGCGCTCGCGTCGGGGGTCTCGGCATCCGTTTCTGAGCCGGAGGGAGCGCACGCCGCCAGGGCGAGGGCTGAACCGGCCCCGCCGAGAACGAGCAGGGATCGGCGGGACAGGTCGGACGTGTTCGTCATGGTGCTCCTCGGGGTCAGCGGATCGGGGGGAAAGCGTACGGCAACACGGTCTCCACGCTATTCAAGAACGATGGGAACGCGCAACATGCCCTCCTGGGCGACGGTCGCCAGCAGCACGCCCTCGCGGCTGAAGATGCTGCCGGTGGCCAGCCCGCGGCCGCCCTGAGCCGAGGGGGAGTCCTGCACGTACAGCAGCCATTCGTCGACCCGGCCGAAACGGTGCCACCACATGGCGTGGTCGAGGCTCGCGACCTTGAGGCCGGGGGAGGACCACGCCACGCCGTGGCGGCGCAGGATCGGCTCCATGATCGAGTAGTCGCTCGCGTAGGCGAGTGCCGCACGGTGCAGGTCGGGATCGTCGGGCATCGGCAGGAACGTCTTCATCCACACGGCCTGCCGTGAGGTGTGTTCCCCGTCGACCTTGAGGTAGATCGGTGACGGCACATGCCGCATGTCGAACGGGCGCTCCGTCGACCAAAAACGGGCCACGCCGTGGTCGATGTGCTTCAGGGACTCCTGTGCGGTCGGCAGCGATTCCGGGTCGGGGACGTCAGCCGGCATCTCGATGTGGTGCTCGAGCCCCTCGTCGGAGTCCTGGAACGACGCGATCATCGACAGAATCGGCACGCCGTTCTGGTAGCACTGGGTGCGCCGCGTGGAAAACGACCGACCGTCGTGGATGCGCTCGACCGAGAAGGTGATCGGGTGGTTGACGTCGCCGGGCCGCAGGAAATAGCCGTGCATCGAGTGCACGTGCCGATCGTCCGGCACGGTGCGCATTGCGGCGACGAGGGACTGTGCGAGTACCTGCCCGCCGAAAACACGGCCGAGCGGCATCCACTGTGAGGGACCCGTGAAAATGTCTTCGTCGGTGCGGGCGCCGGTGTCGGTCAGGTCGAGGGCGGTCAAAAAACCCTGCATTGGAATGTGCATGGAGCCTCCTCAGGCGGGGAATGATCGCGGCCGACAAGAACAGTCACCCTACCTTGGTAGTTTAGATTGCAGATGAGCACCACAATTTCTCTCAGCGATTCCCATGCCCTCAGCGACCTGCAGGTGTACCTCGCCCGCGCCGCCCGCGTCGAGGACGGTTCGGTGCGCCTGATCGCCGCCGACACCGTGCTGCTCGTGTACAGCGCTGTGCTCTACCGGCGTGGGCTGCTCGATTCGAGCCCGACGGTGCTGGGCCTGCGCACCTTCGGGCTCACCGAACCGGTCGTACTCAATACCGTCGTGACCGTGCGCGCGGTGCTCGATCGCATCGCGCACCTGCCGGTGTCGGACCGAGTGACGGATGCCCCGGTGCCCGTTCCGGTGCCGTTCGAGACCACCACGGTCAGCTGGGCGGGTATTTCCCCGCCGCGCTCGGGCTGGGAGCCGCGTGGGCACGCGGATGCCGCCGCCCTCGAGGCCGCCGCCCGTGCTGGAATCGATGAGGTTGCCGCGGTGATCCCCACCGGAACCGGCGAACAGATCGTGCAGCGGGTGCGCTCCGAGGTCTGGGGCCGACCGCTTGAGGGCCTCGGCGACCTGACCGGAGTGCCCGCGGGTGCCGCCTTCGCCGCCTTCAGCCTGGGTTTTCTGAGCGCGGATGAACCCGTGCGGCTCTTTCAGGCCGGGTCCTGGATGCGCCTCAGCACCTCCCGCGGACACGTCCTCGTGAAAAGCTAGGCGGGTTCGGCCGGATCAGTCGTCGAAGGTATTGAGCAGCGACTGCGCGGCGCGGTCGAGGTAGTCCCAGAGCGTCTCCCGCTGAAGCGGCGGTAGGTCGCAGGAATCCACGGCGACGCGCATGTGGGCGAGCCAGTGGTCACGGGCCTTCGGGCTGACCTTGAACCCCTGGTGGCGCTGGCGTAGCCGCGGGTGGCCGCGCTGTTCGCTGTAGGTTCCGGGGCCGCCCCAGTACTGCTCGAGGAACATCACGAGCCGGTTCTCGGCGGGGCCGAGGTCCGCGTCGGGGTACATCGGCCTCAACAGTTCGTCGGTGGCGACGCCCTTGTAGAACTCGTGCACGAGCTTCTCGAAGAACGCCCGCCCGCCGACCTGCTCGTAGAACGTGGTGCCGAGCACGGCGCCGTTCTTGCCGTCGCGGATACGGATCTCGGAAGGTCCGACCGGCGACGCCGGGCTGGTGCTGGGTTCAGGGTTCGATGAAGTCACTCGTCAAGTCTGCCACGCGCAACCTCTAGTCGCCGTCGTCGCCTCTTGTCTGCGGGTCCGGAGCGGACTTGACGACCGGCAGCGGCTTCGCCGGGGTCTTCGGGGCTGGGGTCTTCGGGGCGGGCGCCTCGGCCGGCGCCGTCTTGGACTTGCGCGGGGCACGCGGCTGGCGGCGCACGGGAACCGGCGCGGTGCGTACGTGCGCCACGGCGTCGGGAACGGCCGCGGCGGCCTCTTCGGCGGCGTCGATCGTGCTCGCATCCGGATCGAACTCGGTGCCGGACTCGATGGCGCCGTCGGCGCCGGTCATGATGACGCTGTTGAGCGGGGTGAGCGAGACGCCAACGCCGTCGAGGGCCTTCTTCATGTGCAGGCGCAGGTCTCGAGCGAAGTCCCACTTGGCCGAGACTCGCGTCTTGACGACCAGGCGGGTGACGAGGGCCTCGGCGCTGATTGACTCGAGGCCCCAGATCTCAGGCTTCTCGAGAATGACCGAACGCCACTTGCGGCTCGACGCGAGGGCCGTCGCGACGCGCAGCAGTTCGGTCTGCACGGCCTCCACGTCGGAGCTGTAGGGAATCGCGAGGTCGATGATGACCCGCGCCCAGCCCTGCGACATGTTGCCCACGCGCAGGATCTCGCCGTTGCGCACAAACCAGAGGGTTCCGTCGACATCACGCACCTGGGTGATGCGAATTCCCACGGTCTCGACGACACCGGATGCGAATCCCACGTCGACGATGTCGCCCACGCCGATCTGGTCTTCCACGACCATGAACAGGCCGTTGAGAATGTCCTTGACGATGTTCTGGGCGCCGAAACCGAGACCGGCACCGATCGCCGCCGTCAGCAGCGCGAACGAGCCGAGGATGTCCGGGCTGATGCGCTGCACGATCAGCAGGATCGCGGTGATCAGAATGAAGACGTTGACGATGTTGGCGAGCACCGACCCGAGGGTGCGGGAGCGCTGTACGACCCGTACGGCGGCGAGGGGGGAGACGTTGAGGGCCTGGGTGTCGTCGACCTTTTGGTTCTTCTTGACGCCAGACACGATCTGCTGGACGACGCGCCGAATGACGAACTGCAGCACCCACCGCAGCGCGAAGGCCAGCACGATGATGGCGACAATCGAGAAGAGCGTCTCCCAGATGCCGATCCAGTTGATTTTGGCCAGGTAGGCCTCGAAGTCGGTCCACACGGTATCCCAGTTCATAGTGCTGCCAGTTTAGGCAGACGCTTTCGGTGAAGTCTGGGACAGCACCGGCCGAGGCCCCGCATCCGTTAGGGATGCGGGGCCTCGGCTGTCAGGAAAAGCGGTTCTGGGCTACTGGGCGTCGCGGGCCTGCACGGCGAGCGATCGTTCCACGCCGGCCAGGTTCTCGATCACCAGGCGACGCAGCGCGACCGGCTGGTCGTTCGCGGCCAGCCAGGCCCGGGTCGCGTCAACCAGGGCCTGATTCGACAGCGGTGACGGGTACAGGCCGATCACGAGTGCCTCGGCGATCGAGAAGCTGCGGGCCTCCCACACAGTCTGCAGGGCATCGAAGTACTGGGCGACGAAGGGTTCGAGCAGCGTCTTGTCGTGTGCCCGCAGAAACCCGGCGGCGGTGGTGCGCACGATCGTGTTCGGCGCCGTGTCGACGACGACCAGCGAGTCCCAGGCGGCCTGCTTGCCGGCGGCCGTGGGCAGTGACGCCCGCGCGTTGGCGGCCGACTGGGCACCGGTCGCGGTGTTGTCCGCCGCGAGGGCCGCGTCGATCTGCGCGGTGCCGGCCTGGCCGCCGGCGACGAGGGCGATCAGCAGTTCCCAGGCCAGGTCCGTGTCGATCTCGAGGCCCGCGAGCGGCGCCGAGCCGTCACGCAGGGCCGCGACCGCGGCAAGGTGCGCGTCGGTCGAGGCGACGGAGGCGAAGAACTTCACGAACTGGAACTGGGCGTCGCTGCCGGCCTCCGCCGACGTCGCGAGCGCCCAGAGGGCATCCGCTACCTGCTCGAGGGTGCCGGTGCTGCGCTCCGGGGCCACGTAATAGCTGGCCGTGAGAATGACCTGGCCGAGTACCGTGCGCAGGATCGTCGATTCGGTTTCGGTGCCGATGTTGCCGAGCACGAGCGACACGAAATCGCGCGCCGGGGTTTCGGCGTCGCGGGTCGCGTCCCAGACCGAGCCCCAGACCAGGGCGCGGGTCAGCGGGCTCTCGATCGCGGCGAGGTGCGCGATTGCCGTGGCCTGCGAGACCTCGTCGAGACGGATCTTCGCGTACGCGAGGTCGTCATCGTTGAGCAGCACGAGGGCCGGGCGAGCGCGGCCGACGAGCTCGGGGACATCCGTCGCCGCTCCGTCGACGTCGAGCTCGACGCGGTGGGTGCGCACGAGCTTGTCGCCGTCGAAGTCGTAGAAGCCGATCGCGAGGCGGTGCGGGCGAATCGTGGGGTAGTCCGCCGCGGCGGTCTGCAGCACGGTGAACGCGGTGATGTCACCGAGGTCGTCGACGGTGATCGAGGGGCGCAGTGTGTTGACGCCGGCCGTCTCGAGCCAGAGTGCCGCCCAGTCGCCGAGTTCACGGCCGCTGGCGATCTCCAGTTCCGCGAGCAGGTCGCGCAGTTCGGTGTTGCCCCACTGGTGCTTCTGAAAGTAGGAGCCGACGCCGGTGAAGAAGGCATCGATGCCGACCCAGGCGACGAGCTGCTTGAGCACCGACCCGCCCTTGGCGTAGGTGATGCCGTCGAAGTTGACGAGCACATCGTCGAGGTCGGTGATCGTGGCGACGACCGGGTGGGTCGAGGGCAGCTGGTCCTGCTTGTAGGCCCAGCTCTTCTCCATCACGGCGAAGGTGGTCCAGGCCTCGTGCCATTCGGTGGCCTCGGCGGTCGCGATCGTCGACGCCCACTCGGCGAAGCTCTCGTTGAGCCACAGGTCGTTCCACCACTTCATGGTCACCAGATCGCCGAACCACATGTGGGCCAGCTCGTGCAGAATCGTGACGACGCGGCGCTCGCGCACGGCGTCGGTGACCTTGGAGCGGAAGATGTAGCTCTCGGTGAAGGTGACCGCGCCGGCGTTTTCCATGGCGCCCGCGTTGAACTCGGGCACGAACATCTGGTCGTACTTGTCGAAGGGGTACGCGTACTGAAACTTCTCCTCGTAGTACGCGAAGCCCTGGCGGGTCTTCTCGAGGATGTAGTCGGCGTCGAGGTACTCCGAGAGGCTCTTGCGGCTGAAGACGCCGAGCGGAATGATGCGGCCGTCGCTCGAGGTGAGTTCGCTGCGCACGACGGCGTACGGGCCGGCGACGAGAGCGGTGATGTAGCTCGAGATGGTGTGCGTGGGCGCGAAGGCCCAGGTGCCGCGGGCTTCGCCGGCGGGGCCGGCCGGGGCATCCGTCGGTTCGGGGGTGACGGAGTTGGAGATGACTTCCCACTCGCGCGGTGCGGTCACCGTGAACTGGAAGGTGGCTTTGAGGTCGGGCTGTTCGAAGACCGCGAAGACGCGGCGGGAATCGGGCACCTCGAACTGGCTGTACAGGTATACCTCGTTGTCGACCGGGTCGACGAAACGGTGCAGACCCTCGCCGGTGTTCGTGTACACGGCGTCGGCCACGACGGTCAACTCGTTCTCGGCACTGAGATTCTCGAGCTGAATTCGGATGCCGTCGCTCACGACGGATGCGTCGAGTTCGGTTCCGTTGAGGGTGACGCTGTGCACGTTGCGCGTGATGGCATCGATGAAGGTGGAGGAGCCGACGGTCGCCGCGAACTTCACGGTGGTCGTGCTGGCGAAGAGCTCTGGTCCCGTGGTGAGGTCAAGGTTCACGGCATAGGAGTGAACGCTGACGAGCGCGGCGCGCTCCTGAGCTTCGATCCGGGTGAGGTTTTCTCCTGGCAATAGGTTCTCCATTTCGGTTTCGGTGAGGGGGCGAAACGAGGCGCTTGTGGCGTCTTCGCCCCGGTTTCCAGCCTAACCGGCAAATTGCGGGCACAAGATGAGCGGGCCCCGACACGGGGGAGGTGACAGCGCGCTGATTCTGCCTACGCTGGGCGCATGAGGCTGAACCGATGAGAGCCAGCACCGATCCGAGTGCCGCGACCGGCGAGCGTTACCGCCAGTTCGCCGATGTCGAGGCGCGGGGCCTGAGCGCCTGCTACGAGGAGTGGGCGCGCGGAGTCGCCGATGACCCCGCGACCGTCGCCCTTATCGATCGTCTGCCGCCCACCCAACGTCAACCGAACCTCGTCTTCACCTCGGCGCGCTTCCTCGGGGCGCCGGTGGCGCCTTTTCCCTCCTTCGCGCACTGGCTGGCGGAGCACTGGGAGGCGGTGGAGGGCGTCGCCCTGACGCATGCGACGCAGACGAACGAGGCAGGGCGCTGTGCGGTGCTGCTGCCGGCCCTGGCCGCGCTCGCTGCGGAAAACGGGCCGCTCGCGCTCATCGAGGTCGGGGCATCCGCCGGTCTGTGCCTGCACCCTGACCGCTACAGCTACCGGTATCGGCTGCCCAGCGGTGAGCGGATGCTGCACCCCGCCGACGGTCCCAGCCCGGTCGTGCTCGACTGCGTGGTGACCGGGCGGGCCCCGATCCCCGAACGGCTGCCCGAGGTTCTCTGGCGGGCCGGTATCGACCTGAACCCGCTCGATGTCAACCGCCCCGCGGATGTCGACTGGCTCGACGCCCTGATCTGGCCCGAACACGATGACCGGAGAGCTCGGCTGCAGGCCGCGGTGGGAGTGGCGCGGCGGCATCCGGTGGAGATCGTGCAGGGTGACCTCAGCGTGCAGATCGAGGCACTCGTGGCGCGCGCCCGGGCAGAAACCCCGGTCGGTACGACGATCGTGGTCTTTCATACCGCCGTGCTGCTCTACCTCGACCCGGCCTCGAAAGAACGGTTCGCGGCCCAGATGGAGCGGCTGCCGGTGTGCTGGCTGTCAAACGAAGCACAGGGTGTGGTGCCCGGAGTGCTGCAGCGGCTGTCGGTGACGCCACCCGAAACATCCGCCTTCATACTTGCCCGTGACGGCGAACCCCTCGCGTTCACCCAGCCCCATGGGCGCAGCATCCGCTGGCTGCCCGACAGCGTCAGCTCGCCGCGACCGGCCGGGTGATCGTCGTCAGAAGCCAGGTCACACTGCCGAGCATCACGAGGCCGAGGACGCCGATCGGGGCCAGCAGAATCCAGGCTGGGGTCTGGCCGATCACGGCCTGCACGAATGGCGTCAGCAGGATCGGTATGGCGGTAAAGACCATGAAGACCAGAAAAGCGGCAGTGGCCGGGTACGCGAATGAGCGCCCTCGCAGCAGCCCGGTGCCCACGATGATCGCCGAGGGCAGAAAGAAGATGTAGTCGAGGGTGTGCACCGGGTTCGTGGGAACGTCCATATCGACCGAGCTTGGCTGAGGAGTTCCGGCGAATAAAGCGGGCACATCTTCGGACAACCAGATCACGGCGAACAGCGCTGCGACGACCAGCAACACCCACGCGGCGACCCGGGCCGCGCGTTCGCTGCGGAATCGCGACGCGATCGACTCGCCGGGCCGGGTTCCGGGCACGGGGAGGGTGCGGAGCCCGCCGATGAACGCGAACAGGCTCAGGCCCAGCACGGCCGTCCAGAGCGGATACAGCTCACCGAACGGAATCGAGAACACGTAGATCACGTAGTTGTAGACCGTGAACGCGAGCACTCCGAGCCAGATCAGATGAGCACGGGCCGACCCGCGCAGAGCCAGGATCGCACAGACAATAAGTGTGGGAGCGGCGAGAGCCAGGTTGGCCACGTCCTGGGCGATGGCCTGGGGGAGAAAGGCCTGGGTGAGGGCGCCGTAGGTGCCCTCGACGGCAAGTGCGAGCACGCTCCCTGCCCCGGCCAGCACGGCGGCGGCGATCGACAGCCACAGCCAGCGGCGGGCCGGGATCGGCTGAACGGCTCGGGCCGCGGTCAGGGCCGGAGCCACGGACAAATCGACGGACGAATCGACGGACATGGGGTCTCCTCCGGGGCCCGAGAAAAGTTCGCCCCGGCGCTCCTGCAACCCATTATTCTGCGGGTGAGGGTGGATCGTCAGGGCCGTTGGACCCCCGTTACACCCTGGGCCCCTACGCGGTGTTCGCCTCCAAGGCGGGTGCGCCCACGAACCCGCCGCACCAGAAGCGTGACCTCTCACTCCGATATCTCACTTGAGTCATTTACCAGTAACGTCAGGAACCGTCCGATAACGCGCTGGTGAGCGTGTGCCGGAGCAGCACCCTGTCCGTCACAGCGCAGCAGACGGTGCCCGCTGGACGTTAGCGGGCTTGGGCGATGATGGCCTCGGCGACGGCTGCCGCGTCGGTTCGCGAGTCGACCTGGTAGGCAGACTGGCCGAGCGAGAAGATCACCGTGCAATACGACGAGGTGTCGGTGCAGATCTGCACGGCGGCTTCACCGTCGATGGCTCCCTCCAGCGCGATCTGCCGCAGGGCAGTCGACGTATCCGGCTGGGAGACCATGGTGTCGACGATCCCGGCCAGGTCGTAGCCGACCGTGATCGAGGCGCCAGCCCCGTCTGCGCTCTGGGCGGAGCAGGTGAACAGTCCGGCGCGCTGAGCAACGAATTTGTCAAACCAGATCGGGCCGTCGCTTGACGAGTCGAAGACTTCATACTCGATGGAGTCGACGCCGAGCGCCGAGGCAATGCCCTGCGACTTCAGCGCGCCGGTGCAGGCCGGTTCTCGCGGGGTCAGGTCCACCCCGGTCCAGACCAATTGGCCGGGTTCGGCCTTGGTCAGGGCGGTGAAAACGGATGCCGCGAACGGCTCCATCTGCGCCAGGATCGCGTCGCTCGTCATGCCGCCGAAATGGCCTTCACTGATGCCGAAGAAGATGGTACTCATCGTGATTTCGACCCAGGCATCACCGACCGGTGCCGAGATGAAGCAGCCCGGGTCGCCGCATCCGGTAGCGGATTCGATTCCGCCGATCGTCGTGAGCGTGTCGGCGGGGCCATCGCCGAGGGCGTGCGGCGCCCACGAATCGGCGCCGCCCGGCACGACCTTGACGCTCAGGTAGGCCCAGTCGGAATCTGCCGGGTAGTCCAGCGGGCTGCCGGCCGCCTTTCCTACCCGCCAGGAGCAGTCCAGACCTCCGAGCGCGGTCACGGCGTAGTCGGAGAGGGTCATCGCCGGCTGCGTCGCGACCACCGGTATCGGCATCGGGCCGTCAGCGGGGGCCAACGCGCCGGCCACGGCATCGAGGGTCGCCAGGTGAGGACAGGTGTAGGTGCTGCCCTCAACCGAAGCCTGACCGGTCGGCGTAGCGCTGGCTGACCCGGACGGCCCGGCGACGGGTTCGATCGCGCACCCGCTGAGGGCAACGAGGGCGAGAAAAATGGTCGGCGTGATCAGGCTTCGGCGCAACATGCGGTCAGCCTAGCAGGGGGCGTTTTTACCCTTTGACCTGTGCTTTCCTCGACAACCACGCCATCCAGGCCGACGAAGGCACTACCAGGCGCCGGGAACGTAGTCCTTGAGGAACACGCCGCAGAGGTCTTCGCCGGCCTCGCCGCGAACGATCGGGTCGTAGACGCGCGCGGCGCCGTCGACGAGGTCGAGCGGGGCGTGAAAACCCTCCTCGGCGAGGCGCACCTTGGTCGGGTGCGGGCGCTCATCGGTGATCCAGCCGGTGTCGACGCTCGTCATGAGAATGCCGTCGCCGAGCATCTCCTTCGCGCTCGTGCGGGTCAGCATGTTGAGCGCTGCCTTGGCCATATTGGTATGCGGGTGGCCGGGGCCCTTATAGCCGCGGCCGAACACGCCCTCCATCGCCGACACGTTGACGATATACGTGCGCCGGGCAGCGGATGTTGCGAGCGACTCCCGCAGGCGGCTGACCAGCAAAAACGGTGCGGTCGTGTTGCACAACTGCACCTCGAGCATCTCGAGCGGATCGACGTCTTCAACGTTGGCAGTCCAGCTGTTCACGTCATGCAGGTCGGGCACCAGCCCACCGGCGTCGATCGCGGTGCCGGCGGCGAGCTTCGTAAGCGACGAGGAGCCGGCGGCCAGGGCAAGGCGGGTGAGGTCATCCGCTGTCAGACTGCCCGCACCAGCGGCTGACGCCAGCAGCGGATGCCCGGATACCGACGCCGCGAGGGCCAGCGGATGCGCGTCGTTGGTGTGCCCGAACGAGACGATCTCGGGCAGCGGGCCGTCGGGCAGGGGAGAGTCCTCGGCCTCGACGAGGGGCGAGTACGAGCCGCGCGACCGTCGCACGGTCTGCGCCGCGTTGTTGATGAGAATGTCGAGAGGGCCCTGGGCCGCGACGGAATCCGCGAGGGCGATGACCTGGGCCGGATCCCGCAGGTCGATGCCGACGATGCGCAGACGGTGCAGCCAGTCCTTCGAGTCGTCCATCGCGGCGAATCGGCGCACCGCGTCGCGGGGAAAACGTGTCGTGACCGTGGTGTGGGCGCCGTCGCGCAGCAGGCGCAGCGCAATGTACATGCCGATCTTGGCCCGGCCGCCGGTGAGCAGCGCGCGCTTACCGGTGAGGTCGGTGCGGGCATCCCGTTTCGCATGGCTCATCAGCGCGCAGCTCGGGCAGAGCTGGTGGTAGAAGGCGTCGACGACGGTGTACTTCTGCTTGCAGATGTAGCAGGCGCGGGGCACGAGCAGCTCGCCTGCGCTCGCCGCGGTCGTTCCGATTGAGAGCTGCGCGCCCCTGGTTTCGTCGTCGATGCGGGTGGGGGCGCCCGTCGCGGTCGCGGCGATCACGGTGCGGTCTGCTTCGGCGATGATCTGCCGCTTCTCGGTGCGGCGCACCATCTTGACCGACTTGAACATTTTGGCCGTCGCCTGGCGCACGGTGACGAAGTTGGGGTCGTTGGGGTCGATGTCGCTCAGGGAGGCGAGCACGCGCAGTGTGACCTCGAGATCGTGCGGGTCAATGCTCGGTGCGGGCGCGGTAGTCATCCGTAAATTCTACGCGGGCCACCTGAGGCCGCACTGCTGCCGCCGAACCGTGAGTTGAGCATCCGTTTCAGCCGAAAATGGATGCTCAACTCACGGTTCGACGGACTCTAGCGGTTTACCTGAATCGGGATGGACGATGTCGGAAGCTCATAGGAGCTGTCGAAGGGCATCTCGTCGTGGTCGAGCAGGGGGTTGTCGTCCTGCGTCTTGACCAGTTCGTGTGCCTCTTCATCGGTGTTCACGCTCGGCATCGACCCCGGGAGCGGGCGGTTCGCCGACTCCTTGAGGAAGAAGATCGCGATCGCACCGATCAGCGAGGTGCCCATCAGGTAGAACGCCGGCATCATGTCGTTACCGGTGCCCACGATGAGCGCGGCAATGATGAACGGCGTGGTGCCGCCGAAGATGGCCACCGCGAAGTTGTACGAGATGCCCATCGCGCCGTACCGGCTCGCCGTCGGAAACAGCGCCGGCAGAGCGGATGCGAGGTTGGAAACGTAGAACGTGACGGGGAACGCGATGAGCGCGAGGCCCAGCAGTGTCGACCAGATGTCGCCGATCCCAATCAGCAGAAAGGCCGGGTAAGACAGTACGACCGTGCTGATCGCGCCGATCCACAGCACCGGGCGACGCCCGATGCGGTCGGACAGCCGACCGGCGAGCGGGATGCACAGGGCCATGACAACGAGGATCGGAATCGTCAGCGCGGTGCCGTGCAGCTCGTCGTAGCCCTTGTTCTCGGTGAGGTAGGTCGGCATATACGAGGTGAGGGCGTAGCCGACCGTGTTCGCGGCGGCGACAAGGATCATTGCGATGATGATGTTGCGCCAGTAGGCCTTGAAGATGGCGATCGGGCCCTTGGGCGTTTCCGCCGTGGCTCCGACCGGGTTCTTCTGTGCTTCCTCCTGCGCGTCGAGGGTGGCCTGGAAGGCCGGTGATTCGTCGATCTTCATGCGGAAGTAGATCGCGACGAGGCCCAGAGGGCCGGCGATCAAAAACGGGATGCGCCAGCCCCAGTCCTCCATGACCTGCTGGCCGAGGGTGAGCTGCAGAACCGAGACGAGCGAGGCACCGATGGCGAAGCCGAGGTAGCTGCCCATGTCCAGAAAGCTCGCGAAATAGCCGCGCTGCTTGTCGGGTGCGTGCTCGCTCACGAACGTCGTGGCGCCGGCGTACTCGCCGCCGGTCGAGAATCCCTGCACGAGCTTGACGAAGACGAGCAGCACCGCTGCCCAGACACCGATCTGCGCGTAGCCGGGCAACAACCCGACCGCGAAGGTCGAGGCGGCCATCAGGATCAGCGTCGTGGCGAGCACCTTTTGGCGGCCGATGCGGTCGCCGAGCCAGCCGAAGAACACTCCGCCCAGGGGGCGGGCGAAGAATGTCGCGGCGAAGGTCCCGAGCAGAAAGAGCGTCTGAACGGATGCATCCGCTTCCGGCAGAAAGACCGGCCCCATGGTCGTGATGAGGTAGCCGAAAATACCTACGTCGTACCATTCCATGGTGTTTCCGACGATGGTGCCGCCGAGGGCGCGCTTCATGATTGGTTTGTCGACGACGTTGACGTCGGAGACCGTGAGGCGGCGCTTCAGCAGCGGCCTTCTGAACTTTCCCGCGGTGCTGGTGGCACTCGGCTGGGAGTTGGACATGCTTCGGTCAGTGGGCATTTGGGTTTCTCCAAGGAGATATTTGCTACGACGAACGTGTCGTACCGCGTGTCGAACTGCGCGAGCAGATTTTTTCAACTTGACTACAATACCCGAACGGGGGGTAGACCGCTAATCACAGGTGGATGTTTTAGTCTGTGAGGCATGCCCAATCCCACTCAATCCGTCGTGTCCACCCCCGTTGATTTCTGGTTCGATCCCTCCTGCCCGTGGGCCTGGATGGCCAGCCGCTGGGTAGACGAGGTCGCCCGGCTGCGTGACCTCGACGTGACCTGGCACGTGATGAGCCTCGCCGTACTCAATGAGCACACCGACGTGTCCGAGGAGTATCGGGCCTTCTTCCCCCGGGCGTTGCGGTATACCCGCCTCGTCGCGGCGGTTCAGCAGTTGCACGGTCAGGCGATGGTCAAGGCGCTCTACGACGCGCTGGGCGAGCGCATCCACCCCGGCGGCAACAGCAACGCCGACGAGGTCATCCCCGAAGCGCTCGCCGAAATCGGTCTGCCCTCCGCGTTCGCCGCCCACGCCGACAGCGACGCGTTCGACCCCCAGATGCGGGCAAGCCACTTCGATGGCATCAACCGGGTCGGCCAGGACGTGGGCACCCCCGTGATCGCGGTCAATGGCATCGCCTTCTTCGGGCCCGTCATCTCGCCCGCACCGATGGGCGATCAGGCCCTCGCCCTGTGGGACGGCGTGCTCGCCGTTGCGGCCTTCGACGGTTTCTTCGAGCTCAAGCGCAGCCGCACCCGCGAACCTGTCTTCGCGGAACGCACCACCGTCTGAGGGTGAGGCTGAGCGTGCCGCCGGGGCGGTGACCGGGCTGTGCCCCATACGGGGCGCGGCCCGTTCGCGCAAATTCGAGTCTGGCCTGCGGCCGATCTAATCTCAGATGAGTATCAGCCAGCGATCAAGGAGCTTCACGACGATGACGTCTGTTCATCCCCCGACCCGCCCGCCCGCGCGCATGTCCTCGACCTCGGACGACACCACGGCACCCGGCCTGCTCGACAGCCCGGAACCACCCCGGGTGGTCACCCGCAAACGACTCGGGCTGCTCGCCGGCCTCGTCATGGGCGGCATCGTGTTTGCGATCATGCCGGCCGACCTCGACCAGACCGCCCGCCTGACCGCGGCGATCGCCGTGCTCATGGCGTTGTGGTGGATGACAGAAGCCATCCCTCTCGCGGCCACCGCCCTCGTACCGCTGGTCGCTTTCCCCATGCTGAACGTGGCGCCCATCGGCGAGGTCGCCCCGCCATACGCAAACCCGATCATCTTCCTCTTCATGGGCGGATTCCTGCTGGCGCTCGCCCTGCAGCGCTGGAACCTGCACCGCCGCATCGCCCTCCTGACCGTGCTGCTGATCGGCACCAAGCCACGGCAGCTCATCGGCGGCTTCATGATCACCACCGGTTTTTTGAGCATGTGGGTCTCCAACACCGCAACCGCCGTCATGATGCTGCCGATCGGCGTGTCGGTGCTCGTGCTCGTGGCCAAGATGGACAAGGGCGGAAAACCGCCCAAGAACTTCGGCATCGCACTCATGCTCGGCATCGCCTACTCGGCCTCGATCGGGTCACTCGGCACCATCATCGGCACCCCACCCAACGCCCTCCTCGTGGGCTACATGGCCGAAACGCACGGCGTGACCATCGGCTTCGGCCAGTGGATGCTCGTCGGCGTGCCGATGGCGATCGTGTTCATGGCGATCACCTGGTTTCTGCTGACGTTCGTGTTCTTCAAGCCCGAGATCACCGAAATTCCGGGTGGCCGGGCCATGATCCAGGAGGAATACAGCAAGCTCGGCAAGGCAAACACCGGCGAGAAGCTCGTGCTGGTGATCTTCATACTGGCCGCCGCGGCCTGGATCAGTGTGCCGCTGCTGTGGCCAGGGTCGAATGTCGCCGACGCCGTGATCGCGATGGCCGTTGCCCTCATCCTGTTTCTCACTCCCGCGAACCTGCGCACGGGTGTGCCGCTGCTGACCTGGGGCAGCGCTCGCGCGCTGCCGTGGGACATTCTCATTCTCTTCGGCGGTGGCCTCTCGCTGTCGGCGCAGTTCACCGCAACCGGGCTCAGCGCCTGGGTCGGCGAACAGGTCACCTCGCTGCAGGTGTTGCCGCTCGTGCTGATCATCGCCGCCATCGCCGCGATCGTGCTGCTGCTGACCGAGCTGACGAGCAACACGGCAACGGCCGCTGCGTTCCTGCCGCTCATCGGCGGTGTGGCCCTCGGGCTCGGTCTCGACCCGATGCTGCTCGTGATTCCGGTTGCGATCGCCGCGACCTGCGCGTTCATGCTGCCGGTGGCGACTCCTCCGAACGCGATCGCCTTTTCGTCGGGCTACATCGAGATCGCCGACATGATCAAGGGTGGTCTCTGGCTCAACCTGATCGCGCTCGTGCTGACCACGATCACCACGATGACACTCGCGGCGTGGGTCTTCGGCCTCGTCTATTAGTCCGCGGAACTAATTAGGATGGGTTCATGCGCATCCATATCGCCACCGACCATGCCGGTCTGGACCTCAGTCACCACCTCATCCGACACCTGCGGGCGAACGGCCATGAGGTCATCGATCACGGGCCGCAGAGTTACGACCCGCTCGACGACTATCCCGCGTTCTGCATCAACGCCGCGCAGGCCACCATCGACGACCGGGACGCCGGCATCGACGCCCTCGGCGTCGTCTTCGGCGGCTCGGGCAACGGCGAGCAGATGGCGGCCAACAAGGTCGTCGGAGCCCGGGCTGCCCTGGTCTGGAACCTCAGCACGGCCAGGCTCGCGCGCGAGCACAACGACGCGAACGTCATCTCGATCGGTGCTCGCGAGCACACGATCGCCGAGGCGACCGAGTTCATCGATGCCTTCATCGCCGAACCGTTCAGCGATGAAGAACGCCACGCCCGTCGCATCAATCAGCTCGCGGAGTACGAGACGACCCGCACGATCGCCGGCCAGAACATCGATCAGTAGTCGTGCCAGAGGGTCATTCGGTCCACCGAATCGCACGTCAGTTCCAGCGCAATTTCGTCGGTAGTCGGGTCGCGGTCTCGAGCCCGCAGGGGCGGTTTGCCGAGGGCGCGGCACGACTCGATGGCCGAGTCATCACCGCGGCTCACGCCGTGGGCAAGCAGATGTTCCTCGAGTTCGACGACGGACTCTGGCTGCGCATCCACCTGGGCCTGTACGGGGCGTGGGAGTTCGCCGGTGACATTCTGATGGGCCTGCCGGAGGCATCCGTTCTCGACTCGGACGGCGAGAATTCGCTGCGCAGCATCGGCGCGCCCCGTCGTGCGCGGCTGCGCATGTCCGAAGAGGAGAAGGTGACGGATGCCCCGGTCGTCTTTCCGGCGCCACCCGTCGGTCAGGTGCGGGTGCGGCTGCTGAGCGACACAGTCGTCGCCGATCTGCGGGGACCGACCGCGTGTGAGGTGCTCGACCCGCAACAGGTCGAGACGGTCATGCTGCGGCTCGGGCCCGATCCGGAACTCGACGGCAGTGAGGCGGCGCGCGACCGGTTCACGAGCGTCGTGCGACGCAAACCCACTCCGATCGGTCGGCTGCTGATGGACCAAAGTGTTGTCAGCGGCATCGGCAACGTCTACCGGGCGGAGATGCTGTTTCGGGCCCGCCTGAATCCGCACACGCCCGGCAAGGCCCTCGGCCTGTCGACGGTTCACGCCCTCTGGGCGGACTGGGCCTACCTGCTGCACATCGGTATCGAAACCGGGCAGATGATGACGCGCGACAACCTCACCGGCCCCGAGCTGGCCCGGGCGATGAAAAACCGGGTCGACCGGCACTGGGTGTATAAGCGTGAGGGGCTGCCGTGCCGGGTGTGCGGCACCCACATCGTGCTCGAGGAAATGGCCGCCCGCAAGCTGTACTGGTGCCCACGGTGTCAGTCGTGACCACGATTCATCGAGAGACGAGTTCCTAATGCGACACACACCGAGTTTTGCCCTGACCGAGGTCGCCGCTATCAAACGCCTCATTCGTGAGAACCCGTGGGCGACTCTCGTCAGTCACACCGATTCGGGCGAACTCGTCGCCTCGCACTATCCGGTGATTCTCGAGGAGAGCGGCGAGGGTGCCTCTGACGGGGCCGCCGAGGACATTGTGCTGGTCAGTCACGTCGGGCGACCCGACGAGCAGTTGCACGAACTCGGCCGGCATGAGTTGCTTCTGATCATCCAGGGGCCGCACGGCTATATCTCACCGGGCTGGTACGACGCCAAGCCTGCCGTTCCGACCTGGAATTTCGTGACCGCGCACCTCACCGGCACCCCCGAACTGCTCAGCGACGACGAGAACCTGCGGGTGCTTGACCGGCTCGTCGACAACTTCGAAGACCGGATGCGCGAACCCCGACGCCTCAACGCAACCGTGGCCAATAGCGAGTACGCGGCCCGGATCGTGCAGGGCACGGTCGGCTTTCGGCTGCGGGTGACCCGGTTCACGGCGAAGAACAAGATGAGCCAGAACCGGCCAGTCGAGACCGTCGAACGCATCATCGGCGAGCTTGAGGGCAGCGGGCCCTACGCGAGCCCGACGCTCGCCGCCGAAATGCGACGCGTGCACGGCGCAGGTCCGGCTGACGGCACTCCGGTCGGCATCCCGGCGCGAGGCGGCGCCGAGTGACTCGTGGTCGGCCGGTCACCGTACCTGCGACCGGGCGTGCGGGCGCGGGTGCGCTCGTGCTGCGCAATGCCCGCTTGCCGGGCAGTGACGATCTCGTCGACGTGCGCATTGATGACGGCGTCATCACCCACCTCGGTTACCTCGACCCCGAATCGCCGAGCGGCCCGCGTGGTGTGCCGGGCGAGCCGATCGAGGTCGTCGACCTCGGGGAACGCTGGCTGATCCCGGGGCTCTGGGACAATCACGTTCATTTCACGCAGTGGGCGCAGACCGCGCGCCGCCTCGATGTGTCGGGGGCGGCATCCGCGGTACACGCCGCTGCGTTCGTCGCTGCTCGTATCGCGGCCAGGGCCACGTTCACCCCCGCCGGCGATACCCTGATCGGCTACGGTTTTCGCGACGCGCTCTGGGCGGATGCCCCCACCCGCGCCGTTCTGGACGCCGCGTCGGCGTCGGCGCTCGGCCCGATTCCCGTGGTGCTCGTGAGCGGTGACCTGCACAGCTGCTGGCTGAACTCCGCTGCCCTCGCCCGCTACGGGCTGCCGGAGCACCCGACCGGTTTACTGCGCGAGACCGACGCGTTTCGTGTCGCCCAGCTGCTGGATACCGTCGCGGACGAGGTCGTCGACGGTTGGGTGGATGACGCCGCTCGCGCCGCCGCGGCCCGCGGAGTGGTCGGGGTCGTCGACATGGAGATGACCTGGAACCTCGACGTCTGGCGGCGGCGCATCGCCGCGGGTACGACCTGCCTGCGGGTGGAATTCGGCGTCTACAGCCAGCACCTGCAGCGCGCGGTCGATCGGGGGCTGCGGGGCGGGGCGCTCATCGACGGCACCGGCGGGCTGCTCACGGTGGGTCCGTTCAAGGTCATCACCGACGGCTCCCTCAACACCCGCACGGCATATTGCCTCGACGCGTACCCGGGGTTGACCGGCGCCGCTGCGCACGGCCAACTCAACGTCGAGCCGGCCGAGCTGCTGCCGCTGTTGCGTCTCGCGGCCGGAGTCGGCATGCGCGCGGCCGTACACGCCATCGGCGACCATGCCAACCGGCTGGCCCTCGACGCCTTCGAACTGCTCGCGGCCGACGGCGAGGCCCCCGGCATGGCCCTCCGGCACAGCATCGAACACGCCCAGCTGCTGAGCGACGACGACGTGCACCGGTTCGCCCGGCTCGGCATCGTGGCGAGCGTGCAGCCCGAGCATGCCCTCGACGATCGCGACGTCGCCGACCGGCTGTGGGCCGGCCGTACCGAGCGGGCTTTTCCTCTCGCGAGCCTCATCGCCGCCGGTGTCGAGCTCGCGTTCGGCTCCGATGCGCCGGTCGCACCGCTTGATCCGTGGGTGGCGATGGCCGCCGCGGTCGGGCGCAGCCGAGACGGCGACGACCCGTGGCATCCCGAACAGTCGGTGCCGCGCCAGGCGGCCCTGGCGGCTTCGGCGCGCGGTCGGCACCGCGTCAGCGTGGGGGATGTCGCTGACCTCGCGGTCTGCGAAATCGACCCGCTCGTGGCATCCGTTGCCGATCTGCGACGGATGCCGGTGGCCGCGACGCTGCTCGCCGGCCGCTTCACGCACCGGGCGCTGTAGGGCGCTTGAGGCCCGTTTCTCATCCCCGCACTGGGGGTGGAGGGGGTCGTGTTGTGCCGGCCGTTTTCTCACCTGCCGAGATTTGCTGACGGCCATCTTGGCAGGGGGGCCGGTTGCTGGCGACCCCCCGTAGGGGGTCTCGGTGAGCATTCCTCAGCGCGCATACACTGCGGGCACCCGATCGGCCTCCCCGGCTGGTTTCTCACAGAACGGAATCCCGAAATGAAGTTCTACGCTCACGTTCACGCGTACCTCAATAGCCTCCGCCGCGACGAAGAAGGAGCTACCGCGGTGGAATACGGCCTCATGGTCTCGCTCATCGCCGTCGTGGTGATCACTGCGGTCGCTCTGATCGGTACCAACCTCGACAAAATCTTCGACTTGGTCGGCTTGAAGCTCGCGCTACCCACGACTTAGCCCCGACCGGAAGTCTGTCTGAGATGAAGTCTTACGCCCAGGTGCTTGCCCTGCTCAACGGGCTGCGCAGCGCCGATGATGGAGCCGCGGCGGTGGAATACGGCCTGATGCTATCGCTCATCGCGGTGGTGATCATCGCCGCGGTCGCCGCCGTCGGCCTCAACCTCAACACCGCTTTTCTCTTCATGGGCGGCAAGCTCGGAGAATTCGCGCCCTAGAAGCACCTGGGGTCGGCCGTTCGGCCGGCTCCTCATCGGCGACGGCCGTCGAACCCTCGACGGCCGCCGCCGACCACCCGGAAGGCCCCGACATGATGCGTTGGCGACGTGGGCGCAACCCAGAAGCCGTTTGCGGTGAACGAAGCGTGCGCGGCGAACGCGGAGCCGCCGCCGTCGAGTTCGCGCTCGTGCTGCCCGTGATCATTCTTCTCGTCTTCGGCGGCTTCGAGTTCGGCCGCGTCTACAACGTACAAATCTCCCTCAGCAATGCCGCGCGGGAGGGGGCCCGTTACATGGCCATTCACCACCACGATGTCGGAGCGGTCGCCGCCACGAAGTCCAAGACCCGCGATGCGGCCCCGTCGATTGCCCCCGTGCTGACCGACGCGGAGATCACGGTCAGCACCACCTGCACGGCGGGCACGAACATCACGGTGACGATCACCCGCGACGTTCAACTGATGACCGGCTACTTCGGCGCCAGTCTCACACTGACCGGCAAGGGAGTGATGTCATGCGGTGGCTGAGACGACGGCTTCTCTCGGTGCTCGGTCACGAGCAACGCGGTCAGACCGACACCGGTCGCACCGAGCGCGGCGCGACCGCCGTCATGGTTGCCGTGCTGATGGTGCCCCTGATCGGTTTTCTGGCGATCTCGGTCGACGTCGGGGCGCTCTACGCCGAACGAGCCCAGCTGCAGAACGGAGCGGATGCCGCCGCGCTCGCGGTTGCCGAAGACTGCGCCGACGGCACCTGCACCGCCGCCGCGGCGCTCGCCACGGCCATGGCCAACGCCAACGCCAACGACGGGGCCGCGGCCGCGACCTTCGCGTACCCCACGAGCCGGAGTGTCACGGTGACGACCACTTCCGCGTCTATGGAGCATCCGTTTGCTTCGGCGCTATCCGTTCTGCTCGACGGCAGCGACACACTCACGACGGTTGAAGCCAGGGCGACGGCAACGTGGGGCGCTCCGAAATCAGGGCCGGCCGTCTTGCCTTTGGCCCTCTCATTCTGCGAATTTGAGGACTTCGGATCGCTCAATGACTCGGTGGGCATCACGATTCGCTACGACGAGAATAGGTCCTGTTCCAAGAGCGGCCCCACTATTCCAGGCGGGTTCGGGTGGCTCCAACAGCAACCCGGCACGTGTCAGGTACAGGTCACGCTCTCGAACCTGATGGCCGACACGATCGACAACCGGCCGGGAAACAGCGCCCCCACCGACTGCACGGCGACGCTCGGCGCCATCGAGAACACGACAATTCTGATTCCGGTCTTCGACAGCAGCACCGGCTCCGGGGTGAACGGCAAATTTCACATCTACGCCTTCGCCGCCTTTCACATCACCGGATGGAAGTTTGCCGGCAACGGAGTCGGCGGAAATCTGGTGAACGTTGATCCGAGCATCACCTGCGGCAGCTGCAACGCCGGCAACGCCCGTTTCATCCAGGGGTACTTCGAGAAGTGGGTCTCCGTTAGCGACGCCTTCGAACTGGGCGGCCCCGAACTCAACGGCTACAACGTCAAACTCACGAACTAGGAGAAGTAATGAAGACTCGACTCATCGGCGCGATCCTCGCGATCGTTCTCGCCGTGGCCGGCACGGTCGTGCTCACGGGATATGTGGGCGGCGCCGACAGCCGGGCGGCGCGGGGCGCCGAACTGGTCTCCGTTTACGTTGTCACCGCTGAAGTCCCCGCCGGAACCGAGGCCGAAGCGCTCGGTGACTTCATCGAACAGAAGAAGATCCCGGCCCTCGCGGTGGTCCCGGGACACGTGACGAAACTCAGCGCACTGACCGGGCTCGTCGCCGAATCGGCCCTCAAGCCCGGTGAACAGCTCATCACATCCCGCTGGGTTGATGCGAGCACACTGTCTGTTCGCGGCGCCGTCGGGCTGCCCGATGGTATGCAGGCCGTGACCCTGGCCCTGTCGGTCGACCGCGTCGTGGGCGGCACCGTCCGGGCCGGGGACACCGTCGGAGTGGTGATCACGGCGACCGCCCAGGCCCCGGGCAGCGACGACGAGGTCGCCATCAGCAAGCAGGTCTTTCACAAGGTTCTGGTCACCGCGGTGCAGGACGGAGTTCTGACTCCGGTCGACAAGGGCGATGCGCCGGCCGAGGCCGTCGCCGCCGTGATGGTGACCCTCGCCCGCACGACGCCGGATATCGAGAAGCTGGTCTGGGGTCAACAGTTCGGCTCCGTGTGGCTCACGATCGAGCCCGACGCCGCCGATGAAACCGGCTCGCGAGTCGTTGACGGAAGCGTCGTGTTTCAGTGAGACGCCTGCTGCAGCTCGGCTGCTCCCATGAGTTCGAGACCCGGATGCATAGCCTCCTGGGCCGCAACGCCCAGATTCCGACCGCCCCCTTGCTCGCCTTCGGCCCGAGCGCCGTCGTGGGCCGGCTTCGCGCGGTCGACCGTCCCGCCGCGGCACTGCTCGGCCCGCACCTCACGCTCGGGCAGCTGCACAGCCTCTCCACCGGCCTGGACCGGCTCTACCCGGGGCTGTCGGTGATCCACGTCGGTCGGCAGAGCCACGTCGAACGGCAGAGCCATGTCGAACGGCAGAGCCACGCGGGCAAGACGAGCAATAGAGGAGTATCCGATATGAACGTGCGTTTCATGCTGGGCCTGACCGCGGGCAGTCTGCGTCACCGTGACGACTTCACCGGCGTCACCGGGTGGTTGGAACACCCCCGCGAGCGATCGGTAGCGGATGTACCGGCCCCCGCGGTCGTGAGCGTACCTGTTCCCGAGATGGCGGCCACCGAGCTGCCTGAACTCGAGCTGCCTGAACTCGAGCTGCCTGACCCCGAGTTGGCCGAGCCCGCACCGGAACAGTCCGCGCTCGACGCGCAAGAGTGGATCTCGCCGTCGGCGGCCGACGCCGTCGCGACCGAGCTGGGCATCGACGCTCGCATCATCGCCGTCGTTGCACCCAAGGGCGGTCTCGGCAAGACCACGGTCGCCACGAACCTGGCCGTGGGCCTGGCCCGGTTGGCCCCCCTGTCCGTTGTGCTCATCGATGCCGATATGCAGTTTGGCGACGTCGCGACGGCACTCGGCCTCAACCCGACCTATGCCCTTCCCGACATGGTCACCGGTGCCGCCGCGGCCGATACTTTGATCCTCAAGGCCTTCCTCGCGTCCCATCCGAGCGGCTTCTACACCGTCTGCGGCGCGGAACTGCCATCGGAGGGCGACCGGGTCAGCGGCGAGCAGCTCAGCCATCTCATCACCCAGCTCGCCGAAGTCTTTCGTTTCGTGATCATCGACACGGCGCCCGGGCTCGGTGAGCACGCTCTCGCGGCGCTTGAATTGGCAACGGACGCGGTCTTTCTCTGCGACATGTCGGTGCCGAGCGCACGCGGCCTGCGCAAGGAACTCGCCGTGCTGAACAGCATCGGCATCATGCCGCCGATGCGCCACGTCGTACTCAATCTGGCCGATCACAAGAGCGGGCTGACCGTGCGCGACATCGAGGCCACCATCGGGGTGCCCGTCGATGTCGCTATCCCGCGAGCGAGCATCGTCGCCCTGTCGACCAACCGCGGAATTCCCCTGCTGCAGGACAGCGGTCGAAACCCGGCCGCACAGGCCCTCAAGGGTCTGGTGCAGCGCTTCGACTCCGGCAGGGTCGTGAAACGTGGTCATCTGCACCGAAGGGTGGTTGTCGCATGAGGCTCAACGAGCGAGTAGACGCCCTCGAGGCCGGAGAACCCCGGCCCTATCGGGATCGTCGCGTACCCAGCGTCGGTGCCGGTGCCGGTGCCGGTGCCGGTGCCGGTGCCGGTGCCCCGGCCGCTCGACCGGCTGCGGTCGTGCACGCGGTCGTGTCGGCGCGGGGCCCCGTCGATGACGTTCCAGCGGATCCGTTTGCGCAGATCAAGGAACGCGTCGCCGAAGAACTTTTCTCGCGGGTGGGCACACGTTTGAACGACCCCACCCTGAGCGAGGAGCAGCTGCACGCGTACGCGCGCGCCGAGCTCGGCCAGATCGTGTCCGACGAGCAAGTGCCACTGTCAGCGGGCGAGCGTTCTCGGCTGATTACCGAGATTGGCGCTGCCGTTCTCGGTTTCGGCCCCCTGGAAGCGCTCCTCAGCGACGACACCGTCACGGAGATCATGGTGAACGGCCACGACCAGATCTTCGTCGAGCGTCACGGGCAGTTGAGCCTGCACGAGTCGCGCTTTTCCAGCGAGGCTCAGCTGCGTCGGGTGATCGAGCGCATCGTGGCGAAGGTGGGTCGTCGGATCGATGAATCCTCGCCCCTCGTCGATGCCCGACTCGCCGACGGTTCCCGGGTGAACGCCATCATTCCACCGTTGGCCGTGGACGGATCCCTGCTCACGATTCGCAAGTTCGCGCGGGAACCCTTCACGGTCGGTGACCTCGTGGGCATGGGCACGATGAGCGGTGACATGGCTGCCGTGCTCGATGCCTGTGTCAAGGCGCGCCTCAATATCATCGTCTCGGGCGGTACCGGCACGGGAAAGACCACGCTGCTCAACGTCTTGTCCGGATTCATCCCGCCCGACGAGCGCATCATCACCATCGAGGACGCCGTCGAGCTGCAGTTGCAGCAGCAACACGTCATCCGTCTCGAATCACGCCCCGCCAACATAGAGGGCAAGGGCGAGATCACGATTCGCGACCTCGTTCGCAACTCGCTGCGGATGCGCCCCGACCGTATCGTCATTGGCGAGTGTCGCGGCGGTGAGACCCTCGACATGCTGCAGGCCATGAACACCGGCCACGAGGGGTCGATCTCCACGGTTCACTCGAATGCACCGCGCGACGCGGTGGCTCGTCTGGAGACGCTGGTACTGATGGCGGGCATGGACCTGCCGTTGCGGGCCATCCGTGAGCAGATCGCTTCGGCCGTCGACGTCATCATTCAGATCAGCAGGCTGAAGGACGGCACCAGACGGGTGACGCACGTGACCGAGGTGCAGGGAATGGAGGGCGACGTCGTGACCCTGCAGGACGCCTTCGTCTTCGATTACAGCGCGGGGGTCGACCCGGCGGGGCGGGTGCTCGGCCATGCGGTCGCGACCGGTGTTCGCCCCCGGTTTGCCGACAAGTTTCGCGACCTGGGCATTCCGCTGTCGCCGACCGTGTTCCACGCCGATCTCGTCACGCGGGGTCAGCGGTGACGGCGCTGGTGGTCGGCACCGGCGTCGGCTTGACGCTCGGCGCGCTGCTGCTTCTGGTCTTCATGGTCATTGCGCCGCCCGACCGACGAGTGTCCTTCGAACGCCGTCATGCCCCCGGTGCTGTCGAGATCTCGACGCTCACGAAGGTCACCGACCGGTTCGTGACTTCCATCGACGCGGTCATCCGCCGTCGCGGCAAGGCACCGTTCAGCGCGGCCGAACTCGAGCAGGCCAGCATCCGTCTGCAGCCCTCCGGATTCACTCTGCTGGTGATCGCCGCCGCTGTCGTGCTGGCCGTTCTGGGCTTCGCGGCCGGTCTCGGCACGCCGTGGGCGATTGCGCTCATGATCGTCGGGGCGGTGAGCGCCCCGCTGGGTGCCAAACTGCTGCTCTCGGTACGCGCGAGCCGTCGCCGTTCTAAATTCGCCGATCAGCTCGATGAATCGCTCGGGCTTCTGGCCGGGAGTCTTCGTGCCGGGCACAGTCTGCTGCGAGCGGTCGACGCCGCATCGCAGGAGACCGAGGCACCGATCTCGGAGGAACTGGCCCGGGTCGTGAACGAGACCCGAATCGGCCGCGACCTCGGCGACGCACTTGACAACACGGCAACGCGCATGCGCAGCGACGATTTTCGCTGGGTCGCGCAGGCGATTGCCATTAATCGGGAGGTCGGCGGCAACCTGTCGCAGGTGCTTGACCAGGTCGGCCACACGATTCGGGAACGCAACGAAATTCGTCGCCAGGTGCGGGCCCTCGCCGCGGAAGGAAAGATTTCCGCCTGGGTGCTCATCCTTCTCCCCATCGGGGTGTTCACGTTTCTGGTCCTGACCCAGGCGAACTACTTCACCGGCTTCTTCAGCAGCCTGCTGGGGATTGCGGCGTTGGTGGCCGCGCTGATCCTGCTGATACTCGGTTCGCTGTGGATGATGGTCGTCGTCAAAGTGAAGTTTTAGGAGAAGAACATGCCCGAATTCAGCGCCATTCTCGCCGCTCTTGCCGTTGCCGGTGGGTTCGGCGCTCTCATCGGCATCCTCGTGGGAGGTCGCGCGAGGCAGCCGATAGCTGTCGTGGGCGACCAGCCGACTGCCAGTCCCGAACCGCGCGTGCCGCTGCTTGCCCGTGGCCGCGAGCTCGTGCCGAAAGGATACCTGGGCATGCTCGATCACCGCCTCGCCCTCGCGGGGCGGCCGGCGGCCTGGACCATCGACAAGATCCTGATCGCGAAACCGCTCGCGGCGGCAGCAGGCATCCTCTTCGCGATCTGGTGGGTGAGTCTGGACCCGGCCATGATCCGGGTCATCTTTGCCGCTGCCGTTGTCATCGTGAGCTTCTTTGTGCCGGAACTGTTGCTCTGGAGCCGCGGTAAGGAGCGCCAGGAGCAGATCCAGAACGCGCTCGCCGATACCCTCGACCAGATGACCATTGCCGTGGAGGCCGGGCTCGGCTTCGAGGGAGCCATGGCGAAGGCCGCGACCAACGGCAAGGGTGCGCTCGCCGAAGAACTCATCCGTACCCTGCAGGACATGAGCATCGGCCAGGCTCGCAAAGACGCGTACCAGTCGCTCGCCGACCGCACCTCGTCGACGGAACTGCGTCGCTTCACGCGTTCGGTGATCCAGGCCGATACCTACGGCATCGCCATTGCCGACGTGTTGCGAGTGCAGGCCGCGGAAATGCGCCTCCGGCGTCGCCAGCGCGCCGAGGAGAAGGCCATGAAGGTTCCAGTCAAGGTGCTTTTTCCCCTGATCTTCTGCATTCTGCCCGTGCTGTTCATCGTGCTGCTGACCCCCGCCGTGCTGAGCATCGTCAAGGCGTTCTCGCTCTGAGCCGGGCCGACTATCGGTACTCGTCGGTGCGACGAGCAGAGGTCTCTCACCCGGCCCCGAGCTCGACGCACGTTCGATGGAGGGATTGCTGTGAACCCTGTCACGGCCTGGGTCAGGGCTGGGCTCGCGGCCTGGCAAGGGGCGTTTGTTGGAGCCTCGCTCACGACAAACCAACAAACGCCCCATGACCCGCCCAGCACGAGAGAAGCCAAGAAGCGCCCCTTGAATCGACTTCAAAGGGCGTTTCTTGGCTTCTCGTTGCGCCCTTCACCGGCTCAAGGGGCCGTCGTTGGCGTTTCGCTCAGGAGAAGCCAGCAGGTACCACTTGTCCGCGCTTTGAGCGCGCTCGATCCCATAGCCGCTTGTCACCGTCGATCCCACGACGTGCTGCGTGGGGAACAGGCGCGAGGAATAGGCGTCAGGTCAGGCGCGCGGGGAACGCGGGGGCGCGGTGGGGGCGGGCGAGTTGTGGGCGAGGCGTCGCCGAACCGAACTAGGGGCAGGTGGGCCTGCGGTTGCCGCCGTTTCCAGCGATGTTCACGGTCAACGGTGTCGCGGAGGCGGGCCAGTTCGTGAAGTGATTCGCCGTCACTGTGACCGTATAGCTGTTGACGGCGAGGCTGGCGGCGGCAAATGTCACCGAGACTTTGCCAGAGTTCGACGCTTGTGTGGGGCTTGCCGTTGGTCCGCCCGAGACAGCGTAGCTTGTCGGAGGGAGCGTGGTTGTCGGGACGGACCACGTAATCGTCAAATCTCGGCTACCTGGCCCAGTGGCGGTACACGTCACGGCCGACGGCTTAAACGATGAATCGAGTGACGAGGCGAGGGTAGCGGAGGTGGCCCGGGTCTCATCGGTAAACGCGGCCTGGGTGTCGGTTGGCTGACCAGCGAACAGTCCGCCCACGAGAGCCAGGGCAAGTAGCACCGCTGCGGAGGTTTTCACCACGACGCCGGCTGCGGGCCGCGCGGTCGGTATCGGAGCGGTGGCGACATCATCCGTTCCGAAGATGCCGATGCCGTCGAACTCGGGCGGATCGGTGGGCGCGCCATCGTCAGTCGGTTCAGTCGGGTCGTTCGGTGATTCTGCGCCGTCCGTTGCCTGGCGTGCGGCTCGGCGGTAACGCACCGAGAAGACGAGCAGCGCGCCGACGAGGCTCCCGAGCGCGAATATGTAGGGCGGCTTCTGGGCCTCCTGCACGACAAAGCCGAGACCGTCGAGGTGCCAGACGACTCGGTCTGTGCTCGTGACGATGTAGCGCTCGGGATCCGCGACCTCGTTCGCGTCGCCGCGCATCGTGAGGGCGTAGCTTCCGCTGCCTCGGGCCGAGACTCCCTCGACCCGGTGCGTCACTCGGGTGCCTTGCGGGTTGATCGCACTCACGATGTCGCCGACACGGATGTCCGCGCCCGGCACCTCCTGCGCGAGGGCGAGGGCACCGGTGCTGATCGCGGGGGACATCGACCCGGAGCGGAAAATCAGGGGCGTCACCCCGAAGAAGACCGCGGAGAGCGTAGCCAGAATGCAGATCACCCCGAGAACAGCGCCGAGAGTGAGCAGAATCTCCTGGGAGACCGTGGCAATTCGATTCATGGGATCAGGCCTGTACTGCCGTCACGCGGATGTGCACCCGCATGTCGACGTTGAGTGCTGCGAGGGGAGCGTTGGATACCGTGCTGGGAATGTTGACCTTGAGGCAGAAAGTGGCCGTCGTGCCGGGCGTCAATGTCGGCAGACCACTCGACACGGTGGCGGACGTGGGGGTCAGCGTTCCATCGCCGGTCATGAACGCGGCGTTGCAGACCTGGCTGCCGGAATATGGCACGACCTTGAGCCGGGCCAACTGGCCCAGCGCGGTCGTTCCGGAGTCGTTGGCGATGCCGCCGGAGTTGGTGGTCGTGAAGATGAGCCCCGACACGGTGAGAGGCAGTTGGCCGTTGTTCTTCACGTGCAACTCGGCGAGTCCGGCGGGGCCGCCGGGGTACATGCCCGTGGCGCTCAGCTGCGTCAGGCTGAGCGCGGTCGGGTCGCCCGGTACGAACGACCCGGTGGCGCCGGCGACGGCGAGCTCGAGGGTTCCGGTCTGGAAGGAAGCCCTGACGAATGAGGCATCCGTGAAGGATGCGCTCGTGCCGTACGCTCCGATGCCCAGCAGGGCACAGAGCGCCAGCACGAGACGCACCTTCACGGTGTGGGGGCGCGTCGATTTCGACGTTGAGGGTTGGTCGACGTCGAGCACGATGTGTCCCCTATTCGGTGGTGATGGTCGGGACTAGGGCTGCTGCGTCGCGGCGAAGGCGAAGGTCGCCGTCGTGCTGAGGTCCTGCATCGCGTTGTCGTTCGAACCGCTCGGCAGTTCGACCTTGAAGCACAGCACCTCGCTGGTTTGTGCATTCAGAGAGCGCCCGCTCAGCGCAGTGCTTCCGAGATCGGTGCCTGTTTGGATCGCTGGCGTGAAAGTCGTCGTGGCGTTGCACGCGCCAGCTGTGGCAGGTGCGCCGAGGCTCACGACGGTGACGCGCAGGCCAGAGGCGAGGGCCGCGCCACCGGTGGTCGTCGTCGACATGGTGTAGTCGAACGGCAGGGTCCCACTGTTGTTCACCGTGAGTGGCGCGATCGTGGAGGACCCGATCTTGCCGACTGTAAAGCCGAGCTGGGTCGTGTGCGGGGCGCCGATCGGGCCGTCCGCTTCGGACGCGTCGAAGGTGATGTCGACCGTGCCGGTGCTGAATGTCGACGCGACATAGCCCTCGTCGGTGAACGACGCGAAGGTCAGAACGGCGCCCAGGCCCAGAACCGCACCGGCCGCAAGCACGGCACGAGCACGAATCGGGGACTTCTTAGGCAAAAAACTCAGGTGCTTCATTTCGGGTTGCGCCTTTCGTTATGGGGAAATGCGGAAGATCCGAGAAGTCGGTCCCCCTTTAGGAGGACTGTGTCAGCTGAGCAGATCTCACGATAGGGTCAGGCGCCCCCAACGCCGGGGGAGACGAGGCCCCTGCTCACCCCCAGCACGGGGGCATCCGCTGGGGAGATTCGGCGACGGCGAAACTGGGCAGGACTCGCAGCCAGACCTGCGAAACTGGGGGTATGCAACACGCTCGCACCACCCGTTCCCGTCGACCCGTCGCCACGTTCGTGAGCGCCGGTGTTGCCGGGGCTGTCGCGCTCGTGCTGGGCCTGACGGCCTGCGCGAGCGACCAGGGCGGCGGAGTCATCGACACCGTCGGCGCGGTGGATTTCGTCACGCCGCTCGCGATTCCGCCGCTGGCCGAGTCGACGATTGCGGCCAACGGCGACCGGGTCTTCGACCTGACCGCCGCCGCGTCGAGCACCGAATTCACGCCCGGGGTGGCCACCGACACCTGGGGCTACAACGGCAGCTATCTCGGACCGACCCTCGTCGCAGAGCAGGGCGAGAACGTGAAGGTCAATGTCACCAACGAACTCGATGAGGTCACGACCGTGCACTGGCACGGCATGCACCTGCCCGCCGAGATGGATGGCGGCCCGCACTCGGTGATCGAGCCCGGAGCCCTCTGGCAGCCGGAGTGGACCATCGACCAGCCCGCCGCCACGCTCTGGTACCACCCGCACCCGCACGAGCAGTCCGAGCAGCAGACCGAGAACGGCCTCGCCGGTATGTTCATCCTGCAGGACGACGCGGAGGCGGCCCTCAACCTGCCGCGCAGCTACGGTGTCGACGACATTCCCGTGGTGGTGCAGGACCGCCGCTTCGACGACGACGGCCAGTTCGACATCGGCGTGCGCGGCTACATCGGCGCGATCGGCGATGAAGTGCTCGTGAACGGCACGCTCGGGCCGTATCTCGAGGTGACGACGGATGTCGTACGCCTGCGGCTGCTGAACGGCTCGACCGCCCGCACCTACGATTTCGGCTTCGATGACGGGCGCGAGTTCGACCTGATCGGTACCGATGGCGGACTGCTGGAGGCCCCGGTCGCGATGGACGGCATCCGTCTGTCTGCCGGAGAACGCGCCGAGGTACTCGTGCGCGTGACACCCGGTGAGACCGTGACTCTGCGCTCCAACCCGCCCGAACTCGGTACCTCGGCCAGCGCCGCCGAACGCAATGCCGGCGCCGACACCCTCGACGTGCTCGAGCTGCGCGTCGCCGACAGCCTGACCTCGATCGGCGCCACTCCCACGGCACTGGTCGAATCCGAGCGGCTCGACGCCGACGATGCCACCGTCGACCGCAGCTTCACGCTCAACGGCACCTCGATCAACAACCGCCAGATGGAACTGTCCCGCATCGACGAGACCGTCGAGGCGGGTGCGACCGAAATCTGGACCGTCGACAACGCCATGCCGCTGCCGCACAACTTTCACGTGCACGGTGTGCACTTTCAGGTGCTGCGGGTCGGCACCGACGAGCCAACGGCCGAACTGCGCGGGTGGAAGGACACCATCTACCTCGAGCCCGGCAAGCGCTACGAGCTGATCATGCGTTTCGGCGAGTACACCGACGCCGACTTTCCGTACATGTATCACTGCCACATGCTCGCCCACGAAGACGACGGCATGATGGGGCAGTTCGTCGTGGTCGAGCCGGGGGAGACGGCCGGAACGCCGCCGACCGCGCACCAGGCACAGCAAATCGACGACACGGCCGCCGCGGGCAGCGGCCCGCGCGTGCTCTCGACCGGGCACTCCACGCACGAATCGGATTAGTTCGCCCGAATCTGCGCCGGATCCCGGCAACGAGCGTACTGTCCTCTGTGCAAATTGCTTTACGCAAACACCAGAGAGGACGGCTCATGACAAGCCAAGTGGAAATCTATTCGGTATTACCAGCCAAGGATCTGCAGCGTGCACGCCAGTTCTACAGCGACGCATTCGGCATGGAACCCGATCAGGACATGCCAGAGGGACTGATCTATCGCACAGCCGGTGGGGCAATGATTCTGATCTACGAGACCCCGTTTGCCGGCACCAACCAGGCCACCGCGATCGGGCTGGTGACCGACACCTTCGATACTGACATGGCGGATCTGCGCGCGAAGGGTGTGAAATTCGAGGAGTACGACCTTCCCGGGTTGAAGACCGAGAACGGCGTGGTCGAGATGGAGGGTGCGAAGGGGGCCTGGTTCAAGGACACCGAGGGCAACATCGTCTCGCTGTCGGAGGATCTATTCGCCCTTCGCGCTCGGTCCGCCGCGCAGTCGCAGCGCAAAGAGGGGGCTTCGGACATCGACTGATATCGAAGTATCAACGGTTCGAGGTATCTACGATTCGAGGGACAGCGACGCATCGACTGGTGCCGGCGTTCGGCGTTATCCCCCGCTGATGCCGGTGACGGTCGTCGCGTCGAGGTCGTCGTCGTGGTGGATGCTCGCGGTCAGGCCGCTGCGCAGGAAGATGTCGGCAGCGGCCTCCGCCTGCTGCTCGCTGGTCTCAATCAGCAGGGTGCCGCCGGGCGCTAGCCAGCGGCGTGCCTCGGCGGCGACCCGACGGTGCAGGTCGAGTCCATCGACTCCGCCGTCGAGCGCGAGTTGTGGTTCGTGCAGGCGAGCCTCCGTGGGCAAGAGGCGCAGGGCATCCGTCGGCACGTAAGGTGCATTCGCGAGCAGGATACCGATGGTGCCGCGCAGCGTTGTCGGCAGTGCAGCGTACAGGTCGCCCTCGAAGACCTGACCGCGGCCGTCGGCCAGATTGCGGCGGGCGCAGGCGACCGCCACGGGATCGATGTCGGCCGCGTACAGGTCCACCGTGGGTGCACCGTCGACGAGGGTTGCGGCGACGAGTGCGGCGCCGACCGCGCCAGAGCCGCAGCAGAGGTCGAGCGCACGGGCGTTCGGGTGAGCGGTAGCGAGCGCTAGGGCCTGGTCGACGAGAAACTCGGTGCGGCGGCGGGGCACGAACACACCAGGGGTAACCCACACGCGCAGGCCGTGAAATTGGGCCCAACCGAGCACGTATTCAAGCGGATGCCCGGCCACCCGCCGCGCGACGAGCGCGTCGAGTGCCACGCGGCTGGGGGCGGCCTCGATCAACAGGCGTGCTTCGTCCTCGGCGAGCACGCATCCGGCCGAGCGCAGGCGCGCCACGAGATCAGCGCTGAGAGCGTGATCGGTGTTCTGCACGAGCGCCTCCTCGATCGGCTGGGCGTCTTCTCAGCAGGTTAGTCGGCCCGGAAGCGGTCAGGATCGTGCGCGCAGCGACTCGAGCAGCGCGGCGGGCAGCTCAGGCTCCCTGATCGACACGGCGAACACCCTGCCGTTGCGCAGGGTGACGACGAGGCCGGGGCCGGCGCGCAGGATGACCGCTGACCGGCCGGGCAGGAGGCGGTAGCCCCAGCCACCCCAACGCAGCGGTTCGAGATAGTCCGCGTGAGCGTCGACGATCTGAGTGAGCGCGATGACCTTGAGGGGCAAGCCCAGAATCGCCGACCGCACCGACAGGCCGCGAGCGTCGATGCGAATCCGGATGCGCGCACACAGCACGATGAGCGCGAGGGCGAACACCAGCGCAGCGAAAAGCAGCGTACCCATCGCGGCGAAGCCATCACGCAGGGTCGGCAGTACGGTGACGCCGGCCGCTCCGACCACGGCCGCGACTGCCAGGCCGGTGAAGAGGGGTGAGGAGATGCTGGTCGTGTACTCCGTGCGCGCAGCCGCCTGGGCGGCGACGGATGCTGCGCGTCGGGCAGTCTCGGAATCGGCCGGCTCGGCCGCCGCGACATCAGGGTCGGTTGGCGGGTAGACCCACGAGTGGGCGAGAAAATACGCAATGGCGCCATAGCCGGCGAAGGCGACGGCCAGCAGCGGCCATCCGCCCGGATCCTGCGGATCGGCGCCCGGCACGATCGTGATGCCGGCGCTGAACAGCCAGATGCTGCCGGCCAGGCCCGCGACGAACCCCGCTGCCAGAAAGATCACCCGGCGATTGGGAGCGGCGCCGGCCGCCAGTGCGAAGCCCGCACCGAGAGCCGCCGTGCCCGTCAGGCCGGCCAGAATGCCGAACATCAGCCCGGTTGGTGACGTTGAGGCGATGCCGTCTGCGTTCCACTGCCGAGGAAGCGCTTCGGGCAGGTCGCCCCACCAGAGCGCAGCGGTCACCAGCACGGCACCGAGCGGAACCCACAGCGTGACCCACGCGATGACATCGCGTGGTCGTGCGCGCCCTGTCGGTGTCGGTGTCGGTGTCGGTGTCGGCGCTGCGGCGTCTCGTGACATAAAACTGGTCCCCCCGTTTGCGTTCCCTTCACCCTACGCGAGTTGATGGATGCCTCCTGAGACCGCGGGGGCGCAAGGTCGGATCCGTTGTGACGAAGCCAGCGGTTCGACGTAGACTCGATTAGGCCTTTACGGGGGAGTAGCTGTGGTGTGGGACTGGATCCGCCGAGTGCGTGGCATTGGTGCCGAATCCACCGACGACACGTCGGGCACGGGCGTGCTCTCCGAAGATCGCATCGTCGATGAGGGACTGCTGATTTCACTCTCCGCGGTGCGGATGGCGGTCAAGAACCACATTCTCGTCGGTGCGCTGCGTGAACACCTCGATTTCGAGGGCGCCGACTATTCCGCCACTGCTCGGCACGAGCTCGACGTACTCGCCCGCCAGAATGAAGAGTATGGAGTGCGCGTCACCGAGATGCGCGACGAGCTCGTCAAGGCGCGCTGGAAGCTCGAGCTCACCCGTGACCAGCGGGCCGACGTCAAGCAGTTCGCCCTGCGGCGCCGCGTGCACGATCGACTCACCGCCGAACTCGATGCGGTGTCTCAAGACGATGCTCAGGTTTCGACGATCGTCGAAAAGGCCAGGGAAGATGCCAGCCACGAATTCGCCCAGGCACTGGCCGCCAAGCTCATTCGCCAGAACGTCGACGGCACCGAACCCGACTACGAGCGCAAGCTCGCCGAACGGCGCTCGGCCTTCGTGCGAATCGACCTCGCCAAGCTGCTGGCCTACGACAACGAGTACTGACGAACACTCCGGGCAACCGAACCCCGGCCTGCCGGGAGTTGCGCGGGTAGTACGCCGCTGCGCGGGAGGCGTGCCACCCGCGTAGCGGCGCAGCACCCGCGCAGCTCGACATACGGGGCCGCACAGGGTGCCACCCACGAAAAAGGACCGGAGCCAGTGGCTCCGGTCCTGCGTTTCACTGAGGGGACGACGGGAATCGAACCCGCGTCATAGGTTTGGAAAACCCAGGCTCTGCCATTAAGCTACGTCCCCAGGCCCGCAAATTCCGGGCACTTGAATACCTTAGTACAGGAATCAGGGTGCCGCGTGCCACGTCACGGGGCTCCCAGATTCGGTGCACTAGACTTGACGAGGTCAATCCGCATGTCGCAAGCTTTCGCCTGCGCCGGCGCTTTGACTCCCCAGCATTTCATTACCAGCGGATCGTCAGATCCGGGGCGTAGCTCAGCTTGGTAGAGCGCTCGTTTTGGGGGCGAGAAGTCGCAGGTTCAATTCCTGTCGCCCCGACATTACCCGCAGTACATCGTTCAAAACCACAGGAGAGTCCCGAGTGAAGTCCACGGTCGAAAAACTGAGCCCCACGCGCGCCAAGCTCACCATCACGGTGAGCCCGGACGAGCTGAAGCCAGCCATCACCCACGCCTACGGCCACATTGCCGAAGACATCAATATCCCCGGCTTCCGTAAGGGCAAAGTACCGCCGCCCATCATCGACCAGCGCGTCGGCAAGTCCGCCGTACTCGAGCACGCCGTGAACGAGGGCCTCGACGGCTTCTACCGTTCCGCCGTCGACGAGCACAAGCTGCGCCCGCTCGGTCGCCCCGAGGCCGACATCGTCGAGTGGCCCAGCGACCAGGACTTCTCCGGAGATCTGCTGCTCGCCATCGAGGTCGACGTGCGCCCCGAGATCGACCTGCCGACCTACGACGGCCTCAACGTCACCGTTGACGCTGTCGATGTCACCGACGACGAGGTCGTCGAAGAGCTCGACAAGCTGCGCAGCCGTTTCGGCACGCTCATCACCGTTGACCGCCCGGCCAAGACGGGCGACTTCGCCCAGATCGACCTGCGCGCCACCATCGAGGGCGACGAAGTCGACAGTGCGACCGGCATCTCCTACGAGGTCGGCTCCGGCGACCTTATCGCCGGCATCGACGAGGCCCTCGACGCGCTCAGCGCCGGCGAGACCACCACGTTCAACTCCGATCTGCTCGGTGGCGACCACGAGGGCGAAACCGCCGAGATCACCATCTCGGTCATCGCCATCAAGGAGCGCGAGCTTCCCGCCGCCGATGACGACTTCGCCCAGATCTCGAGCGAGTTCGACACCATCGGCGAGCTGACCGAGAGCCTCAAGGTTCAGGTCGAGCGTTCCAAGGCCGCTGGCCAGGGCACGCAGGCCCGTGAGCGTCTCATCGAGACCCTTCTCGGCACGGTCGATGTTCCGATTCCCGCCGCAATCATCCTCGACGAGGTCAACCGTCACCTCGAGGGCGAAAAGCGTCTCGACGACGACACTCACCGCGCCGAGGTCACCGAAGCGAGCGAGAAGACGTTCCGTCAGCAGATCCTGCTCGACACGATCGCCGAAGCCGAAAAGGTGCAGGTCAGCCAGGACGAGCTCACCCAGTACCTGATTCAGGGTGCAAGCCAGTACGGCATGGACCCGAGCGAGTTCGTTCAGGCCCTCAACACCAACGGTCAGATTCCGTCGATGGTCGCCGAGGTTGCCCGCAACAAGGCCCTCGCGATTGCCCTCGGCAAGGCGACCGTCGTTGATTCCAACGGCAAGGCCGTCGACCTCGCCGAGTTCACGGCTCCGTCCGCCACTGACGAGATTGCCGACCTCATCGCATCCGCTGACGCTGCTGCCGATGATGCCGAGGCGACGGATGCTGCCGCTGGCTCCGACGCATCCGCCGACGAAGACGTCGTTGTCGTCGAGGAGAAGCCGAAGAAGAAGAAAGCCGCTGCCAAGAAGTAGCAGCACACTGCGGTCATAGCACCGCGCAGTAACTGAAGGGCCGGATGTCATCGACATCCGGCCCTTCAGTTGGTATCCGCTGCTTTCGGGCGCCATCAGGGGTCCGGCGGGCCCCGCTAAATCTGCCGAGGGCGAACAGAGCCGTTTTGGCTCCCGCGCTCCGATAGATTCATTGAGAACGACAACTGAAACGGAGCACGACATGGCCGACCCGACACCCACCAATGGTGTATTTGACCGACTGCTGAAGGACCGCATCATCTGGCTCGGCTCAGAGGTCCGCGACGAAAACGCCAACGAGATCTGCGCGAAGATCCTGTTGCTGGCAGCCGAAGACTCGAACCGCGACATTTACCTCTACATCAACTCTCCCGGCGGATCGATCACGGCCGGCATGGCGATCTACGACACGATGCAGTTCGTACCCAACGACATCGTCACCGTCGGCATTGGCATGGCGGCTTCGATGGGCCAGTTCCTGCTCACCTCCGGCACCAAGGGCAAGCGTTACATCACGCCGAACGCCCGCGTGCTGCTGCACCAGCCGTCCGGCGGATTCGGTGGTACGGCCGCCGATATCCAGACCCAGGCTCGCCTCATCCTCGACATGAAGCAGCGCCTGTCCGAGATCACGGCTGCGCAGACCGGCAAGACCCCCGAGCAGATCAACGCCGACGGTGACCGCGACAACTGGTTCAGTGCTCAGGAAGCCCTCGAGTATGGCTTCGTCGACCACCTTCGCGCATCCGCTTCGGATGTCATCGGTGGCGGCGGAACCGACACCGACGCCACCAACTAGTCCGCCGACACTGAACAGGAAGAAATCATGACTATCCCCACATTCGGTGGAACGGCCTACAGCTCGATGGGCGGCTCAACCAAGAACGTGTCCAATTCCGGCATGCCCGAGTCCCGCTATATCCTCCCCACCTTCGAAGAGCGCACGGCCTACGGCTACAAGCGCCAGGACCCGTACGCCAAGCTGTTCGAGGACCGCATCATCTTTCTCGGCGTGCAGGTCGACGACGCCTCCGCCGATGACGTCATGGCCCAGCTGCTCGTACTCGAGAGCCAGGACCCGGACCGCGACATCGTGATGTACATCAACTCTCCCGGTGGCTCCTTCACCGCGATGACGGCGATCTACGACACGATGCAGTACATCCGTCCGCACGTGATGACCGTCTGCCTCGGCCAGGCGGCGTCTGCCGCGGCCGTGCTGCTGGCCGGCGGAACCGCGGGCAAGCGCCTCGCCTTGCCGAACGCGCGCATCCTCATCCACCAGCCCTCGGTCGGTGGCCAGGGTGGCGGCCAGGCTTCGGACATCGAGATTCAGGCCGCCGAGATTCTGCGTATGCGCGTCTGGCTCGAGGAGACCCTGTCGCACCACTCCAACCGCAGCGTGGAGCAGGTCAACAAGGACATCGACCGCGACAAGATCATGAGCGCAGCGGATGCCCTCGAGTACGGTCTGATCGACCAGGTTCTCACGAGCCGCAAGAACCTTCCCACGCTCGTCAAGTAGGCCTGCGCTTCACGAGAACACCGCACGTCGGCGCGTCGTCTTCGGGCGACGCGCCGTTTGCCTTGCGTACCGTTGATATTTCGGCGACACCTGCGCGCATCTGTCACAGGCACAGGATAGGCTCGAGGCAGCACAACCGATGGAGGAGGCTGGTATGGCCCGAATAGGCGAAAGCGCCGACCTGCTCAAATGCTCATTCTGTGGAAAGAGCCAGAAGCAGGTACAGCAGCTCATTGCGGGCCCTGGCGTGTACATCTGCGACGAGTGCGTCGAGTTGTGCAACGAGATCATTGAAGAACGCCTCGCCGAAGCCGGCACCGAAGAGGGCGTCAGCGAGTTCGACCTCCCCAAGCCGAAAGAGATCTTCGGCTTTCTCGAAGAGTACGTCATCGGCCAGGAGGCCGCTAAGCGTGCCCTCGCCGTCGCGGTCTACAATCACTACAAGCGCGTGCGTTCCCGCGCCACGATCACCGCGGCCGAAGCGATCCACGACGACGTCGAAATCGCCAAGTCCAACATTCTGCTGATCGGCCCGACCGGCTGTGGTAAGACCTATCTGGCCCAGACCCTCGCCAAGCGCCTGAACGTGCCGTTCGCCGTCGCCGACGCGACCGCGCTGACCGAGGCCGGCTACGTCGGTGAAGACGTCGAGAACATTCTGCTCAAGCTGATTCAGGCCGCCGACTACGACGTGAAGCGTGCCGAGACCGGCATTATCTACATCGATGAGATCGACAAGATCGCCCGCAAGGCAGAGAACCCCTCCATCACCCGCGACGTGTCGGGCGAGGGCGTGCAGCAGGCACTGCTGAAGATTCTGGAAGGCACGATCGCGTCGGTTCCCCCGCAGGGCGGGCGCAAGCATCCGCACCAGGAATTCATTCAGATCGACACCACCAACGTGCTCTTCATCGTCGCGGGGGCCTTCGCCGGTCTCGACGACATCATCTCCTCCCGGGCCGGCAAGAAGGGCATCGGTTTCGGCGCGCCCCTGCACAGCAAGGGCGACGACGTGAATCTCTTCAGCGAGGTGCTGCCCGAAGACCTGCACAAGTTCGGTCTGATTCCCGAGTTCATCGGGCGTCTGCCGGTCGTGGCGACGGTCACCCAGCTCGACCAGTCCGCCCTGATGCAGATTCTGACCGTGCCTAAAAACGCCCTCGTGCGCCAGTACCAGCGCATGTTCGAGATCGACAACGTCGACCTCGAGTTTGAGCAGGAGGCACTCGAAGCCATCGCAGACCTCGCCGTGCTGCGCAAGATCGGTGCTCGCGGCCTGCGCTCGATCATCGAAGAGGTGCTCGGCCCGATCATGTTCGAGGTGCCCTCGGCGACGGATGTCGCGCGCGTCATCATCACGAAGGCCTGCGTTCTCGACAACGCTCCGCCCACCATGATTTTGCACAAGGCCCGCCGCCAGGTCAAGTCCGCCTAAGCCGCGCCGCCTGCCGGCGTGCAGCCCGAGCGGCTGTCGTCGGCAGGCTCATGAAGCTTCGACTGAGCGTATGCACCTGCCTGGGCTGTCACGCTGATGCGCCCGAAAGCTGCACCTGCATCGGAAACCTGCAGCTGCACCGGTAACCTGCAGCCCGATTAGGCCATGCGCCGTAAAACTGCTCGTGCGCCTGGCAAGCCACGGGCACGAGCAGTTTTTGGGCGCACGCGAGCTGAGGAGAGCGGATTTCCGGCGCACGTGCAGGTTTGGGCGCATGGCCTCGTGCAGTTGTCGGACGCACGAGCAGTTATGAGGCGCACGTGCATCGTACGGGCGCCTGGCTACATCGAGTTTTCTGGCGCGCGTGCAGCTTCGAGGCGCACGAGCAGCGTGCTGGCGCATGGCAGGTTGCTGGCTTCGGCGCGCGTGCAGCTGCAGGGCGCACACAGACCCAGTTGAGGCCCCGCTGAGTTGAGACCGCGCTTAGTTGAGACCTCGGCGGTCGAGCAGGGGCTGGATCAGTGCGTCGCGGCCGCGAAAGTCGCGGTAGGCCTCAAGCGGGTCCTTGCTGCCGCCGACGCCCAGCAGGCGCTGGCGGAATCGGTCGCCGTTGGCGCGCGTCAGCCCACCGTTCTCGGTGAACCACTGCACGGTGTCGGCATCGAGCACCTCGCTCCAGATATACGAGTAGTAACCGGCGTCATAGCCACCCGCGAAGGTGTGCGCGAAGTAGGTGCTCGCGTAGCGGGTCGGCACTGCCGGGTTGTCGAGGCCGACCGAGGCGAGGGCCGAGGCCTCGAAGGCGGCGACATCCGTCACCGTGGTATCGGCGTCGATGCGGTGCCAGGCCTGATCGAGCAGCGCTGCGGCCAGGTACTCGCTCGTCAGGAATCCTTCGTTGAACGCGCTCGAGGCCTGGATGCGTTCCACGATCTCGGGCGGCAGGGCTTCGCCGGTCTCGTAGTGTCGGGCGAAGTTGGTGAGCACCTCGGGCCAGAGCATCCACATCTCGTTGACCTGGCTCGGAAACTCAACAAAGTCGCGATACACGTTGGTGCCGGCGAACTTCGGGTAGGTCACCTGCGCGAACAGTCCGTGCAAGGCATGCCCGAACTCGTGGAACAGGGTGGTGACCTGGTCGAAGGTCAGCAGCGTCGCCTCGCCGGCAGCGGGCTTAGCGACGTTGAGGTTGTTGCAGACCACGGTGGGGGAGCCCAGCAGGGTCGACTGCGATGTGAGCGGGTTCATCCAGGCACCGCCGCGCTTGGAATCGCGCGTGTAGTAATCGCCGATGAAGAGGCCGACGGGGGAGCCGTCGGCGTTCAGAACCTCGAATACCCGCGCTTCGGGGTGCCAGCCGACCAGATCCGCTCGCTCGGTGAAGGTCACGCCGTACAGCGCGGTGGCGGCGAAGAAGATGCCATCGTGCAACACCCGCTCGAGCTCAAAATACGGACGCAGCGCGGCGGTATCGACATCGTAGGTCGCCGCGCGCACCTTCTCGGTATAGAACGCCCAGTCCCAGGCCTCGAGGGCAAACGGATCGGGTTCGGCGTCGATGATCTTCTGCAACTCGGCCTGCTCGTCCAGGGCGTTCCGGGCGGCCGCCGGCGCGAGGCGTTCGAGCAGCTCGGCGACGGCCTCCGGGGTCTTCGCGGTCTCGTCAGCGGTCACGGCGGCCGCGTGGTTCAAGAAACCGAGCAGGCGGGCGCGCCGGGCGCGCAGCGCGGTGATCTGCAGCACGAGATCCCGGTTGTCGTTTTCCCCGCCACGGATGCCCCGGGAGCGCGACGCCGTCAGCACGCGTTCGCGCACACCCCGGTTGGTGAGACTGGCGAGGTACGGGTGAGAGGTCGGCAACACCAGGGTGATCAGGTACTTGCCCTCGAGGCCGCGTTCCCGGGCCGCTTCGGCCGCGGCGGAGACTTCGCCGGCGCCGAGGCCGTCGAGCTCGGCGACGTCGTCGATGACGACCGCGAGTTCGTTGGTATCGGCGAGCAGGTTCTTTTCGAACCGGGTCGTGAGCGTGGACAGCTGCATGTTGAAGTCGCGCAGGGCGGCCTTGTCGGCGTCGTCGAGCCCGGCTCCGGCGAGGGTGAACTCGGTGAAGTAGCGCTCGACGAGGTAGATCGATTCGGGGTCGAGCGCAGAGGACACGTCGTGTCGGGTCTCGTGCACCGCGGCGATGCGCTGGTAGAAGGCCGGGTCCAGGCGTATCGCGTCGGAGTGGGCGGCCAGCACCGGCGCGAGCTCTTCTTCGAGCTCGGTCGTGAACTCGTCCGCATCTGAGGAGCTTCGGTTGAAGAAGACCTCGGCGACCCGGTTCAGTGTCTGCCCGCTCAGTTCCAGCGGAATGAAGGTGTTCGCGAAGGTCGGGACCTGCGCGTCACCGGTGATCGCCTCGATCTCGGCCAGCTGCTCGGCCAGGCCGCGCGCGAACGCGGGGCGGTAGTGCTCGTCGCGAATTCTGCCAAACGGCGGCAACTGATACGGGAGGGTGCTCGGAGCGAAAAAGGGATTCACGGAATCGGCCATGGTCCCACCCTACTTGCGGCATGGCTCTAGGCTCTGGTCATGACCGACGACACCGACCGGCAGCAACCCGTCTCGACGGAACAGGCCCCGCCCGAGCCCTCGACGGCCCGTGGCGCCTATCTTCATGGCCACCACGAGAGCGTGCTGCGCTCGCACACCTGGCGTACGGTCGCCAATTCCGCCGCGTACCTGGTGCCCGAGCTCGGGGCGGGGCAACGGGTGCTGGACGTGGGCTGCGGCCCGGGCACGATCACCGTCGACCTGGCCCGACGGGTAGCTCCGGGCGAGGTGATCGGCATCGACGCCTCGGCCGACATCGTGCGGCAGGCCGAGGGGCTCGCCTTTGATGAGGGGGTACACAACGTACGGTTTCGGGTCGGCGACGTGTACGCGATCGACCTGCCCGACGCATCCGTCGACGTGGTGCACGCGCACCAGTTCATGCAGCACCTCAGTGACCCCGTGAGCGCGATGCGGGAGATACGGCGGGTGCTGCGCCCCGGGGGAGTCTTCGCCGCGCGCGACGTGGACTATGGCGGCGTCATGGTCTACCCCGCGCTGCCCGGCCTCACCGCCTGGCAGCGGGTGTACCGCCAGGTGCACCGCTGGAACGGCGGCGAACCCGATGCCGGCCGTCACCTCACGGCCTGGGCGCGGGCGGCCGGCTTCACCGACGTACGCTCGAGCGCATCGATCTGGTGCTTCGCAACGGATGTCGAACGCGAGTGGTGGGGGCAGTCCTGGGCCGTGCGCGCCCTCGAGTCGAGGTTCGCCGCGCACGCGATCGAAGCGGATGCCGCCACCCTCGCGGACCTGCACGAGATGGCTCACGCGTGGCGCGAATGGGCGGGGCACCCGGATGGTTGGTTCGGCATGCCGCACGGCGAGATTCTCGCCCGGCTGTGAGCGGGACAGGGTGGCGGGCCGCCGGAAGACCGTAGGCTGGCCTGACCATGCCGTTCCTCAACCAGCTGCAGCACTGGGCCGCCGTGCGGCCCGACGCGATTGCCGTCGACGTGGCGACCGAGGCGGGTCCGCAGCGGATCAGCTACCGCGACTTGCGGGACCGCGCCACGGCTCGGCTCGGGGCACTGAGCGCACGACCGTTGACGGTGCTGTGCGAGCCGAACGGCATCGACTGTGTCGTGGGGCTGGCCGCCGCGATCGCCGCCGGCCGCAGCTGCGCGGTGCTCGACCCTGGCTGGCCCGCAACGCAGCGCGCGGCGGTCGAGGCACGGCTCAGGGACCTGCCCGAACTGCCCGAGCCGCGCGAACGGCCGGCGACAATTCTGCGTGACGGACCGCCGGACTCGGTGTTTCTCTACGGCTTCACCTCGGGCACCACCTCGGTTCCGAAGGCCTTCAGCCGCACCCGGGGATCGTGGCCACTCATGACGACCGCCGCGTATTTTCAGGTCACCGAGGCCGACGTCACCCTCGCGCCCGGCCCGCTCTCGGCCGGGCTCAGCCTCTACGCCCTCGCCGAAAGCCTGGCGGTGGGCGGTCGTTTCGTGACGCTGCCACACCTCGACGTTGCCGCGGCGGTCGCCGCCGTGCGTGACCGCGGCGTGACCCGGCTCGTCGCGGTACCCGCCGTACTGCGGCTGATCGTCGCGCGGGCGGAAGCGAGCGGCGTCTGCGGCGACGCTGTCACCGGCATCGTCAGCGGCGGAGCCCTGCTCGACCCCGCTGTGCGGGCCCAGCTGCGCGCCTGGGCGCCGAACGCCACACTGCACGAATACTACGGCGCCGCCGAGCTGAGCTTCGTCTCGGTGTCCGTGCTGCGCCCGGGCGACTCGGCACCCGACGCTGCCGCCGCATCCGCCGTCGGTCGCGCGTTCCCCGGCGTGACGGTTCGGATTCGCTCCGAGTCTGAGCCCGATCGGCACATCGCTTTGGGCCGAACAGCCGGCACGATCTACGTGCGCAGCCCGCTCGTCAGCTCGGGCTACGTCTGGGGCGACGACGGAACGGCCTTCGAGCGAGACGGCGACTGGTGCACGGTCGGTGATCAGGGATTTCTCGATTCCAACGGGGTGCTGCACTATCTGGGACGCCGCGCCGACATGATCGTGACCGCCGGCGGCAACGTGTATCCACAGGCGGTCGAAGCCGCCCTGGCCGGCGTGCCCGGCGTCGACACGGTCGTGGCGACCGGGCTGACGGACGCCGCGCGCGGCACGCGCCTGGTCGTCGCCGTTCTCGCAAATTCTGCTGAGGCAACCCTGCCGCGCGCGACCCTCCGCGCGGCGGCGACCGCGCTGCTCGCCGAGCCGCACCGCCCGCGCGGCTACTATCGGCTCACGGAACTGCCGCTGACCCCGGCCGGCAAGCTCAGCCGGCAGCTGCTGTGCCGGTGGATTGAGGAGGGTGACGACCGTGTCAGCACGCTCGAGTAGCCCCGCGCCCGCTCACCTTCCCGGCCCTGATCCCGACCGGGACCCCGTCATCGTGCTCGGTCGACGCACCGCCTTCGGTCGTAAAAACGGTGTCTTCGGCCGCGTCAGCGCCGAAAATCTGCTCGCCCCGGTGCTCGCCGCCGTCGTTGCCGACGCCCAGCTGCCGCCGGACAGCGTCGATGACGTGATCATTGGCAATGCGGTCGGCGGCGGCGGCAACGTCGCCCGGTTGGCCGCTCTTCTGGCTGGTCTGCCGCGCAGCGTGCCCGGGCTGACCGTCGACCGCCAGTGCGGTTCGGGGCTTGAGGCAATCGTGCTCGCCTGCCGACTCGTGGCCGCGGGTGCGGGCAACGCCTACCTCGCCGGCGGCGTCGAGAGCACGAGCACCGCGCCGCTGCGTGCGCACCGGCTCACCTCAACCCCCGACCGCCCCGATTTCTTCGACCGGGTGCGCTTTGCTCCGGACAGCTGCGGTGACCCCGGCATGGGCGAGGCGGCCGAGAATGTGGCCGAACGCTTCGGAATCAGCCGTGCCCGGCAAGACGCGTTCGCCCTGCGCAGTCATCGGCTCGCCCTCGCGGCGACGGATGCGCACGCTTTCGCCGCCGAGATCGTCAGCGGCCCGATCGCCCTCGACCCGATCGCCGTCGACACTGTTCAGATCGGCCCCGCTGCGCTCGGCCCCGCTGTGCTCGGCCCTGTTGTGCTCGGCACTGTTGTGCCCGACGCCGTCACGGCCGATGAGGGACCGCGGCGCAGTCTCTCCGCGCCTCTCCTGGCCCGGTTTCCGCCGGTGTTTCGGGCCGGCGGCACCGTCACGGCCGGCAACAGTTGCGCCGACGCCGATGGCGCCGCGGTGGTGCTGGTGCTCAGCCGCACCCGGGCTGTCGAACTCGGTTTCTCCGCCGGCCTCGGGTTCGTCGATGCGACCGTGCAGGGTACCGACCCGACCCTGCTGGGCGTGGCGGGCGGGCAGGCCGCCGGCACGCTGCTCGCCCGGCACGGCGTCGACCCCGCCACGCTCGCACGGGTCGAGTTCGTCGAGGCCTTCGCCGCCCAGGTGCTCGCCTCGCTCGACCTGATCGGCGTCAGCGAGCAGCGGGTCAACCGGCAGGGTGGGGCGCTGGCCGTGGGGCATCCGTTTGGCGCATCTGGCGCCCTTCTGGTGCTGAACCTGCTGCGCCAGAGCGCACCTGCCGCGAACGACATACGCCCGGCGGCTCCCGAGCTGAGCCTCAGCGCGGTGAGCATCGCGGGTGGCCTCGGCATCGCCGCCCTCTGGCAGAGCAGGGGTTAGATCCAGTCCTCGTCGTCTTCAACCTCGGTCGCCGGCTGCGTGATGGTCGCGCTGTCGTCGGTCGGGTTGTAGCGGATGAACGTGCCGTCGTCGAGCTCGATGACCGGCTTGCCCTCGAGCCAGGTCAGGGTCCAGCGCCAGCCGCTCGTGTCGGTGTCGACCCCCGTGAGGTCTTCTTCGACGGCTTTCACGGCGATCTCGACGACCTGCGGCAGACCGGTCGGCAACGTTCCGCCGAGGGCCCAGCGAGTACCGAGCTGCATGCTAGACGCCGATTTCGTAGGTGACCCAGTCGGTGCGGGTACCGACCGTGTCGTACAGCGCCTGCGCGGTCTCGTTGTCGGCCGCGGTGATCAGGCTGATCTGCGTGAGGCCACGCTCGGCGGCATAGCCCTTGGTGAAGGCGATCAGGGCGTGTCCGACGCCGGCACCGCGGGCATCCGGTGCCACGAACAGGTCGTCGAGGTAGAGGCCCATGGTGGCGCTCAGGGTGCGCGTGACGGTGCGGTAGTGCGCGAGACCGACGAAGTCGCCCGCCTCGTTGACCGCGACGGCACCGTCGAGGCTGTTGTTCTTGTCGATGATCCAGCTCCAGACCTGCAGAGCCTTCTGATCGGTCAGTTCGTTCTCATAGAACTCGCTGTAGCCCTCGAAAAGTCCGAGCCATGCAAAAAAATCCTTGCCGCCAAGTGGGCGTACCTGTACAGACATCTGGTTTCTCCTAACTTGCCGACACTACGGTCAGTACGATATCGGACACAGCGAGTTCGCTGCCCTCGACAAACGTCAATTCTTCAATTCGGCCGACGGCCTTCAAGTCTTCGGAGGCCTGCGCGAGCAGGGCGATCTCCGGAGCCGTTCCGCTAATTACAGCAGATGTGACCGGGGATTTCTGGGAGGCCTTGGCATCGGTCTTGGCGCGCCGGATGCCGGTGAGGGCTCGGCTCGACAAATCGAGCAGTGCGCTGTTGCCGGTCGAGCCGGCCGCGAGCTCGCTCGCGACGGGCCACGAAGCCAGGTGAACCGAGGTCTCGTTCGACCATGACCAGGCCTCTTCGGTCGCGAACGGCACGAACGGGGCGAAGAGCCGCAACAGGGTCGCGAGCGCGGTGCGCAGCGCGGCGACAGCGGATGCCTGCCCGTCACCGGTCTCACCGTAGGCGCGTTCCTTGACCAGTTCGAGGTAGTCGTCGCAGAATGTCCAGAAGAAGCTCTCGGTGACTTCGAGCGCCCGGGCGTGGTCGTAATTCTCAAACGCCGTGGTGGCCTGGCCGACCACGGTGCTGAGGGCGGCCAGCATGCTCTGGTCGAGTTTCTCGGTGACGGCCGCATCGGCGGCGCCCTCGAAGCCCAGGATGAACTTCGACGCGTTCAGAATCTTGATCGCCAGGCGGCGACCGATCTTGATCTGGGTCGGGTTCTGCGGGTCGAAGGCCGCGTCGGTTCCAAGGCGTGATGACGCCGCCCAGTAACGCACCGCGTCGGAGCCGTGCTGCTCGAGCATGCCGGCGGGGGTGACCACGTTGCCCTTGGACTTGCTCATCTTCTTGCGGTCGGGGTCGACGATGAAACCTGAGAGTGCGGCGTGCGCCCAGGGCGACTTGCCGTGCTGCTGTTCGGAGCGCAGCATCGTCGAGAACAGCCAGGTACGGATGATGTCCTGGCCCTGCGGGCGCAACGAGTACGGGTAGACGAGGTCGAAGAGTTCAGGGTCGCGCTCCCAGCCGCCGGCGAGCTGCGGGGTGAGTGACGACGTGGCCCAGGTGTCCATCACGTCGACCTCGCCGACGAAGCCGCCGGCCTGGCCGCGCTGGTCTTCGGTGTAGCCGGGGGCGGCATCCGATGACGGGTCAACGGGCAGCAGATCGCGGGTGGCCACGATGGGCTCGCCGTGCACGGCGTTGCCGTCGGCGTCGAGCGGGTACCAGATCGGCAGCGGAACGCCGAAGAAGCGCTGGCGGCTGATGAGCCAGTCACCGGTGAGGCCGTTCACCCAGTTTTCGTAGCGCACCTTCATGAACTCGGGGTGCCACTGCAGCTCGTTGCCGTGCTGGATCAGTCGGGCGCGCAGGGTCTCGTCGCGGGCGCCGTTGCGGATGTACCACTGGCGGGTCGAGACGATTTCGAGCGGGCGGTCGCCCTTTTCGAAGAACTTCACGGCGTGGGTGATTGGGCGGATGTCGCCGATCAGGTCGCCACTCGCGCGCAGCAATTCGACGATGGTCTGCTTGGCCGAGAAGACGGTCTTGCCGGCGAGCTGCGCGTACGCGGCCTGCCCGTCGGCCGACACGATGGCGTCGGGGGCCTCGTCGATGAGGCGCCCGTCGAAACCCATGATGGCGCGGTTGGGCAGGTCGAGTTCGCGCCACCAGACCACGTCGGTCACGTCGCCGAAGGTGCAGATCATGGCGATTCCCGAGCCCTTGTCCTTCTGGGCGAGGTGGTGGGCCAGCACGGGCACCTCCACGTCGAACAGCGGGGTGCGCACGGTCGTGCCGAACAGGTGCTGGTAGCGCTCGTCATCGGGGTGCGCGACGAGGGCGACGCAGGCCGCCAACAGCTCGGGGCGGGTCGTCTCGATCTCGATCGTGGAGCCGTCGGGCTTCGCAAACGAGACTCGGTGGTACGCGGCGGATACCTCTTTGTCTTCGAGTTCGGCCTGCGCGACGGCGGTGCGGAAGGTGACGTCCCAGAGGGTCGGCGCCATGGCCTGGTACGCCTCTCCGCGTTCCACGTTGCCGAGGAACGCGAGCTGCGAGGTGAAGAGGGCCTCGCTGCCGATGGTGCGGTAGGTCTGGGTCCAGTCGACGCTGAGGCCGAGGGTGCGCCAGAGGGCTTCGAACTGCTTTTCGTCTTCTTTCGTCAGCATCTCGCACAGCTCGATGAAGTTGCGGCGGCTGATCGGCAGCTGGTCGGCGGCCTTGCTGCTCTTGCCGTCGCCGCCCTCGAAGGGCGGCACGAAGTCGTCGGTGTACGGCAGCGACGGGTCGCACCGCACGCCGTAGTAGTTCTGAACACGACGCTCGGTGGGCAGGCCGTTATCGTCCCAGCCCATCGGGTAGAAGACGCTCTTACCGCGCATCCGCTGAAAGCGGGCGACGACGTCGGTGTGCGTGTACGAGAACACGTGGCCGATGTGCAGCGAACCCGAGGCGGTCGGTGGGGGAGTGTCGATCGAGTAGATCGTCTCGCGGGTCGCGGATTCACGGTCGAAACGGTAGGTACCGTCGGTGTTCCACCGGGTCTCCCACTTGGCTTCAAGCCCTTCGAGGGCGGGCTTTTCGGGGACGCGGTCGGCGCTCATAGTTCTCCGGTTGGTGTGTGCGGCAGCGTGTCGTTGGTGAGCTGCCTGAGTGTTCGGTCAGTCCAATCTACCAAGGCTGGCCCGTTCGGCCGAAACGGGGCCTGCATCAGGCCAGGCGCGGCACCGCCCTGACCAGACGACGGGTATACGGATGCCGTGGGTCGCCGAACACCTGGCCGGCGTCACCGAGTTCCACGATGGCACCCCGTTGCATCACGGCGACCCGGTCGCTCACGTGCTGCACCACCCCGAGATCGTGCGAGATGAACACGAGGCTGAGGTCGAGTTCGCGCTGCAGCTCGTCGAGCAGGTCGAGCACCTGCGCCTGCACGCTGACATCGAGCGACGAGACCGGTTCGTCGCAAATCAGAATCTGCGGGGTCGAGGCGAGGGCCCGGGCGATGCCGACCCGCTGCCGCTGCCCGCCGGAGAGTTCGAGCGGCCGACGGGTGAGCACCGTGGCGGGCAGACCGACACCGTCCAACAGTTCGGCAACGCGGCGAAGCTCAGAAATGCGGCGCACCTCGGCAACGCGGGTGGTGCCGGTGGCACGACGGGTGCCGTGCGGCCCGGCCACCGCGGAGCGCAGAATCTGGCCGACCGAGAGCCGCGGATCGAACGATCCGAGGGCGTCCTGGTAGATCGCGCCGACGGATGCCCGCAGCCGGCGCCGTTCGCGAACGCTCGCGGTCGTAAAGGGCTGGCCAAGTACGCGCACGTCACCGCGCTCCGGCGTGCTGAGGGCGAGCACGAGGCGGGCCGTCGTGGTCTTGCCGGAGCCGGATTCGCCGACAATGCCGAGGGTCGTGCCGCGTACGAGCGTGAAGGAGACATCGTCGACGGCGGCGTGCCGAGTGCCGTCGGGGCGGCGAAAGCCCTTGACGAGTCCGGTCGCCTCGAGCACGACCGGTCGCTCGAGCACGACCGGTCGCTCGGGCAGGGTCGGCTCGGCGGGTCGGGACGGGCTGATCGGGCGCTCGGAGACGCCGTGCGGCACCGACAAGCGGGTGCCGCGCGGCCGATCCGCGGGAACGGCCGCGACCATCCGTCGTGTTTCCGGGTGTGCCGGGTCTGCGAGTACCTGGGCGGTCCGGCCGGTTTCGACGATGCGGCCCTCGCTCATCACGGCGACCCGGTCGGCGACGTGGCTGACCACGGCGAGGTCGTGGCTGATCAGGACGAGCGCCGTGCCGCGCCGGGTGATCTCGCGAAACAGGTCGAGAATCTGCGCCTGCACGGTCACGTCGAGGGCCGTCGTGGGCTCGTCGGCGATCAGCAACGGCGGGTCGAGGGCGATCGCCGCGGCGATCAGCGCGCGCTGGCGTTCGCCGCCCGAGAGCTCACCCGAGCGTTGGTGCACCCGCAGATGTGGGTCGGGCAGGCCGACGGCGTCGAGCAGCTCGATGACGCGGCGGCCGCGGGCGGCGGCGCCGAGGTTCGTGTGCAGGCGCAGTGAATCGCCGATCTCCCGGCCGATCGGCCGCAGCGGGTCGAGCGAGACGAGGGCGTCCTGCAGCACGAGCCCGACGCTCTTGCCGCGCCTTGCCCGCCAGGCCGCTTCGGTCGACGAGACAACGGATGTCCCGTGCAGCTCGAGTCGGTCGGCCGTCATCCACGATCCCGCCCCGGCGAGGCCGAGCAGGCTGCGCGCGGTGACGCTCTTTCCCGAGCCGGACTCGCCCACAATGGCGAGGCACTCGCCGGCCGCGACCTCGAAAGAAACGCCGTGCACGACCTCGCTGCCGCCCGCCCGGCCGCCGAAGCCGACCCGCAGATTGTGCACGACGAGCGGCGCCGGCCCGGCCGATTCCCGAGCAGCGGGGTCACGAACGTCGGCGTTCATGCGTGCCTCAGCCGGCGGTCGAGACTGCGCCCGAGCACGGTCGCGGTGACGGCGATCAGCACGATGAACAGGCCGGGGAAGAAGCTCATCCACCACGCGGAGGTGATGTAGGTGCGCCCGGCAGAGAGCATGGCGCCCCATTCGGCGGTCGGCGGTTCGGCGCCGAGACCGAGGTAGCTCAGGGTCGCCGCCCAGACGATGGCCTGGCCCACGCCGAGGGTCGCGAGCACGAACAGCGGCGCGAGGGTGTTGGGCAGGATGTGCCGCAGCAGAATCTGGGTGCGGCCGAGGCCCTGTACCGTCGCGGCCTCCACGTACGCCGACCGGCGCACCGCGATGAGCTGCGCGCGAATGATGCGGGCGTACCCGGGCGCGGTCGACAGGCCGACCGCGATCGTCGCGGTGATCACCCCGGGGCCGAACACCAGAATGAACAGCAGCGCGAGCAGCAGCCCGGGAAATGCGAAGAGCACCTCGAGTACGCGGTTCACGGTGAAGTCGACGACGGGTCCGAACATGCCGGCGAGGGTGCCGAGCACGATCCCGAGACCCAGCCCGATCGCGGTCGCGGCGGCACCGATCAGCAGCGAGCTGCCCGTGCCGTGCACAACCCGGGTGTAGATGTCCCGTCCCGATTCGTCGGTGCCGAAGCCGTGGGCGAACGACGGCGGCTGAAAGGCCGAGAGCGGGTTGATGCCGAGCGGGTTACCGGGCGCCACCCACTGCGGCACGACGGCAGCGAGCACGAAGAACAGTGCGGCGGCCCCGGCCACGACCTCCGGCGCGGTGAAGCGCCGCGCGCGGTCGTGCAGCGGGGTGGGTGCGGCATCCGCTGCCGGCAGACGGATGTCGCCGCTCACGATCGCACCGCGAGCCGCGGGTCGGCGAGGCGGCTGGCCAGGTCGGTCAGCAGCGTCATCAGAATGTAGACCACGGCGACGATCATCACGACGCCAACGACGACGGGCACGTCACGGGAGGTGACGGCGTTCAGCAGGGTGCGGCCGAGTCCGGGGCGGGCGAAGATGGTCTCCACCACGACTGCGCCGCTGATGAGCGACCCGAAGGCCCAGCCCGAGAGGCTGATCGCGGGCAGAGCGGCGTGCCGCACGGCGTGAATCCAGCGCACGCCGGCCTCGCTCTCGCCCCGTGCCCGTGCGGAGAGCACGAACGGCGATTCGAGGGCCAGCAGCAGCGACTCCCGCATGATCTGGCCGAGAAATCCGGCCAGGGGAACGGCGAGGGTGACGACCGGCAGCACCAGGCCGGCCACGCCGGAGGTGCTGATCGGGGGAAAGACTCCCAGCCAGATGCTGAAGACCACGATCAGGGCGGTCGCAAACCAGAAGTGCGGCAGCGCCGCCGCGACAATTTCGAGGCCGGAGCCGAGGTACCAGGCCACGCGCCCGCCGCGGGTCGACCAGGTCGCCAGCGCGAGGGCGAGCAGCCAGGCGAGGCCGAGGGCGAGGGTCGCGATCAGCAGGGTACCGCCGAGCTGGCTGAGCACGAGCGGGCCGACGTCGATGCTGAGCGCGTATGACCGCCCCAGGTCCCCGGTCGCGAGTCGCACCAGCTGGTCGAGATATTGCACGAACAGGGGCTGATCGAGGCCGTACTCCCGCCGCACGGCGGCAAGCGCCTCGGCAGAGGCCATCGAGCCGGGGCCGCCGAGCACGGCCTCTGCCGGGTCACCCGGAATCAGGCGCACCGCGAAGAACGTGACCGTCGCGACGGCCCAGAGCACGAAGACGGCACCGCCGATCCGGGCCAGCACCCGCAGCACAAGTCGGCCCACGTGTTAGCGGTTCAGCCAGGTGTCGTACAGCGTCGGCACCGACACGCTCGGCAGGGTGCGCATGCCCTGCACGTCGGCCTGGAGCAGAAAATGGTTCTGCTGGTCGTACAGCGGCAGCAGGTGGAATCCCTCGAGAAGGCGATTCTGGGCATCCGCATACAGCGCCGCGCGCTCGGTTTCGTCTGAGATCTGGGCCGCTTCGGTCAGCAGGGCGTCGATCTCGGGGTCACTGACCTGGGCGAGGTTGGCGAAGTAGCCGCTCGGGGCCGGAACAATGCCGTCGGAGTGATACAGCACGCGCAGCACGTCGGGCCCGGCCTTGGTGTACGGCGCGCTGACGGCGTCGTACTCGTTGGCGCCGAGAGCGCCGTACCAGCTGGAGATATCGAGGGGGGCGAGGGACACCTCGAAGCCGGTCTGCTTCGCGGTGGCCTGGATTTGTTCGAAGATCGACTGCTCGGCGGGGATCGACTGGTTGGTGCTCACCGGAAACTGAACGTTCAGGCGTTCACCGTTTTTGACGCGGTAGCCCTCGGAATCTCGTTCGCTCCAGCCGGCCTCGTCGAGCAGGGCGTTCGCCGCGTCGGGGTCGTAGTCGAACAGATCGTCTCGGCCGACCGCGAGCGGTTCGCGGCTGCCGAGCGCGGCGTATGACCGCGTGGCCGTGCCCTGGAACAGGCTCGTGACGGCGTCGTCGACGTTCGCCGAGCGGATGAAGGCCTCCCGCACGAGAACGTCGTCGAACGGGGCCTTGCCGCCGTTGAGCTCGATGCGGTTGGAGGCTCCGGGCCGCGGCGAGTCGAGGTGCACGAGCGTGTCGCTCGCCTCCGCCTGCACGATGGTGTCGGGCTGGGCATTGTCGATCAGATCGACCTCGCCGGACTGCAGGGCGGCGTAGCGGGTGGCCGACTCCGGAATGAAACGCCACACGATCGTCTCGAGGTAGGCCGGGCCCTCGTGGGCGGCGTCAGCCGGCGGGGAGTTGTAGTCGTCGTTGCGCACGAGGGTGATCGCGTTCTGCTTGACCCAGCTGTCGACGATGAAGGGGCCGGTACCGACCGGGGCCTCGCAGTTCTCGTCCTTGCTGCGTTCGAGCCCGGTGGGCGATTGGATCGCGAGCCAGGGCTGCGATAGTGATTCGAGCAGGGCGCTGTCGGGCTCGGTCAGCTCGAACCGCACGACCGTGTCGGAGACGGCCTCGGTGCTGGCAACCTTGCCGAGGGCGAGGTACCCGGTGGAGGACGCGGTGTTCGGGTCGAGCACGTGGGCGACGTTCGCCTGCACGGCCGAGGCGTTCAGGGGGGTGCCGTCGGTGAACGTGACGTCGTCCTGGAGGGTGAAGTCCCAGACCAGGCCATCATCGGTCGTGGTCCAGGACTCGGCCAGCCACGGGATGATTGCGCCGTTGTCGTCGCGGGAGACCAGGGACTCGAGGTACTGTGCGCTCACGAGGGCCTGTGGAAAGTTGCCGCCGACGTGTGGGTCGAGGCAGCTGGGTTGGGCGTCGCCCGAGGCGTAGGTGAAGGTGCCGCCACTGATCGGATCGCCGACGGCGGTCTCGGTGGGCGTGGTGGTGCATCCGGTCGCGAGCAGGCCGACGGCGACGAGCCCGGCGATGGCCGCAAGAGTCTGGGGGGTGGAGCGCATATTCCGGTGTGTCCTCTATTGTTGGACGTTATTGTTGGACCTGGCATTAATGGACTCAGTCCAATAATAGACCGGGCCGAAATCAATCCTAGATCACGGGAGACGCATGTTGCCGACCTATCCGCTGCGCTCCGGTCGACCACCACGTTCCTCCCGCGGCATCCTCGAAGAAGCCGCCGCCGAGCTCTTTCTCGAGCAGGGCTACGCCGGCACCACCATCGATCAGATCTCTCGCCGCGCCGGGGTCAGCCGCAACACCTTCTTTCACTACTTTCCCGCCAAGAGCGATCTGCTCTGGGTCGGCGTCGATGCCGCCCTCGCCGAGTTGCCCGCGGCGCTCGCAGCCTGTCCGGCCGAGCTGACGGCGACGGATGCCGCACGCTGGGCCCTGCTGCGCCTCGCCGCGGCCTGGGGGCCCGCCGAGGTGCCGTGGGCCCTCACACAGTCGGAGGTGATGGGCACCCGCAGCGAGCTGGAGGCATCCGCTCTGTCCCGACTCGCCCGGGCCGCGCCCCTGCTCGCCCGCTGTGTGGCGGCCAGGGCCGTGCGAGAACCCGGCGAGCTGCGCGCGCGGCTGCTCGCGCAGGGCTTCGCGGGGGCCGTGCTCGCCGTCGCGGCCGTCGCGGTGGCGACCTGGGCTCGGGCCGGAGTCGACCGCGGCGAGCTGAGCCCCTACCTGGACGAGGTCATTACACCGGTCTGCACCGGATACGCCCCCCTCTTCGGCTAGAATTGACCGCGAATGACAGTGATCCGGCCATCACCGGTGAGTCTTCGGCAGAACAGGGTCACCAGCCAGGCGGCCACCCAGTAGAGCCGAACGGGTCGGGCCCGTCACAGCCTCTGAACAAGCGGTCGGCCCCCGGGTCGGCAAGCGAGGTGGTACCGCGGCGATTCCGTACAGAATCGTTCGTCCTCGTGGAGCAGGGTTTTTCAACCCGTCCCGTACAGGAGAAGCATTTGTACCCCAAGGGCCAGACATCCGCAACCGGCCAGCCAGCCACCGGCCAGCCGCTCGTTCCCTCGCCGAACTTTCCGCAGCTCGAAACCGAGGTGCTCGAGTTCTGGAAGAACGACGACACCTTTCAGGCATCCATCGCCAATCGTGACGGCGCCGAGGAATGGACCTTCTACGACGGCCCGCCGTTCGCCAACGGCCTGCCGCACTACGGTCACCTGCTGACCGGGTACGCCAAAGACCTCTTCCCCCGCTTCCAGACCATGCGCGGCAAGCAGGTGCACCGCCGTTTCGGCTGGGACACCCACGGCCTGCCGGCCGAGCTCGAGGCCGAACGACGCCTCGGCATCACCGACAAGAGCCAGATCGAAGAGATGGGCCTCGCCGCGTTCAACGCCGTCGCCCGCGAGTCGGTGCTCGAGTACACCAAGGACTGGGAAGAGTACGTCACCCGCCAGGCCCGCTGGGTCGACTTCGAGAACGACTACAAGACCCTCGACATCACCTTCATGGAATCGGTCATCTGGGCCTTCAAACAGCTGCACACCAAGGGCCTCGCCTACGAGGGCTACCGGGTGCTGCCCTACTGCTGGCGCGACCAGACGCCGCTCTCGAACCATGAGCTGCGCATGGACGACGACGTCTACAAGATGCGCCAGGACCAGACCGTCACGGTCACCTTCCCGCTTGTCGGCACCAAGGCCGAAACACTCGGCCTGACCGCCGTGCGCGCGCTCGCCTGGACGACCACCCCGTGGACCCTGCCGACCAACCTGGCGCTCGCCGTGGGCCCCGAGATCGTCTACGCCGTCGTGCCAGCCGGCCCGAACGGCACGCCCGACGCCGAGGTGCTGCGCGAGGGCAGTCTCGACAAGCTCGACCAACGCAGTATCGTGCTCGGCGCCGAGTACCTCATCGCCATCGACCTCGTCGGCAACTACGCCAAGGACCTCGGCTACGACAGCGCGGAGGAGGCCGTCGCATCCGTCTCCCGCACGGTCACCGGCACCGAGCTCGAGGGCGTCGCCTACGACCGCCTCTTCGGCCACTACGCCGACACCGCCGTCTGGGGCACCCAGAACGCGTGGCGTTTCGTGGTGGCCGACTACGTCACCACGAGCGACGGCACCGGCATCGTGCACCAGGCCCCCGCCTACGGCGAGGAAGACCAGAAGGTCTGTGAGGCCGCGGGTATCCCGGTCATCATCTCCCTCGACGACGGCGGCAAGTTCCTCGCCGACATTCCGGAGGTCGCCGGCCAGCTCTGGAGCGACGCCAACAAGCCGCTCACCCAGCTGCTGAAAGACCAGGGCCGGCTGCTGCGCCAGGCCAGCTACGAGCACTCGTACCCGCACTGCTGGCGCTGCCGCAATCCCCTCATCTACAAGGCGGTCTCGAGCTGGTTCGTGCGCGTCACCGACTTCCGCCCGCGCATGGTCGAGCTCAACCAGCAGGTGAACTGGGTTCCCGAGAACGTCAAAGACGGCCAGTTCGGCAAGTGGATCGGCAACGCCCGCGACTGGTCGATCAGCCGCAACCGCTACTGGGGATCTCCCATCCCGGTCTGGAAGAGCGACAACGCGAACTTTCCCCGAACGGATGTCTACGGTTCGCTCGATGAGATCGAGGCCGACTTCGGCGTGCGGCCGACCGACCTGCACCGCCCGTACATCGACGAGTTGACCCGCCCGAACCCCGACGACCCGAGCGGCCAGTCCACCATGCGCCGCATCACAGACGTGCTCGACGTCTGGTTCGACTCCGGCTCGATGCCCTTCGCGCAGGTGCACTACCCGTTCGAAAACCGCGAGTGGTTCGAGGCGCACAACCCGGCCGACTTCATCGTGGAGTACATCGGGCAGACCCGCGGCTGGTTCTACCTGCTGCACGTGCTCTCGACCGCGCTGTTCGACCGGCCGGCGTTCAAGAATGTCGTGAGCCACGGCATCGTGCTCGGCAACGACGGCCAGAAAATGTCGAAGTCCCTGCGCAACTACCCCGACGTCAACGAGGTCTTCGACCGCGACGGCGCCGACGCGATGCGCTGGTTCTTGATGAGCTCCTCCGTGCTGCGCGGCGGCAACCTCATCGTCACCGAGGAGGGCATCCGTGAGGGCACCCGGCAGGTGATGCTGCCGCTCTGGAGCACCTGGTACTTCTTCTCGCTCTACGCCAACGCCTCCGGGCCCAGCGGCTACGACGCGTCCTGGCGCACCGACTCGACCGACGTGCTCGACCGCTACCTGCTGGCCAAGACGCGCGACCTGATCGTCGACGTCACGAACGACCTCGAGGCCCTCGACAGCACCCTCGCCACCACCCGGCTGCGCGACTTCTCCGACGTGCTCACCAACTGGTACGTGCGTCGCTCCCGCGACCGTTTCTGGACCGGTGAGGTCGCGACGGGCTCCAATGAGGCCTTCGACACCCTCTACACCGTGCTCGAAACCGTCTCCCGCGTCGCCGCCCCGCTGCTGCCGCTCGTCACCGAGCGCATCTGGCAGGGCCTGACGGGCGGCCGCAGTGTGCACCTCGAAGACTGGCCAGACCCCGAGCTGTTCCCGGCCGATGACGGTCTGGTCGCCACCATGGACCAGGTACGTCGCATCAGCTCCACCGTGCTGTCGCTGCGCAAGCAGGCCGGACTGCGCGTGCGCCTGCCGCTCGCGAGCCTGACCGTGGTCACCGCGAACACCGCCGCCCTCGCCGAATTCGAGAGCATCCTGCGCGATGAGCTCAACGTGAAGGCGGTCGTGCTCGTCGAGCTCGCCGACGACAGCGCCGAGAGCTACGGCATCACCTCCAAGCTCAGCGTCAACGCCCGCGCCGCCGGACCCCGCCTCGGCAAGCAGGTGCAGCAGGTCATCAAGGCCGCCCGCGCCGGCGACTGGAGCGAAAGCGACGGCATCGTCACCGCCGGCGGCATCGCCCTCGAAGCCGGCGAGTACGACCTCTCCCTCGAGGTCGACAACAGCTCGGGCGAGAACGATTCGGCGCTCGCGCTGCTCGCCGGAGGCGGCTTCGTGCTGCTGGACACCCGCACCACCCCGGTGCTCGAGGCGGAAGGCTTCGCCCGCGACGTCATCCGCGCCGTGCAGGACACCCGCAAGTCCGCCGGTTTCGAGGTCAGCGACCGCATCGGCCTCGACCTCATCTTCTTCGACGAAGACGACGCCGCCTCGTTCGACCTCGCGCAGACGGTCAACGTGGCGGGCGACACCCTCGCGACTCGATTCGCCACCTATCGGCCATCGACGGATGCCGCCCTCGGCTCCCCGGCGCACACCGGCACCCCCGCCGAATGGCTCCCCGGCCTCGTCGGCGCCGAGGTCGAGCACTACGTGCGCTTCGAAGCGGAACACTATGTCAATCACGGCGCTTTCATCGTTGCCGTCGCTCGAGTGAATGGACTCGTCAATGTCTGATACCCACCAGCCGTCCAACCACGACGAGCCGGTCGACCCCACCTTCGACGCGGCCGACGACACCGACGCCGACGAAGAGGCGCAGCTCAACGAACTCTCCGGCCCGGCCGAGCCGAGCGACGCCACCCGGGAGGCCGGCGACGCCGTCTTCGCGGCGCTGCTCGAGCGGGTCGGCGAGTCCGCGCCGCGCCCGCGCCTCGAGCCCACCCGCCGCGCCATGGATCTGCTCGGTGACCCGCAGAACTCGTACCCGATCATCCACATCGCCGGTACCAACGGCAAGACCAGCACGAGCCGCATGGTCGAGAGCATCCTGCGCGCCTACGGGCTGCGCACCGGACTGCTCACGAGCCCGCACCTCGTGCGCCTCAACGAGCGCATCGTCATCGACGGCGAGCCGATCACCGACGAGTTCCTCGCCGCAAGCTGGGCCGACATCCAGCCCTACCTGCTGATGGTCGACGCCGAACTGCTCGCCGCCGGCGACGAACGACTGACCTTCTTCGAGGCCCTCACCGTTCTCGCCTTCGCGTGCTTCGCGGATGCCCCGGTCGACGTCGCGGTCATCGAGGTCGGCATGGGTGGGGAATGGGATTCCACCAACGTCGCCGACGGTCAGGTCGCGGTCTTCACCCCGATCGCGCTCGATCACACGCGTCGGCTCGGCAGCACCGTGGCGCAGATCGCCCGCACCAAGTCCGGAATCATCAAGCCCACCGCATCCGTCGTCTCCGCCCTGCAGACGGGCGACGCCCAGGCCGAGCTCGAACGGGCCGTCGGCCTGACCGAGGCGACACTCGCGATCGAGGGTGACGGGTTTGCGCTGCTGGCAAGCACCGTGGCCGTCGGTGGGCAGCTCATCACCGTGCGTGGCCTGGCCGGCACCTACGAAGACCTCTTCCTGCCGCTCTACGGCACCCACCAGGCCCAGAACGCGATGCTCGCCATCGCGGCCGTCGAATCGTTCCTCGGATCGGGTTCGCAGATGCTCGTCGGCGACCTGCTCGCCGAGGGCCTCGGCTCCGTGACCTCGCCCGGGCGCCTGCAGCTCATTGGCGTCGAGCCGACCGTGCTCGTCGATGCGGCCCACAACCCGCACGGCGCCCTCGCCCTCGCGGCCGCCCTCGAAAGCTACTTCGACTTCGACGAGATCGTCGCCGTCGTCGGAATTCTCGCCGACAAAGACGCCCACGGCATCGTTGAGGCGCTCGCGCCGCGCGTGACCCGTTTTCACGTCACCGAGCCGGTGTCAGAGCGGGCCGTTCCCATGGACGACCTCGCCGAGCAGATCTCCGGCTGGGTCGGCGACGACCGCACCTTCCGCTTCGACGAACTCGCCGACGCCCTCGAGAGCGCACGGGACTGGGCAAGCGAGGGCACCAAGCGTGCGGTCATCGTGACCGGCTCGATCACCCTCGTCGGCGAGGCCATCGTTCTCGGTGACGCCGGTGAATGGATGGCGTCGTGACCGTCGCCCCCGACGCCTCCGAACCCGCGCGCCGTCGCTCGGGAGGACCCCGGTCGGTGCGGCGGTCGCTCGCCTCGATCGTGCTCGGCTTCGAGGTCATCGTGGTGTTCCTCGGCGCGCTCGTGGCCTTCGGCCTCGATGCGGCCCCGCCGGCCATCGCCCTCGGCGGAGGAGCGGTGCTCTGCGTGCTCTTCGTCGCCACGATCGCGTTGCTGCGCTACCCATGGTCCTACCCGGTCGGCTGGGCACTGCAGGCCATCGTCGTCGCCAGCGGATTCCTGGTGCCCGCCATGTTTTTCGTCGGCGCACTGTTCGCCGGCATGTGGGCCTACGCCATGATCACCGGCTCGCGCCTGGACCAGCACGACCCGGGCCCTCAAACCTCCAACTAACTCAACTCGTACCAATTCAAGGAGAACCAATGAGCACCACCGTTGAAGAGACCCTCGTCCTCGTCAAGCCCGACGGCGTCGCCCGCAACCTGACCGGCGAGATTCTGCGCCGCATCGAAGCCAAGGGCTACTCCCTGGTCGACGTCAAGCTCGTGCAGGCCGAGCGCTCGCTGCTCACGCAGCACTACGCCGAGCACGAGGGCAAGCCCTTTTTCGGCCCGCTCGTCGAGTTCATGGAGAGCGGCCCCATCGTCGCATTCCGCGTCGCGGGCAACCGCGTCATCGAGGGCTTCCGTTCGCTCGCCGGCACGACCGACCCGTCGACCGCGGCGCCCGGAACCATCCGTGGTGACCTCGGCCGCGATTGGGGCGTCGCCGTGCAGCAGAACCTCGTGCACGGCTCCGACTCGCCCGAGTCCGCCGCTCGCGAACTCGCGCTCTGGTTTGACTAACACCGAGGTTTGACTAACACCGAGGTTTGATTAACACCGAGGTTCGACTAACAGTCACCCCGGAGCACACACCGCACACCGCACACCGCACACCGTGGCGACGGAAACTTCGGTTTCCGTCGCCATCGCGGTTTCCTTATCACGCTCGGCGCGTATGCTGCCCACAGTCTGCATCTTCCGAGGAGAGGACATCACAATGACGACTCAGCCCACCCCGGTCGACCCGCCCGAACTCTTCCACAGTCCCGCCTTCGCCCAGGGCATGATCGCCGCAGCCGGGCGCACGCTCTACGTCGGCGGTCAGAACGGAACCGACAAGTCGGGTGCGCTGCTCCACGGGCTCGGCCCGCAGACCGAACAGGCGCTGCGCAATGTGATTGCCGTGCTGGCCGCGGCCGGCTCCGGCCCCGAGTACGTCGCCAAACTCACCATCTACCTCGCCGTCGGGGTCGACCCGACCGCCGCGTACGGCGCCACGGCATCCGTCTGGGGTAACCGCCGCACCGCCGTGACCGTGCTGGCCATCACCCCGGCGCGCGAGGGCGCCCTCGTCGAGATCGAGGCCATCGCCACCGTTCCGGGCGTCTGACAGCGTTCCGGGCGCCTGACAGAGAGTACGCCCCCGCCGACGGATGCCCCGGTGCCCGATCGCGGCCCTCGCCACCCCAGGCTCGGAGCCCAAGGGGCCATTCTTGGCTTCTCGTGAGCGAGATGCCAAAATATGCCCCTTGGGAGACCGCGATCCCGCGCGAGACGCCAAAAAATGCCCCTTGAATCGTGACGAAGGGGCATTTTTTGGCTTTTCGCGTCGTGGACAGGGCACCCAAGGGGCCATCTTTGGCTTCTCGTGAGCGAGATACCAAAAAATGCCCCTTGGGCCATTCACCTCGCGCCGGGTCGCCGACAGCCGCTGCGGGGCCATCCGTTTCGAAGGCGGGGCAGCCGTTCGCAGGCAGGCAGGCGGTCGCGTACCGTGGAAGCACTAACGCAAGGAGAGCCATGCCCAGCACCATCCCGACCGTGCTGCTCACCGGCTTCGAGCCCTTCGGCGGCGAGAGCACCAATCCCTCTTGGACGACCGTGCAGGCGGTGCAGGCAGGCTGGGTCGGCGACGCGACCGTGCACGTTCGCGAGCTGCCCGTCAGTTTCGCCCTGGTCGGGGCGGCTCTCGACACGGCGATCCGACAGACGAACCCCGACGTTGTCATCTGCGTCGGGCAGGCCGGCGGCGCTGCCGAGATTCGCGTCGAGCGCATCGCGATCAACGTCGACGATGCCCGCATTCCTGACAACACCGGGTCGCAGCCGATCGATGTCCCCGTCGTCGCCGGCGCACCGGCCGCGTACTTCAGCACGCTGCCGATCAAGGCATCCGTCGCCGCCATCGGCCGCCTCGGAATCGCGGCGGTCGTCTCTCAGACCGCGGGAACCTACACCTGCAACCACGTCTTCTACCGGCTCATGCACGCACTGGCAGTGAGCGGGTCGGGGGTGCGCGGGGGGTTCGTGCACGTTCCCTACGCACCGGAGCAGACCGTGGGCACCGACCACTCGTCGATGTCGATCACGAGCATGGTGGCCGCCGTGACTGCCGTCGTCACGGCAACGCTCGCCACCCGCGTCGATGCCCGCATCGGCGGCGGCGCGCTGGCCAACGAGATCGCACAGGCCAACGAGATCGCACAGGCCAACGAGATCGCACGGGCCAACGAGATCGTTCGCTGAACGCATGCACTCATACCCGGCGCGCCCTGACTCGCACTACGAGGCATCCGCTCTCATCAGGGTGCTGCGCTGGTCAGGGTGTGGCGCAGCCCTCGTCGGCGCGGCGGCAGTCGGGCTTGCCTACGGCAGTCTGCCGCAGCAGATTCCCACGCATTTCGGTGCGACCGGGCAAGCGGATGCGTGGGGCCCGCGCTGGAACGTCTGGCCCCTGCTGGGCGTATGGCTGCTGCTGCAGGTGCTGCTCGCGTTCCTGTCGACCAAGCCCCACGTGTTCAACTATCCGGTCTCCGTCACGAAGGCGAACGCGCAGACGCTGTACCGCGAGGGTGAACGGCTCATGGTGTTCCTCGGCGTCGCGGTGGCCGTCATGTTCGCCGGTCTCACGCTTCTGCTCGTGGGGGCGCCGGGATTTGCGCTCGTCAGTGCCGGCTTCGTGCTGCTGGTCGTGGCCAGTGCGGTCGGTGTCGGCCGCATGCTGCGCAGCCCGCGAGGCTGATGCCCGCAGGGCCGATGCCCGCAGGGCCGATGCCTTCGGGGCCGTGCGCATCGTGCCCGCCTACACTGGGACTCATGAATCGACGTCTCTTCGCGCTTGTCACCGTGCCGTTCCTGTTTCTGTTGGTCGGGTGCAGCCAGATCCAGGACGCAGCCACCGACGCGGCGGGCGACGCCGCGTCGCAGGCCGCGACGGCCGCCGCTGACCGGGTTCAGCAGGAGATCTGCACGGCCGTTGGTGACGGCCAGATCAGTGAGCAAGACCAGGCCGTGCTGGCCGGGCTGCTCGTCGCCGCCGAGGCCGCCGGGGTGCCGTCCGAGTTCACCACGCCGCTTGAAGACATCGCCCAGGCCGGTGACCAGCTGCCCGCCGACGCCATCACCGCGCTGAACACCGCGTGCGGGGTCACACCCACACCGACCCCCGCAGGCTGACGCCCCGTACCACTCGACGCAGATCGGGCGGCTAGATGCGGTTCAGCACGTCCATGTTCAGCTGCGCGACGACGGCGAAGATGATGTAGCACGCGATCGTGATCACGAACAGCCAGGAGTAGCCCACGCCCGCCACCCGGCGCACCGAGTCCGGCGCCGGAATGTTGCCGGTCGTGACGTTGTACAGGGTCACCGCGAGAAAGCCCGGAATCGTGACGGACCAGGTGACCATGCACCACGGGCACAGCACGTCGAGCACGAAGATGCTCTGGTAGATCAGCCAGACCACGAAGACGATCGCACCGAGAAACCCGAGGTTCAGGCCCATCCAGAACCACCTCGCGAAGCGAGCTCCGGCCAGAATCGCCATGCCGACCGTGATCACGACGCTCCAGGCGGCGAGCCCGATCAGAGGATTGGGAAATCCGAAGATGGCGCCCTGCCAGGAAGCCAGGTTCGTGCTGCACGAGACCAGGATGCTGAAGTTGCACGAGAGCTGAGCCGCGGGATTCTCGAGCATGAGGAACTTGTCGAGGGTCAGGGCGAACGCGGCCGCAAACCCGATCGCCCCGGCAATGATGAGGAATATCGCGAGTCCGGTGGGGCGGGTATAGCGCGTTGTATCGGTCACCCTCGGATTATGTCAGACCGCAAGGCACGCGCTCCGTCGAATGCATGCGATAATCGAAGCTGTCGTTGAGCCGCGCTCAAGCAGACGCCAGAGAAAACTTATGGGCAGCAAACGCCCAGATTCATTGGTCCCACGACCAAAGGTATTCGTAACCCAGCCCAGAGCCGGTTGCGGCAGTAAAAGATTCGCGTCGGAATTGCGCAAGTATTTTCTTCGCACGAGAGAGTAACCGGTTGGGTGGCGCGGTCGCCCGATCCGGTCAAGGAGCACACCAGCAATGGTGGAAGACAACGAAATCAAGAAACGCAAGAGCCTGTTCGGCGCTCGCAAAAACACGCGACGGGCGCCAGTGACGGCGGCTCGAGCCACCCCCGCGGAGGTTGACGGCGCCCCCGAGCGCGCCATCGACCCCACGCATGACCTGGCGCCCGAGCGCGCCTCCGAAGGGAACGCTTCCACCGTGAGCGCACCGACCGATACCCCCGACACCACCTCGACCTCCACGTCGTCCGACGAGCAGCGCGTGCTCGTTGAAGAGATCATGCCGTACGAGACGGATGCCCCCGCCCCCGTTCGGCCCGTGGTCCGCACCTCGACCTCGCTGCTGTTTCAGGCGCCCGACATCAGCTCGCTGCCCCCGCGGGCGGCGCCTCGCCGGGACGGTTCTGAGCTGGAACTCGACGACGATGACGACGAGGAAGAGTCGACCCCGACCATCCGTCGCCGTGCCCGTCGCCGCAGCGGCGACGAAGGCCGCGCCGGCCAGGACGACCCCGCCAACACCGTCGTCAAGGTGCGTGCCCCGCGCGAACCCGAAGTGATCACCGAACCACAACGCATCAAGGGTTCCACCCGGCTCGAGGCCAAGAAGCAGCGCCGCCGCGACGGCCGCGACGCCGGACGCCGCCGCCCCGTCATCACCGAGGCCGAATTTCTCGCCCGCCGTGAGTCCGTCGACCGTGTCATGGTCGTGCGCGCCGCGCAGAACAAGATCCAGATCGGTGTGCTTGAAGACGGTGTGCTCGTCGAGCACTACGTGGCCAAGAACCAGGATGCCTCCCTCATCGGCAACGTTTACCTCGGGCGCGTGCAGAACGTGCTGCCGAGCATGGAAGCCGCCTTCGTCGACATCGGACGAGGCCGCAACGCGGTGCTGTATTCCGGTGAGGTCGACTGGGACGCCGCCGCCGAGAACTCCTCGAACGGCAACACCGCCCGCCGCATCGAATTGGCGCTGAAGCCCGGCGACAAGGTGCTCGTGCAGGTCACCAAAGACCCGATCGGCCACAAGGGCGCCCGGCTCACGAGCCAGGTCTCGCTGCCCGGCCGTTACCTCGTCTACGTGCCCAACGGCTCAATGAACGGCATCAGCCGCAAGCTGCCTGACACCGAGCGGGCCAGGTTGAAGAAGATCCTCAAGGAGGTCCTGCCCGAGAACGTCGGCGTCATCGTGCGCACCGCCGCCGAGGGCGCGACCGACGAGCAGCTGACCCTCGACGTGAACCGCCTGACCGCTCAGTGGGCCGATATCGCCCGGCAGGTCGAGACCGTCACCGCTCCGGCCCAACTGCACAGCGAGCCCGACCTGCTGATCAAGATCGTGCGCGACGTGTTCAACGAGGACTTTCAGAAGATGGTCGTCTCGGGCGACGAGTCCCGCGCGACCATCGAAACCTACCTGGGCCAGATCGCTCCCGACCTCGTGGAGCGGGTGCAGAACCACGTCAGCGAGCAGGACGCCTTCGACGAATACCGCGTCACCGAGCAGATCGAGAAGGCACTCGACCGCAAGGTCTGGCTGCCCTCCGGCGGCTCGCTTGTCATCGACCGCACCGAGGCCATGACCGTCGTCGACGTCAACACCGGCAAGTTCGTCGGCTCCGGCGGCAACCTCGAAGAGACCGTCACCAAGAACAACCTCGAAGCGGCCGACGAGATCGTGCGCCAGCTGCGCCTGCGCGACATCGGCGGCATCATCGTCGTGGACTTCATCGATATGGTGCTCGAGACCAACCGCGACCTCGTGCTGCGCCGCCTCATCGAATGCCTCAGCCGCGACCGCACCAAGCACCAGGTCGCCGAGGTCACGTCGCTCGGCCTCGTGCAGATGACCCGCAAGAAGCTGGGCCTCGGCCTGCTGGAATCCTTCAGCGAAAACTGCGAGGCCTGCGCCGGACGTGGCATCGTCATCCACCACGACCCCGCCGTCGCGCACCGTCAGACCGCTCAGCCGCCGATGGAGCGCCGCCCGCGTGCCCAGAACGGTAACAAAGCGCAGAGCGGCAACAACGGCAGCAACGGCAACTCGAACAACAATGGTGGCGGCCGCAACAGTGGTACCGAGGGCGCCGGAAACGGCTCGCACCCCGACACCGCCAAGGCCAACGGCGGCACCCACGGCATCACCGAGGACGCCAAGAACGCCCTCGCCCTCATTGCCGCACGCACGATTGTTCGCCCGGTCACCGAGAGCATCGCCGTCATCGAGCCCGTCATCGAGCTGCCGATCGCCGCCGAGTCGACGCCGACCGACGCCGAGGCGAATACGGACCAGAACACCAACGGCAACACGAACACGTCGACGGATGCTCCGGCGCGCGCCGGACGTTCCCGCGGCGATCGCGGACGCGGCGCAGACCGCGGCCGTAACCGTCGCGGCGCTGCCGACCGTAACCGCGAAGACGCCGCGAGCGATTCGGCCGATGCCGCGGCATCCGTCGACCGAGCCCCGGAGCAGGCGCCCGCCGAATCGCCCGCCCAGCAGGCACCGGCCGAGCAAGCGCCCGAGCCGCAGACGGTCCCCAGCGAGAACGCCGAACCGGTCGAGCAGATGGCGATTCTCGACATTCCCGTCACGAAGTCGCAGCGCACTCGCCGCCCGGTCAGCAAGCAGCTCACCGACCAGCTGCTTGACTCGGTGCTCGACGCTCTGCCTGAGCCCAAGCAGCCCGGTCAGGGCCGCGCCCGCAGCCGACGCGTGACGACCGCCGGTGGATCGACTGCCACCGCGCAGCCGATCGTCTTTCCGTCGCGCGATCCGCAGAACTAGCGCCCACAGAAATACGGTCACCTATCTACATGCACCGGGAGCTGCCCGGCACGGTCATCGTGCCGGGCAGCGTTGACTCTGCCGCAGGATTCGTGCAATCCGGCCGACGGGAGCGCGGGTGCTGAGTCCACGGTCGCGGCTCGGCCGGGTACCCACCGGCGTGTGGATCGGCCTCGCCGTTGTCGCCCTCGTCTTCGCCGTGCGGGCGATCTCCCCGGCACTGTCCGGCTGGGGGCAGGACGGCGGCCCCTGGGCACTTCCCGACCGGGTTCAGGACACCCTCACCCTTGCCCTGAGCGTCATCATCGAGTCGGTACCGTTCGTGCTGCTGGGCATTCTGCTCTCCTCGGTCGTGCAGGTCTGGCTGCCGCACGGTCTGCTGGTGCGCTACCTGCCGCGAAACCCCGTGCTGCGCCGGGCCTGCATCTCGCTGCTCGGCATGTTCTTTCCGGTCTGCGAGTGCGGCAACGTGCCTCTCGCCCGCGGCTTCATGGTCGGCGGTTTCACGGTGCCGGAGTCGATCACCTTTCTGCTCGCCGCCCCGATCCTGAACCCGATCACGATCATCACCACCCATCAGGCGTTCGGCTGGGACAGCGGAATCCTGGTCGGGCGTCTCGTCGGTGGTTTTCTCATCGCCAACCTCGTCGGCTGGCTGTACAGTCGGCACCCCGACCCGCAGAGTCTGCTGACCCCCGCCTTCGCGGCGGCCTGCGAACGACCGGTCGGCGGCCATGACCATGCCCACAGTCGCCTGAACCGCACGACGGAGATCTTCGTGCGCGAGACATCCGTCATCATGCCGGCGCTCTTCATCGGTTCCTTCATCGCCGCGATCACCCAGGTCTTCGTTCCGCGCTCGGTGCTGCTCGCCCTGGGCAGCAACCCGGTCTGGTCGGTGCTGGCGATGATGGGCCTCGCTTTCATCGTCGCTGTCTGCTCCAACGTCGACGCCTTCTTCGTCCTGTCGTTCGGCAGCACCTTCATGCCCGGTGGCATCGTGGCCTTCCTCGTGTTCGGCGCGATGGTCGACGTGAAGATGCTCGCCCTGATGCGCACGACCTTCACGACAAAGACGCTGATCCAAATCACAACGATCGTCGGGCTCACGAGCGCCGCGATCGGATTGCTGGTGAACTACATTGCCTAAGTCACCCATCGTGCCGCCCCGCGGTCGGCCAGGTCGATTCACTCTCGGCTACTTCGCCGCCCGCTGGCAGGGTGTGATGCTCAGCCTGGTGGCCGTGGTGGCCACCATCTGGCTCGGCCTCAGCGGGCAGCTCGGCCTCTACATCCATCCCCGCTACTTCGTCTTCACCCTCGTGATGGCCGTCATCGGGCTGGCCCTCGTGCTCGCCGGCTTCGGCCTGCGCGAGAAGTTCGAGGTCGAGAAGACCGGCCGTGCCCGCTCGGCGCTCACGGTGGTCGGCGTCGTGCTGCTCGGCGTGATCGGCGTGGCCACAATTGTGGTTCCCCCGACCACGCTCACGAGCGCCACGGCGTCGCAGCGTGAGATGAACTCCGGCGGCACCCTGATCGAGGGCGACGCCGACGAGGCCGCGGCCCTCATCGGCACCGGCGACTTCGAATCGCTCTCGGTCAAGGAGTGGGTGTCGCTTCTGAAGCAGTCCTCCGACCCGCACTTCTACGCCGACAAGACCGCCCAGATAACCGGATTCGTGAGTCCCGACGCCAACGACCCTGAGAATGTCTTCTACGTGGCGCGTTTCGTGGTCACCTGCTGCGCCGTCGATGCGACGCCGATCGGCGTGCCCGTGTACCTGCCGGGCTGGCAGTCGAACTATGAGCCGGACCAGTGGGTGCAGGTCACCGGGCTGCTCTCGGTCAATCCGAGTGCCCGCGTCACCGAGCCGCTCGCGATCGATCCCGTCGAGATTCTGAGGGTCGACCAACCAGACGATCCGTATGTCTACTGAGCCTCCGGTGACTCACGAGCACGCGCACGCGCATCCGGTGCCGACCGCGTTGACGGATGCCCCGCGCCACGGTTCGGCCCGCTCATTCCGTCTCGCGTTGTGGTCGATCGTGACCGTGCTGACGCTTGTCTGTGCCGGGCTCGTAGCCGTCAACCTGCTGAACGGACCCCGACTGCTCGGCTTCGACGTCGACCCGGCCGGAGTCGTCGCGAGCGCCAACCAGCGGCTCGTTCTCGAGACCAATCAGCAGCTTGACGACGTCACCGCCGCGCAGGTCACCCTCGTGCCGAACATGCCGATCAGTGTCGAGACGAGCACCGATTCGGTCGTCATCCTGTTTCCGCAGCCTCTCGCCTACAACACCGACTACACAGTGAGCGTCACGGGAGTATCCGGCTCGTCCACCGGCCAGTCCTCCGACTTCGAGGTCTCCTTCGAGACCGAGGAGCCCGAACTGTACTTTCTCAGCCGTGGGGCCGCGCCTGACGCTCAGACCGGCGCCGCAAAGCAGCCCGACCGGGTTCTGCGCACCCTGATCGGATCGAACGAGACCGAGGCGGTCTTCGAGGCCCCGTACATTCAGGAGTTCGTGCCGATCGGAGCCGAGCTCGCGGTGGTGACGCTGAACGCCGACCTCAGCAGCACGCTGACCCGTGTCGACAGCGACGGGGTGGCATCCGCTCTCACGCTGCCCGGCGGTGGTGCCGTGCAGGACCTCGAGGCCGCAGCGGGGGAGTCGCTGCTCGGCTTTCGGTTCACGAGCACGGCGGATGCTCCCGGCCCTGTCTACGAGAATCACCTCTTTCTCTTCAACCTCGCCACGGGAGTCGCCGATCCGGTGCTCGGCCTCGATGCCGAGCCGGTGCAGGCCATCGATTGGGGCTTCATGCCCGGCCGCGCCGAGCTCGTCGCCCAGCTCTATGACACGACCATGCTGCTGGTCAACCCGCTGCTCGTGTCGATCGAAGCCGATGGCGCGCTGCCGGAACCGATTCCGCTCGGCCAGTTTTCGGCGCTCACCGCGTTCGCTCCGGATGGTCGCCGCATCGCCGTGTCGGACTCGAGCGCCCAGTTCGTGCTCGACCTGTCGGAGGGCACCGAAGACACCCTCACGCCAGAGAGCGTGGTCGGGACGACCCGGTACACGGCCGGGCTGCGGTTTCTCGCCGGGGGAGACGGCTTCGTGCAGCGCCTCTCTGAGTTCGATCCCGACACGCAGCAGGTGCGGCAGAACCTCACGCTCGTCAGCGACGGCGTTGAACGCGTCGTCTACGCCCCCAGTTCGGGAGCCGAGTCGATCGTCGGCTTCAGCGTGTCACCCAACGATCAGTACCTTGCCGTGCAGATCGTGCCCAACCGTGACACCTCGGTGAGCGACGGCTACCCCTTCGAGGCCCAGTCGACGGATGCGACGACCCTGTTCGTGAACATCGCCACCGGCCAGATCACCCGCAGCGTGGTCGGCTTCGCCGCGACCTGGTAGGCCGTAGCTCGCTTCCGCTGCTTCAGAGGTCGTCTCGCGGGGTTTCGACCGGCGCGCTGGGCGCGCCGGCTCAACCGGCGGGGCGATCGGTTTCGCTGGTTGAGCGCGAGCGTGCGAGCGTCGAAACCCGGTGCGCCGAACCTCAGAGCCGCGCGGCGGGCTGTGGAGGTCGTCTTGCGGGGTTTCGACCGGCGCGCTGCGCGCGCCGGCTCAACCGGCGATCGGTTTCGCTGGTTGAGCGCGAGCGTGCGAGCGTCGAAACCCGGTGCGCCGAACCGCAGAGCCGCATGTCCGCTACCGGCCGCGGCGCTCGCGGGCGGTGATGCGCAGGCCGCTGCCGACGAGACGGGTGACGAGCTGTCGGTAGGTCACCGGCACGGCGCCCGCGGCCACCAGATCGGCGTAGCGGTGCTCCGGCACGTCGTAGTGGTCCCGGTCGAAGCTGCGCGGCGGCAGGCCGGCAGCGGCGGCGAAGGCGTGCAATTCCGACAAAGATTCGTCACTCACGACGTGTCCCCACACGGTTCCGTGCGCAGGCCAGCTAGGCTGATCAATGAGTATGGTCATGGTGAGAGTGTAATTCGCTCCCGACCACGACTCGCCGCGGCCCAGTTTGACCGGGCGTGGTTGTTCAGGTAAAGTCGACCCTTGGTGTGCGTTGGGCTTAAAGTCTGCGCAGTTACACCAAAGGTTTTCTGATTGTTATGTGCCGTCCCGGCCCGTTCCACGCAGTGACTTCCATAGAATCGAGGCCTCGCGGCCTCCCAGAGATTGGTACGTAAAGTGGTTTACGCAGTTGTGCGCGCCGGTGGGCGGCAGGAGAAGGTAGAGGTCGGCACCATCGTGACGATGGACCGAATCAAGGCTGACAAGGATGGCGTCGTCGAACTGGCTGCTGTGCTCCTCGTCGACGGCGACAAGATCACCTCGGACTCGACGTCGCTGGCCAAGGTCAAGGTCACCGCTGAGGTTTTGAACAACCTCCGCGGCCCGAAGATCGTTATCCAGAAGTTCAAGAACAAGACCGGTTACAAGAAGCGTCAGGGGCACCGCCAGGAGCTCACTCGCGTTCAGATCACCGGCATCGTCTAGGCCTAGGAGAAGAACAGATGGCTCATAAAAAAGGTGCGAGTTCCAGCCGTAACGGCCGCGACTCCAATGCACAGCGTCTCGGTGTCAAGCGCTTCGGCGGCCAGGTTGTCGGTGCGGGCGAGATCATCGTTCGCCAGCGTGGCACCCACTTCCACCCCGGCGTGAACGTCGGACGTGGCGGCGACGACACCCTCTTCGCTCTCGCCCCGGGTTCGGTTGAATTCGGTGCAAAGGGTGGCCGCAAGGTCATCAACATTGTGGTGGCTGCCGCGTAGGCATCCATTTTTTGTACGAACGTGAGGGCGGGCTTCGGTCCGCCCTTACGTGTTTCTGCGTTAGTTTTCGCCACCTGAAAGGGGCCACCAATGGCCACATTTGTTGACCACGTGACGCTGCACTTGCGAGCGGGTAACGGAGGCAACGGCTGTGTCTCGGTAAAGCGGGAGAAGTTCAAGCCTCTCGCCGGCCCCGACGGCGGCAATGGCGGTGACGGCGGCGACCTCGTTCTCGTCGCCGACCAGAGCACGACGACACTGCTCGGCTACCACCGCTCGCCTCACCGCAGCTCCGAAAACGGCGGCCCCGGAATGGGTGACCACCGCAACGGCGGCAACGCCGAGATTCGTGAACTTCTCGTTCCGATCGGCACCGTCGTCAAGGACATGGAGGGCAACGAGCTCCTCGACATGGATGAGCCCGGCCTGCGCCTCGTCGTGGCCCCCGGTGGCCAGGGCGGGCTCGGCAACGCCGCGCTCTCCTCCACCAAGCGCAAGGCCCCCGGCTTCGCTCTGCTCGGCACCCTCGGCTTCGAGGGCGACGTCTACCTCGAGCTCAAGACCGTCGCCGATGTGGCCCTCGTCGGCTACCCCTCGGCCGGCAAGTCCAGCCTGATCGCGGCGATGTCCGCGGCCAAGCCGAAGATCGCCGACTATCCCTTCACGACCCTGCACCCGAACCTCGGTGTCGTTGACGCCGGCGAGACGCGCTACACCGTCGCCGACGTTCCCGGACTGATCGAGGGCGCGAGCGAGGGCAAGGGGCTCGGCCTCGAGTTCCTGCGCCACGTCGAACGCTGCACCGCCCTGCTGCACGTTCTTGACTGCGCCACCCTCGAGCCCGGCCGTGACCCGCTCAGCGATCTTGACGTGATTCTCGGCGAGCTCGGCGCCTACCCGGTGCCAGAAGGCCAAAAGCCGCTCCTCGAGCGTGCCCAGCTGATCGCCCTCAACAAGATCGACGTTCCCGAAGGCCGCGACCTGGCGAACTTCGTGCGCGCCGACCTCGAAGCCCGCGGCTACCGTGTCTTCGAGATCTCGACGGTCACGCACGAAGGGCTCAAGAGCCTCAACTATGCCCTCGCCGAGGTCGTCGAAGCCGGCCGCATCGAAACCGCCGCGGCCGAAGCCAAGAAGCCGCGCATCGTCATCCGCCCGCGCCCGGTCGACGACGGCGGATTCGTCGTGCGTGTCGAGGGCGGCTCCTTCGGCAACATCTACCGCATCCTCGGTACCAAGCCGGAACGCTGGATTCAGCAGACCGACTTCACCAACGATGAAGCCGTTGGCTTCCTGGCTGACCGGCTCGCCAAGCTCGGCATCGAGAACGAGCTCTACAAGGCCGGCGCCATCAGCGGTTCGACCGTCATCATCGGCCCCGGACACGGCGTCATCTTCGACTGGGAACCCACCCTCACCTCCACGGCGGAACTCATCACCGCACCGCGTGGAACGGATGCCCGCCTCGACGAGCCCAAGCGCCGCACCAGCAACGAACGCCGCACCGAGTACTTCGGCCGCATGGACGCCAAGGCGTCGGCGCGTGCCGAGCTCATTCGCGAGCGCGAAGCCGGCATGTGGCAGACCGGCGAAGAAGAGCAGAACGAAGACGTGCGTTCTGGGGCAGCGGATGCCGAGCCTGAGAGCGACACGGTCGTTGACGCCACCACGGCCGAGACCGAAACCGAGACCGAAACCGCGAATGCGGCCGAGGCCGACACGGTTGACACGGCCGAACCCGCCGACGCACCGACAGAGGACAAGTAATGCCCGGTTTACTCCGTGAGAACGTAGCCACCGCCAAACGGATCGTCGTGAAGGTCGGCTCGTCCTCGATCAGCGGGGACAACGCCGACCAGATCACGCCGCTCGTCGATGCCCTCGCCGAGGCCTACGGGCGTGGCACCGAGGTCGTTTTGATCTCCTCGGGCGCCGTCGCGACCGGGATGCCGTTTCTGAACCTCGACGAACGCCCGGTCGATGTCGCCACCCAGCAGGCGGCCGCAGCCGTCGGCCAGAACGTGCTCATCTTTCGTTACCAGGACAGCCTCGACCGCTACGGCATCGCCGCGGGCACCGTGCTGCTGACCGAGGGCGACATCCTCAAGGAGCCGCACCGCAGCAACACCCGGCGGGCCCTCAACCGGCTGCTCGACCTGCGCATTCTGCCGGTCGTCAACGAGAACGACACCGTCGCCGTGTACGGCCTGCGCTTCGGCAGCAATGACCGGCTCGCGGCCCTCGCGTCGACGCTCATCGACGCGGACCTGCTGATCATGCTCAGCGACGTCGACGCGCTCTACTCCAAGCCCCCGCACCTGCCGGGCGCGGTGAAGCTCGACTTCATCAGCCACGACGACCCGCTCGACAGCTTCGAGTTCAGCTCAAGCGGAGCCACCGGCGTTGGCACGGGGGGAGCGAGCACGAAGGTTGTCGCCGCGCGGCTCGCGACGGCCGCCGGAACCGCGGTGCTCGTCACCAGCACCGACCTCGCCGCCGAAGCCATTCGCGGCGAACACGTTGGTACCTGGTTCGAACCGACCCCGACCGCGATGCGGCGTGCCCTGCTTTAAAACCGGCACCGCTGTAGAACCGGGACCGCTGTAGAACCGGCACCGCTGTAGAACCGGCACCGCTGTAGAAGTCTGGTCGCGTTCGGCGTAACATGGCCGTTCTGCGGGGGCAGATGGATGCCTGCTCGACGGGTGTCACTCGCGGAAAGTAGCACCACGTGTCCCCGCTGTTCAGTCTTCCAACCACCACAGATTCCGTCGCAGGGCGGCTGTCTCGACGTGCTTTTCTTACGGGCGCCGCTGGAACCAGTTTCGGGGTGATCGGTGTGACGGCAGCCGACTGGGTTGGCCCAGCCCGGGCCGCCGGTGCTGCGCACGGTTCACCAGTCGCCGGCGCATTCGGTCAGCACCCCGCTCAGCGGCCCTACCTGGCCGTTCCGGGGCTGGGAGCTGCCGCGATCACCCGTGATGGGTTTCGGCTGTTGTACCCGAGTGGTGTGCGCACACTCTACGTTTCCGGCACCGGCAGTGACTCCAACACGGGGCTGTCCGGCGCGACCGCGTTCCGATCACTGCAGAGTGCCATCGCCGTCGCCCGCGCGGGTGATCGCATTCTCGTCGGCGCTGGCACCTATAGTCACACCCTGTTTTACGATCGACACGGGTCCGACACGGCCTGGATTACCGTTGAGAATGTGCCGGGAACGACCCCGATCATCGACGTGTCGACCTCCGTCGCGTCGTGGGACAGCAGCAAGCTGAACAACGGAATCGATATTCAGCTCTCGAGCCATGTGGCGGTATACGGGCTCGAGATACGCGGCCAGCAGAAGAGCCGGGACACGAACCCGTCTGGGGTGGCCATCTTTCGTTCGTCCAGCCATATCGCGGTTTGGGCCTGCCACATCCATGATTTTCCCGGTGGGGGCATTAACTGTTTCTACGTGGCACAGACGGCCTTCGGCGGCCAGACCCTGCCGGGCGGCGGCTGGGACGCCGTGGACCTGTTCTTCAACACCATCCACGGCACCTCCAAGTACTCCCCGTACAACACCTCGGGTATCAGCTTCTACGGTGCCCAGGACCTCACCGGCACGACCAGCGCCGAGCGCTACGGCAGCGGCTACGGCTACGGCTATCGGGCCGTTGGCAACTACATCTACGACGTGATCTGCACGGTGCCCTACTCTCCGGGAGGCTACGCCTTCGTCACGGACGGTAACGGCATCAGCCCCGACTCCCTGGCGGTGCCCAACAGCCTCAACCCGTCGCTGCGCCCCTACCTGAAACGCGGGCTCATCGAGGCAAACGTGATTGTGGCCTGCGGTGGTCGTGGCGTGCACATCTACAACACGAAAAACGTCGACGTCGTGAATAACACCCTGATTGGCAACCTCAGAACCGCCAGCCCCGCCATCAGCGGATCAACCGAGGTGGCCCTGCAGCTCGACGTCGCCGACCGGAACAACGGCGTGGTCATCGCGAACAACATTCTGGCCCCGATGAACACCTCCAAGACCTTCGACCTGACCGCTCAGACGGTAACCGCGAACACCGCGGTCGGCGGGCGCGATGCGGTGCCCGCCGGTAATCTGGACCTGCGCTCTCGGGGCCTGGCGATTTTCACCCAAACCCCGACCGCTGCCGCCCTGATCGCGGGCATGAATCTCACCGGCCTGGTGCCCACCGTCGCGACGTGGGCGCCACGCCCTTTCGGTTCGCTCGGGTTTCAGGCTCTCGGAGCGACGCCACAGACCGGGGCCAGCGTAACGGTCGGCGCCCTGCCCCCCACGGTCAGGTGAGAACGTCGCCTCGAACGAGAGCATTGTTCGCATCGCGCTTTTCCGTGCGCTCCCAGACGAGTCCGCCGTCACGTCGGAACATGGCGAACCCCTGCGCGAGCGGGATTGACCACCACAGCCAGTAGACCAAGACGAAGAGCAGGTTGACCCTCAGCACGTACCCGACCCGGTCACGCACCCGGGGGAGCACCGGCCGGGACATACGCCCCGCCTGCACCATCCCCCACACCATGAGGGTCAGGGCCAGAAGCATCGTTCCGACCGAGAGTACGGTTGTTCCCAAGCCGAAATCCACCGGGTTGGGCTGCGTTTGGTCGACGACCACCCAGATACCCACGGCAAATCCGATCGGGTTGAAGGCGAGCGACAGGCACGGCACAAAGTTGAGTCGGGCGCGAAACCGTTGCGCCGGGGTCATTCCCATTCGAGTCAGGGGAGTCGACAACGATTGAAAGAACCCGGCAACCCAACGCCGCCGCTGGATGACGCCCTGACGCCACGTCGCCGGAACCTCCTCGATCAGTGGGGATTCGACCACTCCGAGCCGCGCCCCGTTGGTCCACATTCGCATACCGATCTCGGGATCTTCGATCGTCAGCCACGGGTGGAAGCCCCCGACGGTCAGCAGGTCGCTGAACCGAAAGAATAATCCCTTACCGAGCACATAAAACGGATGCCTTCCATCCGCCGACATGTGCTTATACAGCGATGAATCCCACGCGATGTGATCCATGGCGTAGAACGACGCGGGCCAGCTGCTCAACAGATTGCCGGTAATATTCGTGTTCTGCACCACGTCGTAAGTCTGCATGCCGATCGCGGCTGTTTTCCAGTAGTCCGCCGGCACGACGCTGTCCGCGTCGATGTAGGACAGCAGCGCGTCCTCGTTGCCGGGAGCCACCTGGTACATGGCCCAGATCAGCTGACGTGTCTTCTTCGGCGGCAGGTCCTTGTCGCCCTTGCGCTTGTCGTGGTGCCACCAGTAGGCCTTCGGATTCGCCTGCCACGCGTCCCAGACGGCGTTCCAGCTGGGGTGCGTCGTGGCCGGCACGGGAAGCACCTCCAGGAACGGAAATTCCAACTGGAGTCGTTCGAGTGACACAATCGTCTCCCGATCATTGTCGTTCGGGATCGCGATGACGCGCAGCAGCCCCGCCGGATACTCGGCCCGCAGCATGCCGGTGAAGGTGGTGCGCATGGTCTGTTCGAGTTCGCGCAGCACCGGATAGAACAGTACGATCGGCGGGAGCCTGCTGGGCAGCGTGGCCGATCGGTCGACAAGGTTGACCGGCAGGGTGTAGAACCAGATCGTCACGAGCACGCTGACCAGATAGACGATCTGAACGCCGACCAGCAGTGTGGTCAGTACCGCGTCGCTCATACCGTGAGGCCGCGCTTGCGCAGTTCGTCGTTGGCCGCGCTCACCCTGTCGACCGCTGTCTGCGAGCCGACCCAGTTGACGAGTTCGGCAACGCCCTTCTCTCTAAAGCGGTATTCCGGCTCGAATCCGAGGATGTCCTTGGCGAGTGTCGGATCGGCCCAACAGTGCCGAATATCACCCGCGCGGTACTCACCCGTGATGATCGGCTCGATCTCCTCACGCCCCAGGGCGCGGGCCAGGGTGGTCGCGACCTCGGAGATGCTGACGGGATCGCCAATACCGATGTTGATCGCCTGCCCGTTCGCCTTCGGAGCCGTCAGCGCCAGCACGGTCGCGGTCGCGACGTCTTTCACGTGCACGAAGTCACGCTTCTGGTTTCCGTCCTCCATCACGATGGGCGGCAATCCATTCAGAATTCGCCCGCTGAATATGGCGGCAACCCCGGTGTACGGGTTCGACAGAGCCTGGCGGGGACCGTAGGTGTTGAAGTAGCGCACGGCCGTGACGTCGATGCCGTAGGCCGCACCGACCGAGAGGGTCAGCAGTTCCTGGTCCATTTTCGAGATTGCGTAGACGGATGTCGGAAACAACGGCTTGCTCTCGGCCGTGGGGACCGGGGAGAGGTCGTGGCCGCAGATGGTGCACGCGGGCTCCCACCGGCGTTCCCGCAGCTGGGCTTCCGAGCGCAGCCGGGGGGCGATGGCGCCGTGCTCGGCACACCAGTACGAGCCCTCGCCATAGATGGACATGGAGGACGCCACCACAATCTTGGACACCTCGTGCTTGGAATTGACGATGACATCGAGAAGGCGGGCGGTGCCGCCGGTGTTCGCGTCGACGTAGCGGGAAATTTCGTACATGGACTGGCCGACACCGACCTCGGCGGCCAGATGCACGATCTGGTCAACACCCTTGAGCGCCGTCGTGAGGCCCTCGGCATCGTTCATCTCGCCATAGATGAATTCGGCATCCTCGGAAACATAGCGGGGGCCATTCCCCGAGTGCACCTGTTCGACCAGTTTGTCGTAGACCCGAACCTCGTGCCCCTGCCCGAGCAGAATATCCACGACGTGCGACCCAATGAATCCGGCTCCGCCGGTGACGAGAATCTTCATGCGAGTGCTTCTTTCTCGGCCTGGAAGCGGCCATTTCTGTGATGGGTGGGCATGTCAGGCGGCCGGTTCGGCGTAGAGCCGATCCAGGGAGGTGTCGGAGGTCGGGCTGTCCGACTGCCCGTCGGGCTGTCCGCCGACCAGAAACGGCGCCGCATTGCGCACCTCCTCCGGGCGGCTGGCGAACCACGCAATGGTCTGCTTGAGGCCCTGCAGAATTCCCACCCGAGGGCTCCACTGCAGGGAGCGCATGGCCAGGTCGATGTTGGGCTTACGTCGGGTGGGATCATCGATCGGGAGGGGAAAATACTCGATCTCCGACTGGGAACCGGAGAGTGCCACAATGAGCTCGGCGAGACTCGCGACGGTGCGTTCGGCCGGGTTCCCAATGTTGACCGGGCCTGTCTCGGTCGAATCCAGAAGAGCGATGAGCCCGCGAATGAGATCGTCGACATAGCAGAAGCTTCGGGTCTGTGACCCGTCGCCGTAGATGGACAGCGAATCACCGTTCAACGCCTGGGCGATGAACGAGGTCACTACCCGGCCGTCGATGGCCCGCATCCTGGGCCCGTACGTGTTGAAGATGCGCACGATTCCGACATTGGTGCCGCGTGAGCGTCCGTAAGCCGTCGTCACCGCTTCCGCATAGCGCTTGGCCTCGTCGTAAACACTGCGTGGACCGGTCGGGTTGACGTTGCCCCAGTAGTCCTCGCGTTGCGGATGCACCGCGGGGTCACCGTAAACCTCGCTCGTGGACGCCAGAATGAACCGGGCGCCATGCCGGTCGGCGAGTTCCAGCATGTTTTCCGTGCCTCGACTGCCGACCAGCAGCGTCTCGAGCGGGATGCGGTGGTAGTCGGGCGGCGAGGCGGCGCTGGCCAGATGAGCGACCGCATCCACCGGCACGTCGCCGAGGGCGAGATCGAGGGCATCCCGATCTGTGACGTCAACGGTCAGAAAGGTGAAGCGTGGATTCTTGCGGATGTGGGACAGATTCTCCTCACGTCCCGTCACCAGATTATCGACACAGGTAACGGAATCGCCACGGTCGAGCAGGGTCTCGCAGAGATGCGAGCCGAGAAAGCCGGCTCCGCCGGACACGACAATATGCAAAGTTGTACCTCTTTTTCTCGGGTGAGGGCTGCGACTTGTCAGGGTGAGCGAGGGGCGAGCGAGCGGTAAGCAGGGTGAGCGGGCCGCAGGTTCGTTACGTGAGCATATTTCAGCCCCTAATGGGCGTATGTCCCCATTTCGGGGCGGTTGACGGGGGGTGGTTTGCTCACGGAGGATAGCGTGACTGTTTTGAGCCCAGTGCGGCGATTACCTGCGCAAGGATTTCGGTAAACTGCGCTTGGTTGCGCGCGGCGTGGCCGGTGTCGGCGCCGAAAGGCCGGTAGTTTGTGGGGTTGCTCGTTGTGACTGTTGAGACCGTGGGGAACAGGGGTCGATGAGGGCCCACTCGCAGAGTGTGGTGCGGTCGGCCGCCCGCATCGTCGTGAAGGTCGGATCGTCGTCGATCTCCGGCGCGAATGCCGGCCAGATCGCCGTGCTTGTTGACGCCCTCGCCGAGACGCACATGCGCGGGGCGGAGGTCGTGCTCGTGTCCTCCGGCGCGATCGCGATCGGCATGCCCTACCTCAACCTCGACGAGCGCCCGACCGACCTCGCGACGCAACAGGCCGCGGCATCCGTCGGCCAGAATTTGCTCGTGTTCCGCTATCAGGACAGCCTCGACCGCTACGACATCGTGGCCGGACAGGTGCTGCTGACCGCGCATGACCTGGAGAATCCTGCCCACCGCGGCAACGCGCAACGGGCCATGGAGCGCCTTCTCGGGTTGCGCATCATGCCGATCGTCAATGAGAACGACACCGTGGCGACCCATGAGATTCGTTTCGGCGACAACGATCGGCTCGCGGCGCTCGTGGCGACCCTGATCCAGGCCGATCTGCTCGTGCTGCTCAGCGACGTCGACGCGCTCTACACGCGGCCGCCGCACCTGCCGGGCGCCGAGCGCATCGTGCACGTCGACGCCGGGGACCCCCTGCCGGGAATGGTCTTCTCGGCCGCCGGCCCGTCGGGCGTGGGCACCGGGGGAGCGAGCACGAAGGTGACCGCGGCCCGCATTGCCGCCGCCGCGGGCACCGCCGTGCTCGTGACCTCGACCGGCCTCGTGGCCGAGGCCCTGCGCGGGGAGCGCGTCGGAACCTGGTTCGAGCCCTCGCCCACGACCAGGGGGCACACGATGTCGTGGCCGGACGGCAGCACAGGCGTCTTAAAGTAGGCCCGTGTAAACTGGGCGGATGCTGCAGCCGCTGACCGAAATCGCACCGCTCACACCGACTCTCGAGGCCGCCCGCCGCGCCTCACTGAAACTCGCTTCCGCTCCGACCGAGGTGAAGAACCGGGCCCTCGCCGCCATCGCGGGGGGGCTTCGCACGAACTCCGCCGCGATCATCGAGGCCAACGAGGTCGACCTCGCGAACGGCGTCGCCAAGGCCATCTCCGCCGGGCTGCTTGACCGCCTGACCCTGGACGCTGCGCGCATCGCCGCCCTCGCCGACGCCGTCGAGGCGATCATCGGCCTGACCGACCCGATCGGAACGGTCGTGCGCGGCAGCAGCCTGCCCAACGGCATCAAGATCAGCCAGGTTCGGGTGCCCTTCGGTGTCGTCGGCGTCATCTATGAGGCCCGACCGAACGTGACCGTCGACATCGCAGCGATCGCCCTGAAGAGCGGCAACGCTGCCGTTCTGCGCGGCGGATCCGCCGCCGAAAACACCAACCGGGTGCTCGTCGCCGTCGTGCAGGCCGCGATCGAGAGCGCCGGACTGCCCGCAGAGAGCGTGCAGACCATCGACCCCTTCGGCCGCGCCGGAGCGACCGAGCTCATGAAGAGCCGCGGCTACGTCGACGTGCTCATTCCCCGTGGTAGCGCGAACCTCATCAACACCGTTGTCACCGAGTCCACGGTGCCGGTCATCGAAACCGGCGCCGGTGTGGTGCACGTCTACCTCGACGAGAGTGCGCCCGAGCAGTGGGCGATCGACATCGTGCACAACTCCAAGACTCACCGCCCGAGCGTCTGCAACGCGCTCGAGACGCTGCTCGTGCACCGCCACGCGGCCGCGCGCCTGTTACCGGCCGTGCTGGACAAGCTCACCGCGTCCGGCGTGACCATTCACGCGGATGCCCGTGCTCGCTCTCTCTACCCGGCCGCGGTTCCCGCAACCGAGGAGGACTGGTCGACGGAGTACATGAGCCTCGACATCTCGGTGAAGATCGTGGATTCCCTCGACGAGGCGATCGCGCACATCCGTCGCTATTCGACCGGTCACACCGAATCGATCGTGACCAACGACCTCGCGAACGCGGAGCGCTTTCTGAGCGAGGTGGATTCCGCATCCGTCATGGTGAACACGTCGACCCGGTTCACGGATGGCGGCGAGTTCGGCTTCGGCGCGGAGGTGGGTATCTCCACCCAGAAGCTGCACGCCCGCGGCCCGATGGGCCTGCCGGAACTGACCAGCACCAAGTGGGTCGTGCGCGGCTCGGGACAGGTGCGCGCGTAGCCCGCACTAGGATGTATTCGACGGCTTACGCCTCATAATTTTTGTCTGAAGGAGATCCCATGTCGTTTGTGAACGCTGCGTTTGTGACTAGTGTGCTGGCCGAGGCCGAACACGCTGTCGTTGAGTTGCCCCTACCGCTGCTGACCTACCCGGCCGTGGCGCTCGTGCTGTTCGTCGCCCTCGCCGGCGTGCTGTGGAGCTACCGCGACGTCGCGAACCGCCACAGCGCCAAGGCCGAAGCGTACGCCAAGGCGCACGGCGGCGGGTCGTCGGCGGGCGGACACTGAGCTTCGTCGTTCGGAACACTATGTGCACCTTGAAGTCAATCACCACGGCGTGGTGACATCACTGACGACCCGTCGCCCGCGAATTGGCGTGATGGGTGGTACCTTCGATCCCATCCACCACGGGCACCTGGTGGCCGCGAGCGAGGTCGCGCAGAGCTTCGACCTTGACGAGGTCATCTTTGTTCCGACCGGGCAGCCGTGGCAAAAACACGGTGTGACCCAGGGGGAGCACCGTTACCTGATGACGGTCATCGCGACCGCATCGAATCCGCGGTTCACCGTCAGCCGGGTCGACATCAGCCGCACCGGGCCGACGTACACGATCGACACCCTGCGCGACCTGCACGCGGAACGGCCAGACGCCGAGCTCTTCTTCATCACCGGCGCCGATGCCATCACCCAGATCCTGGGGTGGAAAGACGTTCAGGAACTGTGGGAACTGGCCCATTTCGTGGCTGTGAGTCGCCCGGGTCATGAGCTGAGTGTTTCGGGTTTACCGAACCAGGACGTAAGCTTGCTGGAGGTTCCGGCTCTGGCCATCTCGTCCACTGACTGCCGGGCACGTGTGAACCGGGGCTTCCCGGTCTGGTATCTGGTCCCCGACGGGGTTGTCCAGTACATCTCAAAGCATCATCTGTATCGGAGTGTGGCATGACGTTGGGCAACGACCCGCAGCCACTGACCAGGCGCCAAGCCCGAGAGCTGGCCGACAGTCAGGCGAAGGCGTCGACCGACCACCACGGGCGTCACCCCGCTGACAACAGCGCCCCCGACGCGCCCAGTCCGGCCAAGACGGATGCCGCCCCGGTCGATTCCGCCAAGGCCGATTCTGCTTCGACCGCTGGCGCGCCGACGGATGCCGCCCCCGCCGCTCCGCAGTCGGCCAAGGCAGCCCGCCGGGCACGCAGCGCCGACGCCGCGGCCGAGAAAGCACTGGCCAAACCGTCAGCCAAGCAGGCAGCAAAGGCCACGTCCAAGCCCGCAGCCGTACTGCAGGCCGACGCCACCGCGAAGCCCGCAGTCGCCGCGAAGCCTGACGTTACCGAGCGGCCCGCCGCAGAGTCAGCACCGGTCACGACCGAGCGCACCTACACTCGCCGCGAACTGCGAGCGCGCAACACGGCCGCACACCCCGCCGGGGCCGACGACTCATCTGTTGCCACCCCGAGCCCGGCCACGCCCTCATCCGCTCCCGAACCGTTAGACGACTCACCCGCGGTGACGCAGCCGCCCGCGGCCGTCCGAACGCCGATGGCGCGCCCATCGGCCGTTCGGCCCTCGCCCGTTCGCCCGCCCGCACCCCTCGCCGTCGACGACAGCGTGCCGATTCCGCCGGTGCCCGCCAATCATGGGCGACCCGCAGTGAGCCGCCAGTCCAGCCCGACACCGGCTCCGTTCGACGCGAGCCGCCTGCCCGGCCTGCACCCGCCTGTCGGACACTGGTCGGTCGACAGTGACGACGACGAGCCGTCGGCCGATGTGCGCCCCGCGTCGTACGACCGAGCGCGGCCGTTCGATGAAGCAGAGCCCTTCGACCAGATCATGGCCCGCGGCCTGGGCGCCGGTGGCATTCCCACCACGACGAACGCCCTCATTCTTCCGTCGATTCCCAACCAGGGGTCGACGTCGGGGCCGCTCACCGATTCCGGTGAGATCCTGATCACCGGTTCGTTCGATCTTCCCCGCAGCCTGGGGTCGACCGGTCAGCTGCCCAACCACTTCGACTCCTCGGAGATGGACCACATGCTCGACCAGTTCGACGACGATGGTGCACCCGGCGCCGCCGCGCCGGTCAGCGCCAGCCGGGCCGTGAGCACCCACGCGTCCACTCGTAATGTCATGGCGGCGCCCAAGCGACGCTTGCCCTCGCTTCCGGCGGTGCTCGCCATCACGGCGGCGGTCCTCGCGCTCGGCGTGCTGGCCCTGTTCGTCGGTGGCTACCTGCTCAACATCTTCTAGGCCACCTTTTTTCAGGCATCCGCTTCTCGGTCGCCGCTTCTCGAATTCACTCGCATCTCTCTTCCAGACTCAAGGATTTAACTTTATGACCGCTACACCCCACGCACACGAGCTTCTGCAGGTGGCCGTTCTCGCGGCCGACGACAAGGGCGGCGAAAACCTCGTCGCGCTCGACGTGTCGAACCCGCTTCCGCTCGCCGACATCTTCTTCATGGTCACGGGCCGCTCAGAGCGCAACGTGATTGCCATCGCCGGCGAAATCGAAGACAAGCTGATCGAGGCCGGCCACAAGCCGCTGCGTCGCGAGGGGCGCACGGCGGGCCGCTGGGTTCTGATAGACTTTGGGGACTTGGTGGTGCACGTTTTCCACGAGGAAGAGCGCGAGTACTACGGTCTCGAGCGTTTGTGGAAAGATTGCCCGGTCGTACCGATCGAGCTTCCCGCGCACAAGGTTCAGGACTAGCCTGAATTTGCTTCTCGTAGAAAATGTAGTAATCTAAACAAGTTGTTTCGGAGAGATTCGAAACAAATTTGGGTCCATGGCGCAGCCCGGTAGCGCACCTGCATGGCATGCAGGGGGTCAGGGGTTCGAATCCCCTTGGATCCACACCCAAGAAATAAGAAGTATGAAATAGGCAAGACACAAAAACCCCGGCCTCGGTCGGGGTTTTTTGTGTCCGTTTTTTATGTCCGCTGTCGCACTCTCAGAATCGTCGCGTAAATTGGGCGGATGTCCCCGAATCTGAATTCGTCGATCGAACGCGGCACTGACCCGCAACGTCCGATTCGTCGTGCTCTGCACCGGGCCCGGGCCTGGGTTGAGAAGCATCCTCACCTGCGCTGGGTTTATCGCGCCGCAGTCGCCGTGCTCGGCATCGTCATCATTGTGATCGGCATCCTCCTCATTCCGCTGCCCGGACCCGGCTGGCTCATCGTGTTCATCGGCCTCGCCGCTCTCGGCACCGAGTTTCCCGCTGCACACCGTCTCGCCGCCTTGCTCAAGCGCATTCTGACCCGCGCGCTGGCCTGGTGGCGTCAACGCCGCGCCGCCCGCCAACAATCGGCGGATCGGGACACGGTGCAGATCTGACCCGATACCGCGACTGACCTGATACCGTGACTGACCCGATACCGCGACTGACCCGATACCGTGATGCGCCGGCAACACCGGCGTAACAGCGACACCGCAGGCTGGGTGAATGAACCGGGGGAGCGCACGACGCGCAGCACAGACGACAAACACGTCAGACACCACGCGCAAGCGCCCGGAAACGGCCGACCTGCACTGCCACGAGTGCGGCCAGCTGCCGGAGGTGTCAAAGACACGGCTTACCGTGGCGAACGTGCTCACGATCCTGCCGATCGAGATTCTGGTGCACGCCCTCGTCGTGGGCACGAGCATGCCCTACCTCGCGAAGGTGCTCACCCTCGCCGTCACGGCGACGGCCGTGGTGATCTGGGTCGCGGAGCCCTCTGCCCGGCGCCTGCTTCGGCGCTGGCTGCACGCGCCGGCGCTGCGCAGCCGCAGGCGGGTGCACGCATCCGCTGCCCTCTGGCGCGTGCGTACCGTGCTGCCCGACGGCACGGGCACCCTGGAGCGCATCACCCACGGCTTCACCCGACTTGACGCGAACATTCTCAGCATCCATGTGCACCGGGTCACCGGCGGGGTGCTGGACGAGTTCATTCTCAGCGCACCGGGCAGCCTGACCGACGACGAACTCGTCACCGAGGTCGAGGCCTGCGGCGGCCGCGACACCCGGGTGTGGCCCACATCGCCCGTGGCTCTCACCGACGGACAGAGCCGGGCGCTCACGCTCGCGACCCGACTCGCGCACGACCCGGGCGAACTGGTGGCCACGGTGGCCGAACTGCTCTCGGCCGAGCATCTCGACGAGGGCGCCGAGCGGATGCTGGCTCCCAGCAGTCGGCACGACGGCACCCTCATCAAGATTCCAACGAGCTGGCACGGCCCGCTCTACTTCGTGCGTCCCGGTGACCCGTTCACGCCCGCCGAGGCCGGCCGCGCGCACCGCCTCGCCGAACTCGCAGAGGTCGTCACCCTCGGCCAGGCCGCCTCAGCCGGAACCGTGACGAAAAGCGGATAAATTGAGCATCCCTAGTCGAAAGGCGCACGATTTGGGCGTTCTAGAGCGTGTGATCCGCGTTTCGCAACGCGTGTTCCTCGCCGACGAACCGATCCCGGCCGGCTCGGTACCCGAAGATCGCCGCGAGCGCCCCGATCACGAGGAACATCACCCCGGCCGCCGTGAAGGTACCGGTCGCGGCGTGCAACTGCCCGACGAGCAGGGTGCCGGAGGACCCGAGGCCGTAACCGACGCCCTGCATCATGCCGGACAGGTGAGCGGCCGCGTGCGCGTCTCTGGTGCGCAGAATGATCATGGTCAGTGCGACGGCGGTCAGGCCGCCCTGGCCGAGACCGAGCAGCCCGGTCCACACCCAGATCAGCTCGAGTGGTCCGAAGATACTGAGGGCAAATCCGCCACTGGCCATCAACGCCAGCACCAGGTTGATTGCCCGCTGGTCGCTCAGCCGAACGGCCAGCGCGGGCGCGGCGAGCGAACCGGCCATCTGCAGCACGATCGACACCGACACGATCAGGCCGGCGGAGCCCCCATCGATGCCCCGCTCACGCAGAATCGGTGCAAGCCAGGCAAACACGCTGAACGACATCATGGCCTGCAAGACCATGAAGATCGTAATATTCCACGCCGTCGACGACCGCCAGACGCTCGGGCCCTGCGCCACGGAGGCCCGTCGCAGGTGCTTCTGCCGTACGGCGATCGGCGTCCACAGCAGCACCATCACGGCGGCCGGAATCGTCCACGCGAGCAGGGCGAACTGCCACGATCCCGTCGCATCAAACAGCGGATGCGTCAGCCCGGCCCCGAGCGCCGCCGACGCGCAGATTGACATCGTGTAGAGGCCGCTCATGAGTCCGAGCCGGTGATGGAAGTTGCGCTTCACGAGTCCCGGCAGCAGCACGTTGACGATCGCGATCGACGCACCGCTCACCGCCGTGCCGATGAGCATGGCCGGCAGCAGGCCCAGGCCGCGGGTCGCGAGGCCCAGCGTGAGCAGCATCATCGCGCCGAGAATCACCCGTTCGGCGCCGAACCTGCGGGCCAGGATCGGCGCAACCGGAGCAAACACACCGAGCAACAGCACCGGTACCGAGGTCAGCAGCGTCACGACGAGCACCGACATGCCGGTGTCGGCGCGAATCTCGGTGAGCACGGCGGCGAAACTCGAGAACAGGGTGCGCAGGTTGAGGCCGATGAGCACGAGCAGCAACCCCAGCACGAAGAGCGCCCTGGCACCGGTGATTGCCCCAGGATCCGCCGTGGGATCCGGTGCGGGCACCCGCGGTGGCACGCTGTGAGTGTGCGGTCCGGGGACATCCGTCGTGCGGTCAGTCATCGTGTGCCTCGATCGTTAGGCGGCCCCGCAACGTCGTCGTGCGCTTCCCTGAGGTTACTGGACCTGCCCGACCCCGGAAACCGAAGAGATTGTGCCCGCAGCAGGCGGAGAACCGGATTTTCACTCGGCGGCGGCCGATAATGGATATCGTGACTGTTCCTAATTCTGGTGAGGTTCTCGCTCCGGCGAGGCCGCTGCGCTGCCCCTGTCTCAGTGGTGAAAGCTACGGCGCCTGCTGCCAGCGGCTGCACGCCGGTGAGTTGCGCGCCCCGACCGCGGAATCCCTGATGCGGGCGCGGTACTCGGCGTTCGCGGTGGGGGAGCCGCTGTATCTGCTGAGCACGTGGCATCCCTCGACCCGGCCGGAGACCCTGCAACTCGACGAGGACCTGCAGTGGGTGCGCCTCGACGTGCACCGCGCCGATCGCGGCGGGCTGCTCGACACCATGGGCGTGGTCGAATTCACCGCGCACTTTCGCCTGCACGGCCGGCGTCATGAGCAGCACGAGGCCAGCCGCTTCGTGAAAGAGAACCGGCACTGGTTCTATGTCGGCGAGCTCGACTAGCCGTCTCGATCAGGCCGGCAGAAACATGGCGCCGAGCAGCGCGAGGTAGACCACGACGAAGACGGCCGGAGTGCCGAACCTCACCACGTTGATCCACGGCGCCGATGCGACAATGCGGCGGCTGATCGCGCTCGGGGCTCCGATCATGCGCAGGTCATCGATGACCGCGAGGCCTTCATTCGCGGCCGAGATCTGCACGACGGCGCCGAGGATGCCCGAAGCGAGCAGAATTCCGGCGGCTCCGATCTTGACGCCGAGGTCGGCACCATCGAGTCCGATCGCGAGAAACCCCACGAGCGCCGTCAACAGAAAGGTCGGCGCGATCTGCGACACGATGAGGTGCCAGCGGGCCTTGATCCACAGGGCGATGAGGTCGGACTCGGTCATGGGGCTCCCGCCGCTTCTGTCGGCGGTTGACCGACGCTTCAATTCTCGCCGGTTGTGGCGGGTTGCGGTGAAACTGGGGCCCGATACCATCGCAGCCGTCATCCGCGACGAAGACCAGCACCCGAACGGCACTCGCATTCGACCGGAGACAAGGTAGCGTAAACCAGTGGGTGCGGCGGCCGACCGGCCGTGGATCTCACTCGTCCGATCTCTTTGAGGAGTCTCATGGAAACCTGGCCCGGAACCGCCTACCCGCTCGGAGCGACCTACGACGGCAGTGGCACCAACTTCGCCCTCTTCAGTGAGGCAGCCGAACGTGTCGAGCTCTGCCTCTTCGACGACGACGGGGTGGAAACCCGCGTCGAGGTGCGGGAGTCAGCCGCGTTCATCTGGCACTGCTACCTGCCGCTCGTGCAGCCGGGGCAGCGCTACGGCTATCGGGTGCACGCCGAGTATGCGCCGGGCGAGGGCAAACGCGCCAACTCGAACAAGCTGCTGCTCGACCCGTACGCGAAGGCCACCTGCGGCACCATCGACTGGGACCCGTCGTTGTTCTCTTACAACTTTGGCGACCCGGAATCCCGTAACGACGAGGACTCCGCGCCGCACATGATGCTCGGCGTCGTCGTGAACCCGTTCTTCGACTGGGCCGGCGACCGGCCGCTGCGCACCCCCTACAGCGAGTCGCTGATCTATGAGGCCCACGTGAAGGGGCTCACGAAGCTGCAGAACGAAGTGCCGGAATCCCAGCGCGGCACGTATGCCGGGGTGGCGCATCCGTCGATCATCGAGCACCTGCAAAAGCTCGGCGTGACCGCCATCGAGCTGATGCCCGTTCACCAGTTCGTGAACGAGGGCACCCTGCAGGACCAGGGCCTGAGCAACTACTGGGGCTACAACACCATCGGCTTCTTCGCCCCGCACAACGCGTACTCCTCGACCGGTGACCTGGGCCAGCAGGTACAGGAGTTCAAGGGCATGGTGCGCAGCATGCACGATGCCGGCATCGAGGTCATTCTCGACGTGGTCTACAACCACACCGCTGAGGGCAACCACCTCGGCCCGACGATCTCGTTCAAGGGCATCGACAACGAGGCGTACTACCGCCTGATGGACGATGACAAGCGCTATTACATGGACTACACCGGCACCGGCAACACGCTCAACGTGCGTCATCCGCACTCCTTGCAGCTGATCATGGACTCCCTGCGCTACTGGGTGATCGAGATGCACGTCGACGGTTTTCGCTTCGATCTCGCGAGCGCTCTCGCCCGCGACCTGTACGACGTCGACAAGCTCTCGACCTTTTTCGAGCTCGTGCAGCAGGATCCCGTGGTCAGCCAGGTCAAGCTCATCGCCGAACCGTGGGACGTGGGACCTGGCGGCTACCAGGTGGGCAACTTTCCCTCGCAGTGGTCTGAGTGGAACGGCAAGTACCGCGACACCGTGCGTGACTTCTGGCGCGGCGAGCCGTCGACGCTCGGCGAATTCGCTTCCCGCGTCGCCGGCTCGGCCGATCTGTACGAGCACTCCGGTCGCCGCCCGGTCGCGTCGATCAACTTCATCACCGCGCACGACGGCTTCACCATCGCCGACCTCGTCTCGTATAACGAGAAGCACAACGACGCCAACGGCGAGAACAACCAGGACGGCGAATCGCACAACCGGTCCTGGAACTCCGGCGCCGAGGGGCCCACGGATGACCCTGAGGTGCGGGGCCTGCGGGCCCGCCAGCAGCGCAACTTTCTCGCGACGCTGCTGCTGTCCCAGGGCGTGCCCATGCTGCTGCACGGCGATGAACTCGGCCGTACTCAGCTGGGCAACAACAACACCTACGCGCAGGACAGCGAGCTCAGCTGGATTCACTGGGATGAAGCGGATGTCCCACTCATCGAATTCACGGCGGCCGTCAGTCGACTGCGCAAAGAGCACCCCACGTTTCGGCGCAGCCGGTTCTTCGATGGGCACCCGGGTCGCCGGGTCGAGGGCGCGGCCCTGCCCGACATCGTCTGGCTGAGCCCCGACGGTGACGAGATGAAGGCCGAGGACTGGGACGAAAGCCTCGCCCGTACCGTGGCCAAGTTTCTCAACGGCCAGGGCATTCGGGAGCGCGACGCGCGCGGCAAGAACGTCACCGACGTCAACTTTCTGCTGTGCTTCAACGCCGACCCGAACGACGTGGAATTCACCCTGCCGCCCAAGAACTACGCCCTGGCCTGGGAAATCGTCGTGGACACCGCCGGCGAGGGGGCGGACTCGATTCCCCGCCCGGCGGGGGCCATCCACACCGTCTCGGCTCGCTCGCTCGTTGTGATGCGGGCCTACCAGCCGCCGGAGACAACACCGGACCACTCCGTGGCCGCCTCGCTCGCGGGGCTGTCGGGGCCGGTCGTGCCGGTCATGCCCGACGGTGAGTTGTCACCGGATCTGCTCGAAGAGACAGCAACGGGTGGCACGGCGAAGGATCGTCCTGCGAACGTGGGCCCTGCGAAGGGTGTGACCGAGACGGAGGCGCCGACCAAGCCGAAGGCGAAGCCGCGGTCGAAGCCGCGGGCCAAACACCAGGCCGAGGGCGCCGGCGAATGAGGGTGCCGGCCTCGACGTATCGGCTGCAGATCACCGCTGACTTCGATCTGGATGCCGCGGCCGGGGTTCTCGACTACGTCACCGATCTCGGCGCGGACTGGATCTACCTGTCGCCGCTGCTCGGCGCCGAGCCGGGGTCGGAGCACGGCTACGACGTCGTCGACCACGCCGCCGTCGACCCGGCCCGCGGGGGACCTGCGGCACTCGCCCGGCTCGCCGCCGCCGTGACCGAGGCCGGCCGGGGCATCCTGGTCGACATTGTGCCCAACCACATGGGCGTCGCGACGCCCCGCGCAAACTCCTGGTGGTGGGACCTGCTTAGGCACGGCCAGGAGTCGCGCTACGCCGAGGCCTTCGACGTGGACTGGGAGGCCGGCAACGGCAAGATCAGCCTGCCGGTGCTCGGCGACGATTCCGCGGGCGGTTCGGAACTCGACCGGCTCGAGGTTGTCGGCGACGAACTGCGCTACTACGACCATGCGTATCCGCTGGCTCCGGGCAGCGCCGACGACGGGGCATCCGCTCGCGTCGTGCATGACCGGCAGCACTACACGCTGATGGGCTGGCGCCGCGCGGACACCGAGCTGAATTACCGCCGCTTTTTCGGCGTCAACAGCCTTGCCGGGATCCGGGTCGAGGTGCCGTGGGTGTTCGCCGAGTCGCACGCCGAGATCGTGCGCTGGATGCGGGAGGGCCTCGCTCAGGGTCTGCGCGTCGACCACCCCGACGGCCTTGCCGACCCGGGCGGCTACCTCGACCTGCTGCGCGACGCGACGAGCACGATCGAAGATGACGGTGAGCACGCCGAAGGCGAGGTGCTGGCCGAGAAATACATCGTGGTCGAGAAGATTCTGGACGGCCGTGAGCAGCTGCCGACGAACTGGTCCACGTCGGGCACGAGCGGCTACGACGCCCTCGCCGACGTCGACCGGGTGCTCGTGGACCCGGCCGGTGAGGGGCCGCTTGACGCCCTCGAGGCACGCCTGCACGATCCGGAAGCGGCCACGCCGGCACCGGTGTCGTGGGCAGCGATGGTGCACGAGCAGAAACGCAGCATCACCGATGGGATTCTGCGTTCCGAGGTGCTGCGGCTGGCCCGGCTCGTTGCGGAGCCGGGCGGTGCTGGTGCTGATGCTGATGCTGATGCGATCGCCGAACTGCTCGCGTGCTTTCCGGTCTACCGTTCTTACCTGCCCCTCGGCGCCGAGCATCTTCAACTCGCCGCCACCCGCGCCCGCACCCACCGCCCCGACCTGTCGCAGCAGATCGACCGGTTGCTGCCCGTGCTGAACGACCCGGCGCATCCGGCCGCCGTGCGCTTTCAGCAGACCTCGGGCATGGTCATGGCCAAGGGCGTCGAAGACACCTCGTACTACCGGTTCAGCCGGCTGACCTCGCTCAATGAGGTCGGCGCCGACCCCGACGAGTTCGCCGTCGACGTGGCCGAGTTTCATCGCCGGCAGCAGTTGCGCCAGGCCGCCTGGCCGACGTCGATGACGACCCTCTCGACCCACGACACCAAGCGCGGTGAAGACGTGCGTGCGCGCATCTCGGTACTCGCCGAGATTCCGGGCGACTGGCAGGCGACCCTCGGGCGGCTGCGCGCCGCCGCCCCGCTCGGTGACGCCCCCTTCGAGAACCTGTTGTGGCAGGCGATCGTGGGGTCCTGGCCGGCCGGCCCCGAACGCCTGCGCGACTACGCGCTCAAGGCCGCGCGGGAGGCCGGCACCTCCACCGAATGGACGGCCACCAACGAACCCTTCGAGCAGTCCCTGCGCGACCTCGTGGCCGGCCTCGACGACGGCGTCACGGGCGCGATCGTCGCCGACTTCGTCGACCGGGTGCGGCAGGCCGGTTGGTCGAACTCGCTCTCGGCCAAGCTTCTGCAGCTCACCGCGCCGGGCGTTCCCGACGTGTACCAGGGCAGCGAACTCTGGCAAACCTCCCTCGTCGACCCCGACAATCGCCGCCCGGTGGACTACGCCGCCCGGCGAGCCCTGCTCGAAAACATTGACGACGGATGGCTCCCCCCGATCGACGAGACCGGCGCGGCCAAGCTGCTGGTCACCTCGGAGGCACTGCGGTTGCGCCGGGACGAACCCGAACGGTTCACGCGCTACGCCCCGGTCGCCGCGTTCGGAACGGCCGCGGCGCACGTGATCGCGTTCGAGCGCGGGGCCGCGATCACCGTCGCGACCCGACTGCCGCTCGGGCTCGAGGCCGGCGGCGGCTGGGGCGACACCACGATCCTGCTGGCCGGCCGCGAGTACCTCGACGTACTGACGGGTTCGCACATCGCCGGGGGAGCGACCTCGGTCGCTGAGCTGCTTGAGCGCTACCCGGTGGCGCTGCTGATCCCGAACGACCTGCCCGCCGACGAGCCTGTCGACGATCCGGCCGCGCTGCCCGATGAGAGTGAGTCCTGATGAGCCGCACATTTGACGTCTGGGCACCGACGGCATCGGTCGTCGAGCTGGTGCTGGAGGCCGGGGCCCAGCCGATGGTGCGGCAAGCGGATGGCTGGTGGCAGGCACGGGTCGACCGGCCAGCGCAGCAGTCCGCCGACGAGCCGCACGCCGCGATCGACTACGGCTTTCGGGTCGACGGCAACGGGCCGTTCCCCGACCCGCGATCTCGATGGCAGCCGCAGGGCGTGCACGAGTTCAGCCGCACCTTCGACCCGGCCGAGTACGCCTGGGGCGACGGCGCGTGGCCGGGCAGGCCGCTCGCCGGCGGCGTGATCTACGAACTGCACCTCGGCACCTTCACGCCGGAGGGCACGCTCGCTGCGGCGGCCGGCCGCCTCGAGCACCTGAAGTCGATCGGCGTCGACTTCGTCGAGCTGCTGCCGGTGAACGCGTTCAACGGCACGCACAACTGGGGCTACGACGGAGTGCTCTGGTACGCCGTGCACGAGGGGTACGGCGGCCCGGCGGCCTACCAGCGCTTTGTCGATGCCTGCCACCAGGCAGGTCTCGGCGTGATCCAGGACGTCGTCTACAACCACCTCGGGCCGAGCGGCAACTACCTGCCGCAGTATGGCCCCTACCTCAGCACTCAGGCCGGCAACACCTGGGGTTCCTCGCTCAACCTCGACGGCCCCGACTCCGACCCGGTGCGCCGTTACATCATCGACAACGCGCTCATGTGGCTCGGCGACTACCACGTCGACGGCCTGCGGCTCGATGCCGTGCACGCCCTGCGCGACAGCCGCGCCCTGCACCTGCTCGAAGAGCTGGCCGTCGAGGTCGACGTGCTCAGCGAGACCGTCGACCGCCCCCTGACCCTGATCGCGGAGTCGGACCTCAACGACCCTCGACTGATCACCCCGCGCGATGCCAACGGTTACGGGCTCGCCGCCCAGTGGAGCGACGACTTTCACCACGCCGTGCATGTCGCGCTCACCGGCGAGACCAGCGGCTATTACGCCGACTTCGAACCCCTCAGCGCTCTCGTGAAGGTGCTCGACCAGGGCTTCTTTCACGACGGCAGCTACTCGAGCTTTCGGCGGCGCAGCCACGGTCGGCCGATCGACAGCGATACCGTGCCGACCTGGCGGCTCGTCGTCGCCTCACAGAACCACGACCAGATCGGCAACCGCGCGATCGGCGACCGGCTCAGCGTGACAGCGGATGTGGGCCAGCTCGGCATCGCCGCCGCCCTCACCCTGCTCGGCCCGTACACGCCGATGCTCTTCATGGGGGAGGAATGGGGCGCGAGCACACCCTGGCAGTTCTTCACCTCGCATCCCGAACCCGAGCTCGGGCGGGCGACCGCCGAGGGCCGCATCAGAGAGTTCGCCCAGATGGGCTGGGACCCGGCCGTGGTGCCCGACCCCCAAGACCCGCAGACCTTCGAGAGGTCCAGGCTCGATTGGTCCGAGCTCGGCCAGCCGGAGCACGAGCGAGTCCTGGGGCTCTACCGCGATCTCGCGCGGCTGCGCCGAGAGGTGTCCGACTTCACCAGCCCGTACTTTGACGACATCGACGTGGAGTTCGATGCGGATGCCCGCTGGCTGTGCCTGAAGCGCGGCGACACCGAGGTACTCGTCAACTTCTCGGCGACCCCGAAAGCGCTGCCGGCCGGGGATGGCGCGGTGCTGCTGGCGTTCGCGGCCGCGCCGGCCGCGATCATCCGTCGTCAGCCCGGTTCGATCGTGCTCGCCCCGCATGCCTTCGTGGTGCTCGCCGCCGCGCTTGTCGACCCGAAGTAGCGACCGGCGCGCTCTCTTCGTGTTGTCGGCACGCGACATGTCCGAGGTGGCCCCACGAGGTCGATTGACGGGGTCAGCCCGGGCGGGGGTGACGGCCAAGGGGCGTTTTCTGGCTTTTCGCTCACGAAAAGCCAGAAATAGCCCCTTGCACCGCTTTGCCATCAGGCGAAAAGCCAAAAAATGCCCCTTGAATCGACCTCAAGGGGCATTTTTTGGCTTGTCGCGAGGTAATTGGGGTTGCCAAGGGGCGTTTTCTGGCTTTTCGTGAGCGAGAAGCCAGAAATAGCCCCATGCCCGAGGAGATCGGCTGGGGCGGCACGGGATTGCGCCACCGTGGGACCGACTGCTCTCCCGGCAGTGGCCAGCGTCAGCGGGACGGGCGACGGTTCCAGGCGCTGATGCCGCCGACGGGCACGATGATGAGGCCGGACGCGATCAGCAAGGGGATCCAATCACCGATGACGACGCTCACCCAGATGCCCAGTGCCAGCAGGAACACGCTGTAGAAGATCGCAAAGCGAAAAATGATGCGGTTGGACTTGTCGATCGAGGGCGTGGCCATGGTTCCACGCTAGAGGATGCCACGCTGCCCGGCAATTCTCCGCGCTGAACTCGTGTTACGGCCTCTCCATCGGCTCAGCGAGGGGAGGGGAACCCCTCCCGCGCCGGATGAAGTACGCGGCGGTGGCCACCGCGAGGAGTGGTCCCCAGGCGAGGACGGGTGCGTAAGTAAGCCCCATCAAGGGAAGGTCGGTGGCGTCGACCGTGCCCCACAAGAAGAGCTGGCTGAAGCTGATCCAGGTGATCAGGGCGGCGCCGATGGAGGCCGGGATAACCGCTGCCATGCGATGTACTGGCCTGCCGCCGATGAGGGGCATCCACCGGGGGACGACCTCGCCCCAAGGATAGACGAGGCCAAGGGTGAGAAGAGCGAGACCCTCGAGAATCACCGCGAGACCAATCGTGTACAGGGCTCCCCAGCCGGGCAAATCGTAGTCCGCGCGCAGTACGGCATCGCTGAAGCCAACGGGGATCCCCACGCTCATCGCCAGACGCCACAGTCCGGAGGGCAGTACGCAGAGGGGTACGGCGTGGGCGACCCAGAACGCCCAGCGTGGCACCGTGACGGCATAGTCGGGTCGTTGCACTCGCTCGGCAGTCGTCGTCATGCGTCCAGTCTGTCGGAGCTGCACGGGTGCGGCATCCCACTCAGGGTTGATATTGCCGACCGTACCTGCCGATCGTCTTCGTGCCGCATAATTCATCCGATCCGGTCTCTGCGCTGTATCCGGGGCTGCGAAACCACAGCGCGCATTGGCGCAAACCCGGGATGCACCGTTGTGGTGCCCACTGCCTTCTGATCTTCGCGGTGCTGCCGTTTCGCGCGCAGGGCGCCGCGGCTTGGAACCTGTGCGGATGGTCGGCGCTGCTAGATTGTGGCCCATGGCGATTTCGTTCGAATGCACCACCGAGTCGACGCTGGCACCGCAGCGGCTCTTCGACCTGGCCCGGGACATCACCGCCCACACAGAGTCCATGTCGGGGTCGCGCGAGACTGTCGTCAGTGGTGTTCGCAGCGGGCTCATCGGCATCCATGAGCAGGTTACCTGGCGCGCCTGGCACTTCGGGCTGCCGCTGCGCCTGACGAGCCGCATCACGGCGATGACCTCGCCCACGAGTTTCACCGATGAACAGGTCCGGGGGCCGTTTCGCTACTTCACCCACGAGCACGTCTTTCTGCCGCACGGCGTCGGTACGCTGATGATCGATCGGGTGTCGTTTGCGGCGCCCTTTGGGCCGCTCGGTCGGGTCGTCGAACGTCTCGTGCTCGCCACCTACCTGCGCAGACTGATCGAGCGGCGCAATGTGTTTCTTCAGAGCATCGTCAGCTGATTGTGCCGCGGTAACTTTCGGCCGTGGCGAGAAGTGCTTCGTTCCACGGCGTGGCGACGACAGCGAGTTCACGCTCGGTCTCGGTCGAATCGATGATGTACGGCACCACGAACTGGTAACTGGAAGCCCACACTTCGTGCATCATCGGGTTGACTACACCGAGCGAGCGCAACATCAGCTGCGGATAACCGGCGACCTTACCGTGGCTGCCATAGTGTGCATTGAGTTGCCCCACGATGTCGGTGCGGCTGACGGTTGCGCTCGGAACATGCCAGATTCGACCCCAGTCGCCCGTGTGGTCAGCGGCGGCGATGAGGGTCGTCACGATGTCGGGCAGGTAGCTCCAGCTGTGCACGAGCCGCGGTGTACCGACCCCGCGAGCCGTCTTCGAGCGCAGCACCGCGGTGAAAAATGACTCGCCGAGATGGGCGGTTCCGGTGGCTCCCGGCCCGAAATAGTCGCTGGCGCGCACTTCGACGGCCTGGATACGGCCGGCGTCATGCGCGGCGCGCACCTGAGCCCATGCGGCCCGGCGAATGAGTCCCTTGGATTCGGTCGTCGTCTCGGGTGAGTGCTCCGTCATGGGACCGGTCGGTGACCCGTACGGGTAGAGGTTGCCCATCACCACGATCCGGGCGCCGGTAGCGGAGGCTGCGGCGATCGCCGCGTCAATGATGGGCGGCCACTGCCTGGCCCAGTCGGTGTACGGCGGATTCGTGCAGAGAAAGATGGTGGAGACATCCGTTGCGGCGCGCGTGAAGGCGGCCGGATCACTCGCATCCAGCACGAGCGTGGCGGCCCCCTGCGCGGCAGAGCCCGAGCGGGTCGCGATGGTCACCGTATCGCCGCGCGCGGCGAGGCGTTCGGCGAGCGGACGGCCGATCAGGCCGGCTCCTACGACGAGCTGGGTGTTCATGGGGTCCAATCGCTTCGATTCGGGCGCGTCAGGTGTGTCCCGCGGAGTATGACAGACCGAGAATACGGCAGCGGCGTGGACTGACTCGCTGCCGGGAGACCGCGGGGGCTCACCATAGTATTGCTACATGGAAACTACTGAAAACCCGACCGGCGCTGAAACCGCCGAGTCAGGCATCCGCTCGAAACGTGCCGGCGCGCTCAAGATCGCCGGAGCGATCGCGCTGCTCGTCGTTGTCGTGCTGCTCATGGGCTGGCCGACGGAGTGGTTCGACTACATCACCAGCATCGTGCTGCTCGTCGTCGCCGTCATGTGGGCGTTTCAGGGAATTCGCGTGTTCACCAAGGCAGGCGACTCGACCCAGAGTAGGTAGATCAGGGCAGGTCTGAGACGCCCGTGTAGGTGGCGCTCTCGGGCAGTCCGACGACGACGCGCCTCAGCAGGGCGTCGGCCTGCCGCAGCCGCCCCGGGTTACTCCCCATTCGCAGGCCGACAATCTACCTTGTCTATCTCGCCAGGGCGAAGACATAGAGTGAGGAAATGCAATCCAAGACTCGGCCGCGCCGGGCATCCGTTGTCCAACACCTCGGGCGGATGCTGCTGGGCGCGTTCCTGCTGACGGCCGGCGTCAGCCACCTCACCGTCAACCGCACGGCTTTTCTGGCCCAGGTTCCAGAATGGTTGCCGCTGCCGGGAGATTTTGTCGTCGTCGCTTCGGGCATCGTGGAGATCGTGCTCGGCCTCGCCCTGCTCGTGCTGTGGCGATATCGGGTGCCGGTCGGCTGGCTCGTGGCCGCGTTCTTCGTGGCGATCTTTCCCGGCAACGTGTCGCAGTTCGTGACCGAAACGGACTCCTTCGGCCTTGATTCGCAGCTGTCCCGCGGCATCCGGCTGCTGTTCCAGCCGTTGCTCGTGCTCTGGGCGCTTTGGTCGACCGGCGCCTGGGCGGCCTGGCGCGCTCGCCGACGCGACTAACCGGCAGCTCGCCTACGCGGGCCGCGTCACGTCGGCGAGCAGCTCGAGCACGTGCCGGTACGGCTCCTCGGTGGCCCGGGTCATGCCGAGCTCGCAGGTGCGGTTGCACGAGGCGTGAGCGGATGCCCCGAACGCCTCGACTTCGGCGGCCTGCACGCGCGTCGCCGACTCGGTGAGCTCAGGATGCAGCATGCCGCGGTCGCCGGCGAAGCCGCAGCAGCCCCAGTTCTCGGGCACGTCGACGCGGTCGGCCACCGCGGCCGCGACGCTGTCGAGCGAGGAGTTGATGCCCATGCGGGTCGACGAGCACGTCGGGTGCAGGGCGAGCGAGGGAAGCTTCGTGTATTGGGGGAGCGAAGGCAGAATCTGCGTCGCGGCGAATTCGACGGCATCCATCACCCGCAGCCGCACGTCGCTCTGGTCGCTCTCGATGCTCTGCCGCAGTCCCTCGGTGCACGAGGAGGCGTCGCAGATGATCGTGAGCCGGCCGCCATCCGTCGCCTCGTGCAGGGCCGCGAGGGTGCGGGCTCGCATCGACGCCTGGCCGGTCGCCATGCCCTTGGACGCCCACGGCGTGCCGCAGCAGAGGCTGTCGATGGCCGGCGGCACGAGCAGCGTGATGCCGGCGCGCGCGCAGAGTTCCTCAAAGCTGATCTGCACACCCGGCGTCGCCTTGTCCGCCGCCCCGAACATGGTGCTCACGCAGGCCGGGAAGTAGACGACGGATGCCGCCCCCACCGGCGCCGGCCGGGTGCGGGACACGCCTCCCGCCGGCAGTTCGCCCGAGTAGAGGGGAACCGTGTCGGTGCCGAGCACCGCGCGGGCGAGCACGTTGGGCGCGTGCACGACGGGCGTCGGGACCTTCTGCACCACGGTGAGGGCGAGGCCGGCGCCGCGCGTGACGGTGCTCCAGTTCTTCGCGGCGACGTTCCAGACCGCGTTCGCGACCGGGCCGGCGTCTTTCTTGCGCAGGCTCTTCACGAGCAGGCCGGTGTCGATCTGCACCGGGCAGGCCGTCTGGCACATGCCGTCGACGGCGCAGGTCTGCACGGCGTTGTAGTCGTAATCCTTGGTGAGCTCGGCGACCAGGGCCGTGTCGCCGTCCAGGCGGGCCTGTTCGATCGCGCGCAGGGTGACGATGCGCTGCCGCGGGGTCAGGGTGATCTCCCGGCTCGGGCAGACCGGTTCGCAGTAGCCGCACGAGACACAACGGTCGACTTCTTCGGCCACGGCGGGCGTGGACTTGATGTCGCGTAAATGCACCTCGGCGTCGTCGTTCATGAGCACGCCGGGGTTGAGCAGGCCGGCCGGGTCGCACAGCAGCTTGATCTGGCGCATCACGTCATAGAGCTCGTCGCCGTATTGGCGGCGCACGTAGGGCGCCATCACCCGCCCGGTGCCGTGTTCGGCCTTGAGCGAGCCGCCCTCGCCGAGCACGAGCTCGACCATGTCCTCGGTGAAGTCCCGGTAGCGGTCGAGGGACTCGGTGCCGGCGAAGCCGTCGGTGAGCATGAAGTGGATGTTGCCGTCTTTGGCATGCCCGAAGATCACGCTGTCCCGGTACTGGTACCGGTCAAAGAGCGAGATCAGCTCGATGCAGGTGCGGCCGAGGGCCGGAACGGGCACCACGACGTCTTCGAGCAGCGCGGTCGTGCCCTGCGGGCGGGCGCCGGCGACGGCCGCGTAGAGGCCCTTGCGCAGGTGCCACATCTGCGCGCGCGCCGCGGCGTCGCTGCTGAACTCGGCCGGACTCGACAGGCCGAGACCGGCGGCGAGTGTCACGCCGGTGCCCTGCAGTTCGGCGAGGCGTTCGGCGCTGTCGGCGTGGTATTCCACCAGCAGGGTGGCGTGATCGACGACGGCGAGGTCGCGAATGATCGGCGGCGCGTCGGGCAGGCTCTGCCCGACCTTGAGCGAGAGCGCGTCCATCAGCTCGAGGGTCGCGGCGCCCGTCTCGACGAGCGCCGGCAGCGCCGCGTTGGCCGCCTCGAGGTCGTCGAAGACCAGCAGGCTCGTGGTGACGTGGGCGAGCTTGGGGATGGTGCGGAACACGGCCTCGGCGACGAAGCACAGAGTGCCCTCGCTGCCCACGATCAGGTGCGCGAGAATGTCGACCGGCCGGTCGTAGTCGAGAAGCGAATTCACGCCGTAGCCCATGGTGTTCTTCATCGCGAACTGGCGCTCGATGGTCGCGACGGATGCCGGATTGCCGCGTACCCGCCGCGCCAGGCGCAGCAGGCCCTCATGCAGGGCCGGTTCGAGCGCGCGCAGCCGGGCATCGGCATCCGCTTCACCGGTGTCGATCACGGTGCCGCTCGGCAGCACCAGCGTGAGCGATTCGAGGGTGCGGTAGGTGTTGTCGGTCGTGCCGCAGGCCATGCCCGAAGAATTGTTCGCGATGACGCCGCCGATGGTGCAGGCGGATTCGCTCGCCGGGTCGGGCCCGAACTTGCGGCCGTAGCGGGCGAGCCGGTTGTTGAGGGCGCGCACGGTGACGCCGGGCTGCACGCGCACCCGGGCGCCGCCGTCGAGCACCTCGATCTTCGTGAAGTTGCGGCGCACGTCGACGAGAACTCCGTCGGTGAGGGCCTGGCCGCTGAGGCTGGTGCCGCCGGAGCGAAAGGTGAGGGCGACACCCTGAGCGGCGCTCGCACGCAGCAGCCGGCCGACCTCGCCGGCATCCTGCGCCACGACGACCGCCTGCGGGATCAGCAGAAAGTGCGAGGCGTCGTGCGCGTTGGCGTGCCGGTCGATGGCCCGGGTCTTGACGCGGGTCGGGTCGGCGACGGCGGTGCGCAGCGAGTCGAGCAGGGCAGCGGATGCCGCGCCCGGTTCGGTCGTAGCTGTGCGCCGCGTCAGGGTGTCGGCGCTGTCCGACCCAATCGGCATTACGGAACCATCCAGCCGAGCACGGGGGTGGACTGCAGCACGATCAGCACGGTGATCAGCAGCAGCAGGCTCAGGCTCCAGCCGATCAGCTTGCGGAACAGGGTGCTCTCCTCGCCGGCCATGCCGACCGCGGCGGCGGCCACGGCGAGGTTCTGCACGCTGAGCATCTTGCCGAGCACGCCGGCGGAGGAGTTCGCGGCGGCCATCAGCGTTGGCGACAGGCCGGTCTCGGTCGCCGCGGAGACCTGCAACTGGCCGAACAGTGAGTTCGACGAGGTGTCGGAGCCGGTCAGGGCGACGCCGAGCCAGCCGATGACGGGGGAGAGCACCGCGAAGAACACGCCGGTCGTGGCGAGGGCGACACCGAGCGAGTTGGTCTGGCCAGAGAGGTTCATGACGAACGAGAGGCTCAGCACCGCGGTAACGGTCACGATCGTCCAGCGCAGCTGCACGAGGGTCTGCCAGTAAGTGGCGAGGCCCTGGCGAATCGACATCCGGTAGAGCGCCATGGTGACGATGCCGGAGAGCATCAGCAGGGTTCCGGTGGCCTTGATGTGGTCGAGCTTGAAGGTCTGCGCGGGAACCGGGTCACCCGCGGCGTTGACGACGTCGAGGCCGGGCCACGGGAAGGTGACGCTGCCGATCGCACTGAGCCAGGTCTTGATCGCGGGAATCTGCGCGATCGAGAAGATGGTCATGATGATCAGGTACGGCGCGACAGACATGAAGACCTGTCCCGCCGGCGGGCGCGTGGTCTTCTCGAGCACGGCGGTCGTGCCCGTCTCGGGCGCCGGGGCGACCGGAACGGTACCGGCGCGGCCGGCGAGAACGGGGGCGGAGTCGCCGCCGGCCGATACGGCATTGCCGGAATCGACATCCGTCACGCCGATGATTTCGCGCGGCTGCCAGAACTTCAGCATGATCAACACGGCGGTAACGGTCGCGACGGCCGCGACGACGTCGGTGAGCTCGACCGCGAAGAAGTTCGCGGTGACGAACTGGGAGAGGCCGAAGACGAATCCGGCGACCAGGGCGACCGGCCAGGTCTGCCTCAGGCCGCGCTTGCCGTCGACCATGAACACGAGAATAAGCGGGACCAGAATGGCGATGAACGGCGTCTGGCGGCCGGCCATCTGCGAGAGCTCCTGCACCGGGATGCCGGTCACGCCGTTGAGGGCGATGATCGGGGCGGCCATTGCGCCGAATGCGACCGGCGCGGTGTTGGCCAGCAGCGACACGAGGGCCGATTTCAGCGGCTTCATGCCGGCCGCCATCAGCATCGCGGCCGAGATCGCGACCGGCGCGCCGAAGCCGGCGAGCGACTCGAGCAGGGCGCCGAAGCAGAACGCGATCAGGATTGAGAGAATGCGCAGGTCGTTGGTGATCGAGCGGATGGTGCGGCCCAACACCTCGAACCACGGAGTCGCCACGGTGAGCTTGTAGATCCACAGGGCGTTGACGAGGATCCAGAGAATCGGGAACAGGCCGTAGAACGCGCCGGCCGCGGCGGCGCTGAGTGCCTGGCCGACCGGCATCTGCCAGCCGACGACGGCGAGCACGATCGACAGCAGCAGGCTCGCGAGGGCCGCCTTGTGCGCCTTGACGCGGAAGACGCCGAGCAGCACGAACAGCAGCACGAGGGGGAGAGCGGCGCAGACGGCCGAGAGGACCAGATTCCCGAAGATGGGATCCGTGACTTGCGGAAAGAGTTCCGTGACGGGCTGAACGATGAGGGTCTCCACACTGAGAACGCGCCACCCAGCGTGACGTCCTGAATATTGTCTAACAAGTTCACAAGTAAGTCAATCAACCATGAAGTCCGGTCTGGCAAGATAGAAGATTATGACTCCCCAGAGCATCCCCGTCACGGCCACCTCCATCGTGGACGCGATTGCCGCCGACCTGCGTGCGCGCATGTTCTCCGGCGAGCTCACCGCCGACACGCCGCTCACCGAAACCGACATGGCCGCCGCGTACAACGTGGCGCGGCCCACGGTCAAGGCCGCGATTGAGCGACTCGTCGCCGAGGGCCTGCTCGTGCGTGGTTTGCACAAGACCGCGAGGGTCGCGGCCCTCGGCCCCGCCGCGGTCAGCGACATTTACCATGCCAGGGCCTACCTCGAGAGCGAAATTCTGAGGCGGCTGGCACGCACGCGGCTCGTGCCGACGGATGCCGTGGCCGCCAACGCCGAGATCGGCCGCCTGTCCGAGGGCACGCCGACCGATCTGATCGAGCCGGACATCCGCTTTCACCTGAGTCTGATCGATGCGGTCGGGAGCGATCGCATGAGCAAGATGTACCGATCGCTGATGAGCGAGGTGCGCCTGTGTATGAACCGTGTGCAGTCGCTCAATCTGCTCGCGCCTGGCCTGATCTACGCCGAGCATGAGCGCATTCTCGAGCTGATCGCGGCCGGTGAGGGCGATGCGGCCGCCGCGCTGCTCGATGACCACCTGGGGCGGGCCCGCGAACGCCTGATCAAGGCCCTCGGCGGCGAGCCGGGCCCGCAGGCCGACGCGCCGACCGACCTGCTGGCTCGGTCATGACCCACCTCGACCCCGATACGGCAATCGCCCTGCAGCGCCTGGCCGCGCTCAATGCCGACGAGGGAGCCGACCCGCTCGAGGTGCTGCGGGGCATCCGCGCGCTGCAGAACGCCCTCGAGACGGATGCCGCCACGCTCGCGAGCGTGCGGGCCGCGGTCACCGCCGGTGCCGGTTGGGACGACGTCGCCGAGGCGGCCGGCCTCAAGGCCGCCGCGGCTCGCTGGCGCTGGCTCGGCACCGATGCGGAGATCGCCGCGCGCCTGGCCGCGGGACGCAAGCGAAGCGCGCGGCCCAGTTCGGTGCCCACCGACCTGCCGGGCCTGTCGGTGGCCGAAGCGGCGGCTCGGCTGGGCGTCACCGCCTCGGCGATCTACCTGCAGGTGAGCCGCGGAACCCTTGAAAGTCGCGAGGTCACCCTGCCGGACGGGCGCACGTACAAACGCGTGTTCCCGCCTTCCTGAGACAGATCCACAGTTCGCCAGCCTAAAATGGCCCAGCGCGTGCACACTGGATGTGCTCGCAGCACAGATACGGCCAGCACAGATACGGCCAGCACAGATACGGCCAGCACAGATACGGCCAGCACAGAATTCTGCCACGGTGATCGCCCGCAACGGTGATTGCCTCACCACCTCGAGGACGACGGAGCGAGACATGACTGAGAATCCCCCCACCACCCCCATGCGTATCCCCGGTGAGTCCCCGTCCTGGGCGGCCGACAGCCAGCTGACCGAGGTGATTCAGCCGGTCACGCCGCGCGCATCGAGCACGCCGAGCACGCCGAGTGCGTCCGGTGCGTCGAACACCTACGGTGCATCGGAGTCGCCCGCGTCGACCGCTTCGGCCTCCAGCATCGCCGCGGCGCCCGCCGCCGCGCCCGCGCCCGCGTCTGCGCCCGCGTCGACCTTCGCGCCGGCCCCGCTGCCCGCTCCGGAGACCCGGCCCG